>JBBATH010000058.1:0-1018 GCA_040398845.1 Candidatus Nanopelagicales bacterium | reverse complement strand
CCTCGTCGGTGAGGGCATTCACTTGTCGCCCCTTGCCCGCCTTGCCTCCTTTGCCGTTGCCCTCGCCCTTGAGTGCATCCTTGCCCTGGCCCTTCTCCTTGACGGGCTGCCGGCAATCTCGGGCCAGATGGCCCGTCTTGCCGCAGTTGTAGCACTCCCGGGTTTCCTTCTGGCCCTTGCCCTTGCCTTTGCCCTTGCCCTTCAGGGCGGCAATGAGCGTCTCGACCGTCTCCTCGTAGGGCTGCTCCTCCTCGTCGGCGGCGGCGTGGCCGTCACAGTCGCCGTGACCGTGGCCGTGGCCCCACTGATACCCGCCCGTGAGCGCGGCGATGGCCGCCTGCAGCGGCGAGAGGTCCATGGGGACCGGTCCGCTGCCTGTCTGCCGCGACTGGCGCTGGACCTGCTGCACCTGGCTCTGGTGCCGATGCTCGGCCACTTGCCGCCTGACGTACAGGAGGGCCTCCGGGTACGAGCGCAGCGACGCCTGCGTCGACATGAGCTCGTTCATGCCCTTCGGGACGAGGTTCCTGAGGGCGATGAGCTTGAAGGTATCGCTCATGGGCTCGCTCATCTCGCGGCCGAGGGCTTCCCAGCGATCCAGCGCCTCGCCGAGCGCGGCGGTGCTCGCGCAGCGCGCCGGATTGATGAACATCTGCATCTTTGCGAGCTGCGCGTCGCTGGACTCCATGCCGAAATCTCGTTTCAGCACGCGCCAGAACTCCAGCCCGCGGCCGGTGCCCGCGTTCTTGCGCTTGTCGTACAAGCGGGGGCCCGTTCGCTCCGTGAGGATGTCCATCAGCAAGTTGGACAACGAGATCACCATGATCTCGCTGTCGCTGACCTGGGCCTCGATCTCCTCGGTGATGGGCGAAGCCTGGCGCTCGGCCCACGCAATGATCGCCGACATCTTGGGGTGCATGCGGACGATCTTGGCCCCCATGCGGTCGGCCCAGTCCGGGAACTTGTTGATCTCGCCATCGAACTGCGCGATCCCAACGAAGTCCTTGGGCCTGACGCT
>JBBATH010000057.1:0-1088 GCA_040398845.1 Candidatus Nanopelagicales bacterium | reverse complement strand
CAATGGCAAAGCTGCCAAAACCCGAGACCTGATGATGGGCCCGCACCGCCGTGAGTACTTGCTCCATCGCATCGTGTGCGTCCTCAAGCCGGCACCTGTCCTCGACCCCAGCCAGCCAGATCCTGACTAGACCAGCACGTCGCTCGGTCAACCTGGGCCGATCGAAGTCGTCCGAGTCGGAGAACAAAATTGCAAAGTTGAAGCCGACTCGACTTCCCCGGGGCAGTCTTACTCGGCGGCCGGCGGTTCTGGGCGGACTGGGGGGGGGGGGTCGCCCGGGTCGCTCGGGCCGACGTCCCGGACCTCACATTGGTCTCGGTGATGGCGATGATGAGCCGGCCATCCTCGGTCCTCGACAGACTCCATGGCGGCGGCGGCACGACGGACCACGCCGCAGAAAGGTACCATCGGGCAGGGTGGAACATCTGACTCATCTTTGACACCCCCGACCCTCGCCGAGGTCGTCATGGGTGGTTGAGCCGACGCAGGGGACCGGGGAGAAGCCGGCTGACTCGTGGGGACGACGGCGTCGGATTAATAGATGCTTGACGTGCCGCAATGGCGGGGCATTGGAATATTGAGCCCCTCCTCTGTCCGAGACCTCCCGGGTCGGCCCAGGCCCGGGCTCAAAACCACGTCGAGCACCCGGGTGCAATCCAGGACCCGGCGGACGTCGGCTGAGGACGGCAGCCCATGAGAGAGCAAAGCGGGAGCGACGTCACGAGTGACTTCTCCGTCACCAGGCGGAGGCCGAATGGCGCCCGTATGGCTTCCCGTGCGTCTCGGACGGCCAGTGAGTCGTGCCGGTTCATCCGCACCGCGTGCCATTCCGGTTCAGTCGCACCGTGAGGCGTGCTGGCTTGTACTGGCGGCGTCGCGCAACCACTCCTTGAAAATTGTGCGGCGCTTCAATCCCTCGCACGTAGAGACGGAAGTCACCCGGCCGGGGGCCCGCCGGATCCGGGAGCCGCTGAGGCCTGTCCGGACCTGGTAGGGCTCTATGTAATCAATCCCGTAGTCGACTACTTGACCAGCCAGTCGATCGAGTATGGGACGCAACCGGCCAAAAGTCGTTCGGCCCGACTCCG
>JBBATH010000056.1:0-1132 GCA_040398845.1 Candidatus Nanopelagicales bacterium | reverse complement strand
GGGACCCCTGCGTTACGGTTCGGATCTCATGGCGAGGACATGACGGCGGCCTGTTGGGCTTTGTTTCTGGTCGTTCGGTCACCGGTTTTGCTTGTCCAGACGGAGTCCGGGCGGGGTCAGGGGGTCTGGATGGCGGCCCAGCGGCGCAGGTTGAAGGCCATGGCGACCATCAGCACCTGTCCCGACGCCTTGGTCAGGCCGATATAGCGGATACCGAGGAGGCCCATGCGGCGCTTCCAGGTGGCGAAGGTGGTCTCCACCGCCGCCCGTCTGCGCGCGATCAGCTTGTTCAGCAGGGCAAGACGTGGCGGCAGTTTCGGGTGATGTTTGTTGGGCCGCCGCATCAGACGCGGCTTGATCCCTTTGGCCTTGAGCGCCGCATGACGGGCGTGGGTGTGATAGGCGGCGTCGGCCAGAACGGCCTTCTCGTCGCCCCGGACCAGGGCGTCGGCGGGGGTGGTGTCGTTGACATTGGCGGGCGTGGTCAGGATCGACCGGATCAGACCGGAGCCCTGATCGACACCGACATGGGCCTTGTAGCCATAGGCCGAGCCCGGCTTGCCCGAGCGCCGGGCATAGGCCGCGTCGGGATCAACCTTCGCCTCACCGGGACCGCGACGACCGGCCGCCTGGGTCTCGATCAGGGTGGCGTCCAGCATCGTGCCTTGCTTCAGGATCACGCCGGCGCCCTCCAGCTGGCCGTCCAGTTCGGCGAACAGCCGCTCCAGAAGCCGCTGATGCACCAGACGATTGCGGAACCGGCACAGGGTGGTGTGATCGGGAACCTCGTCCTCAAGGCTCAGGCCGACGAACCGCCCGAACGCCAGACTGTCGCCCAGCCGGAACTCCAGTTCCGCATCAGACAGCCCGTACCAGGCTTGCAGCAGCAAGGCCTTGAACAGCAGCAGCGGCCGATAGCCCGGTCGACCCGGTCCGTCCTCGCGCAACCCCGATAGCGCGCCCTCGAACCCGTCCCAGTCCACCAGAGCCGACACCCGCTCCAGCGCACCGCTACCAACACGACGCCTCAGCCCGACCTCGCCGAACCCCAACTGACCCGTCCGCTTCACCGACATCGAAAACCCTCCGCCAACGACAGAGAATCACGATCCGAGATTTATGCAACGGTCCC
>JBBATH010000055.1:0-1239 GCA_040398845.1 Candidatus Nanopelagicales bacterium | reverse complement strand
CGAGGCGTCAGGCACGCAGATCGAGTACGTCACCGAATCGGGAGCCGTCGCGGTCAAGGATCAGCCGAAAGGCTACGCTCAGGTCATGGCCTCGCCGGACCGCGACGAATGGCTCGAGGCGAGCCGGCAGTCGTTCGTCGGCCTAAAAAACGTGAGGGGCAACAAGATGCGGCGCATCGAGGAAGCCACCGTGGAGGGTCCGATCTTCGATGTCGTCTCGGTATACAGGATCAAGCTCGACCCGTCGACGAACAAGCTCGACAGGGTGACCGTGCGCCACAACGTCGACGGAAATCGCGGCAAGCGCGTGTTGGCCAAGCTCGGCATTGCCTACGCGGTGCCCACGTCCTCGACGACCCTCGACGAAGTCGCGTTCAAGATGATCATCTCGGACTCGGCCAAGCGGCAGCGCCACCTCACCAAAGCGGACGTGAAGTCGGCCTACACGAACGCATCGACATCGAGGGGAAAACGCTTCCTCCGCTGCCCGGACACGGCGCCGGAGTTCGACGAGGACGGCACCGAGATGGTGCTCGAGCTCGGGCCGCCGCTCTTCGGCGAACCGGAGGCTGGGTACGAGTGGCAGATGACGCTCGAGAAGGACCTGACCGAGCTGGGTTGGACACCGTTCGAGAACGTCCCCTGCATGTGGCGCTTCGAGACGAAGGACAACGACTGCATCCTCGGGACGATCGTCGACGACCTCATCTTCTCAGAAGCGACAGGCCACGACCTCGCCGACGCCACAGTCGAGGCCCTGCGCACGAAGTACGTAGGCGTGACGTCCGAGCACAACCCGACGGCGTTTGCGGGATACAAGATCGAGCAATCGCCCGAGCGCGACGTCATCACCATCTCGCTGCCCGAGCTCATCGAGCAGAAGTTCAAGATGGAGTGCCCGGAGCTGGTCCCCGCTGAAGCGCGCGCCAAGTTCAAGCTCGAGCACACCAAGGGGAGCAAGCTCCAGAAGCTCGCCGACGCGCTCGAGATGGTCCCGCTCAATCCGTCGGGCAAGGTGACGGCGCACACGAAGCTCGTGCAGACGCTCACGGGCAACCTGCGCTACTTCCTCCGGGCGGCCGCCGGCGAACTCAACGTCCTAACGCACCGTCTCTCGTGCGTGCAGGCGAGCGCCCCGCCCGAAGCCGTCATCGTCGCCAAGGCGGGCATGATCCTCGCGTACGAGACGCGCCACCGCGGCATCACGTACTCGAAGCTCGACGTCTCGGCGTCTGGGGG
>JBBATH010000054.1:0-1282 GCA_040398845.1 Candidatus Nanopelagicales bacterium | reverse complement strand
CTAGAGCGTTTTCCTATCATGCTGGATCATAGCCGCACGAACTGAAGTAGTTGGCACATTCGTCCGGCTGGAAGATGTCGACGAGCATTCCGATGAGGTCCCACAGGCCGGAGACGGTTCGTTCGCCCGCCTTGCGGAGCATCGCCTTGAGCCGCGAGAATGCCTTTTCGATGGGGTTGAAGTCGGGGCTGTAGGGCGGCAGGAAGCGCAGCGTTGCGCCTGCTGCTTCGATCCTTTCGCGCACCGAGGCCCGCTTGTGGCTCGACAGATTGTCCATGATCACGACGTCGCCGGGCCGAAGCTCCGGTATGAGCACCTGCGTCACATAGGCCTCGAACCAGTCGCCATTGATCGGACCATCGAGCACCATCGGCGCGACCATGCCGGTCATCCGCAGTGCGGCGACCAGCGTGGTCGTCTTGCGGTGGCCGTGGGGGAAGCCCATCCTCAGGCGCTCGCCCTTGGCGCACCGTCCGTGGCTTCGGGTCATGTTGGTCGCGGTCCAGGTCTCGTCGATAAACAGGAGGCGCTCGGGTTCGAGATCGAGCTGACCGTCGAACCATGCCTGCCGCTGGCTCAGGACGTCGGGACGGTCCTGCTCGATCGCGTGCCCGGTCTTTTTTTGCGTGTGATGCCGCGGCGATCAAAGAACCGCCACAGCGTCCCGATCCCGACGTAAACGCCTTGCGCGGCAAGGCCCGACTGGATCTCCGCCAACGTGATGTCGCCGTTCTGCGCCAGCAGGGCCATGATCTGCTCGGCATGCGTATCCGTCTTTGACGAGCGTCGATCTCCTCCGGGCCTGCCCGCAATGGCGCGGCCATGCTCGCGGGCCATCTGGCGCCAGCGGATCGCCGTGGCGATGCCAACGCCAAAACGAGCCGCGGCCGCACGGCAACTCATGCCCTCATCCGTCGCTGCAACGACCCGATCCCGCAAATCCTGAGATAAAGCTCTGGCCATCCATGCTGGCCTCCTGCCCAGCCAGCAGGATGAATCAGATTTTTAACGCCGCAGGAATCCCTCGCGATTCAGAGGCTGTGGAAAACGCTCTAACATACGGGCCGAGGACATGACCGACACGCTGAACCTCTCCCTCAAGGCACCCGGCCACGACAGCGCCACGGTCCTACACGAACCAAGGCTGCTCAGCGATAACGGCCCCGGCTACATCGCAGGCGAGCTTGCGGAATATATCGAGGCCCGGAAGATGAGCCACGGGCGAGGTGCCCCAATGCATCCCCAAACCCAGGGCAAGGTCGGACGCCGGCACCATACCCTG
>JBBATH010000053.1:0-1300 GCA_040398845.1 Candidatus Nanopelagicales bacterium | reverse complement strand
GCGCCCAATGTCTTCCATCGATGAGGCAATCTCGGCCGACGAGCGGTCGACGAGGAACGAGAGGAAGAACTCTGCGCTGTAACGGTCACAGAAGTTCATCATCGCAGTGAAGCCGTGAGGCCACGAGCGTGGCATCTTCGTGCAGATGTCGGAGTCGATGCGATGGCCGAAGCGATCATAACCGCTCGTCGATGGCTGTGGCACAGTCCCATTGCGCGACAACGGCGGTCCGCGGCTCGGTGCCGAGGTGATGCGGGTGCTCGCTTCTCGGGCCTTCCCAAGGCGGCAACCTCGGCACTGTGCAGCGTCAAAGTGGAAGCTGCGCAAGTCGACACCGGCCATGACGATGAGCGACGCACGGATACGGCGGTCGCTGCAGTGGCCGAGTGAGCAGTGGACCTCGACTGGCGCGGGGGCACGTGATGCCAGACCAACGTTGGCAATCTCGGGGCGGAGATACGTCTGTAGGTCCAGCGGCGTCGGCAGCCGGAAGACGATCTCATGCCGAGTGCCGTCGAAGAGGGTGTACGCACCGTCGGCAAACCTGACACAGTCCGCGATGCCTGCTGTGTTGTCATCGTTGAAGTACGCGAATGTACCATCGAGCAGCTTCGCCGGTCGCACACCTCCGAGGCGCGTCGTTTCCTTCAGCCCACGCGTAACGAGAACCCTCGTCATAGTGGGCGCCGAGACAGTGGCAATCTTGACGCCATTCTCGATCTTGAACGAGTCGCAGACTAGTTTGGGTGGGTGGGTGGAGTTAATGAGGCCAACAGCCTCAACGACGAGCACCGCGTCGGAGGCGACCTCGACACCGATGTTAGGCTTCGAGTCCGTCACGTGGTCGAGCATCCACCTGTCTTGAGACGGGATGCAGTAACACGTGCAGCCACTATCCCAGCACATCCGATAAGTGCCCACACTTGCAGGGCCATCGGAGGAGTCGTACGCACGCTCGAGCAGGGGGGTGCACCTCTCAACACAGTCGAAGGTACGCCCGTGTTGAGCGATGGCCGACCGGTCATAGGGCAGCCCGACGGCGCCTGCGCGCGTCGCCAGCAGGAGGACGATGAGCACCGTCACGATTCCTGCAGGGAGCGCGATCGTTGCGCCGGAGAGGGCTTCCCCCAGCTTGGCGAGGAAGATCCGCGCGGTGGAGAACCACATGGCAATGCACGCGAGGGCGACGGCACCAAGAGCCATCGCGGCGGGCATATGGTTGCGCGGGCGGGGCATCGCCGTGTTGTCAGTGTCCGAGTCCATTTCCTCAGTAGACTCCGAGCTATCCGCTGGCCAATTG
>JBBATH010000052.1:0-1308 GCA_040398845.1 Candidatus Nanopelagicales bacterium | reverse complement strand
ATTGCCCTGCAACGACTATCAGCGATTCACTGACCTATCAACTGTCGAACTCGGGTGTGGCGCGGTGTGTCAGTCGTCTTGGATCGCGTGACTGCTGCGGCACGGTCGAGTTCGTGTGGAGGGTCGCCGACAAGTCCCGCGGCCGTTTCACGCCACACCAGTACGGGTCCGTCACGGAAGTTGTCAACCCTGCTGACAGGTGCATGCGGGTTGCGTCGAACGTGTCGGGCGTCACATCGAGACCACCGTGTGTTCACGGTAGCGGACCCGCGACAACGGCAATAGCCTTCGTCAGGTTCGCACGTTGGTGGGACGACGTCCCGAGTGGAATGGTGTTGGCGATGGGTGCATAATCGAGGCGCTTCACGAGCCTTGCGTCAGGTTCCGGCAAGGCGACAGCAGTCATCGCGTGCGCGGTGATGCTCCTCGCCGGATGCGGGGGCTCCGGTGGGAGTGCGTCCGACGCCAGTACGCCGGTGATAAGGGGCACTGTGCTCGGGGCAGGCACGGTGTCAGGCGTGGCGGCCAGGCTTGACCAAGACCGCAGGACAAATGTCTATGTGTACTGAGATAACGCTAAGGTCGATTCGACCCAAAGACTCATGGGGTATCGCGTGCAGGTCGCGTCCGGGGCCTCCGGGCCCTGGTCGGACGCAGGTTATGGATGCAGTTACGGCACGACGAGGGCGTCCCTGTCGACCGATTGCTTGATGAACAATCAGGCAAGTGGCACGTACTCGTTCAGGGTCGCGGCCATCACCAAGACCATCGGACTGAGTGCGGTACAGACCGAAGGGCCCTGGTCTGCCGGTTCCCCCGCCGTCACAGTGGTGTACTACCCGAGCACTCCAACCATCACCACGGTTGCAGCGGGCACCGAGCAGGCGGTAGTGACGGTTCAGGCTGGGTCGTCTGGCGGTGTGCCTACTTCCATCGTGGTTCATGGGTCTGGGTCGGCGAATTTTGGCAAGACGTGCACGGTGACGGGTACCTCTGGGACTTGCACCGTCAGCGGCCTTACGAACGGCACCGGCTATTCCTTCATCGCCATCGCTCACAACTCCACCGGAACCTCGCCAGCCTCGACCCAGTCAGCATCGGTGACGCCAAATGTTCCTTGCGCTCGGGCCGCAGCTCCGAACGTCGACTGGGCGGGTTGCAGTAAGTTTAAGGCTGACCTGTCCGGCGCGAATCTGACCGGAGCGAACCTCACGGGCACCACCCTGTCGGGTTCGAACCTGTCCTCGGCCATCCTTAGGGCTTGCGCAGAAATAGTTCCGGCAAGTGAATTACATGCGTGTGGTTCGC
>JBBATH010000051.1:0-1424 GCA_040398845.1 Candidatus Nanopelagicales bacterium | reverse complement strand
ATGAGCGGCTTTCGACCCTTGAACTCCTCGAGACGATCAACGAGATGCTCGGCGGCTCACTGGAGATCTGCCTCCGTGATGAGCCCTTCGAGGGCCGCTATCGACTGACGCCCTACTCATTCGAGGCGAGCACCGGGCGGCGACTGGTCGGCGCCACGCACGTTGATCTGGGCCTCGGCCTGCTTGAGTCCATCAGATTTGTCAGCGACGGGCACATGACAATGGGTGAAGGTGGCGCCCAGTGATTGCAGCAATCCTGATCGGCCGCAAGGGCTCATCGGGCTACCCGGGGAAGAACACCACGCTGATTGCTGGGCACCCGATGGTGTGGTGGCCGATGAAGGCTGCCGTCGAAACCTCGGAAATCGACCGCATCTATGTATCGACCGACGACCCGGGGATCGCCTCGATCGCCGGAGATATGGGCGCACATCTCATCGACCGGCCCGCTTACCTCGCAGACAATGCGGCCCTCGGTGAGGATGCCTACGTGCATGCACATCAGGTGATCTCGTCGGAATTGGATGCGATTGCCGAGACGGTTGAGCTCTACGTGCTCCTCATGGCCAATGCCGTGACGATCTCGTCCGGGCAATTGCGCGAAGGCATCGAAGTGCTCCGGGCTCGGCCTGAGCTTGATTCGGCAGTGACCGTCTCCTGCTACAACATGTGGAGCCCGCTGCGGGCCCGGAAGATCAACGAGGACGGCCTATTGCAGCCCTTCGTGCCGTTCGAGACCTTCGGCGACCCCGCAACCTTGAATTGCGATCGCGACTCGCAGGGCGATGTCTGGTTTGCCGACATGGGCGTATCGATCGTCCGTCCGCGAAACCTTGACCTCCTCGAGACCGGCTTGCTCCCGCAGAAATGGATGGGCCAGGCGATCTACCCGATCAAGAACGTCGGCGGCCTCGATGTCGATTACCCCTACCAGATGCCGCAGGCGCAGTGGTGGCTCGAGGAGCACCTGGCGACATAACTAGGCGCCAACTCCTTCGCCCGACCAGCCGAGGGTGTCGATGCTGCCTCGGCATCCGAGGGCCTCGGCGAGCCCTGTGAGCGCTCGCCAGCGTGTTGGATCACCGATGATGGTCGAACTCTGCGAGTCGTCGCTGGAGGTGATCGCATTGGGCATCTGACGGTCCTGGAGGACCATGCGGGCGATGTCGCCGGTGCTCACCCCGACGCCCGAGCACACGTTGAACACCCCGGCAGGGCGCAAGCAAGCAGCGGCGCTGATCGACTCGATGACGAACTGGCGGCTGACGTAGTCGCGAACTGTCGAGGCGGCGAGGACTTCGACCGGAGTCTGGCTCGCGATTGCGCGGTTTATCCGGTCGCCAATGTCGCTCATCGGGCTGCCCTGGGGCAGGTCGGCGTCCACGACGTTGAATGGCCGCAGCACAGTCGCTGTGGGCATCGCG
>JBBATH010000050.1:0-1434 GCA_040398845.1 Candidatus Nanopelagicales bacterium | reverse complement strand
CGAATGCCCATTGCACTCGCGAACAGTGGATGTCTACTTTTTCTGGGGAACCTCAGATGACGTGGACGCGTTCGCGCTGGCCCACAATGCGGCTGACCGGCAGGCTCCACCGGGTGCGGGCAAGGGGGTGCCAAAGATGTCGTACGTGTCGAGGTCGCAGCGCGAGGGCACCGACGGCCCGGGCGAACCGGCACTGCTTGCACACGCAGAGCGGGCGCTGTTCAGTTGACGTCAGGGCGGCGACGTGTCACGGTTCGGGCCTAGTTCGCGGGGTAATCGTCGTAGCGAGAGGCACGAAATGGACATGACATGCAGGATGGTGGCCGTCGTCGGCTCCCTGGCAATGACCGGCACGATCCTGCTCGCAGGCTGCGGTGGCGGGTCGACCGCTGCGACGGCGCCGACTCCTGGCGGCTCCGCCAGTTCCGTGCCGTCCAGCGCGGCGAGTGGACCCACTGAGGCCTTGGAGCCGGCGGTGATTGAGGCGAAGGGTGCTGACGTTGGCAGTGGGAGAATCCTCGTCGTCGACGACTCAAGAGCCGTCAAGTTGATCGGCTGCAGGATGGTGAATGCCCTCGGGTATCAGTGCGCCGAGGCGTCGGACGGTCAGGAAGGTCTCGAGAAGGCGGAGCAGGAGACCTTCGCCGCGATCCTCGTGGACTGGATGATGCCGAATGTAAACGGAATCGACATGACGAAGGAACTGCGCGCTCGCGGAGTGAAGACGAGGATCATCATTATGACTTCAGAAACTAATTCATCCAGGATCATTGAGGCCCTTATGGCCGGCGCCGAAACTTACCTTTTGAAGCCGTTCACCATTGAGGACCTTGAAAATTCCCTTCGAGGCTTCTGATTTCGCTTATCCTTCGAGCTCGGTGATGCTGTCGAGCGGGCAACGGGACAGCGTGACGGCGTGACAACGACGTCGACTCCGTCGGCGTCCGGGCTGTCGCTGATGGCCCCGAGGGGCTCATCGAACACGGGAACTACGCCTGTTTTTGGACCTATAAGTGCGCAATATGCCGTGACGGGGCCAACCGATGACATGCCAATTGCTTACGAGTAGTAGAGGGACGGACGGCGCGTAAACCGACAGATGCAGATCAGAACAGATCGGCACGTGGAACAAGTCGAACTCTTGGTCAAGGCGCACAGTCCGCATATGTGACGAGGTCGGCGGTTCGAGGTCTGATTCGCCAAAGGTGTCCCGGCTCCGTGTTGCGAAGTGTGGCGATGGTTCGAATGTCTCACGCTGTCAGGCCAACCTGCGAGGATGACCCCCAAGCACGAGCGAGGGGAGCAGCATGAGCGAGTTCGAGACGGCCGCAGCCGTCGGCGCGCGCGCCATCCCCACCCTCGTGAAGGACCTCCAGGCCCGAGTGAAGTTGCTGGCGGTCGACCTTCGCGCGAGTAGCGATGATCCCGGTAGTG
>JBBATH010000049.1:0-1486 GCA_040398845.1 Candidatus Nanopelagicales bacterium | reverse complement strand
AGCGACCCGTGTCCGGGTCGGGAGCATAACGCTATTGCGCTACGTACCCTTCTCCGTCCAGGGACGCTCTGACAGGGTATGGGCGCGTGGCGCGGAAGACTCAGACCGACGAGTCCGCTGGGCCACGACGCCACCCGCCGAAGGCATGCGCGCGCGCGCTCTCTTGCCGCTCACTCGCTTTGAGCGGCCCTGGACATCATCACGTTGGCGCGGACCTCACGGATCCACGCGCCCACGTCGCGCTCGACCGCCTCCAACGCGGGAAGCGCCATCTCTACCCATGTGGCAGAGGGTGGCACCTCGTGAAGGCGCTCCGCTCTCGTGGGCACGTCCGCTGGGTTGGCCTTTGACGGCACCCAGTCGCCGTAGAACCAGCATCGTAGGGCTGCGATCTGCGCGTGGAACAGGTTAACCAATCGGGCGAGGTCGGGTTTGGATGCATACCCGTGCACGAGAGCGGACAGCGCGGCGAAGTTGTCGATAAAATGTATCACCGCCCGCTCGGCGAGAAGCGACGGGAGCGTGTAGTAGACAGCGATGGCCGCTATGAGCTCCATCTGTGAAATATAGGTCTCAAGGTCTGTGGAGAGGAACTTGAAGAAGAAAGTCGGGAGCATCATCCCGGAGATGAGCTCGACGCCTGTCACGCGGTCGATGACGTAGAAGCCAAGGATTGCCACCGGGACCCGCTCCTTACCGGGTTCCTGGAGCCAGCGGAAGGACGCGTCAGTGTATATAATCACGGGGGCGAGGCGCCCGGGGGCCAGGCTAAACTCGAGGGGGGGCAGGACGCCCTCAGCGAGGACTGCCGTCAGGAACTCCAGCATCGCGTCGAGCTGGTCGTTCCATTCCCTGGTCTCCTCGTGCGCCCGCTGCATGAGGCATTGCGTGGCGGCCCGACCGATGCGCCCGTACGTCGAGGAGCTCACCCATCCGAGCCTGCCCCAGAAGGACGAGGCCTCGCCGGAAGATAGCTTCCCCCTAGCTTTGCATGCTCGCAGGTCCGCCAGGACAGAGTCGATCTTGGGCCTGACCGGGGACACGACTGCGACGCCGTCAGATAGGATGCGTGCTAAGCTCACCATAACGCCTAAGACGACATTGGCAAGCTTGCCGACCTTGCGCTTGCTTAGCTCGACGTCCCACCCGAAGGCGCGAAATACGGCGCGCAGGGCGTCTTGTGAGGACATCGCGCCGCCCGCCTCGACGTCCACGCTTGGAAAGTCGTCGACATAGTGTGCCACCAACACGAGCAGGAAGCACGTGGCGGCGTAGCATATCAATCGTGGTAGCCGGCTGAAGTTCAGCGGTGACGCACGTTTGCCAAAGCTGTGGCCGGGTATTTGCTGGAACACCGTGGTAGCTTTTGCGAAGGAGTAGTATGCCACGTTGCTCACCGACAGCAGGAACTGCAACATCGTTCGAAAGGCGTGAGCCATGTCGTCGAGCGCGACGGTGCACTGCGGCATCCGGACGCTCGCTGCCC
>JBBATH010000048.1:0-1790 GCA_040398845.1 Candidatus Nanopelagicales bacterium | reverse complement strand
CGACGAAAGCGGCAGGCATCGCTGCCCTGTGCGCGGTGATGCTCCTCGCCGGGTGTGGGGGAAGTGCTGGGAGTTCGGCCGACGCCGGTGCCCCCGTCATACGGGGCATGGCGGGCGATAGTGGGTCGACTGTCACCGCTCCCGGACAGCCGCCAGTACCCACTGCTGTCGGTGGCGACGGCAAGATCACGGTGACCGTATCGCCCGGGACTACGGGCGGCACCCCGACTGCCTACGTGGTTAAGGTTTACGCTAAGTCCGACGACCCCAACGCGAGCACCGTGTATACGTTCGCAGGGAACTGCCCTGTGACGGGCGCGGCAGGGTCCTGCGAGGTGGCCGGTCTGACCCCGGGCTTACACGTGGCCATGACGCGGGCCACGAATACGGTCGGGACGTCGACCTGGGCCCTATGGTCGTAGGCCGTGTCGGTGACTGCAACACCTGCAACGTCGTCGTCGACTGTGTCCGTGCCTGGAACCCCGCCAGCGCCCACTGTTGTGGCGGGGACCGCTAAGGTCACCGCGACCGTGGCCGCCGGGACTTCGGGCGGCGCACCGGCTTCTTACACAGTCACGGCCTACACGGGTACGGGAATGGGGACGGTCGCAGGGACCTGCACTGTGGCGGGTTCGTCCGGGTTCTGCGAAGTGACCCCCCTCGCCGCAGGAAGCACCTACACGGTCAAGGCAGTCGCGAAGAATACGGCAGGCGACTCGGGCGCATCCGACTCATCGTCGCCAGTCACCCTGGTGGCTCCAACGTCGACGGTGACCCCGGCCGCAACAGTTCCGGGCGCGCCAGGACTCACTTCGATTGCTCGCAAATCAAAAACGGAAGTGTGGGTGACCTTCTCTGCGCCGTCATCGACTGGCGGCGCAGACATCACTGAATACACCGTGACGGCGACACGCAATGGCGTGGATGTCACTCAGTCCTTCCCTAAGGAAGCAGGAAAGGTGTCCGTCGGCCCTCTCACGCGAAACGCGGATTACAAATTCACCGTTCGGGCGGTGAATTCGGTCGGCACCTCGAATCCCTCCAGCGCGATAAGTTTTAAGGTCGGGGTCGGCTGAGGTATTCGCTCGGGTCGATCGGTGCGTGTGGAGGCAACGTGTTCCATGTCGCCTCAGTCGAAGCCGCACGTGAACGTCTAATGCGCCAAATGCCGCTGGGCAACCGGGGTCGGTCTCCCCTCGTTGGAGGCCGACCCCGCACGCATTGGTACACCAATGAACTCGCCAGGGGAGCGCTGATGATCAGGGTGTCTGCCACGCAGGTTGCTGCCGGGCAGGCGCTGTGAGCCGCGGAGGCGATTGTTAGGTCTGTGAGGTGGGGGCCTGACCTGCATCTCGTGCATGGGCTGCGGGGCATGCGGCCCACCCGCGGCGTTTGAATGGGTATTGCTCGGGCGAGATCGTCGACGTGGGCGAGGCGCAGGACACGCTTGCTTCGACAAGGAGGGCTGTGCTGCGGTGCAGCGGGCCGCTGACGGTGCGACCGTCGTCGAGGCCGACAGCTAGAACACGTTGTGGTTGCTTGACTTGGCATGACTTGTTGGGTGAACGGATGACGACCTCGCGATCCTGTCTCGACGATTCATGGCACGGCCGTGGAGGAGGTGTACGCCCCGGGGAAGTGGAACTCGCATTTGTCAGATTGAGGTTCCCCGCGAAAAGTAGACAGGGGGTTATGCGATCTTCTTGTCTTGCGTTGCCAACGCTAGCTCATAGTTGATCGGGCTGACCTGCCCGATCTTGGAGTAGCGCCTGGTGCTGTTGTACCAGCGG
>JBBATH010000047.1:0-1791 GCA_040398845.1 Candidatus Nanopelagicales bacterium | reverse complement strand
TCATCAGATCTCTCCCCGACCCCAGCGCCAAAACCGTCGTCGTAGGAATGGACGGCACCCCTGGCTCGTCGGCCGCCATCCGCTTCGCCTTCGACATGGCCAGCCTCCATGGCTGGCGCCTCATCGCCGTGCACGCATGGGAGGTGCCGGCATACGACCTGCTCGTGGTTCCAAGTGTGGGCACGTCAATGCCCCTTCGGGATTCGGCCGATGACGAGGCGCGCCTCACCGCCGAGGCACTCGCAGGGTTCGAGGCTGACTACCCAGACGTCGTCGTCGAGCAATCGCTCGTACGAAGCTCAGCCCGAAACGCACTCCTTGAGGCCTCGGCCAGCGCCGCCCTTGTTGTCGTGGGCACACGAAGCCACGGTCAAGTGATGAGCACTGTGCTCGGCTCGGTCAGCCACGCAGTGCTCCACCATGCGCAAACGCCTGTTGCCATCGTGTCCGGGCACCAGTCGGCAACGGTGGCCCCATGAGTCCGTCGAAGACCACCGCCGCGTCGCTTGCGCGTGTCGACGAGATCATGTCGGCGCCCGTGCTCACGGTCGAGGCCGATGCGACGTTGTGGGACGCCTGGCAGCTGCTGTTCGTCTCCGGCCTGCGCCATCTCGTCGTCCTCGACATCGGCGAAACTTCACTCGGGGTCATCAGCGACCGCGTTCTACTCGCCCAGATCCCAGCGACCCCTGAGCACCTTCAGAGCCGAACGGTGCGCGACGTTATCAGGCCGCTCCCCCATTTGTTGGTCCTCCCTAGCGATCACCCGACCAAGGCTGCTGCACTCTTGACGGAGCACGCCGTCGAGGCGGTGCCCGTCGTTAACGAGGCAGGGCGCCTGCTCGGCATCGTCTCGGAGTCGGACTTAGTGCGCTGGCTCCTCCAATAGACTCAGGTTCATGTCTGCAAACGACCGACTCGTCTGGATCGATTGTGAGATGACCGGCCTGAGCGTGGCGGCCGATGAGATTGTCGAGATTGCCTGCATCGTCACCGAGGCCGACCTCACCGAGATCGATCAGGGCATCAGCCTGGTCGTCAAGCCGAATGACGCACCGCTCGCGGCGATGGATCCGTTCGTCGTGAACATGCATACCGTCTCTGGCCTTCTCGACGAGATCCCAAGCGGCATCACCCTCGCCGATGCCGAGGAGCAGGTCCTCGCCTACGTCAAACAACACGTGCCGGAGGAGCGCAAAGCACCCCTCGCCGGTTCGAGCGTCTACGTCGACCGCGGCTTCCTTTCGAAAAACATGCCCCTGCTCGACGCCCACCTCCATTACCGGCTCATCGATGTTTCGAGCATCAAGGAGCTGAGCAAGCGGTGGTACCCGCGGGTCTACTACTCCTCCCCCGAGAAGACCGGCAATCATCGAGCCCTCGGTGATATCCGCGAGTCGATCGCCGAGCTTCGCTATTACCGCGCCGCCGTGTTCGTTGAGCAGCCCGGCCCTGACTCGGAGACCGCCAAGGCCCTCGGCGTGAGTCACGTGGTCGATCATCGCGTGCAGCCGATGGGTGAATGAGTTGCAGCTCTAGGGGATTTAACCGGACGCCTCCGGAAGAATTTCAAGCCCGTAGCGTCGCCAACCTGTTCCAAGGGGAGGCAGGTATCGGGCGGCGGCGTTATTCGGTATCCTGACTACTTCGTTAGTTCGAGATGACCGGTGAGCGTGCGCAAGCGTGACGCCGGGCATGGTGGGTGTAGCTCAGCTGGTAGAGCACCTGGTTGTGGTCCAGGACGCCGCGGGTTCAAGTCCCGTCACTCACCCCACGAAAAGTTGTTGCAGT
>JBBATH010000046.1:0-1971 GCA_040398845.1 Candidatus Nanopelagicales bacterium | reverse complement strand
GCAACGGCCCCCATACCCCTCTGCATGCCGCCTGCCGCGGTGGGCACACAGCGGTGGCGGAGCTGCTCCTCAAGCGCGGGGCCCTCATCGACGCCGGGTGCGACCAGCGCATGCAGACCTCCCTGCAGGCGGCGTGCGAGGCCGACCACATGGAGCTTGCCGTGTTTCTCGTGCTCAAGGGCGCCGACGTGAGGGGCGTCTCGACGTATGGCTGCGCAGAGATGATTCCCGAAAGGACGGACGCGCTGGCCGCCCTCGCCGCCATCAGCACAATGACCGGGCTCGTGCCGGATCTGGCCGACCTAGTGGTCGGCTACCGCTACGCATCGGGGCACAGCGGCCTCGCGCAAGAGTACGCCGACCTGCTCCACAGCTCCGAGCGTCTCAAGCACCTTCACCGGCTTTGCGGTGATCAGGAGATCACCAAGCAGGGAGCGCCGCATCGCGATCGCGACAGCAGGCAGGCTGACGGCGGCAAGAAACAGCGATTTGAATAATAATAAATATATTAATATCAATCAAGCATGCACTCGTGTTTTATTATAGCCCCGGCGACTCATTTGAACAAAGCGCAGAAGGCGCCGTAGTCGACGCTGAGCTCCCTTTGCTCGCGCAACTCCCCTGTGGACGAAGAGACGCGTTCGCTCCCCACCATCGCCAGGTACTTCCTGAGACACTCGGGGACTTTGGGCACCAGGTCGTCAATTATCTGGCGCTCGCCGACCGTCCCGGCGTTATCTTCGGACGACACCTGCAGGAGGAGCGCGCGGACGAACGCGTCCATTCTCTTGCAGGCGTACTGTGCGGCAGCTGTGGCGCCGCGGGATATTTGAGAGGCTGGCATCGCAGTTACCCTTTTCAGCGCAGAGTACCCCAGCGCACACTCCAGGAGCACGATGCCCAGCGAGCCCAGGTCATCGAAGACGGTGAAGCGCCTCCTCTGGTGGATGGACGCGTCCAGGAAGTGCGCGCCCGCCTTTCCGGTGTACTTGTTGCTGTTGAAGGGGTTGGCGTCCATGGAGAGATATGGAAAGCTCAGGTTGAAGTCGATGAGCTCGACCTCGAGGAGGTCCACACCGTGTGCCGACGGGCCGTCGACCGCAAAAAGGGCGCGAGCAGATGCCGGTCGCGCCGCCGTCGTAGATGCTGCTGCGCTCGTGGCCCCTGCATAATGCGGGGGAGCACGCGTGCGAAGAGGTGGGAGGCCCCGCACCATCATATTGCGCGAGTGGAGGTCTCCGTGGCAGATGCCCTTGCCGTGCAGCGCCTCGATCGCACGCACTGCCTTGACCGCCAGCTGCTTCAGCTCTGGTACTGGTACGCAGGAGGTCTCGCTCTGGCGAAGCACATCTCCAAGAGTTTTGAAATGCTCGTGAAGGGCGGGTTGGGTGACGACAATAGAGTGGTATGTGCTGCGGCCGCCACTGCTGACAGTCCGCTTGCCCTCGTAGATCCGAACGACGTCCTGATTGAAGGGGTGGACGATAAGGAGCATCTGCACCTCGTATCTGGCACGCTCAACGCACCGCCCCGACAGTTCGCGAGCGCCGCCAGCCTTGATGGTGTACCGCTTGGCGACAAACGCCTCCAGCCGCCTCGGAGAAGCCGTACGCTCGAGCGTCACCGTCACGCCATCTCGCTCGTCGAGGACCTTGCTGTATTTGCTAGCCCTGTGCTTGTCAAAGTCATCGAGGGGGAATGTGCACTCTGAAAGGGAGGGCACGTGGACCGGTGCTGGGGTTGGTAATGGTGTTGGCGATTGTCTTGGTGGTTGCGAGTGGGCGGCAGCGGTTGTCATCTGGGCGCGCGCAACTGTAGCCATCTGAGTGGCCCGACGGCTCGACTTCTGCTGCTGCTGCTGCTGCTGCTGCTGCGGTTGTTGTTGTTGTTGTTGTTGGTGTTGTTGTTGTTGTTGCTAGCTGGAAGAGTTGTATGCGGGGGACTATTTCTTTTTTGTCGTAGGGGATCTTT
>JBBATH010000045.1:0-2096 GCA_040398845.1 Candidatus Nanopelagicales bacterium | reverse complement strand
GGGGCCATGGATGTCACCAAACCATGTAAATTTATAGGGTTTGGGGCCATGGATGTCACCAAACCATATATATATATATATAAAACAGAGCCTTGCGAATCCGGGTGATCCGTTGCCCACAAGGCTCGAAAGCTGTGCGCGTGCATATCTGATCGGCGGAGCTGCGTCCCGCTGGTGCCATGCCCGCGCCAGGCGTCTTCGTCATCGCTCGAATTGGTGGCGCTGCCTGCGACTTGGACCACGAGTGCATGATAGTCAAGGACGTTCGGGACAGATGGAGCTTCGGCTTTCACAAGACAGGGAAGACAAGGGAGGTCCACATCGCGACGATCAGTGGTGTCAGCATAATGGTGGCCACTGGCACCCGGAGCCCGATCCGCGCCAACTTGGCACCGCGACTGGGCTGGTGCGGCTTCCTGGAGATCTGCCGTGGCCCCGTGGCGCTAGACGAGATCGAGGCCGCCGCGGTGCAGTTTCTGTCTGTCAGCGGGACGGATGCAGCTCTTGCCGCTCGCCGGGTGTTCCTGTTCTTGGCGCCGCAGTTTGCGCCAGCCGAGAACTCGTGGGGCACGCCAGCCGCGGCCTCGGCGGCCGATTGCGACGAGGATGCCGTGGGGCGAGAGGTCGACTGCAGCAGAGGGACCAGTCGGCCGCTGGGCGCGATGGCGGACATGCCGGGGGCAAGACCGTGCTGCGGCTCTGCGAGTGCCTCGACCTGGAGACCTCGTCAGTCCCTTCCGCCACAGAAACCGCCGGCCGGCGCCTCGCAGACGACGTTGCCCCGCCTCCGGGCTTGTCCCGACCTCGATTGGGAGACGTTGTCGGGGCTTGACATGCCGGTGGCGACGTACGCCCGCGCACTCAAAGACCTCAAACGGCGGATGACCATGGGCAAGGTGCCGGTGTTCGATCCCAACGTCGCCCGCGGCACGCCGGCGCTGTGGAACAAGGTGAATACCTTCGGCTGGGGCTCGAATGCGAAGCGGTACTTCCCGAAGAAGAAGGGCGCAGCCGCGCCTCGCGTGGAGATCAACGACTTCTTGGGCTTCCTCGACAAGCGCCTCGGCCAGGACGGGCAGCCCGTGTCGCACAAGCTCGGCGTGCCCGAGCCGCACCCAGACTGCTGGTGGCGACTGCCGTGGAAAGCGTTCGACGAGGCAGCGTTGCCCAAGGAGCCGCTGGGGGAGTGGGAGACG
The DNA here is from genome assembly GCA_040398845.1 of Candidatus Nanopelagicales bacterium. Classification (GTDB taxonomy): domain Bacteria; phylum Actinomycetota; class Actinomycetes; order S36-B12; family S36-B12; genus WLND01. The sequence goes on along the minus strand of JBBATH010000045.1, from coordinate 900 downwards.
GAGGCGATCTGGATGCGGGCCTGGCATGGGACCAAGATCGAAGCTTTGTTCAGCATCATGTACCACGGGAGGCTGGCCGCGTCGCAGGACACGGAGTCGGGCGACCGCTTCTTCGAGGGCAAGCCCGGAGTGTACGTCCACAAGGACGAGACAGGGGAGAAGGCCGAATATTACAGCCGGTTCATTCCCTTGCACCGGGACGGCGTCTTCTGGTCCGTCAAGTGGGAAGTCATGGTGGACCGCTCCGACCGCGTGCCGCTGAGGAAGATCGGCACGGACCAGTGGGCACAAAACTCGCGGAGCGTTCGGCTTGTGGCACTCTGGGTATGCGGCCGCACACACGACAGCATGAAGGACGGCCTGTCGATCGCGGAGTGCTGGCGCCCCGAGCTCGAGGCGAACCCCGTGAGCATTCCCGAGCATCGCCTCGAATTTGTGTGCACGGCCCCGGGCTAGACCTGGACCGACGAGCCCAAGGACCGCAGGACCGAGGACGACGGCGACGACGCCTCGAGCTCGCAGCCGAAGGAGAGAGGCCGCAGCCGCGGCTCGCCGCCGAGGTGAGCGAAGGTCGGCGTCGGGGGCACCGCTGCCCCGACGCCGTGACGGTGCATGAATTAAATCGCTTGCGTCGACCCCGCCGACGACGCTCAGTGCCCGGCGGCGGCGCCAAAGGCCATGGGCAATGGCAAGCACCAGAGTCGAGTCAGACCCGCCGGTTGCGCCTTCGCCCACCTTGTGGCGGGCACTTTTTTGATATAATTCGTAACTTGCTCTGCGCGCACCATCCGTCGCACCTGCGGAGGTTCGCCAAAGCACTTATAGATGCAACAGCTGGTCCATCTATTGCCTCTCCGCAGGAGGGGTCTGGTCGTGCTACGTTTCCTTGCAGGCTGCTTT
>JBBATH010000044.1:0-2104 GCA_040398845.1 Candidatus Nanopelagicales bacterium | reverse complement strand
ATTGTCACGGCGACGAAAGCAGCGTCGACCGGCTACTCAGTGGCGACAAGCGCGCAGAAGACGTTCACGTTCACAACTGGCAAAGTCGACCAGGCCACGCTGTCGGTGTATTTCACGGGGGGGGCACCTGTTGTTGGTAACGTGCTCACAATGAATTCGACGGGCGGGTCGGGCACGGGTGCTGTCACGTTCAATGTTAAGAATAATGGGTATTGTGTACGAACCGCGACCTCGTTAAGGGCGACGAGGGCGGGGGAGTGTGGTGCCTACGCAGTGAAAGCGGCGTCGCCCGGCTACCTAGCAGCGCAAAGTAGTGTACATTACATCACGTTCAGAGACTCCGCCCAGGAGACGTTTACCGTGTCGAATACGCCGCTGACCGGCACGATTGGCACGGCGATCGCATTGACGACGTCGGGTGGGTCGGGGACGGGTGCTGTGACCTTCGCCGCCACGGGTTCGGGATGCTCAGTGAGCGGGACCTCATTGGACGCGACGGCTGCGGTGGCGTGCATTGTCACGGCGACGAAAGCAGCGTCGACCGGCTTCCTAGCGGCCACAAGCGCGGCGACGACGTTCACGTTCACTGCCCCGGTCGCCCAGGCCACGTTGACCGTGTCGAATACGGTGCTGACGTCAGTGGACGGGGAAGAGTTCACGCTGACGTCGTCAGGCGGGTCGGGCACGGGTGATGGCACCTTTACCGTCACGGGTACGGGATGCTCGGTGAGTGGGACCAGATTGAACGCGAATACGCTTCCGGCGACATGCATTGTCACGGCGAAGAAAGCAGCGTCGACCGGCTACCTGGAGGCGACCAGCGAGACGAAGACATTCACGTTCCTTGCCGCCCAGGCCGTGTTGAGAGTGTCGAATGAGACGCTGACCACCAGTGTGGGCACGGCGATCGAACTGACGACGTCGGGCGGGTCGGGAACCGGTGCTGTCACTTTCAAGGTCGTGGGCTCGGCATGCCTATTTGATGGTAAGAATCGCTTGATTGCGACGGGTGTGACGGTGTGCATTGTCACCGCAAAGAAGGCAGCGTCGACCGGCTACCTAGCGACGGAGAGCGAGTCGAAGACTTTCTCGTACACCAAGAAGTAGCGGAATGCGAACGCTCCTTCCGGAAGCACCACTTCCGGAAGGAGCGTTCGCTCTGTACAAGCGCGGTGCCACCACCAATGGTGCTTGACGCTCGACGTTGCTGGGAGTAGCCGGGAGGTACTCGTGTCGTCCGGTGGTTCCGTCACACCGCGACCAGCAGGTCCGCGTGGGGGAAGTGGAGTTGAGCAATGGCCTTCGCTGAGACGCAGGTCCTGCTATGGTCATTTTTGCCTCACCGCCTGTTAGTCCGAACATCCGTGTAACCGTCAGGGCCGACTCGAAAACTGGGTCGGCCCTGACGCACGTGTGGCGCGTGTCAGGAGTCAGGTGAAGGCAGCCGATGCGACGGCAGGGTGATGGTTACTCGTCGGTGAAGCGGAGCATCCCCACCAGTCACTCGGTGGCCGCCTGACCTGCATTCCGTGCATGGACTGCGGGGTCAGGCAGCCCACTCGCGGGGCTTGCTTGGGCCTTGTAGGGCTTGCGGGCCGGTTTGTCTGACGGCCTCGGTAGCGTGACGGGTGCGGACACGCGCATCGAGGGGGTCATGTCATGGCAGCACCGGAAGGCTTCAGCGACAAGGTCGCGTTCGTGTGGAAGGTCGCCGACAAGCTCCGCGGCCACTTCAAGCCGCACGAGTAACTCCTGCCAGCACCACTGTGTAGGACCTCTGGTCTTGAGTGACGTTCCTGGCGGCCGACCTCCACAATGAGATAGGCGAGTTCGAACAAGCACAGAGCCACAGCGGTCATGCGGACGAAGGATTCGCCGATGCCAATGAGGGCGTCGCCGAGCACCAACGCCATGTACGAAGCCTCCCGGCAGGGCGACAACACCTGCCATCGTCAAGGTGGGTTCAGGGTGCCGTCCTCGATACCTACCGGTCGTCCTTTCCGCGGAACGTCACAGCACTGACGATGACGAATGGGTGTTCGAGCAGCCGCAGGCAACCGGCTGGTGTGCGGCCGGCGCGGACTGGGCGAAGGAGAAGGACAAG
>JBBATH010000043.1:0-2117 GCA_040398845.1 Candidatus Nanopelagicales bacterium | reverse complement strand
GCCTGAGTTGGAGTCGCCGTTTGAGAACTTGACCATGGGCTTGGTGACCTGCTCGAGGACGTGGGCAAACCACTTTGACAGGTCAGCGTGCTTGACCTCGGAGTCGATCAGCGAGAGAAGCCGAGCGAGCAGCCGGGTGAAGAAGGTGATGATCTCGCCGATCATGCCCGGGTTGCTGAATTGTAGGATCGTCTCGAGGCGGCGCATCGCGAGGGCAAGGCACGCCTTCTGCTTGTCAGTGGACCACTTTCCCAGCTGGGCCAACGGTGCGTCCTTGGTGCCGCAGTCCTCCTCGTCGATGAGGTGGAAGAGGTGGAGGCGCTGAAGGTGGCCGAGGCGGGCGTGCCGGATGGCCAGCTTCTGGCGGGTCGTGAGCGAGGCCGTCGCCCCGCCCGTGACCGCCGCTTGCATGCGATCTTCGAGTTTACGGCGGATAGAATCAATGTGCATAGCGATGGGCGAGAGCGTACCTTGTAAGTGCTTGGAGAGGTCGTCGCCGTCGGAGGCGATAAGCCGCTTGAGCTTGGGGCACGTGAGCGCCTTGACCTCGTCTTCGAGGAGCTTGCCGTCGCCGGACTCCTTGATCTTGACGAGGTTCTCGAGCGCGGCCGTGGATACGGCGTCCTGAAGCAGTGCTTGCGCATCGGCGCGCAGCTGGAGCACGTCCCTTGTCGTGTCGCCGACTTTCTTGTCGCTCATCACCACCTGTACTCCTTGCTGGACACCGAGCCCGAGCTGTTGCTGAAAGGAGGTCAGGTTCTGAAACTGAATCGACTGGAACTGTGATGGGATCGGGGTCGGGCTCGGGGTGGATGGCGACTTGGAGGGGTCTCCCCAGGACATGTACGTGATGAGGAGAAGAAGGGAGCTGGCGTCTTGATTGTCGTCATAGGCGGCGATGGTGGCGGCGGTGGCGCCAGCGCGGCGAAGAAAATGCTCGAGCATGCCGGACATGATGTAATCGTCGTTCCTCTTTGACTGGGCGAATGTCTGGCGAGCTTGATCGGCCGTGATCATCCACGAGTCGTTGAGGAACATGAGCCATTCGGCCAAGGAGGTCGATTTGGCTTTGAGGGCGGTGGCGAGGGGGTGCTGCGGCGGGAGGATGGACGCGGGGCGGGCCGCCGCGGACGCGATCGCCTCGCCGAGCTTCTTCGCCGAGTCGGCCGGCCAGAGCCGAGGCTGGGCCGGGTTGCTGACCTTGCAGAGCTCGCGGTCGAGGACGAGGAGGCCGTCGACGATGATGTCGATGGGGCCGCCTACGGCGTCGTCAGCGTCGGTGCCGGGGGACGTGAGGGAAAGCTTCGTGTATTCGGAGCGGTCGCCGTGGCGCGCCACGAGAACGGCGAGAGCCTCTCTTGCATCAAGAGTGTTGCCGAGGGTTTTGGACGAGACGGTGAGCTTCTTGATGACGCCGTATGCCAGCGGGCACATCGTCGGGTTGATCGGTAGTGGGTATCCAGCCGCGGGCGAGGCCGTGGAGGGGTCGAAGTGGGCGGCGGCGGATGCCTTTTCCTTCTGCAGCGAATCGGGACGGCGCTTGCACCACTCCTTGAGAGCCGTCGCCATCATCGTGGTCTCGCCTTCGGTGCCGTCGAGATCGTAGGTGAGGCGGTAGGAATCGGAGGCGATGTCCTTCGACGCGATGAGGGCGACGACGAGGGCATGATACGTGCCGTTCTTGACCGGGATCTGCACGTGGCGGCCGACGAGCGAGTCGGACGGAAGGTTGGCTGCCGCGATGCACCACTCCGACCAGTTGGAGGAGAGGTGGTGCAGGTCGGCCTTCTTGCGTGTCAAGGAGACGACGAAGCCCTCCATCTGATCGGGCGCGGGGAGGTCGACTGTCTCGGTGACGTCGAGGAGCCACTCGTCGTGGGCAGCGAGGTAGGCTTCGGCCTGCTCCTTCCCGATGAACACGTTGAAGGTGCCTTCAAGGCCAGGCTGCGCAGAATCCTTGTCGAGGATGCAGACTGCCCATTGGCCCATCGACGTCTTGGAGGTGGCGTTGGACTTCGAGAGCTGCACGATAGTGCCGTGGGCGAGAAGCGTGGAAGCCATCTGGTTGCGAATATCCAAAGCTCGAGGAAGAGAGGCTGGAAGCCGACGCGTCCGAG
>JBBATH010000042.1:0-2196 GCA_040398845.1 Candidatus Nanopelagicales bacterium | reverse complement strand
CCAACAGCGGTGAGCATGCGCCGCCCTCGGTAGCCGGTCGAGGTCAGGACCGATTCGTTGCTGGACACTGCCGTGTAGTTGGAGAAGTCCCAAAGCAATCGCTCGCCGGTCTCGTTGAGGGCGAGGGTGGTGACATCGGCGTTGAGGAGCAGTGGCTCGCGGTCGAGCATCGACCCCTTGCCTGTGACGGTTGACACCTGAAGGACGAACCTCGTGATGGCCGGGCCCGCGGGGCCATCACGAACGACGATGAGCGCCGCGCCGACGCCGAGGGTCTGGAGCGTTGGGTTCGTCACGGCACCTGGTGTCGTGACGCCGTCAACGGTGGTGGGCTCGCCGATCAGCCCTTGGCTGACGAGGGAAATGGCACTATTTGACGTCTCGACGACCGCTGTCGCTGGGAAGCCGCCCAGGACGAGCGTCTGCCCCATAAAGGCTGTGACGACGGTCCCGTTGACGCTGGGAGTGATCGGTACCGGAGCCCAGGAGGAGGGGTCGCTGCCGGCCGGGGCTGCGAGGCCTGGCTGCGAGTCTGCGGCCACGGCGTTTCCCGCCCACGGGCCGGTAATGATGATGGCGAGGGCAAGGACCCCGACCAGTCGGTGCGGCTGCATGCTCGTCCCTGCGTCGATTGGAATTCGTGCACGAATGTTCCATTATGGGTCACCGGTCGCAACGTTCATGGCCGGACAGTTGCCCACTTGGTAGTTGAAGGGTAAACTAATCGCATCGAAAGGAGCTCACATGCCAGCGATCACCGCCGACCCCCTGACCCTTCCCCGTCTTGACCTACCCCTCGGTGCCAGACCCCGCAATGTCACGTCGATCACGCGTGCCCCGTCGGGCAATGAGGGCGAGGGCTTCCCGGTTCGCCGGGCGTTCGCTGGCATCAGCGCCGCTGACCTCGACCCGTTTATCCATATGGATCAGATGGGCGAGGTCGAATATGCCCCGGGGGAGCCGAAGGGCACGCCCTGGCATCCGCACCGCGGGTTCGAGACCTTCACGTACCTCATCGACGGCCAGTTCATCCACCAGGACTCCCATGGCGGCGGCGGCACCATCCTCGATGGCGGCACCCAGTACATGACCGCAGGCGACGGAATCCTGCACATCGAGACGCCACCGGAGCACCTCGTCGAATCCGGCGGGCTCTTTCACGGCCTGCAGTTGTGGATCAACCTGCCACGCGACAAGAAGCGGATCGCTCCCCAGTACCAAGACCTGCAGGGCGCCGACTGCACGATGGTGACGAGCAGTGATGGCGGAGCCGTGCTGCGGGTGCTCGCCGGCACAGTCGCTGGGCACGAGGGGCCCGGCATCTCGCACACCCCGCTGGCGATCGCCCACCTCACCCTCGCACCGGGCGCGCAGATCCAGATCGCCTGGCGCACCGACTTCAACGCACTCGCCTACGTGCTTGCCGGGGCGGGCACGGTCGGGCCAGCAGGTCAGCCGTTCGCGACCGGGGAGATGGCCGTGCTCAAGGACGGCGACTACGTCCAGATCTCGGCGAACGTGACGCAAGAGTCGCGGACGCCGAACCTTGAGGTCTTCCTCATCGGCGGTGTCCCGCTCCGGCAGCCCGTCGTCCAGTACGGCCCATTCGTCATGTGCTCGAATGAGGAGATCATGGAAGCAGTTGAGGACTTCCAAGCTGGACGCTTCGGGCAGATTCCGTTAGGGGCCATCCAGCCGCACCGACCCGCGAGTTGACCGGCTGATGCGCTGAGCCAAGGCGTCGGCGCTGGTAGCGTCGCGACGTATGGGAACACTTGGATCGTCGGTGAGGGCGATAGGCGCCTTCGCGCTGTGCCTGTCAGCGGTGACCATTGGAGTCGTCGCACCAGCACCTGGCGCCTTTGCGGTGAGTGGCCAGATGGCAAGGAGCGTCGATGACCCGCGGGCACCAACGGTCACGAAGGCGACCTGGCGCGAGTACCTGACCGCGATCACCGATGCGGCCATTGCTCTTCCTGCCGAGGTCAACAGCGACCTGCTGGTGCCTGCGCCGAGCGACACCCGCACCCGGTGGCGAACGATCGACGGGGTCGACTACCTGCTCGTGACCGGCCTGAGGTTCGCCCCGGTGAGCACCGTGGAGCCCGGCGCGCAGTTCACCCTCGACGCCAGCCGGTGGGTCTCGATTCCCGGGCAGCTCGCCTCGGAGTGCGTCCGGTATTCCTGCGCCAAACT
>JBBATH010000041.1:0-2339 GCA_040398845.1 Candidatus Nanopelagicales bacterium | reverse complement strand
CACGTGTCCTCTCTCGCCGCCACACACGCCGCTCGCGATCTGGGAGGCGCTGCGCGTCGCGGCGCGCGCACGCCGCCGCGTCGCTGCTATCGCCTTCGCGCAGCTCGCTATGAGGAAGGCGCATCATGATGCTTTCAGGCAGGCTGCTAGTCACACTGGCGGTCAATTCGACTCGGATTAGAACACGGGTATGCGGGAACCGATGACAACCCTGTCGAACACCTTCGACTTGCATCTCCTCAGGAACCACAGCTGCACCGTGCCGCACGCACGCTGTGCACCGTGCGCCCCTGCCTTGCATAGCACCGGGGATACGTACTTTCTGGAACCCCCCGTACCTCCCCCGCCATACGAGGAGGGAGGCGAGACGGAGTCGACGGGCCTTGCTCCTCCCACGATGGGAGGGTCTGGACCCGACCGGGCTTGAAACCCCGGACATCCGCGCATGGCCGCCGAGCGGCGGCTCGCGGGACGCACCTATACCCTCTCAACCGATGGTGCGCACGGCCCTCTCTCCCGCCGTCTTCTTCTCCAAGCAAGGGTACGACGACTCCGTCATTCTCCCGCTCCTTCCCTGCCTAGTGCCTCGTGGCATTTCCCATCCTTTGACTGTCGCAGTCACCCCTCCTGCGGCCCCGCTCGCGGGGTTAGGAGGGAAGGTCTGAGGTCCCGCATGATGTTCCGCTGACTTTTCGTCAGTGGCATTGGGTAGCATGTCCGTCTGATGACGGGCAGGTGACCTACCGGCAATCAGCCGGTCGATGCGAGAGGCGTGCGCTGATGCGCCGCCTCTCGCGGGGTGGGTTTTAGTGGCTATGTGCACGCCGATCGAGCCCATGGGGCGCGATGCGGCGTGAGCACCACACTTCCGTAGCACCACCGCCCGTCACTGCTGTGACCGCCTACGCTCGTATGCGTACGCGATGACCGTGGAGCTTACGCTGCGACGCCTCCCCACTTGGAGGCGCCAGTAGCACCGGAATGCAGGGTTCGTGTGCGGCGCCGTCAGTATGTCGCAGCATACAGCGACGGTGTCAGAGTCAGGCAGTCTGCGGCCGGGACAACCACAGATTGCCGAGTCGTACTTGCGTCGGCGTCGTCATCTTCGCCGTCGACCGCGGCTTCGTCCCGAAGGGGAGGGGGCATTGCAGGGTAAGTCGAGGCGCCCCCTCCCATGGGTAGGGCGGGGTTGGTAGGCGTTCATCCCGCGCTTGAGGGGTTGGACCGGACCGAGCTGTCTTCACTTTCGTTCTTTTGGGGACAGGGGCGTAGGGGAGGAGTGCATCCGTGCAATTGTAGCTGCGATTGGCGATGCGCACCGGCCACACCCTCCCGGGACATACCGTCACTGGAGGCCGGGGGGTGGGGTCTGGTGCGTGTTGTCAATGGCAGCTCGGCGGCCGAATGGTATGACGCTCCAGTCATTGCGACTGGTGAGGTGCAGTGCGGACCCGGAGGGTATTGACCTGCCATAGCCGGGGCACTTCTCGAGGAGCCTACGGGTAACCTGGCCTCGCTGAGTGAATCGACGGGGGCCGGTCGAGCCGGCCGAGAGGGGCTAGATCCCTTGGTTCTCTGCGTGTAGGCGGCCTCTACGGTCAGGAATCTATTCCCTGATGCCGCAGTCTCCATGCTTGAGGCTGCGGTGCGTCTGCCAGTGCGTCTCTCTGCGTCCTATGGGCACAGGCTGTCGCACAGCCCGGGTGACGGGGACCTCCCCCGCTGTGTACCTCGACCGTGGAGACGCGGGCCAGACGAGCCGGTATTTACCGTGGCGCAGAGTGGATGCGCGGGAGATTCCATTCCTCCTCGCACAAGTGCCCCTTGACTGTGTGGGGTAACCGCCCAATCCGCATCTTACAAGTGCTCCTTGGCCATGCGGGGAACCTAGAGGGGGCCTTCGCACAGTCCGAGGCGCATGTCCACAGACCACCGACGTGTGCTCGTCATACCGGGTTGGTTTGGAGACCTCAGAGTCTCAGACGCCTTGCATGGATGTACTGCTCCCCGCGCCCACTGCCCCATCAGGACAAGGGTTACAGGGAGTGTGCATATTGAGCCGCAGATAACACCGCTGGACCCCACATCATGCGCAAAACCTCCTTCGCATCTCCTTAGCCGCGCTCCTCTTTTCCTTGCGCGCTCCGTCTGGCTGTGCGGTGGGAAGGTTTGAGGCGTCCGTTTCTCTCTCCTTCTCAACCCTAGTCAGACCTGCAGGTGCGGCGTGCTACATCGACGTCGACGGGCTCCCTCTTCTACAACCTCGTCAGTCCCCTGGAGCCAGACCTTTAAACGAACTGGCCCCTTGACCTTTGAAACATCACACCCAACCAGCAAAA
>JBBATH010000040.1:0-2888 GCA_040398845.1 Candidatus Nanopelagicales bacterium | reverse complement strand
CCGCCGAGCATCTCGTTGATCGTCTCGAGGAGTTCAAGGGTCGAAAGCCGCTCATGGCCGGTGATGTGCAGCGACTGGCCAGCGAACCGCTCGTCGAGTGCCTCGACCGCGAGGGCCGCCGCGTCACGGATGTGGATGTACTCGCGAATCTCGGTGCCATCGCCCCAGAATTCGATGCGACCGGTGGTAACCGCCTGGGTGACAAGGCGCAGGATCGCATTCTGCGGGTCCGCCCGGGGTCCGTAGAGCGACCCGAAGCGCAGGATCGTGGACGAGAGCCCAAATTGCCCGGAGAGGTCTTGCACGAGGTTCTCAGCCGCCTGCTTGGTCGTGCGATACACCGAGCCGCCTCTTGAGAAGACATACACGCTGCTCGCGTACATGAATCGACGAACCCCGGCGGCCGCGGCCGCCTCAAGGACCGACAGGGTGCCCAGCACATTTACCTCAAGTGCCTTGCGCGGGTTCTGCCGTGACTGCTCAAGGTCGGCGATCGCAGCGCAGTGGTAGACCGCCTCGCACCCGGCCAGCGCCTCCGCAAGGGCAGTTGAGTCACTGATGTCGCCAACAACGAGGTCTTGCCCTGATGAAATCCAGGTCGATGGCTCAACGTCGAACACCACGACCTCGTGGCCGCGAGCCGTGAGCTCGTCGGCCACATGGCTGCCAAGAAACCCTGCGCCGCCGGTAACGAGTGTGCGCATCTGGCCTCCCAGGCTCACCGCACGTGCTCCATCACACGCTCACGCACCCGCGGCAGGGGGTGAGGCTCTGTCGCTGCATCTCGAGGTGCTTCTCACGCAGGGTCGTGTAGCCCAGGCCCGTCCAGATTTCACTCACGGACTCGTCGCCCACCGTGCCCGGGCAGAGGAAGGACCGGTAGTCGACATCGCAAGGATTCATTTTGCCGTCCCACCAGACGAAGGCCCGGCGCCACAGATCCGAACACGCCTCGTCAATGCCATTCGGCTCATTGTCGTAGGCGTTCTCCCACGGGTTGTAGTCGACAAAGGCCACTTGGTCGACGTATTCGCGCCAGAACTCCTCGATCTTCTGGTGGTCCTGTAGCTCGCGGTCGAACGCGACCCCTGACACCCGCGTGATGAGGCGTGAGTTGGGGTAGTCGCGCTCCTTGATCTCCTTGAACCTTCGGATGTTCCCCATGACCCTGTCGAAGTCCCCATTGACCCTCAACTGGGCGTAGGTGACAGCATCGGCCGCATCAGCAGAGAACACGAGGGTGTTCGGCTCGGCCTGCAGGATCGCGTGCGCCTTCTTATCGTCTAGGAAGGTCGCATTCGTGTTCATCTTCAATCCGAGGAACTTGCCTGAGGCGTAGGCGAGCATCTCCTCGATCCCCTTGGTCATGAGCGGCTCGCCGCGTGATGCCATGGTCACGAATTCAATGTGGCCCTCGATCTGATCGACGATCTGCTTGAACAGGTCCAGGGAGATCTGGCCAGCATGGCCGTGCTTGCGCTGGGTGAGAAGTGGGTCGGTTTGGAAACAGAAGACGCACCTGAAGTTGCAGATGGACGTCGGCTCGATCTGGAGGCAGGACGGGTATGCGTCCAACTCCTTGGTCTTGGGGAAGACGTCGTAGCGGAACCGGTGATAGAGATAGCGGGGCAGCTCATCGTCCGTCAGGCGAGCCAACTCCTCGACCGTGTGGGGGCGAAGAAAGAACGTGGTTTCCGTCCGATCCGCCGGAGCCACGGCCAGGTCTGCAAGCGCCCGGGCCAGCACACCTGACATCTCCGGAGTCAGCACAAGGTTCGGCAAGTGAGCCCGCAAGGCGTCGATTCGCGTGAAGACAGCCTCGGTCGAGAAACTCCCCGACACCGACTGGAAACTGTCGCCCTTACGATACAAGCGTGGCGTGCTCAAGGCGGGGCTCCTTCGGGAGGGGACGGTGAGGCATCCGTGACGAGTCTAACGATCTGGACCGATGACGACCTACCTCCGGTGAACAGCGGTCCGGTGGCGCTCTGGCAGGCATTCCTTCCCGACGATGCCCCCGAAGACTGGTATTCAATGCCTGACGAGGTGCACCGCAACCGAGATAGCCTGCGGACCGACTACCTCGCCTGGCTGCACGAGGCCGGCGTGACGAACGTCCGTGGCGTGCCCCTCGTGGACCGAATGGCGATCAGGCCGGGGCTGAGCTACTGGTGGATGACCATCCCGGCCGACAACTCCATCGAATCCAACTCACCCGCCTACATCGCGGTCCGGCTCATGGCGCTCGCCGCCCTTGCCGACCGGTTGGCCCTCACGAGCGTGCGCATCGTCACCAGCGACCGCTCCCTCGCCCGGCTCCTTCGAGATTGGGCCAAGGCCACCGGTCGCACCTACGAAACTCAACTCGGCCCGCGGCCACGCCTCACCCGGGAGAGCATCTATCGCGCGTTTCCGATCCTCGCCGCGCTCAGGGTCGTGATTGGCCACGCTGGTATTCCGAGACGAGTTAAGAGCATTTCCGAAGAGTCGCCGGCAGCAGCCGGACAAGCCGGCATTTGCCTCGTCGACTACATGGCCCACTTCGCCCCCGGCGCTGTTGACGAGGGTCGTTTCGCCTCCAACTACTGGGGACCGCTCGTCGAGATGCTTGACGAGCTCGACGAGCCGGTGCGCTGGCTCCACATCTCTGCTGACCTAGCGTCGAGCGGCGTCGTCGCCCGCGACGACGAGCTCGTCCGCCGATTCGACGCGAACGCAACACGGCAAACCCACGATCTCCTGCATAGGCATCTCACCTGGACTGTTCTCATTCGATCGTGCCGTGACTACCTCAGGGTGAGGTGGTTTGGCGTAAGCGCGAGGCCACGGGCTCGCATCTTCTTCGATGCCCGAAGCAGCACCACGCTGTGGCAGGCATTCCGAAACGC
>JBBATH010000039.1:0-3395 GCA_040398845.1 Candidatus Nanopelagicales bacterium | reverse complement strand
CCAAGACTACCGGCACCACACCTATATGACCGACTTATTTACACGCGTGTCCTTACCGGCGCGAACCTGACTGGCGCGAAACTGCTCGACGCGAATCTGACCGGCGCAAATCTGACCTGCGCGAACTTGGCCGATGCGACCCTGACTTGGGCGAACCTGACCGGCGCGAAGCTGACCGGGGCGAAGCTGACCGGGGCGAACCTCATCTTCGCGATCCCGACTGGCGCGGACCTGTCCGGCGCAGACCTGACCGGTGCGAGCCTGATGAGCGCGAACTTCAGCAACGCGGCCCTGTCCGGCGCGACGCTGACCCGGGCGGATTTGGATAAGTCGAATATGACTGGCGCATCGCTGAACGGCGCCAATCTGAGCAACGCGATCCTCACCGGCTCGATCCTGACCGGAGCAAACCTGTCCGCCGCGAACCTGTCCAGCGCCAACCTGACCAGAGCTAACCTGTCTGGTGCGATGCTGACTGGAGCAAACCTGTCCGCCGCGAACCTGTCCAGCGCCAACCTGACCGGAGCGAACCTGACCGGCGCGAACGTGACAGGTGCGATGCTGATCGGCGCAGACCTGAACAATTCGAACATGACCGATGTGAACCTCACCGGGGCGAACCTCACCGGGAGGAACCTGTACAGCGAGACGACAATGATTAACGTGACCTGGCTGAGAACGAGATGTCCTAGCGGGAACATACCGAGTAGTTATCCGTGCACTTCATAGGGCAAGTGGGCGTGCGGGCAGCCCTGCTGCCGGTCTCGTGGGAGGCACAGTTACGGTCGGCGGGCTGCGAACGTGCATATGACAATCAGCTACTCGTTGACAGGAGTGGACGAGCGTTGACACTTGGGTGTTCCGAGCCTGCCTTACAAGGCGCCCCGTTCGCCAAGCCTGTCCGCCTTGTCGTCCTCTATCCCGAGACTCGTCCTCTATCCCGAGACTCGTCGAGAACACCGTGTTTTCACGGTAGCGGACCCACCGGAACAGCAATAACCTTCGTCAGGTTTGCACGTTGATGGGACGACGTCCCCAGGAGGAATGGTGTTGGTGATGCGTGCACAATCGGGGCTTCTTTCGAGCCTTGCATCCGGTTCAGGCAAGTTGACAGCAGTCGTCGTGTGCGCGGTGATGCTCCTCGTGGGATGCGGGGGATCAAGCGGGATCGCTACTGACGCCGGCACGCCTGTCATCCGGGGCACCGCCACCGTGGTTGTTGCGCCCGGCACCCCGCCGGTGCCCACTCTGGTCGCTGGCAACGCCAGGGTCACCGCAACCGTGGCCGCCGGGACATCGGGCGGCACCCCGATGTCGTACACGGTCACGGCATATGCCGTCGCCATCGGGGTCCCCGTTGCTGCCGGGAATTGCACTGTGACGGGGGCGTCGGGGTCCTGCGACGTGACCGCCCTAACCGTTGGCCGCACGTACACAGTCAAGGCCACCGCAACGAACACGGCCGGCACCTCAGCCGCATCCGCAGCAGCGACGCCAGTCACCGTCGTCCGAGGGGACGTGGCGGGTTCTGGGTGTGAGGCCGCCAAGGACTCCTGGACTGTGACGGCAGCGGCCGGCGGGACAACGCGCACGGTGGCCTTCACCGCGCCCACGTACACGTCGCCGTGGACCACGTTTACGGCCACGGCGAATACCGGCGAGTTCGCGACACTCAGTTCGTCGTCTCCGAGCGGATCCATCCAAGTGAACGGCCTTACGAAGGGGGCGAACAACATCTTCAAAGTCAGGGGTACCACTGCCAACGGGTGCTCGTACACGTCGCCGGACTCCACGGCCGTCGCACCCGACGCCCCGAGCATCACCACGTTGACCGCTGGCGACGGTGGGGTGAGGGTGACGGTCGCCGCCGCGCTCACGGGCGGCGCCCCCGCGTCGTATGCGGTCACCGCGTCCCCGGCCGGTACGTGCACGGTAACCGGCGCGGCTGGGTCTTGCGACGTGACCGGACTGACAAACGGCCGTTCGTACACGTTCACGGCAACCGCGACGAACACGGGCGGCACCTCGGCCGCATCCGCCGTGTCGACTCCGGTGACCCCGATCGCTGCCGCCCCGGTGACTGTTCCCGGCGCGCCGGGGATCGGGACCGTTGCCGCGTCCGGAACAACGGCAACAATCGTGTTTTCAGTGCCGGCATCCAATGGCGGCGCGCCCGTGATCCGGTACACGGCGACATCGAGTCCCGGCGGCATCACCGGCACTGTGTATCAGTCGGGAGCTGGCACCATTACCGTCAGCGGGCTGGACGCCGCCACCGCCTACACCTTCACCGTGACGGCGACGAACGAGGCCGGAACTTCGATCCCAACCACCCCCTCGGCGTCGGTCACGACGGGGTATGCGCTCGGCTCGACCGGTCCCGGCGGGGGCAAGGTGTTTTACGTCTCAACGGCCGGTTTCACGAGCACCGGTTCGGCGTGCGGGAACTCATGCCACTATCTAGAGGCGAGGGCGATCGTCGGAGAATTACCGTGGTGCCCGGAATTGCAAAAAGTGGCCGGAACGTTTGGCACGGCCATTGGCAATGGATATTCGAACACGCAACTCATGGTGAACGGGTGCAAAACCGGTGCGGGGATCGCGGCCAGGGCGACCAGCGGCGGGTTGTCCGACTGGTTTCTGCCATCGAAGGACGAGTTGCGCGCACTATGGCAGCAAAGAGACCTGGTCGGCGGGTGGCCGTTGATGGGTCACGCGACGTGGTGGAGTTCTTCGCAGGCATCGCAAGAATCCGGGTACGGCACCCAATGGACATATGCGTGGGCTCAGGACAGGTCGTACACAGGGGAGCAGGACATAGTGTCGAAAGCATTCAGTTTCGTCGTGCGACCTATTCGGGCCTTCTAGCACTGAACCGATTTACGTTCCACATGACCATCAGTGACACTCCCACCGAGGTTGCCAGGAAGGCGCTGGATTAGATCATCATTCGTGAAGCTTTCTCCCGCCTGAGTTCCATCCCCTCCAGGCTAGAGGCGCCGGGATCGACCGCATTCATCTTCTTAGCCCACTTACCCTTCGCCCACGTCGACTGCCCGATCCAGTCGGGCATTACGCCTTTCCTTCCTTCAGCAGTCGATCCGTAGGTATCCCAGGCTCGGTCGAAGTGTCCATCTCGACGCGCGAGATCGGCCTTGCGCCGGTCATAGCGCCCACCCTTGCTGCCGAACAGTTTGCTACTAAGCATGCTCGCAAGCCACGGGATACCGAGGGCGCCCCGTGACTGCACACGGTCCCAGCCAGCATCAGGCTCGGACATGAAGGCTCCGGCTCCCGGCTTTTTGGGATGTGCTTGCTTCCAGAACTGCCAATGCCTCTTCGTGCATATTGCGCTCAGTGAGAGCCACTGTTCCGCTGTCTGGTGAGCCACTGTT
>JBBATH010000038.1:0-3535 GCA_040398845.1 Candidatus Nanopelagicales bacterium | reverse complement strand
CGCCTCTACGTGAGATCACGTTTCTCGCGGGTGATCCAAACTCTATCCCTCCCCCTTTCCCTACTCCTCAGGTGTCCACGGGTTAAGCTGCTCGCTCCGCCAGCCACATGGTGTACAGCAGGGTAGTCGCGTCTGCCGTAGAGAAGCCCAGGTCGCCGTCCAGGGTAACGCCCAGCAGTCCGCCTCGATGCTGAGTGCCCTTCTCCTTAGTCGGGGCCTCGAAGATGTAGTGTTGCTGGGGGACACTCAGCGAGTGGTGTCCTGACCACGAGACTACCTCCAAAGGGGTGGCGCCCGACTCCTTGACCGCTGAGGCACCGGACGAGCGGTTGCTGGTCGTGGCGAAGTTGCGCGGAGAGCAGCCCATGTACTCGGCTGTGGCTTTGATTACGCCCGTGACCGTCGCCCCAGTGAGTCTAGCCCCCGCCTCCCTCAGGGCGCTATGGCGCGCGAAGAAGAGGTGCTTAGCCCCGCCCGAGCAGAAACTCATCGACAGGAGCAGGTCGTCGATGAGCTGGTCCTCCGACGGCGCCCTGCCCTTCTTGAGCCAGTAGGGCCGCACGTGGTAGCCCGAGTTCTTGGAGGTCCAGAACATGAAGGTCATGGCCACGACGGTCTCGTCCGGGCCCCACCACTCATCCGAACGCGTGGCGGTCCTCTTCTCCCCCTCGAGGGTCGCCGCCTCCTTGCCCGGGGACATGTCGGGGTGGGACCACACATAGACGTCCCTGCACTGCACAGCGTGCTTGTCATTGGGGTCGCGGGAGACCGTCTTCTTCTTCTTGGTCTCGTTGTCGGCCTTCACATGGCAGAAGTTGGAGATGCGGCGGTTGGATGCGAGTTGGAGCACGCACACGAGGTAGGCGAGTGAGCGGTCCAGTTCGCCCAGGTCGAGGCTGCCCGGCTTCCAGAAGAGCTCCCGCATCACTCGGTACCACTCGATGGGGGTGGGTAGCTTACGCGATACGTGCCGACGCACGGCTTTGTCGCGAGCCGACTCCTTCATACGCGCGATGCCCTTGAGGAACCCCCTCACAGACTCCTCCTCGAAAACGTGGGTGGGGAATGCGCGCCTCATGAAGACGTGGCGCAGGGACAGGTGGTATCGCCTCACGTTCAACCCCCTGCTGTTGAGATGCGAGTAGAAGAGCAGGATGCTGCGCAGGCGCCTCTCCTCCGACCAGCCCACCATGTACTTATCGTCCCGACTCCTGGCCTCTCCCCCCCGGAACCTTTCCCACTCACGCTTGGCCTCATCGAGGCACAGGCCCTCCTCCGTCGACCCCTCGATCACGTTGGCCATGATGAGCTCCAGCTCTGAGTCCGTGTCGGATCCGGCGTCGTCATCGGGCCCCTTCGCAGGGCCGTCAACCCCGAGCCGAATTGCCACGACTAGGAGGGAGAGGGGGATGTAGGAGTAGGAGGGGATTAGGGCCCCGGGCGCAGCGCATGGAAGAAGGCCTCCAGGTCGGGGGACGAGACGAGTGGCGAATCCGCCAGCAGCGGGTTGCACAGCTCGACAACTCGTCTGAGCCGGGCCGAGAGAGGTGAGTCAGACTCGGGGGTGACCAGCTCCACCCCAACCTTGGGCGAGGGGCGCAGCCTCCGCGAGGCCCGGTCGCACTCGGTGTTCTCCGCCTCCGGGATCCATTTCTGATGCACCACCTGCATGGAGGCCTCCGTCTCCAAAAGGACCCACGCCAGCGCCGGTCGGTGAGCGAAGGGGGATGAGAAGTGATCGGTCAGGATCCACGAGAGGGCCACCTGACTGTCACCTCTCACCCCCACCCCCACAGCGCCCCCTGACAGGTGGTGCACCACGTGCAGACCCAGGACAACCGCCAGGAGCTCATTGCCGTTCTGGCACTTCCTCTTGAGCTCCTCCGACTGCGCCACGTCCTCGGGCAGGTCAAGAGACACCTCCACCACGAGCTCCTCATCCGCCTCGCCCCGCCAGTTGAAGACCCTGCAGCCAGCCCCGTAGATTGAGCCATCGAACTCGACCGTGTAGGTCCTGGCCCTCGGCGCGAAGTGGGAGAACGGGTACCCGTGGTCCGTCTCCATGTGTTGGCCCACGACGCGGCTGGCCAGGGCCAACGCGAGAGCCGACAGCGGGAGCAGGGACACCAGCGCGTCCATGTCTCGTAGCCGGCAGTAGTTGGAGTAGAGGTGCCCCTTGAAGACGTTGAGGATGGGGCACAGGGCAGAGAGACGCTCCACGAGCGCCGCAAGGACCTCCAGGGAGCGCCCCGACACCTTCCCCCCGGAGACCTGGTCGGCGTGGAAGATGAATTTGAGGGAGATATGCTCGGCCATGCGGATGGTCTCCGTCTCCAAGTCGATGTCCCAGCCGACCAAGACGAGCCGGCGACTCCAGGCAGTCTTGTCCTCAGCCACCGCGTCCGGCCCTAGCAGCTCTCGGATCACCTCGTACACCTCGTCCCGCACCGCCTCCTCCTCGCCCTCGTAACATACCCCGCACAGGTCATCGACGTAAACGTCAAAACCGTAGTCACGTCCCCTCGATCTACCCCGCTCGTTCACCACTAGTTGTAGGAACTTGGACACGGCCTGGAAGGCGTTGGGCGTATGGGAGTGACCGAAGTTACCCGTATGCCACACGACGGAGAGGTCGCCCGTAAGCGCCGAGAGCATCCACAGCGCGCTGCGCGGATTGAAGAAGAGGAGGTGGAAGGCGCCCGCCAGGTCCATCTTGATAAGCACCCTCCTCCGATTCCCTCCCCTCCCAATGGCTGCCACGATCCTCGGCAGAATATCCCCCCTCAGTTGTGGGAGGGAGATCTCGCCGTATTGAGCTACCCCAATGGCCTTCACTTCCTTGCGTGGTAGGTTTAGACAGGGGGCCCCGCCCTTAGCGAAAGACGCGTCATGCGTATTCCGCCCCTGTGGCTTTTCCCGCTTCCGTGCCCACCCACTGTGGGACCAATGATACCTCACCGCGGCTGCCCACTGTTCTTTCGTGAGCAGCTCGGTGTTCACCAGCAGGCAAAACCCCTTGTCCCAACACTTGCCAATCAGCTTGTTGATCGGGCGCGCTAGGCGCCGCTCCGCCTGCCTCAACTCCGGGGGCGCGGTGTTGGGAACGAACGAGTCGTGCATCCGCACTCCCATGCCCCGTGCCGCCACCTTGACTCTGCGGGTCGCCTCCACGAAGTCTCGATCCCCTCGCAGGCCCGGTACCATGCGCACAACCCGGTCCACCCGCGCCTCACTCAACCTCGCATCTGCCCCCGCGCGCTGTACCTGCTCGATGTACGCCTCGAGCCCCCCAGCTGCTAACACCCCGTTAGAGTCCCTGCTCTTCTGCTCTGCAGACCACTCGAACTCCCCCGCCCACGCCAGGGCGTCCGCCTCCCCCATCTCCTTGCCGTAGAGAGCCTTGGCTCTCTCAGTGAGACGAATCCCCCATCCCCCCCCCCGCGGCAACACTGATGCGGAGGGGGGGGCCAGCTCGGCTCACTTGACCTTGGCCTTCCGGGCCCACGCCTCGACCTTGGCAGCCAGGGTGGCGTCG
>JBBATH010000037.1:0-3595 GCA_040398845.1 Candidatus Nanopelagicales bacterium | reverse complement strand
GGTGTGGGGGGGAGGGGGATGCTCCCGGTCCACACCCGGTGCTTGGCTGACCCGACTACTCCAGTACGTGCGGTGCTCAACACACCACTGCACTCCCCCCACCCCACCACAACCATTGACCCGCGCCCCACCCTTGTTATCCCCCCCACCCTCCACCCCACCCCTCGCCCCTCTGCAGGTGGAAGGCGCCTTTGGCGTGTGCTTTGTGTTTGCGGACCAGCCGAACCTGCACATTGGCGCGCGGCGCGGCTCGACGTTGCTTGTGGGCGTCGGCGACGGCGAGCACTTCCTCACGTCGGACGCGTCCGCCATCCTGGAGCACACCACGACCGTCGAGCGCCTCAACGAGTCCGAGCTGGTGGTGGTGGTGGTGCTGTTGCACGCGGGCTACGTCGTCATCTCGTCGCTGGACGTGCCACCGCCCGTCACGCGCGAGCACGTGCTGCACAAGCTGGACATGTCGCTCGAGGCCATCAACGAGAAGGGCGGCTATAGGCACTTCATGCTCAAGGAGATCATGGAAGAGCCCGTCGCGCTCACCAACGCCATGCGCGGGCACGTGAACGCCGAGACGGGCGAGGTGCGCCTGGGCGGGCTGCTCGGCGAGCCGCTCAAGCGGCTCGCGCGCGCGCGGCGCAACGTCATCGCCGCGTGCGGCACGTCCTTCCACTCGGGGCCCGTGGGCGATTACGCCATCGAGAGCCTCGCGCGCGTGCCCGTGGAGGTCGAGTCCGCGAGTGAGTTCTGTCGCCATTGACGTGCTCGCCATCTCGGGCGACACAGCCGACACGCTGGCGGCGGTGCGCGAGGCCAAGGCGTGCGGTGTGGCCACACTGCGTATACGAGACAGCCGCGCAACCTGGCCAAGTCCGGTGAGTAGGCCGCGGGCGGAGGGGCCGTGTGGGCGTGGCGCGTGCCGCGGTGCACTCGAAGAGGATGCAGCTCCATGCAGCTCTGGAGATGGGGGGTTAGCCTATGGGGGCATCGCGGGAGTAGGCTTGTGGGTGGTCGTCTATGAGGACCGCGGGATGGGGGCACAGTGTGGCTGAGGGCCTCACAGCAGGCAACGGCACGGAGGTTCGGTCGAGCGCCACCCGTAATCGGACCCAAGCGGTGTGTGTGCTAGGGGTGTGTGCCGTCGGTGTGGGCACTAGGGAGGGAGCAGGCCACGGGAGGGAGCATCCCGAACATCACGTCACGGTGGCCTGCTCCCTCCGCACGTCACGGTGGGCCTCGCTCCGCCCCCCCTCCCCCTCCCCGCCCCCTTACGCCACAGTCTTTCACGACGCGGCGCCCTCGACGATGGCGACCCTCCCCGTCAAGACGCTCTTGCTGGCCGCCGCGGCGGGCGTCGCGCTGCTGTGGGCGCCCGCGCTGGTGGGCAAGGAGCAAGCCGTCGCGTCCTCCCTGTGCGTCGTGCGCCCGGGGGGCTCGCTGGCGGTCGCGCTCGCGTCCCCCAGCGCGCCCTTGCCCTTTTTCCACGAAGGCTCGGCCCCCAGCCCATTGCGCGGCGACAACGGCGCTGCACCGGTGAGCGCGCGCGCCCCTGGCGGTCTCATGGCGTCGGCAACCGCCTCGGATGCACCGCGGCCACCACCAGCGAGCGCGTCGGCGACCGACTCAGATCAATCACCTCAACTGAGGATGCCGCCGTCTGCTGCTGCGAGCGCCACCACGCAGCCACCTTCGCCCGCCGCCTCACACAACAGCTCCTTGTTGAGCTCCGGGCACGCCAGCCTCAGCAGCACGAGCAGTCCAACTGAGATCCCGTCCTCGTCACTTGCTGCTGCTCGCCAACCCGAGTCGACACAAGCGCGCGAAGCCTGGCGACCAAGCAGCGAAACTGCTCGGATCCAAATTCTGCGGTTTCGCGACGGCCAGATGGACGGTGGCGTGCTGCACTCAACGTTCCCTGTTTCAGCCGACCAGCCAGAAGTTGTGTCCGCCCCTTTCTCAGCGCGACCACACTTCCACAACTCCACGTTCATGCGATCTCACGGGCTCCTTGCTCAGCCTATGGTGATGTTCTCCGACCGGTATCTGTACAGCGACCGTGAAGACCAGTGGGCATTCACGACTCAGGGCGCTACCACTCATACGCGCATTAACCCGTTTGCTCAACTGCTGTCTATTACCTCGTGCACCGAGGACCACCCATTTTGTAACCGCGACGTGGCTGCTTCGTCTTTGGACAGGGACACCTTTTTAGAGTCTCAGGCTCACCATTTACGTGGTTTGGTCGAGACGGATCCGTTTGACTGGAACATGAGTGTCGTGAAGCCACGACTGATCTTCGCAGGAGTCACTGGGCTCGTGGTCACTGCTTTTAACGTCGTCGTGACGTCGATTGGAATCGGACTGTCAATCAAGAGCCCCCTCGCGGTGCACCCGGGTGTGGGCGCAGCAGCACCAAGCCGTCTACGAGGTGTCATGTGCGCTGTGCCGGACACCACAAACGTGAGCGAGCCATTGATTGAAGTGGATGAGGTCATTGTGCTAACGCAGCGGTGGGGGTATGCTGTGTTTCACTTCTTTGCGGAGAATCTGTCAAAGGTCATCGCCCTTCGAGGTAAGTCCTTAGGCACGTCCACCAGGGGCTGCTGCAGTGTGCGACCGTGCTGAGCCATGCTGCTACAAGACCTCAACCTTTCGTGCGCGCCTCCGACCTTTTTTGCGTGCCACGTTGCTTGCAGGATACATCCGCCACTATCCGCACGTGTTGCTCCATGTCCCGACCAATCCTCGTTATAAGGAGTACATAGCACAAGCACTCGCTCTCATGGGTGTTCCCCTGAACAGAACTGTGTGGGGCAATGTGCGCGCGCGCATCGCTCATTTCCCTGAAGGGCAGGGCTGTGGCGGGCCGCTGCAGTCGACGCGTTTGATGGTGCGCGAGGCTCTGCGAGCAGCAGTGAATGCTTCACGAGCATTGGACGTTTGGGGCGATGGGTGTGGCACTACCGGACTGCGTCAATGTTTTTCGGCTTTGCCTCGGTACACATCGCGCATCCTCCAGTGCGTACTCGACACGTATGCGTCAACGACGGGGACCCAACATCCCATGAGCACCGCGTACCGAGCGGCCATTTTGGATGCACACATGGAACCGACGGCTGGGGTTTTACCCGTGCTGGTCTTGGTCAAAAGGCAGGGGAAAACCAGACACATCCTCAACTACGATGCTCTCAAGCACGCTCTCACGGCGCTTCCTGTTGAGCTACACGAGTACCTCGAGGGTACTTCCATTTCTGAGACCTTTGTTCTTTATTCAAAAGCCGATGTAATCGTTGCGCCACACGGGGCCGCTCAGGTCAACAACATGCTCTCCCTACCTGGCACCCACCTTGTGGAATTCGACACGTTTTTTGACTCAAACATGATGTTTCACATTTCCTCCTGCGCGCTAGGCCACAATTTCAGCTTTTTCATGCCCAGAAACTCAACGTATAATGACGTTGGATTTCACGTGGATGTCAGCCGGGTTGCAGCTCACGTCCTGTCAATTGTCGATCCGAGTAGGTCGTCCCTTCACCAGCAGTAACGGTGGCGACAGCGCTGCGGGCGACGCGCCACCATCGGTGACGGTAGCGACTGT
>JBBATH010000036.1:0-3720 GCA_040398845.1 Candidatus Nanopelagicales bacterium | reverse complement strand
TCGCGTACTCGACATCGGTGAAGCTGATCTGGTCGCTGGGCATGACGAATTCTCCCAGAAACGAACCTCACACACCAGGCAAAACGCCACTCACACGAACGAGAAAATCAGCGCTTCCCTAAGGCAGCACGCTCAGCATGCCGAGCATGCGCGAGTTGGCTCGACGTGAACTGGGACGTTCATGTGAACGTGGAGGCTCGGTGGAGAGAACTCGTCAGATTCGGGGGGCGTGACCGCTGGGGGCGCATCATTTTTATCACCGTGTTTTCACGGTAGCGGCCACACCTAAACGGCAATAGCCTTCGTCACGTTCGCACGTTGACAGGAGAAAGTCCCCAAGAAGAATGGTATTCGCGATGGGTGCACGGACGAGGCTTTCTACGAGTCTTGCGACAGGTTCAATCAAGGCGACAGCAGTCGTCGCGTGCGCGGTGATGCTCCTCGCGGGCTGCGGGGGAAGTGCTGGGAGTTCGACTGACGCCATCACGCCCGCCATCCGAGGTGACGTAGCCGCGACGACGTCGTATGCGATTGGCTCGACCGGTCCCGGCGGGGGCGTGGTGTTCTACGTCTCGACGTCCGGGTTTACCAGTGACGGGTCTGCCTGTGGGACCTCATGCCACTATCTGGAGGTATCGAGAACGGACCTAGCCATGAGCGCATGGTGCTCGACCAATACTTCACTCGCGGGGACGACGGGCACACGCATCGGAACCGGCTTCTCGAATACGCGGAACATGATCAGTGGAGGGTGCACGAGCGGTGCGGGGGTCGCAGCCCGAGCATTCTCCGGCGGCGGATTGTCGGACTGGTTTTTGCCTTCGGAGGAAGAACTGAAGGCCCTGCAGGCGGTGCGTGCCGCTGTCGGAGGTTTTGCGTCTGGGGCCTACTACGGTTCTACGCAAGGCGACGTTAACTCGTGGGACAAGGCTAAATTCTCGTACTTAAGTGAGGATCTTAACGGAACCGCACCAAAATGGAGCCTGAGAAAAGTCCGCCCGGTTCGGGCCTTCTAGCACTTCGCCGGTCTACGAACCCGCGCTTGAGGACACGAAATGCTTCGTCTCCCCGGAGTGTGCGGGTCCGCCCGGAACTTTCGGGTCACCCCCCGCCATCGGTCGGTGTCTGACGGTGACCCATGAACCGTCAAGTCAGGATTTGCCTTCAAGCCGGTCTTCACCGACGGCGCCTCCCCGTAGGTGAGACGGTTTCATCGGCCAGCACAACGCCTCCTCGCCGACTCTTGGCACTCGGCGCAGCCGACCCTCGTGCACATCGTGCGCGTACCCAACCCACCAACAGGGTTCACCCCGGATTACAGGTCAGAGAGGACAGCAGCAGGCACCTTCTTCGCGCCCTTGGCGCCGGTCGCTGGCGGAATGTCAGCGCACAACGGCGCGACATACGCGAGAACGTAGTCGTAGTACGCGTTGAACTCCTCAACCGCCGCCCCCGGATACTCCAGCGCCTTCGCATCAACCTCCGCCGGTTCCGGCTTCACCGCCTGGCAATACCCACCCGCGAGGTCCCCAACCGGCAGCGACGCCGGATCCGCATCAACGACGGTCGCCCACTTCTCATCCGGCACACCAGACGGCCTTGGCGGATTCCACCCCGTGTCGCTGGTCGCGGCACTCGAGCCGCCACACCCCGCGAGGAGGAGCACTCCACATACCGCAACTGAACCTAGGACTGCCTTCACGTTGACACCCATGGCTGTCTCCCATTCACGCGGGTAATCAGGCTGACGTTGACGAAACCTTCTACAGGGCGGCGCCGTTCTTTTTCAGGCCCTTGGCACCGGTCGCGGTCGGAAGGTCCACGCACAACGGAGCGACATACTCGATGACGTAGTCGTAGTACGCGTTGAACTCTTCGGCCGTCGCACCCGGATACTCCAGCGCCTTCGCATCAACCTCCGCCGGCGCAGGCTTCACCACCTGGCAATAGCCGGCCGCGAGTTCCTCAACCGGCAACGACGCCGGATCAACGACCGACGCCCACTTATCATCCGGAACACCAGACGGCCTCGGCGGATTCCAGCCCGCATCCGCCGTCGCGCTAGTCGAGCCGCCACACCCCGCAAGGAGCAGCACCCCACACACCGCCACCGAACCCAGAACTGCCTTCACGTTGACACCCATGACTGTCTCCCATTCACGACCAACCCATGACTTCACCGAGATATCAAGAAATCTTTCGTACATTTTGGACCCACCGCACCCACCAACGAGCCGCACGCCGGAGTTATTCTGTCTGTTTTTTTCGGCCTACGGGTGAGTATCTGCATCAGTGTCCGACTCACCTCAGGAAATTGGACCTGCCAAGCATGCCTGTCTTTCAAGGCGACGAGCGTGCGTAGGCGACCTCGCCTCCGGGGTCCACGGAGCCTACTCGTTGACGGGGGCAACAAGCGTGCCAGCATGCTCGCAAACGAGGCGACGAAGCGTGCCCGGAGACCAGCCAGCGAGTGTGCCTGTGCGCGAAGACGACCAAGGAAACTCCCCCACTACCAACGGTGGGACTACCACCGAAAGAAGTTTCTAGGCCGACCTGGTTCGCTGAGTGCGCACGACGACTCGTCAACCAACCCAACAGTCAGCACAGACTCGCCGTCAACAAGGGAGCACGCTGAGTCGCCTAAAGCAGGCCAGCCGGCGTCGTCGAGTTCGAGGACGCTACGCGAGGCCAGCCAGCCCAAGGGAACGGCGCAATTCAACAGCCATTGAAGCGTTGAATTGACTCCATCAGGAGGTGAAGTGTCCACTCCGCGAACCCAAGTTCGCCCGAGTCGACACCCACGACCTTCACCCCTTCAGGCTGGAAAGCAGCCACACGTGAACGAACGCCAGGGTCACCGCAGACGGCGCAACCCAGACATTCGGGCCAAGGCCCATCCACTTAAAGGTCAGAGGCTGCTGACTCTCTTTGCCGCTAGGCCCTTTGCGCCAGTCTCCGTCGGCAGGCCGGCACACAACGCCGCGACGTACGTGATGACGTAGTCGTAGAACGCGTTGAACTCCGCGACCGTAGCACGGGGATACTCCAGCACCGTCGCATCGACGTCGGCCGATTCCGGCCTCAGCCGACACTGGTGCGCTTACCGCCGAGGCCCTTGACCGGTGCGGGCGACGACGTGCCCGCACCAGCGGCCTGCGACGCGGCGGGCAGGGCCGCACACAACGGCGCGACGTACGCGATGACATAGTCGTAGTGCGCGTTGAACTCCTCAACTGTTGCCCCCGGAAACTCCAATGCCGTCGCATCAACCTCGACCGGCGCGGGCTTCACCATTTGGCAATACCCACCCCCGAGTTCCTCCTGCGGCAGCGACGCCGGATCAACAACCGTCGCCCACTGCTCATCCGGCACACCAGATGGCCTCGGCGGATTCCACCCCGACTCTGCGGTCGCCCTACCAGAACCACCGCACCCAGCGAGGAACAGCACCCCCGCCGCAGCGAGACTGATTGCCAGGGTCGAAACCCTCTTCATTGAACGCATCGAATGGCCCCCCCTCATCGAATTCTCGTCGCCCTCACGAAAACGGATGCTGTCACCGCCAAGCACGCCGCGCAAGCACGGGGACTCCCCTTTGGCGGAGCACCGACCAGGAGTGGGGTGCTAGCCACCATCCGAGCCCGCCCTACGAGGCGGCCCTGTTCCCCGAGTTCGACAGTTGATAGGTCAGTGAATCGCTGATAGTCGTTGCAGGGCAAT
>JBBATH010000035.1:0-4761 GCA_040398845.1 Candidatus Nanopelagicales bacterium | reverse complement strand
GGTCCGCTACCGTGAAAACACGGTGGTCTCGATGTGACGCCCGCCACGCTCGACCCAACCGGCAGGCACGCCGTCACCTGATGACATACGGGTTCGTCTCCTCCTCGACCATCCCTACCTCACCGACCGTCAGCAGCGCCGGTTCGCCCGGGCCGTAGGTGAGTTCGCGCTGCAACCTCGACACGTACGACGTCCTCGGCACGCCCTCCCCAGCAGCGGGCGGGGCCTGCCGGTCAGCCGCATTATGCGCGAGCGCAAACGCGGCCACGTCATCCGACAAATGCGAGTTCCACTTCCCGGGCGCGTACACCTCCTCCACTGTCGTGGCCTTGTGGGCAGCGAATGCGGGAGTGTTCGACGGCAGCCGGTACACGCCGCGCTCGACGGCGGTGATGCACTCCACCAGCAGCTGCGCGCGTGCCCTGCCAACCATCACGAACTTGTGGGCCCGTTCGTCGATGAGGTCGTTGACGACATTGCCGATGCCGGTGCCGTCATGTGCGGACACTGCCTGGTAGCGGCCCAGAACGTCGTTGAACATGGCGATCATCTCCGGCAACGGCTTGTCCTTCTCCTTCGCCCAGTCAGCGCCGACCGCACACCAGCCGGTTGCCTGCGGCTGCTCGAACACCCATTCGGCATCTTCAGCGTTGCGAAGTTCCGCGGAAAACAAGACCGGTAGGTATCGAGGACGGCACCCTGAACCCACCTTGACGATGGCAGGTGTTGTCGCCCTGCCGGGAGGCTTCGTACATGGCGTTGGTGCTCGGCGACGCCCTCATTGGCATCGGCGAATCCTTCGTCCGCATGACCGCTGTGGCTCTGTGCTTGTTCGAACTCGCCTATCTCATTGCGGAGGTTGGCTGCAGGGAGTTAGGCGTGCAGCCCCGCAGCATGACGAAGCCGGAATCGTGCGGCTTGAAGTGGCCGCGGAGCGTGTCGGCGACCTTCCACACGAACGCCACCTTGTCGCTGAAGCGTTCCGGTGCTGCCATGACGTGACCCCTTCGATACGCGTGTCCGCACCCATCACGCTACCGAAGCCGTCAGACACACCGGCCCGCAAGCCCTAGAAGGCTCGGGGAAGGCCCGCGTCTCGGCAGGACCGTCAGTGAGACGGTGCTCGGGACCGATCGGCCTGCCGTGGCACCGGACTGCTATGCGGCATCAGAGCCTTTTCATGCGCATCGCCGCTGGGCCTTTCGTTGTGGGCGGAGGCGGAAGTGCCTCGCACAGCGGCTTCACGTACGCCTCGACATACTCGTAATACGCCCTCAACTCCAAAGCGGTCGACCCCGGATACTCCTGTTCCTTGGCATCGAGCCCCGCCGACGTCGACCTGTCCACCTGGCAGTACCCAGCGGCAAGGTCGAAGTTCGACAGCGTCGCAGGGTCGTCAATCCCGGCCCACTTCTCGTCGGGGACGCCGGTCGGCCTCGGAGGATTCCATCCCGAGTCTGCCGACGCACTACTCGAGTCGCCACACCCCGCGAGGAGAAGCACCCCACACACCGCCACCGAGCCCAAGACTGCTTTCACGTTGACAGCCATGACTTTCTCTCATCCAAGCTGCTAATCAGGCTTTCGTTAACGAACCCCGAGGTGGCGACACAGCGAACATAACCGGATGTTCCGGCAAGGGTTAACGCCGTTCAGAGGTCAGCCGTCTGCTGTGCACCCAGTTTCAACGCGCCCTTAGCGCCGGTCGCTGGCGGAAGGTCAGCACACAGCGGCGCGACATACGAGATGACGTAGTCGTAGTACGCGTTGAACTCCTGGGCCGTCGCACCCGGATACTCAAGTGCCTTCGCATCAACCTCCGCCGGTTCCGGCTTCACCGCCCGGCAATACCCACCCGCTAGTTCCTCAGCCGGCAACGACGCCGGATCAACGACCGACGCCCACTTCTCATCCGGAACACCAGACGGCCTCGGCGGATTCCACCCCGAGTCTGCGGTCGCGCTACTCGAGTCGCCACACCCCGCCAGGAGCAGCACCCCACACACAGATACTGAACCCAAGACTGCTTTGACATTGACACCCATCACTCTCTCCCATTCACGCCAGTCCGTTGACTTTTGCGTCGTGTCAAGAAGTCACTCATTCGTTAAGCCACCCCAGTGGAGGGCGCAAACCGGCCCACAAGCCCTGCAAGGCTCGTGGAAGGCCCGCGAGTGGGCTGCCTGGCCTCCATGCCATGCCGGGTCAGGCAGCCACCACCGCGATCTAGCTGTCGGCTTCGACGACGGTCGCGCTGTCAGCGGCACGCTGCACCGCAGCACAGCCTTCCTGCCCGGCTGCCATCGTGTCGTAGGCCTCGCCCACGGCGACGATCTCGCCGTTGCCTGCCTTCAGCCGGAACCGGTACTTGCCGGCCTTGTCCTCGTACACCTCAAACGTGCCTGCCATGCCGCACCCCTTCACTCGTTGCCGGAAATTGGGAAGATGTCCGCATTCGATGAACGGATCAGCCGAAGGAGCCGCCGCCATCCTTGAACGGCTCGAACCACCGGGTCACTGGCTGGGGATGCTCCGCTTCACCGATGGGCAACCATCACGGGCCGTCTCATCTGCTGCCCTCACCTGCGTCCTGACATGCGACACACGTGCGGAGGGGCCGACTCGATTGACGAGTCGGCCCCATCGGTCATGGGGATGTTCGGACTATCAGGTGGTGTCACTGCCTGAATGGCGGCTCATTTGGGTTTGTGGACGAGCATCCTGCGGTATTCGTCGCTGTCACCTTGAATTTGTACGCTGTGTTCTTGACAACGCCATTGACGTAGATCGCCCCAGTTAACGCCGACGTCGTGATCGTCGCGGAATATCCACCTGTCGTCGTCCTTGCGGTGACCGTGGTCAGTGGCAATTCGCTCGTTGTCTTGAAGTACACGGAGGCCTTGGTCGTACCAAGGCCATACGCCCCCGTAACCGTTACGTCGAAGGGCTTGCAGACCCACCCGGCGTAGAGCGTTGCGTTCGCGGTGAACGGGTAATTTCCACCATCCGCGTATGCACTCTTTCCGGTTGCGGAGGTGGCCCAACCGCCGAATGCGTAAGCCTTCCGGGTGAAGGCATTCGGCGTCAGCGCCGTCGACCCACCTGCGGTTTGGGTTGCCATGGTTCCGGTCCCGCCGTTCGCGTTGAACGTGACCGTGAAAGTAGGCACCCACCGGGCATAGAGCGTCGCAGTCGAGGTGAATGGATACGACGCACCGGCCGCGTACGCCCTGATCCCCGTCGGACTCGTCGCCCAACCATCGAACACATGTCCCGACCGGGTAAAGGCATTCGCCGTCAGCGCCGTCGCTACATTGGCGGTTTGGGTTGCCATGGTTCCGGTCCCGCCGTTCGCGTTGAACGTGACCGTGAAAGTAGGCACCCACCGGGCGTAGAGCGTCGCAGTCGCGCCGAACGTGTAAACGCCACCATTCGAGTATGCCTTCTCCCCGTTCGAGGTGGTGGCCCACCCGTCGAACGCGAAACCCTCCTTGGTGAACTCATTCGCCTTCAGCGGCGTCTTCCCATTTGCGGTTTGGCTTGTCATGGTTCCGGTCCCGCCGTCCGCGTTGAACGTCACCGTCGCAGACGCCCCAGCGCCCAACACATCCAATTGTGACAACGACGTCGTACTTGACCCTTGCCATTTCAAGTAAAACTCGACCTTGCCAGCCGGAAGGTTGTCGAAGGTATAGGTCCCCGGTCCCGATACTTTCCTTATTCCGGACAAGGCTAACTTTCCGTTTGTAACACTATTCAACTCATAAACGCTGCTTGCGGCGGGGCTGCCATCGGGATTGGGTGCCGCCAAGAACGACAAGGATGCGCTTCCAGGGCCCTCCACCTTCGCGGTGATGTTGTACGGCTCGCCTGGGTACGCGAATATGGGAAACAGCCTGATGTTCGACGTGAATGAATAAACCCCCTCGGCCGCATACGACTTGCCTGACCCATCCGGCTGTGTGTTCCACCCGAGGAAAAACCTGGACGGGTCTTGGAACCGGTTAGGGATCAACGCCGTCGGTCCGGAAGCGTACTGGAAGTATTGACGCTGACCAGGGTGAGCCCAATTGCTGAACTGGGCCCAGTTGATCGTCGCCGTGGCGAGTGGTGTAACCGGGCTGGACTCGTCAGACGCCCCCGAGGTCCCGTCGTAGTTCGTTGCGGTGGCCGTGAATCTATAGTCCACACCGTTCGTCAGCCCGTTCACCGTGCAATCATTGCCTGCGGCGATCGTCGTGCACGTCTTGGTCGTGCCCACGGCGGTGACCGTGTACGTTCTCGGGGTTCCCCCGGAGGACCCTGCCGCCACGGTCACCCTCACTTCGCCATCGCCCGCGGCGCCCGTCGGTGCCTTCGGAGGACCGGGCGGGGACACCGTCACCGACGACGTCGCAGCGGTGAAGGTGAACGAGGCGATTGCGGTCTGCGACCCTTGGGTTCCGGTCTGCGTTCCTTGGGTCGCGGTCACGGCACACGTACCAGCGGTAGTGGCGGTAAGCGATGAACCGGTCACTAGGCATCCGGTGCTCGTTGTCGCATAGGACACCACGTCAGTACCGGTGCCGCCCGCACTCGTCAGGGCAATCGTTGCCCCGACCGCTGCTGTCGCTGGAGACCCGATCACCGTCAACGACGACGTCGCTACTACTTCACCTCGGACGACCGGCGTGCTGGCGTCAGACGCACTCCCACCCGAGCCACCGCACCCGGCGAGGAGCATCACCGCGCACAGGGCAGCGATGCCTGCCGCTTTCGTCG
>JBBATH010000034.1:0-6022 GCA_040398845.1 Candidatus Nanopelagicales bacterium | reverse complement strand
GTCTGTCTCTTCACACGTTGGTTCACGGCCGCTTAACCGTTGGGGTCAAGCGGCAGTAAACCTGGTCGCGCGTTGAAACGTTGAATTGCGATTCATCAAAGCTACACAAGCAGCCTGGTGAGCGCGAAACCCAAGGATCGGTCGATCCAGCCCAGACCCCGAAACCACGGTAGAGATGGGCGCCTACGGCTGTTGGAGCATGGTCGCCCGAAGCCGAGTAAGAGCCCGCGACGGCGGCGAATTAGCCACGAAGCGGAGCGCCGCCCCCACGTACGCGTGGGGTCCTTCGGCAACCTGCGGCACAACAGCCGGCGCCTCAGGCTGCACCCTCGCGGGGGGAAGCGGATCGTTACTTCCCCCGGCGCCCTCGGCCGGTCGGGCCCCGTGCCCGTCGGGCCTGGCCACATTCATGCCCGGCGACCAAGCGTCGACGTCTTCGTCCTGCGCTACGTCAGCTTCCCTTGCATAAAGCGCGGCGACCTCATAAAAGAGACGGTCTTCCGCCTCAACCTCCGTGTCGATTGCAGAGGCAGCCGTCGCGCCCGCGAGGGGAGGACCACCCTGTAAGGCGACCATCTGCGTCGAGAGGTTAAAGACCGACGTGAGGTTGAAGCGCGAGTAGCGAGAGGCGTTGCCCGGCTTCCACCCGCCATGGGCTTCCGCCAAGTCTGGGTCCACCGCAGCCCCTAAGTTCCAACCCTCGACCCGGAGGCCATGGAGGCCGTAGTCGATGTCGTCGGGTGAGACGCGGCGAAGCAATTTCTTGAAGTCCACCATAGCCGCCGCGTACGTGTACGGCCGCGTCTTGTCCACCGACAGGAAAAAAGGCGACGTCTCCGCCCGCGGCCCTGGGTAGAAAGCCATGAGGAGCCTGTACCACCGGAAAGGGCTAAGCGGATGACCTGGTAGATCGCCCACGAAAGACCAGTCGGAGCCTCCCTTGACTGCCTCTCCTTGAGGGGCTTCGAGACGGTGATCTCCACGAGCTTCGGGTCGCTCAATCCGCCGGTCCTGCTTGATGGACTTGAACCTGACGGCGAGAACGTAGACGCCACTGACGGCCCTGATAACAATATCGCGCACCATCCAGTGCTTGTTCGGGTCCCAGCCGTGAGGACCCGTAAAGGCTTTCGGGCACGGGCACTCTGAGCGCGAGAAAGTAAAGAGCATGACCACGATGAGGAACGCGAACTGGACCTCCCAGTGGACAGTCACGTCGATGGAGGCGATGATCGCGAGGATGAGGCGCAGCGGGACGGCGCGGCGCGGCTCGTGAGGGACATGCGCCTTCACGCGCACGCTGCGCATGAAATCCTGCCAGTGCATGACCCCCAGCACCGGGTCGGCCTGGTGTGACAGCTTCATCTTCCACCGAAGGGCCCAAACGTACGTGCCGATGGAGTCCGCGACGAGCGCCGTGTTGTCGAGCATGCTGAGCACAAAAGTTGCCATCTTGCCGCCCCGCTCCGGGTCGTCGGTGGCAATGATCTCGTCCCAGCCGTTCGCCGCTGCCACCGGCTTCCAGTAGCGGTCGAAGGCGATGTCGACTTTGACCATCGACCCCGGCGCAAGCCGGTTGTGCATGAGCTCGTCCACCACCTCGAAGAAGTCGACCGGCAAGCCCTCGTAGAGGGAGGCCCGGGGGTATTGTACCGTCGACACCTGTGCCGAATAGCCGTCGCGAGGCGCCGCGCCAGCAACGCCCAGCATGGTCAGGAGCATGAGCGTGCGCCGATTCGCCCTGGACCCGTGGTGGCCGCGCTTCGTGCGAGTGCCCGGGGCCGTGGCCGCCAAAGCCACCGCCCCATCTGGGAGCGGGGGAGATTCCCTTGCCCGGCGGGCCGTGAGATACCGCCACCGCACCTGGATCGTACGAGCAACGTGCGCCCGCTTTACGTCGATGCACTCGATGGCCGTGAACGCGAGCTGCTCCTCGTTGTCGAGCAGCCCGCAGTCCTCCTCGTTCAACGCGAGCATCATGCCCGTCACGAAGCACGCCACGAAGTAGGAGAGGCCGAGGCCGAGCGCCAGCACTCTCTCGAAGAGGCGCTCCCCTTCGTCCACCGGGAAGAAGTATGCCCAATCGAGGCGGCCGTAGACGGAATTGATTCCGGGAGCCCATCTGCCGATAAAAGTCCCGAAATTCTCCAGCGATTCCTCCCGTTTATTGTCTCGTGCGCGCGTTTGAGCGCGACGTGTCAGCCAGCCGCGCATCGCAGCCTGCAGGCAGACGACGGCGGGAAGGACATGCGACAGCCACTGTAAGTCAACCGGTGTCCGTGCACGTGCAGAGAGCAGCGCGACGTCCGCCGCGTTGAACGGCGACGACATGTCGAGGTTGCGAACACGTCCGGCACCCGGTAGCGGCGACAGGAGGGCGGGGTCGGCAACGAAGGCGCGCCGATGGACAGCCTCGAGAAAGCGTGGTAACCCGCCTTCACGCGACAGGTGGTCGGCCATCTCGTTGTCTGCGGAGGAAACCCAGCTGAAGCAGAGGAGGAAGTCGCCGACGATCTGCAGGACAAAAAGCCGCTTGAGCAAAAGGTTGAGGCGCTCGGCGCGCGACCAGCCTTTGACCGCCGACTTCTGAAACGACTGGTTGTCCATCTTGTACTGCACGAGCTTCTTAGCCCACGTGGGACCTTGCGTCTCAACGCTGCATATCATCGTGTCGCCCTCGAGGAAGTCGATGGGCTTTCTGGCTGCGGCCGTGCCGTAGGTCCAATAGTCGAAGGGACCCCAGCTCGAGCACCATCCGCCTCCCGAGTACGCCTTCGAGCGCGACGCATCCGAAAACACTGTGGGCCCTTCCTCGAAGCGGTCGGTGGTGTAATAGCCACGCCCATAGTTGGCCTGGAGGACGTCGTAGAAGTACCTGTAATCCCGGCGCTCGTTTCGCGTCGTGCGCCTCTTCTGCCAGGCCAAGGAGAGGCCGACCATCAAGAGGAAGATGTTGGCGAGAAGGCAGCTGGCGCCCGGCGGCATGGTGAGGACGGCTCGCTGCATGCGCCCCGCTACGGACTGTCGCTCGCTCAAGGACAGAGTCTTCCGCATCGAGAAGGCGAGCAACATGTCCATGTACTGGAGGAGCTTGCGCTCCTCGAGCGTGCGAGTGCCCTCGAACGAGTCCCACCAGAGGCCGACGAAGAGTTGGACCTGAGAGGCCTTCCTGTCCTTGATGACCTTGAAGACGACCCCGACGACCTCCTCGGCCCAGCACTGGAACCTGACGACGCGGCGCGTCACCGCTTTCGCCAAAGGCCCTGTCCCGCAGAGGTCGTCCACATACACGTTCATCGGGAGGGTGAGGGTTTGCGCTGCCCGAGCCATGTTCAAGACGACGTCCACGAAGAAGATTTTGAAGACGCCTGGCATGCCGCGTGTGCCGAAATCACCTGTCACATGGGCGTACAGATGTAACGAGTTCTTGTCGCCCTCGCCCGGGTAGAACCGATGGAACAGGAACGGCCAG
This sequence comes from Candidatus Nanopelagicales bacterium, assembly GCA_040398845.1. Classification (GTDB taxonomy): domain Bacteria; phylum Actinomycetota; class Actinomycetes; order S36-B12; family S36-B12; genus WLND01. The sequence goes on along the minus strand of JBBATH010000034.1, from coordinate 2,550 downwards.
ACCCAAGGCGCAAACGGGAGCATCGGGAAGGCCGCCTCAACGTCAGTGACGTGGGCAGCATACCCCGGTAAATAGCGTCGCCCCATCTCTGCGTACGCATCGAGCGAGTATGAGAGGGTCGGTGGCCCCACCATGCTACATGCCGCATTGAGGCCCGTGCGGGTGTGGTCGCTCGTCGGGCGCAGCTTGGTCGGCTCCATGGGCTTCCCCGTCGCTCCCATGGGGAAGATGTAGGCCGCCGGGAACACCTGCTTCATGACCGACAAGGTGTCTGTCATGACAGCCCCAAGGTGCAGAGTCTTGCCGGCAGCAACGCGCGCCTCCGTGGCGTCGGTGACGCGCGCCCGAGCCGTTTCTGCGGTGCTACTCTCATAGTTCTTGAAGAATCGGTGGCCTCGAACACGATCGGGATGGAGCCCCACTTCGAATCCCCATCGGAGGCCGAGGTGAACAAACTCAGCGTGTTGTGCCTGTACGAACCCGTCTCGAACTGCCCTCCACATCGCGGGGATGAAGGTGTCGAACTTGATGCTCACACCCGGGAGCGCGCAGGCGTTCTCCGCATGCACGACCCGCGCCCACTTGAACATCTCGACGAAGACACCCGCTGTGTCGCTGGACTCACTCCAGCCCGTTGGCAGGCCGTTCTCATAAGAGCTTGCGCTCCCATAAAACGGCACTGCGTCCGGGCTGAATGCCAACGCGTCAGGATTAAGCTGCCGGGGCTCGAAGCTTCTTGGCCGCGTCGTAGTCGCAGCCGGTGCAACGAGCATGAGCAGCAAAGCAATAGCCGCCTGGACCTTTGTCCGAGACGAACTGGTTGCACCGGTGCGCGAAGACGCAAGTGCCGTCCGGCTTGAGCTTTTTGCACGGTCGCCCGGCATTAAAGTCCGGACAGGGCTTCTTGCTGGAGGAGTCGTCCTTTCCGTTGGGCTTGGCGTCGGGCTTCGGGTTCTCGGTTTTGACGTCGGTGGCTCCCTTGAGCACGCGCGGGTTCGCCCCGCACGTACGAAAAAAGGCAGCTGCATTGCGGCGCGCCTCCGAGAGCAAAGTGTCTTGCCCACCTCGGCGAAAAACATTGCCCATGTGCAGAAGGCGCGCCGGGTCGTGGTCCATTTCGCGGTAATAGAGGATGACGAGTTCGTGCGCCACCTGGAAGGGGTCCTTCATGCGGATGGTTCCGAACACGACATCATCCATGAACTTCATGACAATCGGAGCCGATGCGATGCCGAGCGCGATGATTGTCATCACAAAGAGAAACGTCATCTCATAGAACTCTGCCTCCGTCTCCGGACGCACGAGGGTGACCGAGTGGCTGGACGCCTTGGCCTTGCCGGCAGCCTCGAGCTTGAAGGTGAAGTCGGCGCGCTTCGAGATGACGTTGGACACCTTTGCCCAGATGAACATGAATGTGCCCGTGGCCGAGTTGACTGCTGACTCGCTGGCGGACTTGAGGGTGTCCATCGCTCCACGTATCTTTTCGACATCGAGCGTAGAGGCTGCAGCATCGAGCCGCTCTGATAGGACCGATGAGGCTTCGGCGAAGGAGCAGTGGCCGTAAACAGCCGCCTTGACGACTGCACTGGCTTGGGTGTATGCCGCATCGGTGAAGTCGATGGAAGTACCCTGGGTCGGCGCGCAAGCGAGGCCGACGATGGCGTCGATCACGGGCCGGGTGAAATGCGTCGCGAGCTCGTGGGTCATCGAGTGGACGACCGTTGGTGAAGTGCCCAGCTTCTTGGTGGTGAAGATCACGGCGTTCGCATTGAGCTCGGCGATAAGAGGACAGGCTGTGGCCACATGTCCCGCCGGCAAGATAGTGTCTTTGCAGTGCGGGCAGACGGTGGCCTCGGCGTACCCGAGGTTGGCGAACAAGAAGGCGCACGCGCGGACCGTCGACGGCAACGGCGAGAAGAAGAGGAGTGACATCATCGCCGTGCGCCAAGGAAAGATCTTCGAGGGGGCCTTGCCCATGGAATCCCCCAGCAGGCGAGAAAACCCCCTTTCTGCCGCTCTCGGTGCCGCGCCCTGCGGGAACGCAAAGCATGCGTATGCCGACAACCGGGTAACGCGCCCGAGGTATGGACGAGTATGGATGTCAGAGATGTTCAGCCAGTTGTACTCAGGAGCACCCTCGAGGTACAGGTGGGGGTCGAGGGCCGAGAAGACAGGGTGGTCCGCCCCCCCCTTTCCCACGGTCAGGATGAAGGGCAGCACGGCCAGAAGAGCCGCGCAGGGAAGTAGATCGTGCGGGGCATGTCCATCGCACGTAGTCGGAGACGAGTAGATTGTCAGTGGCATGCCCGCTTCGACAGTCGGGAGCCCCATGAACGGTGGGCGGGTCTCAGAAGTCACCCTAAAAAAATTGGCATGCTGCAGCCCGGTAAAAGCGCGCGACGGACTCGTTCTTGCGACCGCGGGGAGACCCATGGCCAGACTCGGCTGGCCTATGAGAAGAAAGAGGACGAGGGTGCGAGCACTTGGGCCGCTGCAACACTTACCTCTCGTCAGAGAGACCGACATCATGCGCACCATTGCGCTTCGAAA
>JBBATH010000033.1:0-8234 GCA_040398845.1 Candidatus Nanopelagicales bacterium | reverse complement strand
CCCCCCCCCCCCCCCCCCCCCCCCCCCACCCCCGCCCCCGCCCATTCCGGCGCGTGCAGCCGAGCTCCTCCCAGACGGGCTCCCTGTCCGTGACGCCCGACCTGCCGCCCTCGGAGAGCCCCACGGGCTCCAACCCCCCCGTGCCGCCCTCGGGCACGCCCTCGAGCTCGATGACAGGTTCCGCGACGCCTTCACACAGCCCGTCAATATCGGCGCTGCCCGCGTGCGTCGCAAACAACACGTACGCTGGCAGCTACCGCGGCGTACGGGGCTCCACGGGCGTGATGAGCTTGCCCGCCGGCTCACCTTCGCTGCTCGGCGCCAACGTGTGCAGCGCCACGGGGCTCTCCACGTACGCATGGGTGCAGCACCGCCACGTGATCGACCTCGTCGACGCGCCCCTCGGCTACCCGCTGCAGCTCAACACTTGCACCGCCGTTGGTTTTACGCCCATGAGCACGGCGCTGTATGCCGGCTTTGGCTGTCCCACCACGTGGGTCGCGTTCGGCTGCAGCTTCGCCGCTGCCGCCACCGCCGGCTGTGGTGGCTCGGGCCTCCAGTCGCGTCTGACCATACCCTCGGTCACACAGCGCTTTGTGTACGTGGTTGTACAGGGCTACGGCGCCACGAGCTCTGGCCAGTACAATCTGTCATGGGTGTACATGCTGCCGACGCCCTCGCGCTCCAACACGGCCACGCGCACGCCCTCAGGGACCTCGTCGCTGGCGCCCGGTTTCAGCCCCTCGGGTACGCCCGCACCGACGCCGTCCCCCACGTCCTCCACCACGCCAAGCTCGTCTCGTGGCTACACGCAGACAGGCTCCAACACGGCCTCGTCCAGTGCGTCACTGTCAAAGGGCGCCAGCGCATCCGCAACTGCAGCGACGACCGCGTCTGTCTCCGCCACGCCGACCGCCGTGCCAACGGAGTCCGCTACCACCTCCGCCACCCCTACTGCATCCTACACGGTCAATCCTACGCCCGACTGCGCAGTGCTTAACGACGTGCCGATCCGCATTGGCTATGGCACCAGCGGCGCCTTCCCAGCGTTGAATCCCCGCCCGCCAGTGTCCGCGTGGTCCACCGCCTCCACGTGCCTCGGCGGCAGCCTCACCACCATCTACGCCGCGCCAGCAGGCACAGACCTGTACAAAATTGACCTGTCTGGAATGTTGCTGGGAGGAACGTTGCAGCTCTCAACTTGCCCCAACCCTGCGCTCGCAACCATTCCGGGAATGACCGGCTGGGCGGGAGACAATGTGTTGTACGTCTTCCGCCACTGCCCGGCCTCTGACCTCCCCTTGACGTGGGGCTGCATTGCGTCCAACGACCAGGGCGTCGGGTTCCCTTTTACGTGCTCAGGACTCGCACGGGTTACCATCGTAACTAACCAGACGTCTTACTACATCGCGGTGGCTCAGTGGAGCAACGCCGCGTGGGTGTCCGGCCTGTGGTGGAGCTACACCCCGCCCACACCCACGTGCACCCCAACGGCATTCGAGACCACCTCTACCTCGTCAACAACCACGCCCTCCGCCTCGCTGTCCGCAGGCGCTTCTGCCTCGAACACAGCTGCCGAGCCGGTCACGGCGACAGCCATGTCAACGCCGTCAAACTCGCCGGTGCCGAGGTGCTCCAACATTCTTAAAAGTGTCGAGGTGCGCTACGGCTCCGGCCTGCGCGGCTCCTTCCCACTGCGCACGCGCCCTGTCGCCGCTGCTTGGAATACCTCCTCTAGGATTTTATGTACTCCTGGTAGTGGCTACTGGTACAACGACATTTTTTCTGCGTCCGAGGGCACTGACCTGTACTCCATCGACCTCTCCAACCACCCCTAGGTGGCTCATTGATCGTGTAATCCTGCAATAATGTAGAATTTCCCGACACACTCGGTGCTTATGGCAACAATGTGCTGTATGTCTTCCGTAGCTGTCCATCCGCTGGCACGCCAGCATCATGGCGTTGCGTTGCGACTAACGACTGGGGTAGCAGCACATGCTCTGACCTCGCTCAGGTTACCATCGCCGCCACCGACTCTCACCGGTACTACATAGCCACAGCCCAAAGGTATGACTCTTCCCCGTGGGCTTCTGGCTTATGGTGGACCTACACACCGATCACGCGATCAGCCTCGAGAGTGCCCACGCCTACCTCGTCATCTTCCACCTCTGCGTCTGCTGGCGCCGAACCGTCAATGACTCCCACTGAGTCCCCATCAGCAAGCCAGACAGCTTCGAAGACCCCCACGCCTTCAGTCTCTTCAGCGTGTGCGTTGACACTGCCCAATTTCAAAAGCGTCCTGTTGGGTGCGGAGGGCGCCTCACCCATGCACACGATGCTTCTCAACGATGTGTTACCGTACTCGACCGGCTCCGTGTACTGCAGCGACAACGGCGTCGGAAACTTTAACCTTTGGACTTGGATGCGTCCTAAGCACGTCTTCCAGATTGACCTGGCGGGTCTGCCAGTCGGCGGGTGGCTCAACATTGACACGTGCAACGCTGGCACCATGAACACCATGCTGGCACTGACGCTCAACTGCCCCACCAGCCCGGCCACCATGGGCTGCGTGGGCGGCAACGACGATGCCACGTCACAGTACGGGGTTGCTTTCCCTGCCCCCAACCCAGCCAACCTGGGCTGCTCCAACATGACCTTTCGTGGCACCGATCGCACCACCTACTACCTCATTGTCACACTGCCCTCCAATCCCCGTACTGCCGTGGTGGGCACCTACACGCTGCGATGGCGCTACATCCTGCCGACGGCGACGCCCTCAGCGACGCCGTCAGTCACGGCCACAGCCTCGTCGTCAGCCTCGGCCACGGCGACAGCCTCGCCGTCTGACTCACTGTCGGTTGGCGCTTCGGCCTCGATGTCGACCACACCCACGCTCTCGGCCAGCCGCTCCACTTCAGAGTCAAAGACACCGTCGTCTACTCCCACTGTATCCATGATGCCTTCGTCGACGCTGTCGGTGTTAGCGACGCCTTCGTTGACGCCATCTGCGTCTGCAACGCCGTCGTCAACGCCGTCCGTTTCTACAACACCGTCATCCACACCGTCGCTGCACTTTACGGGCTCGAGCACGCCAACGGCCCTTTGTGCCCTGCCGTCCGTGCAGCAGCTTTTCAGTGGCTTGAGCTACTCGGCGGCTGTTACCCTCTCCATTTTCGTTTCATCTGCGATGCGGATGGGTGAATGTGACGGAATTTCTGATTGGGCGTTTTCCAACTCCCGAGTCATTGTCGGTGACCTAGGCGATTCATTCCGCCCTGGCGGTGTGTTGATGGTCACAACTTGCGGCATGAACAACACGAATGTAAACACGGTACTTTACGTGGGCACGGGCTGTCCAGCCTCGCTGCGACAGTTCAACTGCGTCGCTGGAAACGACGATGCATGCAGTAGCACGCAGTCGCTTGTCACGCTACCCAGCTGGCAACTGCGCCACTACTACGTGCTCGCTAGTGCTTCGAGTCCGCGTTCGTTCATGGTTAACGTCACGTACACTCAACCCACCATGACGCCCACTTCGGCGGCAACCCCCAGCACCACGCCCACGTACTCGCTGTCATTCGGAGCGACTTCCACGTCGACAGGCTCGCTTACGGCATCTGCGACGTCTACAGCCTCACCCACTGCGTCTGTTGACTACACGGTGGACCCCTCAGAGACGCCGTCCGTCACGGTGTCCACGACCGCGACACTGACGCAGGGCAGTATGCCGACGCCCACGACGACCACCACCACGTGGGCCATCCCCAGTCTCACCTCCGCGACCTCCACGTCCACGCCGATCCCCGTCTGCAACAACCTGGTGCCAATAGCCACCACGATGACAGGCCCCTTCAACACGTCGCGTAACGTGACAATCACCGCCTCGTCGCCCACCTTGTGGTCAGGCGCCACCTGCGGAGGTGCGACGTTTATGCTGGGTTACAAGGTTGTCTTTGCTATCGACCTGGGCCCCAACGTGCCCCTCGGCCAGCCCTTGACTGTGAGTACGTGCGGCCTAGGCAATGTGCTCGATGCGCTTGTGTGGGCGGGTTTTGGTTGCCCTACGTCGCTGGGCTCCTTCCAGTGCGCAGGGGGTGCCCGCAATGGCCGCGTTCCAGGTGCTTGTGGGACCGTTGTCAGGCTGCCGGAGGTGACTCAGCCCATCGTGTATGTCATTGTGTCCTCGGCAACGGGCCTTCCCGGCCAGACGGCGATCTGGTACAACTACCGGCTGCCGACTGCGACGTCCTCTGTGACGGGCTCTAACGCGCCCACGCCCAGCGGCACGCCGCCGCTGTCCGGCACGGCATCGCCCTCGGCCACGCTGTCCGTGGGCACATCGCCCTCGAACTCCGCCACAACCTCGCCCTCAGCATCCGCCTCGCCCTCGGTTGACTTAACAGCCTCAGGCTCGCCCTCGCCCGCGAGTGCGACGAGCTCGCCCGCTGCCGTGTGCGCCGCATTGGTGCCCATCCGCCACGCCCTCACCGGTTTAAGCGGCTACGTGGCGCTCGACACGATCAACTCGACTGACGCGGCTATTATCACCACAGCCGCCGCGTGTGCTGGCTTTGCGCTTTCCGCGACCGCAAAGCATGCGTTTCAGATCACCCTGCCCGTGGGTTTCCCCTTGGGTGGCGTGCTGACCGTGGACACGTGCTCCAATTCCACCGGCACTGCATCCAACACGGTGCTGCACGTTGGCGCCGGCTGCCCCAGCGACACCTCGGTTGCTTCATTCCGCTGCATCGGCGGCTCAAATGACGCTTGTGGACTGCAGTCCCGCGTCGTGGTATCTGTCGTCACTAAGCGCACCTTCTATGCGCTCGTTTCGGGCTTTGGAGTCTCGTTCGCTTCGTACCAGCTGCAGTACGTGTATATGCCGCCCACGCTCTCGAGCACGCCATTGCCGTCAACGACGCCGTCCGCCTTAGAGACACGCTCGCAGGGTGCCACACCCCTCGAGACGGTCTCGACCACACTGTCTGCGTCATGCACCAATACGGCGTCGCCCTCCATTGGCTACACCACCACGCGCACTTCCACCGGCACCGGCACCGTGTCTCCTGTGGCAACGACTTCGCCGACAACCTCACGCACTGCCTCGTCTTCAGGCACTGTGTCGCAGTCGTCCGGCATCTCGCCGTCGTCCACCGCGTCCGTTTCAAGCCTCGCCACACAGTCCGCGTCGGGCACGCTCACTCCTGGGCCCACACCTTCGATAACGAGTACGCCCAGGCCGACACCGTCGAATACTCCGTCGAGTGCGCCCACCGTCGCCTGCCCACCCTCGATTAATGTCAGCGGCGACTCGGGCACCGTCGTCACGACAGTGCCCTCGGCCAGTGATCCTCAGCTGGGCGCATTCGGGGGTGCTTGTTTCGGCTCCGCGCTGGATGGCCGGCGTAAGCGCATCATCTCGCTGACGCTGGCCTCTGCTGCAGGTGGCTCGCTCGTCGTGTCCACGTGTGGCGGCGCCACGGCTGACACGACGATGTTTGTGGGCTACGGGTGCCCGCAGAACGCAGCCCATTTCAACTGCCAGGCGGGCGCCGATGACTCGTGTGGCACTCAGTCGCAGGTCAGCATCACACCGGTTCAGCGCACTGTGCACATTCTGCTTGGCATCTTTCGCGGCGTTGTCGACACGACCAACATTTCGGTGACGTGGGCCTACACGGCACCCACGCCCACCGGCACTGGCACGCCCTCCAACACGTCTTCCAACACGCCCTCCACGACGCCTTCAACCACGTTGACTCCCACGGTGACACCCTCCAATACGCCCTCTACCACGTTGACTCCAACAGTGACCAGCTCGTTCACCAACTGGCCGGCTTCTCGAACGGCCAGTGGCACGGGCTCCATGACGTTCACCCCCTCTCTGACCGCTTCATTGACTGCGACGCTCTCTGCCACAGTCTCTCGCTCGGGAAGTGTGACGGCAGCCATAACAATGACTGCCAGCTACACGCGCACACGGCTGCCTTCGCTGACTAGCACAACGACGGTGTCTGCCACCGGCACGCTGTCAGCGTCGCATTCGGGATCAAGATCCACCTCGGCGACTGCGTCGCCAACTAGATCTGCCACAGCGTCGCCGTCTGTGAGCCGGTCTGCAGCCAGCACTCTGTCTAGCACGGCTTCCAGCACCCGCTCTGCCTCTGGAAGCCTTACGACGAGCGGCTCGCCGAGCTCCACAGGATCGGTCAGCTCCAGCCCGTCGTCGTCGGGCTCTGTAACCAGCAGCTTGACGCCCTCTCTTACGTTGTCTGTGACGGCCACGCGCACCGTGACGTCGACGGCCACCAGCTCTCGCACCATGACCAAGACGAGCACCACCACCCACTCCGAGACAGGCACCTCGACTCCTTCGCGCTCCGTCAGCCAGTCACCGACCAACTCGCGCTCGCCTTCGCCGTCTGCCACGGGCTCTGGCTCCAGCAGCGCCACGGGCACGGGCTCCAGCTCCCAGACGGGCACGCTCAGCATGACGGACACCCCCAGCCTCAGCGAGACGTGCACACCCAGCCTGTCTGCGAGTGTCACTGCGGCGAGGACTGCGACCGCCACGCGCACACGGCTGCCCTCGCTGACTGGCAGCAAGACGCGCGTGCCACCTTTGAGCGTGTCTCCCAGCGAGGTGCTTGCCGAGGGCCCTTTGTGGCGTGTCCGCTCGCTGGCACGCGCCCGGCCGCCCCTCCGTCTGCGCTGATGCTGCAGTTTCCCCGTGCCTTGTGTTCGACCTCCTCTCCCTGTCCGATTCAACCCCCACCAATGCAGACCAAGACACGCTCTGCCACCGTGTCGCGAACGCGTACAAAGGTGCGTGCGCGCGCTCGTTTTGCGCGCTGCCGACCGCGGGCTCGCACCAGCACACTGCTTACCAAGCGCGAGCCCTACATTTGCTCCCTCGCCCCCTTGCTTCCACTGACCTCGCACGCTCCCACGCCCCCGTCGCACTGCACCCTCGTACTGTTTCTTGACCCTCTCACAGCCAACCATGAAACTCGCTCTCACCCGCCCATCCGCCCGCATCCTTCTGCCCCTCGAGAGCAGACCAAAACGCGCACACGCAGCAAGACGCCCTCCAAGAAGAGAAAGCTGCTGCAGTTGTAATGTTTATGCTCATGGTGCCCCTGCCTTGTCTGCTTTTTTGAAAGCAAGAGGGGGTGGGTCTCTCTGCGACGCCACGCGACGATGTTTTTTCTCCATGTGGCCATAAGGAACGCGACAAGTACCACCTCTGGGATGGTGAAGAAGAGGGTGGGGGGCAGGGCGTGGGTGTAGGGGGCACTGCGTAGCATGCCACTGGCCGGGGCCGCATCAGCCCCCCGGCGGGCCCGGGGGTGCCTCTCGGGGCAGCTGGCGGAGTACTTGCCAGCGGTCTTGAGTCCCTGCCTGCACACTGTGGCAGAAGAGTAGTCCCGGATCCGTCCGACCTCGAGTCCTCACGTGCGTGTGAGTTCCCAGCGTTGCGGTTGTCACAAGTTGCTGCTTCTTAAGCAGTGCTACTCTCCCAGGCCACGGTCGCGTTGCTGAGCTCGCAGCCAGCGGCTGAAGGGGCTCGAGGCGCATCTGCCCCTCCGGCACCTCCAGCGGGCACCGCGAAACGGCGCGGCTCGCCGACGGACGGCCCCCAGCATGGCCGACGCTGCCGGCACGTACGTGCGCTACCCCGCGCGCTTCCTCGTGCTCGCGCTGTTTGCGCTCTCGTCCGCCAACAATGCGGTGCTGTGGATCCAGTTCGCGCCCGTGTACGACGCGACCGCGGCGCGCTGGGCGCTGTCGGCGGCGGGCGTCAACGCGCTCTCGCTCGTGTTCATGGTCGTCTACGCGCCCGCGTCGCTGCTCTCGCTGTACGTGACCGAGCGGCACGGCCTGCGCGCGGCCATCATCGCGGGCGCGCTGCTCAACGCGGCGTGCGGCTGGCTGCGCTACGCGGCGTGCTTCGTCCCCGTCGCGGGCGGCGGCTCGTACGCGCTGCTTCTCGCGGGCCAGACGCTCGGCGCGCTCGCGCAGCCCTTCTTCACCAACACGTGCACGCGCGTCGCGGGCGACTGGTTCCCGACGGCGCAGCGCGACGGCGCGACCGTCGTGGCGTCCATGGCCAACCCGGTCGGCAACGCGCTGGGCAGCCTCGTGCCCGCGCTCGTTGTCGCGGGCGCGGGCGACCTGCCGCCGCTGCTGCTGTGGCAGGCCGTCACGGGCAGCGCGGTGCTGGTGCTCACGGC
>JBBATH010000032.1:0-8511 GCA_040398845.1 Candidatus Nanopelagicales bacterium | reverse complement strand
TCGCGTACTCGACATCGGTGAAGCTGATCTGGTCGCTGGGCATGACGAATTCTCCAAGAAACGAACCTCACACACCAGGCAAATCGCCACTCACACGAACGAGAAAATCAGCGCTTCCCTAGTGGACATAGATGTACTCAGCTATCAATTCGCCTAAAACTGGGGTCAAACTCTCTGCGTATAAATCGGTGCTAAATGAATAGGTCCCGTCGTTCGAGGGGCACTGGTGCATTGAGGCGCCACATGCCTCCTCAATGCAACAGCGCCCTCGTAGCCATCCCTGCCGCGGTCATCGCGCTGCTCCTGGCTTCGGCCGCCAAAGTGTGGCGGCACGCATAAGGACTGCCCGCTCTCATCTGTGCGCGGGTGACAACGGGTCGATTCTGACCTGGGAGCAGTGCCGCACGGGCGGGTGTTATTGTGTTTACATGTCTTACACGGAGGCGTCATGACGGTCACGATCCGGCTCACCGCTGAGGAAGAGGCCCGCCTCGAGGCGCTGTCACGGCGTACCGGTCGGACCAAGAGTTTTTATGTCCGCGAGGCGGTCCACGCCCATCTGGAGGACCTGGAAGACGCCTACGCCGCCGACGAAGCCGTGCGGGCATTCGAGGACTCCGGGCGCCAGAGCCGACCCCTCGGCGAGTTCATGGCCGAACTCGGTCTCACAGATAGCGACATGGCCGAAGGGCGGGCGGCGAACGCTGCTGGAGGCGGGTGAACGTTGCCGACGCGTGGCGCGTTCAGGTCACGCGGACGTTCGAACGCGACTTCGGAAAGCTCGACTCCTCGGTCCAAGGACGCATCGGCGCATATCTGGTGGACGTCTCCGGGCTGCCCGATCCGCGGTTGCGGGGCAAGGCGCTGACGGGTACTCACCGCGGTCATTGGCGGTATCGCGTCGGGGACTACCGGATCATCGTCGCCCTCGATGATGGGGCTCTGGTGATCTTGGCGCTGGCGGTCGCAAAGCGCAGTGAGGCAAGCTGATCCGGTACCTAGATACAGGTTTACGCTCGGGTTGCCGGCATCGCGTGGTCCGCCTAGCGGACGTCTTGGAGCTTGAGGCATCGTGACGTGCGGGCGCAGACCGCATCGGGGCGACGATCGACACTCTGGTCGACGCCGGCGCCGAAGACTGATCCCACCCGCTGCCCGGTGCCGAAAGCGGCTCGCACGCCAAACAGATCAATAACATGTGTGTTATCGTTCGCGAGCCTGGACGGTGTTGTTCATCGACGAGGCCGCGACGGAGCGAATGGCGCTGCCGGCGACCGAGCGCAACGCGTTGCTGCACGCGGTTGAGAAGCTGGAGGCGTTCGGGCCTGTGCTGGGGTTTCCTCACACCAGTGCGGTGCAAGGTTTCGCCGGGCTGAGGGAGTTGCGGCCCAGAGCGGGTCGCAGCCCGTGGCGGGCGATGTACCAGCGGATCGGGGACGTGTTCGTGATCGCGGCGTTCGGACCCGAGGCCCAGGTTGACCATCGACGCTTCGCGAAGGCATCACGGCTCGCATTGGCACGGCTCGCGGAACTAGAGGAGGACTGAGATTACGAAGTTATCGGCATTGCGGACAGCCAGCCATATTCGTGCTGAGGACCTGGCCGACGCTCAGGTGAACGCGGAGCACATCCGCACAGCCTTGGCGCGCGCCGTGGCGATGCGCGTGTTGGCCTACCGCGTGGATCATGGGCTGTCGCAGACGGCGCTTGCTCGCCAGCTGGGGATGCAGCAGCCGGCGGTCGCGCGCCTCGAGGCCGGTGACCACGAGCCGACGTTCAGCACGTTGGAGCGGCTCGCGCGCGGTCTGGGAATCGAGTTCCACATCGAAATCACCCCGGCCACGTCGGGGTTGCGAGAGACCGACTGACGCCCGGCGCGACGGGTCGGCCGCATCCGTCGCGAGGGCTCTTGAAATGACCCGGAACATGGACGCCGCGCAGCAATGCAAGGCACATGCCGCGCCACCGTCCCGAATGGCGCCGGCGGAGTAGGCAGCGAACCGTGGCGCACCTGTGAGCTGTCGGGCCGCCCCCATCGCGTGTCCGCCGGCGGCGCGTGAGGACATCATGGACACTTCTGATTGGACCCAGACGCGAGCGGCCTCGATAGCCAGCCGGGAAGACCTGGCTGTGGTGGATCTCCAAGGCTTCCCAGCGATGGGGCATGGATCACTGCGCATGGCCAGTTCCGGCGGGATGATCTTCTCGCGCAGCGTTGCTAAGCGCTGAAGTGCTGTCCTGATCCAGGGCGGCGGCGAAATACAGCGCAACCTTGTCGGGAAAGTAGCGACGACGATGTAGACGGCTCCCATTGTTGCTGCCGACCCGTACGTAAGGGCTTGTTCGCCGCCCGCCGCAAGCGCAGGCGGCGGCTGGGCGAGCCGTGGCTGTTGTCGGTGGGGAATGTGCGAATGGTCGTAATGAACGAGTCCCGATGTGGTCTCGTCGCAGACCGCGGTCGGTGAGACCGTGGCCTTGGGCGAGGCCCACGAGACGATGGCTGGCGCCAAGGAGGGATGCGCTGCTGTGGAGCGGTCCAAGCGGCGCTGTGTTGGGTTGAACGAGTTTGAATGCTCCGCGCACTCCTGTGTGCTGTCGCGCCAGAACGGCTCGGCGTGAGGCACACACACCACACGCCGAGCCGTTCGCATCAAAACGTCATCGTCAGCCTGACGGCGCTGACCTCACTAAATCAACTACAGTTCCGCGTCGGTCCCGTCGGTTGATTCCTGGTCGTCGTCGCCAATTCAGGGGACGCAGTAGATACGCCGAATGCGTTCGTCGCGGTGACCGTGAGTTTGGCTCCCTGGGCGGCGGGTAGATCATTCCAATTGACCGTGCCAGAAGTCGCATCCGCCGCCGGATATGAGTAGGCGGTCTTCGTGCCCCCGTTATCAAAATCCAACATCACCGTGTATTTCGTGATCGGCGAACCGCCATCCGATGTTGGCTTACCGACCGTGACCTTCATCCTGACACAGTCAGACCACGTGTAGTTTTCAACGCTTGTGATCACCGGAGCCCCAGATACCTGAATGGTGACCGGAGTCGAGGGGGCCGACGCCAGCGAAGTGAGACCTTCCGTATTCGTTGCGGTCACAGTGAACGTGTACGAAGTGCCGGACGTCAGCCCCTTGACTGTGATGGTGCCGGAGCCCGCCTGTTCTACGATGCCGGTGATCCCTTCGGGATTCGACGTCGCCGTATATCTCGTGATCGTCGCTCCGCCATTCGATGTCGGTGCAGTGAACGCGACGTCCACGTTGTTCGTCGCAGTTTTCGTAGCAGCCCCGATCACCGGCGCCCCAGGTGCGCCGTTCGTCGCGACCGACCCCGAGGGTACTGACGCACTCGAGGTGAAACCTGCCGTGTTCGTCGCGGTGACAGTGAACGTGTACGAAGTGCCGGCCGTGAGTCCGGTGACATCAATGGTTCCGCCGCCCGCCTGTTCCAAAGTACCCGACCCGCCAGCGGGGATCGACGTCGCTGTGTACTGCGTGATGTCCGAACCGCCAGTCAATGCCGGTGCGGTGAACGAGACCTTCGCAGTCGTCGACCCCGTTACGGTCGCAACCACATTCCCCGGCACGCCCATCGTGGTGACCGACCCTGAAGGGTTGGACGCACCCGAGGAGAGTCCAGTCGTGTTCGTTGCGGTGACAGTGAACGTGTACGAGGTACCGGCCGTGAGTCCGGTGACGTCAATGGATCCGCCGCCCTCCTGTTCCAAAATACCGGACCCGCCAGCGGGGCTCGACGTCGCTGTGTACCTCGTGATCGTCTCGTTGCCATTCGATGACGGTGCGGTGAACGCGACCGTCGCCGTCGTCGACCCCGTTACGGTCGCAGCCCCGATCACCGGTGCGCCAGGAGCCCCGATCACGTTCACGGATTTAAACGATGAGTAAACTCCAGCGCCCCCGTTGCGGTACGTCGCCACCCTGAACTTGTTTGTTCCGGTCGGAATGCTGGTCGCGGTGCACTGGAGGGCGGCCGAGTAGGCCGTTGTCGCATTGGCGCATGAGCCCGCAGGATTTCGGTAACTTGAACTACCGGGCTTCTGGTACTGAACGATGAACCCGGTACCAGACCCGGTCCACGACACAATCACTTCGTTTGGATTGGCGCCAGGGACCGCGCAAATCACCGTGGACGTAGATGTGCACGCCACCACATTGCCCCTGATGACCGGGGCACTGTTCACCGTGTCACTGCTCGCAGGGGCACTACTTTCAGGGGCACTGCCTCCCGTTGACTCCCGCTACACGCAGCAAGGACCGTCACCGCGCCCGCTAGGAGAGACGCCGCGACTGTCCACCTCCCTGCACGTCCCCGGTGGACCTGTCTCAACCGCGCCTCAACCATGTGTCCGTTCCTTTCAAGAGTGCGATTGTTGGACGCTCAGGTGCGCCCAACCGTGGCGAGGTTAGCGCTCCTCGGGGGCGCGCACTACCGTGTAAACACGGTGTTCTCACCTCATACGACTGGGCTCACCGTCGCAGACCCCAATACATGCACGCCTCCCCGACGATTGCCAGCCGCCTCAAGGCGTAGACGACGGAGGCGACGACTGTGCTGAGCTTGCCCAACAGGGCGACGATGTTTCCCCAGGCGGCGTCCTGGCTGCCGCCCTGACCTGCAGACGAACGACGGTCGAAGGCCCCAGCAGCGTCTCGACCGTGCGTCCGGTAGGGGATGGACCCGGCCCAACTGCGCCTGGCCATGATCAATGCCAGTCAGTCCGGCGAACTCTCGGCGTTTCAGGCTGCGAAGTTTAAGACGCTCATGGATCACCGTTGGGTAACGACATGAGCGACGCGCAGGGCTGCGCATCGAAGTTGCGCGCCGAAGTTTCACGCCCGGCTAATTTCAATAGTTGGCGTGGGTGCGCTCAAGGTCGGCTAGGACGTAGGCGAGGAGCTGCTCCCCGTGCGCGGATGCCGTGGCGATGTCGCTTCCATGGATTGACACGGTGTGCAGCGACTGCAGTCGCAACGCGTCACCCCCGACGTGGTGGTTGGGGAAGACGCCAGCAAAGCCCATTTTCAGTGTTTCGTCACAGGCGTCGAGGATGAGCTCCGTGGCGGGGAGCTCCAGCGGAAAGTCGACGTACACGGCATCACGGCCATCGTCAGTGACAAGCCGGTCACGCGTCGAGGTGAGGACTTCGAGGATGTCGGCGCCGGGGGTGACGACGTTGATGATCGCCAGGTTGTGATCCTCCTTGGTCTGGACTGTCACCACGGAATGCTCAGGAATGACCGTGTTCGGTGGCGCGATGGCGATGTGTCCGTGAATCCCCGTAGCCGCAACGATGTTGTTGATGACGGTGCGATGACGAGCTGGGGTGTAGATCAGACGGTCAGGTCCGTTGTTGGTGCTGAGGTAAAAGAGCGCGACCGACTCCCGGTGCGCCTCGCGGCCCTCCACGGCGCTATTGGCCACGCTGTTCGGAATCCAGCCCAGGAGGAACCCCGTCTCAGCGGCCCCAAGGTCGACGTTCGCCTTCTGGCTGTAGGGGTGGGCGGCTGTCGCCTCGCTGAAGACGCCGAAGTAGCCAGCGGAAGTAGCCCATTTCGCCCCGAACTGCTTCATTCGGGTGAACAGGTGGTGCCCACGGGCCGACTTCGTGACGACCGCGACACCGGCGTGGACGACCGAGGTGAATCCGTGCTCAACCATGAGCGCCAAGTGTCCGATCACAGTGCCATCTGCATCGCGACCGACCGTGCTCACCAGCGTGCCCTCAGAGATCCGTCGGGCGATCTCCTCCCGGTTGTATACCCAGTCCGCGTCGTAAGAGTCTCCGTACACCTCGGCGACCAGGCCGACGAGGATCCCCGCGTCATCAGCCGAAAGAAACTCGATGGTGACCGTGTCGGGCTCGGTGGAAGCTAGGTCGTCGTTGCGCGCATCAGTCATGTCCGGATCGTAGATGCATCAGAAAGGGCGCGGGTTCCGCTTCATACACGGCGGCTTTCGGCTGAATGCTGAACGCCCTCGTCTTGTTGAGTAGTGGACCGATGCGACGCGTGGTGGACGTGTGATCGATCTAGATGAGCCGGCAACGTTGACCGCCATGCTGGCTGACTCCGCTACTCAACTCACGGGTGACCAACTCGTCTGTATCGATGAGTACGAGAAGGCACCGCTCGTCCTTGATGCGATCAAGGCAGAATTCAACAGAGGAACAGTCCCAGTTCGTTTCGCTTTGACGGGCTCAGCGAGATACGAATCGGCTATCAGGTTTAAGTCCTACCGCGTTTCCGGGAACCGTTTCGCGCTATCTTCCGTCTAAGGGGTACGAGGGTGAATCACATCTCCATCGTCAAGAATTGGGGTATGCAATGAGAACACATCTGAAACTGCTCACCGTCGGGTTGGTGCTGGTCACCGCATCGGTTGCGGGGTGCTCGTCCACGTCAGCGGGATCTTCCGGTGCCGCGCAGGACGACGCCACATCCTCGGCCTCGTCCGGGGCGCCTGTGTTTTCCACGGCACCGACACCCTCGACTGCACCGACTCCGGAGCCAATTGCAGTTGAACCTTCTCCCACACCGACGACTACGGGGCCACCGTAACTCGGCAGCAGTGACAATGGTGATGACGATTACTACGGTCAGTGCCCGGATGAGGGTACGCAATATTCATGTGGTGACGTGGGCCCCGGTGGCGGAATTGTTATCTATGCGGTTTCTAAGCCGTTCGCGTTGAGTAACGGGTACTCGGCAGCATGTAGCGATAACTGCAACTATCTTGAAGCTCAAACCGTTGACCTGCCGGGACAATACGCGTGGTGCGTGGGCTCTGGAGCGAGTAAGGAGGTGTCACCCGGTACTGGTGCTGCTATCGGCACCGGCTATTCGAACACACAAACGATGGCCACGTTTTCGGACTACTGTTCATCGGGGGCGGCGAATGCGGCCTTAGCTTCAACATTTGGCGGATACACGGACTGGTTCCTCCCGTCTCAGGATGAACTCAACCTTCTCTGGGACAGTAAGTCACTTCCGTCACTGGGCTCATTTGGGAATGGCATTTACTGGAGTTCCTCGCAGGACGGTGATCAGAAGGCATGGCCCCAGGTGTTCGATGGAATGGGGAATGAGAGTCAAAAGAAGAGTGACGTTTATGGTGTTCGACTGCTGCGGGCCTTTTAACGATTCCTCAACTCCTCTCTTCACATGTCTCTGACGCGACTCATGAGTTCACGATGTCGTCCCCACCGTGAGTCGGGAACCGGTAGAAGACGTAGCTGAGCCAGGAGGATATGGACGCGGCCGCCGAGAGGAGAGCCTCGAACGCCGAGGTACATCAAGGCAGCGAAAGCCCGTCCCGCTGGCCGGCCCGCCAGGAACGGCCAGATGTGAGGTACAACGGTCGCATGGGCACCTGACTTGTCAACCCGAACTCGCGGGCTGCCTTCGCACCGTGCACTTCTATGACGGAGTCCGACCATCGCGCCACGGCTCTGGCGACCTTTTCCGGCGCCGGAGGAACCTGCCGCCGTATGAAATCGTGCAGGGGCGTGCGACGACGCCTCGGGTGATGCGCTCAATGACTGAACCGTCCTGATTCCACTGGAGAGTTCGCTCCCACCTGGAGTATTTGAACATGTCAGTTCAGCGGATGTACGACGATGAGGCGCGGGTCCGTAGGGTGCGGGAAATCGAGGAGGGCACCAACCCAAGTGTCATGACCAAATACAGGGCATCAGGTGCGTTAGCGACCGGCCGAGTAGGTGAATGTTTCCGATATGAAATCACTTGCTGGGGAGCGGCGATGTTCAACCGTCATGCTGGCTGTGCTGCGGTCATGTGTTCCTCCTTTCCATCGGTTGACCAGACACGAATTGTGCCCCGTTTGATAAAGGACCATGCGCAGCAGGGAGCCCGCGTCACCACCACGACCGGGTAGGGCCGAACTGTGCGGGGGCGAATCGGGTGTCAGCGCTGCGATGACCTCAGCCGTTCCCGATCGGGCGTCACTTCAAACTGGGCGCTACTCGCAACGGAACGGGCCAGCCCGACTGCGTGTTTGCAGTCGGGCTGGCCGGTTGTTCTTGAATCGTGCCTAGTTATGCGGCTGGTGCTGCGCCGCCGCCGCGCTGGCCTTGGCCGCGGCCTGCGCCGTTGCCGCGGTTGCCCTGTCCGGGGGTGGCGTTCTGGACCGGTGCTTGGCCCTGGATCTGAGCCTGACCCTGAACCGGCGCGCCGGCCTGATCGGTGGGGATTGCAGCGTTGGGGTCTGTCTGGCCGCCGCGCGGGCCGTTCTGCGGGCCGTTCTGCTGGAGATTCTGCGGTCCGTTTTGCGGTCCGCCTGCGACTGCGGGGCGCTGTCCGCCGCGGCCGCTGAGCCGGTTCTGCAGGCTGTTGCCTGACCATGCCTCGAAGATGTCGGCGTGCAGGGTTGAGGCTGCGCCGCTTGCGAGGGTGACGCCGCTGCCGCCGGTGGCAGCTGCCGAGTAGCTGACGCTCAGCGTGACCTGGGGCACGCGTACCGGGTGGCTGG
>JBBATH010000031.1:0-8914 GCA_040398845.1 Candidatus Nanopelagicales bacterium | reverse complement strand
ACGGAGGTGATGTTGTGTATGTACATGGCCTGCTCCAAGGCGAAAGTTTCGAAGGTGCCATTGATGACACCCCCCGGGTGCTCCGATGCTCCGAGGATGAGGCCGCGGACGGCGGCCCGGAGACCTTTGATGATACCGCTGCCGGCGTGGTTGGCGTTGGCAGCATACGGGGGCAGCGTGTCGAAGGATTGACCCATCGCCGCAGCGGCTGCGCGCACCGGGGCCATGAGCGCCTTCTCGCCGTCGGTGACACAATGAGCAGTGTGGCGTTGCGATGTCCAACCCTGCTGAATGGCAAGCTCTCGATATGCTTGCGGGATGCACTTGCTCGATCGCAGCGGCCGCATGCCGACGGCATGGATGCCGACGTCAACGCATATGAGAAACATCCTGACGCCCGCCTTGAGCGGCCGACCCGGCGACGCCAGCTCGCTGTGAATGATGTCCCAGTGTATGATACGGCCGGCGCGGAGGTGATACGGCAGCATCTCAAGGGCGGCAAACGTGCGGTAATCCGGCCCAACAGAGTTGGCGACTGCGAACACACGATCGGACACAGGCTGGACAGTCGGAAGCAGTTCGACGTCACGTTCGGCCTCCGGGTCGCTGTCCGACGACGACGGCCGTCGGCTCGGCCGTGACGACGGGCTGTCCGAGCTGTCCGAGAAGGACGACTCGGCTGCTCGGCGGGACGACACGAAAGTCGCGTCGGCACCTATGCCGGGCATGGACACACTGGACGGAGGGGACCAAGCAGCTTCGGCCGACAACCACCGGCCCCACGTGGGCGGTGGTACGTCGTCGCAGGGCGACGTGCCGGTCCCGTGATGGGCGGCGGCAACATCGGCGAGGCCGGACAGAGCGGTCAGAACGACGGAATTGGCGGGCGCTAGAGAGACGGCGACGTCACCGGCACGGGGATGGCGACGGTGCGAGCCGGTCGCCTGTGTCTGGGTACGAGTGCAGACGTCGCAGTGCGAAGTGAGACGAACGTCGGCGAGAGTAATGTGGGGCGCCGCCACGACGCGGCCGGACGCACCAATCATCTTGAACCCGAGCCAATTGTTAGCGGAGTCAACGAGGCGCCGACCCCGGAGAGTGTGCCCGACGACGGTATGCAGAGTGGCCGCGTCATACACACAGCTCAGTGGAGTGACACGGCGGAGACGATGATCATCAGGGACGCGGATCCCGGCGTAGCAACCGTATGGCTCGAGCGGTGCAGACGCCGCCGCATCCGGTGTCGCGCCATCTCCAGCGGAAGCCAGCGGCATGCAGGTATCGGGCAGCGGGACCAAACGCGCCGACAGTGGAAACGCGATGCGAAACACACCGACTGGTATGCGGGCGGCAGCGGCAGTCAGCACCCGCTGCTGGCCAAGCCGACGCAGCCGCTTCGCCGGGAGCTGCTGCACCAGGCAATGGCACCCCGCCGGCGATTCGGGCAGACGATGAAGACAGCCGACTGCGGCACATCGCAGAGACACCGGCAACCGGCTGCTGTCGTATCCAACGACGACATACTGCGTCGGCTTCTGCGTAGCACCGTGCCACATGTCAAGCGGATCAATGGCGAGCACGCAGTGGTCGTGAACAACGACCGACGCCTGAGTGTCGGCGATGAACTGGCGCACGTGCGGCAGGGAGCCAAACAGGCTCCCCGCCGGGTTCTCGACCAGAAAGGTGCAGGCCGGGTTGACGCGACGGATGTGGCGGACAGTGTCAAATAGAGCACGATAAAACACATCGGCGACGGCGCCTTCGTAGGTGACGGGCGCAAGGACACCGTCGATGATACGCCGATGTGGGTTGCGCTGACGGCCGGAACGCGTCGTAGTCGTGGTGCAATCAGGCCCGCACATCATCTCGACGACATCGGCGAATCCGGCGTCGCAAAGACCGGTCAGCATGTCACCGACAAGGCCGGGAGTGATGAGTGTGTTGGGGCGGACCTGAACGTAGACGATGCGCCGCAGCAGCTCAGGGCAAGCACGGCGGACGTCGGCGAGGGCCTGTTCCGGCGGCAGGATGTCCCACGCCAAAGACACAGCGTCGGGCGAGGCCGTGAGGCGGGCGATCGAATATGAACACGAGCCAGCCGCGGAATCGAGAAACACAGATTTGGCTACCCCCGGGCCCCACGCATAGCACCGAGGAGGAACGATAGCAGCGCAGAACGGAGGGCGGGCGCCGTCGGCGCAACATCCGCCGGCGGTACATCCGAAGCAAGCCTCGCAGAGGTCGGAACCGAGAGCGGGCCGGCCGAGGCATGGGTTGCCGGGCAGCTGGTGGAGGCACGCACAGAGCGCGAAGGCGACGACAGCGACAGCAGCGGCCACAGATGCAGTGCGAGGCCCGGCGGAGCGGTGACGGCGCACGTCGACCGGCTGATCGTTGTCGGCAAGAACGCCGAAGCGGCCGTGTGCAAGCCGGCCGGCGGCGGGCTGCTCGTCGGCGGTAACGGCTACCAGGGACACGCCCGGCGGCACATGGATATCGGCGCACCAGTCGGAATGCGCAGCGGCGGCCAGTTCGTAGGCGGTCAGCGGCTGCTCGTCCGCGACGACCGGTGACGAGCTTGCACCCTGGCCGCCGGCGGAGGCACCAGCGGCATGCAGCCCGCCGGCACTGGAGATGCCGGCGCCAGACGACGCCGCAGCGCCGGGGCGACATGGTGCGCAGCCAGAATCGGGATCGGTACCGTCGTCCGGTGGCGGACGCGCGGACGCTGGCGGGCGGCACGAGCTGGGCAGCGGAGGGGCGGCGCCGGATGGCGCCGGCAGGCTGGTAGCTGCTGGCTGCGGACCGCCGGCGTCCACCTGTGCGGACGAAGCGGGCACCGCCTCGGTTGGAGACGGAGCGGCAGCCGGGGGCGGCGCACGGGGCCCGATGGCAATGCACGGCTCGGCACGCATGGCGACCGACTCATCATACGACAGCGAGCTGATGTGCGAATCGGACGGCAGGGCATCCTCAGCGGAGGAGTCATCACCATATGAAAGCGGAGTGACTGGCGAACTGGGCGGCAGGTCGTCCTCAGCGCCCGCCGGCACGCGGAGCGCCATGCACGAGAGAGCCGGCATAGCAGAGGACTCGGTAGCATCACCGATGCACGCAAGATGATACAGCTCGCCCGGAGCAGGTTCCACCGGCACGAGCTGGGCCGCGCGCAAATCACCGAAGACGATAGGAACACGACCGCTGAGGAAAGGCGGCAGGTCGGGACAGCTTGGATCAGTCGTCATGAAGCGCACATGGCTGCCGCTGGCACGCATCTTGGTTACGCCGCCATGCATGATGACGCCGAACGTTGACATGATGGTGAGGGACCGTCCCGGCGTAGACAAGCCGGGGTTATGGTCGTAGCCGTCGACCACTTTGATCAGCTGACCGTCGTCGGAACAACGAACAAAGATAGCAGCATCGAACTTTTCGTTGACGGACATGACAGACCCGTTGGCAACTTGAGTCTGATGCGCCGGCGCCGGCCGCAGCGGGCCGTCGGCGCCGAACCGATGCGACCGCATGCTGTCGGAGGCGGCGCTGTCGAACAACACCACGTCGGACCGTGCAGCCGCGGCGGCAGCCACACCGACATTGCTGGCACCAGCCGGCAGACACGCAGCAAGAGACTGCACGTAGGCAAGCCACATGTCCAGGAGGGGCCGATGCCATTCGAACGGCGGCCGACCGAGATGCTCTGCCTGATAGGCGGCCATGCGTGCGGCATCTACCCCGGTGACACACCGGACGTCCTCGCGAGCCTGCACAAGAGCGCGGTGGAGACCGGTGGTGGCATACTGGAGCGCCTGCACGGTCGGCACGTCGGCTGGGACGGTGATGGCCCCGCAGGAGGTCTTCTTCACCGGCCCACCACTTGCAGCGATGTAGGCGTCGATCGCCGCGAGGTGTGCAGCAGGCGTCGTCGGCACGGACGGAGCCGGCTGCGCAGCCGGCTGCGGCACAGGTGACTGCTGTGCGGTCGGCGGCGCAGGTGGCGGCGGCAGTTCAGAACGGAGACGTGCAGTGAGGACCTTCCACCCGTCAGGTTGGTGAAAGTATTTGCACTCCCTGATCACAATCGTCCTGGCCGAGCCGGGCCCGGACAAGGAAGCGGGATCCCATGCCAACTGCACGTTAGTGCAGTCTGCACCCATGGGGCAGATCTGCCGGCCCGCCGGCGGCGTGTCCGACTTGCCGGGGCCGCTGCTGGGTTGCTGGAGACGAGGCCGCCCGGCAGCCGACGGCGGCCGCACGCCGGACTTGGCGGGGGCGCCTTTGGCAGACGACACAGCCGATGCTGTAACGGACGCCGGTGCGATAGGCAGGAACAGAACCCGGTGCAAGTCGGCGGGGATGGCGAGCTTGAAGATGCCGGTGGGCGGCATGTTAGTATACTTCGCGGCAACGTCTTCCAGAGCCGAGGAAAGTCCGGTAAGATCGTCGGCCGTAGCCGACACGGTACGAAGCGCTGCCTTGCGCACGGCACGCATAAACTGGCCACGATTCTCGGTGCCGGCGGGAGCTGCTGCGACGGCCAGCTGTATCGCCAATCGGACATAGTTCAGGCTTTGTAGACATTGCAGACGCGCTGTGGCATCCTTGACGACCATACGAGAGCACTGGGCCAGGGAAAGGTTGGCGATAGGCGCGCCGCCGCGATAGTACAGCGGACACGGGCCGAAGGCGCGGGCGACGGTGCGCTCATTGATACTCCGCTCCGCATGGTCGGCGCAGGTGAGCAGGGCACTGACGGCAGCTGCGAACGTGGGGTGCAGGTTGACTGCCTCATACTCGGGAGTGTCAGGGCCGGCAGCGGTCAGGCGCTTGAGCGTGGCATGCAACGACGAGTCGAGGATACGAAGGCGCACCAGGTCGGAACCGCGATCGGTGCCGTCGAGAAGGACAGCCGTAATGGCTGTGACGTCAGCTGCTCGCCGCTGGCTGAGAGCACCGGCAGACGACTGGGACCCAGACCCGGAATCGGACGAACGGTCATCACTCGGCGACGACGGGCGTGCAGTGATGCCGAACGATGCCGCCATCTGCGCCCCGGCGACCGACTGCATATAATCACCAGCGGGGACATCCTCGCCCTCGGCAGGCATTGAAAGCACACCGTGCAGGAAGGCCCTGTACTCCGAGGCGAGCGGGACAGAACCGAGCCCGTGAAACAGAGCGGCGACGACAGAGGCGATATGGGAAACGGTGATGTCGGTTCGGATGGAGAAACGATCGCGCCATTCAGAACTAGCCGATAGGTTGTCAAGACTACCGAGCCCAAGCTTGAGGCGCTCGGCATCGACGGCGGATATGGGGGCTGCCGCAGGCAGAGACACGGCGGCGTTGGCCAGGGCAAGTTGGGCGTGTAGGCGAGCATTCTCGGCATGAACGGCAGCCATGGCCTGCTGCTGCTCCGCCAGCTGACGCTGCTGCGCAACGATGGCACGCTGATCAGCCAGCAGCCGTTCCTGATCAGCAAGTTGCTGGCGACTAGCAGCAAGCTGGCGGCGAGTGCGATCGAGCTCCTGTTGGACTAGAGACGGCGGAGAAGACTGCGAACCGGATGCAGCGGCGGCACCACGTGTCGCTGGTGACGGGCCGGTGGCAGGGGTGGCAACCCCGGCCGGCCGGCTGGGGTCGTCGGCGGCGGAGTCGGCGTCGGATCCGTCGGATGGCGCGCGACTGCGGGAGCGCGCCCGACGCGGGGACGTATACGATTCGGAGCCGGCTTGCAGCCGGGCCGAACGACGGCCGGCACCGGCCACGAGGGAGCCGGGACCGACGGAAGACATGAAGGCGGGTAGGAGGCGTACGAGGTCCGCGCAGAACTAGAACTGCGCGGTAGTGCTGATGTCGAAGAACAATGCCAGGTCAGATTCAGACCCTGTGCATTGAACCGTGTGGCGGCGAGGCCAGGCGAAAGCTACGCCGGGCGACAAGACGCAACACGGAGATGAGAGAGGATTTAATAAGCACAGTAATTCACCTGTGCATTGAACCGTGTGGCGGCGAGGCCAGGCGAAAGCTACGCCGGGCGACAAGACGCAACACGGAGATGAGAGAGGATGGCCGAATTCCGAACTGTGGATATTTGTGTTAGGATTCTGTGGCACCCCCTTTCGAAATATCTCGAGAAGTTTCTGAAAAGATTCGGATCGGAAAGTTTCGGAGTACAAAGATGATCAGTTGGGTCGGAGTATACTGAGACCCGGTTCCAGCACGGTAGCACCATCAGAGCGCACTGCTCATCGGCGATGTGCAACTGCTGGAGTTGAACAATAATCCTGCGCCAGCGCGGTGCGCTTCATGCAGTGATTGGAATGGAGTGAAAATGCATGAGCTGTTTGCGAAAACCAAGAAAGGTGGCCAACGGAAGCGCCTTGGTGAACATATCAGACACATTCTCACTCGTGTCAACATGTACCGTTTTGACGAGGTTCGAGTCGCGAAGCGTCCGAACCCATTCCTGCCGTGCATCCACGTGGCGCAGTCGGCTTTTCCCGGCGTAGGATGTTTGAGACGCAAACGACTGTGCTGCAGCATTGTCAATTTGAAGTGTAAATTTCTCCGGAAAAACGATACCCGCCTCCGAGCAAACATACGAAAGTGCGAGAATGTCCATCGTGGCGTTGCCGGCCGCGTAGATCTCGGCTGCCGCCGAACTTACATCCGCATGGTTGTCATGTATAGCAGGATGCGCAACGATCGGGCGGCCTCTGGTAAACCCGGCGGGCAGCTGGTGTGCCGCGAACTGGACAGTCGTGGACTTGGATGACCACACAATAGGAGCTTCGCCAACTATCCCGATATAGCCAAGCTGGGAACGCCGCTTGCACAGCAGCTCCGGATTACCAGCCATGTCGGAATCACAGTAAAAACGCCAGTCGGACTCGGCCGTAAGGGATTGTCGGATGCACAAAGACGCAGTACATGTGTAGTAGTCAAGTAAATGAATGAGAGCGTTATAGGCACCCAGGCATGGTGTCGCAGCATACTGGCTGATGCGACTCTGAGCGTATCTGCCGTCGAGACGAACAGTGGCACTGATCCACGAGCACATCCCAAGGGCCCGCGAAAAGAAAGCCGCCTTCGAGTGGCTGAGCGGCGTCATGTCGGTAATCTCATGATTGTGAGGCATGGGCGACTTGCGGTGCAGGCACTTGTCGGGCGCGCGCTGAAGAACAGCGTTCATGGACTTTATGTAGTTTTCCATGGACATATATATGTGCGTGGCAGTCTGAAAAATGCCGACGCCCAGATGATCGATAGGATTCGTAGTCGTAAGCCATTGTGGCTCTTTGACTTTGAATCGGGTACGAAGGAGCGAGTAATACCACTCGACATCCTCGCGATACCCATCGACCATCTGGTCGTCGACGTACAGAATCATGAGGAGGTCTCGGCCGGGATGATGAAAGCAACTGGGTTCATTCATGCCGCGGACAAATCCAGGCCCACCCAAGGACTCGGGTGTGGTGAGCCAGTTGGTAAAAGTCGTCTCCCACCGCGGACCGGCGGAACACGAACCGTAGACGCAAATCAGCTGTCGATAATAGGTTATCGTACCGTCGATCGGCGACCGTATTTTCAGGAATCGGCGATCGGACTCCGGAAATGGATCGGACTGAAGATAGGCATTGGCAACGTCACATGTGGATATGACGCGGCCACCGGCACGCCCAGGTCGACGCATGTACCGCCCGGCTCGAAGTACAGCGCTGCGAACACTGGACATGCGACTAACGTTAGTGTGGTAATGGAAATCGGGGCCATCGAGGGCTACCTTGTCTTCGAGATCGCCACGTGTGACGCACCGACATTTCCACGTTCCGTCCCGTTTGAAATCCAGCAACACGCGACATGGGGTAGTCGCCCGGGACATAACGGCCTCCTCCCAATCCGGCGAACCAGGCTCAAGGGGCACGATCGCCCCGAGGTCCACGAGCGCAGCGATCTCCTTGTGCCATGCAGCAATCACATGGGTACGCTCGGGGCCCTTTAGGTAGGGCGCCCATGGCAAATCCTTCATAGCGACGATGGCCACAAGCGCATCACATCGGGCTTGTCGTTCAGGCGCCGACAGCGCCTTGGCGACGGGGTCGAGGCCTTCGTCGGGGAGTGCAAGGCAAGCCAAGTGCGCTTCTTGTGCGCACTTGGCGTCACAGTCGTACTCTGCCTCTGTCATGCCGTCGGCGGTAACAGCGAGAGCAGCGATCAGATACCCATGGTCAAGGTCCCACTCAAGATCGGCGCGGCGGTATCGTATGGAGCGGCCGTCAGCCGCTGAGAACATGGACTGAACAGCCGAGGCAACTGTCTGGCCGACAAGCGACCGACAGCGCTGGTTTATGTACGGCTTGGCCCGATCGATCTGCGGCCCTGGCCGGAGGATGATGGACTCGTCATACGACGTGAGCATGGCATTGGCAGCACGCTGCACGGCCTTGACACGCTTGGCACGAGCGGCTGCATCGTGCAGCGCCACGATGGCAGCATCAACATGTGTCGCAGCAGACGCGGGCAGCACGGTCGGAGACTCGGAGAGCACCCCAAGGGGGCAGCCGGGAGGGGCGAAAAGTGTGGTTCGACTGGCCTTGCGAGTGTTACGGTCGGTGAGAAGCAACGGCATGGGATCGCTGGCGGAACGGGGCCCGATGGCAATGCACGCCTCGGCACGGTTGGCGGCGGGGTTAGAGCCACGCCCACGGGCGCCGGCGCGAGCATCCTTGGGGATGTGCACGTAGAGCTTCGCTCCGAACGGGACAGCGGTGAAGACTGGATGCACGCCGTGAGCGAGGCGATGCGGCGAGAAACCCTCCGGGTGGCCCGGCACGGAGGTGATGTTGTGTATGTACACGGCCTGCTCCAAGGCGAAAGTTTCGAAGGTGCCATTGATGACACCCCCCGGGTG
>JBBATH010000030.1:0-12020 GCA_040398845.1 Candidatus Nanopelagicales bacterium | reverse complement strand
AGTTTACAGCGGAGGGAGAGAGACATTTCCGGCTCTCCCGGCATGAATGTGGGTCATCCAAGGGCTCGTTCGTGAGGTAGTCGAAGTTGTATCGGGCCGCAGGAAAGCATCACTAGGGCGGGGGTTGCGGTGGGTGAGTGGAAGCCGTAAGCCCGTCGGATGATCAGCCGGACGTCGTTGTTCAAGTCTTCCTCTCGGGCGTTGTTGATCGTCGGACATTTCCTTGCCCGAGTCCCATGTGATCGTCAGAACGTGCCAAGCCCGCACCCGCCGGGCGATGGCGGCCACACCGTCGGCGCTGCGCTTGACGATCACGGTCATGTCCTTGACCCTTCCCCGTCGTGGGTGTCACCGGCGTCAAGCCTTTGCGCCTGCGCGATCAAGTACGTGCTCCGCATCCGAGTACCAAGTGCCGTCGCGGTTCGCCATTCCGGTCCAGCGCCCGGAAGACCGTGGACTGTTCGACCCCGACCGCCAAAGTACTGGCCTTCTGGCCGTGCCCGTCGGCTTGCATGTTCTCGATGACCTCACGCAGTGGCAGGGTCGGGCGGGCATATTTGATAACGGCCAACGCTTTTTTAGTAGGTGGTACTTGCGCAAGGAACTTTCGCCTCATACGCATGACCGGTTTGAGCGTCAGTCGGAGTCCTCCGACGCATGGCTCCGCTTGCGCATGACGATCACGACGCCAACCCCGACGACAGCGGCACCGAGCACAGCGAGCACGATCGGCCCCCAGGTGCGGCTCGACTTGATCGCGACCTCGGCCCGCTCAAGGGTCTCGTCAGCCACCCCCAGCACGGCGTCGGCTCGGTCGAGTGCCGCCCTCACACGTCCGAGCTCCTCCCGAAGATCGGTCACATGTCCCTGATTCGATTCAACAACGTCGAGGAGCGACATCGCTCATTCCCTCCCTGTGAGGCGGTCCGCGAGGACTGCCTTGAGTGCCGAGTACTGCGGCTTGATCTGTTCATTAATCATCGTAAGACGCTCATCGAAGGGAAGGAATGCGCTCTTCATCGCATTGAGGGTGAACCACTGCAGATCGTTCAGCCCGTAGCCGAAGGCGTTGCTCAGCAGTTCCATCTCACGCGACATCGAGGTGCCCGACATGAGCCGGTTATCGGTATTGACGGTCACGCGGAAGCCCAGTCGCCGGAGCAGGCCGATCGGATGCTGCTCGATGGAGGGCGCGGCTCCGGTCTGGATATTTGAAGAGGGGCACATTTCCAGCGGAATGCGTTGATCGCGGACGTAGGCGGCGAGCCGGCCGAGTGTCACGGAGCCATCAGGCTCGACCGTGATGTCGTCGACGATGCGCACGCCGTGGCCGAGGCGGTCGGCGCCGCACCACTGGATCGCCTCCCAGATCGACGGCAGCCCGAAGGCCTCGCCCGCATGGATGGTAAAGTGGGCGCTCTCGCGGCGCAGGTACTCGAAGGCATCAAGATGACGGGTCGGCGGGAACCCTGCTTCAGCGCCGGCAATGTCGAATCCCACGACCCCGAGGTCGCGGTACTTCACCGCGAGCTCGGCGATCTGGCGCGAGTGGGTAGCGGTGCGCATCGCGGTGAGAAGCACCCCAACCCGGATGCGATGACCCTGGCTCTCGGCCTCGCGCTGCCCCTCGGAGAAGCCGGCGAGCACCGCCTCGACGATCGCATCGAGCGACAAGCCCTGCTCGACGTGCAACTCAGGGGCGTAGCGAATCTCGGCGTAGACGACGCCATCGGCGGCGAGATCGACCGCGCACTCGCGCGCGACGCGGCGCAGTGCCTCCTCGGTCTGGGTCACCCCGACCGTGTGCTTGAAGGTCTCGAGGTAGCGCTCAAGGGAGCCGGAGTAGGCAGCATCGGCGAACCACTTGGCAAGGGTGCCGGCATCCTGCGCAGGGAGGCCGGCGTAGCCGAACTCATCCGCGAGGTCAAGCACCGTCTGCGGCCGAAGGCCGCCATCGAGGTGGTCGTGCAGCAGCACCTTGGGCGCGCGCACGATGAGATCAGTAGGGACTGGTGAGTAGGTACCGCCGTCAACAACCATGCATGGAACCTATCCCCCGCAGCCCGATGTTGGGCAATGTGAGGCTCGCCCTCCCTCCAGGCACCGACACCGCCCATCACCTGAGCTTCTCAAAGAGCGCCGAGTCGTTGGCGGCGAAGCTCGTCGCGCGACGTTGGTGCAGTGCGCGATCTGCGCGATATCGTCCAATCAGTTGTGGTCCTGCACTCCCACATTGGCAAAGGATCAGAGGTCGAGGCGCTCGACGGATTGGTTGGTGATCGCCGCGATCAGGTCGAAGTCCTTGTCCGCATGCAACACCGTGAGCTTGGCCAGTTCTGCGGTCGCCGCGATGAGCAGATCAGGAATCGACGGTGCTCGGTGTTGCCCCCGGTCCGCAAGCAGCATCTGAATCTCGATGGCGCGAGCTTCGACCGCTGGAGTGATGTGCTCGACCGTCATCGATGACACCGGCGGTTCACCGAGCGTGGCGCGGTGATCAGAGGCACTACGAGTGGAGTAGCCGATCTCGAGCAGGGTGACGGTCGAGATCCTGACCAGCCCGCGTTGGATGCGCGCCAGCCACTCGTCGTTGGCGGTGTTGATGCGGTTGAGTGCTGACTTGTCGATGAGCCAGTTGGTCACCACCATGCGGCTGCCATCACCTCGGGATTACCCAAATCAGCGGTACGTTCGGCGAAGCGGTCGAGTTGCTCGCGTGTCAGCGCCCGACCTCGCTGTTCGGCAAGAACCCGGCGCAGATACTCCGCTCTCGTCACACCGGCGCGTTGAGCGTTGGCGTCGAGCGCCGCCACAACTTCGTCGGGTACATTTCTTATGAGGATATCAGTCACACCCGCAAGGATATCGCCCTGTCTCACGGATAGGTTCCATGCGCCGGAGCTCGAGCGCTACCCCTATCGCGAACGGGATCTGGCCCAACGAATGGGGCCCGAATCACCGACTACGTTGCGACCCGGACCGGCGACCGAGTCCGCGTCAAACTCTCGACAGGGTGGACGATCACCCACACCGACGGAGAGCCAACGGCAGACATCAGCGCCCCCGGATATCGACAGGCCACCGGAGCCATCGAGCGACGCTGCATCACTCGCGGGCAACCCCTGATAGCCAAACTCCTCGCCGAGGTCGAGCACCGTCTGGGGGCGCAGGCCCCCGTCGAGGTGATCGTGGAGCAGCACCTTCGGGGCGCGCACGATGAGATCACACGGGACCGGGGAGTAGGTACCGCCATCCACAGTTATCGATGGAACCTATCCTCCGCAGTCCCATGAGGGGCAATGAGAGGCTCGCCCTCCCTCCCGGCACGGTCGAGCTCTGTATAACTGTATTTATAATAACTGCGCTTATACTGTTCTAATGACCGGTACCAGCGTGACAGCCAAGCCGTCCGACGTCGAGGCGCGGGATCGCCAGTGGGCCGAGATCTCGGACTTCGCGGCGGATCCGCGGCCTGGCGCGCTCCTCGGCATCGTGTATGGGCGTCGGCGACTTGGCAAGACCTTCCTGCT
Organism: Candidatus Nanopelagicales bacterium; assembly: GCA_040398845.1. GTDB lineage: Bacteria > Actinomycetota > Actinomycetes > S36-B12 > S36-B12 > WLND01. The sequence continues at coordinate 8,490 of JBBATH010000030.1, read as the reverse complement.
TAGCGCGCTCGTCGAGCAGACGGGTGGCTTTGCCTTCGAGGCGACCCAGGACACCGAGTTGATGACCCTCGGCCGCCTCGGCCGCGAACTCGCATCCCACACCGGAGCCCTCGCCCCCCTCATTCTGACCGACTGGGGCGATGCACTCGACGCGCTCCTAGGGCTCGGCCGAGAACGGCCGACCACCGTCGTCCTCGACGAGTTCCCATACCTCGCTCAGTCGACGCCCTCCATCGCGAGCATCATGCAACGCGCATTCAGCCCGCGTCGACCCGAACGACGTGATTCCCGAACACGTCTCATCCTCTGCGGCTCGGCCCTCGCGTTCATGGGCAACCTCCTCACCGGGCAAGCCCCACTTCGCGGACGGAGCTCACTCGACCTCGTGGTGCCTCCCCTCGACTTCCGTGAGCACCGGGCCTTCTGGGGAATCGAAGACGAGCGCATCGCCGCGCAACTCTTTTCGATCACCGGGGGCACTCCTGCCTATCGCTCCCTCGCGCGAGGGAGCGCGCCCCAGGATTCGCGGTCCTTCGACCGCTGGGTCTGCGCGAACCCGCTCAGTTCCTCATCGCCGCTCTTCCGCGAAGCCCAGTACCTGACACTCGAGGACCTCGATGTCAGGGACCCGCAGGTCTTCAATTCCATCCTCGGGGCCGCCGCCACTGGCTCGACTACCCGTGGGGCCATCTCCACACGGGTAGGCAGGCAGAGCACCGACATCGCCCATCACCTGAGCGTCTTGGAGAGCGCTGGGTATCTCGCGAAGGTCGATGACGCCTTCTCAACGCGCAAGCCCGTGTGGCGGATCGCGGACCAGATCATCCGGTTCGAGCGGGCCGTCATGCGCCCCGTATGGTCCCGCCTCAACACGACGAACGATGTCACCTCAATCTGGGAGCAGCAGCAAGGTGCCTTCCGCAGCCAGGTCATCGGACCTCAATTCGAGGAGATATGCCGCGACTGGGCGCTCACCCATGCCGATCCCCAGAGGTTCCACGCCTCGGCGATCACCCGCGTCGCCCCCGCGGTCGTGTCAATGGGCGGTCGGGAGCAGGCCCAGATCGACGTCGTCGTTTTCGGAATCGTTGACGGTCGGTCAACCCTGTTGAGCATCGGGGAGTGCAAGTGGAGCGAGCCAGGAACCCATGCGCAAGTGGAACGGCTCCAGCGCATCCGCGCGCGCCTTGGAGCCTCAGGCATCGACGTTTCAAGGACCGGGCTCGCCTTCTACTCATGCAGGGCCAGAGGGATGCGGCCGCCGGCGACCAGTGCCCCAGTCGTCATCCATGTCGATCTTGCCGAGATGTACGGCTCGCCGCCGGCGCATGGGTCAGGCTGACGTCACGCGACCACCGTATGCGAATGAGGTCCGAAGAGTGGCACTCCACAGCATGGACGCGTCAGTGCCATTCACGAGGCGACCAAGGAGGACCGCATGGGCAAGAAGATCAGGCGACCCGAGCAGACTGACGGCCAGGCGATCGCGCGGCTTCTCGCCGAGCGCGGGCCGCTGACCGATGAGGAGATCGTCGAGTCCCTCAAGGCGGACGGCGTCCATATGGATCCCGAGCTCGACGACGCTCCCGACCTCTGGGTCGAAGAGGCGCTCGCCGATGGTGATGAGCACCTCGTTCACTTCCTCCTGGATGAACGCATGGCGCACCTACCCACCCTGCTCAGTGGCCATCGCTTCACCCACCGGCTCACGAAGGACGAGGTCGCCTTCGACATGCTGGCACTGCTCCCCGACCTTGCCCCGCTCATCATGCTCACTGAACGCGACGAGTATCACTTCCTCGCCGACGGGCAGCCGATCGAGCCGATCGCTGGCATGCTCACCCGGGAAGATACCGATGCGCGCGGCATTCCGCCGCAGTCCGTCCCGGATATGGGGTGGATGCTTCCGGCCGGCTTTCTGACCGGCATCAAGGCAACTGCCGGCGAATTCGTCTCGGTCGAGGCAACCGATGATGGCTGGCTCATCGAGGCGGTGCCGATGGGTTCCGTCGCCCCGCCGTCCGTGCAGCTCGTCGCACTTATGCGCGAGTTCACCATCGAGCACGGTCATCCGGTTGAGATCGATGCCGCCATCTGGCAGTCCTGCGTCGACCTGCCCGGCTCCTTCATTCACCTGACGCTGCCCATTGGTGAGATGCTTGAGCTTGCCGGACTTTCGGTCTTCCAAGAGCATTTCGCACGCGCCGGGTTCGACTTCAAGGCCGAGAGCACAGCCGACGCCGCGCAGGAACTCAGTGCGTCCTACGGGTTCGGCGACGCCGAGGTCAACGCGCTGCTTTCCCTGCTCGACCTCTACGCGGCCTTCAGCATGGAGTTCGAGGTACTCGTGGAAGTGGCGGATTCCGCAAGCGATGCCTTCGATGGGTTCGGCCAGTTCCCTGGAGCTCGCGAGACCCTTTCGCAGCTCACGAACCCAGGTGTTGCCGAGTCGTTCTCGCAGGAAGTCATGGGCGTCGAGGTCGCGGGAGCGGCAGTGCTCGCAGTCTTCACCGGCGCCCTCACCGAGCAGGCGCCGCGGCAGGCGCGGGTCGCCCTGCTGTGGCTCCAAGCCAAGGCGCTCGAGCGGCTCGGGATGATCGAGGAGGCCGAAGGAGCATTCAATGCAGCCGAATCCCTCGATCCATCGTGGCCATTGCCGCTGTTCGATCTCGCCCGATACGCGAGCGACCGAGGCGATGCCGCGCGCGGCCTCGCGCTCCTGAACCGGGCAGGCGCCGAAGCCGACGATCCGCTCCGCCAGACCCTCGAGCGCTTCAGCGCACCCGTTCGCGACGATATCGGCCGCAATGACCGATGCTGGTGCGGGTCGGGCCGGAAATACAAGCAGTGCCATCAACATCGCGAGCAGCTCCCGATCGAGGAGCGCGCCATGTGGCTCTACGCGAAGGCCACCACGTTTCTAGTCGACGGTCCACTCCGAGCGCAGATCATCGAGCTTGCCGAGGTATGGACCGCCCACTGGGGACCGAGCCGCCCCTTCGTCGAGGCACTCGAGTATGGCCTCGTCCTCGATGTGCTCCTGTTCGAGGGCGGCGCCTTCGAGGAATTCCTGTCGCAGCGCGGGTTCCTGCTCCCGGCTGATGAGTACCTGCTCGCCGAGCAGTGGCTCCTCGCAGAGCGCTCGATCTTCGAGATCGTCGAGACAACGCCCGGTGTCGGCATGCTCCTGCGCGATCTTCGCACCGGCGACCGAATCGAGATCGTCGAGCGCAAAGCCAGCCAGTTGGTGACACCCGGCAGCCTCATCTGCACGCGAATCGTCACGGTGGGATCCATGATGCAGATCGTTGGCGCAGTCGAGTCCATCAACCTGCGCTACCGCGATGCGCTCATTGAACTCCTTGACGACGAACCCGACCCGGTCGACCTCATCGAGTTCCTGTCACGGCGCTACGCCCCGCCCACCATCGTTAATACCGAGGGCGAGGACACAATCATGTGCGAGGCCGTCGTGAAGGTGACGAACGCCAAGCGGCTACTGGCTGGGCTTGATGTCACCTACGAGGCCGTCGACACCGGCAAGAAGCCCACCGCCACGTCACCACGCACCTGGCACGAGTACGTCGTCACGCATGGCCAGGAGAAGATCCGGGCAACCCTCGACTGGGCCAACAAGGAGCTCACGATCCAGACGAACAGCACCCAAAGGATGGACAGGGTCCTCGGGGTACTCCGCGCACTTTGCCCAGACCTCGTCATAGTGAAGGATGAACGCACGAGCATGAAAGGCGAATACGCCGCCGCGATCCGGGCGGGTGGAGGTCGTACGACGGGCGACAGTGAGTCCGGGATGCTCGACCAGAACGATCCGGCGATCGTCGCCGCCCTTGAGGAGTACATCCGCACGTACGAGGAGAACTGGCTCGACGATCAGATTCCCGCCCTCGCGGGCCTCACCCCCCGCGAGGCAGCGGCCGACCCGACTCGAAGGCAGGACCTCATCGCGCTCCTCGCCAGTTTCGATCGGGACGAGGAGGAGCCCGGCATGATGAGCGCTAAGCGTCTGCGTGCGGCGCTCGGCCTGACGAAGTAGGCCGCGACACCCGCGCTGAACGCCACCCCGCCGACGCACAGCAGTCACGGTGGGTGGTTGGATCAAGGTTAATGAGCATCTTGTTCGGCCTCCTCACGGCATTATTCTTCGCAGCCGGCACTCTCGCCTCCTCTCGCCTTGTCCGCATGATCGGGCCGCTCTCCGCCATCGCCGGAATGATGATGGTCGGCCTTGTCATCATCACCCCGATGATCTTCATCAACGGAGTCCCCGAAAAGCTCAACGCCACCAACGCGACCTGGCTCATCGTCGGCGGACTCGGCAACCTCTGCGGACTCCTGCTCGCTTACGCCGCGTTCCGCATCGGAAAGGTCGGGGTTGTCGCCCCGATCCTGTGCACCGAGGGTGCGATCGCAGCGACCATCTCGGGACTCGCGGGCGAGAGCATCGCGCCAATCGTGATCTTCCTGCTTCTCCTTATCGTTGGCGGTGTCGTGCTCGCCGCTATCGCGCCAGATCCTGTGCCTGTCGAGAATGAGCAGCCCCTTAAGGCAGCACTCATCGCCACGACCGGCGCCATCATCTTCGGCATCGGCCTGTTCGCCACCGGCAACATCAGCGGTGAGCTACCGCTCGAGTGGATCCTCCTGCCGGCGCGCATCGTCACGCTCATCTGCATCGCTATTCCCCTGCTCCTGCTTCGCAAGTTCCGCATGACCCGCCCGGCTGCCCCACTCATCGTGATCGCCGGCCTCGCGGAGATCTTCGGCTACGCCGCCTATACGACCGGCGCTGCACAGAGTGTCGCGATCACCGCGGTGCTCGCATCGCTCTTCGCGCCGATCTCGGCGGTCGCCGCCTACCTGCTGTTCCGCGAACGGCTTGGGCGGCAGCAGGTGATCGCGGTGGTGGTCATCGTCACCGGGGTGGTCACGCTCACCCTAGTCAGCTGACCCCTCCATCACGTGGCGCTCTCCGTGCGCTTCGGGTGCCCGGAGGACGCCACGATGAGGATTACCGTCCCTGAGCAAGCATCCGACCGCCACAAGTGCGAAAGGCCAACTCCCCTCGCAGTTGATGTTGACGCTCCGAGACGCGGTCGGGTGCAGCCGTCAGCGCATCCCACGCATCAGTGGTGGCATTTCGCGCGGCGGCAAGGCAGTCCGACCACTCCTTGTGAACTGAAGATCCTTGACATGCGATGAGGAAATCTGATGCCTTATGCGGGCGCGGAATTGCATCCGTTTCGCGATTCGATCCCGTCATCATTCATCGGGCGACAACGTCAAGGCGCGGATCCGCCGCAATAATCAAATCTGGGTCTTGCATTCGTTGCTCAATTCGGGCAAGAAGCTCCGGATCGGACTTGATTTCAGCTGACGACTTCCAGGCCTGCACAACGGTGCTGATATGCGCATAGTTGCCGAGCGAGGCGCTCACGCGAAGCGCCGCGAGGTAATCGACGGCGAACTCATTGGCTTCGCTGAGTGAGAAAATGGACGCCCAGGCGAACTCCCGAACGACCGCCGAGACTGCGGCCTTCTCGTCGTGCTCAAGGACCCGGCAAGCGACATTGACCGCATGCAGGACCGTGACCTCACGGTCGCGCACGTCGCACTCGCGCTGCATTCGCAAGTCTTCGCCATCACGGCGTGTCAGAAGTACGTCGTCGCCGCCATCCAGCGGGATAAGGGCTCTGGTCGGCCGCTGGACAAAGGTTGACAGCGTCATCGTCTCAGTCATGAAATCATTGTTCAGAGGTTCCTCTGAACTGTCAATGCAACCGTCGGGCTCGATACGCTCCAGTGCAGCCAGTTCCGGTTGACGAGCAATCGAACGCACACAGGCTCACCATCACAGGTGCCTCGGTAGCCCAACGGTTGTACCGTTTCGCCATGGCTGAGCGCGTCAAAAAGTGCGTTTCGGGGCCCTCAGAGTTGGACGTCGCCATCCGGGCCGCAGCCGAACGGTCCGGGATGACGTACTCCGGCTGGCTCGCGAACGCGGCGCACGGGACATTCACCTCGCAGGAGCAGGCAGACGCCGACACGTGGCTCGACCAAATGATCGCCAAGGCCCGGCCGTCAGAGGGCGCCGCCTGATGGACATCACCTACGACACCGGAGCGCTTATCGCCGCTGACCGGAATGACCGCACGTTCTGGGCCCGGCACGCCGCTGCGCTCAAACGCGGCTACTCCATCACGGTTCCAGCGCCGGTCGTCGCCTAAGCGTGGCGCACCGACAAGCAGGTGCCCCTGGCGCGCCTGCTCAACTGGTGCCTGATCGAGCCGCTCACGCCGGAGCAGGCCCGCCGAGTGGGTGCGCTGGCGGCTGCGACCGGCGTTGCGGACGTCGTCGATCTGACTGTCGCCGAGGGCGCCCTGCGCCGTAGGGGCATTGTCTGGACCTCGAACCCGGACGATATTCCGCGTGCAGGGCTCGGGCAGTTGCATGTCGAACTCGTCTGAACCCGAGCACCACCGTGGTGGCGCCGCCGATAGCGCAGTCGTCATGCGAGAGGAGGGCGAAGTTCGAGTCGTGATCGAGACGGCCGACGCTGCCCGCATACGCGTCTGGGCCGCCGCACCCTCCCCTGATGCAGCCCGCGCCCATTAAGCCACCGACTCCGAGGAAGGGGTAGGTCAGCGGCTGCTTGAGGCGCTCGGCCGGTGACCCTCGAGCCGCAGGTGGTCGTCGTTACGTCCGCGTTGGTCGCCTTGGCCTACCGGGAGCGCCGTGCGGTCACGATGGACAGAATCCTCCTGCGGGACAGACCGCCGAACAACCGCCTGTCTTTTTCGCTCGGGTACGGGCTCTCCGAACCAGCTCGTCGACGGAACGCGTCACAGAGCCACGGCATCGGTGAGGGCCGCCTCGGCGACCCCGTCCCGCAGCAATTCCGCGGCGACGACGTCCACATCCACGCCCAGAACGCACCTGAACTCCTCGCTCAGGCCAGCCACCCGCATCAAGGGATTGCCTCCCGCGGGGTCGAGATCCACGAGGACGTCGATGTCGCTTTCGGTGGTGGCGTCACCGCGGGCGACGGATCCGAAGAGCCGCGGATTGCTGGCTCCGTAGCGCCTCAGGACCTCGTCCAACTGCTCACGGCGCGCAGCGACGGCCTCCCAGGCGTCAGCCGCGGCATTGGTGACGGTCACCAGCAGCGCCCCCGCATATCAGCGAACCAACCGTCGGCGCTCTTCGCGCCCTGCGCTCGCCCGACCGGCGGATGGCTTTCGACCGTGCGGTCGCTGCGCGATCCTGAACCCCAATGTATTGAGATCAGAACCCCGGTCTCTCATCGTCCATTGAGTTCGCTCGTCCCAGCCAGTGGATGCGGCCGGCGAGACTCATCGTCCCGATGTCGCCCGTCAGCAATGTGTCAAGGGCATCAACGAATCGGCTGATCATGTCCCGTCGCCGAGGCCACTGGTTATCAGAGGTGAAGATCAGGCCCGCATGGACCCTGCTCTCATCAACCCATCGCTGAGCAATGACCGCGAAGTCCCCGACGTTGTTCGTCACGAGTGCAAGTCCTTCAGCACTGCATCGCGCCAACAGCGGCTCGTCGTCCTCCAACTGCCAGCCGAGTTCGCTGACCTCACGCACATCATGACCTCGATCACGCAGGCCGAACGCGATCAACGGGGAATAGTGGTGATCGAGGGCGAGCCTCACGCGAGAGCAGCCTGCTGCCGCTCCCAGCGGGCATGTTCACTTGCTTCGACCGAAGCCGCCCACTCTTCGTCCACATCAATCTCAGCGCCGAAGTCGGCGTAGTAGTCGCGGGCTGCGAGTACGAAGGGCCGCTAGATCCCGAGATAGTCGGCCACCTCGTCCACGTCGCCTCGCGCATTCCTGAGTTGCGCCACGACCTGGCGAACGAGCAGGCGGGTTCCGGTCAGGTACGGCTCACGGCGACCAGCGGCCCCCGAACGAAACCGCACCAACGGGTGTCGCGCCAGCCGCAGAGCCTCCCCGAGCAATTGCTCGACGAGGCTGTTGCGGGACTCATTCGATGTCGCGGCAAGTGAGTCAAGTAACTCGCTCGTTCGAGCGGAGATGCGGAACGACCTCTGCACTGACAACTGGGAAATCGACATGAATCACAACGTAACACTAGGTGATTTGATTGAGTCCAATCCGGGGACGCTGGTCGAGGGCCATTGGGCACGTCGCGGCCGCAGGACGCTGCACCGACCACTCACGACGATCGTTACAAACCTCTACCCCTCGCTAGATCAGGTGGAATGGCGATGGGAGTTGCTCGGTAAGGCCGGCAACGGTACTTCTCATCGTTGTGGGCCGGCTGCGCGGCAATGAGGAGCTGCAGGTCCTCACATCCCTGTTCCCCAGCAACCGTCCTCGGTCTCGCCGAGGCCGCGCGCTACAGGCCAGCGAAGTACTTCGATCGGTTAGGGCTTGCGCAGAAATAGTTCCGGCAAGTGAATTACATGCGTGTGGTTCGCG
>JBBATH010000029.1:0-12189 GCA_040398845.1 Candidatus Nanopelagicales bacterium | reverse complement strand
CCCAAAGATCTCAGCCTCATTTTGTCTCCCCGCTACTGGACAAAACGGGCATAACCGTCAAAACAGACAGGTTATGCCCGTTTTGCATGTTTTCTGACGATGCTGAAAGGAGTAAGTCAGCGGTAAGTCAGCAGAGAATGTAGTTGTATGGATAGCGCCTGGTGCTTCCATTTGTGCCCGTGAGTGTGACCGGCGGCTCCTAATCGTGGCGGTGTAGTTCCTGTCGATGGCATCAACGGCGCATAGCGGCCGGTACCTCTCAAATTGGAGTGTGAAGTCTGGCTCGGCCAATATATGTCTCTTGCGTCATATGCTTCTTGAGTCATATGATTGGGCGATGACGTGGTCGATCTTGATCAACGAGGAGGTGTCGGACTGGATGCTGACTCTTGACGAAGCCGAGTACGGCCAGGTCGTTGCAGCGTTGCAAGCACTTGGAGTGGATGGGCCAGCTCTGGGACGCCCGTTCGTGGACACGGTGAAGGGATCGCGTCACAAGAACATGAAGGAGTTGCGTCCACGAGGCACACATATCCGTTTGTTGTTCGCCTTCGACCCGCTGCGCCAAGCGATCGTGTTGGTGGCTGGCGACAAGACCAATAAATGGAAGCAGTGGTACGGGGAGAATATTCCTGTTGCAGATGAGCGGTTCAACGCGCATGTGGAACAGATCCATCAGCAAGCAAATGCAAGGAAGCCAAGAAAGGGGAGTTCGTCATGAGTAAGTTGTCGTATGTCACGTTGGAGGAACTGCTGGCAAAGCGGCCCGGCGATACGGCTCACATTGCCCAGGCTCGTGACGAAATCCTGACCGAATCCAGGGCGCACCGGCTCGCCGACGTGCGCAAGGCCAAGCACATGACGCAGGAGCAGCTCGCTGAGCGCATCGACATTGACCAATCTCGCGTATCGCGCATTGAGAACGGAGATCTCTCGCGCACTGAAGTGGGCACTCTGGCCGCGTACGCACAGGCGGTAGGCGGAACCCTGGAACTTGTCATGCATATCGGTGATGTAGCCATCCCATTGACGGCACCTGCGAAGAAGCCCACGCGAGCGAAATCCGCGAAACGGAATCCGACAGCGAACCCCCAAAACAAGCCTGCGTCGAGAAAGGTCGCAGCCAAGAAAGTCAGATCTCCACAGACCAAGATCGCCTAGATAATTTCTCGGCGTCGGCTGGGTCGGCCGGTTTCGTCGCAGGAGCAACTTTGACGCCACCGTGCTGGCAGAGCAGCCTAGGCGATGCTGGCCTTCAGACTGGGCGAGCACTATGTGGGTTAGGAGGAGTGATGGCACGTACGTCATGGGACGACATGAAGGCCGCTCGCACAGGCGACTCGGCAGTTGAGGCCGCTTACGCCGCAGCCAAGCTCGCGTTCGAACTGGGGGAGCAGGTTCGTGGTCTACGCGAGGAGCGCGGCTGGAGTCAGCGTGACCTGGCCAAGCTCACCGGCATGACCCAGCCCGCCATCGCCCGCTTCGAGGCCGGCGGCACGACGCCGACTTTGCCCATTCTTGAGCGCATCGCGAACGCGTTCGACTCCACGCTGTCAGTTGAACTCAAGCCAAAGGCTGTCGCTTGAGCGTCGTGGCGAAAGTCAGCGATGGGGGTGCAGGCGTGCACTCCCAGGGGGGTGCAGCGGGGGGTGCAAAAGTGGCGTTTTGTGAGGGGATCTCGCGGTGCACGCAACCCAAAAGTCTCAGCCTCATTTTGTCTCCCCGCTACTGGGCAAAACGGATACATCGGACATGATGTGTCCGTTTTGCTTTTGGCTTTGAGGGATTGGGCCAGGTGAAAGTAGTCGGAAAGTAGGCGCCTCCAGTTGCTCGTCGTCGGGTAGCTATCTAGATCAACGGTGTGAAGCGGTTCGGTACCTCGCATTTTCGAACCGCACATCAGGCTGGTTATCTTGCTTGTCCTGGATCACGTGCCTAATTATTGGTACTTGCAAATATCTACCGATCTTCTATAACATGCAGGCATGGGAACGGAGGGTGCGCTTGCCCTGCGGCTTGGACGTGAGTCTGGGCTGCTGCGGAGCGGCGATGCGGTGGCGGCGGGGGTGAGCCGTACGACCCTGGCGCGCCTGACTGCTCGCGGTGACCTGGTGTGGGTCGGGCGCGGGGTCTACCAACTGCCGCAGGCCCAGCGGGCCGACCCGATCGCGGTGCTGAGTGCCACCCATCCACGTGTCGTGGTTTGCCTGCTGTCCGCGCTGGCCATGCACGGGCTGACCACGCAATCGCCGCGCCAGGCGTGGATCGCCATCGGCAACAAGGCAGCGGTCCCCCGAATCGACTATCCGCCGCTACAGGTCGTGCGTATGGGCGAGGCGAACCTGCGCGATGGTGTGCAAGAGATAACCCTCGATGGAGTCACCGTGCGGGTGACGTCGCCTGCTCGCACGGTTGCTGACTGTTTCAAGTTCCGCGGGCGAGTTGGCCTCGACGTCGCTATTGAAGCACTGCGGGAAGCATGGGATTCCCGCGTTGTCACGATGGATGATCTGTGGGACGCGGCCAAGCAGACGCGGATGACCAACGTGATGCGCCCGTACCTGGAATCACTCTCATGAGGGCTGCGAATCTGCCCGCATCGGTGCGAGCGCGACTTCGGAATCTCGCAGAGCGTGAGGGTGTCGATTTCGGTTCCTTGCTCACGCGTTATGGGCTGGAACGAATGCTGTATCGCCTCAGCGTCAGCGAGAACCGGGACCAGTTCCTGCTCAAGGGTGCGCTGCTGTTCGACGTGTGGTTCGACACCCCATCACGGCCCACGCGAGACATTGACCTGCTGGCATTCGGCCCGGCCGATAGCGACCGCATCGCTGAGGTGTTCCGGCAGGCCTGCTCGCTCGATGTTCCGGACGGCATCACCTTCGATCCGCACACCGTCGCCACGGCCGACATTGGCAAGCAGGCGGGATACCCCGGCATCAGGGTAACGATGCGAGGTGAACTCGACGGTGCGCAGATTCACGTCCAGGTCGACATCGGATTCGGCGATGCCGTGACCCCTGAGTCAGAAGTGATCGAGTTTCCGGTGCTACTTGAGGACATGACGTCGCCAGTAATCCGGGCTTACCCCAAGCCCACAGTCATCGCCGAGAAGCTCGAGGCAATCGTCCGGCTCGGTCGAGTGAACTCCCGACTGAAGGACTACTTCGACCTGTGGGTCCTCCTCGTGGCCGTGGGCACCGACACGGCTGACGTGGCTGCCGCGATCTGGGCGACATTCACTCGGCGGAACACGCCAATCCCCCTGACTACGCCATCAGGACTGAGCGAAGAATTCGTCCAGGACCCAAGAGTCGTCGCACAGTGGCGCGCATTCACCACGCGCAATCAGCTCTCAGCACCCGATATCGCGGAGACCATCAGCCAACTGCGCGACGAAGTCATGCCGCTGTTCTCGTTGGCGCGCGATGCGCAGCACTAACGTGTGCGCCGGCGAGGTAGGCGATACTAAGCCGACCTGCGACGCAGCGAAAGTGGGCGATGGAGGTGCAGGCTTGCACCCCCTGGGGGTGCAGAGGGGGGTGCAAAAGTGGGGTTTTGTGAGGGGATCGGGCGGTGCACGCAACCCAAAATTCTCAGCCTTGTTTTGTCTCCCCGCCTTGTCTCGGTGTTCCCTACTTTGGTCCGGGTGGTAGGCCGCGGGGTTTGCTGTCCTTGCGGGGGTCCAGGGTGAGTTCGGGGAGGATTTCGCCGGTTTCTCGGTCGACCACAATGCGACGCAATGGCTGTGCGGGAGAAGGGCCTGCGGGTCTCGTAAAGGCGCGGGATGCCATCACCTCGGTGGACCCTTGCGACGGCCTGACGGCTAGGTCGCCGCGCCGTCCCCCACCCAGTCGACCGCTCGATCCGAAGGGGCGAGGTCGAGTTCATGGGATCCGCGCCGCGCCTTGGTGCTGAGGTACTCCCGGTTGGTCTCGGTGACGTGAACAGCCGTGGAGACTCTGGAGACCACAGACACTCCGAGTCGACTCAGTTGTGACTCTTTGTCAGGATTGTTGCTCAGCAGACTTACGCGCAGTGCGCCGAGTGCTTGGAGCATTTGAGCGGCGACCGTGTAGTCCCGACCATCCGCGGCGAAGCCGAGCGCGATGTTGGCGTCGTAGGTGTCGAGCCCGTCGTCCTGGAGGACGTAGGCATCGATCTTTGAGGACAAGCCGATGCCGCGGCCCTCCTGGCGCAGGTAGAGCAGGTAGCCACCGGCTTGAGTAATGCGCTGGATCGCCTCGCGCAGTTGCGCGCCGCAATCACATCGCTGGCTGCCGAGCACGTCCCCGGTCAGGCACTCGCTGTGCGGCCGGATGAGGGGCACGTCGACACGGGCGGTCCTGGGAGTCAGAGAGTCGGCTCTGCTGCCCAGCCCGATGGCGATGTGCTCCTTGCCATCGACGAGCCCGTCGAAGGTGAACAGCCGTCCGATCGTCTCGAACCCGTCGGCGAATTGGAGCGGAACGGTGATCTGGGCACGGATAGTGGCGGCGGGAATCGGTGTACTCATTGGAACTCCGGGTCAGTTCGGCTGGAATCGGGAGGACAGGGCGTACCGGGCGAGAACGACGTCCCCGATGGATCGGACCTCAACGAGGGTGGCGCGCCGTCCGGGGTTCCAGGGGAAGGCGCCGTCGCCGACGAACCGCTGTGCCCGGGAGTCGCCGACGAACATGGGGGCGATGACGAGGTGGAGCTCGTCGGCGAGGCCCTCGGTGAGGAACTGCGTATGGACCATGCCACCTCCCTCGACCATGAGCCGGGAGATGCCGCGATCGTGCAGGTCCTCGCACATCTGACGCAGACGCACGCTTCTGCCTGATTCGACGACGGTTGCCACCGAACCCAGACGCCTGCGCGCGGCAGGCGCGACGGGGTCGGGGCAGTACACCAGCTTGTCGACGTCGCCGGAGGTAAAGAAGTTGGCCTGCGGGTTGAGCTCGGCCCGTCGAGTGAGCGTCACCTTGATCGGTGATACCGGGAGGCCGCGTGCCACTCGAGCCGAACGCCGGTCTTCGTCGCGTACGAGCAGCCGGGGGTTGTCCCTGCGCAGGGTCCCGGCGCCGACGAGGATCGCGTCGCACCCGGCTCGGACGTCGTCGACGCGATCAAGGTCGGCCTCGTTCGATAGGACCAGGCGAGTGCCGCCGGCGGAGTCGATGTAGCCGTCGAGCGAGATGCTGCAACTGAGCAGGGTGTAAGGGCGTTCAGCCATGGACGACCTCCGTCGAGGGTGGAGTACGGACCCTTTCGGCCAGCAGGATGGCCGCGCCCGGAAGGCTCGCGGCCAGGACCATGACGCCGTAGACCACCGCGGTCGTGATGCCGGTCCCGGCACCCAGGCCGATCGCCGCGAACGTCCACGCGGCTACGCCCTCCCGAGGCCCCCAACCGGCCAAGCTGAGGGGGATCGACATCGCGGCGAGGATGATGAGGGCTACGGCAATAAGCCTAATGACCGGCTGGTCCGCCCCCGCCGTCCTCGCCGCGACGACGAGCATGGTGACGTTGCTGGTCATGATTACCACCGATGCCACGACGATGACGGGCCAGGTGGCCCGTGCGACGAGTCCCTGGCGAACGTCCTCGCGCGCGACGGTGACGACGCGGCCGAACCATGAGTGCGACGTCGAGTGTCGACGTGTCGTGAACATCATCAGACCGACTACACCCACGATTGCCACCGCTGTGAGGGGCATCCACTCCTGCAGGGGCGAGGGCAGCACGACCAAGACGACGACGGTGAGTGCGATCTGGATCGCCTGCCCCGCCGCCCTTTCCCAAGCGACTGAGCGGACGGCGCGCCCGTCACCGGCCCACCGTCCGTGACTGACGGCGCGATGGACGTCACCTGCAATACCGAGCGGTAGTACCGTGTTGAGGAACACCGACCGGTAATACGCCGCCGTCGCGTGGGCAAGAGTGACGTCGACGCCGAGACCGCGCGACACCGCCCGCCACCTCCACGCGCAGCACACCGTCGTGACTGCGCCAAGCGTCAGGGCCACGGCCAGGGTCCGGGCGTCGATGAGTCGCAGTCCGTCAATGAACGGGCCGGCGCCGACGCGCCAGGCGAGCAGGGCGAGGATCGCCGCCGCCACGCTGATTCGCAGGGCAATCCGGCCGACTCGAGGAACGTTCATGGGTACCACGCGAGGAGATCCACATGTTGGATGGTGGCGTGTAGGAGGCCGTCCACTGCCTGTGCTCGACGTAAAGACGCGTAGCCTCCGGCTGCCGCTGCTAGGCCAGGGTCTTGGTCGCAGGCGGCATCCCACCAGCCGTCGAACCACTCGCCCAGCAGCGTTCGGTCGACGGACCCCAACTGCCACGGGCTCGTCTCCGAGGCAACGGTCATGCCGGCCACCTGCCACAAGGCGCGGGCTGCGTCCGCGGCATCCGGGCCGAGCAGTCGGCCCGTTGTCGACTCCCTGCGCTGGTGGTCGTTGAAGGCGAGCATCACCGCCTCGTCCCGGGGGTCCGAGGGGTGCAGCGTCACGTCCCCGACGACGGACAGGGTGATGAGGACAGGGCATCCGGGAGCCGACGTCATGGTGGCAAACCGCATGACCTCCTCGAGGGTGAGCATGTCGAGGAGTGCCGACGCCGTGATCAACGAGGCCCCCGCTAGCTCGAGCGGGTCGAGACGGGTGATGTCCGAGGAGCGCGTCTCCACCGAGATATGTTGGCCGTCGCGGCTGGTCGCGCTGTCGCGATCGGGCCGGTCGAGAAGGTCGATGTCACGGTCGTGCTCGACCCACTGCTGCTGACCGTCCAATTGCGGACCGAGCCAGCGCCGCATGGAGCCCGTGCCGCAGCCGAGATCGTGGATGACGAGGGGGCGTCCTTCGGGTAGCTGACGGCGCACCCGATCCACGAGCCGCTGGGATCGTGCTCGCGCGTCCGCCGGCTCTCGGGTATCGAGCCATCCCCGGGCCGCGCGCGCCACCGTCATGCGGCGACCGTCTCGATCACGCGTGACACCAGCCGCGCCGTATCGCTCCAGCGGACGAGGGAGCTGCGCCGATCCCTCGCCACGGCGCGCAGGCGTGCGCGCATGTCCTCGTCGTCAAGCCACCGCGTCAGGAGCGCGGCGAGGAGGGCCGGCTCGTCGGGCGGGACGAGCATCCCTGGGCGCCCGCACTCTGCGACGATGCCGAGGGCCATGGGCAGGCCTCCTACGTCGCTGGCGATCACCGGGGTTCCATGGGCAAGCGCCTCGGTCACGACCATGCCGTAGGTGTCGGTGCGCGAGGGCGCGATGAGGAGGTCGGCCGACGCGTAGGTCGCCGCCAGGGGCGCCCCGGTGCGCGTGCCGAGGAACGAGACCTGACCGGAAATGCCCTGCTTGTGAGTGCGGTGACGCAGCCGGGCCGTGAATGAGCGGTCGATCAGGTCGCTCCCGACGAGCCGGCAGTCCCACGAGCCGCGCCCGATGAGCGCGAGTGCCTCGATCAGGACGTCCTGCCCCTTATGGGGAACGAGGGCGGCCACGCACACGAATCTGCCGCCATGTGCCGACCCGGAGCTGACCTCCGCCGGCTCGACGCCCGGCTCGGCGACGTGGACCGTGCCCGGTGCCAAGGCGTAGCGATTGATCAGCCAATCGCGAGTCCAGGGGCTGGTCGTGATGACCGCGGTGGCTGCGAAAAGCGAGGCCTTTTCCGCAGTGCGGATACCCGGCGCGGCGTTGGGGTCGCAACCAAGGGGCAGGTGCATGAGGATCACCAACCGCAGCCTCGATCCGTGCCGAAGAAGCACCTCGCTCGACGCGGACGCCACCAGCCCGTCGATGAGGACCACCTCGCCATCCTCGGCGCAGGACAGGATCACCTCGAGGGCGTGCAGGGATTGTTGATTCGGGCGCGGCCAGGGACCGGGTGCCGCCGTCTGCGTCACGGTGACTCTCCCCGCAGACAGCTCGGTGGTGAGCTGCCGGTCATAGGTGTTGCCACCGCTCGGCCGAGTTGGGTCGTCGATGCCTTCAGGCACGACGAATCGAACGGCAATCACAAATCCCTTTCGTAGGTGGCCCAGGCGATGTGGGACTCGTGCAGCGTTACCGCGATCGCCGACACCGACGTCGCGCCGAAATCCCCGGCACGGAGGGCGTCGGCAAGCCGATCGGCCACCCACTGCGCGAGCACCTCAGTCGTCGTGTTGCGGCCAGTGAACTCCGGCGCCTCATCGAGGTTGCGGTAGGACAGCCGGGCCATGAGCTGGCCCAACTGTTGGGTGGCGATGCCGATGTCGACGACGATGCCGTTGTCGTCGAGGGAGGCGCCGCGGAACGTCGCGTCGACCACGAAGGTGGCGCCGTGCAGGCGCCGTGCCGGGCCGAAGACCTCACCGGAGAAGCTGTGGGCCACCATGAAGTGGTCACGCACTGTGACGCTGAACATTGCTCTCCTCGTAGTCGATGATGTGGCAGATGGAGGGCAGTCGCCCGGTGGCGATACCGGCCATCACGTCGGGTAGGTCGGCGAACGGCGAGTGACCGGTGATGAGGGCGTCGAACGCGGGATCGCGGAGCAACTCGAGCGCCAGAGCGAGCCGATCAGCGGAGGTGCGACGGCCTTGGACCGACGGGGACATCGTCCCTATCTGACTGGCACGCACGCCGAGCCGGCCGGAGTGGAAGGAGCCACCGAGGGACACCTGCACCTCATGGTCGCCGTACCAGCTGAGCTCAATGACGGTGCCCTCGTTCGCGAGCAGGTCGAGGGCTCGCTGGAGTCCCTCGGAGGTGGCACTCGTGTGGACGACGAGGTCGCGTCCACCGAGGGCGTCGTCGGGCAGGGCGAAGTCGACCCCGAGTGCATCTGCGACTTCGGCACGCGTCGGATCGACGTCAACGAGGCACACGTCTGCTCCGGGGAACCCCTGCAGTAGGCGAGCGACACAGCAGCCGACCATCCCGGCCCCGATGACCGTTGCGCGGACGCCCACGAGTGGCGCGGCATCCCAGAGGGCGTTGATGGCCGTCTCGACTGTCCCCGCGAGTGCTGCCCGGGCCGGCGGCACGTCCGGCGGCACCAGAGTCACCGAGGAGGCCGGGACGACGTAAGCGGTCTGGTGCGGGTACAGGCAGAAGACGACCCGGCCCCGAAGGTGGTCCGGACCCTCGTCGATTCGGCCGACATTGAGATAGCCGTATTTGAGCGGGCCCGGAAAGTCCCCCACTTGGAAGGGAGCGCGCATCGCGGCGTACTGGCTCAGTGGGACTCGACCGCCGAAGACGATTGATTCCGTCCCGCGGCTGATCGCAGAGTGCAGGGACCGCACGACGACGTCGCCTGGGCCGGGCTCGGGCAGCACCTCCGAACGCAGTTCGCCATCTCCGGGCGCGTTCAGCCAGAAGGCCTGCGCATTGCGCGTCACGGATGTCCTTCCTCGCAGCTGTGGGGTCCTCATCGTTGCAAAAATCTCAATGTGTCATGGGATTTCCTTCTTCGCAACCGCGGGAACCACAGCGCTGCAAAGACGCCGAAATAGTGGTTTAATTGACAATTCCTTATCCGGAGGGCGCGTGGTTTTTCTTCAACGGGGTCCCGTCGCGGGGCTCGCCTTGCAGGTCGGCGTTCTCCTGTGCACGGCGGCCTTCGTGCCGCTGTCACTTGTCGCGTGGGGTATGGCGCTCACTTGGGCCGTCGTTACGGCGACCGGTTTATCTCGCGGCCTGTCGCGGAGCCCGGGCCGATCCGGAGGTCCTCGGCTTGGCCCCGCGGACTGGGTGACGCTCGTACGGTCCTGTCTCATCGGAGGTGTGGCAGCGCTCGTGGCGCAGTCCTTCGTTGGGGTGGGGTCGGTGCCCGCGCTGGTCGGCCTCGCCGCGATGGCCCTGGTCCTTGATGCCGTGGACGGCGCCGTGGCCCGCCGCACCGGAACGGTCTCAGACCTCGGGGCACGGTTCGACATGGAGGCGGATGCCTTCCTCATCCTCGCCCTGAGCGTGTACGTCTCTCGAGAGCTTGGCTGGTGGGTGCTGACGATCGGAGTCGCGCGGTACGCCTTCGTGGCGGCCTCGTGGTCGGTCGGTTGGATGCGACGACCGCTCCCGTACCGCTACTGGCGCAAAGTGGTCGCGGCGCTCCAAGGGGTGGTCCTCACTGTTGCCGCGTCCGGGACGCTCGATCCGCGCATGGACGTTGTGATCGTCGGAATCGCTTGTCTTCTACTGGCCGAGTCTTTTGGTCGCGATGTGTTGTGGCTGCAGGCGCACCGAGACGGGCAGGCATTGAGCAATACACCGTCCCCGTCCGGGGAGACACCAGCGGCGCGAGTGCGTTCGTCGTGACGGTGCGCTCGCCGGGGTCGCCGGAGTCCGGCTCCGACACGAGTACTTCGGGTTCGACCTCCGCGGAGTCGGACCGGACGCGGACCCGAGTGCTCTCGAGAGTGGCGGATGTCCTTGCTGTCGTGGTCCTCTGGCTTATCCTCGTGGCTCCCAGCGACCTCGCCGGCCTGACGGGAGCCAGCCTCCTCCGCCTCCCCGGGGAGGCGCTGGTCATCGTGGCCGTGGTTCTCCTCATTCCCGCACGAGGACGCACCCCGGTGGCGATCTCACTCGGGCTGATTTTGGGCATCGCCGTCATCGTCAAGATTGCGGACATCGGATTCCTCCGCGCATTCGACAGGATCTCGAATCCGTTATTCGACTGGGTTTACCTCGGCTCCGGAATAGACCTGCTCAACGTGTCCGTAGGCCGCTCCAGCGCCATTGCAATATTAATTTTGGCCGCGCTCGTCGTCGTAGTCCTGGTCGTGGCGTCCCCGTGGGCACTGCTCCGAGTGCTGCGTCTCGTCGGGCGCCACCGTTCGGCGGCGGGAGGAGTCCTTATTGGAGGCACTACCATCTGGATCGCACTGGCCCTGCTGGGCACATCGATCGGCACGGCGGGACCGCTCGCCTCGTGGGTGACGGGTCGGACCGTCGTCCAACATGCCGTGCAGGCGGCCAGGGGATTGAGTGACCAGCAGACCCTCGCGGAGGCCGCTGCCGTGGATCCGCTGCGTCAGATTCCCGACGACCAGCTCCTCGGCGCGCTGAGAGGCAAGGACGTCATCGTGGCCTTTGTGGAGTCCTACGGGCGGATTGCCGTCGAGGGATCAGCCGAGGCCGTCGGGGTTGGCAAGGTGCTCGATGAAGGGACGAAGCGGCTCGCGGACGCGGGATTCGCGTCCCGAAGCGCCTTCCTTACCTCTCCCACATTCGGTGGCATCAGCTGGCTCGCCCACTCGACACTGCAGTCAGGGCTTTGGATCGACTCGCAGCAGCGCTATGACCAACTGCTTGAAACCGACCGGGCCACCCTCTCCGACACATTCCATCGCTCGGGTTGGCGGACGGTCAGCGATGTTCCCTCCAATAAGAAGAGGTGGGCCGAGGGACAGAAGTTCTACAAATACGATGCGATGTACGACGCCAACAACGTGGGATACCAGGGTCCCCGCTTCAGCTACGCCACGATGCCCGACCAGTACGTGCTGGCGGCCTTCAGGCGACTGGAACTCGCGAGCCCCGACCGGCCGAATGTGATGGCGGAGATCGACTTGGTGTCGAGCCACACCCCATGGACACCGCTGCCGAAGATGGTGCCGTGGAGTGACGTCGGCAACGGATCTGTCTTCGATCCCATGCCCAGCCAAGGTCCTACACCGGACGAGTTGTGGCGCGATGCGGCGGCAGTTCAGGCCGCTTATGGACGGTCGATTGAGTACACCCTCAGCGCCTTGATCTCATTCGTTGAGACCTACCGAGATCCCAACCTCGTCCTGGTGATCCTGGGCGATCACCAGCCCGCGACGATCGTCTCGGGATCAGGTGCCAGCCATGACGTCCCTGTGACGATCGTCGCCCACGACCCGGCCGTCATGGCACGCATCGACAACTGGGGTTGGCAGGACGGCATGCGACCAAGCCCCACGGCTCCGGTGACGTTGATGGATACGTTCCGTGACCGCTTCGTCACTGCCTTCAGCGACGCAGCACCGCAGGTCCGGACTCCGTGATGACCGTCCACGCGCGAGCGTGTCATCTCACCAACACGATTTCGCGAGGTCACCGCTGACCTTCGCCTCTGTCGGTATGAATGCAGGGGCGGCGTTGCGCTACGCGATGGCATGGTGTGCGGGATCGTGGGCGGAGGGAGAATCAATCAGATTGCGAGCCGGAGTTCGTCG
>JBBATH010000028.1:0-13860 GCA_040398845.1 Candidatus Nanopelagicales bacterium | reverse complement strand
TCGGGCCCCGTCATGATGTGCGATAGAGCAGACTGCCGAGCCAAAACCATGTCGAACCCCCGAGCTGCACGGGGAGCGCTTCGGCGCCCCTGTCCCCTGTTCAGGGATCATATGGCTCGCCACTTCTGGCTGCGGGTTCGCTCTCCTTGGCCCTCGCCGTGACCGCAGACCCTTGCCCGATAGTAACGATCAACGTTACTATCGGGCGGTGATCGTCTCGTTCGCCGACAAAGAGACCGAGCACTTGGCTACTGGTCGGCGGGTGCGCCGGCTTGCCTCGGTGGAGTCGGTCGCGCGAAGGAAGCTCAGGCAGCTGGAGATCGCTGGTCGGCTGGATGACCTCAGGGTTCCTCCGGGCAATCGGCTCGAGGCATTGAAAGGCGATCGCAAGGGTCAGATGAGCATCCGCATCAATGACCAGTGGCGGGTGTGCTTCCGTTGGACAGAGGCGGGGCCGGCTGACGTTGAGATCGTGGACTACCACTGAGGGCAGGGAGTGAATGATGGCGAAGAGTGCAGTGCTGCTGGATCCGGTGACGCCGGGGGAGTTGCTGTGGGAGGAGTTCATGTCGCCTATGGGCTTGACCCGGTATCGCCTGGCCAAGGAGATCGGCGTACCGGCTCCTCGCATCGGCGACATCGTCCGCGGCAGGCGCTCGGTGACTGCGGATACCGACTTGCGGCTCTGCCGGTTCTTCGGGCTCTCCGACGGGTACTGGCTGCGCGCGCAGGCTGCGTACGACATCGAGGTCGCCCGACGTGAGCTCGCACCCGAGCTGACGAAGATCAGGCCCTGGACGGGCACTGCGGCATGACCTGAAGGCGGTCCGCAGCAGATACGGTCCAGCGCCCGGTCTGCAGTGAGGTTGCTCCCCGAGGGTCCGCGCGAGTGGGAATGTCAGACCTGACTCGTAGGGTGAAAAGCAATGAGTTTGCCGGTGGGATCACATGAAGGGATCGAAACGTATGTCGCTCACAGAACGAGTCGGACGCAGCGGCCGGGAGGCCGTGGTGGGGCTGTCCCCGCTACGAAATTTGGAACAAGGCCTCCCCACCGGGGGGCCTTATTCCATTTCGTCCCGGTTTCACGTCCCCTCTCGAAGGGGGTAATCGGTTATGCATTTGCGATGTGTGGACAGCGTCGAACGCGTCCACTTGTGCTCGTCATGGATGGGCGTCGACTCCTTGAAGCGTGGGAGAGCGGGTCACTTCCGTCAACGGTGTGAGTGGCCTCGGTACCTCGAAAGGTCTCTTCGAGGGAAGGGCAACTTCGCCACATAGGCAGCCGAATCGAACGTATCCTTGGAAAATATCGATCGGCTAGGTACAATCTAAGTATGGATATGCGACAGGCGCTGGGGGTGCTGGCGGGTCTGTCGTCTGCCCAGTGGGGCCTGTTCACGTCATCACAAGCTGCTTGCCGCGGGGTGAGCCGCCTGGATCTGTCGCGTCTGGCCGAGTCCGGACTGCTCGAGCGGGTACTCCATGGGGTGTACCGCGATGCGGGAGCGGCTGGGGATGAGTTCGAAGGCCTGCGGTCTGCCTGGCTGGCGATCGTGCCGAAGGTCGATGTGAGTGCGCGCCTGCAGGCTCTGGCTGGCGATGCCGTCGTATCCGGGGCGTCGGCTGCGTGGCTCCATGGCATCGGGGACCTGCGAGCAGACCGATACGAGTTCACGTCGTCAGTGCGCCGACAGACTCAACGTGATGGAGTGCGCATTTCCACGTACCCCGTCGCGACCGCCGACGTCACCATTCGTCATGGACTGCCCGCGACAACAGTCGAGCGCACGATTGCCGACCTCGTAGCCGACCGCATCGATCTGTCACTCGTCGCGAAGGCACTGGGTGATGCGATGCGAAACGGGAGCGTCGACCTGGCAAGTCTCGCGCACCGGCTCGCCCCGCTTGCTGCCCGCAATGGCTGCCCGGCGGGCGACGGTCAGGCGCTGCTTGATCGACTGCTTCGCCTAGCAGGCCTCGATCCTGAGGCCATGGCCAAGCGATTCGCCGGGATCGAGTCGCTGGCCCGTCCGATCGCAGCGCATTACTTCCAGGATCTGGCCGATCAAGCACGGCGAGCGCAGGAACTGGTCGCGACCATGCAGATCGACATACCGGACTTCACCCAGTTCGCAGCCCAGGCGGACGCGATTGCGAAGGCGCTTCGACCTCAGGTTGATTCCCTGCGCGCGCTCCAGGAACAGCATGAAGGCATCGCCGAGGACTGGCAGAAGGTGGTCGAGCGGCTGGCGCCGAACCTCGAGGCCTTCGCTACTGCTTCGCGGTATGCGTCCGCGGTCGTCATCGAATCTCGACGCGAAGCGCTCACGGGGAAGGCGGCGCCGTGAGTCCTGAGCCCTACAAGAATCCCCGCTCCGTAGAAATGGCGATCAGGGAAGCAGTCAGGGCCATGCATGCCGCCGATCCCGCAGTGAGTCCGGCGGCGAGCAGTACGTCGCCCTGCAGTCGATCGCCCGTGCAACGGGACAGGGCTTCGAGCAACTCGCGGCGCTCTACGCACTGGAGGGCTTCCTACGCAGGCTTTGCCTTCGATGATCGCGATGCGTTCGTGCTCAAGGGTGGAGTGCTCCTGGCCGCGTTTGACGCTCGTCGACCCACCCGCGACGCGGACCCTCTGGCGCTCGATCTCGACAACGACCGTGCGAACGTCGAGGCGAAGATCGGAAGCATCGCAAGCATCGACGTGGCGGACGGCCTCGCGCTGGACGTCGCCTCGGTTACGTCCGAGGTCATCCGTAACGAGGCCGAATACTCGGGCATTCGCGTCAACCTCAACTACGCACTGGCCACTGTGTACGTGCGCATCGGCATCGACGTCAACGTCGGAGATCCAGTGCATCCCATGCCGCAGCGCATCACCGTGCCCGTACTGCTCGCAGACGACGTCACCCTGCTCGGCTACCCGATGGCAGCCGTCATTGCGGAGAAGGCGGTCACCGCAATGCAACGTGGTGTGGCCAACACCCGATGGCGCGACTGGGCCGACATCCACGTCCTGTCCTCGCGCCACGCGTTTGACTCCGACGAACTCGCTGGAGCCTGCACCGCCGTCGCTGCGCATCGCGGCACCGAAGTTGTCCTCATCGCAGCCCTCTTGCCGGACTATCCCAAAATTGCGCAGGCAAAGTGGGTCGCGTGGCGCCGGCGCCCCGACGTCGTCGATGGGCTGCCCGAGTCGTTCGCCGACGTGCTGCGCGCAGTGTCAGACTTCGTCGATCCACTACTCGGTGAGCTGACAGCCCGATCGGTCTGGGATCCAATGTCGAGAACGTGGCAGCCATGACTCGTTACGCGGGCACTGTTGCTTTGATGGATCGCCGTCATGCGGCAGGGTGACGTGATCAGACGCAACCGCCGCGCCGGGCCGCTCGTGCAGGTCCCGTCAGCCTTCACCGGGTTCCGTTTCCCTCCTGAGGTGATCCTGCGGGCGGTCCGCTGGTACCTGCGCTACGGCCTGTCCTACCGGGACCTGGAGGAGATCCTCGCCGAGCGCGGTATCGACGTGGACCGCGTGACTTTGTTCCGGTGGGTGCAGCGGTTCACGCCGCTGTTGATCGACGCGGCCCGCCCGTGCCGAAACGCCGTCGGTGACCGGTGGTTCGTCGATGAGACCGACGTGAAGGTCAACGGCATCTGGCGATACGTGTACCGTGCGATCGACCAGCACGGCCAGGTCATTGACGTGTTCGTCTCCAAGCACAGGGATATCGCCCCGGCACGCACGTTCATCGCGACGTCTGTGTTGGCGCGTCGCATCCCGACGGAGGTCATCACCGATCGCCCGGCGGCTCTAGCGAACGTGACCCCGGACCTGATCCCGGCGGCGTTCCACGACACCGGTCAGTACGAGAACAACCGGTGCGAGGCAGGCTACGGCAGATTGAAGGCCCGGCTGCGACCGATGCGCGGACTCAAAACCGACCGAGCGGCGAGCGTCGTGATCCGAGGGCGCGCCTTCGTCCAGAACGTCCGCCGCGGTCACTACGAGCTTGGTGTCGAAGCCTCGCCGGTGTTCCGGCTGGCGGCTGCCTTCGACGAACTCCAACCCGCGATCTGAATAGTTAAACCTCCGCCCAAGATCCCGCACGCCCTACGATCGCGTAACGCAACAGTGCGCACACGTAGACCTGGCGCGGCCAGACGAGATAGTCGACGTCGTGCTCCAGGGCTCGCCCGAGTGGAACGAGCTCGCGCCGATGAGTCGCTCGTGAGCGATCCGCATGCGCTCCGCACATCGACAACGGAGTGCACCGCGCGCTGAGGGGACGGCCCCGAGTTCGGCTGACTCGCGGAGTATGGGCTCGGCAGTATCTAACAGTGATACCATCGCTGGTATGTCGTGGGGTTCGGTTGAACCTGAGCCGGAGGTCCGGGACTGGCTCGAAGGGCTCGCGGGCAGCGAGTTCGGTCATGCGGCGTTCTACGTCGATCTCCTGGCCGAGCGAGGAGTCCTGCTCTCCGAGCCGTACACCAAGCAGCTGGACGGCAAGTTGCGGGAGCTTCGGTTCGACCTCGGCCGACAGGCAAACCGGATCACCTACTGGATCGCCACCGGGCGACGCATCATCCTGCTTACGGTCTTTGCGAAGACCAAGGACAGGGATCGCGCGCAGGTGGCGCGGGCGAAGAAGGCGATGCTCGCTTGTATGCGAGAAGAGCACTATGTGGAAGAGGAGGAGTGATGGCACGGTCATCGTGGGACGACTTGAAGGCCGCGCGCGCGGGTGACTCGGCAGTCGAGGCCTCTTACGCCGCGGCCAAGCTCGCGTTCGACCTAGGGGAGCAGGTTCGTGGGCTACGTGAGGAGCGCGGCTGGAGCCAGCGCGACCTGGCCAAGCGCACCGGCATGACCCAGCCTGCCATCGCCCGCTTCGAGGCAGGCGGCACAACGCCGACCCTGCCGATCCTCGAGCGCATCGCTAACGCGTTCGACTCCACGCTGACGGTCGAGCTCAAGCCCAAGGCAGTCGCTTGATCCTCGCCGCGAAAGTGTGCGAGGGGGGTGCAGGCTTGCACCCCCAGGGGGGTGCAGAGGGGGGTGCAGAAGTGGCTGTTTGTGAGGGTAGCTTGCAGGGCACGCAACCCGGTGATCTCCCCGCTACTGGATAGTTCGCCGACCGCGCAGTCATGAACTCGATGACTGCGCGGTCGGCGTTTGTCATTCGGCCCGGCCGTTGAAGTGTTCGCCACGGCTCGTCAGACTTGTGACGATGCCAACGATGCCGCGTGCCGAGGTCAAGGCGCACCTGTCTGAGGTCGTCAGCCTCGTGAATAGCCAGCATGAGCGGGTGACCGTGACCGTGCACGGCCAGGCCTCAGCGGTGAACTTGGCCCCTGATGACGTTGATTGCCTTCGGGAAACGATTGCCGTACTCGCAGATGGAGCGCTCATCCGCCAGCTCACGGAGTCCGAGGCGGATGTCGCTGAGGGTCGCGTGGAGGACCTCGACGCACTTGCGGCAGCGATGCGTGAAGCGCCCCAGGTTTGATGCCGCATCCTTGTGGGTCGAGGAGGATGTCACCATACCGAGGAAGATCGATCCGAAGGTGAAGGAGCGGTGCGTCCAGCAGATGCTGGAGCACGTCGCGGGGCACTGATACTCCTGTGTCTGGTGGTCCGTTGCCCGATCCACTCCGGTGGTTTTGTGCCGAGGCGATTTTTCCCTGATCGCATTTGTACGATGATCGCAAGTATGCGATGATCACCGGGTGGCTGAAGTCGAGTTGCTCGACGAGATCGTCGAGTGGCTGGCCACGCTCAGCGAGCAGGAACATGACCGAGTGGTGGTGCTGGTCGACCGGCTGGCTGACCTTGGCTCGCGGGCGCGGATGCCGTTCTCCCGGAGTCTGGGGCAGGGGCTGTTCGAACTGCGCTTTGCCTTGGGTCCGACGGCACGGCGCATCACCTACCGGTTCACCAAGGACGGTCGGATCGTGCTGCTCACGACATTCCGCAAGCAACGCAGCAACGAACAAGCAGAGATCGAACGAGCACGCAAACAGGCCGTGGCTGACGCCACGAGCAACCCGTGAGGAGACAAACAGCAATGGCGAACCATTCGCGTTGGGAAGACATAAAGGCCAAGCGCCCGCCAGTACCGGCGGAGACGCGCTCGGTGATCGAGCAGGACTTCAGCCTCGCGCGAATGATCTACGACCTGCGTACCGAGGTCGGCCTGAGCCAGCGCGAGCTCGCACAGCGTATGGGGACCACGCAATCGGTCATCTCCCGCCTGGAGGAAGGCGGGGGCAGCGGCAATCGTGTCGACACCCTCGCCCGTGTCGCGACCGCACTGGGTCGGCACCTGGTCATCTCGTTTCCCGAGACCGTGCCCGCCAAACTCAAGGATGCCGTCCAAGTCGCCTGACGTCGTCGAACGTGTGCGAGGGGGGTGCGGGCCTGCACCCCAAGGGGAGTGAGGAAGGGGGTGCAGAAATGGCTGTTTGTGAGGGTAACTCGCATGGTACGCAACCCAAAGATCGTGCATCCTCAGTGTCTGCCCGCTACCAGCCAAACGTGCTCACGCACAGTTTGAACAAGGCCTCCCAGAGGAATCTGGGGGGCTTTGTGCGATCCCAGGGCCTGTTTGCGCCTCGCCCGGGCGGTGTCCGAGTTCGCTGGGACATCCCTCGCTGAACCCTCCTCTCCGGGTAATCCGCCCGTGGACTTGGGGTCAAGCCCCTGCCCTCCTCCCCTGGAGCCGGGCGTGCCCGCGGATCAAGGCGGGATCACCGGCCGCATCCCGGTGCCCGGGGCCCTGGCGATTCGCCTGCTCCGGCCCCGACCGCGGCGTATGCCGCTTCCACATGCGGCGTAGCCGATTGGTGCCTGATGCCGTCTTCTCGAAATGTTGGACCAGTGCTTCCGCGCGGGGCCGTCCTAGCAAAGTTTTAGCCCCGTAATTATAGATCTAAGCCGTCTGCAAATGTGTTCATCAGCCGAAATTGACACGGAGACCATTCATGTTGTTGCGCCGCAAGTCTGGCATTGTCTCTGGTGGCGTGATTCTCTCCGTGACGATCGCGGCGGGTCTCTCAGGTTTGCCGGCGCCGTCCGCGATAGCGGCCGTCGCGTCCTCGTCGACATCCGGAGGGGGCGGAGTCTCCGTCAAAGAGGGTGCGCGGGTCACAATCTCCGGGCACGTTCCCGCTCAGTTCGGATCCAGCACCGTGGTACTTGAGTTGGCAAATGCAAGGCGAGGCAAGAACTGGGCATGGCGGTCTCCACGCGTGATGGTCAAGTGTCCTTGCCCGTTGATTTGGGTGGGACGGGCAGCTACAAGGCGCAATGGCGTGTCATCAAGGATTTGCGAACCGCATGGACGAGCGGCCACTTCAACTTGACGGTCGTGGGTTCTGGGAAGACACGCCTCCCTAGCGGAGCGAGCGCGATCTACAACATCGCTCGGAGATCGCTCCTTGCAGCTAATGCCTCAACTCCTGGTGCTCCAAGGTCCATGAGAACGGAAGACACATTCGTCACCGCTACACCGCGGAGCGGAGGTTCGGGTAGCGCAGCCGAGTCAGTTGCCAAGGCGACGACATCAGCGCTGGACTCGATAGGTACTGGATTCTTGGGTGGGTTCACGGGGATCGTCTATGCCGCCCCCACACAATGGCTATTCTCCTTGATCTTTGGGCCAAGCCAAACTCAGAAGGAACTCACGGAGCTGTCGCAGGAGGTCACTCAAGGCTTCTCCACTGTGGAGGCGCAGTTGAGCCAGATACAGGCGCAGCTCGCAAGCCTGCAGATTCAGGTGACGGCCGTGCAGAATCAAGTGACTTCTGCGAACGCGTCAGCCAGTGCAGCCGCCTGCGACACGCAGATAGATTCCGCGCAAGGCTACGTAACAGATATTCAGGCTATCGCGGGAAATTACAAGGTAGCCCTCTCGCCCGCTTGGATTCGGCAGAACCTCGTCGGCAAGACGCCTATCGCCGCGGCTAACACGCTGGGGGCCTAGGTATTCGGCCAGACGGCGGGAACCACGCCAGCGTTCGCCAGTGGGGTCGTTCAGCTGCAAGCCGAGGTCGACTCGCTCGCGAAGATCATGAGCACGGGGTCCACGGGCCTCATCGCCACCTGTGCGTCAGCGATAAACGCTGGCGTGAGCACCACCCAGACATCCAACTCGACGGGAATCTTTCCCGTCGGATCAATCACCTCGACGTACTACTCGCAATTGCAGAGCATCGTGTCGTATTTCAACTCCGAACTCGCTTTGGGACAGGTCATGTCCGCCGAGGGTGGGAAACTCGGAGCACTAGTCCTCGCGGGAAACTCGATCACCACCGTGGGCGACGCGCGGAGCATCTGTGCCAACGCCGTAGCCAATGCCAGCGACAGCGATCTGTCGTGCAATGGAATCAAGGCCAACGTGCAGAGCACCCTCAACACCATCAACGCTGGCTGGCAGTCTGCGGGTGCATCCTGGTCGCAGGTTTCCGGTGGACTCCTCGCCGACGATGCCAAGGCTGGTACCGGTTCGAACTACATCATCCCGCCTCAGCATGTGTGGGCGAGGGATATAGCCCGATTCGGTTCCCACAATCCAACTTCACTGGAGTCGGCCTCATCATCCGTGCCGCCGCTCACCTCCCTGACTCCCGGAAGTGGGCCAGCATCATCAACCTCTCTCGCTAATGGCGAGACATGGCTTGGATTGCCGTTTGCCCCGGCTACCACTGCCAACCTCGGATACTTGGTGCCGGTAGCCAACCAGCCCGCCGCCACGACGACCACCCCTGCTGGCAAGCTCCTCGGCCAAGCTGGGCTGTTGAACGCCGGCCAATCGCCGACGAATCTCATCTTGACGACCGGAGAGTCGTCACCGTTCAACATTTCCACCAGCACCAGCTGGAATGCAGCACCGAATGTGTGCTCCACTCTCGGGTTTACGAAAGATAATTGCACAGGAAACAACCCCTTCACTAGTGCGTCACTCGCCGCGAGTTCCTTCCTTGACACGCAGTGGGGTGTTTCCCCTGGGCAGAACATGGTCATCGGTGCTCCACCGGGGTCTACGGGCACGATCCTGACGATGGCAAATGTCATGCCCGGCGCATCAGCTTCAAACAATAACCAGCTGTGCATGACTCCCATTAATGGCACCTACAAGAGCTGCGGCCCGACCACCATGACCGCGAATTACTACCTGACAATGCCGACAAGCGGCGTGACGAATAACAGCAATTGGTACCAGAATCTAGGGCAGCAGAATTCGTGGACGGTGCAACTCAGTATTGGCGACAACTACCTCGATCAGTCCGAGACGACTTCCAATGAGCGCACCAACATCCTTACCTGCCCGAATTTCGTCACTCAGGCCGTGCCGAGCACGGCAAACTCCTCTCAACAGTTCTCATGTGCCTCGCAGCCTCAGCAGAACCAGTACTCGTGGCCGGTCGTGTCCCTACAGGGCACTGGCCAACCCTATGCCGCTGGATCGACGGCACCGTTGAACAAATGCGCTGTTACATCCTTTACTTCTGGTACCGATGGGAATGCCTCGGTTGGAAATACGTGTGCCGATCTTTTCTATGCTTGGATGGCCGGTGCGTTGGGCGTCACGACGGGTCCAGTGAGCCTTCAGACTGGAAGTGTGCAAGGAACCGTGACCCCTGCGGGCAACAATGCGGCGCAGGCACTGCTCGTAAATCAAACTGGCTCCAACCAGCAGGTCACGCTATTGGCCGGGGTGACCTCGGGTAACGCGCAATTGGCCCCTGTCGTCAACGGGCTGGTGAATGGAGCCAGTGGAAGCAACGGAGTTTCGGTGAAGAAGTGCAGCACCGTGGGATCCGGGATCCAGTGCGACCTCACAATTCAACCGGGAAACACAGCGCTCAGCATTCCGCTGGCGGGATCGTATTCGTCGGCCACTCTCTCGATCGCCCTGTCGGGCAACGGGATTTATGCCTCAAGCAACGTCGATCTCTTCCCGTACGCAAACGGGGTTTCCTCCCTTCCACCTGCCGTCAGCAATCTGGTGGCTACGGCAGCTCCAGCAGGGTCGGTGAACTCGAACGCTGGCGTCCTGTACATGTTCGCCGACTGGACCGCACCGACGGCGACGCCCCCCGTTACTGCGTACGTGCTGACGTTCACCAGTCCAAGCGGGACCCAGTCGACACAGACCTTGAGCGCTTCCGCTTTGGGCTCCGGTGTGAACCTCGCGCTTCCCACGACTCAGAGCGGGACGTGGCAGGTGTCCGTGGCCGCAGTAAATGCGGGTGGAGTCGGCCAAGCAACGACTACCTCTGTCACGCTTGGCACGTCAATCCCCGTCACACCCTCGGGCCTCAAGGCAGTTCAGAATGCAAACGGCACACTGAGTTTGACGTGGAATCCCGTTACCTCCCTGCCTGCCCTGAGTAACTACGCGGTTCAAATCACTCCACCGGCCGGAAACGGAGTCAGCGGTTCTGCTTTCACGGTCCAGACGAGTGTTCCCTCCTACACGGTCGAGAACGTCGTCAACGTGGGCACATGGAACTTCTCCCTGACAGCCGTCAACAGTCTGGGAAGTTCCACACCCGCAAACACGTCGCTCAACGTGGTGGGTGGCGCGCTGCCATTGCCTCCTAAAGCCGTGGACCTCACGCTTGGTGCCGACGGCTGGCTCAGTGTGGCGTGGCAGACGTCCGACAATGTGCCGACCGCCGACTCCTACTTCCTTGCTCTATACGCGCCCGGGGCGACACTTTCCTCCAGTCCGTTGGCGACTCTGCAGGTGAGTTCGCCGATCCAAGGAGCGCTCGTTCGGGTACCCGAGTTTTACCAACTTGCCAAGAACTCGTCACCGGGCTCGTGGTTTGTCACCGTCACCCCGGCAAGTACGTCGGGCTTGGGCCAATACGCGGTCGCTCAGCTGGTTGTTACGCCGAGCGTGACCAAGCAAGTGAGCAAGGCTCAGGCAGATGTTCAAGTGCTTGCGTCGGCATCTGCTCGCTTCATTGCCCTCGCGAAAGCTGCCTGCATCGCTGGAAACTGGTCGTACGGATTTGGCGCCTTCGGCCAATGCGTGAATGGAGTTTTCACCCAGTAACCCCGTCCATGCTCGACTACAGCGTGCTTTCAATTTTAAGGGAGAATTTCAACCGCCCGCTGACCGCGATAGGAAACCATCGGATGAGACTGTGCCGAGAGGAATCCCTGTCAGGAAGTGGGATGTGCCGCGGCGTAGTACGCCGGGTAGGGAGCTTCGCCAAGAACTTCATCGAGGAACATGCTGCCCTGAGTCGAGTTTACTGCCCGGACGGCAACTGCTCCGGTCTTCGGGTTGTATGCCACATTGGCCTCGGAACTGGGCGGATCCAAGTAGACAGCGCAACGATCTCGGCTAGTTTCTCTTCTGGCATCTTATAGCCGAGGGTCTTTCGGGGGCGTCCGTTGAGGCTTCGCTGGATGGCGAGGAGGTCGTCTGCGGTGTAGACGGACAGGTCGGTGCTCTTGGGAAGGTACTGGCGGAGCAGCCCGTTGGTGTTCTCGTTCGACCCACGCTGCCATGGCGAGTGGGGGTCGCAGAAGGTGCAACGGGGGGTGCAGAGATGACGTTTCGCGAAGGGATCTCGCCGAGCGCGCAACCCGATGGTCGTGCATCATCGGTTTCTCCCCGCTACTAAGATTCGGGCCGGAAAGCGTTAAATACCAACGGTTTCCGGCCCGAATAATTTGTCGGCGGAGACGCATTTCCAAGAGTTCTCCACCCACTTTCGCGGCTTCGGCGTCCCTGCACCCCCTGGGAGTGCGACCCGGTGCACCATGCACCCCAAGGGATGCAGTATCGGCACGGTGAGCCCCCTCTCAGGGTCCGATTCGGATTCGCGCTCGGGTGAACCGGTGGCCAGCGCTGACCACCGGTTCATGCTGCGAGGGGCGGATCAGCGGCGGGTGGCGTGTCCGGCGGGTCGATCTGGAATCGCGTCGGTGGAGCACTGGCTCATTCGTGTGGTTCAACCGCGTCGACGGCGTCCGCGTTGTATTTAAATCCCGACTACTGGGGCGTGGGCCTAGGCGGCGAACTCATGACTGCGGCTGTCGACGCGCTCCGCACGGAGGGCTGGCGGGAAGCGAGATTGTGGGTCCTGAAGGACAACGTGCGTGCGCAACGCTTCTACACTCGGCAGGGCTGGCTGGCAGACGGGTTGTCGCAGCCACTCCCGATGCCGGGAAGTCCCCGAGAGGTTCGCACACAGCACCCGTTCATGGCCACCGCACCTCCAGCGGGGCAGCCGCTTGCCCCGTCCATGGACGGGGGTCGTACCGGTCGTCCTCCTCCTGGTCGTCCTACTCGCCCCCGTCATACTCCTCGCCGATCCAGTCGCGCACCGGGGGTGGGTCTTTCGGTAGCAGCAGTGGTGGCCGATCGACTCGGCCTCGGTGGTCGCCGGCCAGCTCGCCTGTCACTTACACCTCTGACGAAGTTGCGGCGCTGGATCGAGACCGCACCAAGGTCGAAGCGGTAGGGCCGCGGTCCGAGTCCTACGACCTATTCCTCTGCCACGCTTGGGACGATCGGCGTGAGACCGCGACTGAATTGCACAACCTCCTCGAGGCCGAGGACGTATCCGTTTGGTTCAGCGAGAAGGACATCGTCCTCGGCCAGCCGTTCATGCGGGAAATCGACAAGGGTCTGGCCAAGACGCGCATAGGGCTCGTCCTGATCACGCCCGCACTCCTCAAGCGCATCGAGAGCGGCGGCGTTTCCGAGAAAGAACTCTCGGAACTCCTGTCTCGTGATCTGCTGATTCCTGTGGCGCACGGCGTGACCTACGACGAGATTCGCTCCGTCAGCCCCCTCCTGGGCTCCCGCAACGGCTTGAGCACGGATGAGGATTCCATGTCGGACATCGCCAAGAAGATCGCCGAACTCGTTGCCGTTTAGGGTTTGGGCGCTGGGCATAGGGCTTCCCCAGCGTGACGGTCGGTTCGATAAAACGCAAGAGCGCCTACTTCAGGTCCGCGTGTAGGCCAGCCCGATCGTCGAACCTGAGTGGAGTACTCGTTCTGGTACCGCCTGTAGTACTATTTGGAGTTGCTTCCGGTGGTCAAAGTTGTCGACGCGATGCGCCGCAATCCAAGGAACGTGAGGTACGTGGACCTGTTCAAAGTGTGCGAGCACTACTTCGGGCAGGCGCGAAGCAGCGGGTCGTCCCATGCGGTGTTCAAGACACCGTGGGCCGGTGACCCGCGCGTGAACATTCAGAACGATCACGGCAAGGCCAAGGAGTACCGGGTCCGACAGGTTCTGGCGGCGATCAGGAAGTTGGAGGAGTCCAATGGCGACTAGGCGCAAGGCGCTGCCATCGGCAGATCACTACACCTATCGACTCGCGTGGTCGGTCAAAGATGCGGAGTTCATCGCGACCGTCGTCGAGTTCCCGTCGCTGTCCTGGATCGCCGATTCACGCGAGGGTGCCTTGGATGGTTTGACGTCGCTTGTGGAGGAGGTTCTGCAGGACATGCTTGCTGAGGGTGAGGAGATTCCATCTCCCTGGGATGAGCGGACGTTCTCGGGGAAGTTCAACCTTCGCCTTGGACCCGACCTGCATAAGAAGGTCGCACTCGAGGCGGCTGAGCGCCACGAGTCGATGAACACCTATGTCATCAAGCAGCTCGGCCTGGTCGAAGCCTGATGCTCACGAAAGTGTGCGAGGGGGGTGCAGGCTTGCACCCCCAGGGGGGTGCAGAGGGGGGTGCAAAAGTGGCCGTTTGTGAGGGTAACTCGCAGGGCTCGCAACCCAAAGATCGTGCATCCTCAGTTTCTCCCCGCTACGACAGTAAGGTTCAAGACCCCCTAATTCAGGGGGTCTTGTCCTATTTTGACCCCATTT
>JBBATH010000027.1:0-14956 GCA_040398845.1 Candidatus Nanopelagicales bacterium | reverse complement strand
CCGCTGGTACAACAGCACCAGGCGCTACTCCAAGATCGGGCAGGTCAGCCCGATCGACTATGAGCTAGCGTTGGCAACGCAAGACAAGAAGATCGCATAATCCCCTGTCTACTTTTCGCGGGGAACCTCAGCGATCAGCGGCGATATCAAGGCGCTCCTCGACCAACCGACGGCGTAGTCGCGGCCCAAGAGCCATGATGATCGCCGGCGTCTGCGGAGATCATCGCTAGCGTTTGACGGTGTAGGCGATGACGAACTCCGTGCGCCGCGCCTTCGCCCCAGTCACCTTCGCGCGGCCCCGGCCGCTCGCGTAGTACCGGCCCTTCACTCCCTTTGCCTTCAAGCGTGAGTCGACGCTCTTCGCTCGCTTGGCAGATAGGACGAAGTCATTGCAGCGGTAGTCCTCCGGCTGAACGTAGGCCACCGACTGCACGGTGACATTCGTGGCCGCCCGCGGGATCTGGGCCACTGCCCTGGCGATGACCTGCTTCGACTTCGCGGTCAGCTTCGACGACAGCCGGTCGAAGTACACCGTCCGCTTGATCCGCTTCACGACCGATTTCGAATTCGACAGTAGCCCGATGCCCAAAGACGCGCTCCGGACCGACATGGTCGGGCTGTAACCGTTCACCTGCACCGTGTACGAGCCCGGGCTCAGGGTAAGCGGCAGCGACACCCGGCCGCTGAACGTGCCATCCGCGTTCACCGTGAGAGTCCCGAGGGTCATCGGCGGAACCAGGATGTAGATCATCACCTGACTACCCGGCGCGAAGGACACACCTGACACCACCAGGCTCGTCCCCGTTCGCGCATCGACCACCCCGCCCTTGCCCAGCGGCGCAGGCTTGCCCTCAGGCGTCAACGCGCCAAGTCCCAGCGACCAGTCCGGTCCGGTCACCGTCAGCCCCGTCGAACTCGTATTCGGAGCGACCTCCGTCGTCGTCGGCATCCCGCCAACAAGCACCACAGTCCCCCCAGGCCGCACCGCCTCCGTCCCCGGCACGACTACTGGATCCAGCGTCGGCACCGCGGCAGTCGACGCGCTCGCCGACGCGGAAGGAGTCGGTGTCGGGGTTGCACCTCCACCGCCCGCCCTGCCGCCACCTCCGCTGCTTGCAGCCGTAGTGAAACTCAGGGTCGCGCCATCGACCGCGCTCCCTGAGCCGTTGTCAGCGCTCGCCTTGAAGTAGTAGGTCGTTCCCGCGCTCAGGCCGGTAATCGCCTGCGAGACCGCCACAGAGGTCCCGTTCGTTGTCCCGGAGACCGTGAAGGTGGTGCACCCTGCGGTCAGCCCCGCATCGGTGCAGACCACGAACGACGTCGTGGTCGCGGATCCATTCGACGTGACCGTCGCATTGAGGGTCACCGACGTCGTCGATACCGACGATGCCGCGTCGCTCGTGATGCTGGGAGCAGAGTTCGACGCCGTGAACGAAAGCGTGGAGCCGTCGATGGGTCCGCCAACACTGTTCGTCGACGACGCCCGGTAGTAGTACGTCGTGCCAAGCACTAGGCCGGTCGCCGTTGACGACACAGCGTCCGAGACTCCCGATGTCGTGCCGGAGACCGCATATGTCGCGCAGCCGGCAGTCAAACCCGAATCAGTGCAGATGAGGAAGGACGTCGTGGTGGCAGCGCCGTTCGCAGACACCGTGGCATTAAGGGTCGCGCCGGTTCCGGAAATTGACGACGCAGCGACCGTGGTCACGCCGGGAGCAGAGATCGCCGCGGTCGTGAACGAAAGGATCGTGCCGTTCGTCGTTCCTGCGGAGTTCACTCCGACGGCTCGGTAGTAATAGGTCGTCGTCGGAGTCAGTCCGGTGAGCGCCGTCGAGATCGCGGTCGCTGTGTCGTTCGCACCGATCTGAGGACTGATCGACACCGAGCTGCAACCGGAGAGATTGGACGCTGTGCCGTAGCAGAACGCCGCGTCAGTCGCTGCGCCTCTCGGCGTGACCGTGCCGCTGAGCGTCACCCCGGTGGGGCTGGCCGATGAAGTGAGGCCCGTCGACACCACGGGCGTCGACGCCGAGGCGAGGTACTGGAAGGAGCGCATGACCGTTGTCGCTGGCGCATACTCAACGGTGGCCCCTTGGGAGGCTGCGAGGCTGCAGGTGCCGTTCGACACCTTGGTGATCGTGTAGACGTTGCCGACGTTGCTGACCGTGCAGACGCCTGTCGTGGTCGACACCACTGTCACGGTTCCGCCTGCGGTCGACGAGAGCGTCACCGTCTCGGTGGTTCCGTTCACCGCCGCGATCTTGTCGGCGATCGCTGGGAAGGTGATCGCATTCGTCCTTGCAACGATCACGGCGGCCGGGTCGATGTACATATTCGATCCGATTGCCAGGCCGCCCGTTGCGTCGTACGTCCCGTTGACGAAGAGGAACTTGTAGAAGCCCGGTGCCGTGATCGCCGCGCTAGCCGTGTTCCACGTGGCCGCCGACGTCGACGTCGCGCCGCGTCCGATCGCATGAGTCACGACCGAGTAGTCAGCACCCGCATACGTGACATCAGAGAGACTGCTCAAGGAAATGAGGTACCCGTAAATCTCATAGTCGTCCTGAACCTTTTCCGCGGCCCAGTCAAAGGCAAGCGACATGCCCGATCCGACGTAGAACGACTCGGAGTACACTTGGGGGCCTGTATGCGCTGTAGAACGTCGGATAGCCATCAGAGTAGTTGACGGACGTCGGAGTGCCCGTGGCTCCATTAGGCCTGTCGGCGCAATGGCCTGTCGACGCGAGCTTGTAGATGCCGCTCCGAGACCCAACTCCGGATTCACTCGTCGAGGACGTCGTCGAGAACGAGGTGGTCGTGCGCTCGTCGCTCTCGTACTGGTACGCGGCCACGCCGCCTGAGCCCGAGGGGCTCCCACCCGGGTAGTAGACGTCGGTGTCGTAGGTGTAGCCCGTACCAGCAGTCGCGGAAGTTTCGGCTGAGTAGGTACCAGAAACCGTGTAAGGCTGTGTCGTCGAGCGGGAAACCGGCTTTCGCTGCGAGGCCACGGCGAGTGACCCGAGGCTGACGAGTCCCGACGAGATCGATTGAAGCGTGGGCCTGAATGTGAAGAGAACCGAACTACCTGATGCACCTCCGCTCGTTGTGACGACAACAGCGCTCGGCCCGGCCGCCCGGTCAGCACCTGCACGCACGGGCGAGACGAAGGTCAACGACGTGTCAGAGGCCACGTTCACGCTCGTTCCGGCGAAGCCGCCAACGGTGACCGACGTGACTGCCGAAGCCGGTCCGCCGTCGTAGAACCCCGAACCGGTGACAGTCACGGTTGTGCCGCCACCAACGGTGCCCGAGGAGGGCGACAGGGATGCGACGGTGGGCGTTGCCGCCATCGCGTCCTTCGATACGACAACAATGGAGATGCTCGCGAGAGCGGCCACCACCACCAGCGACAGTGCCTTCTTCGGACCTCTCACAACTCGCCTCCACATTCATCGCTTACCGGCGAAGTGGCCGGCACCTCGTGGTCGATCCTTTCGCAAGAACAGAATCGTGTAGACTCTACACTAAAAATTATGTATAGCCTACACTTAAGAGAAATGTGCCTGCAATAGATCCCGCACCACTCGGCGGATAGTGTCGTTTGCGCTATCTTTGGGAAAGCGGTTCGCCTCAAGCATTCTGCCTGCCTGGGCCCGCAAGTCCCCGCAGCTCGCTGCGGTGCTGCCGTTGGCTCAACTACATGGCCTATCGACGTCGGACTTCACGCCCGCGTTGGAGCAGTTCCTTGGCACCGGGGCCGGGTTGTCACCGTCGGTGATCACCCGACCCCGACCCAGTGGCAAGGTGAGGCCAAGGCGCTCAACGAACGGTCCCTCGCTGACAGTGATTTCGTCTACGTCTAGGCCGACGGGATCCACCTGAAAGTCAGGTTGACTCAGGACAAGGTGTTGCTGGTCATGATCGGTGTTCGCCCCGATGGCGGCAAGGAACTCATTGCCTTGGCCGATGGGCACCGTGAATCGACCGAGTCGTGGGCCGAGCTACTCAGAAGTTGCAAACGCCGAGGCATGCGCGCATTGGTCCTCGCGGCCGGTGACGGTGCGCTCGGTTTCTGGGTCGCCCTGCGGGACGTGTTCCCCGACACCAAGAGGGTGTCTACTTGTCTGTGCATGACAACGCGGCTCGAACGAGAACACCAACGGACTGCTCCGCCAATACCTTCCCAAGAGCACCGACTTGTCCGTCCACACCGCAGACGACCTCCTCGCCATCCAGCGAAGCCTCAACGGACGCCCACGAAAAACCCTCGGCTATAAGATGCGAGAAGAGAAACTAGCCGAGATCGTTGCGCTGTCTACTTGAATCCGCCCAGACCTACGGGTTCATCTCCTCCTCTTTTCATAGCTGGGCACCCGGCGTTCGTTGGTCAAGGATGTAGCGAAGGGTGAGTTTGTTGCGGTGGCGGCGTAACGCTGGGGGTGGCGGCAGGCGCTACGGACTGAGCTTCACCGCCCTAAGGTTCACGATCCTGCGGGCCTCTCGTCGATCCGGGCGACCAAGATGACGGTCCCGTCCTTCTCCTTCTACGAGGGGCTTGGAGTTTCGTCACCACCTCTCACACGACGTACCCCGTTTTGGGTCAGAACGTCATCCAGCCAACGACCCTGGCGCTTCGCGAACCATGAGCCTTCAGGCGTGCGCCCCGGCCACCCGGCCAACAGCGCAGCCGATAAGGTGCGGTGTAACGGAAGACACCACGGTTTGCGCGGACGCACGACACCGACATGATGCAGGATGCCGGAAGACGGAAGACGGAAGACATACCGTTTCTGACACTTCGCTGCACGAATGACCCCTTTTCCTCATGAATCGTGAGGGGAAGGGGTCTTTTTGCCTCCACGGAGGGGTTTCCAGATGGCGGCGAAGCGCACGGCAAGGGATGGCGGCCTGTCCAAGAAGGTTGGCTTCTACACCGACTCGGACGGCCAGCAGATCGACTACCGCTACTGGCAGGCGAGCCGGAAAGTCAAGGACAGAGGCACTGAAGCGGCTCGGGGAGAACTGGGAAGCGTTCGAGAAGGGCGAATCCAGGCGCGGGAAGACCCGCCTCTCCGGCAAGCCGACCGTTCGGACACTGTTCGCCGAATGGAACAGCAACAACAAGGCCGGCGCGGTCTCGGCGACGATGGCGTGGAAGTACGAGAGCATGTTCGAGCACCACGTCCTGCCGTACATCGGGGACCGCAGCCTAGATTCCCTGCGTGTAGAAGACCTCCTCACGCTCTTCAATCACACCCTCGCCCAGAAGACCGACGAACAGGGCAGGCTCGTCCTGCAGGCGAAGTCCCGGCGCAACATCTCCATGGCCCTTTCGGGATGCCTGAAGTACGGAGTGCGCCAGCACTACGTCGCGGTCAATCCATTGGAGGCCGTGAAGCCGCCCCGCAAGGAGGCGCCGAAGGACGACATCGACGCCGTGCTGGTCGAGGGCCGCAGGGTGATGAACGCGGTTCAGTCGGGCGACGACTCCGACGAGGCCCGCTGGCTTCTCGCCTTCCTGGGGCTGCGTCGCGGGGAGAGGCTTGGCCTGCCATGGAGGAACGTGCGCGGACTCGATGGCGACGATCCGAAACTGGTCATCGACCAGCAGTTGGCGTGGGACAAGGGTCCGGGCCTGCATGTGAAGGCGTGGCCGAAGAACCGCAAGCCCCGGACGATTCCGCTGAGCGAACCCTGGGTGTCCGCCCTTCGCCGCCAGCGAGAGCGATGGGAGGCAATGACCGGCGAGCCTGGGTTTGAGTTCCGAAAGCCCGAATACTCGGACCTGATCTTCGTTCGCCCCAATGGCAACGTCGTCACGTTGAACGATGACAACGACGACTGGAATGCCTTGCTCACCGGTCTCGGCATCACTCCGTGGCGGGCGCATCTGACGCGCCACATCACGGCAATCCTGCTGGCGGAACTCGAGCCCGCCATCCCGATCAGCACCGTGATGGCGGTGCTCGGGCATTCGAGCGAGGCGATGAGCGTCTACTACGCCCGCGTCAACCAGGGTCGCGTCCGCGCCCCGATGGAGGCGTACGGGCAGGTCGTCTCGATCACGGGACCGAGACTGGCGAAGAGGATCGCTACGCCGCGAGTGCCGCGAAAGCGCTGACCAGGACGGCGGCGGCCTGTTCGTCGTCTGCGTCGTCCGCGATACCCAGCAGTGGGTCGGCAGCCGTGTCGAGTTCTGCGTGCGCCCACGCGAGTTGCTCCGGCAGATCGGCGTACAGGTCGGCGAGCGACCCAGCCATCAGGTGGGAGCGGGACACCAGGACGGTGCGGGCAGCCCCTTCGAGCGTCGCGCGATCCCTCTTGCCCAGCCTCGGTGCAGGGAACGTGTTGTATGCCTGCAAGGTGGTGGCGCGGGGGCTGCCGGCGAGGACGGTCTGCTGCCACACGTGGAACGCTCGGGAGGCCAGCCAGCCGAAGACCACCATCGTGTCGTCGGTGATGTAGTTCAAGTCGTCGAGCGGGAGGTCTGCCTCGTCGTACCGGGCGACGTTGGCGAGGTCTCGGGGACCGCCGTGAAGCCGACGGCGGAGCACGACCCAGTCGGGCTGCGGACGAACAGGCGCAGACACCCGCGTTGAATCGGCACGGCCACTGTGGGCGCGGGGGAGGGACCCGACTGGGCGGCGTAGTGCTTGGGCATGATGCCGAAGAATCTCCC
The DNA here is from genome assembly GCA_040398845.1 of Candidatus Nanopelagicales bacterium. Classification (GTDB taxonomy): domain Bacteria; phylum Actinomycetota; class Actinomycetes; order S36-B12; family S36-B12; genus WLND01. Next base: position 8,277 of record JBBATH010000027.1, on the reverse strand, counting down.
GCGCGTCACTGACGAAGCCCCTCACAGGTTGTGACCCTAGACGGGAGCGGCCGATGTCAGGGGCAAGAGTCACAATCAAATGACCGTTTAATGAAGGGGACCGAAATGGCGACACGCAAGCAAGCATCAACATTGGTGAACAACCCTGAGGTCGCACGGCACTCGCAGACATGGTTTTACGCTCGCGTTTCCACCTCTGAGGCGAGTGGGAAGCAGAGCCTTGACCTTCAACTGGACTGCGCCCGCCAATTGGGCATTCCGAAGTCCCACATCGTTACGGAGCGAGGCAGTGGCACACGTGCTGACCGCCCTCGTCAAAGTGAACTGCTCGCGAATGCGCAGGCAGGGGACACCGTCTACTGCTATTCCGTCAGTAGATGGAGCCGAAACAGCCGGCACCTTCACGAGACCGTAGAAGAAATGACTTCGAGGAACATCATCTTCAAGAGTGCGACGGAGCCGACAATCTCCACGGATTCTGCGACATCGCGGATGCTCCTCGGCTTGTTGGGGATATTGGCGGCCTGGGAGGTCGAGACCTTGCGAGAGAGGACCCGAGATGGGCTGGCTGCCGCTCGGGCGCGGGGCCGGTTCGGTGGACGACCCCAGCACTCGATGCCAAGCAGCGTCAAGCGGCCAGAGACCTCAGGAATACGGAAATGAGCGCACAGAAGGTCGCAAGCACGCTCGGGGTATGCCGTGCGACCGCTCTGAAGGCCATTCGTGAGGACTCGGCCCAGTCCAAGGCGGCGGACGGTGTGAGCGTTGTCGTGGCCGTCTCGTAGACGCAGGCTTGTAGATCCCGATCTGTCGGACCGTCTGCTTCCTGAAATGCTCTCGTTCCCAAGGGCTGGCTGAGCGTTCTTTGGGCGACTCAGCGTGCTCCTTGTTGACGGCGAGTCCGTGCTGGCTGCTCGGCTCATTGAAGTCGTCGTGCGCACGCAGCGAACCAGGTCGGCCTAGAGACCGCTACCGGTCGTAGTCGCACCATTGGTAGTAGGGGAGTTTCCTTGGTCGTCTTCGCGCACAGGCGCACTCGTTGGCTAGTCTCCCTTGGCACGCTTCGTCGCCCCCGTAGACGAGCAGGCAGCAGCCTGCCCTAGGCGACTCGGTTCGCTCCTTTGAGTCTTGACCTTCGTGCTGCCAACTGACCAGTTCCTTGCAGTTGGCCTGGCGAACGGGTTCGCGAGGCAGACGGAACTGCGTCGACTGACCGCACCCAGCGAATGTCGTCTCGAGCGAGTCGGCCTTGGCGTCCACTGCGAACACGGTGTGCTTCTTGATGGGGCCACGTTCGTGCTGCTGATGGCGCTGCCACTGCCACCGATTCGACATGAACTGGAAAAGAGTGGCGAATGACTATGGCGCACCGGGCCTGTAGTAAAACTCCGACCGCTCGCTCGCCTGTGAGGGTGTGAGGGTGTGAGGGTGTGAGAACGCAAACACAGGAGGGCACTGCCGGCAACAACGAGATGGGGGTTGGCCATGACGACCAACCCCCACACGAACGGGAGAAATTAAAAATTAGCGGCTAGAACGCCCGCACCAAACACACCATGACACCGTTGCTAGTCGTTTTTAGCATGTTTTGCGTTGAAGCGGTGGCTGAATAGAAGGTCCAGGCGTTTTTCGCGGACGTCTGCGAGGAAGTCCAGCAAGAGTTCCCATTGTTAATTTATTGCAACACCGTACCATCCTGCGTTAGCGCCGTTCCCTCGTCCTCTGAGGGTATGAACCAGTCTGTATACCCACCCCACGTTGATGCTATTGCGGTGTTTGCCGCACCGGATGAGCAGTAACCGCCTAGTGTGGCCATCGTCTGCGTGTTGGAGTAACCGGTTCCGATTGCTGCCCCCGTGCCCGGTGATACGGACCTCGTCGCACCCGGTCCCACGCACCAAGGCATCGGGCCCGGCATCTGAAATGCGGCGCCTTCCCACGCTGGTACTGCTTCCATGTACTGGCAGTTGTTGTTGCCGCACGACGCCGTCGTGTATCCATTACTCAACGAGAACGGTGTCGACATTGCAAGGAAAACGATGCCACCACCTTGGCCAACCTCACCGCACGAGTACTCCAGGCCCGAATTGCAATACGGGTTGCTCTTGCCCCCCAGTAGCGCAGGTTAGTCCGTCGGCGACGCAGTCGGGCTTGCCGTGGCTCCGGTCGGCCCAGGACTGGGGGTGACCGGGTCAGGCGACGGCGCTGGACCAGTCGAGGCTGCAGACGATGACGCCGAGGCGCTAGCGTCGTCCTGTACCGCGCCCAACGAGCCCGCCGTCGTGGACGAGCACCCCGCCATCGCAGCAGTGACGAGTGCCAATCCGACGGTGAGCGGTTTCAGGCGTGTTCCCACAGACGTACTCCGATCCGTAACGATGAGGATGCGAATCATCCCGATGTCTCTTGGAAGAGCGATATCCCGTCAAGGTTCCCGGAAAGGTGAACAATTTCAATTTGTGACCTGGTTAGCCGATTCCTCTAGGGGATGTGGTGCATGAACGGTCGACTTGCCCTACCTTCGAAGTGTCCGCTCCCTTAAACGCGCCACCGGGGGGTCCAAGGGAGCGAACGTTGGCGAACGAGGTCGCTTCCTTTGAGTGCACCCTCATGCCCATCACTGTCGCTGTTCGCAAAAAGTCGACTCGTGCACGCTTGGCATGCTGAGCGTGCTGCCCTTCGCCGACCAGGTTGAAGACAAGAGCCGCGCCGAAATCGTCAGCACCGACTTCCACCTGAAGGACTACAATTCGATCACCGTCGGCTATGCCCACTTAAGCGTGTTACCGTCTCACCCAAGCCATCAACACGACTCAAAGAAGGAACATCCTGAATGACGAATGTCAACGCAATGCGAAGCACACACCCGCTTGAAAGTCACCATGAGGGGCACGAAGACGTGTTCACCATCACGAACGCTCGGCGCGGACTCAGCCAGGAGCAGAGGACGCAAATTACTCGCTACATGTTCGCGATGGGTATCCGCACCGCCTGCGTCATCGCAGCCATCGTGGTCCCCGGCTGGCCCAAGGCAATTTTCATCGCCCTTGCGGTCTTTCTCCCGTACTTCTCAGTTGTCGCCGCCAACGCAGGACGGGAAAGCGCGAAGCCCGGCGACCTCGGCATTGACGGTGTCCCGCTGGAGCGCGTAGCGCTGGAAGCGAGCACTGCTCCGGCTCCGGGCTTCGTCCGCGAGGCAATCTCGGCGTTCACGCACATCTACCCCCGCCACAAGTAGGGGAACTCGCTCGTAGGCGGGCGAAGGCCACCCTTCGTCCGCACCCGCAATCAAGAAGACTGGCATGCTCGTCGTCAACCTGCCAAACCTCGACCGGTCAATACTCATCACCGGGCCAGTGACCCGCAAGACCACCGAAGCGATCCTGTACGCCGGATAGATCATCCGCCTGTTGACCGGAGGCTCGAAAGGGAAGGTCGCCGTCGTCGCCCACGAGGACGAGGCTCGTATCGGCATGGACGTCCAAGCGGACCGCATCTCATCGCTCGGCACCGTCGGAGCGCGTCAGAAGCCGACCGCCGAAGACATCTGGGATTCCATCACGCGGATGGGCTGGCTCGACCCCAGCGTTGAAACCGAACTGTAACCGGCAGTAGACAAACTCCACGCCTTGCGCACAATCAGGCGCAAGGCATAGAAGAGCCCCGCATAGGAATCGGTGCGGGGCTCTTCCGACGTCCGAGTCAAAACTGGTTACGGAGCCTTCTCCGGAAGCGGCACTAAGTCGGCTGGGCAACCCGCAAGCAACGAATCGACCTTCGCCTTCTCCGCCGAATCCATCGGGACGCGAACGGGCCCATCAACCGTCATCAGGAGTGTGACCGCGTCCACTACGCTTTCTCGACGAAGTCCAGCGCGAGTGCGCCTTGCACGCGGGCTGAAGACTCGCAAGCAATCGGTCGAGGGAGAGACGTGAACAGTTCAGGTGTTCGGGCAGCGCTAGGTGCGCTGGCCGTGTGCGGGGCACTGCTGGTCGCCGGGTGCTCGAGCGGTCCAAGCGCCGACGCCGGCTGGAATCCGCCGAGGCCGACCGGTGTGCCCGATGAGAAGTGGGCGACCGTCGTTGATGCTGATCCGGCGGCGCTGCCGGTTGAGGACCTCGCGGGCGGGTATTGCCAGGCGGTGAAGCCGGAACCGGCGGAGGTTGATGCGAAGGCACTGGAGTATCCGGGTGCGACGGTCGAGGAGTTCAACGCCTACTACGACTATGTCATCTCGTATGTCGCGCCGTTGTGTGCTTACCTTCCGCCAGCAACCGGCGCCAAGGGCGTGAAGAGACTTGGCTCCAACCCGGCGTCTGACCTTTGAAAGGCATGACCCCCGCTGCAAGTTGCTCCGGCGAACATGTTCGCGGAGTAGACGGTCACCTCATCACCGAACCTATCCAAAACCTATGAAGAGGTGACGCCCCAAGGGCCGACTGAGCATGCGACGGGCGATGGGCATGCTCGTTTGATGCCCACAATCGTGCTTGCTGCTCGGACCTTCTGGGGTCGGCTGAGCGCACCAGGGTCGGCATGAGTAGACCTGTGTCGAGTCGGGAAAACGACTCCGTTCCGTCGTCGGCATGAGCAGACGTCTCTGAGTCGTCGTGCGCACTCAGCCGACCTGTCCACGAAGCCGTCTCCGGCGCACTGAGCATGCTCGTGAACGAGTAGGCAAGGCATGCCAGTCGCCGAGAAGCAGGCGTGCTCGGCAAGCCCGGTCAGCCTGAGCCAACCCCAGCCTTGATAGAGCGGACGGCGACAACGCGGAACAAGGCCGACCCCGAGACGAAGTCGAGGCTCCCAGTGCGCCCGTTCCCCCGTAACCCAAGGGGAAGCCATGAGGGGCTTCCTCAGCCGTCTGCGTTGTCCACGGCATTCATCAAAGTCCGCAGTGACTCCACTGGAAACTGCGCGGTCCACCACGACTCTGTACGCCCCGAGAATCGTCCCTCAGCCAGCGGACCCAATTCCACACCGTGCGTCTTCAGGAAAGCGAGGATGCTCGCCTCCCACTCCTTCGCCGCCCAACCGTCCATCGGCCCTCGAACATCCGTCGCAACCCAGCCGCGTAGTTCATGCTCCCGGACCCTCTGTCGGGCGCGGTTGGTGATGCCAACCTGCGTCATCCCCCAAGCGGGATGGACGAGCAGGTACAAGTAACCCTTCTTGTTCGGGTCATAGCCCGTGACCGCACAGGAAGGGCAGCCGATGCCTTTCGTGCGGCTTGAAACGGCCGCAGCCCACTCGTGCCCCTCCTCGCAACGCCATCGCACCTTCTTGTGGCTGCCGAAGGTGACGGTCGTGCAATCGAAGTCCACCGCCTGACGGGCCAACGCTGGGTTCACCGTTGCCAGGTCGTTAAAGCCTGCCAGTACCTGCTGGCCTGAGCAGATCGGGCAGCCGAGTGACTGAGAGGTGCGACTGGCAACAACGGAGCGCCACTCGTGCCGCTCCTCGCAACGCCACCTAGCCTTCTTTCCACTGCCAGCGATGAAGGACGTGGGGTCATCGAGGCATTGTGCGGCTATGTGCGGATGGGTCGTGGCGAGGTCGTTGAAGCCAACGAGAACCTTCTTCCCTTGGCAGTATGGACACAGGGCCCCGTCGCCCGTGCGGTCCGCGACCCGCATCGAATACTCATGGCTGCGCGGGCATCTCCAGTCCATCTTCTGGTTGCTTCCCCACATAACCTGCGTCGGGTCGAACAGCGCCTCTCTTGCAACGTCGGGGTATCGGGTTTGTAAATCGTTCACCCCCGTTATGACTCTCTGTCCCGCGCACATCGGGCAGCCGCGACCATTTCCTGTTCGGCTGTACGGAGATGCTTTCCACTCGTGGCCCTGCGAGCACTTCCACGGGAGTCGTTGACTGGACCCGGCCATCACCTTCGAAGCGTCGACCTGGGCCTCTGCGGCCACACCGGGATACAGAGTCGCCAAGTCGTTAACGCCCGTGATGACCCGCTGCCCAGCGCAGTGCGGGCAACCTGCGCCGGATAGGGCACGTCCGGCCACCGAAGTTTCCCACTCGTGCTCCTTTGGGCAACGCCAACGGACACGCTTGCCCGAGCCTACTTTGACGGTCGTCACGTCGAACAGCGCCTCCGACACGAGGTGCGGATGTGAACGTGCCAGGTCGTTCACGCCGACGATGGGAAGCCGCCCCGAGCAGTATGGGCACCCCGTCCCTTGCTGGGCGCGGCTGTAAGTAGGTGCATCCCATTCGTGCCCCTCCCGACAGCGCCAGCGAACCTTGCGATCACTTCCTGCTGTCAGGGTGCTGGGGTCATCGAGGCACTCGACGGCAATATCGGGATGGGTGGTGGAAAGGTCGTTGAAGCCAACGACGATGACCTTGTTCCCGCAGACGGGACAGCCCGACCCACGGCATCGACTATTGACTTGCGCAACCTATTCATGCTCGAGGTCGCAGTGCCAAGTGAACTTTCTCTCCGAACCGGCCGTGACGTTTGTGAGGTCACCTTCGGTCTGGTCGACTAGGTGCGGATGGGTGACTCGGATCGGTGGTCGGTCAGATGTGAAGCCCATCCCTGTTACCCCCTTGGAAAAGAGGGTAAGGGCAGGGGAGACTTCGGCGCAACGGACGTGCTCTTCCGTCCGTAAACGAAGGGAGCCGTCTTCCTCTGAGGGACACTATGCCGTTTCGACCTGTATGACGACAAGCGAGCACGCTTCAGGTTTCAGCGCCCATTTCCGCTCCTGGCGGGCAGTCGCAGTTCGCAATGATGCGAGAACATTCGCAGCGCCATCGCGATCCACGAGCAGTTTCAGCGCCGGCAGCGCAATGGCGATTACCCCACGCAGCGAGCCGGCGGTTGTGTCAACATCACGTTATTACCGGCCTGGGGTAGCGCTCGTGACCGCTTGGCTACAGGCAATGGAGTTGGGCGGCACAACCCACGCATCAATGCCACGAGTCCTGACCGCCCCACGCATCGTCAGCGCTGTGCGTCCAGCGTGTACTCCGGGCAGAACGCCATCGTTGCCGCAAAGACAACCCGAACAGCATCATCAGTCGACATGCCCAGTCCCTGGAGTCGCACGACGACGCCGGTGCCGACTCCGCCACCAGCGAGAATGTCGCACACCTGCCGACCCTCAGTAATCGCCTGTTCCTGCGAGTAGCCTTTCGGGTTCGCGCCGAGGACCCGGACAAAGTCGTTCTCCGTGACGCTCAGTGACGAGTCACCTTGGGTCGCCGGGCTGGGAGTCACTTTGGATACACTCGATTTAGGTAGAAGCAGTCCGACGCCCAAAGACACAACAAGGAATACGCAAAGTCCGACGGCCACCCACTTGATCCAACCCGATGGCTGCCACGCCGCCTGCTGATTCGGCTGTTGCGTCGGGGCGTCCCATGACCTTTCGATGGGGGGCTGCTGATTGGACATCTCAGACATCCCGCTCAAAGGTCGCGAAGGTGGAGCCGCTGTTGTCCATCCTTGGCGTGATCGTGACGAGTCGCCATCCTTGGCTCGCGACGGAGTTGATGCGCTCTGTCCAGGTATCCTTTCGACACCTTGCGCGAACGGCATTTTTACGACGACGTATTGGTGGTTGACCATAATTCCCCCCATTTGCTGATGTCATCGTGAGGGTACTCGGAACGGGGGGTCGTGTCTTGACCCAGAAGTTCGCCCTGTCTGGGGTCAACGATGCGCCCTTCAGCGGACCGAATGCGCCCCATGGATTGCTCGCCCTTCGTGCTGCTAACTAACCGGTTCACGACTGGTCACCTTCGCCGGCTCAGGGTGCTTCGCGTGCGAACGACGCCGACAGGCGCACCTCGTAGACGAGTAGACGGTCGACTCTTGCGCACCTCGTCCACTCGGTCGGCGATGCGGGCAAAGCGCACCCGTCGGCTCAGTAGACCCCTGAACGCGATAGGCGAATGGACTGAAGGAGAAGACGTTGACGACTGAACGTTGGGCAGCCCCACGAACTTCAGCGTGCTGAGGAGTGCGCTCGTCGGCGATGCACGCCTCGTTGCCACTGGTAGACGAGCAGGCAGCCTGCTCTTGGCGACTCGGTTCGCCTCTTTGAGTGGTGGCCTTCGTGCCTGCTGGTCAGTTCATTGCAGTTGACTTGCGAACCGGGTTCGCTGCGCAGGCTGAACTTCGTCGACGGAGGGCACTGAGCGCACCTGTCTGCGAGCAGGCGAGCAGGCGTCCACGGAGTCGTCCCAGCGCACACGGCGGATACCCGAGTTCGACAGTTCATAGGTCAGTAATCGCTTCGTTCTAACGGACTT
>JBBATH010000026.1:0-15280 GCA_040398845.1 Candidatus Nanopelagicales bacterium | reverse complement strand
AGTACCGCACGCACGTTTCGAACTGGGAGGTTGAGCGCTACCTCGAGCTCTACTAGGCACGATTAGTTCCTCGCCCACCCTGCCCCCTCTCTTCGGGGAGGGTGGGCGACGAATATCGGCGTCACGTCCACGAATGCGACGTGAGGAAAATTTACATTTACGCGTGCCCGCCTTACGATGAGCTGCGGGGTCTGACGCTAGCGGGCCATAGGGCCCCACACTCCAGTGGCTCCTTGAGCCTTCCCTGGCTGGCTAGGGGTGCCCGGCGACCGCCTGGGCAAGGGTGGTGAAACGCACGCCACCAAGTGCCTTTCCTGCGGCGATGATCGCCTCGAGCACCTCAGCGCGACTACCGCGCCCAATGCACTCCGGGTGGAAGGTGTAGGTCAGCACCCCGCTGCGCAGGCTCTTGTCGGCGAGGGCCCGGGCATGCGCCAGGCGCAGCTCGGCAAGGGCGACCTCGGCGAAGGCACTCGGCGGCGAGGCTGGTCCACCACCACGCCCCGGTTCGAACCAGGGCCAGTCGTCGAGCCAGTGGCTGATCGGTGCTTCGAGCAGCGTGCCATCGGTACCGAGGGTGGAGCGTTCAATTGCGTGCTTATCGCCATGGCGCACGGGGGTGATGCGCGTCTCCTCCCAGGCGAGCGATGAGTCGTAGGTGAAGCCCGCCTCTTCAACGAACTTGAGGGTCTGTTCAGAGAGCGACCAGTAGGGGGCGCGGAAGCCAACGATGGGTGCGGTGTAGCCGGCGCTCTTGGCGGCTGTGGTGAGGGCCGCCTTCTGACGAACAATCAGTTCGCGCTCTTCGTTGGCGGGAAGGGCGGCGTGGTCTTCATGGGCCCAGCCGTGGCAGCCAACCTCATGGCCGCCGGCCACGATGGCGGCGAGACTCTCGGGCCAGGTGTGTGCGGTGTGCACTGGCACGAAGAAGGTGCCAGGCACCGATTCGCGCCTGAGAATGTTGAGGATGCGCGGCAGGCCAACACGCGGGCCGAACTCGCCAGTGGAGCGATCGAAGGGGAGATGCCCCTTCTCTACGTCGGAACTAATGGCGTCGTGATCGAAGGTCAGTGCGACCTGCAGGATCACCTCGTTCGCAGCCTGGTTCATGGGCGAAGGGTAGCGCCAATCGGCTATCCTTCCCCTCCCGCGATGCGGGATCGGTCGGGGCGTAGCGCAGCTTGGTAGCGCGCGTCGTTCGGGACGACGAGGTCGGAGGTTCAAATCCTCTCGCCCCGACCAGTTTCAATCTTCGGATATAATTCCATTATGTCTACAGCAAAACCATCTCCAGACAAGAGCCCGTCGCTCGCGCGTCGGGCCTCTGCTGCGCTCGCACCGTATGCGTCTGTCACTGTCGCCGCAGTGGTGCTCCGCCTCTTCCTCGGCGGCACCATGCTCTATGCCGGCATCGATAAGACCCTGCTTGATCCACGTTTTCTGCGAGCCGAGGGCGTTGGCTCCATTGGTGAGACGCTGCGCTTCTTCGTGGCATCGGGTGGGCCGCTCGCCGGGCTCGTGGAGGCCGTAGCGTTACCGCAACCGGTGCTGATCGGCGCGTTCATGGCCGGGGCCCAACTGCTCGTAGGTGCATCACTGCTGACTGGCTCGTGGGTGCGCTATGGCGCACTGCTCGGCGCGGGCATCTCACTCTCGCTTGCCCTGACATCGACCTGGGGCGTGAGCCCCTACTACTACGGCAACGACCTGCCGTACTTCGTTGGGTTGCTCGCGCTCGCGGCACTCGGCGACGGCGGGGCGTTGCGCCTCGGTGCGCCGGCACAGCGGGCATATGATCCAGCGCGACGCGCAGCCCTCGTGAGCGGCACGGGCGTAGCCGCCGGAATCGTTGCCCTCTTGCTGTTGGATCGATCGCGCGCCGTTTCAGCGATCACTGGGGGTGGAACTCCCACCCCATCGTCAACGCCTGGGGCGAGCCCAACATCTTCCGCATCACCAACCTCCTCAGCGAGCCCAACAGCCGCTCCATCATCGGGGGCGACACCGAAGCCCACGGCAACACCGTCAGCTTCAGCACCTACTGCGGGAACGGTGATCAGCGGTGCACCAAGCCTTGCCGCAGGGCAGGCGCTGAACTTTTCTGCGGGGGGCACCGACGCGGTGCTGGTGAAAGACGGGAGCACTTACCGTGCCTTTGAGCGCGCCTGTACCCATCAGGGAACGAACGTTGATTGGCAGGCAGGGAGTGGCGACTTCTTGTGCCCCAACCATGGCGCACGCTTCGCAGCCACCGGACAGGTAACCATGGGCCCAGCAAACACTCCGCTGCGCGCGATCGAGGTCAGCGTTGCCGCTGACGGCACCGTCACCTATCGCCGCTAGATACCGCTCCTCGGCGATCTAAGCCAAGATACGCACATGCGCCCTTAGCTCAGCGGATAGAGCATCTGGCTTCGGACCAGAGGGTCGGGGGTTCGAGTCCCTCAGGGCGCACCACATCTTCTCTCGCAATCTGCTCCGCACGCAGATGTGAATTCTCAAAGATGCGACCCGTTTCGCTTGACCGATCCGCATGCGCGCGCCACGATCGGAATATGAAGATTCTCCTCATTGAAGACGACGCTCGACTTGGGCCGCTGATTGCGCGACTCCTCACCGCCGAGCGCCACACCGTGCAGCTCTCCGCAACAGGCGCTGACGGCATCTCGTTCTGGGAGTCAGCATCGTGGGACCTGATCATTCTCGATCGCATGCTCCCGGATCTTGAGGGCTCATCGATTCTGCGCGACCGCCGCCACGCCGGCGACACCACGCCAGTGCTGATGCTCACCGCCCTCGGAACCGTTGACGATCGCGTCGAGGGGCTCGACTCTGGCGCCGACGATTACCTGACTAAGCCATTCGCTGCGACCGAGCTGTTGGCCCGCGTGCGCGCCCTTGGCCGCCGCGGCGAGATGTCGGCGAGCGGCGAGGCCGAGCGCGAGATTGTTCCTGGGCTGTTGCTCGATGAGGGTCGTCATGCACTGACCGCGGGCGAGAAGGTGATTGATCTTTCGGCGCGCGAGTACGCGCTGATCGCCTACCTGATTCGTAATCGTGGCATTGCCCTTACGCGGCAGCAGCTGCTCGACGAGGTGTGGGGGGCCGAGCCCGATGTTTACTCCAATGTCGTTGACTTGTATGTGCACTACCTGCGCAAGAAGTTTGAAGAGGCGGGCTTCAACGACCTGCTAAAGACCGTGCGCGGCGTTGGCTACCGATTGGCCGACGCACCAAAAGCGAAGTAGCTGTGCCGCTTCGCGACGAATTCAGTGGCGAGGGGATCGAGGCGCTTCTCGCGCGCACCCGTCGCCAGATGTCGCTCTTCATCCTTGGTGCCACCGCGTTCATCGTGGCGGTCGTTGGCGTTGGCGGGGCCGTTGCTGGCAACTCCGCGCTTGATGCCGGTCTTGATAACGCCCTCGTGGCGCGGGCGGAACGCATCGTCGTTGTGATTCAGGGCCAGCTGCCACCACTCCCAGGGGTTTCTCCCGGTCCGAGCACCTCGCCAAATCCGAGCGAAAGTCCTGACGAAACCGAAGGGCCGGGCGCATCAGCAAGTCCAAGCGAATCAGAAGATCCAGGGCAGGATCGCTCCCCGCGCCCGAGTGGCGACGTTCCGATGCCGAGCGGCAAACCCGATGATGGCGATGGCGACAGCGGTCGCGCACCGACTGCAATCACCGTGTCGTTTGTTGTTGTTGCGGCGGCCCATCGCGCTGACGCGCCGCCCTCGATTCCGCCCGAGCTCACCGAGCAGGAGTACGGCGCCGGTGGCCCCTGGGCGGTGCTTGACGCAAATGGTGCGATCCTCGCGCGCTCCGCGGGAGGTGGCGCCGATTTTCCAATCCTGACACTGATGAATGCCGCGGCTACGCGACCATCTGCGCAAACAGTGCTGATCGGCAGCGTCGAGTTCCGCGTTGTGACGACGCCGATCCGGCACCCGCAGGATCCAAACGGCAAAGTGCTTGGCTATGTGCAGGTGGCTGGCCGACTCGATGTGCGTGATGCCCAGCGGCAGAACCTGTTCGGCTCGCTGGTGCTTGTTGCCATCCTCTCACTGGGCGGTGCCCTCGTGATGGCGCTGCTGATCGCTCGGCGCGCCCTGGCCCCCATCGCCGCCGCCGCCGCGCGAGAACGCGCGCTGGTGGCGAGTGCCTCCCATGAGCTTCGCACTCCAGCGTCGGTGATTCTTTCGAGCGCCGAGATTCTGGAGCGCGAGGGCCTCGTCAAGCCGGCCGGCCTCGACCTGCTTCGTGGCATCGCAGCGGAATCAGAGCGACTCGGTCGGCTGAGTGCCGACCTGCTCACCCTCTCCAGTCGGCGGGCGAACTCAGAGGGTGGCGAACGAATGGTTACGGTAGAGCTTCATCTAATCAATCTTGATGACGTAGCGCGCGAGGCGATTGAGCGCGCAGGGCCAATGGTTAAGCGCGTCGGTCTCGGGCTGCGCGCCAATGTCGGTCGCAAGCGCCTCACGATCGCTGGCGACACCGATCGGCTCATTCAGCTGGTCCTCGGCCTTGTTGAGAATGCTATTCGCCACTCGCCGTCGGTGAGCTCGGTCACCATCGGCACAAGTGTTTCTGAAGGCTTTGCGGCGATTTGGGTCGACGACGAAGGTCCTGGCGTGCCGCTCTCGGAGCGCGAGCGCATCTTCGAGCCGTTCTACCGCGGCGCAGGACAAGCGCGCAGTCACGGCGGCGCAGGACTTGGTTTGGCGATCGCGCGCTCCATCGCCACCGCCCATAACGGCACCATCGCCGCAGAGACAGCCGTTGGTGGTGGCGCACGCATGATCGTGCGCATCCCGCTCGCCTCTAAGGAGTAGGTTCCATGGGCGCGGGCACCCCGGCAACGGCGCTCCTCACCGAGCATGGCGTTTCGTTCACGCTGCACGAATACGAGCTGGAACCACTGAGCGGAGTCGACCAGCATCGCGGCGAGCGCATCGCCTACGGCGACGCGGCAGCGGCTGCCCTCGGCATCTCACCCGATCGTCTTTATAAGACGCTGGTGCTCGCCATTGAGGGGGCGAAGGATGCGCGACTCCTCTTCGCCCTCGCGGTGGTGCCAAGCAGCGGCGAGCTCTCCGAGAAGGGGGTTGCGGCCGCGTTGGGCGCAAAGCGCGCGGCGCTCGCCGATGCCGAGAGCGTACGCCGCGTTACGGGCTACGTGCCGGGCGGCGTGAGCCCGCTCGGCTCTAAGCGACCACTGCCACTGTTGCTCGATTCTGGGGCGAGCGCGCACGCTACGATCGTCGTCTCAGCGGGGCAGCGCGGTCGCTCGATTGAACTGTCACCCGCCGATCTCTTGCGAGTTGGAGGGGGCGTTTTGGCACCGATCGGCGTCACACGATGATTCGCAGCGCTCGGCATCCGCACCTTGCCCCGGTATCAACGCCAGAGGCGCATCCGCAGGCTCCTGACTATCTGCAGGCCACGGCGATCACGCTCGGTGTTGATGGCGTATCGGTGACCTTATTGCCCGATGCCGGCCTTCGCATTGGCAGCTTGGTGGTAGCCGGTCGCGAGTTGCTCGTGCGCGAGAACGGTCACCCCGCAACGTGGGGGATCTTTCCGATGGCGCCGTGGGCTGGGCGCATGGCGAACGCCACCTTCACCGATCTTGCAGGCGCCACACATAAGTTCCCACCAACCTGGGGCGATCACGCCTTCCACGGGCGGCTCTATCAGAGCAGTGCAAATGAGCAGAGTGTTTCTGGCGACGGCGCATCGGCGGTGATGTACGCGCCACTAGATGGCGCCGCTGGCTGGCCACTCAGCGCGCGCGCCGAAGTTGCTGCGGCACTCACTGGTAGCGCCACAGCTGGTGCCCTCACGATCACCCTCACCATTACTGCGGAGGTGGCACAGCTCGTCACAGCTGGGTGGCACCCCTGTTTCCGTCGCTTCTTGCTCGACGCGAATCTGCGCAGCGAAGTGGGCCCCGAGGGGGTGCTCTCATTTGCACCAAGCGGCGTGTTGGCACGGGATACGACGATGTCGGGTTTGCACCTTGTTGATGCGGTGCAGCCTGCCGTCGATGGCGGCATTGCCACGCCAGGATCAGGGGCAACGTGGGACGACCCGTTCGTGGGCGTGACCACGCCACCGCAGATCGCCTGGGGCGACGACCTCAATCTCACCCTGACGGCGGGGCCAGCCGTGACGCACTGGATGGTCTATGACCCAGATGACGCGCTCTGCGTGGAGCCACAGGCCGGACCACCGGATGCCTTCCGTCGCGGCGGGGCGATCAAGTTGCAGGCGGGGGAGAGCCTGGTGGTGCCGCTCACGCTGGGGTGGACCACGAAGATTTGAACCTTCTCACGCCGTAGGGCGAAGGTTTTGAGCAGGTACAGGACAGCAGACCCATCGCACAGCGACCATGAGTCGTATGACGACCGCCAGTCGAACCAGTAGCGCGCGCCAGATGGCGCCGACCAGTCCGCCGCTGCCGCGGCGCTGGTCGATTACGCCTAGCGACCTCAACTGGGGGGTGCTTGGCATCGCGCTGATCATTGGCGCAATGTGGGTACGGCACGGCGGCCTCGAGCTCTTCGATAGCCCGTGGAACGCTCTCACCGCCATTGGCCAGCTCACCGCACTCTTCGGCACCTACTTGGCGCTGGTCGGCATCCTGCTCATGTCTCGTGCGCCATTCATTGACCAGGTCTTGGGGAGTGACGAGGCGTCACGCATCCATCGACTCGCCGGCTTCACGAGCGTCTGGTTCATTGCGATCCACGCCGTGACCTCCACGATCGCCTACTCCGGCGCGACCACGATTCCATCCATCGGCGAGGTGTGGGACCAGATCTACACCTTTACGATCCTTGAGGCGGGTGGGCTCGGCGGCACCATCGCCCTCGGACTTCTGATCGTTGTGGCCGTGGTTTCGATTCGGGCGGCACGCGCACGAATGGCGTACGAAACCTGGTACGGCATTCACCTCTATGTCTACATCGCCATGGCGCTCGGCTTCTTGCACCAGATCACCCTCGGCACCGACTTTTTCGAAGACGAGCTTGCGCGAAATTCGTGGACCGCTCTCTATGCGATCGCCTTTGTGCCGCTGGTCCTCTTTCGATTCATTGAGCCGCTCCTGCGCAACCTGCGTCACCGCTTCTACATCGACCAGGTGGTGATTGAGCGCGATGGTGTCGCCTCGCTCTGGATCACCGGGAGTGCGATGAACAAGTTGCCAGTCCGTGCCGGGCAGTGGTTCGGCATCCGTGTGCTCAACGCCAAGGGCTGGTGGCGCTCTAATCCCTTCTCGCTCTCGGCTGGACCCAACGGGGTGCACCTGCGCTTCACCATTGAAGCCCTCGGCGATCGCACGCGTGAGTTCCAGCACCTGAAGCCAGGCACCCGCGTCTTCCTTGAGGGCCCGTACGGCATCCTGACCGGCGCGATTCGTACCCGCGAGAAGGTGCTCCTCATCGCTGGCGGTATTGGCATCACGCCGCTGCGCGCACTCTTTGAGGTGCTCCCAGTGCGCCGTGGCGATATGGCGCTGCTCTACCGCGCCCCATCGAACGCCTCGGTCGTTCTCAAGCGAGAGCTCACCCGCATCGCCGAAGCGCGCGGTGCCGACCTCAACTTTGTGACGGGGAGCCGTGATCAGTTCACCTTCAACGACGATCCGCTCTCGCCTGGTGGGTTGTGGGCCGCCTATCCGGACGTGCGCGAGCGCGATATCTATCTCTGCGGCTCGCCACGCATGATGGCCACCGTCGAGAAGAGCCTGCGCGACATTGGCGTGCCGCATCACCAGATCCATCTTGAACGGTTTAGTTGGTAGCCCGTTAGGGCAGAGAGGAGCACACACATGCCACGACGAGGACTGATCGCACTCATCTTTACGATTGCAGGGCTGCGCCTGATCGTTGGGTACGTACCACCAGCGCAGGCTGGAATCGGCGGAATTGTGCCCGACCCATCTGCTTCGCCTGACCCGTTGGTGAGTGCAAGCCCGGATCCGACGCCAACGCCGACGCCAAGCTCAACGCCAGAGCCATCGCTGGCTCCGGGCGCTAGCGCAACACCGAAACCGAAACCCACAGCAACGCCGAAGCCAACGGCTACGCCAGTGCCGACCGCTCCAGCAGCGGCCACGCTGCATAACGGTACCTACACGGGGAGCAACTTCGACTACAAGTACGGCTTTATGAAGGTGACGGTCACCATCAGCGGTGGCAAGGTTACCGCCGCATCGGCCGTACAGACCGGCAAGTACGCCATCGGGTACAAGAAGGCGGCGTGCACTGAGGCGACCTTTAACAGCGCCGCGATCGATCTTGCGGCAACCAGCGCCGCGGGGAACAGCTTTGTGGCACTCAGGCCTGCGGCTTGTAGTGGCGCGACCTACTCCTGGTGGGGCTACGCAAATTCGCTGCAGGCGGCGATTGATAAGGCCATCTTTTGAGCGGCACACTCGACGAGTCGGTCACGCGAGTCGTTCGCAAGGTCTTCGGAACCGCCGCATCGCTGGCGGTTGTTGGGCCGCTGCCGTCTGCCGCAGTTGAGGCAACCTTTGCGCGGCTGAACGAGATCGAGGAACGTTTCTCGACGTATCGGCCGAACTCCGAGATTTGTCAGATTCGTGACGGTGCGCTGGCGCGCGAGGCGGCGCACCCCGAAACACAGCAGATCCTCGACGTCTGTGAGGCACTCTACGAAGAGAGCGGTGGCATCTTTGACGCCTGGCACGCAGGGCGCGACGGTGGGCTCGAACCCTCTGGCTACGTAAAGGGTTGGGCGATCGGCGTCGCCGGCGCAATCTTGCGCGAACACGGCGTTGAGAACTTCTCGCTTGGGATTGGTGGCGACATCACCGCCGCGGGTGGCGGGCCAGCAGGTATTGGTTGGAGCGTTGGAGTTGTTGACCCGCGCCGCAAAACCACGCTGGTCGCACGCGTTGCCCTGCGCAACGAGGCGATCGCCACGAGCGGCTTGTCGGAGCGACCTGGACACCTCCGCGACACAGGCACGGGGGAGGCTGCGGCAAGCCCGTGGCTCAGCTTTACGGTGGTGGGGCCCGATATCGCCCGCGTCGATGCCCTCGCCACGATCTGCTTCCTTGAGGGACGAGCGGGCATGCAGCGGGTAGACGAGGAGCCCGGCTACGGCGCTCTTGCTATGGATACCGATGGGGTGCTCACGGCTACTGAGGGGTTCCGCACCCGCACGATCTAAGGAGATTTATTGGTGACTTCTCACGACTTCCTGTGCTCCGACACAGGACGCCCGCACCTCCAGGCACCGAACATGGCCATAGGCGACCGAGGCGATAGCCGAGGCGATTGAAAGGAGCAATCTCATGGCAAAGAAGAAGAGCTCATTCGAGGGCCAGGAACTCGCTCCGGTGGAGCCGTGGCGCCCCGAGTACGCACCCCAGGCGGTCTCTAATGGCCGCAGCCCAGCTTCAACGATTGTCGCCTTCGTGCTGGCCGCCGGATTTGGCCTCTCGATCGGCGGAGCGTTCGCAAGCCAGGCTGGCATCTTGCCGCCACTCGGTGGCACTGAGGCTGCCGTTGTAGCTGACCCGTCACCCGTTGTTCCAGTGGACCCAACGCCTGTCGTTGATGTCACACCAGCGCCAACGGATGTGCTGGCCGTTGATCCAGTGCCAGGCACTGACCCGATTGTCATCCCACCACCAGCAGGCGGCTCGGATGACGATGAGGACGAGGACGAGGACGACGATGAAGACGAGGACGACGATGAAGACGAGGACGAGGACGAGGACGAGGACGAAGATGAAGACGAGGACGGCGACGACGACTAATCGCTAGCCGCCCCATATCAACGAGTCGCCGCAGCTCACTGGCGGGTAAGCTGCGGCGATTCTGCGCCTAACGCATCGCGCCGTGTATCGTGCAGCAATGCCATCAGCACCACTCGGATTCGCCACTCGACATCCGCGGCTCGGAGCCGCGCTCGGCGCTCTGGCGATCTCACAATCCTCAACGCTGGCCAAGCTCTCTGGTGGCTCACCTGCCGTGGTGACGCTCTTCCGCGGTGCCGTCTCCCTTCCGTTCCTCTGGTTCATTGCCCGGCGCGAAGGACATTCGGCAACGCGCCGCGATCGGCTCCTCGCCGTCGGCGCTGGCGCACTCTTCGCCCTCGACCTGCAGTGCTTCCACATCTCTATTCCGTTGCTTGGCGTGGGCCTGGCGACCGTGGTGCCGAACGCGCAGGTCTTCATCGTTGGCCTATATGCCGCACTGATGGGGGAGCGCACGCCAGGCCGTGCCGTCGCGGCGATTCCCTTCGCCTTCCTCGGACTGCTTCTGCTGGCCCAGGTGGTGGATCCGTTTGCCGGAGCACTCAACGTGTCGGCCGGCAGCGATCCAGCACTCGGCGTGCTCTGGGGGCTCGGCGCGGCGAGCTTCTACGGCCTCTACCTGGTGATCACGCGCCGCATCTCCTCGGGCTCGAGCGCCGTAGGGCCATTCGGCATGCTGCGTGACGCAGCGATCGGCATGATCCTCGTTTCGGGGATCATCGCCGCGGCTGGTGGAACGCTCCTCCCACCCGACCTCTGGCCAGGGATCGGCTACCTCGTGCTCCTCGCCCTCATGTCGCAGGTGCTCGGCTACCCGCTGATCAATGCCTCGATTCCGCATCTTCCGAGTGTCGTCGGCTCGGTGCTCCTCTTTGTGCAGCCGCTGATGACCGTGGTTGCGGGGGCGCTGATCTTCGGCGAGATCCCAGCACCCGGGCAACTGCTCGGCGCGCTGATCCTCTTTGCGGGGGTGCTGGTCGCGGCGCGCCGCTAGGCGGGCTTACGCAGCGTTAAGAGTCGCGCCGGATTCTCGACGGTGATCGTCTTGATCGTTGCCGCGTTCACGCCCGCAGCAGCCAGCCGCGGCAGGAAAGTTTTCTGCAGATAGGTGTAGCCGTTGCCGCCGTACGAGGCGAGCTGCGAGTCGTGGCAAACATCTTGGCTCAGCAGAATCTGCTTCTCAAATCCTTCGTTCAAGAGCGTGCCGATCAACTCCACGACCTTCGGCTCACCAGCGCGCTCAAGCGGCGTAAAGCTCATCCCTAAGAAGTCAGCCTCAACATGTGCGCCGCGTCGTACGATCTCGCGCCAATGTTCGATGCGCGGATGCGAGTCGCAGTGGCCGATCACGATGCGCGCCGGGTCGAGCCCCTCGTCTTCGAGAATGGCGAGTTGCGCGAGGCCAACATCGCTCTGCACCGCATGGGTGGTGACCGAGGCACCAGTGCGCAGGGCGGCGCGGGCGGCGGCGCGGAAGACGCGCTCCTCTTGCGCGGTGACCCACGGCTTGTCGGTGCCGATCTCGCCGATGATGCCTGGGCGCACTGGGCCGTCGACAAACTCCTGCACGATCTCGTCGGCGAGATCGTCGATGGAGCGGCGATCGATGCGCGCCTCGGCGGGGTAGTAGGCCTGGCGGTACCAGCCGGCACCGGCCACGATGTGCAGCCCGGTCGCCTGTGAGAGGCGGGCCAGCCGCGCCAGGTCTCGGCCGATGCCAATCGGGGTCACATCGACCAGGGTGCCGCCGCCGAGGGCCTTATAGGCGGCCAGCTCCTCGTTGATCCGTGGCTCGTCGCCGATCAGCTCCCAGTAGTCCCAGCGGCTCTCGATCCACCAGAGGCTGCACTTGGTGTGCTCGTGGGGGAGGGTGAATCCGAGGTCGCCAGGCGCTACGGGGCCGAGGACGGTTTGGACCTGGCCGGGGGCGGCGCGGTTGCTCATAGGGGCATCCTACGGCCTGCGCAGCCCGCGCAACCCCTTGGCAGCAGGCTGGCCAGAGTGGGATCATCGCCCCCAAGGCGCTGAGGTGGCCCGCTGGGCCTGCCCCGCCGGATTATGTGAGGTATTGACGAGATGAAGATCAAGTCGACACTCCTGGCGCTCCTTGCAGGTGCCGCCATCGTGGTCGGAGCCTGTGGTGGCTCAGCTGCGAGCCCAAGCGCAAGTACCGCAACAGGCACTGTCTGTGAGCAGGCGATCGCCGCTGGCGAGCCAGCCACCACGCTGCTCGGGAAGATCTGCGCCGCTGGCGTGATCAAGATCGCAACCGACCCAGCCTATCCACCATATTCCGCGCTGAATGCAGCCGGCGAGTATGTTGGCTTCGACTCAGACTCCGCTCGTGAGACGGCCAAGCGCCTCGGCGTCACCGTTGAGTGGGTAACGCCTGACTGGGCCGCAGTCACCGCGGGTAGCTGGGGCGGTCGATGGGATATCTCCATCGGCTCCATGACCCAGACCGAGGCTCGTGCCGAGGTGGTCGACTTCCTTGAGCCGTACTTCTATGAGGCTGGCTACCTGTTGGTTGCCACCGACTCGACGTACACCACGGTCGCCGACCTTGCAGGTAAGACAATCTGCGCTGGTGAGAGCACCACACACGCCACGTGGATTGAGACCGGATTCGCCGGCAGCACCGTGGTCGATGTGTTCAATGCGCCGCCAGCGGGTGCCATTCTCAAGACCTATACAACCGACTACAACTGCATCGAGGCGTACCTTGCGGGCCGCACCGATGACTGGGACGCCATGGCACAGAGCCGTGAGTTCATCGAGGCTGCAATTGCCGAGTCAGACGGGAAGATCCGCTTCTTGAACGAAGAGGCAAACTTCGCTGGCCGAATCTCGTTCGCTCTCGACAAGTCGGGCCCTGACACTGCATCGGCGATCGTCGCGATCAACGAGATTATTGCCGCGATGCACGCTGATGGCACGCTCACCAAGTATGCGATGAGCAACTTGAGCCGCGACGTCAGCAAGCCATAATGCGTACCGGCTGAAGAGCCGTTTGCGATTGAGGAGCCCTGGGGAGACCCAGGGCTCCTCAGCGCTTCACCAAAAGATAGGGAGAGGGAGGGGACATGCACGAAGAGGCTCAGGCGCTCGCGCAGTCCGTTGCCGCCGATGAGCAGCGACGCTCGCGCGGTTGGCAGAACCGCTTCCGAATCGTCTGGGGTGGGATCGTGCTCCTCCTCATCGCCTTTATCGGTGTCTCGCTCAATGTCGAGATCTCGTTCATCCAGACCGCAGCCCCATTCATCCTGCAGGGCGTCTGGCTGACCCTTCTCGTCTCGGCAGTCTCAATCTGCTTCGCCACACTGCTCGCAATCATCGGCGCGCTAGGCCGCCTCTCACGGAGCCCACTCCTCAGTGGCATGGCTTCGTTCTACGTGAGCTTCTTCCGCGGGACCCCGCTGATCCTGCAGCTGCTCTTCTGGTACCTGGCACTTCCGCAGGTGGGGATCGTGCTTGATCCAATCCTCTGCGCAATCGCCGCCCTTGCCATGAACTACGGCGCCTACATGACGGAGATCTTCCGCGCTGGCATCCAGGCCGTGCCCCTCGGACAACGTGAGGCAGCTGCCGCTCTCGGCATGGCGCCGCGTACAGCCTTCTTGCGCATCGTTGCCCCACAGGCGTTCCGCATCATCGTCCCCGCCATCGGCAACGACTTCGTCGCCATGTTGAAGGACTCCGCGCTCGCCTCAACGGTCGGCCTCCAGGAGATCCTCTGGCGTGCCCGCAATGTGGGAGCCAAGGAGTTCAAGACGCTGCAGACCTTCATGATCGCTGGCGTTGTTTATTGGGTCCTTACGATCGTCTTTACCGCCGTTCAGAACCGTATTGAGGCACGACTCTCCGCGGGCGACCGCAACAAGGCGACGAAGGGATGAGCGACATGAAGCAGCTATCGTCCACGCCAGCAACACATCCTGTACATCCTGCTGAGAAGCCAGGCGTGCTCGTAAAGGCAGGCGCCGAGCCGGTGCTGAAGGCGACCAACATCACCAAGTGGTTCGGCGAGAACCATGTGCTCCGCGGCGCATCGATCACGGTGTGGCCGGGCGAGACCGTCTGCATCCTGGGCCGATCTGGTTCCGGAAAGAGCACCTTCCTGCGAAGCTTAAACTTCCTCGAAGATCCGACGGACGGCACCGTCGAGATTGATGGCGTGATCGTTGGCGCCGACCCATTCCACACAGAGGGGAGCGAGCGACAGGAGCGCATTCGTGAGGTGCGCATGCGCGCCGGCATGGTCTTCCAGGAGTTCAACCTCTTCCCACACTTGAGCGTGATTGAGAACTGCGTGGAGGCTCCGATTCACGTGAAGGGGATGGACCGCAAAGAGGCCGAGGCGATTGCCGAGAAGTACCTCGCCAAGGTCGGTCTGCTCGAGAAGCGCGACGAGTATCCATCGCGACTCTCCGGCGGCCAGCGCCAGCGCGTCGCGATTGCGCGCGCGCTCACGATGCAGCCGAAGGTGCTGCTGTTCGACGAGCCAACTTCAGCGCTCGACCCAACGTTGGTGGGTGAGGTTCTCAAGGTGATGGCGGACCTGGCGCACGAGGGTCGCACGATGATCGTGGTCACCCACGAGATGGACTTCGCGCATGAGGCGGCCGATCGCGTCTACTACATGGATCAGGGCGAATTCGCCGAGGTCGGGCCACCAGAGCAGGTGATCGACGCGCCGAAGGACCCACGCACCAAGGAGTTCCTCTCGCGCTTCCGCACCCTCGGCGCAAAGAAGTAGCCATGGCGGGCGGCGCACCCGACCTGCTGGTGGTTGGCGGCGGTGTCTGGGGCACGTGGACGGCACTGCACGCACGACGCCTCGGCGCCACCGTTCAGCTGATTGAAGAGCGCGAACCTGGCGGCGCCAAAACCACCTCCGGTGATTACAGCCGCATCATTCGCCACTCCCATGGAGAGGACGCGCTGCTGATGGGCTGGACGCAGCGCACACTGGTTGCCTGGAAAGAGCTGGGCGAGCAGGCCGGCGAGCAGATCTTTGTGGAGAGTGGTGTTGCCTGGTTCGTTTCGGGCGATGGCGTCTGGGAGGCGCACTCGGAGCAGCGCATGCGCGAGGCGGGGGTGCCGTGCGAACGCATCACCCCAGAAGAGGCGCTGCGCCGCTGGCCATCAGTCGGTACTGACGGCCTGACATCGGTGCTCTATGAGCCGACGGCCGGCTTTTTGCGCGCCGGCAACGGCGTTCGGGCAGCGGCGCGCATGTTCGAGCGCGAGGGTGGCGTGATTACGCGCGGTCGCGCGACGCCTGCCGCCGATGGCAGCGCGCTCGACGCGGGTGGCAACCCAATCGCCGCCGGTGCAACAGTCTGGGCGGCGGGGCCGTGGCTCCCAGAACTCTTTCCGCAGCTGGTTGGTGCCGACGCCGAGGCGTCGATTATTCCGGTGCGCCGCGATGCGATCTACTTCGATGCGCCGCACATGGGTGTTGGCGAGATGCCAACCTGGATTG
>JBBATH010000025.1:3374-15882 GCA_040398845.1 Candidatus Nanopelagicales bacterium | reverse complement strand
ACCTTGTCGCACATGTGCGCGAGGTCCTCGTACTCCAACGATGCATAGATGACCGACATGCCCGCGACGACGGCGTCCCTGATGACCTGGAAGATCTGTTGACGGGCCCCGACGTCGACGCCCTGTGTCGGTTCGTGCAGGACGAGGACCTTTGGGTTCTGGGCAATCCAGCGCGCCAGCACGGTCTTCTGCTGGTTGCCTCCAGACAGGGTTCCCATGAGTGCGGCCGGGTCAGCCGGACGGACGTCGAATCGATCGAGCAGGCTCACAATGTCCTGCTGCTCGCGACGCCTGTCAATGCCGAACCGTCCACAGATGCGGTCGATCCACGGCAGGCTGATGTTCTCGCGAACGGACATACCCATCGCGACTCCCAGTCGCGCCCGATCCGCGGGCACAAGCACCATTCCCGCGACTATCGCACTGCCCGGGTTGCCGCGCGTTAGGTCGATGAGTTCGCCGTCGATATCCGCCGTCCCCGCCTTCGCGTGCGCAGCGCCGCCGAGGACGTAGGGGACGAGCTCGAACCCGCTGCCGAGCAGCCCCGTCAGGCCGATGATCTCCCCTCGGCTGACCTCGAAAGAGAGCGGTTTTCCCCCGGAGACCGAGAGACGCGAGACCCGCAGGACGGTCCCGTCCCCAGATTGCGGGACCGAAGGGTAGAAGTCTGAAATCGAGCGCCCGACGATGAGCTGGATGAGTTCACCGTCCACCAGTTCGCTGGTCGTGCGATCGCCGACCACATGGCCGTCGCGCAGAACCACGACCCGGTCAGTCGCCTCTTCGACCTCCTCGAGTCGGTGGCTGACGAAGAGGATCCCGATTCCCCGGGCCGCAGCAGCCCGGACCGCCGTGAACAGCCTGCCTACTTCCTCCCGGGCTAGGTACGGGGTCGGCTCATCGAGGACGAGCAAGCCCTGGTTCACGTCGGCCAGGTCGCCGACGGCGCGCGCAATGGCGATGATCGCCTTGTCCCCCGCGGATAGCGAGCCGACGAGTGCTCCGAGATCGACATCGAGGTTGAACTCATCGAGCAGCGCCCGGGCCTCGCCGCGGATGGAGCGCCAGTGGATCTGGCCACCGGCTCGCGCCCATCGGTTCGCCATGAGGTTGTCGAGGACCGGCATCGTGTCGAAGAGTCCGAGATTCTGATGGACGAATGCCATCGCTGCACGTGCGCGGGAGTTCGCTGATGCGAGGTCCTGGCCATTGACCTCAATGACAGCGCCATCGTCTGGTTCGTAGAAGCCGGAGACGATCTTGATGAGGGTGGACTTGCCGGAGCCGTTTTGGCCTAGGAGCCCGACCACCTCGCCCGACCTGACCGTGATGGAAACGTCGCTCAGCACTTTCTTGCCCGCGAAGGACTTCGACAGCCCGTGAATGGAAAGCACGGGCGAAGCCGGGGACTCTTGCGCTTCTGGCCTGGGCATCCTCACCCCTCCAATCTGATGTGTCGGGCACGAAGTTCGCTGGACGAGTGCGGCCATCTTGAGGAACCGCCCGGGTTCCGGGCCCGGCGCGCCTTTCACAGGCGCGCCGGGTCCGCGTGGGTTCTCCTACTTCAGTCCCCACAGTTCCTTGTACTTCTGCTGGTACGTGTTGTCTCCGTACCATTCCCCGCTGCGCTCAGCCTCGGGGGTGAGCTGGAGCTCGCCAACGTTGTTACGCGTGAAGACGCGCGCCGGCACATTCTCGTTCGCCGATGGAGCGTTTCCGGTGATCAGGCGAAGGCTCTGATCTGCGTATGCCCAGCCCTCGTAGGCGTTGTGGCTGCCATCTTCTTCATCGGGTCGAGGTTGGCGTTGAACGTCGCGACCTTGACTCGATCCGATGCGCCCGCGGCAGCGATCGCCGGGACGACATAGGTGGACATACCGTCGTAAATCGGGATGATGTAGTTGATAGACGGGTCGGCCGCGAGCGCTGCCTGCACCGTGGGCTGGAGCTTGGTTGCCCAGTCCGCGATGGCGACGTCAGCGATCTGCACCTTGCAACTCGGGCACTTCGCCGCGAGCTCTGCCGCATATCCCTTGCCGACGAGGTCGGGGACATTGCCCGATTCCGGCGACTGGATGATGAGAACGTTCGCATCGCCAGCCGAATCAGTGATGATCCAGTCGGACACGAGGCGGCCCGAGAGGCTGTACTGGAACGAGACGCGCGCATCGGTGCCCTCGGGGACGATCTCCGGGTCTCCGTTGTTACCATCAATGATCTTGACGCCTGCCTCCTGAGCCGCCTTGGCTGCCTCAGCAACGCTGGCGACCGGGATCGAGTCGAGGATGATCACAGATGCCCCGCGACCGGCTGCATCCGAGATGCAGGCCGCCCACTGGGTTGGGTTTCCCTGGCCGTCGCACAACGATGGCACGGCGCCGGCCTCTTTGAGCGCCTTCTCCATCTCACCGTAGATGACGGTGAAGATCGGGATGCTGTTATCCAACGGGATGTAGACGACGCTCTTGCCCTTGGCTCCCGAGATATCGAATGCGGGGCCTGGCTCCGTCCATGTCGCGGGGCCGCTGTACTCGGCAAGCGCCGCCTCAGCGCCCGCAATGTCGGCCGTGGGCTCCTCAGCCGCCGAGGTGCCGGCCGACGCTGCAGTTGACGCAGCGGGCGCCGCTGACGCAGCCCCGGAGGACGTGTCGGATGAACTGCATCCACTGAGGGCGATGCCGCCGGCAACGATGCCGACAGCGATCATCCCGATTTTCGTACGTACGAGCTCCATGCTTTCTCCCTAATCACCTTGCTACCAATGGGTTTGTTACGATCGACTACATCTGGAGTGGCTCCCGATCGACTATTCGGGCTTGACCCTTCGCCTCACCAGGGTGGAAAGCGTGACGGCGATGATGAGCGCCGCCCCGTAGAACGCATCCTGAATCCACCCGGTCAGCCCGAGAAGGTTCAAGCCTGTGATCCCCGTTATCAAGAAGAAGATCGCAACAACCGATCCCCATGGATTGAAACGGCCGGGAACAATGACGGTCGTTCCCAGGAACGCCGCTGCGAATGTCGGCAGCAGGTACGAGGTAGCGGAGCTCGCTTGGAATGCCCCGAGCTGGCCAGCCATCATGATGCCCGCCAGCGACGCGAGCAGCCCGGCACCCATGAAACCGAAGAAGCGGATTCGATCCACTCGAACTCCACTCAGCCTCGCCATCTCTCGGTTCTGTCCGACGAAGGCGATCCTGCGACCCAGGGGTCGGAAGGACAGGATGAACCAGAGGAGCGCCGCAAGGAGCATTCCGTACCAGAACGAAAGCGGAAGCCCCAGCATGCGGCCATTGACCGCATTCGACAGGAGCTTGGAGATACCTGTCTGGATGATGGATCCGCTTACCCAGTTCGACAAACCGAGCAGCAGCGTCGCCATGCCAAGGGTCGCGACGATCGCATCAACTCCCACTTTCACGACGAGGTAGGCATTGAACACGCCCACGAGAAGCCCGGCGGAGATCGCCGCGATCATGGCAACCCACAGGGGCAGGCCGAATTTGTCCCCGTTCAGGACGACCATCAAGGTGGCCGACATCCCCATCATGTTGGCCACGCTCAGGTCGAAGTCGCCGACAGAAAGCGGCAGGAGCAGAGCGAGTGTCAGGATGACGAGGACGGACTGAGTTCCGAAGATCGTGCTGAACGTGATCGGCTGCAGGAACCGGTCCGGCGACGCGATGGAGAGAACCACTGCAAGTGCAATCCAGATGAGGACGAGGGCGTAGCGGTTAAGCCACGAGGTCATGCTTCGACGATCGCGTCGCACCGGCGCCGGCACCGAATCTGCCGCCACTTGCGTCTCACTGCCTAGGCCCTGGGTCACCACGCCACCGCTCAGATCGCGAATTCGTCGTGATGCGCCAACCAGTGATCAGCGATGTCGATACGCCGCGCGATCCAGGCGTCGCCCTTGTTCTGCACGTAGTCGATGAAGTCGCGCAGGCCGGCGGCGCGAGCAGGCTGGCCGATCCAACGCGAGTGGAGCCCCACGGACATCATGCGAGGGTGCGTCGCTCCCTCGTCCCACAGGTAGTCGAAGGCTCCCTTGAGCAGGTTGAAGAAGTCGTTTGCGTTCGCGGAGTTTCCGAGGATGAATGCCGCATCGTTGTTCGTCAGCGTGTAGGGAAGAACGAGGTGCTGCTTGCCCTTCACCTCGGTGAAGTACGGGAGGTCGTCGTTTTAGGCATCGGAGTCGTAGGTGAACCCGCCCTCTTCGACCACGAGCTCCCGGGTGTTGACGCTCGGGCCGTAGCGGCAGTACCAGCCTCGGGGGCGCTGACCTGTTGCCTCCTCGATGATGCGGACAGCCTCGTTGATGTGGTCGCGTTCCTCGTCGCGATTGAGAAGCCATGCCTCCTCCCACCGGTAGCCGTGGCTGCAGGGTTCGTGCCCGGCCTCGCGGACCCAAGCGGATACTTCAGGGGCTCGCTGGAAGGTGATGGCCGCGCCGAAGAAGGTGCACTTGACGCCTGCGGCGTCGAACATCCGCTGGAGTCGCCAGATTCCGGCACGGCTGCCGTACTCGTAGACCGACTCGACGCACTGGTCGCGAAACTCCGGGCCCATGCTGTAGTTGATTTCCGCAAGGCCCTCGTTGCGCTGATCGCCGTATGCCATGGCGTACTCGGAGCCCTCCTCCCAGTTGACGATCAGCCTGACCGCCACCCGTTCGCCGTTGGGCCAGAAAACTTTCGGGACGTTCCGTCCGTATCCGAGGTGATTTCGCTTCGGACCCGGAACATCGTGCACCGCAAAGTCGCGCATTTGGGCACCTCCAGTGGTGTTGGCTGCGTGCGTGTGACGGTGGAACCTGCCACAACGTCATTTTATTTAATTAACTATATGATCGAAGCCACCGAGATCCTTGTCCACGAATTGCGCCATCTGAGTCCGAATCGTTACCAAAGGATCCGTGACCGGAGGGTGCCGAACACGCCATCCGGACCGTGGGCGCCGGCTGGGAGCCGGTCACCGAGGGTCTGAGATGCTCATTCCTCGCATACCCGCGACTCGTCTGCCTGTTCGCCAAGCGCCTGCTCTGGTGGACTCGCTCATCGACACGCCAACAGTCATGGAAGCCAGCGGAGATCCTGCGGCGAGCTCACGTGCTGCCGGGCAGTACGGGCCCCGCATCCAAAAGGATCCACCCGGTGATCGACACCCTTGTCGACGCCGGGATCTCCGTCAAGGCCTACTGCAACGTCCCGGAAGTGTCACGCCAGTGCTGCCACCCCAACTGCCTGTCCGTGGGGGCCGGTCGCGTCCTCACATGGGCGTGGCGCCCGACCCTCGCAGTTTATGAATGCACGAAACATGTTCACACCGGGCAACCTCGCTGTCGTACACAACCTGCGCGCGCAGCCAGTACCCGTCGGAGAGCCCGAAGAACCGGCAGAGCCTCAAGTCGGTATCCGCAGTGATCAAGCGCCTGCCGCGGACGATGTCGCCGATGAGAGGAACCGGTACGCCGATCTCCTTGGCCAGGCGATACCGGATCAAGCCCATAGGCGACATGAACTCCTCCCACAGCAGCTCCCCCGGCAGTTTCTGCGCGTAGATCCCGGCGACTGGCGAGCCGTCCGACGACGAACGTGGACGGACCTCGACGCGAACTCGTCCGACGAACGACGAGACCGACCGGGCAGTCATCCAGATCATGACTGCACGGTCGGCGAACTATCCAGTAGCGGGGAGCGGCTCGAAACTGCGGAGGATCGCGCTCAGCCGAGCGAGCTGACGCGCTCGACGCTCATCGTCCGGAGCAATCAGGAGACCGAACTGCAACTCGGCGATGGACACGATACTGATCGCAATGTCTCCTTCGACCGGAACTGCCGCCTGCGCCATCAGGATGCTCGTGTCCAGAACCGACAGCATCAACGCGACCAGGGATCAGAAAGACCCGAAGCTCCAACCTCGCGGCGCTCGGCATCCCAACCGGGATCGGTCGGGCTCTCGAACACCTCACGGATCCGCTCCCAGGTCGTCCAACGCTCCGCCCTGATCGGGACGATCTCTTCGGATTGCCTGCCCTGCAAACTGCCCTCGCACATGACCATTTCTGCACCCCCTTTGGCACTCACCTGGAGTGCGGGCCTGCAACCCCGCGCACGTTCAATTCAGGACTACGCCGTCTTCGCGCCCCACACGAACTTCCGCCTCAGGCTATGACCCCATGCGAAATCTCTTGTTTCTCGCTGCGCGCGGCCAAGAACAATGCTCGGCCCAATTCCGAGCTCGCCGGCCAATTCATTCACAGCCGCAATGTCACGCGTCCTAGGCAACCGATGCTGATACTGACGAGGGATGAGCACCTCCGAGGCGTAAGCATCCGCCTCATCTTCGGCGACGCTCTTCTCTCCGTTGAGGTACAGCGACTTGTCCCCGTGAAGCAGGACATGACCAATCTCGTGAAAAAGCGTGAACCAGAGTTGGTCGTCGCTCTTCCAGAGCAAGGAAAGTTGGATAACAGGTGTTCCGTTGAGCCACCGCGTGGCGCCGTGGATCCCCAACCCCGGCACGGGTGGAATGAAGCAGAGCACGACGCCGGCATCCCGGAGCTTGGCCTCTGATTCGTGAATCGCGGCCATCGGTTCACCGCTCGTGAGATTGCGCAACAGTGGGATGACCGACTCCAATCGGGATCGATCGAACTCAGGGACGTCGCGCAGTCCGTCATGATGCCGCTCAGCTAGCGCGAGCCACACGGCAAGTGACGGGGCGTCCGTACGGCCGACTGCCGATCGACGGTAGGCAACGCTTCCGTGAGACCACGTCGCCCAGAAAGCCTCGCAACTCGCAACGCCGAGAACGCCGAGCAATTGTCCGACTGTGCCCGCGCGGTCCTGCGCGGGCACAGTCAGAATGCCGTACTTGCGCAAGTAAGCGAGTGGAAACTCCTTTGCCTGCTCGTATTGGCCGGCAAGATCGTCATTGGCTGCTTCACGCGCGAGTTCACTTCGGTACCCGACCTCGTACAGATTCCATAGACGGGCCGGGACGGCGGTCACCCGCTCCAGTGCCAAGGCCAGTTGATGCGACAACGGGGCCTTGCCGCTGAGCAACTCACTCACATGCTTAGAAGTGACACCGAGCCGGCGCGCTAGTTCGGCAGCGTTGAGCCCCTCGTCCTCCATCCACTCTGCGATGAAATCACCGGTGGTGACGACGTGGTCAAGAGTCGTGGTCATGGTCTACTCCTTTCTCTCCTACAAGACTGACCGAGTGATAGTCGATGATCTCGACAACGAGGACAGTCACCTCGTCGCCTTCCTCGGGCTGGACGATGAGCCGCCAGTTTCCTGTCAATCTCGCCGACCACTGTCCTGCCCGGTCGGCCTTTAGCTCTTCCCATCTGCCTGGTCCCCCAAGAAGATCAGCCATCTCCTCGACATAAGTGAGCTCAGCCATCCTGAGTTTGAGCTTCTTCGCGACGTTCACTCCAAGCGCAACCTGCATCCGACGTGCCCCGGTGCACATCCGCTCGAGATCACGCGTAGCGAAGCGCACCTCCATATCAATAGGTTACCTGAATCGTAATACTCATGCCAAGACCTCGGGAGGACTTCGGTATGACGGATATCATTCCCTCGAAGATGAGTCCTTACGGCTCAGCAATGGAAATCAATGCGGGGGCATTCCCAAGCGCAGAAGACCGTTGGACGGAGTACAAGTCGGTTGGTTTGAGGGTGAAGAGCCGATCGGCGCATTAGTGAAATCACGAGCGTCCAGATGACCTTTCCGAGAGTGTACGAACCTGCTTAAGGCATTACTGGTTCCCTGACGGAAGCTTTGAAATCCGGGTACTTGCCGATGCGGACATAGACCCGTTTGCGCGATTGCGCGATTGCGCGATCTACTGCCAAAGGCAGGTGTCGCGGCCACTCCTGATTCCGGCGTCCTCTTTTTGCGGGTGGCGAGCCAAGGGGATACTGCCAACTTCGGTGAGTTTCGTGCTTCGCTCCGGTGGCGCTGCGGATTGTCGTTCGTCCGGAGCTCTCGGGGACTTTCCGGCCTTACCCTCGCATGCAAGAAGACGCTGGCAGGACACGAGCGCTTGGTCGCGCGATCAACGAGATCCCCTCACGAATCCGCGCTGCCGCACCACCATCTGCACCTCCATGCGGCAGCATGCATGCACGCCCGGCGCGCACGTTCGATTCGCCTATGCGCTCAGGGCAGAGCGCCGAACAGCAGCCACGTCGCTCTCGAGTCGGTCGAGTGCGGCATTGAGATCATCGACCGGCGCGATCGCCTTGAGGACCAGCAGCCGGACGACAGTCGACACCGGAAGTCCCTGCTGGCTTGCGTATGCCGTGAGCGCGTCGAACTCGTCGTCGCGAAACCGCACCTGGAGGTTCCGGGCACGCGGATGCCCGCGGGTCACGCTCGTGCCTGCCGGGAGCGGCGCGTTCGGATCGGCCGACATCTCCGCTGCCTCGACCGCCGCCGCCACGGCCTCCAACTTGTCATCAATCCTGCTCATAATCGCGTGCCTCCATGTAGATCCGCTTGTCCTTCGCGTTCGCGAGCCATCCGTTCACCCCGTAGACGACTCCCCCATCCACGAGCACGATCACCGTGACGACCGCTCCCGCAAGGGTCGAGTAGCCGATGATTCGGATGCTGCTTGCACTGATGCTGTTGTAGTCCGGGTCGATCACTACACGCTCGGGGTCGTGCACCGCGTCGTTGGCAACCGGGACAGTGATGCTGTGCCTGGCCTGCATGTAGTCGCCGCGGTGCGACCAGTCGACGTCCTCCAGCACATTGCTAGCGTAATGCATTGAATTACAAGCAGCAACGCGCTTGTCGCATCCGTCGCTGGGCCAGGCCCCAGCCCGATTCGCCTCGACGCGAGGTACACGACATCGTCTCAGCCCACCACGCCACGAATCCGCGGGTGTTCGGCTCAGCCGCACGAGGCGACGACACTGGCGAAAGCGACCTCGACCTCCTCATCGACCCGACCGCCGAGGCGGCGCTCTATGACGTCGGCGCCATTCGTCACGAGCTGCTCGCCTTCCTCAGCGAGACCATCGATGAGCACCCTGGAGTACCAGCAGGTCCACGAGGCAGCCACCATCCGCGCACGCAGCCGACCTTGAAACACTCTGGGAGGAGCACTCAAGGCCCTACGCAGACCGATCCGCAGGACAGGGACTGCCCACGCATGCTCACTGCGCGTCAGGCTATGAACCCGAATGGAACGGCAGTCACGGCCTCGACTTCAGGAACGTCCTGCTTCTCAATCGTCATGAGTGCCCTCGAGTCTTTCTGCAGTTCAGGGTCTCGCACGACGCGCGAGGCATGACGCGTGACGGCCTCGTCAACCAAGTTCCGCACTGTTCGCGCATTGGCGAAGCCAGGTTGCGCGGCCATGGCTGCGCAGAGGTCGGCGATCGCATCGGCTGCGTCGTCATCGATGCGCATGCGTCGTTGATGCACCATGCTCACTGCGTTGCTCCGCATTTGCGCTCGATCGAAATCAGGGAAGTCGATGCTGTGGGCAACCCTGGATTTCAGTCCCTCGTTCGACTGAAGGAATGTCGCCATCTGGTCGGGGTATCCGGCCATGATGACGACGAGTCTGCCGCGATGCCGCTCCATCTCGTCAACCAGTGTCGTGACGGCCTCGCGCTGGTACGCGCCCGCGTGCGTACTGGCGGTCAGGGCGTATGCCTCGTCGATGAACAGCACGCCGTCAAGTGCCTGCTGGATCGCGGCCCGGACCTTCGGCGCTGTCTGCCCCAGGTACTCGCCGATGAGCGATGCCTGGCCAACGACGTGGACATGACCGTTGCGCAGCAGTCCGAGCGCGACGAGGATGCGCCCGATGCCGACCGCCACGGTGGTCTTGCCCGTGCCGGGGTTGCCCGTGAACACCATGTGCCCGATCTCGATCGGCGCGACGGTCTTGCCCCTCGCCTGCACGAGCTGCGCAAGCCGGGCCTTGTCAGTCAACCCGCGGATCGCTGCCTTCACCGGAGCGAGTCCCACGAGGGAGTCCAGATCGGCAATCGCCGACTCGTAGGCCACCTCATCGAATTCGCCGGGACCGAGCGTGGGAACGTCAGTTCTCAGCACGACCTCGATCGGAGCGGCTGACGGGTCCAGTGCGAACCTCGACGCCATACGTTCCCTGAGGATCCCGGTGAGCTTGCGCATCTCCCGGACGTTGCCGAAGCCCTCCCCGCGCGGGATGGCCGCGATCCAGTCCTTGATCGGTGTGACGGCTGCTTCGTCGATTCGGTAGCCGTCCCCCGTGAGCATGCCGACAAGCGCGTCATACAAAGTCGCGTTCGACAGATCAGGGAAGAGGACGGTGTCCCGAAAGCGACTGCCGAGCCCAGGATTCGACTCGAGGAACTTCGCCATAACTCCCGGGTATCCGGCGACCACGAGCGCGAATGACCCGCGTCGTGACTCCATCGCCGCGACGAGCTCGTTGATGACCTCCGCACCGTCGCTATGGGATGGGCCGTCGGTGAGCGAGTAGGCCTCGTCGATGAAGAGGACTCCCCCGTCTGCCGCATCGAGTGCGCGCCGGGTCTTCTCGCTCGCTTCGGCGTGGTACTTGCCGACGAGGTTAGCCCGGGTGACTTCGATGAAGTTCCCGCTCGAGAGGAGCCCGAGCGAGCGGAGGATCTGGCCATACAGCCGCGCGACCGTTGTCTTGCCAGTCCCGGGATTCCCGCTGAACACCATGTGAAGGTTGACGATGCTCGTCGGAAGGCCCTGGGCCGCCCGGGCCTGCTCCATCCGGGCAAGGTTCACGATCCCGGCGATCTCAGCCTTCGCCTGCTCGATCCCGATCATCGCGCCGAGATCCGCGAGCAGGCCCTCGGTCGTGGCGACAGGGGCCCTCACGACGGTCGGCCGTGCCGCCTGCTCCTTGATCGCATTGATCGACACGGCCTTCTTCACCCACGCAGGCCATCCTTCGCCGCTCGCGGCTGGCGGCTCAGGCCACTGCTCGCGCAGTCGCGAGTGGATCTCGGGATCGGCTGAGGTGAATGTCTGCCAGGTGCCTGCGCGCCGGTAGGCCCAGGCAACGAATGCGTCGACGGCGTGCCGGTCGATCTGCTGATAAACGGGGCTGCTCGAACTCATGGCCCAGACGCGGGCTGCGCCGAGATCACTCTCGGCCGCGATCGCGTGCGAATCGGCATCGATCCATTCCTCGGCCTTCAGCCAGTCGGCCTCCAGCTGCGGGGTCCGGCCTGCGCCCGCCCACAGGCCCAGCAGCAAGGGCAGACGATCACCCGCCTTGATGCCAGGCGGCAGTGAGGCGAGTGCCGCACGTGCGGAGGCATCCCAGATGCCCCAGGCCGGATCAAGCAGTGACTCCACTGCCATCGGGAAATCCCCCGGGTCGACGATGGATTTCCAGCGATCCCCGTCGATGGTCGCGAGGATGCTGGTGAGAGCAGCGCCGTCCGCGAGCTCGCCAATAACCTCTCGCCAGGCGTTCATCACCCTCTCGGCGTGCGACAGGACCTGCGGGTCGGCGAGCACGGCGGCCGAAAGCGCCTGAACTGCGGGGGGCAGCAGGTAGCGGTCATAGAGCCGCGGGCCATCGCCGATGCCCGTGAGCATCTGGCCCGCCACCTCGAGCGGAACGCGCAGACGCTTCTCAGTGCGTGGAAGCGGAAGGGCGATCGAGCTGCGCACCATCGCCACGTGATCGTTCGCCGCTGCCGCGGTCGCGCCTGAGGGATCGCCGATTCCTGCCAGAAGGACGCTTGCCTCGATGAACTCGGTCAATGGGTCGCTCATCTTGTCTCCTCCTACAGCAGGTCTGCGATGTTGAGCGCGGGCCGCGCGGCCTTCTTGGCCGGTACTGCCTTTCTGGCAGGAGCAGCCTTCTTGGCCGCGACCGCGATTCTGGGTCGCGGTGCCGTGGTTGATAGCGCAGACGAGAAGTGCTCATCGGGAAGCATCCGCAACGACTTTCGGCGGCTGAGCTTCTGTAGTCGATCGATCTCAGCGAGACTGCCGTCACGTCTCGTACCGAGCCATGCCCAGC
Source organism: Candidatus Nanopelagicales bacterium (assembly GCA_040398845.1). Lineage (GTDB taxonomy): Bacteria > Actinomycetota > Actinomycetes > S36-B12 > S36-B12 > WLND01. Next base: position 3,848 of record JBBATH010000025.1, on the reverse strand, counting down.
GCGTCGCGCGAGTGATGCCGACGAAGAGCATGCGCTCGCGCTGCGCAGACTCCGTCACTTTCGCGAATGCCTTCTCGGTGAGGTCCGGCATGAAGACGGCATCGACGGTGAGCCCCTTGGCCGAGTGGTAGGTCATGACGATCGGACGCAGGTCGCCGAACGTGAGGTCGTCCCTGGTCGATACCTGCACCGACCGGTCGCTCAGCTCCTTCACGATCCTTCGCTCGGCTGCGCGGTTGGGGACGAGGACCGCGCTCGCGTGGCCGAGCATCGCCCGCTCGCCCAGGAGTGCCGCGAGCTCGTCCATCTCGGCCTTCGGATCCTCGGCGGTGAAGAGCACCGGCGTCTCGACGCCGTCGAGCGGCAGGAGGTTCGCCGCCCGGAAGATCGCAGACTCCTCGTCCGTCGGGAGGAATTCCGCTGCGACGTCGACGATGAGCGGCGTGCACCGATAGGCGGTGAGGAGCGATGACG
>JBBATH010000025.1:0-3274 GCA_040398845.1 Candidatus Nanopelagicales bacterium | reverse complement strand
GCTGCGACGTCGACGATGAGCGGCGTGCACCGATAGGCGGTGAGGAGCGATGACGACGCCCGCTGCACGCCGAGCAGGTCGCACGCGGTCTGGATGTCCATGCCGGTCGAGTACAGCTGCTGCCGGGCGTCCATCGCCAAGGTCACGTGCTTCGATGCCGCAGCGATGAGGCGAATTGCGGATTCGGACAGGTCCTGGCCCTCGTCGACGAGTGCGACTTCGAGCACCGGAGCAGGTCGCGTAACCTCGACCTTGGCAAGGACCGCGAGGCGCATCGCCTCGAAGTCGATACCCACGGCACGACCGCCGGACCATGCCGTCGGTCGAGGTCCGCCGACGAGTGAGTCGAAGAGCCCTAGGCACCACGAGTCGAATGTGGAGACGGTGCCTGGCGGCAGCCCGAGCTCGGTGAGGCCTTCCTTGAGGTAGCTCGCAAGCACGTTGGTGAAGACGAAAACAGGCAAGCCGTCAGGGGCTGCGCCGGCCGCCAGGAGTCGCTGGGCGCGGTGCGCCAGCACGAGGGTCTTGCCTGAGCCGGGTCCTCCAACGATGACGCGGTGCTTGGCACTGGAGAGCTGGACGGCACTGAGCTGGTCCTCGGTGAGATGGCTCAGCGGCACGACCCACATCAGTCGCGCCAGTCGGGCAGCGCCGCTCCGCCTGGCAGTTGGCCGGCGTCACCATCGTCGCCAGAGTTCTGAGCCTTCGACTTGCGGTCCTTGCGCTCCTTATCGATCGCGGCGACGAGTGCTTCGTCGCCCAGGCTCGACGCCGCCGAGCGAAGCCAGCCCAGTTCGAAGTCGGAGAGCGCCGGGAGGTCGGGCATGAGCGCGACCGCCGCCTGCCATGCCGAGCCAGCCTCGTCCGGCCGCGAGAGCTCCTTGAGGATCATCCCGCGCAGGCTGTGCGCGGGGCCGTCGCCCGAGTGCTCGATTCGAATGTCGATCATCTCGAGGGCCTGAGCGGGATTCTCCTTGCGCAGGGCAAGGGCGAGGTTGAACGCGGCGGAACTCGACTGACCCTGCCGGATGGCCTCCTTGTAGTACTCGACCTGAGCCTGGATGTCGCCCATCTCTCCGCAGATCAGCCCCAGCTGGACGAGGAGCCAGCTGCTCTCACTGCCCGCGGCCGAGGCGAGGAGCCCCTCGAGCAATTGACGCGCCCGCTCATACTCTTTGAGCTTGAAGTGCAGGAGCGCCATGTCCCTGAGCAGGACACGCTGCCGGTTCCCGGACGAGCGTGCGATCTCCTCCTCGAGTTCGAGGATTCGATCCCGGTCGGCGTTTGGATTGGCGGTCACGGAAAACGGATTGTCGAGGTCGACCTCGAACTGCTGGCCGCCCGTCTGCGTCTGGACTTCCATTCGTATCTGCATCCGCTGGTTGTCGTCGACTTTGATCCGCAGGGTGATTGGGTCGCCCTGCGCAACGGGCGCCAGCAATTCACGGACCTGCGAGTGCAGGGTCCGCTCCCCGCTCAGGAACTCCGCGTGCAGCTTCACGGCGCCTCGCTCGGCGCCCTCGGCCATCGCCAGGCCGGTGATGGTCTCCCATGACCCGTCGGCAGAGTAGGGCAGCGGCGTATTCGCCGCGATCACCACCTGCGGACCCGACGAGGTACGAACGCTGATCGCGTCGGCGATGGTGGCCCGCAAGGGGCTCACGCCGTACGCGGCCAGCAGGAGCGCCTGATACGCAGCGCCTCGTCCGACGCATCGCTGCGCATCGAGGGGATCGGAGTAGGTGAGAATGCTCGCGTCGGAGAAGTAGGAGGTGAGGGCCTCCCGCACCGAGTAGTCCAGGCTCGCACCACCGACGAGCAGCACATAGTCAATGTGCATCGGGGTCCAGTCTGCCCTCGTGAGCGTGTCTCGAATCGGCGAGAAGATCGAGGCTGCCTGGTAGTACTCGTCGGTCAGAGGTGCGAGCAGGGTGGAGCTGACAAAGCGCTTCGTCGCGGATCGCATCTGCGCGAGCGTCAACTCGGGTTGGGCAAGGCGAATGACGCCGATCTCGGGGTGGCCGGTCGGAACGTCGAAGGGGGTGGGCAGGGTCACCCGAAGGGCCGGATCGTCCTTGTTGAATGTCCCGAGCTGGATCCGGTGCGTCACGAGGTCGCTCAGCTTCTTCTTCAACTGCTCGGCAAGCGAAGCGAGGGCGGGCAGCACGAAGTCGCGCTTCAGCTTGTAGTTCAGCGCGAACGGCTCGATCCCGTTCTCTTCGAGCAGCAGCGGCATCAGGACCTGCGCTGCGATGACGAGGTCGACGTCGGACCCGCCGATCCGATGGAATCGGGACACCCCCTTGCGCGCGACGCTCAGCACGCCGTCGGCGGCGCGGCTCGCATCGAGCAACGCGACGTCGCAAGTGCCCCCGCCGAAGTCGACCACCATGACACGTGTTCGAGGACGATCGGCGAGCACCGTGCCAGCCGAATTGACGACGTAGTCCAAGAATGCAGCCACTGGCTCGTCGAAGAGATCCTGCCCCGCGAGCGTGATCCCCGCCGCCGCTGCGGCGTCGATCGTGTCCTGCCGCTGCGTGAGCTGGAACGATGCGGGGACGGTGACGACGACCCTGTCGATCGGGCGCTCGGACGCGTCGAGCGCCGCCTCGTGCAGAAAGGTCAAGACCCGGGCCGCGATCTCACGCGGGGTCCGATAGCCCTCAGGCGCACCGAGGTACTCCCGGCGGGTGCCGATCTCGTTCTTCGTCTCCCACCAGATATCGGTGCCGCGACGCAGCGGCACGGTCGCCGACGACCGCATGCGATGGGCGCCCTCGCCGACGTACTCGATCCCGTCGAGCAGCGAGACCACCGAAGGAACGAGGTCGCGAACGACCTCGCCCTGCATCGTCCGCTGCGGGATGTCGATGAGGCTCGCAACGGGTGGCTCACCGGACGTGGGATCCCGGACGATCTCGGTGACCGTGGAATTCGTCGTACCCAGGTCGATGCCGATGACGCGAATCGCCTGGTCGGTTATCGGAGACTGATTCCAGCCCGGTAGCCAATCGAGTGCAGCAGACACGCAATACCTTCTACATTCGCGAAAGCGGCATCCTTGGGCGTTCTTTGAGGGAACGCTGTCCAACATACCTGCCACGGCAGAAACCCTCGGCACAACATGTCCCCGGCGCGAATTCCGATTGCCGGCCGAGAGTCCACCGGTGCCTGTGCCTCCCTCGGCCCGCGGGGGGAGCCATCTCGGTGTCGGGCACTGTTGCGTTACGCGATCGTTGGTCGTGCTGGATCGTGGGCGGAGGCGGGGTCA
>JBBATH010000024.1:0-16261 GCA_040398845.1 Candidatus Nanopelagicales bacterium | reverse complement strand
CGGTTGTTCTCGTACTGCCCGGTGTAGTGGAACGCTGCCGCGATCAGCTCCTCGATCACATTCGCCAGGGCCGGTGCCCGGTCGGTGATGACCTCCGCCGGCGCGTGATGCGCGGCCAACGCCGTGGTGAAGAACCTCCTGGCTGACGCGATATCCCTACGGCGGGAGACGAAGACGTCAATGACCTGCCCGTGCTGGTCGACCGCCCGGTACACGTACCGCCGCACCCCGGAGACCTTGACGTAGGTCTCGTCGACGAACCAGCGGTCACCGACCGCGTGCCGGCGCGGCCGGGCCGCGTCGATCAACTCGGGAGTGAACCGCTGCACCCACCGGTAGAGGGTGACGTGATCCACGTCGATGCCGCGCTCGGCGAGGATCTCCTCCAGGTCCCGGTAGGACAGGAAGTACCGCAGGTACCAGCGCACCGCGAGCTGGATCACATCAGGAGAGAACCGGAACCCCGCGAACGCCGAAGGAGCCTGCACGGGCGGCCTCGAGCGGCGGTTGCGCTTCATCCCGCCACTCTCACCCACCCCGGGCGATCCGTCAACGCAACACCACCCTTTGATGAGTCAACGCGTTGCGTTGACAAGGCGCGGGCGCCCTCGTTACAGTTATTACATCAAGGAGGTGGCCATGACGACCAAGTGGCTCGACACGATGGACGACGTCCTGCCCGGCGTGCATGAGACCGGCAACGAGAAATTGGCCGAAACACCTGCGGCCGCCGTCCATGCCGCGCTGACCCGAGCACTTGAGGGCAACGTCAAGGCAACGCTTGTCATCGAGGGTCGGTCGTGGGACCTAGGCAGGGGCGTGTTGCAGTTCGTCCATGACAGCGTGGACACCCTCGGGCATGGCCTGCGCGTCAACTACGTCGCTGAGGACTCCCTGCTCAGCCCCGAGGACGTTGCAGGCCTGCTGGGTGTATCACGCCCGTTCGTCTACAAACTGATGGACACCGGTGAACTGCCGGTAGCAGTGCAAAATGGGACGCATCGTAAGGTGGCTGCGTCGGCCGCTGTGGCCTGGCGGGAAGCGCAGCACCGTCGTGTGGACGAGGCGGACCGCGTCGCCGGCGCGGTCGAGAAGGAACCAACTCGCACTCGCGCCGAACGCCGCGCTTCCCTTCGAGGGGCAGTGCGATCGCCGCAAGCGTCCGGGGAGACAACTGAACTGGAGACCGAAGCAGCGCGCGGCAAACAAGGGCGCGTCGCGCGAACCGCTGCAGTTGACCCGACAGCGCCACGGCAGGCGCGGACCTCGCGAAAAGAGAGCCGCGGAACACCCACAGCCTGCATGTCACCAGAGCGGCCATGCAGGACTTGGGTCTGCCCTTTCGGCTGCTGGCGGGCAGACCAGCTGCGGATCTCGCCATGGAGCATGACGTGATCGCCAAGTCTGTCGAGCAGCGCAGATCGCGAACCTTCGGGCAGGAACCCACCTTGGGTGTGAAGCCAGCGACGTGGAACCTGCACGCGCAAGACCCTAAGCGCGCTGTCACTTGGTACGACGAAGTCGCCGACATCGTGTGGCTCTGCGCGGTGACCAACCACGACTACAAGGAGGTCGTGCGGCGCTCGAAGAGCGGCATGCTCTGGCCGACGGCGGCGGACCGAGCCGACGTCGCACTCTTCAAGGCGGACAGGCAGCGGATACCGCTAGAGGTTGCTGGCCTGCGCGACGCGTTGGTGCTTCGGGAATCGGCGGAGGCGAAGCCGGGCACGTGTCAGCGAGCAACCTTGGCCGGCGAGGTTGATGTGTCGGTCGTCGTGCCGCCGCTCACCGCTGGCTCTCTCTCGCCGGCGGACTACGACGCCGTGGTGCACCATCCGCGCAAGAAGACCCGTCCCATCGATGACGACATCGATGATGTTGTGTCAGCACTGCTGTTTTTTGATGCCGACGATGAGGAGTTGACGTTCCCGCTGACGGCTCCACCCGAACTGGGACCACTTCGGCAGGGAGCGGATCACGTCCTATGGTGGCAGCGCCCCTGAGCGGGGAAACTCCCGCGAGACAGTAAGAAGGAGAACGAGAGATGGAGAAGAAGGTCGCATTGCTGGCCCCGGTGACTCCGGGGGAGTTACTGTGGGAGGAGTTCATGGCACTGATGGGTCTGTCGCGGTATCGGCTGGCTAAGGAGGTCGGTGTTCCCGCGCAGCGCGTCGGTGACATCGTCAACGGTAAACGTTCGATCACGGCGGGCACGGATCTTCGGCTGTGCCGATTCTTCGGTCTCTCGGATGGCTACTGGCTGCGGGCCCAGGCTGCCTATGACATCGAGGTCGCGCTGCGAGACCTTGGAGCCGAACTGGAGAAGATCAAGCCGTGGTCCGGCACCGCGGCCTGATGAAAGTGTGCGAGGGGGGTGCTGGCTTGCACCCCTTGGGGGGTGCAGAGGGGGGTGCAAAAATGGCTTTTTTTGAGGGGATCGTGCGGTGCACGCAACCCAAAAGTCTCAGCTTCAATTTGTCTCCCCGCTACCAGCCAAACGTGCTCACGCACAGTTTGAACAAGGCCTCCCAGAGGAATCTGGGGGGCTTTGTGCGATCCCAGGGCCTGTTTGCGCCTCGCCCGGGCGGTGTCCGAGTTCGCTGGGACATCCCTCGCTGAACCCTCCTCTCCGGGTAATCCGCCCGTGGACTTGGGGTCAAGCCCCTGCCCTCCTCCCCTGGAGCCGGGCGTGCCCGCGGATCAAGGCGGGATCACCGGCCGCATCCCGGTGCCCGGGGCCCTGGCGATTCGCCTGCTCCGGCCCCGACCGCGGCGTATGCCGCTTCCACATGCGGCGTAGCCGATTGGCGCCTGATGCCGCCTTCTCAAAAAATTGCACCAGTCCTTCCGCGCGGACCGAGGGCGTCCTCGCGGACAGGGGCAGGGCATGACGACCATCACGGAGACCTTCACGGAGATCGGCACCGAGATCGCCACGGCGACCGCCACGGCGATCGACACGTGCATCGAAGCGAACGCGAACGCTGGCACGGCCATTGTGGTTGGCGGCGCGATGGACACTGCCGAGGATTGGCTGACGCGCCCGAGGATCGGGCAGCTCGCAGGCAAGAACGAACAGACAATCGACCGGGACATCAAACGGCACGGATTCGAGTCCCGCTCACTGCCCAACGGCACCAAGCTCTTCCGGGTCAGCGACTTCATCAGGATCGGGCGGATCAAGGCGACCGACATCCCCAACGGGCTGACCGCGGGGCAGGCCGTCGAGGTGCTGCGCCTGCAGGAGCAGGTCGCGGCGCTCCTGCGCGAGAACGGCGAGCTGCGGGGCCGGCTCGAGGAGGTACGCGGGGCGGGCGACCTGATGCGCGCCCAGCTCGAGGCGAAGGACAGCCAGATCAGGGCGAGCGACTCCAACCTGCGGGCTGCGCTCACCCTCGCCACCCGGACCGCGGCATGAGCGGGGCAGCCGCACCGCGGCAGGCCACTGGCATGACCGGCGACGCGCTCGCAGCAAGCAATGCATGGGACCCCGCCGCGAGCCGTCAGGACGCTCTCGTCTCGGAGCGCTCCGGCCTGCTCGACCTAGCCGATGGCATGGCCATCGTCATCCCGGGCGCGGACCTGGTGCAGCTGGCGAACCTTCGCTACGAGGGTCCCGATTCCGACGCGGACCCCGACACGATCAGCGCCGCCCGGTACGCGCTGGACATGTACTGGTATCGGGCGGGGGAGGCCCGGCGGATCGGCGGGGAGCGGGCGCGCGGCATGCATTACCTCCTGTGCCGCTACCTGTTGCCGTTCCTGCTCGAGCACCGGGGCGAGGGCGGGCCGCTGCAGGCAGCACGGCTCCGCATCAGCGACGTCACCACGTTCGTGCAGGTGCTCGCCGGGGAGCGGCCGCTGCCGGCCGCGACGGTCGCGGCCGACCGGCTGAAGCGGCTTGCCGTCACCTGTCATTGGCTGACGCTGGACGACGCGGCCATCGCCTGCGCCATCGACCGTGGCGAGCTCGCAGGATCGATCGACGGACGCGTGCCGGTTCGACTGACCGACGACGGGCAGCCGGTCGTCCGCGCGATGGACCTGCGCGCCGCCGGAATGCTCATCGAGGCGCAGGAGCCTCACGGGCTGGGCCGGGAGACCGCCGACCTCGTCGTGCAGCTCCTGCATGCCACGTGGCGGCAGGCAGGCAATCACGGCGCGCGGATAGTCGGCGATCCATGGAGCATCACCGCGAAGCGGCCCCTGCCGGCGAACCGGCAGCGGGCCCCGAAGCCGAGCGCACGCGTCCACGTGCCCCTGGCCCGGTGCCTCGAGGTGGCTGCGCGGCTGCATCCGGTGCACCAGCGTGCCCTGTGGGAGGCGCGGTTCGGCGGCGCCCGGCAGGGCGAGATCTTCGGCTGCCTCGTCGGCGACCGCGAGAACGGGCTCTGGCACCTGCGGGCGATCGGCGGCTCGCTGCGCGACGTGCGCGGCGTCGACGGGCAGTTCGTGCGCAGCGACACCCGGCCCGGAACCAAGGGCAGCGCCGAGGGCGAGGTGGACCCGGGCTCGCGGGACGCCTCCCGTCAGCTGCGCCAGCGGACGGTCCCGCTCGCCCCTTCGCTCGTGGCCTTCCAGGACGAGTTCGATGCGATCTTCCACGTCGATCCGGCCACCGGCGCCCCGGAGCCGTGGGCGCGCGCGATGCCGGGCCTTCGGACCGACGACGCCAGCGGGGCGGGATCCTTCGATTCCGCGCTGAAGAAGGCGTGCGAGGAGACGGCCGCGACGACGGCCGGGCCCGCCGAGTTCACCGCGCACGACCTCCGCGCGAGCCTCAACACCGACCTGGAGAACGCCGGCCTCGACGACCGGTGGCTGCGGCACATCTTCGGGCACCAGAGCGAGGAAGGACGGAAGCTGGACGTTCACGATTCGTCCTACGACCTCGGCCTGAGCGACGACGTTCGCGGGCAGGTCGCGGCGGCGATCCAGGCGCTGATCCCGGACGGCGTCAACCTGCGCGTCCCGACCTTCCGGCTGCCGCAGTTCGGGCCCGGCACGAGGCACGCGGGCCGGATGGCCGTCATCGAGGGCGAGCTGCTGCGCAGCGGCTGGTACGTCCCGGCGGACGGCGACCCGTCCGGCGGCGGGCTGCCCGCGGACGGAACCGAGATCACGACCAAGGTCGTCGCGGACAGGCTCGGGCTATCGGGCACGCATGTCTCGCGGATGCTCGAGACCGGCGACCTTCCCGGCCGCAAGGTAGCCAAGGGCGGAGCCTCGATCTGGCTCGTTCCCGAGGACGCGGTGCAGGCCGAGTTCGATAGGCGCGAGCGGGTCCGGCTTCCCGGCCTCGCTGCCGAGCTCGGGCTCTCGTACCACCAGTTGTACGGGCTCGTCGCCGGTCTCGGGCTTGCCTCGCGCCGCGGGATGAGGGAGGCGATCCTGCTGTCGGCCGACGAGATCCAGCGCGTGCGCGACGAGGTGGAGCGCCAGGCCGTCGCCCGGTCCTCCGCCATGACCCACAGCGAGGCCGCTCAGCACCTCGGCGTGCCTGACCCGCTCATCCAGACCCTCGTCCGCTCCCGGGTGCTCGTCGCGGTGGAGTCCGGCAGCCGCACTGCCCGGGTGACCCGCGGCAGTGTCGAGGACTACGCCGCGAGGTTCCCGGCTCGCGGCATCTGCGCGGACGAGAAGGTCGTCGCGTTCGCCGATGTCCGAGAGGTGCTCCGGGTGAGCCGCAACGCGGTGAGCGACCTCATCTGCACCCGCCGGCTGACCGTCATCGGGATCGATCGGCGCCAGTTCGTCGGCAGCGACAGCATCGTCGCCTACCTCGAGCAGTACCCGTGCGACGGCGCACGCGAGCGGCTCGCCCGGCTGGAGGTGAGCCAGCCATGACCGAGGAGCCGCTGTCAGGTGTTCCTGACGGCTGTCAGGACCGCCTGACAGCCGCAGGGGGCCTCGCGAGCGTGATGGAGGTGCTTCACGAGACGATCTCGGCAGCCGGGCCGCTCGAGAGGATCGAGCTGTGGCGGAGTCTTCGCGAGCGGATCGACGAGGGCATCGACGAGGCAGTCGCCGGAGCGCGCATGCGCGACGAATCGTGGGACGCCATCGGACGCGCCGCGGGGATGACGCGCCAGGCCGCCCACGGGCGCTGGGCCAAGGTGCTCGACCCGGTGGACACCGGCGGATCGGGCCACGAGGAGCCGAAAGCGCCGAAAGCACCGGTGGCGAAGGTGGGCCGGCGGGCTCAGCCGGGGGAGCCGCAACGGGAGTTGGTCGGCGTGCGATTCGCAGGATTACCCTTCGGCGTCACGTTCGATGTCACGGGCCGCCGACTCGACGAGCGCCCACGCCCGCCGGCGGAAAATGACCGGTGTCACTCACCCTGCCTCCTGTCGGCGTCGAGTGCGCCACCCGAATCGGCGGGCACGGTCATGGCCGTGATCACGACAGCCGATGAGGCATTTGCCCAAACGGAATGGATGCTCGGCGCGGGCTACGTCTCGCAAAATCCATGCAAGCTCGCAGCCCTCAGGCTCCTGAGGAGCTACCGCTATGTCGGATTGGCGGGCGGGCTACTCGTCCCGCTCGCCGCCGCCGGGTACATCGCCGTCGATGCAGAGGACGGAATGTGGGAATTGGATCTCAGGAGACTCACGCATGCTGCCGTCGATCCGCGGATGCAGGGGGTAAGCCCAGCGGGTCTCAAGATCCTCGGGTTTGCGGCGGCACTCGCACGCGCGCCATCTACGCTCGGGATCGATACAGAGAGCGCGAGCCTGATCGCTTCAGTTCTCACTGAAGCCGGACGCGATATCGATGCGCTGCAGAGTGATGGGCCCGCGTGAAACGGGCCCACGTCCTCGGTGGCAAGTCATTCACCGTGAGCCCCGTCTGAGGCCACCGCAGGGAATCCGTCGACGCGCAATCAGGAGCTTCGAGTCCGTGTTTGTCGAGGCTGAAGACGTTGAATGTGGCGTCTGGACTGGAGTTCCGTCACTCAGTGACACACCGACTCTGTTGTGTTTTGCTGCCCTTGCTTGCGCATTCGTTTGCACTCCGGACGGTCCACTTCAGTCACCACGGTGGTGGCTGAAAGGCAAGCCGTACCAACGGCTTGAGCCTCTTCGGGACAACCCGACCCGAGGTCCCGGGCGCGCTGCTGCGGCGCTACGCGAGGAAGGATCACTGCGCATCGGTGCGGGAAACCGCCCTGCGCAGGGGAGCGCCGAGTGACGTCGCAAGTCGCGCCCTGGTGTCGGCTGCGGAGGAGTCTGTGCGACTAGCGGCGGTGAAGGGCGGGAACTGCTCGCCTCTTTCCCTGTCGCGCGCGGTGTTCGACGTGTCCGACGATGTTCGCACGGCGGTTGCCGCGTGCGATGCGACCCCGACCAAGGCTGTCGATCTGCTGCTGGGCGACAGGTCTGACGAGATCCGAGCCTTAGCGGCATCGTCGAAGAATGCGTCGCCGGAGGCGCTGACAGTCACCGTGAGCAGCGATCGGGTTGCCCGCATCCGGCGGGTGGCCGTCCGCAATCCGCGCTGCTTGGCAGGTGCGGTGGTGGCCGCCTGCCGTGACGAGAGGATGGTCGTGGTTGCGGTGGCAAACCCGGCCTGCGCGCCCGAAGGGCTCTTCGCGGCCCTCGTCACGCTGCGTAGTGCGGCCCGCGAGGCGCCCGACGGGGTGGACTCCAAGAGCCCTGCCGTCAAGAGGGCGGCCGACGTCGCACGCACCGTGAAGGACGCTGGGCGCCGACTGGCTCCATGCGACTGGCGCTGGCTTCGCGAGCTTCCGCTGGAGGACTTGAACCCTGAGGACCTTGACCGCCTGCTGACCGGCCATCTCGCTAACGCGGCGAATGATGTGCGGGCGGCAATCCGGGCAGCAGTTGCCGCCCACCGCGACGTCGACGACGCGACCCTGCTGCTGCTCGCATCCGACCCCGAACCGGAGGTTCGGAGGGCGGTCACGTCCCGGATCCTCGGTGCCGCGGGAGGCTAGCCACGCCATCGCGCCGGTCACAGCGCTGCCGCCTGGTGGGGCGAATGTCGCACGGCGAATCCTCCGGAGCCCGGCTTCCTTCCAGATGCCTACAAAATGGTTTAGACAGCGAACATTACAAGCCTAATGGATGGTTTATATGCCACACTCTTCTTGGAGGTGTTGCAGTGAAGAAGGTCAGAGCGTTCCTGCCCCCTACGGAGCAGGCAGCCGCTGCGCTCGGGGCACAGATCGCCGCAGCGCGTAAAGAGCTCGGCTGGACCCAGTCGCAGCTCGCTGAGCGACTTGGAACGACCCGTCACCTCGTGTCGAGGGTCGAGAGCGGGTCGACGAGCCCCTCGCTTGGCATCGTGTTGGAGGCGGCAATCCTGTGCGGCGTCCTTCTGTTCGGCCGTGAGCGGGACGAACTGCGCTCGTTCGCCTTAAGTCAGCAAGATCGTGCGGCACTGCTGCCGGCCCGTGTGCGCCGTCGCCCGGTGGAGATCCCCAATGACTTCTAGAGCAAGGCAAGGAAAACCCAGCAGCGCATACGTCTGGGTGTGGCTGCCCGGGGCGGTTGAGCCGGTTGTCGCTGGCGTCATTGTTCCCGCAGGCGGGCTGGTGCATGGGGAGAGCGTGCTCGCATTTCGGTATGCCGTCAGTTATCTCGCACGTCGTGACGCGATCTCACTGTGGGAAATAGAGCTTCCGCTGGGGAGCGAAGTGTGCGACCCCCGAGTGCCGAAGATGGGTCGCGACCCGATGGCGCTTGCCTCATGTCTGCGCGACGGCGCGCCAGACGCGTGGGGAAGGCGCGTGTTCAACCTGCGCATGGGCTTGGACGCGTCAAGCGAGGCTCACGAGTTGGCATACATGCTCGGTTCTGGAACAAACCGGATCGGAGCCTTGGACTTTCAGGCCAGCGCCACTGACTACGTGCCCCGGGATGACGCTGCGACCCTTGAGCAACTCATGGACCTCGCAGCGCTGGTGGAGAGGGGTGAGTACATTCCCGAAGCCCTCGCGGCCGCAGCGCAGCATGGCACGTCTATCGGAGGCGCCCGTCCGAAGGCCGTGCTGGCCGACGGCGACCGGCAACTGATCGCGAAATTCTCATCGGCCGACGACCACCGTCACGTGGTCAAGACGGAAGGCTTCGCCATGCTTCTTGCCGCGCGGGCCGGCATCAACGTTGCGCCGGTCGAAGTCCGTCGGGTCGAGGGCAAGGATGTTCTGCTTGTCGAGCGTTTCGATCGTGTTCCCGCGGGCCGAGGACGATTCCAGCGCCGCGGGATGCTGTCCATGCTGACGATTTTGGGGCTGCGCGCAGAAGGCTCCTGGGGGGCGTCTTACGCGCTCATCGCCCAGGAGATCCGCGCAGGGGTGTGGAGCGACGTGCCGGGTGCGCTCAACGAAATGTTCGCTCGCCTGGTCTTCAACATCCTCGTGGGCAACAACGACGACCATCTTCGCAACCACGCGGCATTCTGGGACGGTCGGACACTGGCCCTCACGCCCGCCTACGACCTGGCGCCCACACCGAGGAGCACGGACACTTCGTCGCAAGCGATCGCCATCACGCGAGACGGGCAGCGTGCCAGCCAACTCCGCGTGGCGCTTGACGTGGCCCCTGAGTTCCTCCTCGATCGCCACGCGGCGCAGGCCGTCGTTGACCGTCTCCGGTCGGCGATAACGGAGAACTGGCATGAGTGTGCTGACCTCGCCCAACTCACGAAGCCAGAGCGTGATGCACTCCTCGGTCGGCAGTTCCTCAACCCCTACATCGACTATGACGAGGCCTGACGTCTGAGTCCTCACCTATCCGACGGGCTCTACCCAGACCAGCGCTCAACGCCGAATGGTCCAAGTTGAAGAAGCCCAAGCCTTGCGAGCTGTTTTACCCACCGATCACCCGGCTTTTGGTTTGCACAAGTGTGGGGGGTCGTCATCACTCGTCAGCCGCGCCGACGCGGTGAATGATGCGCGGGAGGCTAGCCTCGCCATCGGTGCCGTGTGGACCCAGCGCGGTTAGTGGCCGATTCAGACTGAGACAGGAGCGCGATGACGACCGCTCACTTCAGGACTGTAAGGGATCTTCATAAACTCGCTGGTGATCATCTGCCTCGGGGTGAACGCGACCAGGACGATTTCCTGGCCTACGTAGCAAACTTCTGACCGCCACCCCGTCACCCCCACGACCTCATCAAGGATGCGTGCCTTGGCCCGCTTCGCCGTCTCCACGGACGAATTGGCGCATTACGTGGTGACCTCGGAACGAGAATTCATCGACAGCACGGTTTCCATCCCCAACAATGGTCACCGTTACGCGGGCATTCCTGCGTAAGGCTGGCCACGTGGGGTGCTATTTTTTGTGAATATAAAGAATGCAGCGTCAAGGCCTCAAGCTTGCTGCAGGCAACCGCGATCCGTCGCACGGTGCTCCCATAGGAAGATCTGCCCCGTAAGGGGAAGAGACAGGTCTCTCGGGATTGCAACGAAGAAGCAGGAACTACCGATCATGACGTCAGCGTTAAGCCTCAGCTTGCTGGCACCAACCGCGGCACTTGCCCACGGTGGTCTGAGGAGATCCGCCCTAGGCGTGTTGCTTGGGGAAGAGCAAGAAGGGCAACACATGAGCGCCAGCAACCACCACCAAGTAAGTGCCTACTACGACGCAGGCAACTTCATCGCAAGGTGTTCGACATGCAATTGGACTGGCCAGTGGAGGCACGAGCGGCAGAACGCAGTCAGTGACGCAACCCTCCACCTCGCCGGCTCGATCCGCATGGAGGACATGACCATTACGACGTCGAGTGGGATGCGCCGATACTCCAAGGCTGAATACGCGCGATGGTTCGAGCAGCACACCTGTCGTCTTGAACGGGACCGCGCTTGTGCCGCCCAACACCACGATCCCATCGAACCTACGAAAGCCGAGGTTCTGGCTGGCGAGCGATTGCGCGAATACCTCGAGGCCCTAGAAGTGCTCACCTACCGGACGTTGCATGTCCTACGTCGGGACGGGGTCCCGGTCTTGACGTCGATCGACCAAGACATCGAGGCCGCCCTTGAGATGAACCAACAGGCGGTGACAGATCTCGAACGACGCATGCGGCACCACGATCGATGTTTCCCCCAGATTGGCCTGATCGCCTTCAACGGGCGACGCCACTCCAATCGGCTCGCCAACATCGCCGCCGATCGCCGAGTCGGACGGCACGCATACGCGTGGCACGAACAGCAGCCGGAAGGGGGATGCGTCGTCCGCAGCTGCGGAGTCATGGTTCTCGGCACCCTCAACCACGATTTCACGGAAGCCGAGTTCGTGAAAGCTACCGGACACCGCCCAGGCCGCGCATAGGCCACATAATCTCGCGAGCCCGAGAGCGGCTTTGAAGAAAAAGGAACAGCACCACGAATCACGGATCCAAGGGACAATCCGCAGGTTGCTGACACCCACCGCGGCAACCGCCCATGTTGGTCTGAGCAGATCAGCTCCGGGCACGTCCCTCGGGGAAACGTGAAGGGCAGCATTCAATCACCAAAAAGACGACTCCTTGCATGATTTTCCGTGTGAATGCGAAGACGGGGTGGTGACGAAACGCTGTGGCCCGCATACGTCGTTCACATGGAGATCGTCATTTCCTCAGAGAGGAAGAAAGGTCCCGGATGGCGTGCACGTTGGTACTCCTTGTTGGATGCGGTGGCTCTGGCGTGGCGGATGCGGATGCTCCGTGCCCGGACTTCACTGGCCCCTGGACCGTCATCGCCGCGTCAAAGACGCCTACGTCCTGCCAGTAGGGGTGTGCCGCGTCAAGGTGCGTCAATGAGTTTAAGTGTCGCCTGGTCCGGCTCGCCGTCGAAGAACGTGTTGAGCAGGGTCTCGAACACGGATCCTCGCGCCGACACGTGCGAGAAAAGCGTTGCGCACGAGCGAAGCTTCATGTCATCCGGTGCCCCGAAAATCTCGAAGGCGGAGAGACCATTTACGTCGATCGCTGCCTGGCAGCATTCCACCAGTCGTGGTCCGAGAACCGGATGCTGGAGGTATGCCTCGGCCTCGGCGATGCTCTTGATGGCGTACCAGCGTGACGTGGCGCTGAACCCAAGCCCGTCGAACTGCGGGAAGATGAACCATATCCAGTGAGACCGCTTGCGGCCGCCGCGGATCTCTGAGAGCGCCGTCTGATACTGGTTTGTCTCCTCCTGTTCGAAGCGGCTGAGGTCGTGAGGGTCGTATCCATCCATATCTGGTGACTCCGTTTCTTGAGAAGTTCACAAGCGCTGCAGGCGTCGAGGGACATTGGCTGATGGTTCGCAGAGACCAGGAGCGCCAGCGTCCAA
Source organism: Candidatus Nanopelagicales bacterium (assembly GCA_040398845.1). Lineage (GTDB taxonomy): Bacteria > Actinomycetota > Actinomycetes > S36-B12 > S36-B12 > WLND01. The sequence continues at coordinate 3,981 of JBBATH010000024.1, read as the reverse complement.
GCGGTGCATTGCACTCCCGGCAGGCTGGGCCGCCATTCCGTCGACTGCACCCACGGGTTTGGGCCAGTTCGCGATTCGTGCTCCAGTATCTAGCAGAACACATGCGGACAAACGCTGCTTTCGCCCTAGGCTGGCCGAGACGTCGGTGCGGACGTATCCCCCCGATGCCACGCACCGTCGTCCCCTGCGATGGAGGGGTGGCAGATGCTGTCAACGCTGGCCTTCCCCGGCAACCGAGCCAGGCTCATCACCGAAGTGGGCCCACGTCCCCTCGCGTGTTGACTGGGGGCCACGCAGCGAAGGGACGTGATCGTCGGGTCATCCCTTGGTGTCAAGACGGCGCCCGTCGGGGGTGAGCCATCTGGTGGGTGTGGGGCTATTGACGATGGTGATCGGTCCGCCGCTGCTGTGGATCTTGCCTTGGAACTGGTGGCGGGTTCCTTCGCAGGTGTCGCAGCCAATGGCGGCGACGAGTCGGTTCCGTTGGTCGCGCCATCCGGCGGCCGCGGCGATGGACGCGGAGGTCCAGGGGCCTCCGCGCATGCGGCAGTATTCGCCGCGCTCGGGGGCCAACTGCATGGGGCAGCGACGTTCGTCGTCGCGAGTGAGGGAACACGCGGCGGAGGCGACGATGTCGAATTCTCGTGACGGTGTATCGCCGAGGGTCAGCACCTCCCACCCGCCTTCCGTGACCCGCACCACGGTGTGGATGCCGAGCCGCCTGCTGATGTCCAGAGCCATCAGCTGCCAGTCCGAATCGCGGTGCTCCTGCAGCGCGCCGGGCAGTGCGATCACCGAGGGCTCGGTCCACTGGTGGCGCCTGTCCAACGTGGTCGCGGGGAGTGCCTGCATCCCGTACGCCGTGAGTTGGCGCGTCAATTCGTCTCGGCTGTAGAGGGCCTCCTGGTCGAAGGTCGCGGTCGGTCCGCGTACCGCCCCGATGATGAGGAGTTCGCCGGACAGGGGCCACCGCATCTCGGGTCGCTGTCCGTATTGATCGCCTTGGACGCCCGCGAAGACGGGCTCTTCGAGGCTGGCCTGAAGACGCAGCAGATGCTGCTGCCCGAATCGCATCACGGTGATCTGACGCAGCCACGACGACTCCACGGCCACGGCCGGACGAGGCAGCCACCCCCTCGCATTGGTGCCCGACAGTTCCACGGGCTCGCCGGGCTCGGTGTCGGGTTCGACGAGCAGGGTCGCAGGCAGGTCCTGCGGGCCGAAGCCCGCGAGCCACGGCAGCAGCGACGCGGTTTCAGGAGTGCTTGTTGCGGACATGGCGTCCTCGTTTCTGGCCCTTGTGGGCCCGCCTCTTCCCTGCCAGCCCTTGGCAGAGCGGGTCTTCCCCAGGGGGCACCGTGCGACGGGGCGCGCGGTTGCCGGAACGACCAGCCAGGGGGCTTCGCGTCGTTCTCTCGTGACCTGTTCCGAAGGTACGCCCCACCCCTGACAGTGGCTGGGCGTCTACGCGGTAGCTGAATTGATGAGGCGGGCGAGTGCCGCGCCGAGCGCACGCAGGGCACCCTCGACGGGCGCACCGCTCGACTCGTCCATATAAAGGTCGCGCCGTACCTCGAGCATGATCGATCGGACGCGCAGATCCGTGCCGTAGTGGGCGAGTGGCACGTATGTGCCGATGAACGGCTCGTTGATGCCGACCCTGCCGAATCTGGAGAAGGCCTCCACTGTCGATTCCACGAGCCTTTGCGGCGTGTGGGTGTCGTCCCGGCCGATGCAGATCTCCGGCCGGTCCAAATCCGAGTGCAGCTCGTAGGGCAGGGCGATGCTCGGGAACGAGTGGATGTCGATGATCGTCGCGGCGCCACAGGCGTTGATGCGCTCTTCGACGAGCCGGGCCAGTGCCGTCGCATACGGCGTGAAGTACCGGGCAATCAGCCCTGCCTTGGCGAGAGCGTCGGATGCGCGAAGCGTCGCGCCGCCGGAGGTCTGTGTGTAGACGGCGCCCATCCCGGCGGTCAGCATCTCCTCGCGGGCGTCCGGGAATCGCTCTGGGTCGATGACGAGCCGGGAGAGGTAGTTGACGAATCGCCATGGCGTTGTCTTTGCGTCGGCAGCGGCCGTGGCTGCGATCGTGTCCGTGTGGGCATCCGTCATGCGCAGGAGTTCGAGATCGAGGGCGGTGTCGTCCAGCAGGATGCCTCGTCGTACGTCCGCGGGGATTGTCGTCGACGAGTGCGGCACATGGAGGATCACCGGAGACGAGGGTGCGCCTGCGTGGATCATGAACGCCTCCCAGTGCGACGGAACATCGCGGCCAGTCTTTCCGGACCACGCCGGTACACCTCTCAGTATTGCGCAACTGCCGGGACACCATGCGCCGGAAGGTGACGATCGCCCTGTGCGCCCGGCGAGCGCGACCCGTGCCGGCGGGCCGAGGCCGCGAACCACAATCCGGACGTGATCGGGTTGCGGCACGTCACCCTCGACGGCCAGGCGCTGACGCTGCTGCTTCTCGCCGACTGGTGCCAGGGAGTGGGCGCCTAAGACGCGTCCGGGCGCTTCTCGATCAGGCTGTTGCCACGGGCTCGGTGCCTTCCGGATGTCAGCCCCCGGGGGTAGGCTCGATTTCGGGAGTCGCGGCGCGGGCCGCGAGTGACGGGGGGTTTGGATATGAAGAGCAAATCGGTGTCGGCTGTTCGGGTCGATGATGACGCGCTGGTGATGGGTCCGGTCCGGGTGTCGTTCCAGCGGACGTTGCGGATCCCGGAGCAGGGCATCCACTCGCTCCCGCCTAGCCTTGGGTCGTTTCCGCTGCGCAGGGTGGAGGACTATCCGGCGACGGCGCCGGCGGCGTGGCTCGGCCGCGGCGGGGTGATGCTCCCGGTCGACCAGCGGGAGGCGATGTGGCTGAACTTCGACTCGGATGAGCCTGCTGCGCTGCAGGTCGGCGTCGGCAAGGTGTGCGCGGTGAGCGGGGAGCCGTGGACGGAGAGGCTGGCCAAGCATCCGCAGAACTACGTTGCGCTGCCGGAGCAGCCATGGCTCGACGGCATCAATGCCGGCGACGGCTTCATCCGCCAGTTCGTCGCCGTTCCCCTGGGCAGCGGCGCGACCGTCGAGGGCCAGGTCACCGGCGTCGAGGAGCACGGCGGGGTCCAGCTCCGCGCCCTCGGGCTCGGCGAGAAGGCCCTTGCCCGCTGGCAGGAGGAGCAGCAGCGACAGCGTGAACTTAAGCGAATGACCCACGCCCTCAGTGTCTCCATCGATGCAATGGAGATGCTTTGCATGGCGGCTCCGGACATGGGTCTGGGTGCCGGCGGCCGGATGCGGCAGGAGATCTACGCCGACAAGCGCAAGAAGGGCGGGTACGACCCGGACAGGTCGTGGCGGGTGTTCGTCCACCTGTGCTCGGCTGCCCAGTGGACCGTGATCACCGGCGAGGCGGCGCCTGCGACCCCCGTGGACCGCGAGGCGTACGTCCGAGCGGGGCTGCCCTGGTTCGACTACTACGACGCCGATTCGACCGACCTGCCCGCGCCGGAGGTCCTCGCCGGGGTGAAGACGGTCGGTGAGGTGCTCGGCGGCGGCGATGCGCCGTTCACTCCGACCGACCCCGGCACGGTCATCGCGCTCAAGGGCACGAATTCCGATGCCGTCGCGGACGGCGTCTGGTAGCACCGGCCAGCTGGCGTCAATGAGCGATCCGGAAGCCACGAGGCAGCCGGCAGTCACGGGAGCAGGGGGAGCGGCATGTGGGGAGTCTCGCTTGGGGACTACGTCATCTATTGGGCAGGACTGATCGTCATCACGATCGGCGCGGTCATCGCGTCGATCGTCGGATTGATCAGGAACCGGGGCGACCGCAGCTGACCGGCGTGAGCGCGGGGCGGCTCGAGCGTGTTCACGATGCCAGCGGAAGGCACTGAGGAGAAGAGTTCATCAGCGCGCCGACTTCGCATCAAGAGCGCCCATCGGAGCCCGTGGCGTATTCGTGACCGACGATGCGGGTCGAAGCATGAC
>JBBATH010000023.1:0-27772 GCA_040398845.1 Candidatus Nanopelagicales bacterium | reverse complement strand
CTTTGACGAGCAGGGCTGGATCATGCGCGGCGGCAGCATCGTCGACGCGACGATCATCGCCGCGCCGTCATCGACGAAGAACGCATCCGGTGCCCGCGATCCTGAGATGCGCCAGGCGTTGAAGGGCAACCAGTGGTGCGTCGGGATGAAGGCCCACATCGGCGTCGATGCCGGGACCGGGTACGTCCACTCCGTGACCGCGACCGCCGCCAGCGTTCACGACCTCGACCAGATCACCCATCTCGTGCGGGCCAAGGTCGAGCACCCCTTCCTCATCATCAAGCGGGACTTCGGATTCACCAAGACCCGCTACCGGGGAATGGCCAAGAACCTCAACCACCTGGGCGTGCTGTTCGCCTCGGCGAACTGGGTGATGCGGGCCCGTGCCGTCGCCCTGATGGGGTGACGGCTAGCGCAAGCCTGCCCAAAACACCCCAGAACCACCCCGAAGCACCACCACAGAGACCGAAACAGCCCCTCCTCGGCTCATCACGCGTGCCCGGAGGCAAGCTGGGCCGCAAACCCCCTGATGATCAGTGGTTCCCTAGGACGCCGAGAGTGTGCGGGCCGCTGCCCTGTGCGCGCTCGGGTTCAGTGCGAGTTGAGGTCGATCGTGAGGATCCGGACCACAGGATGCTTGTCGCCGTCCGCGCCGCCGGCCTCCTCGTTCGTCCACTGGTAGTCGATGCGGCCGGCGCCGGAGATCTCGTAGTGAATCGTGCGGGAGTAGCCGTCCCACTTCGGCTTGGCCGCCTTGCCTCGCAGGTAGCCAGACGTGCCAACTTTCGGGTGCGATCCCGGTGTCAGCGACACGTGGGCGTAGAACTGCTGCGCGCTTTCCAGGCCCACGCGTTCGACGAGACTATTCCACTCGTGTAGGTACTGGCGATGCACCACGACCCGGTACGTAGGCGCTTGGTCGGGTCGACCACTGGGGCTGCGTGCTGCCACGTAGGGCCGGTACGCACCCGGCTTCGGATCAGGCTGGGGGCTCAACGCTGACGAACTCGTCGGCACCTGGAGTCCCCAGCAGGATGTCGCGCCTGGTGGGGTCTGCCAGCTGTCTGGCCGTGGTGGACCACGCGCGAATGGTCTCCTGCAAGGGAGCATCGTCACCTGCGGCGAGCAGAGTCAGGCCCTCGCGTAGTTCGGCCAGGCACTCTTCCCGGTCCTCGTCATCGAGCACGGACATCCAGGCGAAGGTCCCGAACGCGGACGCGGTGCTTGCGTGTGATGAGACAGCCCCATCGGCCGTGAGGAATGCGAGGAGCATGGATCGCGACTCGACCAGGAGGTCGAGGTCGCGCTTAGGCAAAAAGGCGAGAGCGAACCCGTCGGTATCGCGAACCACCGCGGTTCCGGTGCGAGCAGACGCCAGCACCTCTCGCCTCTTGTTCGCGAGGTCGCTCACCAGATATAGGATTTCGGTTGTACTCATCGGTCTCTCCCTTGTCTGCCAACATAGTACCTAGAATCTTGGCAGGAGCAAGGCTCGGGGTCCGGACACTCCACATCGGACGGCACCGTGGCGTTAGACGATGAAGTCCGGGTCCCAGTACTGAACAACGTCGCCGTACGTCGCAGGCCTGTCGTCAGGGGCGGGTTCGATCGTCGGGCCAAGCCGCCGCCGCCGCCGGGACAACTCGAACGCAGCCACGTCGGCGAGGCGAGATTCTTCTTGCGTTCTGACCGGTGCGGGCCGTCGCTGCCACCCGATCGAGACTTGCCTTTGTCTGGACTCACACGCTGACGGGGTGTTCAGGAGTCTCGATGTCCGCGGTCAGCCGGGCGGCCAGTTCGGGATCAGCCAGGACGCGGGCTGTCTGCTGCCAGTCGTACAGAAGGTCTTCGACCGGGCCGGGTCCGGTCGCGCTGACAGACTGCAGGGTCGCGAGGAACTCTTCGAGAAACGCGAGTTTGTCTTCGTCGGACAGTGGAGCCATCCACGACAACGTCCCGTAGGAAAGCGAGTCGTGCTTGTCGCGGATAAGCATCAGCATCGCCACTGCGGCGGACCGCAGGTGTTCGAGCGCGTACTGGTCGCGACTGACTTCTGAGACAGCGGCGATCAGGAACGTCCGCCCGCTTTTGTCGCGAACGAGGGCTCCCCCAGGCTTGCCAGCCGCGTCCATTACGGTTCTCGATCGGCGCGCGAGATCCGTCGACTGGAACACCACACCGCTCTCAAGTGCGCTCAACATTTCGCATCCTCCTGCGTATGATCGTTCGTACGTCACGCGCTGAATTCCTGACGCGAGTTTATTTTCGGTAACAGGTCGGATACCAGCGCGTGCGGGATCGTTCGCGAAGACAGAATCATTCAGATTGCGGGCTGGAGTTCGTCGAATGCGGTCGCCCACCAGAACACCGGCGCGGTCTTGACCCCGAGCTGGTAGGGGCCTCGTACCTGTTGTTCTCGTACTGCCCGGTGTTGTGGAAGGCGGCAGGGATCAGTTCGTCTATCACGTTCGCCAAGGCTGGGGCGCGATCGGTGATCACCTCCACAGGTGAACGATGCGCCACGGCTCGATTCGAGCCCACATCTCGTCAGAAAGAACAGCAGTACATGACCGATGTGCCCACAATTAGGCCTCACACCGGCACAACATTGGAGACACGCCCTAGTGCCCCCCGGTGCCCGCTCACGCCCGTTCGTCACTGCCTATGCGGAGCGGGCGCGTCGTTCGATTCTCGCGTCGAGGTCTGCAAGTTCGTCGAGCAGTGCGCTGGCGCCCCACACTTGGTTGCGCTTGCGGTCGGTCAGCGGGCGCAGGATCCCTGCGGCCACTAAGCGTTCGATGGCTGTGTAGGCGACGGTCGTGCCTGAGCCAAGAACGTTTTCGGCGTCAGCCGCTGAGAGCACTGGATGAGCGAGCAGGTAGTCCATCAACAACAGTGGTGCGCTGCCGCGTCGCGATCTTCCTAGGTCGGCGAGCCATTGATCTGGAAGCTCCCGGATTCTGGTGGCAGTCACGCTGGATTCCTCAGAGGCGGCGAGCGACGCAAAAGCGAAAAGGTCAACGATCGGCTCAAGATCTCCCGACCGATAAACATCGAGAGCCGCGAAGTAGGCGTCACGTCGAGCTACTAGCGCTGAAGCAATAGGCACCACGACTGTCGTTGTCGTTCCTCTCGCGCGCAGGATCGCGTTGACTAGGGCCCGACCGATACGGCCATTGCCGTCGGTGAATGGGTGCAAGGTCTCGAATTGGGCGTGCGCAATGGTCGCCTGGAGGAGGCTGGGCAGGTCGTGACGATTCGCGAACGCAACTAGGTCATCGAGCAGGTCATCGAGCAGGTCTGGAGGAGGTGGCACGAGAAGAGCACCGCGTGGGGAATAGTCGCTGCCTCCTACCCAGTTCTGCACGTCGCGGATCCGCCCCGCGTATCCCTCTTCTCCCGACTCGTTGGCCATCAGTGAGCGATGTGCCGCGAGCAGAATTTTGAGCTCGATGTTCCGCGAAGCAGTTACGGCCGCGATGAGGCTTTCCAGAGCCTGCGAGGCGGCCACCATGGAGACGGCGGATGCGTTCGCCCGGCTGCCATGCAGGGCTCGTGCGTAGTCGTCGACGCTCGCGTTGATGTTCTCGATCTTCGATGACGCGACCGACTCGGTTCGTAGCAGCAGTCCACTCAGTGCCGACAGGACCGGCCCATGTGCAGCATCCAGGGAGGCGACGGCGCGTGCCGCGGTGTCAAGTCCCTCGGCGATTTCAGCCGGGATAGCCGGGTGTATGTCTGCAATGCGGGCCGGGATCGTGACTTCGATCTGCTCCAGCATGCGGTCATCTCGGGTCCCGGCACGCTGCTGCTGACGCCACGGGCGCGACTCGCTGCCTGCAGCAGGGACGCAGAACATTGAATAAGGATAACACTATACCAGTTTAATTATACTAATCAGGAATAAGAGTGCGCTATTCCTGATTAAGGAGCCTCAGAACGTCGATCAAGCAGCCCCTCAATGCGGGATCTGTACCCGAATCGCCATATTCCCCGGGGATGAGGTGCGCCCTTGCTACGCGGGACCATCCATCGACGACGGCAAGCAAGAGGCCAGAGACCGGAATTCGCGGCTGCGTTCGCGGCGGGCATGCATGGTCGGCTCTGGCCATACGCCTCGAGCGCAGCGAGTTCCCTACTGCTGACGAAGCCACTGTCGCGGCCCACGGCCGTTCCCCCGCAGCGAAGAGCGCGCAATGCGCCGGGTTGTTAGCAGGTTATTAGGAACGTCACATGTCCGTTTTGTCTGGAGCCGCCTCGGGGATTTGAACCCCGGACCTACGCATTACGAGCGCGCTCCGGTATAGGGGCAATCGTTTGGTACCAACGGTTCTGGGTCCGTTTCGGTACGGGAAGTTCCGGGTCATTCGAGGTGGTTTCGGTTTAATCTGAGGGTACGAATTCCCTGCGCAGTCGCTTCCGAATCCAGAGTCTTGTTAACCCAAAGCCATCGGATCGACCGTACTGCTGCCTTTCGCCCAGGTCCAGCGGAGTCGGCTCTGAGCCTAGGCTCGGCAGGGTTACGCATCAGAGCGCACTTCGAGTGACTGGAACTCAGCCTGACCGAATGCCTGAACATCCAGGCTTACCTTGCGTCGCGCTGATCGATCGCTCTTCTCCGTGGCGAGAAGCTCCCCGAACGGGTCCCTGATCGCGCGTATGAAGGGAGCAGCGTCGATATCAGCACGGAGGTTGCCGACCAGGTAGAGATAGAAGTGCCGACGGAGCTCGTCTGTGCGTGCTGACTTCCACTCATTCCAGGTCATGTCGAGGCTGCGCGCATTGACCCCAGAGGATTTCAACTCGATGAGGCGCCCAAGGTCGGACTCCTCCTTCTCGTCGAGGGTGAGAATGTCGAAACCTGGGGCATCGACTGAGATGCCCCAAACGCGTAGCCTCTCCATCGCTTGCGTGAAGCGGCCCGATGCGGCCATCGCCTTGCTGACCGCTAGCGGTGTCGAGACATCGAAAACGGCGTCCGTAGTGCGCGGGCTATCTGGATCAAAGACGGTGGCGGCGACGCCTGCCGTCCCGAGCCGGCGCTGCTCGAAGATCGTGGCGACGTACATGCCGATTCGATCCAGCTCGCCGAGGTCCGTTCCACCCCCGTAGGCGCTGGTCGCACGCGTCGAGCCGCTGCCGCCACGGTCATCCTGACGGGACTTGACGGGCGGCGCCTGTCCCACCCCGGTCCCCACCTCCATGATCGGATCGCCTGAGAGCATGAGTGATCTGACGTCGACCAGGCGAACTCGAGCGGAAGCGGCCAGCCCAGCAACTCGCAGAGTCGTACTCCCCTCGTCTTCGCCGTCCAAGGACACCCCCGGAGTCGGCTTGGGAAGCAACTGCTCGGGGTCGTCGATCACGGCGTCCTCTGAAGCCTCAAGATTCAGCGTGTCCCGAGCGCCCTCCAGATTGTTGGTGGCGCCGGCGAGGTGCAGCAAGCGGTCGCGCCCTGGTCCATCAGCAACGAGAAGCGCCAGGAGCGGCTCGAAGTAGCTCACCTCAAGGACATCGGTGATCGCCGCGGCAAGTGCCTCGGCTTCGCTGGGATCTGGTGGCCAGGGGTTCTCGCCCCACCGGATGAAAGCGCGCGGAGTGCCGGTCGAGCGCTCCACGAATGCCTGACGCGGTGCGCCGCGCATCAGCTGCTCACCCTCCAGAGTGCAGGCGACATGCAGTTGCCGCACTGGCGTGACGCTCTGGACGAACTCGCGTAGCCGCGAGGCGTCCCGGGCCGCACGCTCCTCCTCCGCGCGTTCCACGCGAAGGCGGGCGAGCAGGTAGGGCGCGAGGTTTCCTAGACCGTCACGGAACGCGATGTCGCCTTCATCATCGAGGGCGTTCTCGTCGCGTTCCAGGCGCCATTCGAGCACGTCCTCAACGTTGCGAGCTCCGAAGAGCTCACGCAAAGGCGCCACCGACGCAGGTCGTCCCTCAAGGACGAACGTCCAGAGCTCCGCATCGATCCCTTGAACTTCGCGAACCCCGCTGCGCGCGGCGAACAGGACCGTGTCGGCCCTTTGGAATCGGTATCGACCGCGCGCGTCATGGACAAGGAGTTCCGATGAGCGGAGTGCCTCCAGCCCACCCGATGCATGACTCTTGTCTGTCGCACTTCCCGAGAGCAGCTCGAAGAGGTTCTGGTAGGCGGGATGGATCTGGTTGCGCAGGACATCGGCGGGCAAGCTGTCGACTGATCCCCCGTGCAGACGCTTCAGGCGACCGACAAACGCCGCGGCGTCCGTCAGGGTGAACGACGCCGGGGTCAACTCACTTCTCACGCCCACGGCCTGACTGAACTTCCTCGCCTGCGGGGTGCCGGCGGCCTCGGTAAGGACGGGCAGCAACGCGTCCGCAGACGAGCCTCTGCGGTCGAAGCGACGTTTCACCTCCGACGATCGCCACCAAGTGAGCGCGGGGCGCTGCGGGCCTAGCAATGTGGGGCAGAAGGCCGCGCGCTGCAATCGGAAGAGCCACAGGTCGGGTCCGCAACGCCGAAGCTCCTTGGCATCGGCACGAGGCGGATCCACTCGCCGGCTCGGGTACGTTCCGGGCGCAAGGAATGCGATCTCGACATCGGTGAAGCGCTCGAGTCGGCCCCAGTTGAGTGAGAGATGTCGGAAGAGGGCCGTGGCGACGATGCCGTCGGCGTCTTCTGTGGCGCGGGTGCAGAAGTGATCGAGCCGTTCCAGATCATGAAGGCGGTAGAAGTAGCGGTCGTGCTGGCCGCCGTCCCCCTGCTCCAGGTAGGCGGCGAGTTGCTCGGAGAACGCATCCCAGATCCCCGTGAGCCCCGCGAAGGCCGAACCGGCCGGCCGGGCGAGCCCCTTGGTCGACGTCCATCCCTTCGCTCGATCCTCGGCGTCGTGAAACGGAACCGGCCGCAGAACATGGTTCACCCCGAGCCAGGTCAGGAACGAGAGCCATCGTTCTCGCGAGTCCGCCTCAGTCGCCTGCTCATCGTCGTCGTCGACGCCCACCTCATCGTCGTCAATGTCACTGACTTCATCATCGACGGCGGCCCTGAGCCCGCGCATGAGCTCCAGGTGCTCCACGAAGTCCGCCGGGGGAACGACCACAGGAAGGCGAAGGTCGGGCGACGGCCTGACGGACTTGACCGCGTTCACCAGCGGTTCGATCGACGCATCCTCGGTCGGCGCGTCCTCGAACCAGGCCGAACCGAAATACGCACGGTACGCCGGAACCCACTCGATTCCGCCCTCCCCCTGACAGGGAACCGGCATGCGGCAGAGGTTGAACAGGGCCCGCTGCGAGCCGAGGCGGCCGTATGGCAGGGGGGCGTCCGGACTGGGCGTCGGACCCGCCAGTTGGCAGACCGCGGTCAAGATGTCCCAGTCGGCAAGGACCGCTCGCTCCTCCTCGCTCGCGGTCAATGCCAGCGCGGGCAGGACGCTGACCCTCATCACGGCCGGGAACTTGAACTCTTGCACCTGGAAGAGGGCCACCCAGGCGGGCATCTGGGCGCGCAGAACCTCCGTGCGCTCCCTGGGAGTCAGCGACCCCCAGCAGAGGTCCCTGAGCATGAAGCGCAATCCGGGGAGTGGGATGTCGCCTTGCAGGCCACGGGGCGGGAAGAACGTCTCGGTGTCGCCAACCGAGATGCGCTCTACTCCGCCGTCCGGAGTCGACGCGACGGGAAACAGGGGGACCATCCGAGCTGACTGCTCAAGTTCCTCACGAGACGCCTTGTCGGCGTTCTCCCACAATGACTGCAGGATTCGCAGCACAGGGTCGACCGCGATCTTCCCGGATTTGTGCGTCTCCAGTCGCGCAGCCTCCGGTTTCGCGCGAGAGAGCAGCTCGACAGTCTGCGAGGAGTCCAACGCCACAGCTCCGTGATCGATCAGGATGCCGGCGAACGGCTCGGCGCAGAGGGCCGCGACAGGTACTGCCCGTCCGCCGGAATCTTCTCGCTCTGACAAGAGGTCCCGCATCTCTCGTCCGATTGTCGGGTGACCGAATGTCGCAGGCACGCAAGTGTCGCCGACGCACGCCGGTTCCTCAGCGCCGGTCGGGATGAGCTTCGCCTGGGAGAGTGCGTCCACAACTGCTCGATGGAAGACATCCGAGGTGCTGTTTCGCCCCGCCGGCGTCTCCTGTCGTTGATCGCGCGACAGCAGGCGCAGCGCCGCCTCAAGACCGCCGGCATGCGTTGCGACGGCTGGCAGCAGGCGATGCACCAGTACGTCGGCTGCGGACGTGATCAGGGCGTGGTTGTAATCCTCGTTCTCGGGCAGCACGGGAATCTCTTGACGCGATAGGTCCGTGGCGAATGCACCGTTGACCAGCAGGGGGTATGGGGAGACCTCATGCGTCGGCAGGAAGACGTGGAACCTGCGCCAGGCCGCCGGCAGTTCATCGGTCTCACCACCGGTGATGAGGGCGGCAACGCTGACTTCGCTCAGGTCCACTCCTGCCCACGCGTAGTCATTGAGCCCTCCCCGGTGGGGACCAATGACAATGCGATCCTCGTGCTCGAGGAGGAAGCACCAGATGTCGGTGTCGCCGTCGGACTGGATCCACACCTGATAAAGGCCGCTCTCGGTGAGGCCTTCGGACGGTCTCCAACCGTCGGGAGTCCACACGTCCCGTCTCACCGACCAGCTGATTCGCCTGGACACTTGGGATGTCTCGACCTCGATCTCGACGCTCTCCAGATTCTTGAGGAACAGGATGGTCGTCGCCGGGAGGGCTAGGAGAGATTCGGCCAGGTTGGTCACTTTGACCGGGTCGATCCCTGCCTTCCAAGGAAATCGAAAGAGGACGTTGAATCCGTCATCCACCGCTGACGGCCACGACTCTGGCAGCGCGTCTGCGACCCACGGGAACCGCATGGTGGGAACGCGGGAGGAGAGCGCCTCCCCCATCTGGACAAGGACGTCATTGACGATGGGGAGAGCGCGCTCCCCATCGAGTACGAAGGCGTACGTGCTCGAGTAGATCTCGGGCCGGTCGGTGATCTCAAGAATGGACTTGAAACCCATTCCCTTGTGACCGATCGACGCGCGACCGCCCCCTTCGATAGGGCCTGTCTTGGAGCTTGCTCCGGTTGACGTCAGCCCACGGACGTCGGCTTCGGTCAACGGCCTGCCTGTGTTCATCACTAGGAGAGCGTCATCCGTCACTCGGAAGCGGATGCGGTCACCATGTCCGAATGCTTGCCCACCCATCGCGTCGTCCGCATTCTGAAGGAGCTCATAGATCAGGCGCCCCTGATAGTCGTGCGCGATCTCCGCCTCGGAGCCGACGTCTTCGCGCAGGCGGGACGGGCTGGCACGGTAGACATTGAGGTTGGCCGCCCTGATGTCATCGATGAGGTTCCCCGTGGTCACCCACCGACCGTACCGGCGCGCCCTGACGATTCGGGTTCCTCAACTCGAAGCCGCCCAGCAAACCGCGGGTTCGGGGATGGATCGCACCGAGCCCGATCAGGTCAAAAGCCGAGCGAGTGCCTCGTTTTGCCGTACGAACTCGTCGGGGCGACGCACCTGGAACGTCTTCAGGTTCTGCTGCTTCCACATCAGTGCCGGCAGCCGAGGCAGGTCGGCGAAGGGCAAGGCAGTCCAGTCAGGCGAGACGGCGAAGAAGGCCGTCAGGAACTGCCTCGCCTCCGCCGACATGCGCTCGCGTATATCTCGTCGCAGGCGTTCCCGCGTCTCCTCGAGCGCCTCGATCGGCGGAATCGAGCCGGTTGCCATCCCGATCAGGGCTGTCTCATAGAGGCCGGCGAGCGGCTTGTTGCGACCCGCGAGGACTTCGTGGGGTGGACGGTTGTGTCCTGCGAGGTAAACGGCGAAAACGTCTAGGTCCTCAGTAGTGAAGCCGGATGTCTGGTTGCGCATCCAGATGTCGAACAGGTCCCTGGGATGCTGGCGGTCGAGCGCCGCGACGGCCTTGCCCGCATACACCTCGGCGGGTGCGAGCAGGCGAGCGGCGACGTCGGTCGCGAACATCTCCTCTGCCGCGGGGTGAAGGCTGACTATGCGCGGCGGGAGGACGCTTCCACGGAAGACCTGGTTGACCTCGACCTTCACCTCGGTCTCCCCGTCGGACGCCAGCAACTGCCTGTCGTCACCGGCGATCTGCCTCGTGGTGCGGACTCGCAAACCGGCCGCAGTTGCACGTGCCCGGACGTCGTCGAGCTCGGCGCCGATCGCTGCGAGCGCCTCGGCGCGGGCCAAGCCGAGGGGGAGGAACACGAGGTCCAGGTCGACCGAGAGCCGCGGAACAGCCGACATGTAGAGGTTGATGGCGGTGCCGCCCTTCAACGCGAAGGCGTCACTGGCGAAGACCATCGGAACCAGCCGAAGGAGGAGCTGGACGGCCTGCTGGTAGCCGGCACTCAGCATGGCGGCAGCACCAGTGTCGACCCGTCATCCATCGTGCCGACCCAACGGGAGCCGCTCCCGGTCGGCAGCGTGTAGTCGCGACGCAAGGCGTCGACATCGACGTTGCCGACCCGCTCACCCCACAGCAGCATCATGCGCACGGCCTTGACGCTGGTGCACTGCGACAGCAAGTCGCCTAGGACGCGCATGCGAAGTCCCGACGTGGCCTCGAACAGGTGCATGGCCTCCCCCATATCTTGTCCCTGCCCTGCATCCCGCAGGAGTTCTACGAGGGCTCGCTCCCGAGAGGAGACGCGCACCCCTGGGGTGACGGCCGGAGGAGTGAAGATGCCGAGCGCCCCCAAGTCTGGCGTGAAGAGCATTGCCGATCGGTACCTGGTCGGGAAGTCGGCAGTGAACCACGCGGGGACGGGACCCGGTCGCGTCCCCCATAGCGTCAGGCGCTCGGCGAACTCGACGTTGTGCCGTATCCCCTGCCACGACAGTGCGGTCCGGCCACCGATGTGGAGTCCGTCGTCCTGCTCCTGAAGGACGAGCAGGCATTGGTCACGATCCAGTGGTGGCGACGGCAACCGGTAGAGACCCGGTCCAAGGCGAACAAGCCAGCCGCTGCGCGCATACTTGGCTGCGAGGTAGGGCGATATGCCGTACGCCTCGAGATCCACCAGACTCATTGGGCGGCCGGGGACCGCCTGCGTCACAAGGTCTCTGATTAGGGAACCTCCAGATATTGAACCCATGAGTCAAATAGTAGCCTCATTTCTAAACAGTCTCGACTCCGGCCGCTTGATGGCGTGGCATGCACCTGGTCGGTGATAGCTGAGTGGAACCAGCTGCCGGTCTCGACTTCCTTCCAGGAGCCCTGGAACTCCCGCGTCGGACCAACTCGATGAGAAGGCCATCTCCGAGGGCTACGCCCACGCGAGGGTCATCAGGTCTCCCACGCCCAAGAGGTCGACCTCGGTTGAGTCTCAGTCCCCGAATTCATCGTCGCCAATGGGCTGGCCCAGAGGCGACACGACCTCATCGGAAGGTGCGCTGGCCTCCAAGACCAACGAGAGCGCACGAAGCATCCTCGTGAGTCGAGAAACCACCAAGATGACGCAACCGAGAGTCAGAGCAGCCAACGCGATCTGCACTTCGCCTTCTCGGCTGGATAGCAGCAAGCCGACCATGGCCACCCCAAAGGCGACGGCCAGGCCACGCACAGCGGCGAAGAAGAGTCGCGACACTCGGAGGCGAACAT
Source organism: Candidatus Nanopelagicales bacterium (assembly GCA_040398845.1). GTDB lineage: Bacteria > Actinomycetota > Actinomycetes > S36-B12 > S36-B12 > WLND01. The sequence continues at coordinate 16,153 of JBBATH010000023.1, read as the reverse complement.
CGCGGGTGAGGTAGAGCGCCGCAGCTGGCGACACTGGACGGGACCACGCCGAACTGAGAATCGAGATACAGGTGAGCGTGAGACCCAGCAGAGTCCCTGAGACGGTCATCAGGCTTTGGTATAGCGCCCTCCTGGTCGCCTCCATCGGCGAGGCCGTCCAGTCGCAGAAGACGTTGCGAAACGACAAGTACGCGCCTGCGCAAGCCACCATCAGCACGATCCAGTCCAAAGCAGGACGATCGAACCACGGCGTTACGATCCGGCGCTTCCAGAAGCCTCCCACGTGCTCAGCCTCCCGGCTCAACATCGTCAGACTCCCGATCAATCAAGGCAAGGGTTCCGGGGCCGCCCACATCGACTGGACGAGTGCATGCCTCAATCTGCTGCCGAAACTCTTCAAAGGTCCGAACCATTTCCTCGTGAGCCGAACTCGCCGACACTTCATGATCCCTAGACGACTCCGCCTCCACGGTTCGACGCGATACGAGTTGTTCGTGAAGGAGATCGATAGCCGTCGTGTGGTTGAACTCGTTCTTGCCCACGATCCTTGCTGCTGTGAATCCGTGCTTCTCCATGCCGAGCAGCTGAGTGGCGAGTCGCCTCAAGACCGATTGGTGCATCTGGGCCTGACCCCTGCCGACGGACATTCTCAGTGAAATGGTTCCTCGCCCATCTCCTGCTGCCGCCGCAGCCTCGAGAGTTCCAAGAAGCCCACCGCTGGTTGCGTCGGGCTGGCTCTGCAGACCCACCAGCTGCCCTGCCGGGACCGAAACTTCTACGCCGGTGATTCTCTGCATCCGGTCAACGAGGTCCCATGTATCAGTCCGATACAGGGGGACAAATCCAACTTCGATATCCACACGGTCCTTGATCCAGGCTCCCAATCGTCGAATTCGAGGGCCGTGGTGGTTATACAGGCAGATGACCACGTTGCGCGGCATGAAGAGGAAGTGGGTGCCCTCTGCGAGTCCACTCGTCTGCGGGATCGACAGCGGTTGAATACGGCCGGCGGCCTCTTCCGCCGGCAGGTTCTCACGACGGATCGAGTAAAGGGCGAAGTGCGGATCCCGCCCGGTGAAGGGGTGCAAGAGGGTTCTCACTCCATCGCGAGCATCCACGTGGTATGAGTCTTCGCCAGCGGCCTGGGCGCCCTTCACCAGCCTTCTGAGTGCACTGCTCGGAAACCGATGGCCAAGTTCCTGGCCGTCCTTGTCGGTGATCAGCCATACCTGAGCGAGTCGTTCCACTGCTTCCCCCAGTCGTTCGCTTCCCCACGCAACCCAACAAATCGTCAGCCTAGGGGCAAGGGGTGACACCACCGGGTGTTCCGGAGAACGCCGCCGTTTCCGCTGAAGGTCGAATAGACCCCTGCCGCGCCGCATGAGCCCGCGGAGGAGTCGCCACGACTTGGCACCTCAGTCACTGATCTCTCGGCGAACCACCCCAGCCGTGGATGGCCATGGCCTGGGCGAGGGTCTGGTCGGTGATGCCGGAGTAGAAGCGGCGGACGGTCTCAGGGTCCTTCCAGGAGCCCTGCTGCAGCAGCACCTCCTCGGTGTACTTCCACACGTGCAGGGCGGTGTTGGCGTAACGGTCGCGCAGCGAGTGCAGGGTGAAGCGCATCAGGTTCATGCTGCTGCCGGGGTGCTCCATCACCCAGCCGAGCTCGGTGGCCGCGGGCGCCCACACTCGGTTGCGGATGTTCTGCTCGCCGAACACTCCGCCGGACAGGCTGGGGAAGATGAGCGCTTTGGGGTTCCAGCCGCGGGCCTGCTAGGCGAGGGCGTCCTCGATTCGTCTGGGCAGCCAGCCGATCAGGGAGAAGCCAGCGGGCGCGTCTCGGGGGATGGCGATGTCGCGGATCTTCTTCAGCTTCGGCAGTTCCTTGCGCTCCACCCGCGTGGTTGCCTGCACGCGCACGCGAACGATGCCGTTCTCGAGGTCGACGAGGTTGCCGAGCCCGTTGTTGGCGACAGTCACGTCGGCGGTCAGCACGCGGATCTCGCCGCTGCGGGTGCCGAGCAGGGCGCACGTGTGGATGAAGGCGTGTCCGTGGATCCAGCGCTCCTGGCACTTGCGCGCCCACGCATCGAGCTGCTCGAACGTCATCACCTCGCCGCCAGTGGAGATGTCGCCGTGCAGGCGGGACTGCTCGCGGCGGGTCGGTGCCTGCTGGTAGCCGCGGGGCGGGGTCTAGGTGATGCCGTCCATGAGCTCAGCCTGATCGCGGGTGAAGTAGCCGGCATGCCGGCCGAAGTTGATCATCGTCTTCGTCAGCCCCTTGATCGTCCGGCCACGGCTGGCCGTCTTCACGGTGGCGAGGTAGTCGCGCAGGTGCACGGCCTTGAGGTCCTTGCACCGCAAGTGACGGTCCTCCGCGATCCTCACCAGAGCTTGGAAGTCGCCCCTACGCTGGTGCTGGGTCCTGTCGGCCCAGCGGCCGTCTTTGCCGCGCCGCTCGACGTAGTCGTCGACAAAGTCGGCCAGCGACGCGGACTCGTACTCCGGGTGCCCCTGGAAGCCTGCCTTCTCACGGGTCAGCCATTCGTCGGCCTGCAGGTAGCCCTTGTATGCGTTGCCGATGCCGGGTCCGTAGGTCTTGTCGAACTTGCGGCCCTCGTAGGCGACCTGGACCCGCCACCGGTTGTACTTCTCGTTCGGCGGCCGCAGGGTGATTCCTAGGTGGACGGCCTTCGCGGCGGACGCGATGGCCCTCTCCATCTCGCGACGGAACTTCGGCGGCGGGTCTGTCGGCTGGTGCCCCATGGTTTCGGCCTCTCGGTCAGGTCGCGCGCGGGCGCGGCTGGCGGCGGTCGGATTCGTTCATCGCCGCGCGGCGCTGCGCCCAGGCGATGACGTGCTCGGGGAGGTAGCGGCGGTAGCGCGATCCGCCGATAACCGGCGCTGGGAAGTCATGCGACGCGATCACGTCGTGGGCAGCGGACTTGCCCAAGCGCAGGTAGCGGGCGATATCGATGCTGGTCCACAGCGGGCCGCCGTACGGGCTCAGGGTCGAAGTGCCGGCGAACTCGGCGGCCGCATCGGCGAGTGACAGGTGGGTTCTCATCACGTGTTCCTTCCAGTTGGGCAGACGAGCATGGGGATGCCGGTTGAGGCAAGCGATTCGGTGCTTCGGTGGACGGCCGACAACGCAGCAGTGGCCTGTGGATATTGATGTGCGGGTCTCATGACGGGGCCTCCTCGGTGATGCCCGCTGATCGGGCCTCTACTCCTATCAACGGTGTTGACCCCTCGGTGCCTCGCAAAGTCACCCGATGGGTGCGGCAACCGAGGCACCGCGTCGGGGCCGGGGCGAGCGCGGTACCTGGCCGACGCGTCATCCTGGGTCGCCCCCGTCGGACCGCGTAGCGCCGAACCAGTCCCTCGTTTGCTCGGCGACGACGAAGGCCTCCACGCATGCCGCGATCCCCAGGGCGCAGCGTCCGTCCTCGACGCACTGGAGGGTGCTCGGCCACTGGGTGGGGTCGTCGCAATCGGCCTCCCAGTGCGAGCACATGGCCTTGCATCCCTGGCTCGGAGCCTCCAGGGCGCAGTCGGCGACGAACCTCATCAGCGGCACCAACCCGACGCGCAAGGTGGCGGGCGACGGGCGAGGTGGGGGGAAGAAGCACTGCTGGGTACCGGCGATCTCGAGCCGCCACAGGACGATGTCGAACCGGTTGAGGACGACTGCCCACTCGTGGTCGCGCCAGCCGCCCTCGTCCTCGCGCATCCAGTCCGCGACCTGCTCGGCGACGGCCAGCGCAGCAAAGGTTCGGTCGATCCCGGCGTACATCACCGTCACCGGACCCGTCGCCTCGCTGAACCACAGCAGCGAATCCATGCCCACCGTCACCGCCATCAGTCGTTGTCGTGGGGTTCGGCGTTCAGGTAGTCCAGCCACACCGGGTGCATCCGCTCGTTGACCGTCAGGTCCGGCGGAAGCCCCCCGATGCCGAACTCAGCTGCGGCCGTCGCCACGTCGGTCTGCCAAACACCGCACACCCACGTCTCGCCGTAGTCGGCCCGGTAGATCTTGAAGCCGTCGTGGCCGGCGCTGCGGTTCACCCGCACCTCGAACAGGCCGGGATAGAACTGCAGGAGGCCACCGGCGATCGCCCAGGCCCCGTGGTCGGTGATGCCCCACTTCTCGACGTACTGCTCCTCGTTCACCCAGACGACGGCCATCGGGTAGTTGCGCCGCTTCGACTTCGGGACCGTGCGGCCATCGACGACCCGGAACACCCATTCGACGAAAGGCTCGCAGTCATAGGCGCCGACGCCGAGGCACGCGTCGTACGACTCGACATCCACCGTCAACAGCTTGCCGCGAGCGCGAAAGCTCGCCAGTTCCTTGATCTCACCCATGGTGCTCTTCCTCCTTCTCTGACCCCGCCGACGTGGCGGGAGTGCGTGGGAGCACGACACCGAAGGCCGTGCTTGAGGGTGCGACACGTCGTGGACGCGTGCCGCTTGAAGCAGGTTCGTGTGGACGGCGGGTGCAGGCAGATACGCCTGTGCACGCGGAGCTGACGGCGCTCACCACGACATGCCCATTCCCTGGCGATGGGGCGCGGAGTAGCCCACGGCCCCGTATGCGTGCGGGGCGTACGCCGGCTTGGGAGCCTTCAGCAGCATCGATGCGGCCGCGGAGTCGACGGTCTCGGTGCGCCGGAGGTAGACGGACTCGATGCGGTCGATGACGGCGTCGTCGAACTGGGCCTTGCCCCACGTGCGGGTGTGCTGAAGCTCGGTGTCGGCCAGGAACTCGGTGGCGTCGGCGACGAAGAACACACCCAGTCGTGCGCGGCTCGCGCTGACGTACATGCTGGCCGCGTCCTTCATCGGCGATAGCGCGCTGACGTGAATAGCGCTGGTCTGTCCCTGCACCTTATGGACGGTCCCTGCGTACCCGTGGGAGAAGTGCTTGAGCAGCGCCGCAGGAGTCAGGACGCGCGCGGTTCCGTCGTCCAGCTGGACCTGGACCTTGGCCCCGACGGTCGCCACCACGGTCGCGCGCTGGCTGCGGTGCAGCCGCTCGCCCGCGGCTGTCCGCGGCCCGGTCGGCTCGACGACGCGCAGCACCGTCCCCACGCCCACCGACAGGGAGCGGCCGCCCTGGCGGAACTCCCGGACACTTCCCGCGTCCACCGCGCCCGAGCCGACCAGGTGCTCGTGGACACGGGTGTTGATGGCGTCGACCTCGGCGTTGGTGACGGCGTCGCAGGTGACCTGCCCAGGGCCGTGCTCGGCCATGTGGTCGACGACCATCGCTGCGACGGCGCCGACCTTCTGAGCAGGCCCGCGGACCACGATGATGCGCGCCTCGTCGTGCAGCACGTCCCACGCGCTGGTGAAGTGCCGGGCGTGCAGGGCGTCGGCGACGATGCGACCGGACTCGGTCTGCTGGCGCTGGTTGCGCTCGAGCCGGATGACGGCCTCTGGGTGCTTCGCGCACAGGACGTTGTAGATCTCCCCCGCACCAACCGCCTTCAGCTGCCGGTGGTCCCCCATGAGGATCATCTGCCGGCCGTGCTTGACGCAGTGCTCGGCCAATACGTGGATGCTCCGCACGTCGGCCAGGCTCGCCTCGTCGATGACCACCACGTCGAAGAGTCGCGACGACACCTTGGGGTCCTGAAGTCGCAGCGCCAGCTGGCGAAGGTTCATCCAGGGGGCACCGGACTCGTCACCGGCCTTCGCGGCGGCGACGTTCGCCGTCGATGCGACGAGGAGGCGCTTCCGGCCTGTCGCCAGCGCGTCGTTGAGGACGGACAGCACCGACGTCTTGCCCGAGCCGGCCACGCCCGACATCAGGGTGATGACGTCCGTCGACTGGCCCATGGCATACACGGCGCGGATCTGCTCGCTGTTGAGACTGAAGCCGGACCGAACGGCGAACCGGTCCGCGGCGGACCCGACGGCTTCGTCGCGCAACCTGCGTCCGGTCGCACCGAGCCCGCCGACGAACATCTCGGTGAGCTCGTTCTCCATCTCCAGGATCGGGCGCGACGCGAACTGGTGACCGCCGGACTTCATGCCCAGGTCGTGTGAAGGGTGGCTACGCGCGAACGTGCCCCCGAAAACCCGCGCCGTGATGCGGTCCCGCTCGGAGGCGGGCAGCAGCGCCGTCGCGAGGTCGACGTGGGCGAGGACCTTGGCGCGCGACGTAGTGGCACTGTTCGAGCACACCGCGCCCTCGACGGCCCACGCCCACTGGCCGTCGGTCCACGTCGGTGGCTGCGGCCAGTTCGCCGTCACGATGCGGTCGCGCTCGGCGTCCAGGTCGATGCCCTCCGCTGCGGCCTCGGCGCGGCACCGCTGCCGCAGTTGCGTCCATGTCGGCTGGTCGCCGGACTTGGCGCCGGTGATGCGCCTCTTGGCGGCGCGGTCGCGTCCAGCACGGGTCCACGCCGATATCGCCGAGGAGTCGTCGGTGGCAGCCTCGTCCTGCACGAAGCGCCGCGCCTTGGAGAACAGGTCCAGGGTGCGTTGATCGAGGCCGCCGACCTTCCACTGGAACGACTCGACGTCGAACTCCGCTGACGTCACCAGGCCGCGGGCCAGCGCCTCGCGCACCGCGTACGCCTGCCCCCAAGCGGCGAACCGCGGGGCGTTGACGTGCAGCTCACGCCCGCCGTCAGCCATGGTGCGCACCAGGCCGTCACGGCCGACCAGGACATTGGGCAGGGTGCAGTGCACGTGCAGGTGCGGGTCGCCGGCCCGTGACGAGATCTCCGTCGCGGTGAAGCCGGCCCAGCCGTCGGCCGGCATCACCGACACCTCCTGGCCGTCGCCGCGGTGCCCGGTCGAGCAGAACCCGGCCTCGGACATCAACATGCCCAGCGCATGGTCGGCCGCGTCCTGCATCAGGTCGAACCAGTCGTCCATCCGCGCCGGGTCACCCGAGAGCGCCGCCAGCGAGAACGACTTCGGTAGGGTCAGAGTCAGCTCGTACCCCGCGTTGCCCACCACCTCGACCTCCTCGGCCAGCTCGCAGGCCCGCCCCCAGATCGCCCTGCCGAGGTCCACGTCGGCGAGCTCCAGGTCCAGGGTCAGGTCGGTGAAGCCGGTGGTCGGGGAGTCGAGGTCGACGTCGCCACTGGCCGTCGACCTCGACGCGGCACCGAGCCGAGACCACAGGTCATCAGGGTCGACGTCGACCTGGTGGCTGCGGGCGACGCGGAGCACCCCGCGCGCCGTCAGCAGCGACACCGTCCGGTCGCGGTCCGCTGCCCGGTTCAGCGCCGACCACCAGCCCGCCGACTCAGTCGCCCCGAACACCTCCGACGTCACCAGCCCGACCTCGCCGAGGCGTGCCACGATGGCGTCGCGTACCGGCGCTGCCGCGATGCGGGACAGGCGCGAGCGGACGGTCTTGACGCCATGGGTCAGGTACTCACCCGAGAAGGCCCGGGCCAGCATCCGCAGGTCGGCGTCCGTCGCAACCGCCTCACCCGGAGTGAACCCGAGGAGCCGGGCGGTCCCTCCGGTGCCGACGAACCGCACTCGGCGGACCTGCGGGTCGTGGTCGGCTGCCCGGTAGGCGACCTGGGCCGTGGTACGCCCAGCGACACCGGTCACCCGGTACCAGACCTGGCCCATGCCCACCGGGCCGTGGGAGATCGTTGTCACCGTCGTGTGGATGCTCATCGGCCCGACCCGGCTGCGCGGCGGGCCCGAGAATCCTGATTCCAAGCCGGATGTGAATTCGGCTGTTGGTTCATGGCCATGCATCCGCTGCTGTCGTGGCCTCCTTGGCGCGTCGTGGCCGTGCTGGTCGTCGTGCCTGGGCTCGTGCGTCCTTCGTGGTTCGTCGTGCTGAACATGTGGTCGCGTGTCTCGTTGATGAAGGCTTCCGCTTGCCGGCGCGCACGCCGCGCCGCCCGGGTCTCCATGCGTGCCCCCTTCCCGCGCGGATCGCCGGACGGCGTCCGGCGATCCGCTCCGCTACTTGCTCAACGCGATTGGCCCCGCCGTGTCACGCATTCGCGGCCACGCAGCGGCGTCGCGCTTCTACTGGGTCAACGGTGTTGCCCCCTCGGTGCCTCGCATTCGGCCGGGGCGTGGCGGGACGGCCAGGCCGGAATTGATCCCACGGCGGTGCCGATCTGGGTCCCCGCAATGTCGCCTGTGGCAGGTCGCGGGAGGAGCCTGACGTGGCTCGAGGAGGTCCCGTCGGGCGTTCTCACCTGCGCCTCATGAGCTGCCGTCAGGGTCGCGGTCAGGGCCAGAAGCCAGCGGCTGGGCGTCCGAATTCAGTGCAGGGACTGCGGCCTTGAGCGACCGCTGTGATTCACATTCGCGTTGAGCAATTCCGTGGAATCTTCTAAGCCAGGGTACGGCCAGTCACGGCCACGGCCGCGTCGCTTGGCCGTCCCGGCGAGCGGGAAGTGAGCGAGCGTGCGAGGGGACACGGCCAGGAGACCAGTCAGCCTATGTGAGCAATAAGCGGACCCAGCCCCGCACCGGTCAGCTCGGGTATGCCCCTTCGAGATCAGTCCTCCTGGCGCCCCGCGTCGGTCAGGATTCGCTCGACGGCTGCGTGGATGGCCTCGAGGAAACGGCCGTTGTCATCATCGAGGTCGATTCGCAGCATCGGTTGTCCGACCTCCCAGTCGATCGCGCCGTTGCCCGAGGTGACGGCCACCGCGGGCCCGACCTCGACCCAACGCAGGCTCGGCTCAAGGTCCTCTGGCCACACGCCGGCATCGAGGGCCGCGTCAAGATCGAAATCGAGCGAACCCGTGGGCACGGATACCGTGCGAATGGCGACGGTGCGCCCTGTCGCGAAGATGAATACGGCGCCGGTCAGCCCTTCTCGCCAAGCAGTCGCCTTCCTCCAGGGACCCGGCAGAGTCACAGCAACCACGTTCACGTCAACCTGCAGGTGCATTGCAAGCAGACTGCTGTCGTCGCCGGATCTCATGGGTCAAGTGTCCCAGGATCGACTGACCACGGCCCATCATCTAGGCACCGGGCACCCACCGGGGCAGCCAGCGGGCCTCCCCTGGTTGCCGAGCCTCTCGGGTATCCGCGATCCGCTCTCGGACCAGCTCCAATGCCTCCTCTGGTGTCAGCAGGTCCATCGGGAACACTGCTCGGACGGCTCCCCGCTGCCTCCTGTAGCCATCCCGAGTGACGAGGATGTCCGCCTGGTACTTAAGCGCCGTATGGACGTGCCTCACATCGCGTATGTCGCGGTCCTTGAACCTGACCTTGTTCGGGAAGATCAACTGCTTGACCGCTTCGAAGGTCTCAACCTCGTCATCGGCGGCGAGCACGGCTCGCCCGAGTTTCGACGACCCGATCACGAGTACGCCGTAGCTCTCGGCCAGCGAATCGCTCTCGGCAAGCAGTTCCGCCCGGTGGTCTGGGTCCTGTCGCGTGGACAGTTCGTCATCCAGCGCGTCGCCCTTCTGGATGCAGATCCAGCCCTCTTCCCGGCATTTCCAGAGTTCCGCCGTCGCGGGTGCAGCGTCGCCGATGATGTTGGTATCGAAGTACAGAGTCAGGTTCGTCAGGCACAGCTCCGGCTTCAGATCGGCCGGCGGCTCGGTCGCTGCCTCCCCCATAGAGCCTCCTTCGACGGGTACGGGCCGTGACGGCTGACCGGTACACGTGAGGGACCGATCGTCACTCAGTCAGCGCCCGGTGTCCACGGTACGGCGGCGGGAACGGATGACCAGATCGGTGTTCTGCGGGTAGTGGGCTTCCCAAAGGCGAGGAAAGTGGCGGGGTCGAGAGTCACGGCTGGTCGGAGTGTGCCAGTTGGTCAGCCACTCGGTTCGCAAACACCGGATCGGCGTGAATCCGGGCAACGACGTCTTCAGTGAACTGGTTGACGTCGATGGGTCCCAAATACTCGACCGCGAAGCTCGCTGGATGCTGGAAATCAGGCCTCAGGTCGTAGGCGCTGTCTCCGTTGTCGCCGTATGCGGTGAGGACATGGTCGAAGACCAGCTGGACCTTGGTGTCGAAGATCTCGGCGGTGTACGGCGACTCGGGGAGGCTCTCATCCAGGACACGCCGAATGGTGCTGTTGACGTCGTTGATCGCGGCGACCTTCAGGCGCCAGTCCTGCACTAGCCTCTCGTGGAGGTGCTCCAGCAACTTCTTCGCCCCTGCCTTGACCACTTCCCGCTCCACGTCCGTGAGCGTTGGATCGGGTCGGGTGAGTAGATCGAAGATCGCGAGTTCCTCCTCCGTCAGATCCTCTCGGAGGGCACGCTGTTCCTCGTGGGTGAGGGTCTGGGACAGCTCAATGAGGCGGCGCAGGTACTCGTCGATGTTGACGCTGCCCGCGTTGTAGTCATCGATCAACTGCTCGATGCGTTCCACCAACTCGTAGCGGGTCGGGTTGCGTAAAGCGGCGGAGACGGCGTCCTGCCGGAGCAACTGCGCAAGGCGGTCCGTTTCGGCCCGCTTGCGGCCAGCAAACCCGGCCGCCAGCCCCTCGAAGTCGATGAGCGACAGGTCGATCAGCGGATCAGGGTGCGTTCCCTCGGCTGCGGCGCGGATGACGTACTCCTCCGCTCCGACGGAGCGGTCCAGCAGCGCGTCGACAGCATTGGCTACAGCTGAGATGTCCGCCTTGGGGGGACTCGTGACTTCGATGATGCGGTCGTGCAAGGTCCGGATGGCAGCCACTGTGCGCTGCTGAGCTGCGGCTTGAGGGTTCGGCAGAAGAGCCCTGAAGAGCTTGCGGATCTGCCGAGCCTTCACCGTGAAGTCGTTGCGAGTGTCGCCGTCTACGAGAAGTGCTTCGACGGCCGCGTCGCGCTTGGCGATGTGGTCAAAACCCTCCGCGTCGCGCATCGCGATTAGGTCGATCCCTCGAGTTGCACAGAAGGAGATGAGGTCAGCGACAGCGAGGTCCAGTTCGCCCGCGAGCGCGTCGATGATCTCGATGGGTGCCTCGCCTGTGCTGGCCGCGCCGTAGATGACGAGGGCCTTCTCCAGGTTTCGGAACACCCCGACGTAGTCCACGATGAGGCCGTTGTCCTTGTCGGGGAAGACTCGATTGGCTCGTGCGATGGTCTGCATAAGGGTGTGGTTCTTCATCGGTCGATCGAGGTAGACGGTCGAGACCGATGGCGCGTCGAAACCAGTCATCCACATTGCGCAGACGAAGACCAGCCGCAGGGCGTCGTCCGCGTCCTTGAACTTCTCCGCGAGGTCTTCGCGGTTCATCCGGTCGCGATGGGGTCGGATGTCGAGTCCAAGATCGTCGAGGTTCTTGAGCTCGTTCTGGCTCTGGGACACGACGACCGCCATGTCCGTGCTTTCCATAAGCTCGATCCGGGACGCGAGCCACGCTCGCTCCAGCGGTGGCAGGGCGTCGTGCTCCGCCTTCAGTTCGGCCAGATGCGCGGCCCAGGCTCCCTTGACCAAGTCGTGCATTCGCACCGCGGCGGCCTTGTCGAGTCCGACGTACATTGCCTTGCCAGAAAAGCCACGCCCGACGAAGTGAGCGACGAGGTCCTTGGCGATCGCCTTGAGTCGCTCAGGGCGCGTGAGCAGCGTGTACTGCGTTCCGAACTCACGCGCCAATGCACCTTCGGCGACCTCATCGAGTTCCGCGGCCTCCAACAGGGTGTTCAGCTCGTCAGTGAAGTCCTCGTTGATCAGTTGCAGCTCGGGGATGCGGTTCTCGTAGTACAGAGGCACAGTAGCGCCGTCTTCGATCGCGTCTCGGAAGTTGTAGATGCTGACGTAGTCACCAAACTGTTCCCGCGTGGCCTGCTCTTCCCCTGCGATCAGCGGCGTGCCAGTGAAGCCCATGAACGACGCTTTGGGAAGGGCCCGGCGCATGTTGAGTGCGAGCGTGTCGTACTGGCTGCGATGGGCCTCGTCGGTGATGACGATCACATCTGAGCGTTCGGAGAGAACCGGCATCTCGCGTTCACCTGCCGCCTTGGACGGCTGGAACTTCTGGATCAGCGTGAACACATAGCGATGTTCGGCCGCTAGCAACTCTCGCAGGTTGGCGATCGACTTTGCGTGGACCCTCGCCTCCGGTGGTATGGCGCCCGCGTCGGCAAACTCACCGTGGAGTTGGGTGTCGAGTTCGGTTCTGTCCGTGACCATGACGAACGTCCACCCGCCTGGAATGTGGCGCAGTACCTTCTGGGTGAACCACAGCATCGACAGGGACTTGCCCGACCCCTGGGTGTGCCAGAAGACACCAAGGCGCTTGTCCTCCTCGGCACGCGCTCGGTGAAGGTTCTCGATGGCGGCGTTCACCCCGATGTACTGGTGGCATCGGGCGACGACCTTGATGAGGCCGCCGGGTCGCTCCAAGTACGCGACATAGTTTTCGAACAGGTCCAGAAGGATCTCCGGATCACAGGTGCCACGTAGCGCGGTCTCCAGGGCTATCGCCCCGCGCCCGCCTTGAGCGTCGATGACTTTCCAGTCACCGAAGAATTCCCACGGCGAGAACGTGGAGCCGACTTTCGCATCGCTGCCGTTTGACAACAGCACGAAGCAGTTGGGCACGAACAACTGCGGGATGGTGTCGCGGTAGTCGGTCAGGTTCGCGTCGAAGGCCGCCTTGACGGACACTCCGGGCTCCTTGAACTCCATCAGCACCAGCGGAAGGCCGTTGACGAAGAGTGCGACGTCCAGGCGGCGGCTGTGGAGATGCCCCTTGACCCACATCTGCTGTACGGCCAGGAGGTCGTTGTTGGAAGCGCCCTTGAAGTCCACGAACCGCACGGTCTCGAACCGCCTCTGCCCGGTGTCATCCGTCCATTCGGCCGGAAAGCCATCGCGAATCAAGTCGTAGACGTCACGGTTTGCCTTGACGGGGTCCATGACCGAACGATCCCATGCCAGCGCCTCAATCGCCTCGTTAATAGCCCCGTCCGGCACGTCTTGAGGGTTGAGCTCGCGCATTGCGAAACGGAGTCGATGGGTCAGCACAACGTCGTGCTGAGAATCCCGGCCGAGCGTCCCCCGGTCACCGAGAGTCTCAGCGAAGGCATCGACGGGAGTCCAACCGAGCTCAGCCAGCAGATCAATACTGGGGCCTTCCACGTACCGGGCCTCCGGACCCATTGGCGCCATCACGCGATCGCTTCCTCGTACGGGCCATCAAAGCCGGCGGACAGATCTAGCGTCTGTCCGGTCACCAGTCTTGGTAGCAATAGGTCGCGAAGCGAGGTCAGGCGCGTGGCCGCCTGCACCAGTCCACGAATCATGTCGCGGTTCGCGGCGAGCATGGTGTTGGCTGCGTCCGCGACGTCGGGTGGCGGAACGACAACGCGCAGGGAAGCCAACTCCGCTTTCCCCAATGATTTGAAGATCGCGCCATCGTTGCCCAAGGAGTCTTCCTCAGCAAAGACCTCTCGGAGTTGGCCAAGTAGTAGGGCCTGGCGACCGTCTCTCGCCCGGATGGCCGACAGACCACGGCCAATTGTCATGTCGACGTCTGCGATGTTGATGCGACCGACAGGAGCGCGGACGCTGACCAGAATGTCCCCTGCAATCGCCGTGCGGCCCTCGACGGTGCACCACTTCGTGGTCACCGGGAAGTGCGAGCCGAAGTCTGTGACACCCTGATGGAACGGCCTGCCGAGTCCTTCATCGTTGTAGTACTCCGACCGCGGCGACTGCCCCATCGTGATGTCAGCAATGGCGGCGAGCGTGGAAACCTCCCACCCCGCCGGGACCGAGCCAAGGGCACACTCGCTGAGGGGTGCGACTTGGCGGCCCGGGTAGCGGAACCTCACGAACCACTCGCGGTAGATCGTCCGCGCTATTCCCTCCAGCACCTCGACACGCCGCAGGTTGTTCTCAACGAGCGTGTCGATGGCATCGAGTGCACTCGCAGCGGCCTGTTGCGTCGCAATCGGTGGCAGCGCAACTGAGACGTCGCGAATCCGCGCAGGGGCCGTGTGACGCACCTTGGAGCCGGTAGAAGTTGCCTGGATCTGTCGACGCACATGGGGTGTGTTCATCAGGTGGTACGAGAAGCGAAGATCCAAGGCTTCCGCGTTAGTGACTTCAAGCAGACCGATTCGCTGGTTGTGGAGATAGCGGCCTTCTTCGGGAATCGTCGCCGAACTGCCAAGCAATCCGTGCGCCTGCTCCGTCATCGCCACGACAACCGCCCCCCGGGGAAGCAGGAATCTATCGGGGAATGTGCCGCGGTAGAACTTCTCGGTGCCACTCTTGGGCTTGAACCCGCCGAGCTCGTTGAAATTCCCAGGCGTTAGAACGATTAGCTCACCCGCTTCCGCGAAGTGCTCGCCCTTGAAGGCCCAGCCGTGATGGACATCCAGGACTTCGCCCAATCTGCATTCGCGCCATTCACTCATGGTCGAGGATGCCTTGGACAGTTGCATCGACCGTTGCTCGCAGAGCATCGGCCTCATCACTAAGTCGCGTGAACTCCTCGAACAGCTCTTCGAGCTTCAGGGCGAAGTCCTCGTCGGCCTCGTCGATTGCCGCCGAACCCGTGTACCGGCCTGGGTTGAGGCTCCAACCCTGGGCTTCGATCTGAGCTCGCGTGACGGCCTTGCAGAGCCCAGGGACATCCTCGTACCTACCGTCGGGGAAGGATGCCGTGAGCAGGGCATCGCTGCCCTCAGTGGTCTCGATGTCCTCTCCGCGGTACAGACGCACGACATTCGCTAGGAACTCGATCTGTTCGGGCTTGAAATCGCGATGGGCCCGGTCGACCTGCTTGTAGATGTGGCGTGCATCGACGAACAGGACAGTGTCTTGGCGCGGGGAGGCAGCCTTGGCCTTGTCGAGAAACCACAGGGTGACAGGCAGCGTGACTGTGTAGAAGAAGTTGGAGCTGATGGCCACCATCACGTCCACGGCCCCGGATTCGACGATCTGTTTGCGGATCTCCTTCTCCGAATGGCCCGCATCGCCGGCCGAGTTGGCCATGACGAAGCCCGCTCGCCCCTAGTCGTTGAGGGCGGCGTAGAACTGCTGGATCCAGAGGTAGTTCGCGTTATCGGCCTTGGGCAGGCCGAAGGGGAAACGCCTGTCACCCGCGAGCTGTTCCTTCTTCACCTTGTCCACGTTGAATGGTGGATTGGCCATCACGTAGTCGAATGCTGCCGGGGCGGCGTGAGGATCCTCGTAGTAACTGTTTGCCTGTCGAATATCACCCGAGAGCCCATGCAGAGCGAGGTTCATCTTCGCCAGAGGGACCGTGTCCTCAGTCTTCTCCGCGCCGAAAATGGACAGCCTGCTCGTGGCTGACTCATGGTGTCGCTCGACGAACTTCGCGCACTGCACGAACATGCCGCCCGAACCGCACGCCGGGTCGAATACGCGACCCCGGAAGGGCTGCAGGATCTCAACGATCAGCCGGACGATGGCGTAGGGCGTGAAGTACTCTCCGCCGCCCTTGCCTTCCTGAGCAGCGAAATTGGAGAGGAAGTCTTCGTAGATGAAGCCGAACGCATCACCCTCGAGCTGGGTCGGCAACGGCGCGAACAGCCGCAGCAGCTCGATCAGGGTCGAGCGCTCGAGCTTCTGGTAACCGCGCGGCAAGATGTCCTTCAGTTCCGGGTTAGCGGCTTCGGTGGCCTTGATCGCGTCATCTACCGCCTTCCCGATGTCGTCTCCCTCTGGCAGGGTGTTCAGGAATGACAGCCGCGCCTCGTCCGGAACATAGAGCACGGACCTTGCCTTGTAGTCCGCCACGGTCGCCGGGTTGCGGGTGGTGGCCTTCGCCTCGACATCGCCACGGACGGACTCGAACCGGTTCTCCGCATATGCGAGAAAGACCAACCCCAGCACCGGATCGCGGTACTGCCCTGGAGTGAGCTTGGAGTTGGCTCGCAACTCGTCGGCGGCTGCCCACAGGGTGCTGCGCACCTTGGCAAGATCTGTTGCTTTCACGGCCCAAGGCTATTGGCGGAGAGCGACAGACAGGGTGAGCAGCAGCGACTCGCTCACCCAGGGCACCCTGTGGATCCTGCGCAACTGTTCGGGAGCAGAGGGGCGCGGAAGCCATTGGACTTCCATTCGCATACATCATGGGGGTGCAGATGAACTGTCCTGCCCCGTGGGGATCTTGCGCGCCCGGGGTGGTCTTTCGGTTTAATCTCGGTTTAGCGCACCCGAAATATGTCCGTTTTGTCTGGAGCCGCCTCGGGGATTTGAACCCCGGACCTACGCATTA
>JBBATH010000022.1:0-38128 GCA_040398845.1 Candidatus Nanopelagicales bacterium | reverse complement strand
CAAGACTACCGGCACCACACCTATATGACCGACTTATTTACACGCGTGTCCTAAGAAGACGACTCACACCATCTGCCGAGCATGACCGGGGCCGCACCAACGACCAGAGCCCGCGTCTGGGCAAGGACGTCAGCGACATCACGCTCGTCCGGCACAGTGACAAGGAGCACCTCGGCGCCCGCCTGAGCAATCGCAAGCACCTGCTCCTGCGCCTGTTCGAATGTTCCGAAAATCCCCGAAACGCGCGGATGTGCGTCGCCGACGAATCGAGGATCCAGATCTGCCCGCGCAACCGCCTCATTCATCGTCCGCCCGATTGAGAGAGGCACGGCCACGATGAGCGGGCGATTGTCCTCGTCCTCGTCCAGCCGAGCACGCGCACGGCGAATGACTTCCGGGTCGGCCGTACGGACCATCCCTACCGCGTCAACTTCATCGTCATTTGATGGCGCGTGATCAATGATGAGGAGTGCCGGTTCTGCCGCCGAGATCAGCACTTCCAATTCCGATGAGCTCAACGTCGCGTCTTCACGCAACGGCAGGTGGCAGGCGACAAACCCAAGTCGCCCCGCGAGTCGCGCCATGTGGGCTTGCACCGCACGGTCGTGGGCAGGGTTGAGCATCAAGGCGAGGGCAAGAATCTGTTCGGTCACTAGGTGGTCCCATCTCCATCTGCGCAGCATGAGCGCCGGTGGCGCGCCGATACGCTCGCACAGTGCCGCCTCCCACCGCAACCACCCCCCCGATCCAGGCGTTACCGACCGCTGTCTTGCACCTCACGAGGCGCCTTCGCCGCGCCGGTCTAGCGGTGTCGACGATCGAGGCGCTTGATGCAGTGGCTGCGCTTGCAGTGGTTGGCCTCGGCGACCGCGCCGACCTTCGAACTGCATTGAAATCCACGCTCGTCAAGGACTCCACCCATGACGTCGCATTCGACCGAGCCTTCGATGTCACGTTCCCTCGTACTCGCAAGCCCCCGCCCGACGCCGACCGCATTGTCGAAGGGGGCGGACCCGAGACAGGTGCAATTGATGAACTTGCACGCGCCCTACGCGAGGGCGATTTTGAGCACGTCGACGACCTGCTCGAGGCGGCAATAGATCGACACGGTGGTTCGCAGGACGACGGACGCTCCGCCGGACATCATGCCCAACGGACATTACGACGCATGAATATTCAAAACCTTTACCGTAGTTATCTCGATCAGACCGAAGGCGACACCGACTTCGATCGGGCGCTGGCAACCGCTGAGGCTGCTTTGGCGATGGAGCAGATGAAACGCCGGATGCAGGACCTTGTATCGGGACGAATACGCGAGGCCGATCAAGGTGCCTCGATGCAGCAACTCGAGGACCCAGAGGATCGCCCGCTCCTGCGAGCCGGCGCTGATGAACTCGTGTCGATGCGGCAGGCCATGCGACCGCTGGCCCGACGACTCGCAACGAGGCTCGGCAACCGGCGCCGTCGCGGCACCAGCGGATTGGACATGCGCCGGACCATTCGCAGTTCCATGGGCACCGGCGGCGTGCCCGTGCAACCCGTGCTTCGGCGCCGGCGTCCTACGAAACCAGACCTCATCGTGTTGTGCGATGTCTCCGGCTCCACCGCCCAGTTCGCGCCATTCACCTTGACGCTCCTCCATGCCGTTCACCAGGAGTTCCGCCGCGTCAGGTCGTTCGTCTTCATCGACGGCATCGTCGAGATCACCGACATACTCGCGAGCAGCCCGGGAGTGCTTGACCCCCACCATCTTCTCGCTCGCAAGGGCCTCATTGCCAAGGACGGACGAAGCGACTACCGGCGCGCCTTCACGACGTTCGTCGACACGTGGGGTGAGGCGGTCACGGCGAAGACAACCGTCATCATCGCTGGCGACGCGCGGTCACACGATCGCGAACCCGCCATTGCCGAGGTAGCCGAGCTTGAGCACCGGGCCCGCCGCCTCTACTGGTTGAACCCAGAGCCCAGATCTGATTGGAACAGCCTCGACTCGCGTGCGTCAGATTACGCACGGCATTGCACGGATGCGTTCGAGGTCTCCACAATCCGTGAACTCGTCGCCGCGGTGACGAAGATTGCCTGATAATCCAACCTACTGCGAAGCACCCAAACCAAGTTGCTCGCGCACGCGTTGCCTGTCCGGCTCGTGTTTCAGCACCACTCCGAGGGTCTGCTCGACGACCGCATCGGTGAGCTCCTCGACAGCGAGCGCATCCATTGCCCTCGCCCAGTCGATCGTCTCGGCAACGCTCGGCGCCTTGCGCAGGTCGATCGCCCGCATGGCGCGCACGGCCCTGACAAGCTCGATCGCAAGCTCTTCAGCGACCATTGGCACGCGCGACATGACGATCGCCAGCTCGCGTGCGGCGTCCGGATAGTCGACGTGCGCATACAGGCATCGACGCTTCAAAGCCTCGGAGAGCTCCCTCGTCGCATTTGACGTAAGGACGACGAAGGGTCGATGCGTCGCAACAATCGTGCCGAGCTCTGGCACGGTGACCTGAAACTCGCTCAACACCTCGAGGAGCAGACCCTCCACCTCAACATCAGCCTTGTCGGTCTCATCGACGAGGAGCACGGTCGGCCCCTGCTGACGGATGGCCGTGAGGAGCGGCCGAGCGAGCAGGAACTCCTCGCTGAAGATGTCATCCTGCAGCTCCGACCACGAATCGGCGCCATCGCTCCCCTGAGCCGCCTGGATACGCAGGAGTTGCTTGCGGTAGTTCCACTCATACAAGGCCCGCGCCTCATCTAGGCCCTCGTAGCACTGCAACCGAACGAGCTTTGCGCCCGTTGCCTCGGCCACGGCCTTCGCCAACTCGGTCTTTCCGGTGCCCGCCGGCCCTTCAAGCAGGATTGGCTTGCCGAGTGCGTCGCCGAGGAAAACGACGGTGGCTAACTCCTGGTCAACGAGGTATCCGGTGTCAGCGAGACGCGATGTGGCATCCTCGATGGACGTGAACAGCGGCATTCGTGGCTCCTCAATGACAGACGGCTGGACCGTTCGCAGCGTAAGGTCCGTTTCGCCTCACGGCAACCAATCCATGGCGCGATCGCCGGCTGCGATGTCGCGCGCATCCGTGAACACCTCGTCGAGCATCGACTCTGTGAGCCTTCCGGTGAACGTGTTCTGCTGACTTGGGTGATAGCAGCCCAAGAGGGCGACGTCGCGACCGTCCATTCGCTCAAGTTCGACCTGAGCGCCGTGCCCAAACCGCGACCTCGGCTTTGGAATTGTCCACCCGCGAGCCGCGAGCGCGGCAAGCGCTGCGGCCCAAGCGAACCCGCCGAGCACCACTATCACTCGAAGATCGGGCTGGACGAGTTCAAGTTCCCGGTCGAGCCAAGGCGCGCACGTGTCGCGCTCCT
Organism: Candidatus Nanopelagicales bacterium; assembly: GCA_040398845.1. Taxonomy (GTDB): domain Bacteria; phylum Actinomycetota; class Actinomycetes; order S36-B12; family S36-B12; genus WLND01. The sequence goes on along the minus strand of JBBATH010000022.1, from coordinate 34,759 downwards.
TCGTCGTGGGCTTGTTGTCCGGCGGGGCGCAATGAACCGCCGCGGTGATGCGGGCCGTCGCCAACCGCTGCCCATCTTCGCGGGAGACCGAACCCGGGGCCGAGGCGAGGCCGACACGGTGAAGTGACCCGAAGAGCCAATCGCCGCTTCGGTCACCGGTGAACATCCGCCCCGTGCGATTCGCGCCATGGGCTCCGGGGGCGAGTCCGATGATGAGGATCGAGGGTCGATCTGAGCCGAAACTCGGGACCGGAGCTCCCCAGTAGCTCTCATCGGCATAAGCCGCGCGCTTGACGACCGCGATCTCCTCGCGCCAGGAGACCAGTCTCGGACAGGATCGGCATTCGCGGATCGCCTCATTGAGTTCCGCCGGTGAGCAGGCCGCGCGCGCCCGCCGCATCACCCTTGCGGCGGACTTCGCAATTGCTCTCACGTGGCCGCCGCATGAATCATCATCATCGCAGCCTATTCAGTCGCGGGATCTTGCCATGGTGCAGAAATATTGCTCTTCGCACTGCTCGACAACGGAACGCTCCTCGTCCGATCCTGCTGAGTTCGATGCCGCCTGGGCCGAGAGGCCCGCGCCCGGCCGTCAGTCCTTCTTGGGTGGCATGATGCCCGGACTCTCCTTCGAGGATCCAGTGGCCATCCGCTTGTCGGCGCGCTTCTCCTTGATGGACTTCCCGGGCTTCTTCGTTTCCGTCTTTTGCCGTGACTTATCGCCCATGACCACTCCGTCATCCGGGAGTCTTGATGGCTCCGGTACCTCGACATTACGCCCCGAGTCAACCGGGAGCCATCGTCTCGGTGAGAACCGCACGAAGAAGCGTCTCATTGGGTACGTTGGCGCACGTCAGCCGTTGGGGTTGGCGTTGGGCCCCGGCATCCTCGCGAACAGGTGGGACAGACATGGCACGTGCACTTCCGACCAAGGCACTCATCAACGGATCCTGGGTCGATGGCTCAGCCGGGACGTTCGCAGTTCATTCGCCTCAATCCGGCGCCCTCATCGCGGATGTCGCCCGCTGCGATGAAGCCGATGTGGCGCGCGCCGTCGAGGCCGCCCGTGCTGCACAACCTGCCTGGGCTGCCACTCCGCTGATCGAGCGAGTGAAGATCATGCGGCAGATTCACGCCCTGTTCGCCGCCCGCGCGGAGGAGGTGGCACAGGTCCTCATCATCGAGATCGGCAAGACCGTCGCCGAGGCACGCGAGGAGGTCCACGAGTATGCCGCCCCCTCCTGGCAGAAGGCCGGCGAGGAGGTGCTTCGGCATCGGGGACTGTCGTTCCCGTCAACCCAGGAGCAGACAAACAACAAGCGGCTCGTCCTCACGCATCGTCCGTTGGGCGTCGTCGGGGTCATCACCCCCTACAACTTTCCCACCGACATCGCCTCGATCGCACTCGCTCACATCATTGCCGCCGGTAACACGGCGGTCTGGAAGCCTTCCGAGTTCTCCCCCATCTGCTGCAACATGGTCGCCGAGATCTGCACCGAGGCCGGACTTCCGCCGGGCGTGCTCAACGTCGTCCATGGCATGGGCGAGGTCGGTGCCGCCATCGTCGAGCACGAGGATGTCGATGGGCTCTTTTTCACCGGCTCGACCGCGACTGGCAAGCGCATCGCAGCCAAGGCGGCGCTTCGGCCACATCTGCTCGAACTCGGCGGAGACGGGCCCGTCATCGTGCTCGCCGACGCCGACATCGATGCTGCGGTCGAGGGAGCGATGAACGCGTGCTTTTACTACGCCGGCCAGGTCTGCACCTCGGGTGAGCGACTGCTCGTCCACGCCGACGTTCACGATGAATTTGTTGCGAAGCTCAAGGCCCGCGCGTCACAGCTTCGCATCGGTGATCCCGGACTTGATGAGACTGAGATGGGCCCGCTGCGAAACGCTGCGACACTCGCTCGCGTCGTCGATCATGTGGACGATGCGCGCGCGCAGGGCGCCGAGATCACCCAGTACGGCTCACAAGACGGCCTGTTCTACCCGGCGACCATCCTCACCGGCGTCACTCCTGCCATGACGATTGCGCGCGAGGAGACCTTCGGTCCCGTCGCCCCCATCATCAAGATCGAGTCGATCCCCGAGGCCATCGCCATCGCGAACTCCAGCAAGCTTGGCCTCATCGCCTCCCTTTGGACCCGCGACCTCGCGACCGCTTGGCGAGTAGGCGAGGCACTGCAACACGGCACCGTGAACATCAACGAAACGAGCAACTACTGGGACCAGCTCGCCCCCTTCGGCGGCACCGGCAACAGTGGCGTCGGTCGCGAGCTCTCACAGTGGTTCCTCGAGCGGTTCACCGAGCAGAAGTTGCTCGTGTTCGATCTCGGCGATACCGAGGTTCGCTATAACCGCCGGGCAGAGGGTGGGTGGTAGCACCCGAGCTGCTACCTCGTGATGGTGTACGCGATGACTATCTCGGTGCGACGCGCCTTGGCCCCCGATTGCTTTGCCCTGCCACGTCCGCTGACGTAGTAGGCGCCCTTTACCTTGTCGAGTTTGAGGCGCGCTGCAACATTTTTCGCTCGCTGCGTCGACAGGGTGAAGTCGTTGCCACGGAGCTTCGTTGGCTGGACAAAACCAATGGACTGCACAGTGATCTGGCTCGCGCTACGCGGCACCAGTTTCGATGCCCTGTCAAGAATTCTCCTCGACTTGGTATCTAGGTACGCTGACATCGAGTCAAAGTAGACGGTGCGTCTGATCCGCTTGACGAGGACGATCCCTCGGGCGCTCACGCCAAGGCCGATCGAGGCACTCCGGATCTTGAACGATGGGCTGTAACCATTCACCTGTGCAATGTAGGAGCTAGGCGCGAGTGTCAAGGGCACCGGTACAGATCCACTGAATGTTCCGTCCGACCGGACGATCAACGTTCCGAGGGTCAGTGACGGCGCGATGATGTAGACCTTCACTTCAGTGCCCGGCGCGAACCCCGAGCCGGAGACCGCAAGTGAAGCCCCCGTCTGCACATCGACCCCCCCCCGCCCCTGCCCAGGAGAGCAGGCGCTCCCGAAGTGGTGAGCCCGCCGAGCGACAACGACCAGGTCGGGGCAGCGACATTCAGGGCATTATCGGCCGAGTTCGGCGACACGGTGGTGGCGATTACAACGCCGCCCTCCGAGACAGTCGAAACACCAGGCTTCACGGCATCAACGGCGGGGTTGACAATCGGGTCCAACGGCGGTCGCGCTGCGGACGTCTCCGTGGGGCTCAGCGTGGGTGCCGGATCTGGTGCCGGAGCCCCACCTCCACCCGTCGGCGTGACCGGCGCGGCTTCAGCGGTCCACTGCGCGTACATCGTGGCGTTCGTAACGAAAGGGTAGCTCGCCAGGTTGGCGTAGGCCGTGCCAGAACCGTTGGCGGACGTGTTCCAGCCCGCGAACGTGTAGCCGGTGAGCGCGAACCCATTTGTCGTGAGTGCCGTCGCGGTGCTGGCTGCCTGACTCGCCATAGACCCCGTGCCTCCATTGGCGTCAAACGTGCCCGACGCTGCCCACTGGGCGTACAGGGTCGCGTTGGTCACGAAGGGGTAGCTGGCCAAGTTCGCATACGCGGTGCCCGACCCGTTCGCGACCGTGTTCCAGCCGGCGAACACGAACCCCGTGCGCGCGAAACTGTTGGTTGTCAACGCTGTCGACGAGCTCGCCGTCTGATTCGACATCGACCCGGTGCCGCCGTTGGCGCTAAACGTCACTGTCGCCGCCCATTGCGCATACAGGGTCGAATTTCCGAGCGGCACTGTGTAGGAGCCGCCCAATGATGCCGCCTGCCCAGTGCCGCCTGCAACGGTATTCCAGCCGACGAACGTATAGCCAGCCCGAGTGATGTCGCCGGCACCAGCCACGGTGATGACCTGTCCTAGGTTTCCGCTCGTTCCCGCGGGCGTTGTGCCACTTCCACCATTGAGGTCGTAGGAGACCGAGTACGACGTGCCGAACGTCGTCGCCGTGAAGCCAGCGAATGTCAGCGCCGTAAATGCGATGCCGAAAAAGTTGTTGCCGGTGTCAGACACTCGACCCATCTTCACAGCGGTCGATGTGACACTCCCGTAACTCACCACCGCCTGGCATTCCGGTCCAGAACTGCAGCTGTATCCACCGCAACTCAGGTCAGAAAAGGTGTAGTCGTGGGGCCAGCCAGGATTCGCGTCGGTCTGGGCGGCAGTCAGCTTGCCGCCATTCGCGGATGACACCATCGTGTAGCCCTCGATCTGCGAGAAGGCGTTGTACTGCTTGGCGTCAATATCGTTACCGGTCATCTGTACGTTATTGAGTGTCACGATGTCGTTACCGGAGCACGGGTAGGTGCCGTGTACGCAGAAGTCGAAGGTGAAGGTGGCGTAGCCAGCATTGACCGTAGTGTCGGTGTTCACTTAAAAGTTCGACGCGATCGGCACGCCGACACCGACCTCGTAGTCGGTGACCGTGGTGCCCGAAAGAACTGAGGTTGTTACGATTCCGTCAACCGCCACACCCCCGATCAACGTGACGCTCGCAAAGAGCACCTTGTCGCCGACCGCCATGCCAGTACAGACATTTGACCCCGTGCATGTCACGCCACCCCCGGTCGCCGGGTAGTTCGTGTGATTCGTGTAGTCGAAGTTCAATTCCTCGTAATTGAGGTTGAGCGTCGTCACGCCAAAGGCGTTCGGTAGTGCGCCGACAACTCCTGCAATCAGGAGCGCACTCGCAGCGAAGGCCACCCCCGCCGTAATCCGACCCCGCAAAATAGACACTTCCGTTCGCTTGGTTCCGATGACTCGTGGTCAGTGGATCCACATCAGCAGCGCTGGATGGAAGTTTCTAAAATAATTGTTGCAATTCGGTGTAACTCAACTTTTCCGGGTTTCGGAACTTTCCGCTCGAGTAGTGGGCTCCTTGCGTGGCAAGGTGTGAATGTCGTGGGTCAGTCCTCGATCAGCCAAGCCACATTTAGGGTGACGGTCACCTCGCTCGTGCCCGCCTCGATAGGCGTCGGCACGGTCTTATCCTCACTCTGTGCTGACTCGGCGTAGGCGGCCATGGGCATCGACGCATTGGACGTCGACTCTGAGACCGTCGCCACCTCGCCGAGCGTGAAACCGAGCAACTGCGCGTACTGCTCCGCCTGAGCCCTTGCGATGTCGACGGCCTGGGCCCGCGCCTGCTCGGTTGCAGCGGCGGGGTCCGTCACAAATGGCTCGAGCGAGTCAATGCGCACCGCATTGCCACCGGCCTTGACTACTCCATCGAGGATGGCGCCGGTAGATGCGAGATCCCGAAGGGTAACGGTGATCGTCTGCGAGGCACGATAGCCGACGAGGGTCTGCCCGCCCTCGGATGTGTAGTTGTAGACCGGCCCGACATTAATGGCCTTGGTTGCGATGTCCTTCGTGTCGACGCCGGATGACTTGAGAGCGTCCAGCGCCCGAGTTGCCGCCTCCGCAGCAGCAGCCTGCGCAGCCTGCGCCGACGAGGGGTCGTTCGTCTCGACGGTCACCGAGGCACGGGCCGCATCAGGGGCCACCTGCGCGGTACCGGTTGCCGCGACACTCACCGTGCGGGCTTCGACTCCGCCCGGCCCCATGACGGTGGAAGCGGGCGCGCACGCAGAGAGGAACACAGCCGCGCCGGCAAGCATCAGGACAAGGGCGGGAAAACGTCGACGTGTCATGGATCAATAGTGCATGGTGACACGTGTCGTTGCCTGTCCAGGGCTATGAAAGCCGCGGCTGCTCCCCCGCTGGATCGAACACGTACGTCTTCGTCGGATTGACGTGGACGCTGGCCCCGATGGCCGGCGCCTGGAATCCGCGCGACCGAGCAACGAGGTCAACATCCGCACCGTCTAATCCAGGTGCCGTGCCGTAGACAAAGGTGTCGGCACCAAGCTCCTCCACGAGTGAAACGGTCATCGGGATGCCGGTATCACCAAGTTCGAGATCCTCGGGCCGAAGGCCAAGGAGGACGAAGTCGCCACTTGCCTTGGCCAAGGTGGCTCGGTCGACCAGGATCGTAGCGCCATTGACCTCTACCCCGGTCTCGACGATGCGCGCGCTCACGATGTTCATCGATGGGGATCCAATGAATGCTGCGACGAAGGCATTAGCTGGGGTGTCGTACAGCGCCCGAGGAGTATCAACCTGCTGGAGCACCCCGTCCTTGAGGACCGCAACGCGATCCCCCATGGTCATCGCCTCGACCTGATCGTGCGTGACATAGACAGTGGTGGTGCCAAGCCGCCGCTGTAGGGCGGCGATCTGGGTGCGGGTCTGCACTCGCAGTTTGGCATCCAGATTCGATAGGGGCTCGTCCATCAAGAACACTTGGGGCTCGCGGACGATCGCTCGGCCCATCGCCACCCGCTGACGCTGACCGCCTGAGAGCGCCTTCGGCTTGCGGTCGAGGTAGTCGGTGAGGTCGAGCAGCTTCGCCGCCTCCTGCACCCGGCGGCTCATCTCCTCCTTCGAGACCTTCTGGATCTTCAGTGCGAAGCCCATGTTCTCGGCGACCGACATATGGGGGTAGAGCGCGTAATTCTGGAACACCATCGCGATATCGCGATCCTTTGCTGGAACATTGCTGACGTCGCGGTCACCGATGAAGATGGCCCCGGAGCTGATGGGTTCGAGGCCCGCGAGCATTCGCAGGCTGGTGGACTTGCCGCACCCGGATGGGCCGACTAGAACAAGGAACTCGCCTTCGGCAATCATGAGGTCAAGGTGGCTGACGGCGGGTGATGTGCCACCGGGGTAGACGAGCGATACGTCTTCGTAGCGAACGTGCTTGGTCATGGCGATGCCAATCCCTTCACCGGCAGGAACGTGCCGGACGATCCGTTGTGGGGGACGTTGTCGAATCCGCCGCAAATCCATGGCGATAGCCGAAGGATATTGCTGTGTGCGGTGGGACACCCGCGATTCAGGCAATCAATACTTTTATCCCGGACACTTCACTTTTGTCCAGCACGGATCAGGGTCAACGGTCTAGCCTCATAAGGTGGAACTCGGGCACCCATTCCGGACGGTGACGCCGTCGCTCGACGGCGAGATCCTCGCAGTCCTCGTCCGCACGAATGAAGAGTGCACTGCGCCTCGTATCCACGCCCTCATCGGCGAGTTCTCTGAGTCCGGGGTTCGCAAAGCCTGCACTCGCCTCAGTGGGCAGGGCATCGTCCTGCAGCGCAGGGTCGGACACGCCGACGTCTATCAACTCAATCGCGAACACGTCGCAGCGGAACCGGTCATTGCGCTCGCTGAATTGCGCGATACGTTCGTTGACCGTCTCTCTGCCCACCTCGGCGACTGGCCACAGCCCTGCGCCTATGCGGCCCTATTCGGCGCAGCCACTCGGCGCTCGATGGGAGGGAAGGCCGATATCGACGTCTTCATCGTTCGGCCCGACTCGGTCGATGAGCGCGACCCGCAGTGGCGCGGGCAGGTCGATTCCCTTCGCAGCCGCATAAAGAACTGGACCGGAAACGGCACCCGTGTGCTTGAATACCGCGAGAAACAGATGCAGGATGGCTTGCGCCTGAGCGGAAACCCCATCGCACTCACTCAGCCGAGGTCCTGGTCCGAGAGATCGTGACGCCACCCCCTTTTCGTCGTTCTACAGGTTTTGCACTTCGTAGGCGTCGATCTCGGCCAAGATGCGGGCCCGAGTTGCGTTCGATGCAAAGGACGCTCGCACCGACTCGCGAGCGAGCTCAGTAAGCGCTGGGCCGTCAAGCCCGAATACCTGGTTCGCAACGAGATACTCGCGGTTCAGGTCGGTATCGAACATCCCCGGGTCGTCGCTATTGAGAGTCACCCGCACGCCAGCGTCGCGGAGGACGTTGAACGGGTGATCCTTCATCTCTGCAACCGCACGAGTGCAGAGATTCGACGTGGGACAGACCTCCAAGACGATGTCGCGGGCCACGAGGTCATCCATGAGCTGCTGGTCGCTCGCCGCAGCAATGCCGTGGCCAATTCGTACAGCTCCCAGAACATCGATGCTGTCGCGGATGCTCTGCGGGCCTGTCGTCTCACCGGCATGCGGGACGCCTCGCAGCCCCAGATCGCGGGCGCGACCGAAGACATCGACGAACATATCGCGCGGGACCCCCGCCTCCGGCCCACCGAGGCCGAAACCGACGCTGTGCTCCGGCAGGTGTGACTCGGCCCACTCGATGGTTCGGATGCCGGACGCCAATCCAAGTTCACCTGGAATGTCGAATACCCAGGCGAGCTCAATGCCGTAGGCATCAAGGACGTGCGCGCGACCCGAGGACAGGGCGTCAGCCAGCGAATCCGGTGCGATACCCATGAGGAGGTGACTATCGGGGGTCACCGTCACCTCGGCGTAGCGCACATTCACCTCGGTGAGATCCCGGCCGAGGCCGATGACGAGGTCACGGACGTCGGCGGCGGTGCGAACGAGCCGGTTGACGCTGATGTACACCTCGATGAAATGTGCGAAATCGGTGAACGTGTAGAAATCGCGCAGCCCTTGCTCCTCAATCGGGACTCCGGCCTCAGGGTAACGGCGCGCTAGTTCAAGCACTGTCGGAACCGAAGCGGCCCCTTGGAGATGCACGTGGAGCTCGGCCTTCGGCAGACCGCGGACGTAGGCCTCAAGCGAGGCGGCTTCACTCATTCACGGACCCTATCCACCCCGTCGGCGGCGCCAGCTGCCGATCTGGGGCAGACTTGTCCTATGACCTCAGCCAATTCAGCGCCAGCCGCACGCCTGCAGGATCTTTCCTTCGTCGACAACCACGGGAGCACCGTCTCGCTGGCCGACTACGCAGGCAAGCCGGTGCTCATCGTGAACACCGCGAGCAAGTGCGGCTTCACCCCGCAGTACGACGGACTGCAGCGTCTTCACGAAGAGTTTGGCCCCCTCGGCCTCGTAGTGCTCGGCTTTCCATGCGATCAGTTCGCCCATCAGGAGCCGGGCAGCGACGCCGACATCGAGGATTTCTGCAAGGTGAACCACGGAGTTACATTCCCGCTCTCGACAAAGATCGACGTCAACGGCAAGGACACGCACCCAATCTTCCAGTTCGTCAAAGAGCGATCGAGCGGGCTTCTCGGCTCCATGGTCAAGTGGAACTTCACGAAGTTCCTCGTCTCACCAGACGGAACTACGGTGCGTCGGTATGCGCCGAAAACGAAGCCTGAAGCTATGGCCGGCGACATCAGGGCGCTCATGCCAACAAATCCGGACGCGGGCAATCATTGAGCAGCACCGGACAAGGAACGCCTCCTGAGCCCGAGCCGCCCGGCGAGAACCCCGGTTGGTATCCCGTGGAGAGCGACACGCGCGGCATGCTTCAGTATTGGGATGGCCTCCGGTGGACGGGCCTTCCAGTGCGTGCAAACCGCTGGGGCACGGCGCCGCGTGATCTTCTCGGCTGGATAGGGGTGTGGAACGTCGTCGTCGGTAGCGCCGCCACGGCGATCCTCACGGTCATCACCCTGAGCGAGATCACCTCGATGCAGGATGGGCAGGGTCTCGCCGACAACGGCGTGAGCTTTCCCTTGGCCTGGTTCGTGGCCTCGGGCGCCGTCATCGGTGCCGGCACTCTCTGTGGGCTCGCGGCTTCGATTCGTGCAGAGAGCCGCACCTACACAAGCGCCCAGGCCCGCATCGCCCTCAAGGCAGGGGGCGGTCTCCTCCTCGTGACCATAACCTTCGCCCTTACCGGTGTCGCGATTCTCGCGGTCGGCATCATCGTCGCCGTCATCGTCTTCGTTCTCGGGCTCATCCTCCTCGGAGCCATATTCGCTCTCTCCTGATGGCTTTCCAGACGGAACAACAATCTAGAATGCGGGTGGATTGCGCCCGCCCGGGCGCTCGAAAGGACCATATGAAGAGCAAGTCCCGCATTAGCCTCGCCGTCGCCATGGCCGCGATGGCCACATCAGCCCTCGTCGCCTGCTCGTCGAGCACCACCACACCCGAGTCCGCCGGCCCCTCAATGGTCGGCGGCATGACCGAGTGCACCGACGCCGCAGTCGGGGCCGCCGCCCAGCAGTCAGCCGAGGCCCTCAGCCCAGACAACGTCTTCACGATGGAAAACCTCCAGTGCTCTGACGGCTGGGCCGTGGCAACGGGCACTCTCGGCACCGGTTCGACCGATGCAAATGCACCGCAGGGTGTCGCCACCTCATTCATCTTCCAGGCCGAGGGCCAGTTCTGGGTGCCGCAGGACAAGGCAAAGGTCTGCGGCAGTGATCCTGCAGCCACCCAGGCGCCCGCCGACGCCACCATCCCGGCCGACCTGTACCTCTCCGGCTGCGCCGCGGGCTGACCGCTGTTGGGGAGCGCGCCGACCATGGCGCGCTCCCCAACAGCGTTCTTGTGCCCTTCTCTAGGCTCCATTCATGACCGCACCCGCCGCGCCTCAGACCGTGCGCGTCGATGCATGGCTCTGGTCTATCCGCCTGTACCCGACCAGATCGGCTGCGACTGCCGCGTGCAAGGCCGGCCACGTCCGCGTGAATGGATCGACCGCCAAGCCCGCTCACCCGGTAAGAGTCGGCGACACCGTCAGGGCCCGCACCATCGCGGCCGAACGAACGGTGATCGTGGTCTCGCTCGTCGAGAAACGGACGAGCGCCGCGCTTGCGGTCTTGAACTACGAGGACCGCACCCCCGCGCCGCAGGCAGGCGACGAACGGCCAGCACCCATCGTCCGCGATAGAGGGGCAGGACGGCCGACGAAACGTGATCGTCGCCGCGTCGAACGCCTTCGTGGTCGGTCCTGAGACCTTCGTCTCCGTGCCGGACCTGGTTAGAAGGACCCGCCGCCCCCGCCGCCCCCGCCGCCCCCGCTCGAGCCCCCGCCACCAAACCCGGAGCCTCCAGACGAACTTGTCGGGTCGACCGTGCTTGAGGTCCAATTGCTGGACATGGTTGACGACCAACCAGCAAGACCGCCAATCGCCAAGGTATCGAGCCCGTAGGGACGCAGTTGTTCAGGCGTGATGTCCGGGAAGTTGCCCACCCACGTGCTCTCAAGACCCAGGATGACCGCGAAAGGAAGGAAGGTTGCGAAGATCGCCTCGGGAGGTAGCCCGATCTTCACCGCATAATCCCGACGAGCATCGGCCGAATCCGAGTCGAGGAGGCGGGTAAACCCGGCAACCTGTCCGAGGAAGTCGGCGGAGGCGCGGGACTGCCGTCGCGGCGTGATGATTCTTCCGATGATGCCGCCGATGAGGAGACCAATTCCTGCCAGGACATCCAAGCTAGCAAGGGTTATACCCCAGTCCGGAATTGCGAGGAATACGAATCCGGCGGGAATAGCGACGCCCCCGAGGACAGCGAGCACGGTGTAGACGCGATCAGGCTTATCGCCCTCGAGGTTGTAACGTCCTGAGGCCTTGGCCTCCTTCGACAACTGGTTCGTGAGTGCGAGCGTCATTGTCGTCAGGGTGGGATCGTATGTGCCGATCGTCGCGCTGGAGCTGCCCTTGAGAATGGCCCCCGCGAGATCGCTTTCCCAGGGGGAAAGGGCGTCCTTGCCCGCACCTGTCCACGTGACCGAAAGAGTCGTTCGACGGAACATCCCGCCTTCGACCTCTGAAAGCATGAGGTGACCCCTGGCTGCGAGATCCAAGAGGGTTGCGGTGTACCCACGAGCATCGACAGACCCGTCGATGCCCGCCTGCATCTCAGCTGGTCTCACACCATCCGGCGGCTGGTACCGCACCGGCGTGGCCGCAAGCACGACGCCAGAATTTGATCGACGGCGAAGGATTGCCATCGTAATCGGAGCTGCGAGGGCGATCAGGGCCAACAACAGAATGAGAGGAAAGAGGCTATTAAGCCGGGCGATATCGTCGGCGCTGGGGTCAGGCACGATGTTCGGCTTGGGCATCTGGGTGAACCCATCCGGAGCCCAGGCGACCGCTCCAGTGAGACTTCCACCATCCCGCAGATCGGCGCTGAGTACGGTGGCTGAATCAGGTCCAACGCCCTCCATGACCTCGCATGGCTTCGTGGATCCCTGCGGTCCAAAGAAGCACAGTGCCCCCAGCGCTGGGGTTGGTCCAGTGATAGTGGCCTTCCCCTTGATCACGGGGAAGGGCCACTGTCCACCGATGAAGTCCCAGTAGAGCGAAATATCCCCTGCCGTAATCCCCTTCGGGGTCGTGGCGTTAATGCTGTTCGTATCAATGATGTTCAGCGCGCCACCGACTCGGTAGGAGATCACAAAGGTGTGCAGCCCCTGAATCGGCACATTCGGGTCACCGATCTTCAGAGAGATCGCGTCGTCCGAGGTGGACTCGGTGTACAGGACCTGATCACCGTCGCGCGTCACGGAAAGAAGTTGCACGTCGTAAAGCCGCAGATCCCCACTATCGAGGGAGTCGCGAACCGGGATATCTCGAATAATCCCGCGACGGACCTCCTCGGTCCCAGGGTTGTAGACGATCGTCTCCGTGATGACCATGTCGGTGTTCGGCTGGACCTCCGCGACCACGTCATACGAGACGATCTCTTGGGACGTCGTGCGCGGAACCAGACTGGTGATCCGAGACTGCGCCATCGAGGCCGGCGCAGCGACGAGAGTTAGGCCCAGCGCCACCAACGGCGCTGCGCACAGGGCCGCTCGAAACCGAGAGCGTGTTGCGAGCACCGTTTAGAACTCAACCTTGGGGGCGGCACGCCTCGCCTCATCGGCCTCGGCGTAGACCGGCCGCTCCTTGACCTTCGCGATGCCGGCGAAGAACATAGTTGGGACCGTGACGACAGCCGTGTTGAGGGTCACCACGGTGTCGTTGTAGAACTGGCGGGCAAACTGGAGTTGGCTTTCAAGCTCTGAGAGTTGCGTCTGCAGCATTCGGAAGTTCTCGGTCGCTGTCAGGGCCGGGTAAGCCTCGCTCAGCGCGAACAGTTTGCCCAGCGCCTGAGTGAGCATCCCATCGGCCTCGGCCTTGGCCTCGAGGCTTTGCGCCTGCATTCCGGCCGTTCGGGCCTGGGTGACGGCTTCGAGTGTCGACTTCTCAAAGCCCGCTGCACCCGACACCGTTGAGACAAGGTTCGGCACGAGATCGGCTCGCTTCGTGAGGAGCGTGTCGATGTCAGCGAAGGAACCAGTGCACAGCAGATTCAATCGCCGCAACTTGTTGAATTGCGTGATGCCGAACAAGAAAACGATGAAGAGGATGACGAGGACGATGAGGCCAATAATCATGGGGTTCCTTCTGCTCGGGGCGGTGAAAACCCTAGCACGCGACAGATCCACCTGAGTGAAGAATGCCGTCATGAGCCATCCGATGATCGACTCCAGCGATCCGCTTGTCGCTGACCTACTCGCCGGGACCATCGAACTCATTCGTGAAGCGGGCGGATACGTCGAAACGTCAACCGTTTTCATCGAACGCGCCGGCCAATTGAGCGTCGAATCCTCGGCCCTCGACGGCGACACGCTGCTGCGGATCCCTCGCGCTGCCTTCATCCGGGTTGATCGGGTCACGTTTTCTCTGGACCACGACCGCATCGTCATCGCTCAGGTGCCTGAGGACTGCGGCGAACTCGAGTGGGAACTTCTGTATCTGCAGGTCGCGCTCCACAACGCCTGCGACAAACTCGCCTGGATGCGTCGCACCCATCCATCACTCGACCCCGGCCTTCCAGTCGACCTGATCGAAGCCGTCCGCCGCGTCGTGCCGTCCTTCCGGTCACCTCAGATGGATGCGGTCGACCTGCTCTGGGCGAACCGCTGCTTTCGCATCCCTCTCACGGATCAAGGCTCGTCTGAACGAGTGCTCATCCCCCTTGTCGACCTGCTCAATCACCACGCCGAGGGCGCGGTCGGCGACTGGGATGGCGACGCCTTCGAGGTCTCAGCGCGTTTGCCGTTCGGCACGGCACAGTGCGCACTCGACTACGGCATGGATCGTGATCCCCTTGAGATGGCAATCGTCTACGGATTCATCGACCCCAGCACCGAGATCACTGCCGGACGCAGCTACGACATCGATGCCCTTAAGCGAATCATCGACCTCGCCTCGACCGCAGACGCACCGGAGTCGGCCGAGCCACTACGAGGTTCTGCCGCGAGGATCGTCCACGAGCTTGAATCCCGGGCCTGACGCACAACGACACAGCAAGGACCCTCGCGGAACCGTCACAGATCAAGAAGCATGCGCAGGACGGACCGAACCCGATGCCAACCGGCCACATCGATTCGGCCCAGCCGAACGACTCCCCGAGCCGAGGAAATCGAGCGAAGATGCTCAACTTGAACATACGAGGTCCGCGAAAGTCCAGAGGATGGGGATGATTCGACCTCCACCCGCCACGGGTAGTCGCGCATCGTGGTCGTGAGCGGACACACGAGGGCAAGTGGTCCGCGCATGCGGGGGCTACCAACGATGAGCGCGGGCCGCATGAATGCGGACTCGACCCCGATCGGTGTGCCGAGGTCGATGATCCACACGTCACCGGGGATCACGGATCTGCACGAGCATCGCCGGCCGCCGTGAGATCCAGTCGGCTTGCCTCGTCCCACAGGCGCACTTCGTCGTCATCAACTGATGCAGAAACACCATCGTCGGCAGTGTCGTGCACCTCGCGCCAGCAACGCCAGAAGCGGGCCTCCTCGTACGCCGCTAACGCCTGCTCGAGGATTGAATCGGTGCTTTCCCCGGTCCGCTCGCGAGCTCGATTGACGGCATTCCTCGTTGCGACACTCACTCGAATCGTCGTCGTGGCTGACATGGATTGAGATTAACATCGGTATACGAATCCGTCTACAGCTTGACCGAAAGCCCCAAGCCCCTCGCAACGGCTGTTTCACGCGCTTCTAGGACACATTCTTCGTGACGGGAGTTCTGTCACAACTGTTGTCGAGATACGCGGGCATCACTCATCACGATCCTCGGTCAGCAATGCCTGTACGGACACCTTGGCGTGATCCTGCCCCTGCAATGCGGTCAGTCGGTCGAGATGATCCAACGCGACCGAAAGTTCGGCAACAGCTCGATGTCGACGATTCCAAAGGCGCCCGGGTGGCTACCGGTGCTACCCACGATTGCCAACTGCTCGACTCGGTCATTGGGCCGCGAGGCCGGATTGATGAAGTCGTCGAACGTGATGACGAGAACTTTGACCGCCCTGTCGACGTAGGCCAAGCGCGTGGGCTTGGTCGTCAGGGACCCTGCGGCGAGCACGGGTGTCGCGGGCGTCACCACGAGTTGACGGTTCATGCCGCTGACATCAATTGAGGCATTCACCGGTTCCGCTAATCCTTTTCAGGCCGGAGCGGTTCGGTCTGAAGGGCGCCCTGGGCCGCCGCAGAGCCAATTCTCCCTCCACCGAAGCCTCGCAGGATGAACGCCGCGAGGACAGCAAGAACCGCTCCGAGGAGTGGACCCGCGAGGTAGACCCAGTAGGCCTGATAATTGTTCGCCACGAGATCCGGGCCCAGCGTCCGGAACGGGTTCATCGACGCTCCCGAGAGGGGGCTCGCCCATAACCCGGCCAGCGCAATGTAGCCGCCGACGCCCAGCGCGCCGATGATGCCGATGTTCTGGGCTCCCGAGGCAGTTCCGAGAATGACGCTGACGAGGCCACAGGTCAGCACCATCTCCATGAGGAATGCCGCGACGTCGGTCGTGCTCGCTGCCGGGTAGTTCGAGCCGTTGGATGCCGAGACGTTGATGACCCCCTGGAGGAACAGGGCGGCGAGGACAGCCCCGATGAGTTGCGCCACCGCATAGCCCGGCACCCGCTTCCAAGGGAAGTCACCCCGCAGCGCAAAGGCGATGCTCACGGCGGGATTGAAGTGCGCCCCCGACACCTTGCCCATAAAGAGGATCATCGCCATGACCATGAGACCGGGTGCGACAACAGCTGCAGTGCGGCCGATGGCACCGTCGAATGCAGCGTTCATCATCCCGCCGCCAGCCGCCACGAGGACGAGCAGAAAGGTGCCCATGACCTCCGAGAACAGCCGGCGCCACTGCTGTCTCGGATTGTTGAAGTCGGTGATCCGCTCGACCACTGCCTTGGGAAGCCCTGAGAATCCGAGATGGGGGGTGAAGTACTGATCATTCACATTCTGTGAGGTCATTGGTCACTGCTTCCTGCGCGGGCCGGCAGGTACCTCCATGCGACCACCGCTCCAACACTAACCACGAGTGCTGACACGAGTGAGCCCCCTGAGAGACCGTCGATGAATGCACCTTTCACGACCCCAGCAAGTTGTGCTGCAACATCGGCCGGCAGTTGCCCCGCCACGGCGAGTCCGCCCCCCATCGACTCCCGGACGATCGACTCGTATTGCTCCGGTAACCCAAGGCTCCGGTAACCGTCGATGACCTTTGCACCGTAGACGCTGAGGAATACCGACCCAACGACCGCTACCCCGAGCGTTCCACCAAACTCGCGAGTCGTGTCGTTCACTGCTGCGCCCGCACCAGCCTGCTCCGGCGGCAGCGCGCCCATGACCGAATCGGTTGCCGGGCTCGTGGCCAGACCGAGGCCGGCGGCGATCGTCACGATGGAGATGAGCACTGCCCCGACGTATGGAGTGTCAACCTTGACGGTCGCGGCGATGAGAAATCCGGCCGCCATAACGAGCAGGCCTAGTGTCACGATGGCCTTTGATCCAAACCGATGCATGAGGACGATGGCCAGCGGCGACATGATCCCTGTCGCGATTGCGAAGGGCAGCGTGCGAACCCCTGCCTGAAGAGGAGTGAATCCCTGGACGAGTTGCAGGAACTGGGTGATGAGGAAAATGAAGCCGAAGAGAGCAAAAAACGCCGTCGTGATCGAACAACTCGCCGCAGTAAACCGGGCGTTCTTGAACAGTCGCACGTCGAGCATCGGGTGGGCGAGACGACGTTCAACTAGGACGAAAACAATGAGAAGTCCGACGCCGCCGATGAGACCACCGAGAATTGGTACGGAGGTCCAGCCCCACCTTGGTCCCTCGATGATCGCCCAGATGATCAGGCCCACAGCCGCCGCCGAGAGCACGAGCCCCCGGTAATCCATCGGTCCCACCTTGGGGTCGCGTGAGTCCGGCAGCAGGAATGCTCCGAGTGCGATCGCGATAATCACCACCGGGATGTTCACCAGGAAAATCGAACCCCACCAGAAGTGCTCGAGCAGGAGGCCCCCCGCGATCGGTCCGATTGCGACCGCGACTCCGACCATCGCTGTCCAGATGCCGATCGCAGCTGCACGCTCCTTGGGGTCTGTGAAGATGTTGACCAGAATCGCCAGCGTTGCGGGAAAGATCAGCGCGGCACCGATACCCATGAGCGCCCGGGCCCCAATGAGCTGACCCGAGGTCGTTGCGAATGCCGCGAGCCCCGACGTGGCGGCAAAGAGCACGAGTCCAAGTTGGAGCATGCGCTTACGTCCGAATCGGTCGCCGAAGTGCCCCATGGTGAGCAAGAGCGCCGAGAAAACCAGCGTGTAGGCATCGACAATCCATTGCAAATCGGTGGTTCCAGCACCGATTTCCCTATTGAGCGTGGGGAGCGCAACGTTGACGATCGTGTTGTCAACTACCGCCAGTAACAGGCTCAAACACAGGATTCCCAGTGCTATCCAACGACGGGTCGCATTCAACGTATTCATGGCCACGATCTCCTCTATAGAACGTTGTTCTCTAGTTGTGAGACGTTACCCTAGCCACGTGGCAGGTGTCAGACAAGATGCGCGAACCCGCACCTCGAGCCTCGAGGTCACCGCCTCGCTTATCGATGCCGCACTCGCGATACTCGAGGAAGCTGGCCTCCCAGCTCTCACCGTGCGGGCCGTCGCAACAAGGGCCGGGGTCGCCCCGATGGGTGTCTACTCGCGCTTCGGGAACAAGGACGGTCTTCTAGAAGCCCTCTTCGTACACGGCTTTGACACCCTCGAGGTGGCGATCGAGACTCGCTCAGATGCGAACCCCCTGCGGCGGCTGAGCATCGGATGCTTGGGATACCGGCAGTTCGCCATCGACAACCCGCAGCTCTACCACCTTATGTTCGAGCAGATGATGCTCCTGGAGCTATCGCCCGAGTCGCGCGATGCCGCAAAACGCTCCTTCACGACGCTCGTCGACAGAGTGCAGGATGCGATGAATTCCGGTGATCTTGCGCACGGCGATAGCACCGAGGTTGCCCAAGAACTGTGGAGTGCCATGCATGGCGCCGTAGGCCTAGAGATCGCAGGCGTGCACTTCGCCCAGGACCGAGCAGCAAACTTCACCGCCATGATCAATGCCCTCTTCAAGGGCCTCGGGTGATGCGCGATCGCTCAATAGGTGAACGCCTTGCGCCGATCATCCAGCGCAAGGCGTCAGACTGAGCCCTACTCCCAACCCAACTCGAGGAAGTTGTCGGGATCTGGCCCGGTCCGTCGACCGCTCTCAAGGGTCGCGATCGCGGCAAGATCATCAGCATCGAGCTCGAAGCCGAAAACCTCGATGTTCTCCGCAATCCGTGTCGGGGTCACCGACTTCGGCAGCACGATCAGTCCCTGCTGCAGGTGCCACCGAATCATCACCTGAGCCGTCGAAACACCGTGCTTAGCCGCGATGCTGGCAAGCAACGGGTCGCTAATCAGTTGGCCTGATGCCAGGGGGCTCCACGATTCCGTCGCGATGCCGTACTCAGCATGCACGGCTCGCATGTGGTGCTGCGGCAACCACGGGTGCAACTCGATTTGATTGAGCACCGGCAGGACGCCCGTCACCTCAATAATCTCCCGCAATGCCGACTCGTGAAAGTTGGAAACCCCAATGGAGCGCACGCGCCCCGACGCCTGCAAATCGATGAGGGCCCGCCACGTCTCGACATACTTGCCCAACTGCTGGCACTGCCAATGAATCAGGTAGAGGTCAAGGTACTCGACGCCGAATTTGCTCATGCTCAGGTCGAATGCGCGCATGGTCTCGTCGTGCCCTTGGTCGGGATTCCAGAGCTTCGTCGTCACATAGACATCGTCGCGAGCGAGCCCACTATTCGACACCGCAAGGCCAGCCCCGGCCTCGTTGGCATAAACCGCCGCGCCATCAACATGTCGATAACCGACGGCAAGTGCCTCGCTGGTCGCTGCCTCAGCCTCCGCTGGTGGCACCTGCCATAGCCCGAAACCGATCTGCGGGATCGTAGTGCCATCGTTCAGGGCGATATTGGGGACGATGCTGGGATCGATGGCCATGACTCTCCTTGGATTGTTTGGGAGCAACCTACCGAGTTTCTCGACCCTCTGCCGCGCGCACTCTTCATGAATGTCGTCGAGCGGTTGACACGCTATCCCTGATGGCGTTCACTGAAAATTAATTCCGCCTGAACGGATACGACCCCAGACCCCGGTCGCCAGTACGAAACAAGCTGCATCACACCGGGAGTTCACCTCATGATCGTGCTCGGCGTGGTCCTCAGCATCGCGGGTGCGGCCATCGCGATGAGCCCGGCATCAGCCCGTCAAGTGCTTTCCCGAACGACACGACCCCGAGGTCCGCCATAGCCTTTCGGCCCGCGATAACCACTCGGGTCAAGCCGAGGTAGGCCCCGCGAGCGCACGCTCACTTTCGCCCGACCCCACAGTTCACCGCTATCAATAGACAGCCATTAGCCGTAGGAGATCCCATGAGCCAAGTAATCGAGACTATTGACGTCGACGTACCTCTCACCGTCGCGTACAACCAATGGACCCAGTTTGAGTCGTTCCCGAAGTTCATGGACGGAGTCGAGTCGGTCATCCAACTCGATGACACGCACAACCACTGGGTCACCAAAGTCGGCGGTGTCACCCGTGAGTTCGACACGGAGATCACCGAACAGCATCCCGATGCACGCATTGCATGGCACAGCATCGGCGGCGACACCCACCATGCGGGTGTTGTCACCTTCCACCGTCTGGCTGCGAAGCAGACTCGACTCATGATCCAAATCGACTGGGAACCGGACGGAATTGTGGAAATGGTCGGCTCGGCAATCAATGCGGACGATCGACAGGTCCAGTCGGATGCTCAGCAGTTCAAGGCATTCATTGAGGGCGGCGGCGAACATACGGCCGGCTGGCGCGGAAACGTCAATCACTCCGCATAAACCCCGCGGTGCCCACGCCACGACCGCCCTGCCTTACGGCGGCGTGGCCGTGGGCGCATAGGACACACCACCCGGGCATCCCATCGGACACATCTGCTCCCATCATGCGACATAGACGGCTTCCTAACGTTTGGCCGGCGCAGTCTCGATAACCACCCCGCCATGGCCTCGCCTCAAGTTATGGATACACGTAGCCCGGTTGATCAAGACGCCCGCGGTCCACTCGATCTTCAGCCCACGCATTGGCCGAAACTTGGTCTTCATCATCGGTGGTGGCCGTCCTGCAGATTGATGACCGCTGGCCGGCGGGCGGCGCGCCTGTGATCGGGAACCATGTTGCGCGATGTGCGCGAGCAGGCAAGGCTGGTTCTTTGCGCTTTCCAGCGCGCACCGTCAGCCAAGCTTCGAGTCGGGAGGCATCATGGGTCGCCCCGACGTTCAGATTGTGTGGTTCAAGCGCGACCTGCGCGTTCGCGACCACGCGTCGATGACCGCTGCGGTCGCAACCGGAGCACCCGTACTCCCCCTCTACGTCATTGAGCCGAGCCTCGTCGCCCACCCGCACACGTCCCCACGACATGTCGAGGTGGTGCTCGATGGCCTCACCGACCTACGGGAATCACTAGCTGCGCTCGGGGCACCCCTCGTCGTGCGGGTGGGAGAGGTGGTAGCCGTGCTTGAGGATCTGTCGACCCAGTTCGATATCGAAACGGTGCACTCCCACGAAGAGTTCGGCATATTGGCTACCTGGGAGCGCGATCGCGCAGTGGCGGATTGGTGCCGAGCACGCGGTGTCAGATACCGCGAGCATCGTCAATCAGGTGCCATGCGCCGGCTAACGTCCCGTGACGCTTGGAGTCGACAACGAACAGCACTCTTCAACCAGCCTCTGCATCGCGTGCCTGCTGCCATCCGACCCACCGGGGCCGCGCCCGGTCCGATCCCATCGTTACGCGACCTCGGCCTCAATGCGGAGACGATGGTCTATCGCCAGCGCGGTGGCGAGCGCGCCGGACGTGAGGTCATGCGAACGTGGCTCACCGAGCGGGTCCCCGGATATGAGCGTCACCTGTCGAGCCCCGTGAGCGGCTGGTCGGGCTGCTCCCGGCTCTCAGTGCACCTCGCGCTCGGAACGGTCAGCGCGCGCGAGGTGCACGCCCGGGTGCAGGCACGCAAGGGCGAGCCCGCATCACCGAGATTCTCACTCAACGCGTTCGAGGAGCGACTCGCGTGGAGAGACCACTTCACGCAAAAACTCGAGGACGCACCCAACATTGAGCACAGCGCCCTGCACTCGGCGTTCGACAGCCTGCGCTCTGCCACGGCCAACGAGCAGGCACTCGAGGCATTCGTCGAGGGACAGACGGGCTATCCCATGGTCGACGCGGTCCTGAGATCCCTCGCCGCCACCGGCTGGACGACCTTTCGCATGAGGTCGATGGTCACCTCCTTCGCCTCGTACGACCTGTGGCTGCCCTGGCAGGAGTCCGGCCGAGTACTCGCTCGTTGGTTCACCGACTACGACCCGGGGATCCACTGGCCACAGATCCAGATGCAGTCAGGCGTCACAGGCATGAATGCCCTGCGCATCTACGACCCGGTCAAGCAGCAACTTGACCACGATCCGACCGGCGAATTCGTCCGCCGATGGGTGCCGGAGCTGCGAGACGTGCCCGACTCCCTGCTTGCAACCCCCTGGCTCGTGGCAACAGATGAGCGATACGAGTATCCGGACCCAATCGTTGACCACGCCGCTGCGGTCTCGCAGGCCAAGCGACGCATCGGGGCGGTGCGCACGCAGATCCGCGGCGACGGATCGACACGCGCACTCCTCGAACGCCACGGCTCGCGTCGTCCCCCACCGGCCCGACGTCGCCGCTAGCCGGCAGACGTCTGTCAGGCAGAGCGGAGGTTCCTGGTCCCGGGGCCAACCGAATGCGTAGGACGTCATGAGGCGCGTGGAGTTCATCGGCGTTCCCATTGCCGTACTGACGATGCTCCTAGCCCAACGGCTGGCAGCACGTGTCGGCGCCACCGCGGCTGGCTGGGTCGCCGTAATTCCGGCCCCCGAGATCGCCCGCATCGTCATCGGTGTGCTTGCCATCTTTATTGGGGAGTTCTCCATGGCCCGCCAGCCGCGCGGCATCCGCACCGGTGGGTCCCCCACGCGCATGCAGCGCATGCTGCCCATGGGTTCGGCAGCCCTCGTCGTCGCGTTCATCACAGTGGCGAACCAACACTTCGGGCCTGGCCTCGCGGGTGCCATCGGCGCGTTCCCGACCATGACCACCACCATCGCATTGTTCATCGCCCATCGCTTCGGGGTGCGCCACGCAAACCCCGCGATGGGCGGCATGGTCAAGAGCCTGCCCGTCTACCTGACGTATTGCCTCGTGTTCGCGCTCCTGATCCTCCACACCACGGTCTGGTGGGCAGTGGCAGGTGCCACTGCGCTGGCCCTGGTCGTGGCGAGGGTGACGGCGAACTCCTGGGTGTCACGGCAGGCGCGACCGGTCGGGGCGACACCCCTACGGCGGAGCACCAGCGGGATCAGCGCGCGACCCGCCCGCCCGTTCCCGTCGGCGAAGGCGTGGATGGTCTTGAACTGAAGCTACGGGTCCTTGACCACGAACGCGAATCGACCCGGCTCAGCCTGCTCGCTGCAGGCACGTATGTGCTGGCCTACCTCGGCGGCGTGCTTAAACTGGTGACTTCCGGTGGCATAGCCGGCTCCTCCGCCGAGTTGGGACCGACATGACCGAGCAGCAGGAATACCGGGTCATGGAGGTTCGTGGCGTCGTAGAACTGCGGGAGTATGCGCCCTGGGTTGTTGCGGACGTTGTCGCGTCCGGCTCGGCCGAGCAGGCGGGCAGCGCGGCATTCCGGCCGCTCTTCGAGTACATTTCCGGCGCGAACCAAAGCGCCGAGCCAATGGCGATGACCGCGCCGGTGATCCAGCAGCCCACCAGTGAGCGACTAGCGATGACTGCACCGGTCATCCAGGAGGCTGCGGGCGCAGGCGAGTGGACCGTTTCCTTCGTGCTCCCCGCTGGACGCTCGCTGTCGGAGTACCCGACACCCACAAATTCGCGCGTGTTGCTGCGCGCGGTCCCGGGAGAGACAGCCGCTGCGATTCGCTGGTCGGGGCGCTGGACATCGTCGAACATCGCGCGCCGTACGCAGGACCTTCGACGAGTGATGGCCGAAGCCGGGTGGCAAGAATCCGGGGAGCCTCGGTGGGCCCGATTCGACCCGCCGTGGAAGCCTCCGTTCGCGCGACGCAACGAAATCGTTATCCCCGAGCACCGTCCAAGTGAGCGATCCCAGGACTAGGGCATGTTTCCTGTGTTGATCGGGCGTGAGACCTGAATGCAGAGCATCGACCGGGCAGTCATCGAGTTCGTACCTGCGCGGTCGGCGAACTGTCCAGTAGCGGCTCGTCTTGACGAAGGCAAACGGAATCGTTGCTGCAGCCAGCGGCCCCCGGCCGGCGATAGCCCGGCCGGGTCCTGTCAGGTGGCGGCTCCCCCGTCCTTAACGGCTTCTAGCCGAGCACTCAGTAGCCACTCCACTTCAACGATCATGGTCGAAATACCAGTCGGGAACCACGCCAGAATCTCCACGAGATCGGCCGAAAACATAGGTCGCAGCTTCTCCGCCATCGCGTCGACGGCCGTCCCGGACGTTGTTGCAGCGGCGAAGTCGAGTACCGAGTCTCGCGCTCGTTCGACGTGCCCCTCGCGCGCATGGGTTCGCGTGCAGGTCCAGAGTTCCTGGGCAAGCTCCGGCCAGACCATGGTGTCCCGCCAGAAACCCGGGAGGATCACGTCGCCATGGCAGGCGACTATGTCAGCGCTCAGGTCAGTATCGGAAGCCGGCGGGATCGTCGAATCCATGACGCCGGGGTGCGGCTGCGATGGTCGCCCGACCATGGACAGGCTGAAGATCAAGCCGATCGGATTTGCCACTGAGTAGTTCGCCATGACGGCCTCGAAAGGTGCCGAGAGATCGACGCCTTTCGGTAGGCAGCATCTCGATTCGCGCAATGCGGCATGCGCCTGCTGTCGGACTCTGCGGCTGAAATCCGTGTGCTCGGCGAGCTTCACGATGTCCTCGAGTGCGTCAACGGCTACCAGGAAGGGCTCGGGGCATTGCGCGAGGATTCGGTAGATCGTCGGGACGAACGGCACGCCCAACTGTCTGCGGATCTGGCTGTAGCCCTTGGCAATTTGCTTATCTGCCGCTGCTTCGGGAACGCCCAACTTGTCGATAGGCCGGGGGTCCTTCACGATTTCACGCTCCAGTGCAAGAAGGGAACCATCGCCCCAACCGCTCAATCGCGCCAAGCGAGACGTCTCGCTCATGAGCGATCCGTCCAGACCGACAGCGCAGCGATGGCGGCATTCACGATTGAGCCGGTGTCGAGGTCGTGCGCGGCATACAGGTCTCCTATTGTCCCCGAGTGTCCGAATGAGTCGACTCCCAGGGGAATGCAGGGAACCCCGAGGGCTGAACCCATCCATGCCATGTTGTGGGACGCGGCGTCATGGACCGTGACGATCGGTATCCGCGTCGGGAAGACCGACCGAAGGGCTCCCGGGAATGACGGCGTCGTCGCGGTTCGGATTCCCTGCCGAATCGTGCGCTGCCACGCAGCGTAGAGGCGGTCGCCAGACGTGACGTCAACGACGGACGCGAGGATCCCCTCCTCAGCCAGCTCGGCACTAGCGGCGAGGACCTCTGGCATGACGGCCCCGGATGCGACAAGGAGGACCTGAGGTTCCGCATGGGCGGGGTCTCCTTCGACGGCCGGACTGGCGTCATGGAGCAGGTAGGCGCCTGAGAGGACTTGCCTGCGGAGCACCGCGCTCCCCAGCCTTGCCTTGGCTCTGTCAAAGGGCGCCTGATCAATCGGCCGGGTGGTGAGCCTGAAGTAGTAGGCGCCCTCATCCGCTGCGGGGCCGTCGGCGATACGTCGTACGGCGTCGCACATCAGCCAGTCCAGCGCGCTGACAAATGCGGGTTCGATGGCCGTTATTCCCGGGAGTTCCAATCCAATGGATGCAGTGATCGACGACTGATGCGCGCCTCCTTCCGGGGCAAGACTGACGCCCGACGGGGTTCCGGCAACGATGAAGCGCGCACCCGAGTACGTGGCGTAGATGAGGGCATCGAGTCCCCGGCAGACGAACGGGTCGTAGACCGTTCCGATCGGGATGAGCGGCTGGCCCGAGTGGTCCCAGGACATTCCGAGTTGGCCGAGGAGGAGGAACAGATTCATCTCCGAGATCCCGAGCTCGATGTGCTGGCCGGTGGGGCCCTGCTCCCATCGCAGGAGCGGATCCTCGCTCCAGGATCGGCGCTCCTGCGGTTCGAATACCCCTGGGCGATTGATGATCCCAGCGAGGTTCGTCGACGTGGCGACGTCCGGTGCCGTCGTCACAAGGAACCGCGCAATGTCCGCGTTCTTGGACAGGTCGGTGAGTACCCGTCCGAACGCCTCTTGGGTGGGGATCGGCCTGCTGCTCCTTGACCCCGTCTCCTGGGGAACGGCAATGCTGAGCCTGGGGTCCCTGGGTTCGCGCCGAAGTTCATCGCGTCGGTGGTTGCACCAGATCCCGGCCGGTGTGGCTGCATCGAATCGGTCCCACTCCGAGTCCGCTGTCAGGCCAACGTTCGATCGGAGGCTGCCGATCTGCTCATCAGTGAACAGGAGCGAGTGATTGCGAGGATTGCCTGCGGTCGGGAGCCCCCAGCCCTTGATCGTGTAGGCGAACACGACACTGGGCCGATGCGCTTCGGCATCGCACTCCCGGTAGGCGGCAAGCATCGCTTCGAGGCTGTGCCCGCCGAGATCCTTTACGAGGTCCTCGAATTCGCGATCGTCGGTGATCTCCGCGACGAATTCCACGACGTCCGACGGCGCACCGTCGAGGAATCTGTCCCGCAAATCTGTGCCCGTCATGGCGAAGAGAGACTGGTAGTGCTCATTGGGCATGGTGTCCAGCCACCGGCGCAGATGCTCACCTCCGGGCCGGGCGAAGCATTCCTCGAGGCGTGCGCCGTACTTGACCTCGATCACGTGCCATCCGCTGGACTCGAACTGTCCCAGCCATTGGTCGATCCGAACCCCCGGAACGACCCGGTCAAGGGACTGGCGATTGAAGTCCACCACCCACATCGTGCGTGCGAGATTGGCCGTCGCGCCGTCGAAGATGGCCTCCCAAATGTTTCCCTCGTCGAGCTCCGCATCGCCGACGAAGGCAATGAAGCGGCTGGCCGGACGCGGGTCGAAATGCGCGTCGACATACCTGCGAACCGCGGCGGCGAACAGGGTCGATGCCACGCCCAGACCCACCGACCCTGTCGAGAAATCGACATTGTCCGGGTCCTTCGTCCTGCTCGGGTACGCCTGTAGACCGCCCTCCTGGCGCAGCATCGTGAGATAAGCACGGTCCAGATTCCCGAGCAGATAGGAGATCGCGTGGAACACGGGCGCTGCGTGCGGCTTGACCGCCACGCGATCCTGCGCGTCCAAGTGTTCGAGGTAGAGCGCCGTCATTGCGGTGACCATCGAGGCGCTCGATGCCCGATGCCCGCCGACCTTGATTCCATCAAGGTTCGGTCGGCGGTTCGCCGCATCGATCATGCGTGTGGCCAGCCACAGGACTCGCCATTGGATCGCGTTGAGGACGTCGATGGCGGGCGAGGCCTTAGGCAGCGGATCCGATGGCTCAGGCTCGTCCGGCATGTTCAGTCCCTTCATTCCAGTGCACCTATGCGATGGGGTGAGTCGCCGCACTCTCCTGTGAGCGTCATGAGTCGTTCACTCCTAGTCCGGGAGTTGAATCAGGACCTTTCCGACCGCCCCTGCCTCCACGGCCTCATGCGCCTCGACTACTGCCTCGAGCGGATAGACCTGGGTCGGCAGTGGCGACGTGCCACCGCTCTCCAGGAATCCGGTGATCACCGAGATCGCGGAGGAAAGCTGGGAGGGGGTCGAGCCGTAGACGAGGACGAATTCCATCGTCGCGTTCTTCATCATGAGGCTGCGCACCGGAATCACCGGGTCGCGGGCCTCGCTGGCGTAGGCGACGATGGCCCCTCGGTCGGCGAGGACATCCAGGCTTGCCTCGAGATTCGCCCCCAAAGCCACGTCGATGATTCTGGAGAACGGGCCCGAGGCCCTGAGGTCGTCGCGGAATTCGTCCGACCGGTATTTGAGAACGCGGCCCGCACCTGCCGCGAGTGCAAGTTCGGCCTTCTGCGACGAGCTGACCGTCGCGATCATCGTGGCCCCCATCCAGGTGCCGAGCGCGATCGCGGCATTGCCGACTGCCCCGGCACCCGCAGTGGCCAGGATCCTGTGCCCATCGATGTCTCCCCCGTCAGCAAGGCAGCGATGAGCGGTGATGTAGGGAATGCCGAGGCCGGCAGCCTGCTCGAAGGGGACATGCTCTGGGAGCGAAATCGCCTGGCCGGCCGGCACGCATGTCCACTGCGCCGCAGTGCCATGGCGACTGCGGTGGGCGGCGTGGAAGACCCACACGCGGTCGCCCACCCGAGACGTGTCAACCCCGTCGCCGACGGATTCGATCCACCCCGCACCGTCCTGGCCTGGCACCTGGCGGTCGAAGGGCATGTCTCCCGAGCTGCGCAGCCGCCAGTCGGTCGGATTGACTCCGGCAATGCGCAGTCGAACCAGGACCTCGCCCGGACCCGGCTGCGGGACCTGGACCTCTCCCACGCGCAGGACCTCTCGAGCTGAGCCTTTGCTCTCGTAGTACGCGGCACGCATCTTCACGGAATTCCGCCCTTTTCATAGGAGGTAATGGATCGTTCGCCACTTGGCAGCTGTCACTAATATCTGCTCGCAATGAGCCACTCGACCTGATCCGGCGACACCGCGCATCGGGCGCCCGGGAGCATGATGTTCCGCCGAGCCCACCCGCAGGAGCCCATTCAATAGACTATATTTCGATTCACGAAGGGGGGCACGATGACCACAGAGGCCTTTTCCGTGACGAAGACGCAAGCAGCCTACGTCGCAATCCGGCAGGCGATCGAAACCGGAGAATTCCCTCCAGGGAGCAGGCTGCTGGTCAGCGCGCTGCAGCAGCGTCTCGGCATCAGCCCGACGCCTATTCGCGAGGCACTGCGCATGCTGCAATCCGACGGACTCGCGACGAGCCAGGCGCACCTTGGCATGACTGTTACCTCGTACGCCCAGACCGACATCGA
This sequence comes from Candidatus Nanopelagicales bacterium, assembly GCA_040398845.1. Lineage (GTDB taxonomy): Bacteria > Actinomycetota > Actinomycetes > S36-B12 > S36-B12 > WLND01. The sequence continues at coordinate 6,468 of JBBATH010000022.1, read as the reverse complement.
GGAGGTCTACCGGATTCGCGAGATGCTCGAGCCCCTTGCCGCCAGCTTTGCCGCCGAGCATCGAACCCCTGAGTCCCTGGAACGACTCGAGACCGTGCACGAGGACTTAGCCAGGGCCGTCCGAGACGGACAAAACACTGCCGCCGCCGAACTGAACGGCGAGTGGCACTTCCTTATCACCGAGATGTCCGGGCTGCGCCTGGTCGCGGAGTTCACGATGCGGCTGCGGGCGGTCCTGCCCATCAAGGCAATGTGGCAGACCTCGACGGGCGAGCTCTCGGTGCTCGAGCATGCCCAAATCAACTCGGCGATCGTTGAATCTGATTCGGAGAAGGCGTGTGCGGTCATGGGCGCTCACGTGGCACGAGGCCGCCGCCAGGCCATTCGGAGATTCGCCGAGCGTCTCGCGCAGTAGCCTCACGCGACCGCCACCCGGACTCCGACCACTGTTGCACGATTGACCGCAACGAGCGAGCCTGCTTGCACGGCCGCCATCACGAGCCACAGCAGGACCCAGTTGTGCGTCAGGGCAAGGACGCCGGAGGCCGTCAGTGGACCCGCGACGCAGCCGATATTGATAAGGAGCAGGGCCTTGCCGATCGATGCACCGTGGCCTGATGCGGCCGCTGACGAGATCACCGATGCCAGGTAGGCGCCGTTCCATGCAGCCGCGCCGGCGCCGACGAACACCGCAGCAGTCAGGGGGAACGCCGGGAATGGGGCAGCAAGTGCCAGCGATCCCAGCATGCCCAGTGCCGCGCACCACCTGAGCGGTACTGATCGATCGGCAGGCTTCCGATCCGAGACCACGCCCCACACGATGCGAGCGACCAATGCGATGGCGAGCGCACCCCCGTAGACCAGGCCGGCATTGATGGGCGACATGCCCAGTTGGGTGAGGTAGACCACCAGGAGGCCGAATACTGAGATTTGCGCCGCGGCCATTCCGGCCCCGTAGAGCGACCCCGGATAGGGCTTGAGCTTGTAGCCCGTGTCGACCTCAACGACGTGCCTGGGCCTGCTCCGGGATTGGGCACGCGGGATGGCCAGCATTCCGATGCAGGTCGCAAGTTGGCAGGCCGCCACCATTGCGAGCGCGATCCGCCAGTCGAATCTCGTCGAGAGCACCGGCAGGAGCCACCCGGCCAGCACGCCGCCGAGGGTCACCCCCGCCTGCTTGATGCCGAAGAGCAGGCCTCGCCCGCCGGCCGGGCCCGGGTCGACCATGAGGCTCGTGGCGGGATTGGCGATTCCGTAGCCCATGCCTGCGACAAGCGCTCCGAGGAAGTAGACGCGCACGTCGGGTGCCAGGCAGGCGAGGCTTGTACCGGCAGCCAGCACCAGCAGGCCGAGGGCAGCGATCCGCTCGCCGCCCCAGCGATCCGCCATGCGGCCGCCGGCGATCGTGGTGCAGATGCACCCGATGTAGACGGCCGGCATGACCAGGCCCGCGATGGCCGGCCCGAACCCGAAGTCCGAGACGAGGAAGGGCAGGACGACCGCGAGTCCGAGGATGCCTGCGCTCGCGACCGCGATGGCCACCGTGCCGATGCCGGTTCGGATGAACCTTCTCGGCCCGAATGGCGCAGGGGTGGTCATCGGGATCTCTTCGCCACGTCCATCAGGGTTCGATGACAACCTTGCCGAACGCCTCGCGCTGGGCAAGGATCCGGTGCGCCTCAGCCGCCTCGGCTAATGGCAGCGTTCGATGGATCACCGGTTCGAGCAATCCTTCACCCGCCATTCGCAAGACGGTGGCGATCTCCTCGTTCGAGGCGCGCGCGCATCCGATGATCTCGTGCTCGGTCCTGAAAAGCTCGATGAGGTCCAGGGGCACGACCTCCCCGGCATGGCCTCCGCACACCGTGATGCGCCCGCCGATCGCCAGCGCGGACGCGGACTGGACGAAGATGTCGCCGCCGACGTGCTCGAACACCATGTCGACCCCCCGCCCGTCCGTAAGTGCCCGGACCGACTCGGCGATGTCCGAGGTCGTGTAGTTGACGACAGCGTCAGCTCCCTGGGCCAGCGCCCGCTGCAGCTTTGCATCCGAGCCGGCCGTGGCAATCACGCGTGCGCCCATGAGCTTTCCGATCTGTACCGCGGCCGTTCCCACGCCACTGCCCGCCGCGGATACCAGGATCGTCTCGCCCACGCGGACGCGACCGCGATTCACCAGGCAGTGCCACGCGGTGCCGTACGTCGTCTGGACGGAGGCTGCCGACGCGAAGCTCAGGCGATCCGGGACCCGCATGAGGCTTCGTGCCTCTGCGACGACGTATTCGGCGTAGCCGCCCTGGCGCTGGATCCCGAACATCTCCAGGCGCGTGCAATGCATCTGCTGGCCCCGCTCGCACGGCGCGCATGCCCCGCAGCTCACCTGGAAGTGCGGAGCGACCCGATCTCCGACTGCCCAGCCCTGGACCCCGGTGCCGATCTCTGCGATCTCGCCGGCCAGCTCAATGCCGAGCACATGGGGAAACTCGATCGGGATGCGAGACACCCCGGCACGGATGTCGAGATCCACGTGGTTCACTCCTACCGCGCGCACCCGGATCAGCACCTGGCCCTCGCCCGGGACTGGAGTCGGCAGCTCCTCGACCCGCATCACCGATTCGTCTCCGTACGCGGAGAAAACTGAAGCCTTCATTGTGAATCCTTCCTTCGTGCGATCTGGTCGGTGCGGTGTCGTTCGTGTCGCGGTTCCCAGCTCGGGAGGGCCGGTCAGGCGAGGGCCGGCCATTCAGGTGGGAGCAGGGCCTGGAATCGCTCGGCAAGCGCTAGGAGCTCCAGGTCGCGGCCCGGCGCGGCGACCAGTTGAACTCCGACGGGCATTGCGTCGGACGTTCCGCACGGGACCGAGACGGCAGGAACGTGCGCTGCGGAAATGGGGAGCGTGAAGGACGTCATCCGAGCGGTGGCCTCCACCATGTGAGCCGTGCCCGCTACCGGGGCGATCTCCGGGACGCAGGGCAAGGCGAGCAGGTCGATCTCGTGGCTGAGCAGTCGTTGGATGTCCCGGCGCCACTGTTGGATTCGCCAGTCCGCGCGGACGTACTCCTCCCCTGTGCCGGTGGATCCCAGTCGCAACCGGTCCTGTGTCTCCGGCGAGAACTTCTCAGGGGTCCGCAAGAGGTCCTCGCCGTACCGGCTCCATGCCTCTATCTGGATCATCCGGGCAGCGCAGTGCCGAACCTCGACGAACCCGTCGATATCGATATCGCGGGCTTGGCAGCCCAGTTGGACAAGGACGTTCATCGCGTCGTCGATGCGGTGCTGGACTCCCGGGTCGACGTCGCCCGTGGACTTCTCGGACAGGCGGGCGATCCGGATGAACGGGCGGACCGGCACCGCAGGTAGGTCGCGGAAATACGGGTCACCCCAGTCCTGTCCCGCCATAATCGAGTGGGCCAGGGCCGCGTCGATCGCCCACCTGGCCAGGGGCCCGATTGTGTCGAGCGACGGCCCGATCGGCACCGAGCCTTGGACACTCACGGCGCCGAAGGTGGGACGAAAGCCCAGAACTCCGTTGGCATGCGCAGGAACTCGGATGGATCCGCCCGTGTCGGAGCCCAGTGCCACGACGCACAGGCCTGCGGCGACAGCTGCGCCCGAGCCGCCCGACGATCCGCCGACGATGCGATCGAGGTCCCAGGGATTCCGCGTTCGACCGTAGAAGGGACTGTCGGTTGTCCCGCCGAACACGAGCTCATGGAGCGCCGTCTTGCCAAGGATCACCGCGCCTGCCTCAGACAGGCTGCGAACGCAGTGCGCGTCGTTCTCGGCGATGCGCCCCTCGTAGAGCGGCGAGCCGACCCCGCAGCCGACGCCCGCGACGTCGATGTTGTCCTTGACGAGGATGGGCATCCCGTCCAGCGGCAGTGGCCTGCCGGCATCACGTGCCCGCTGTGCCCGATCGGCGTCCGCCTCCGCGCGGTCGTGAGCGACCTCGACGATGCAGTTCAGGTCTTGGCGAGCTTCGATCCGTTCCATGAACAGGGAAACTGCGTCCGAGACCGGGATGTCCCCCCGGGATCGGCGATCATCGACGTACGTCGAAACAGAAACGGTCACTGGCTGGCCTTCGAATGCAGCGCCGCGATGACATCGGCAACAGGCATGACGTCGGCGTACTTGGCATCGATGTCGAACAGGTTGGCCAGGTGAACGTCCTGGCTGCGATCCGAGACGCATTCGGCGGGGACGATGACTCTGAAGCCATGCGATGAGGCATCCAGGCACGTCGCGCGGATGCATCCCGAGGTAGAGCAACCGGTGACGATAAGCGTGTCGATGCCCTCAGAGCGCAGCCACGCGTCGAGCGGCGTTCCGAAGAAGCAGGAGGACGCCTTCTTCACGACGAGCGGCTCACTGTCGCGACGCCCGAGCCGATCGTCGATCTCCACTTCCGGCGTGCCGAGCTGGAGGGTGCCGATGACCGGGACTTTCCGAATCCAGCCGCCGGCGTCGTGCAGGTCCGGGTGGAACGCCGTAGTGAAGAAGTACGTTCGGGTCCCGAGCGCGCGCGTGGCCACGAGGAGCTCAGAGATCGCCTCGACAGCACCATCTTGATTCGCGCCGATCGGATGGTTCGGGTCATTGAACGCCCGCGCCATGTCGATTACGACGAGCGCTGACCTGTCACCGAAGCCGTATCGGCTCCCAAGCCCTCGGCGCCCGTAGTCCTCCCATGTTGCAGTCCTGCCCGCTCTAGCCGCTTCAAGGGAATTGACCTCGGTCGACTCAGTCATTGCGTCCGCCTCGCTTGCCGCTCGCCTGGCTCACCTAGATCACCGAGTCCCTCTTCAGTTCGTCGATCTCTTCGACCGACAGTCCCAGCCGCGCATAGACCTCATCGTTCTCCTGACCGATCTGCATCTGGCCCGCGAACCGGATGCGGCCCGGCGTCTCGGTCAGCTTCGGGACCACATTCGCCATGGCGATGTCACCGAGTTGTGGGTGGTTCACCTTGGTGATTGCCTCGCGGGCGATGAACTGCGGGTCTTCGAAGATATCCGCAATCGTGTAGATCGGTGCGATCGCACCCTCCTGCTCCGCGAAGACTGCCATGACCTCGTCCGCGTTCCGTGCACCGATCCACTCGCCGATGGCCGCATCGAGCTCGACGACGTTCGCGAGGCGGCCCGTGTGGGACTTGTACCAGTCCTCCTCGATCCACTCTTCCCGGCCGATGACCTTCGCGACTCGCTCGGCGATCGACTGCGCGCTGCCCGACAGTGCCAGCCATCTGAGGTCCTTGGTCTGATACGCATTGCGAGGAGCGGTGAAGGGGGCCGCGTTGCCTGTCCTTCCTTGGATGATCCCCAGTTGGTCGTACACCGTGGCCTGCGGCCCAAGCATCGAGAACAGTGGTTCGACGATCGACAGGTCGATAACCTGCCCCTTACCGGTCTTGGCACGGGACCATAGCGCGATCATCGTGGCGTAGGCGCCCGTGAATGCGGCGACGCCGTCCCCGAGCGCGAAAGGTGGCAGGGTCGGCGGGCCGTCGGGCCAGCCGTTGATGTGGGCGAAGCCGCTCATCGCCTCGGCGAGCGTGCCGAACCCGGGCAGCGAGCTGTACGGACCGTACTGCCCGAATGCGGTCGTGCGCACAATGACGAGCCCGGGGTTGGCCTCAAGCAGCACGTCCGGGCCCAGGCCCCACTTCTCGAGTGTCCCCGGCCGGAAGTTCTCCACGAGCACGTCCGCGTCGGCGACGAGCTTCTTGAAGAGCTCGGCTCCTCTCGGGTCCGAGAGCACCATGGACACGCAGTGCTTATTGCGCGCAACGACACTCCACCACAGCGAGACGTCCTCGCGCTCCCACCCGAGTCCGCGCAGCGCATCACCCTTCGGATGCTCGACCTTGATGACGTCGGCGCCGAAATCACCAAGGATGGTGGCGACGACGGGGCCCGCGAACAAGGTGGCGCAGTCGACGACCTTGAGACCCTCAAGCGGCATGGACACAGTTACTCCCTAGTTTGAATTCACTTTGCCTTGGGGCGCGGTAGCGCACCACGGCTGTTGCGCTCGTCAGCCCTGGACCGGCGGGATCGCCGCAAGTGCCCGCTGAGCCTGGTGATAGATCGGGTAGTCGACGAGTTGCCCGTCGATCTGCAGTGCGGCACGTCCCTCGGCAATTGCGTCCTCGAAGCCGACGACCACGCGCCGGTAGTAGTCGATCCGCTTCTCGGTCAATCCGAGGTATTCCTGCGTGGCTGGCGCGACGTGAGTTGGGTGGATCACCTGGCGTCCGGCGAACCCGAAGGATCTCGATCTCTTCGAGTCGCCTCGCAGCCCGTCGATGTCGGGCACCCGAAGCCATGGACCGTCGATGGCATACGCGAGTCCGGCCGCACGGGCTGCAACGGACAGCCGTCCGCGCGGGTAGTCGAGCTCGGTGCCGAAATCCGTGAGCTGGACGCCCATGTCGACGCTGTAGTCGCCGAGCCCGAAGCCGAT
>JBBATH010000021.1:0-45960 GCA_040398845.1 Candidatus Nanopelagicales bacterium | reverse complement strand
GACGTGGTTGTGCGTCGCCACAAACGCAAACACCAACGACAGCGGCGTCTTCAACCGGTCGAGCGAGACCTGATGCCACTCCCACCACGAGCGCCCCTCGGCACGGTAGGACACCTTGGCAAACGTGGCCCGCTCCCATGTCGTGGTGCGCGCTGGCCACATCCAACGGTAGGCCCCGGGGAACTCCGAGATGTTCAGCAGCGAGTCTGCGTCGTACAGGAACATCCCGTGATCGCTCGTGGCCACCTCGAAATCCCTGACAACCTCGCCGATGACAACCTGCCGGTGGGCCGCAGGTTCCACACGGCGAATGTCGAATGCGCGCTCGGGAGCGAGAAAGACATCGTCAGCGTTCGTCTGGCCCGTGTAGCCGATGCTGTCGGCACGCTCTCCCAAGGTCTGACGATCAGCGTCGATCGCGATCTTCAAATCGCTTGCGCCGCCGCCGGACATGGACCATGGGTGTGCTTCAAGTGCAGTGCGGTCGAGGTCGGTGATGGTGACGTAGTCGCCGTTGAAGCTGGGGTCGTCGAGGTGGCCGGTGATCTGTGACCAGACGAGGCCCTTGGCTGGGTCTTTGGGCTGGCCGGGTTCACCGCGCACGCCGAGGACGGCTCGCAGGGTCTTGGTGGTGGGCCGTCTGCGTCGTCCGATGAGGATGACGGTGGGGGTGCCATGGCCGGGGATGTAGGCACCCGAGGTGTCGATGACATTAGTGAGGTCCACCGGGTTGCCCGGGTCCTTGCCGGAGAGCAGGCTCTCGATGACCTTTGCACCGAACTCCCGCTTCATGAACGAGTTGCTCGTGATCTGGCCGACGAACCCCGCGGCCGTAGAGGCATCACCCTTCTGGGCCAGCTCGAAGAACAACTCCATGAACGGCACACTGAGCGCGTACTGGCGATGACAGGTCTTGTAGGTCTGCCGGTAGGCCTCGTTCAGGGCCTTGTCCTTGACCGTGATGTAGGGCGGGTTTCCGACCACCACGTGGTAGCGGCCGCGGTCGAGGATGCTCGGGTGCTCGGCGACGTCTTCATTGGCGTAGGCGAATGACTCGTCCGCATTCTCCTGTTGGCTTTGCGCCTTCTCTCGCTCGTCGATCTCGTCGAGGAGGTTGCCTTGCACCCCGGCGTGGCCGTAGAGCAGCGAATCGCCGACCGCAAGGTGATACGTGAACGCGGGGGCATCCTTGAGCCGGTCAATGCCAGCGGCGCGCATCGCGGCGACGGTGAGCCGGAACCTCGCGATGGCGATCGCGAACGGGTTGAGGTCGACCCCACTGATCGACTCAAGGGCCCGCTGCACCCGCTGCCTCACTTCAATGCCCGGTGCCTTCGCATGCCATTGGTCAAGGAGCCGGTCGAACGCGCCAAGGAGGAAGTGGCCGGAGCCGCAGGTCGGGTCAATCAGGCGCAGGCCCTCGATGCCGAACTGGGCGATCGCCGGGGTCAAGGTGCGGTCGAGGATGAACTCCTCAACGAAGACCGGGGTCTGGAGCAGGGCGTACTTCTTCTTCGCAACATCGCTCAAATCCTGATACAGGTCGCCGAGGAACCGGGTATCAAGGGCCTCGTCAGTGAAGTCGTAGGCGAGGGTGCCATCGGCGTGCTGGGTCCGCCAAAACGACACCAACTGCTGGGCGGCATCAGCGCTGATGGGGGCGCGCCAGACGAGATTGTGCTGGTCGAGCAACGACTTGCCAGCCGGGAGCGCGGCGAGGGCCTCAAACCCGGCCCGCAACCAGTCACGCGCATTACGGCTCGGCTCGACCCGGTAGAACTCAGTCTCGTTATCGGCGGCCTGGCTATGCCTTCTGCCCTCACCGGTGATCCACGGACCGTCGATGAGGTCGTTGTCCTCGCAGAACCGAATGAACACCGTCGCGAGCACCCACGCCACCGCAGCGAGATCAACCTCACCATCGCGCCACTCACTCCAACTAAAACCCGTACGACCCCGCTCAGTCGCGGCCGCATACTCGGCCTTCAGCTCACGGCCCCACTCACTACCGGGATCATCGCTACTCGCGCGAAGGTCGACCGCCAGCAACTTCACTCGAACCTGGAGGTCCTTCACAAGGGTGCTGGCTGGACTCACGCGTGCAGCCCCGCAGCATTAGACAGTCGCCGCAGGACGAGCAGGGGCAGCATGACGAAGCCGTACTCGTGCGGCGTGAAATGGCCGCGGAGCTTGTCGGCGACCTTCCACACGAACGCGACCTTGTCGCTGAAGCCTTCCGGTGCTGCCATGAATGACCCCCTCGATGTGTGTGTCCGCAGACGTCACGCTACCCAAGACGTCAGACACACCGCACGACAAGCCCTACACGGCTAGTTCAAGCGCCCGTGTCCCCGCGGGACTGTCACGGAAACAGCGCACAGGAACTGATTAGCCGGATGGGGCACCGGACTGCCCCGGAGGATCAGAGCTTGTTCCTCTTCAAGGACGCTCCAAGGCCTTTCGTTGTTGCAGAAGGCGGAAGTGCCTCGCACAACGGAGCGACGTACGCGATGACGTAGTCGTAGTAGTCGTTGAACTCCTGGGCCGTCGACCCCGGGTACTCCAGCACCTTCGCGTCAACCTCCGCCGGTTCCGGCTTCACCGCTTGACACTCACCGGCGAGTTCCTCAACCGGCAATGACGCCGGATCAACGACGGTCGCCCACTTCTCATCCGGAACACCAGACGGCCTCGGCGGATTCCAGCCCGAGTCGGTGGTCGCGCTACCGGAACCGCCGCAACCGGCGAGGAGCAGCACCCCGCACACGGCGACCGACCCGAGGGCTGCTTTTACGTTGTTGGCCATGTCCATTTTCCATCCACGTCGGTCTCATGATCTCGCCTAAGGGACGAGGACATAAATATTAGGTGAGCCGGAACATCCGCGCCATCGGGGGCGCGAAATGCACCCTACGCGGCGCACAGTCGATCGCGGGGCCGGCAACGACTGGTTCAACTGCGGCGAAAACCCTCAGAGCCATTGAAACGAAGACGGCGACATCCGCCCACCTGACCCGTCCTACAACGCCAATTTGACCATCGTGCCTACCGGGACCGACGTCGTCGTACTCGACACCGTCAGGGTGACCTCCGATGCATCGGATTGGCTAGAGGCCACGACACCGATCGACGTAATTAAGGTCGCACCCGCTCCATTTGCTCCCGTGGCTCCGGTTAGTCAGGAACTACCTTTGGCACTGGGCGTGGCACCCACGCTAGCGGCAGCGGCCTCGGCCTCCGCAGCGGTACGGGCGCGGGCAGCCTCGGCGGCAGCCTGATTGGCAGCGGCAAAGGCAGCCCGTTTGGCCTCCAAATCGCGATTGGAAACATCAGCGGCGAGGGCAGCGGGTCGCCTACTGGCCTCGGCAGCAGCCATGGCAGTGTAGGCAGCAGCGGCAGCGTCACGGGTGCGGCGCATCTCATTGTTTTCGACAGCCCAAGCGTCATAGGCCGCATATATCGCGCGGTTCCTTGCATTGTTATCGGCTATCAGCGGGGCAGCAGACGCGTCCCTGTAACGACCTTCAGCCGCTTGTTCTACGACCAAGGCGGCGCGGGCGACCATGTCAGCCGCCCGCCAAGCCGTTTCGGTACGGGCGTAGGCAGCATTCGCGTCAGCAACAGCAGCCTTAGCAGCAGCCGCAGCAGCCGCAGCGGCGCGATAGGCGGGCTCAGCAGCGGCAGCGGCGGCGACAGCGCGATTGGCTGCGTCAGCGGCATTGCTGAGGGCAGCATCGGCGGTGGCAATCCGAGCGGCAGTGCGAGCGGCCTCGACTTTGGCTGCTTCAGCGGCAGCGACCTTGGCAGCTTCCGCTGGATCGGCTTCGCCGCCCACATCGGCATCGACATCGGCGTCGACGTCGGCATCGGCATCGGCATCCAAAGCGCCATCGGCGTTTGCATCTGTCTCGGCATCGAAGGCGTTGGCATCCGCATCTACATTTGCGTCTGCATCGATGGCGTCATCGGCGTTGGCATCTGCCTCTGCCGCATCGTCTTCGGGGACCTCAAAGCCTTTCGCCATCGTCCCCGCACCGGACGCGGCGCTGCTTGCAGGCGCAGCCCCCTCACTGCCACCACAACCCGCGAGGAACAGCACCCCACACACCGCGACCGAACCCAGCACTGCCTTCACGTTGACACCCATGTCCATCTCCCATTCACGCCATTCAGTTGATCTCCGCGACGGGTCAAGAAGTCATGGGCACTTCAAGGTACCCCAGCAGATGGCGCAAACCGCACCACAAGGCCTACAAGGCTCGTTCAAGGCCCACGAGCGGGCTGCCTGACCCCGGAGCCATACCGAGCCAGGCAGCCACCGCCACGATCTAGCTGTCGGCCTCGACAACGGTTGCGCCCTCAGCGGCACGCTGCACCGCAGCACACCCCTCCTTCGCGCCAGCCATGGTCTCGTAAGCCTCGCCCACGGCCACCGTCTCACCGTTACCCGCCTTCAGGCGGAACCGGAACTTGCCTGCCTTGTCCTCGTACACCTCGAACTTGCCTGCCATGCTGGTCCTCCCTTTTACGAATGGTCAGCGGGGAAGCTACCAGCATCCACCGGGCAGATGTTGTCCAGCCCCGGACTTAACGCCTGCGAGCCGCGAGACCGTCATCCATCGAATTGTGCGGTGTAGTTTTAGGCGCATAGCCTGTCCCTTGGAGGCGATGCTCGACGCCAGCACGATCACCATCAGCACATCGTCAACTGCTGAATAGCTGATTCGGTGAACGGTCCACGCCAACCTAGGTCCGCTTTGATCTACACCTCAACTTCGAGCTACTGCTCGTATCGCTCACGGCCGGATAGATGCACTCGTACTCAGGAAGCGATCACTGACCGCCCAAGCCCCACTTGCCCGCTTGACCGATGTCGATGATGAGAACGACGGCCACTTTGCATTGGCTGATCACCCGGCATCGGTGCGGGTCGCGGCTCGAGGAGCCTCAGGACGTTCGAGTCGTCGTGAGCGGGCCCCACGACACAGAGAGCTCTGCCTCCGGCGTTTGCGTCAACCTCGTCAAGGCTGAACCATCGGGTCGAATTCGGTAAATCTCGTAGTTTCCCACGTGGTTGCTTGCGAAAGCTATCCAGTCACCGTTCGGTGACCACGCTGGGGTTACGGCTCCAGCCATGTTGGGAAAAATCCCACCCGGCGAGAACATTGGAGTGTTAGCGGCAAAGTCGGTGATCTGCCTCAGCCCTGAGCCATCTGCATTGAGGATGAGGAGCTGGCCCACGCCGTTCACAACCGTCTGAGTGACGATCTGCATTCCATCTGGCGACCATCCTCGGCTTTCGCGATCGTTGATGGTGTTGGTGAGGCGGGTGGCGGCGCCGCCATTGGTTGGCATGACCCAAATATCCTGCTCATTGGCCGGGTCGATCTCGTCCTCATCGGTGGCATAGAGAATCAGTAAGCCGTCCGGAGAGTACTTCGGTCCCACGTGCTGGATAGGCGGATCGGTGAACGTCAACTGCTGCACGTCAGAACCATCGATCGTCATGGTGTAGATCTCGTAGTTTCCGTCTACGTCACTCGTGAATGCGATGCGCGCACCATCGGGTGAGACATTGGGCACGAGAGACCAATCGGAGCCACGGTTGAGTTCCGTTGGGGTGCCTCCAGCCTGTGGGACGCTCATGATGGAGGAGTTGTTGGCGTTCACCTGCGAGTAGACCACCGTGGCACCGTCCGGGGTCAGCGTGCTGTGGGCTTGGACTCCATTTGCGGAGGTGACCTGACGCTCGTTGGAGCCATCAGCATTCATGGCGAAGACGTTGCCGGTTGTGCCGGTGTACCGAGTGAACGTGATCGTCGACTCGTTGCGGCCACCGCAAGCCGCAATGACGAGGCCGATAACGAGCAAGAACGGTATCGTTGCGCGTCTCCCTTTCATGGGGTAGCGCCGCTGAACGGTACATAGTTCACAACAGAAAAGTTGGACGTGACATTGCCATACAGTCGCGGGTTCTGCGGATTGAGCACGAGCACGGGAGCCCCCTTACGGAAATTCAAGCTGCGCAGGTCGGTACGCAGAGTCGACAGCCCGCGCGATAGCTCGAAATAGTAGACCCTGTTTGTTAGATCCGCGAGCGTCCGATAATCCGTCTCATCGACCTCGCCGGGTGTGGTGTAGGGGGCACCAATCGGATCGGAGACATTGCGCGCGACCGACATGAGCGATGCAACAGCCTCCCGATTGGTTCTGGGAGTGGTCTTCCGCAGAAAGTTGATGTAGAAGTTCGCCCTGATAAAGCGATCCAATGAATTCGTGTTGCCCGGTAACGGCACATCGCGCGTGGCATTCGTAAAATCGTATTTTGCCAGTTCAGCTAACGCATCGTCGTAAGGCGGATCATTCGACAGCACCCGATACTCGGGACCGTGGTGAACAACGAGTCTGCCGCTGATGTATTGCATGATCGCCGAGTCGCCCGACACATCCTCAACTGCAAGTGCGAGCGGCACCCGGACGCCCTGCCCCGGAACATCGCCGATAAACACGTCTATCGGTTGAATCCTCGACTGAAGGTCTATGGCCTCGTCGACCGACGCAGCGTTGTCCAACACGTACTGCGTCCAAAGGGCCGCCTGCACCCCGGCACGCGAAGGATCACGGGGCCCATAGTCCGTTGCATTCAGCCACAATCCGTGCACGGTGAGGCCGCGTTCATTCATACCGTCGGACGTTCCCGCATTCAAGGCTGTTACCACGAGACTGCCAAAGCGTGTGGTCCATCGCGCCGGATTTTCAGACACCACCTGCCTGTCACCCCACCTGCCACCGTCACGAACCATTCCGCGAGGTAACACGTTGAGGAGCGGTTTCGATGAACCTACCCAATCCATGCTGCGACTCGAGAGCACCGCGAGGTCATTGTCGTTCCACAAAATGCGCGTGCATGCGCTCGCCACTGTCGAGGTTGCGATGAGCAAAGCAACGGCGAAAGTGAAGGCCAGTGTTACCCGAAGGGAAATTCGCTTCCCAACAGTGCGAAGGGAGGATGTCAACTGGTTTCCCTATCTCGTCATCGGTCAGATGCGCCGTCAGCAGCTTGGAAGCGTCGTCGACGTCACCCATGTTAGGACCATGTTCACGGCACCGGAAAGATCGGCCCTTCGTGTCGCCTCGAAGATTTCTCCCTGAGGGTTAAATGCGCAGCTCTCGTCCACATAGAAAGCATGGAAGGTTCCATCAATAGATATCGAGGGATAGCCCACCTTGGGGTTGTGAGCATGAAAACTGAACCATGTGGGGGACAACCACGAGCCTCGAGCGAACTCGCCGCCGACATCGGCGTCAGACGTCCCGCAGTAACCGACGGCTGACTCCATGCCTCCGGCGAAGAGGGTCTTCGGAAGATACTTACTTGGATCAATGCAGTCGGCTCCGAGGGTAAGGAGCTTCGTCGCCCCGGTGTTGTTGTTGATCTCCAGCCTCGTATCCAAAAAGACCGCCGCGAGGCGCTCTGCGGACCCGGTAGGTGAGGGTGCAGGTGCAGCGATCGTGGTCGATACCCCGCCGCAACCGACCAACCCCCCGGCGAGCACTAGCCCAAACGTCAATGGCGCAATGGAACGACCCAATGAACGGCTCATCTTTTTCCCTTCAACAGGACAATAGGAGGACGAGGACGAGGAGCACATCACCTGTTGCTCCCACCCACCACCAAGATGTCAATAGTCGCAACACAGGAAACCTAACTGACGTTATGCGCCTCCCGTGCAGTACATGACCCCCCTCTTCAGGGATTTCGATCAATAGTTCCCGCTCGCCGAGACGTGGAGCCGGTCGAGGATTAGATGTTGACGGTCTGGAAGTTTGAGCTACCAGGCCCGCGCCACAATGGTGTCGTCCAACCTCTCCGGTTCATGCCTTGCGAGTCAGCCGTCCTGCGGCTAGGCGAATCGGCGTCAACATCGACTTCGCCTACGCCCACTCACCATGGCGGCACCAAATTAAATAGCCCTCACCGGGCGGATGCCGAGCACGTTGTACTTGTAGCCCCTCTAGTCCTGACTCCCACTGGGGAAGACCTGGTACCACGCGCTGCTGTCGTTGTTCTGCGAGGAACTCCAGTAGGTGCCCGACCCAAAATCGCCAACAATCTCCCGCTGCTTGTATAGCTGATTCAGTTCATCGCTAGAGGGCAGGAACCAATCATCCTTGCCACCACCGTTGTAGCTGGCCGCCGCCCATGCAGCGCCCGACGAGCACTCAGCAACGATCGCTTGTGTATTCGCCATGCCGGAACCAATGCCAACACCCACAGCACGATCGATCCCTAGGTCAGTGTTGTCACACCACATGGCCGTCTGGTCTGCGCCTCCCATATTCCAACGGGCCGGGGCGGCCTCCAAGTACCTACCCCAGTCCTTTTCGGAACCCGCGTCATATAACACCACCCCACCAGCAACGCCGGTATCACCAACGGCACAGTCGCCAATCCCATTCTCAGCGCACATGAGGCCAGCGGCTTGCCTGTCAACAGCACCGGTAGGTGACGGCGCAGTTGTACTCCCGGTGATCGAGGTCGTCGCTCCACCGCAACCGGCGAGCACCAGACTGACAGCCAATGATGTAACGCACCTACCCAGTGAAATCCCCACCCGGTTTCCCTTCAATCGAACGATAAGAGGACGAAGGTGCAGGCCCCAACACCTCATCGCCCATCCCGTTACCAAACGTGTCAGGAGTCCCAAAAGAGGCAACGTAACTGACGTTTCGCACGACTTGTAGACGATTTGGACCCCCTCTTCAGGGATTTCGTTCAGTAATGCTGTCGTCCAGGCTCACCGGTTCATGTCGTGCAATTCAGCCGCACTACGACCAACCGATCAGTCACGCCAGGGTGACCTCCACCAGCGGGGTGTCCTCTACCGATGGGCCAACCAATGGACTGGACCGTTATCGGCGCTTGCGGTGCAGCGGGAGTAGTCGTCATTCGCGGTGACGTAATCAGGGGCCCTCGGGCACCTCATCGGCACACATGCGCCTCGATTATGTTCAAGTGTCGTGCTGATTAACAAGGTGACCTGACCTCGAACCCGCTCTCTCGAGAATCGAGCCAACGCACACCCCAGACCGAGTGGGTTGACGAGTCCTACGTCGGTTGGGGTTCCGGACTCTTCTGTGCGCATTCTGTAATGAAGCAGCGAAGCTGGGTAAATCTAGATCCGGTAGACGTTGCTGCGGTGCCCGATGGCCAGCACGATCACCACAAGAACATCGTCGACGACTGAATAGATGATTCGGTAATCACCGACGCGTATTCGCAGACCTGCGCAGCCCTTGAGCTGCCGTGCAGCCGGAGGATACGGATCCTGCGCAAGAAGAGCTATCGCACCTTGAACGCGTCTTGCAATGGGCGGATCAAGCTTGGCAAGCGCCCTGGCAGCCGCTGGCCGCACTTCAATCCGGTGAACCGTCACCGCCAACCTAGGTCAGATTTGACCTGCTCCCACGGAATGTTGGGACCCTCTTCGGCGAGCGCCTCGTCGAAGGCAGCGACATCTTCGGCCTCCTCCTCAACTTCGAGCAACTGCTCATATCGCTCCGGGCTGATGAGCACCGCTGCCACCCGTCCGTAGCGCTGGAGGAACACCGCTTCGGTACGCGCCAACTGGACGACGTCTTGGAGTCGATCACGCGCTTCACTCACCGGGAACGTTGCCATCTGCAAATCGTACAAGAGCACAGTCATTTCGTACAGTATTTTTACCCGCTACCTCCGGGTGGCAGACGGAAACGTTCATATCTACAGCCATGCCAAGTCAAGCAGCCACCACCGCAACCGTTAGCTATCTACATCCACAACGTCCGCGCCCGCAGCGGCCCGCTGCATCTCGGCACAGCCTTCCCTCGCGGCCGCGAGTGTGTCGTAGGACCCGCCCACGGTGACGATCTCACCATTGCTGGCCTTCAACCGGAACCCGTACTCACCAGCCATATCCTCAAACACCTCGAACTTGCCTGCCATGCTGGACCCCTTTTTCACTGTAGGCAATGCGGAAAGTACCAGCATTCGCAGAACAAATCAGGGAAACCCTCGCGTCAGGTGCGGGCGCTCCCACTCGCATATTTGACGATGATCGAGTCGCTTTGTCTGCCGATGAGGTGCCCGATGGGCCCTGATCACGTCAACGGGCGAGTGCGGACACGTCAGTTGAGAACATTGGCGTTACCGCCAGTTCCGGCTGCTTCACGAGCAACACTCCCCGTCGGTGACGGTGTCGGTGTATTTGTAGGAGTGGTGGCGCATCCTGCAAGGAGCCCCACTGTGAGGAGACCCAAAGTGAGGGTGGCGGTAGTGCGGGATGAACGTTTCAACAGGTTTCCCTAGTTAGTTTGTGGTTGGGGGTTCAACGAAGTGGGGTTACCCAAGTACGGACCGGACGTACCGCGAACTCCTTGACTATCGGACTAGAGCAGCCGAAGCTCCCGGACCCAAAGGTCTTCGAACACGCTTGGAGCGCGGCGTCCAAGTTGGAATCGTTAGAAATAGCAGGCCGGTCTTCAGAAATAGCAGGCTGGTCTTTAGACCAGTAATAGCCAGCCGTGAATCCGCCAATTGTGTTTCGCCCATTGAAATCGTACAAGAATTCGAGCTGAGCCAGGGTCGGCAGGGACCAGTCAATTTTGCCGCCACCTTCGTAGGCTTCAGCACGGGCCATCGCTAGATCCCACCCTAGTTTCACATCATCGGTGGCTCCAAACCAACCTCTCGCGGCGGGCTCAAGGATTGTCGCGTCACCGCTAACCGGGTCGATACTGAAAATGATTCCACCAGCAGGGCCGATGTCACCTACGGCGCACGCGCCGCCGTCAGCGCACGTCACACCTGCGGCCTGCCGGCCGGCGGAAACCGTAGGTTCGGGTGACGGTGTGCTCGTAGGGGTGGTTGCGCATCCTGCGAGAACCGCAGCAGTGAGTACACCCAAAATGACGGTGGCGGTCGTGCGGGATGAACGTTTCAACAGGCTTCCTTAGGTAGATTCATGCAGCGATGCTGCGGCTTTCGATAGCAATCAACTGAGCGGCAATTGAGCGGTACGTATCGGGCGCATGACCGCAAGGTCAGTTAGTGGCCTCGTATTCGGTTCCCCGGTCCCGAAGTTCCTCACGTCTACGAGGCCGTGCGCGGTCGTGGAACTCCAGTACCAATCATTTTGAAACGAACCCCCTATCTTGCCTCGACCCGGGTACTGGTTCAGCACCGATAGTTCTAGGTCGGTTGGTAGGCGCCAGTCGGTCTCGCCGCCCAAATCTTTATTGTCCTCGTTCAAGGCCGCGATAAGTTGAACTGCTTGCTTCCACGTCACTGGCCCGCTGCCGTGAGCATCCGGACCTGAACCCGCCGGACTGGGCGCGCATCGGTCGCAATCTTCATACCAATATCCGTCATAAACCCCCAGGACAGTCGCCCGTCCCTTGCCGGGAATGACACTGAAAACTGTTCCACCGCCTGGGCCTGAGTCACCTGGCCGGCAGAACTCAGCGTTCACGTGGCACTTTTCAACCGCGGCCATCTTGGACGTCGTCGCTGATCCCCCACAACCAGCGAGGCTCGCGGCGAGTAGCAGCCCAAGGGTGAGCGTTGCGGTGGTGATGCGCAGGAGGGGTGGCACAAGCTCTCCTTAGTTAAGCGTGGGAGTCACGGGTCGGATGAGCTGAGACATCGAACGGCTAGGTCTGCCGCTAATCTTTTCTACTGTTTCTGCGAAAAGGAGGAGCGCGCAATGCATAGCCTTCCTTGAGGCTACGCGCGAAGTGCGCGTTCTGAACTCCTTTGCCCCCCTAAACGGTGATATCGCCTCAGATCAATCGCAAGTAGGCTGCCACTGTGAACGCCATATGTACGTACCCCGGGTTTCGATGGACGTCGCGGTGGCTTGCAGCGCCAATAGTTTTCACGCTCATCCTGTCCGGATGCTCCAGAGATGGAGGAGCCGACACTAACGGCTTGGACCCGCAGGCTTCCGGTGTCGAACTCACCGTCCCTGCCCTATGGGCCGGACGCAACACCGACGGAACCATGGTCGGTGGAGTCGAGCTCGCACAGGTGCGAGTTGGCACCGAGAGCGAGCCCGGATTCAGCATGGATCTCACCGATATCGAGGCCCGCGGTGCGGGACCGAGTTGGTTAGCGGCGAGCACGTCGGCCGCCGCCGTCGCCACGCTTTACAGCGGCGCTGACCCCGAGGCCGTCGATATTCACTTCACCATCACCGGCCCGATCGATGGCCCATCTGCTGGCGGCATACTGACCGTCGGATTGCTTGCGGCACTTCGCAATGTGCCACTACTCGCAGGCGTCACCATGACCGGGACGATCTCCCCTGACGGTTCAATCGGGCCGATCAGTGGCACGTCAACGAAGATCAAATCGGCGGCGGCCGCCGGCTATACGACGGTCCTTCTCCCCCTTCGCAACATGATGTCAACGACCACGCCCAATGGCCCAGAGGAGGATATGGGCGCGTTTGGCGCCACCATGGGCGTTACTGTCCGGCCTGTCCTCAACATCGCCGAAGCTTTCGAAACGTTCACCGGAACCCCCTTCGTCCCCCCGGCAACCACCCGGTACTCAATCGCACCAGGTGTCGCCACCGAAGGCGCTGACACCGCAGACGCACTCCTATCAAGGATCGATGACGAGATCAACGATGCCTCGTTGCCCGCCAACCAACGCTCGGTCATCGCCAGTCAGGCCGACCTCGCGCGCACTGCACTCCTTGCGGGGGATGCAGCGACCGCGTACGGACTCGCTGCAGACGCCTACCAACGGTTGGCAAATGACCTAGGTGAAGCGCAGGCGCGCACCAACCTGCGCGAGGGCGGCCTCGACTCAGCGAAGACCCTCTTGCTCGCGAGCATCGACCGAACACTTGCCCAGGCCGAGGCCCTCATCGTTACCTCGTCGGATGTCTCTGGCCTTGGGCTCGACCAGCAATTGAGCATGCCAACTGCCCTGGGTTGGGTCACCTATGCCGAGGCCGTCCTCAAGGCGCTCAAGGAATCTGTAGGGGGCGGATTCGATGAGATTGAGTTGATTTCAGCCGCCCGAGTGGTTGCAGAACAACAGTCTGCCCTCGACGTATTCTTCCCCGACGCCGTCGCGGTCGTGCGCGCCATGCCGAGCAAGTCCGACTCCGGCGGTAGCGAGGCGCTGAGTTTCATCTCCGGCTATACGAACTTCCTGGTGCGCGCCGGTGCTGCGAACGAGGCCTACCTCGCGACCGTCCTCGGTCAGCCCGGAGCAGCATCGGATCCGCAGAACGCCCTTCCCGGCGATCTTTCGCTCATCACCAACCAGTTATCCCTCGAGACAGCACTCATCCCCAAGGATGAGCAGACAGCCGACCTCGAAATCGCTCAATCGGCACGCGCCATCACCTACTTCGTCGTCAGTTCAACCGCGGTTTCGTCACTCCAGTCCCTCGGCCTTTTCAGGGGCATCGGCATCGGCGTCGACACCATCGAGGCTGGCGATGGGGTCGCACTCGCCGCGTCGATCAACTCCGGGAAGGTGACCGTTGACGAATTCGCCGCCCACCTGCAGGGGGTCGGCCTCGACGCAGGCTACGCCGTCTGGTCAGCAGCATGGGGGGCTGCAGGTGCCAAGGCTCTCGAGAACGGCGAGCGAAGCACGAGTGCGGCGGTTCAGGCACTCAATGAAATCTGGTACGACACCATCAACGTCTTCATGCTCAACGCCGCACACACCCACAAGTGACTCCTGTCGCAGCCGAGTCTGCGCCCCCACATCAGTCGAATGTCCTTAAGGTCGGTGCAAATACTGCCCTAAATGTCGCGGCAATCGCCACGTTCGTCCCCTGCTTCTACCTACTGTGGCTGGGTCAAGGCGTCCGCGACTGGCGCGAATGGGCCATCTACGCGGTGGCCCTGGGCCTTTGGTGCATCGCCCTACTCCCGGTTGTGCGCCGGTTTCGCGCGGGCATCTCGACCATCGCAACCTCGCTCATCCTCGCCTCCCCCCTGATCATCGCGCCACTCGGCGGCCCGGGCTGGGTCATCATCGGCGTGGTCTCATTTGCCATCATCGTGGGAGCCATCTTCAACTTCTCCACCCGCCTCGCCCTCATCGTGCTGATCTGCGTTGCCGCACTCGATGCCTATGTCAGGTATTGCGCGCCTCCCGCCGCAGCATTCATCGACACATCTCCCCTGCATGGACTCATGGGTCCACTTCTCCTCATCCTGAGTGGATCCGGACTGATTCTGGCCCAAGGAGTCTGGGTTCAATTCATCCAAGACGGAGATCGGCTCATCGCGAATTTGCGCACCGCCGAGGAGCGCGAACGCGGTGAACGGCGAATATTCGCCGCCCAGACTGCCATTGAGCGACGAATCCACGAAACCGTCCTCAATACCCTCGCCGGCATCTCCATGGGCATTCCCGCAACCAGCGCTTCGGTCGCACGGCAGATCTGCCAACGTGATCTGGACGGGATCGGCACCGGATCGACCTACGCCAATGACACGAGCGCGAGTGCCATCATCGCGTCCGCCTTGGCGTCCGAGGGTGCATCTCGGGTCACCTGCACGGTCACGATGCACGCAGACCCAATGCTCCCCGCATACAGCGCCAACTCCGTTCGGGATGCAGTCGTTGAAGCGCTTCGCAACGTCGATCGTCACTCGGGTCAGACCAACGCCAGCATCGACGTCGCTTGCCTGGACTCAATGACGATCCAGATTCACGACTCCGGTTCGGGGTTTGCCCGAGATGCCGCCGAGAGTTTCGGGATCCGCGAGGGCATGAGATCCGCTGTAACCTCCATCGGCGGCACGGTGGCTGTTGAAACAAGCGCAACTCTGGGCACGACAATCAGTCTCACCCTGCCCGCGTCTGCTCTCAGCACGGTCGACACTCAACCCAACGAGATGCCCCTCCGCATCGGACTCATCGACGGTTCGCTCACCAGCAGAATCGGGATGCTCGGCACGGTCATTTTCCTCCTCGTGGCGAGTTGGGTGATCGCCGAGCCACTCCCCACCCCGCAGGTGGTCCTGCTCCTCATCGTCACGTATGTCCTCATCAACATTGCTCTGTGCTTCGGATGGAACACGCGGGCCAGAATCCCCTTGACCATTGCAGGCATCTGCGCCGGCTTGACCGTCTTCGTCTATGTCGCGACCTCAGCGCCAGACTGTTCCGACGTCTCAAGCGTCTCGTTGCTGATGTACGGGGTCAGTGGTGGCGGCACCCTGCTGCTCCTTAACGCCAGCCGACATCGCGCGATCCAACTCGGTATCGTCGCGGCCTTCGCCCTCGCGGGCCTCGCCCTCGCACTCGCCATGCCAACGAGTTGTCGGGTCGAGCCGCTCGTGGCCGCCTTTATCGTGTGCTGCTACATGGTCAGTGTCGCCTATGTGATCGTGTGGATCGATCGCAACTTCGTCGTTCAACAGCAGCGCACGGCAGCGATCTGGGAGCGCATTCTCGACGAACGGGTTGAACGTGATCTGCAGGTTGCCACCCGCATGAGCTGGGACCTCCTGACGACGTCAACCCGCGACCTCCTGCAGGGGGTCGCGGGTGGGACACTGGCCGTCGACGACCCGCTGGTTCGCGCAACCGCGGCCACCGAGGCAACGATGATTCGTAATCGGCTGGGCTTGATCTCATCCCCTCACAAAGGCCGTGACACCCCATTCATGAGGCTCCTCACCCAGCTCACCGAGGTAGCTGCCAGATTCGACACCACAATCGACGGTGATGAGGTGGAGCCGCTCACTCGCCTCAACCATACCCCTCCGCACTCGTCGACTTCATTGAAGGACTGATCGCCCAGTGCGCAGGATCCGAGCAGTCATCAATAGAACCAGTTGGCATCCGGGCTCTCGTCGACACAGACGTGGATGAGCTGATCATCAACCTCCCCGCAACCGGCCTCGTCTTTCAACTATCCGAAATCCACGATTGTCGGGTCGAAGTCCTGCCAGCCGGTCACAGCGATACATCCACACTCGTCAGCATTCGCCGACCGCAAATCTAGGAACCATACTCTGATGCGCGCCGCGGCCCGACCCTTCACCCCGAGCACTCAGATTGAGGTGAAGCACTCGACGTAACCGATTCGGCGGTCATCTGTAGTGGATTCCACAGGTTGCTACCTTCAAAACTCATTCCTATTCGGACTCTTCACGCATCGAAACCATGCCGTCATTCGAGGCGTTGGCCTCATTGGAGTCAATGTCGCTCGCGGATTCATCATCAGCGGCGCCCCTCTCATGAGCCTTCTCACCCTTCTCTTCCAACTGCGCCTGCACGAGGGAGTCCGCAGTTGGATCGTTCGCCCCGAGGTTCGTCACCGGATTGGACTCAGTCTGCCGCCTCGGTTATCGTTCCCTCGCCCGGTGTACGTCGCGTCGGGAATCATTCGCGCCGATCCGGTGGCGACTGTCGAATCGGGTGGGGAAATACAGATGAGATCAGCCGTTCGAACGTTCACCATTTTCGCCGGAATCCTCTCCTTGACCCTCGTGGCGGCTCCCTTGGCGATGGCGCACGAGTCGGTTGCAAGTGAGCCAAGGAGCGCCGACGCGCGCATGCCTTCGGCTCCATCAGCCGGCGCGGCCTGCAAGAAGCAGGGTGCCACCGCAGGCACGTTCACGTGCAAGAAGGTCAAGGGAAAGCTGGTCTGGGTCGCAGCGGCAGCCGTTTCACTCCAGGACCCCCTGTGCTCAGCTACCACCTACACCAGTCAGGTGAGCAATGTCAGCTGCTCAGGCAACTCGATCACCTTTCGGTCCAACGGCCTCCCGGGCAGCGCCTTCACCACGATGGTCGGGATCACCGCCACCAATCAGCAGTACCCACGCCCACACGACTACTCCTTCACCTTCCCGCGCACGCCGGCTGCTGCAGCCGCACCAACCGTTCCTGGTTCCGGGGCTATCGGGGTCGCGGTGAACGGCGTACCGCTGTTCAGTCCTTGGACACAGGGTGCGATTCTTCAGCACACGCTCGACATGGGGGAACTCGATACCTGCGGCGGGCATGCCGGCCGCGGTGACGATTACCACTACCACATCGCCCCCAAGTGCCTCATCGACTCACTCGGTGCCGCAAAGGTTGAAACCCAGAAGTCGCCGATCGGCATCGCGAATGACGGGAACCCCATCCGAGCACTCGGTTGGTTTCAGCCATCCGCGAGCGTCGAGTCTCAACTCGACAAGTGCCGCGGCATGCGCGACGCTGCCGGAAAGTACTTCTACAACGTCCAGACCACGTCCAAGTGGGACATCCTGAACTGCCTGACCGATCAGGTCGTCAACACTTCACGCGACAACTGGACCAACCGCACCGATAGCCAAGGCAAGCCGATAGTCGGTGCGAAGGTAGCCCTCACCATCACCAGTTCCTCAACCATCGACGCAGCCGGGGTGAAGTGCTACGTCATGCAAGGTGACCTGCGCAACCAGCAGGTGATCCAGACCGATCAGTCCGTCAAGTCGACCTCTGGGCCGACCGCGATCTTCTACTGCGATCCGGCCTGCTACGCGGAGTTCTTCGAGCCCACGACGCGCTTCCCTGGTGGGTCGGTCTACTACGAATTGGTGACCACCCGGTGCCCCAGCGGATTCAACCCCCAATCCCTCCCGCTGCTGGCTGGCTACGCAGGACCGAGTCTCGGAAAGAGGGCCGCGCAAGGCTAGGGAAGCGCTGATAATCGGAGTGTTTGCCGGAAAGATTGTTTCCGGGCACGCTTGGTGAGTCGTGGGAGCGCTGTTTCGGCCAGATGCACCCCGAATCCCGACGAGTCCCTCGTCAGAGCACAACTCAGCCGGATTCGGGGTGCATCTGACTCACGTAATCCCCGAGGGGATGAGGAGGGGTAGGAAAATCAGCGCTTTCCTAGGCGACCGAGGCGCGAGCATGCGGATGAAGTGCCCACCCACCCGTTCGTCCAACTACATGTTTGCTTCTTCATCCTCAATATCGGCCTCACCAATGACATTGTGAGCCCCCAACGCCGCGTTGGCCTTCTGCCTCGTCCGGTTCATTCGGTAGTGAGCGCCAGCCTGCGGATCGACTTTCGCGAGGTCGCTCACAACTCGATTCGACTTCTTCCTGCGCTCTTGCACACTCACACGCAATGCCGGCTGATCCTGCCCACCAATCATCCCGGGAGGTGTGTAATCGCCGCTTTCCTCCGCATCCTGGCGAGCCTTGCCTAGACCATCCAGCGCATCGCTCGGCATGCTGCCTGACTTGCTCACCCCACGGTTGGCTCCCAGTAACTCGCTCGCCGCGGGTGAATGTGGGCGCACCGCCCACGAGGAGTTCGGAGTGAAGCCGACAGGACGGCGCTCCTTTTGTTCACCGTATCTAATGTTGTCGGGTGTGGGTGCCATGAATGGCACATCCGGCCCACGCCCTCTGGACGCCTGATACGCCTGCATTCCGGGCGAAAGGGTCCTGCTTCCCAGCAGCCCACGCAGGTGTTCGAGCTCGACAGCCCCTCGCGCCGCCGCGCCCGCAGCATTCGCCGAACCGCGACCGCCTGGCCCAGCCCCGAACAGTCTGGCCATCCATGGGCGGCTGGGACCGACCACCTGCCGAAAGCGGGTGTCATCAACCGTGCGACCACCCGATGCCTGATATTCACGTCGTGCGCTGGCCTCTTGGCCTGCGCCCAGATCGGAAGGATCCGGCGCCGCTCGTCGATCACCGAAGATCCTGCCGAAACCAAGGTCACGAAATGCGTTGCCAAGTCCGCGGCCGACGCTTGACACTCCACGTTTGATCCCGGCCCACGCACGCGAGAACACTCCCGGACGGGAAGGTGCCTGAACCGGCGGTGGCTCATCGGGTTCACCTTGACCAGCCCCGCCCTGCCCAATCAAGGGAGCAGCCTCGCCCATGTCGTGATCGCCGACCTCGCTCCGCTCAGCGCCCCCGTCACTAAACGTGCGTTCGGTTTCCGCGGCCTCGTCTTCCTCGATGATGTTGGCCTGTTGGATTGGCCGCTCGACCAGAAAGTTGCTGTCGCCACCCTCGCCGCCACCTACCGCGTTCGCTCTCCGCACGTGGTCATCACCGTCGACATCCGAGGCAAAAACACTCACGAGAATCATGGTGTCATTACCGGAGCGCTAGCCTGCACGCTTATGGGACCAACTGTTGCTTTGCACGCACGTCGTCTGGTAGCGGTTGGCATCCTGTTCATCGGATTCACCACCTGCGTCGCGGTTGCCGACGCCGCCGCAGTCATTTCGCCAACGCATGCTGCGGTCGCTACCTCAGACAACGGTGTCGAGCCGAAGGCCGATGAGGTCGTCGTGGGTGCGTACATCGAGAACATCCAGACCCTTGACCTCGCAACGAACAGTTTCATGGCCGACATCTACGTGTGGATGCGATGGATGAACCCCGACCTGGCACCGTATGAGTCACTCGAGGTCATGAATCCATACGAGATGTGGGCGCTTACCGCTATTCCGTTAACGGAGGAGCCGGTTCCCCAGCCCGATGGGTCGCTGTACTTCGCGATTCGGTATCAGGGTGCGTTCAACACCAGCTTCGACCTCGCGCAATTCCCGTTCGGCGAGCAGACGCTGCGAATTCAACTTGAGGATCAGCGCCTTGAGGCTGCCCAGCTGACTTAGGTACTCGACAGCAATGCCATCGCCATCGATCCTCAGGTCACGGTGCCGGGGTATGACATTGACGAGCCGACCATCGCGGTCGAAGACATCCGGTACTCGTCCAACTTCGGCGACCTCAATAGCCGGGCAAACGACGTCTACTCGCGGGTGACCATCACTATCCCGGTCACGCATCCCTTTCTTGCGACGTCGGTCAAGGTGCTGCTACCACTCATCCTCGTCGTCGCTACCGCGAGCCTCATCTTCAATATTCCGCCGGGCCTCATCGAAGCCCGCATCGGCCTAGGAATAACCGCGCTGCTCACTCTCGTCGCCATGCAGTGGAGCGCCCTGTCGAATCTGCCGGACGGTGGCTACCTCGTCATGCTCGATGTGCTCTACATTGCCTCGTTCATGTTCGTCCTCACCACACTCATCCAAACACTGGCGACATCGTGGAAGGCGAGGGAGGGTGACGAGGCAGGTGCCATTCGCTTGGACGAGCGGATGATGGTGATCGACCTAGCGGTCTTCGTGGCCGTGTCGGCGATCATCATGTGGTTGTTCCTGAGGTAGCCACCACCTCGCCAACTAACCCCTGAATGTCGTTAGTTCTTGACGATGTATCTCGGCGAACGAAGCGAGAGCACGAGCGCCACGATCCAGCCGATCAAGGTCCAGCCTAGGAGCAGGTTGAGCCAGAAGACACCCCAGTGCGGGACATCGCGAACTGCAGCAAGCGCCCACGGCAGCATGTAGCCGACGGTGACGATCGCGACGATCACCGCGACGATCTTCGTGGTGGTCCAAGACCGGCTCTCCGGTTGCAACATGGTCATGGTGACCCCTTTCTTCAAGCGCGAGGGTACTACCTCGGAAGAAGGGTGATGACGACCTTGTAGGTCTTGCCATCCTCGAGCAAGGTCAATCGCTCGGATCCGCGGGCACCTGCGTACTTTCCGGTGCCACCGATGACCGCATAGGTATCCGTCCAACCAGGCTGGGGCAGGCTGCCGATCGCTAGCTTCGACATCCCCGCGATGAACAGCCAGCCACCGGGGAGCGATCGTTCAATATCAATTCTGCGTATGTCGGTCTTCGCCTCAGGGTTGTAGGCCACAATTTCTGCCTGCGAGTAGGCCACCCCGATAGCGGGGCCTTTCAAGGTGTACGAGAGGGCTAGCTCGCGGTGCACGAGGTCACTGTTGTCGGGGCCCGGTGCGTTGTTCTCGATGCGCGCGATTCCACGATTCTCGGCGTAGAGGACGAGCGTCGTTGCCGCCTTCTTATCGGCCGCCGGCGCCGCATTCGCCGCGGGAGCAGTGAACATGGCAGCAGCGCCAGCGAGCACGGAGACCGTGACAGCGGATGCGAGGAAACGGCGGGTGTACGGGTTTGCGGGCATGAGGGCACCTTGACACACGGTGGACGGATTCACTAATTGGTAAGGACCGTTCCGTTAACCGAGATGTCCACCCGGTTTCAAACCTGTTGCAGCAGACTTGACCCATGGCTGATGACGACATCGAACGACTGCTCCGTGAGGTGGCCGGAGTTACCGGATCCGGCAAGCCGGCCCCACTGCCGACGAACGCCTCGCCACCTGCCCGCACGGGATCCATCCGGGGACGACTCGGCTTCGCGATCGTCGCGGGAGCGATCCTCGGGGTCGGCGGCTGGTTCGTCGGACTCGTACTGCCCTTTCTCGGCGCCGGCTCAATGGGGTTTGGCGCGGCGTTCGGCGCCTTCGTCACGGCCATGATCACCGGGGCACCGCGCTGGCTCGGCCGATGGCAATAACAAGGCGGGTAGGGCGCTAAGGCATCATTGCCGCCGCGAAGCAGCCAGATGCGATCGTCCTCCTGCCATCGGTCACCCTGCGACTACGCGCATACATGCGAAGATTCGTCGGTCCCTTCCTCTCGGCCCTCAGCTCCCGCGGGTTCCCGTTCGATGGTTTCGCAATTCACAGTTACCCCGCTGGAAACCTCGGGTCACTGGATCGCGTCAACGACATCGTCTCCTGGCAGAGCACCGTCGTGAACCAACTGGGAGCTGAGGGCGCCAGCATCATCCAGCAGACATACCTCGACTCACAAAGCCTGGGCATTGACGCCGCCTTCTGGTACCGCTACACGGCCGCCCCCTTGCAGCCTGCTCAGCGTTCAGCTCTGGTCCGGCACGCCTGATTCGCTCACAGCCTGGTTCGCCATCCGTCGCGCGTTCCCCCCGGTACCTTCTTGTTTAGCAATAGGTGGCCTTACTTGGGTGCTATTTCTGTCCGCCCCCTGGTGAAGAATGGTGCATAGTGGACAGTGAGTTCCACGGACGAACGGGGGTTCGGTCATGGCTTCTCGGAAGGTTGCGGTTCAGCGGTACGAGTGCTGGGACACGAAGACTGGTAGGACGCACCGGTAGTCGGCCCCGCTGCCGCGAGGTATGGGCGGATGCCGGTGACGGTCATCTTCTCCGCGTTGAAGGAACTGTCCGAGGGTGCCTCATACACGGAAGTGTCGTTGAACGCGCTGGATGGTGCCGGGCTGTCGCGTGGACGGTCACGGACGGTGAAATCACCTGAGGACAAACGCAAGCACGCACCGAGGAAGTGTCCGGCTCGGGATGCGAAAGCGCACTGGCATGTGAAGACCCACGCCTCGCCTTGGAGATGTGCCGCTACCTTGCGGAGCATCCGAACCAGCGCAACCAGGACACCAACGAAACCATCATCAAGACGATACGGGGCAAGACCACCACCGACACGGGGTTCATCGAACTCGCCGCATGGCACGCGTTCACCTTCATCCCCGCGATGAAGAAGGCCGCGTCACGCAAGGCTGCCGCTGCCGCGACGAGGGCGCAGGGGCGGAAGGTGTACAAGCGCAAGCCGTCCAAGGTCGAACTGCGACCCGAGGCACGCTACGAATACCGCTACCATGTGCTTACACCCGAGTAGTTGGTCAGGATGCGAGAACCTTGGCAGCCCACTTTGTGAGGGCCTCAGCCTTGGAAACCATTGACTTGGCTTTCGCGCTGCTCACCAGTGCGAGCCCATAGTGACTGTCATCCTTCGCGCTCACAACCTCGCCGAACTTCTTGGCCATCGCCTTGCCGTTCGGCTCGATGGTGGCTATCAGGTCTTCTGCCTGGGCGTGGTCCTGTGCTCTTGACCTCTTGCTCAGACGGTGGCAGCAGGCGGCATCGCCAGCGGCAATAGCGGCTAACGCCGCCAGTGAAGCAGCAACGCCGGGTGTTGCCGCATCATCCCCGTCGTCAAGGCAGAGCTGGGCGACCATCACATACGCCTCCGCCTGCCGTAGGCGGCTCTTGGCATCAGCCTTTGTGCAAGCACCAGTTCTCACCCTATCTGCTCTGCTCATGACCTTCCCTTCAGCACATCGGAGTTCCCCCTGATGAGTTCAAGGTCTCGGTCCCACTCCTTGAAAATGCCTTCCTTGTTCTTGCGCATTCGACTGATGTCGGTGGGCGTAAGGGCCATAACATGGCACTCATTTCCAGTCCAGGCCCTCACGCGCCCAGACAGTTCTCCGGCCTGTTCGTCTGCGTCCTTTGCCTTTGTCACCAGCAGAAGGTCAATGTCACTCTCGGAGTCGCCGTCACGCCGAGCGAAGGAGCCAAATGCCGCAACCAAGAGTGGCTCGACTTCCCACTCGTCCGCCAGCATCCCTACCCTGTGCAGAAGCTCGGAGCGCATCCCGGCGAAAAGAACTACTGCGGGGGCAGCAAGGTGCTCGCGGTTCAGGATGTACCCCCCAGGAACCTGGAGTACGACACCTTCCTTAAGGAGCCGTAGCAGCGTAAGCCGAACACCACTCTTAGACGCACCTGGAACCTGCTCGTGGACATCGGCGAGACTTCTCGTAGCCGTGGAACCTGCGAGCACCACCAAAACTGCGCCATCCATCGAGGGGATGACCGAACTAACGGGGTTGGAGACGTCCATGCCACTCCTATCGGTCGTGCAGAATACTGCATCCCGTGCAGAATAGTGCACGCTGTGCAGTATTCTGCACGGGATTGATGGGGCGAACATGACGCTGGTCGGGGACACTACTTGTTGCCTTTGGCGCGGTTGTGCGTGACGCAGAGCATCTCGCAGTTGTCGAGGTCGGACTGACCGCCGCGTGACCATGCGGACACATGGTCGGCTTCCATCTCGTCCAGCTTGTAGATGCGGGCCTGGTTCGCGTTCGCCACGCCTGCGCAGGTCGGGCAGCTCGACACGCTGTGCGCGCCTGCTTCGTCTTGTCGTCGAACAGGCGCCCTTCCAGCAGTTGCGTCTTCGTCTTCTCCACCGCCGGGTCCCCGCGCAGCAGTGCGAGGTCTGCTGCCAGAGCGGTCGGGTTGTACGCATTCGCGTGGTACTCCTCGTGCAAGCGACCCCACTGCAAGCCCCGCAAGTCCTTCGCAGGCGTCTCGGTGAACGCACCACCCACCCAGTCGATGACGGAAGTGAAGTAGGCCTTCAACTCGTTGATGTACACGTCGATGCTCATGCCTTGCGACGAGGCGATCCACCCGAGCGGAACTTCTATGACTTCCTGCCGCTGAGCTCAACGTCACATTCCTAACACCCAAGTAGGGCCACCTATTGCCGAACACCGGTACCTCGTGCCCTGCCGCCGGAGCACAGAGCCCACTTGAGACCGATCGCATACTCGCGGTCGTTGCAGGTGGGATCTCCGTCGAGCCAGGAAAGGCATCCGTTTTCGATAACGGCGCTACCGCAGTCTCTGGCCCCACCAACGATCACCGGATCGCGGCTCACCGCGAGCAGTGCGGGCTGGACGGTTTCCGCTGAGACCGCGACCATCCAGATCACAGTACCCTTCGGAGCGAGCGCGGGCAGCAGCGTTGCGGTCTTCGGCAGCGGCTACGCGCCGGGCACGACGGTCTACCTCTGGTTCACCGAACCGAGCACCTTCCTTGCCGCAACCAGGTGAGCGGATTCACGCAGGGCACCTCAGTGCGCAGCGCGTCCATCGGCCTCAGGGTCTTCGCGAAGGCCACGAGCTCCGCCAACGTCGTCCTCACATTCCCATCCGGCAAGAAGAAGCTCGACGCTTCAGCGCGAACCGCCCTGAGAGATCTCATCGCGACAGCGCCCAAGGGAGTACGCACCATGAGCGTCGTCACGGGTGAGATGCGCAACTCCGATGCCGATACTGCAAAGCTTGCCCGCCAGCGGGCCAAGAAGGTCGTGACGTATCTCAAGACGGCAGGGCTCGCCGGCCCATTCGACATCGCGGTTTCGGCAGTGCCACAGAAGCACGAAAGCGCTCGTGTCACCGTTGCGGTCACTTGGCGCGCGTAAATACGCAATGATTCCCACATGAATATGCGTCGTATCGCTATGCCCGCGCTCTCGCTAGCCCTCCTTGCATCCGGATTCCCGTTGAGCATCGGCCTTGCGAACCCAGCCCAAGCGGCCACGACGAAGAGCTACACATTCGCGCAACTTGTTAACACTGTCCCGGTCACGCCCCCGCTCTATGTCGGCTATCGCGGACCCACGCAGTTCATCCCTGCTGCCACCGCACTCAAGAAGGACGCCAAGGGCTGCAATCTGCGTCAGCGCATGATCATCTCGCTCGCTCAGGTCAAGCCCAAGATTGGTGCCCGCTGCACGATGACGGGCGGCACCTGGGTGACCGCGCTGGGCACGACGGTCAAGACCGCCCGGGGCCTCAATGTCGCTCCGACCATGAGCTACAAGCAGGCCTGGGGGCAGGGCGCCTACGCATGGACCTCGGCGCAACGGCTAGCGTGGGCAACGAGTACGTCCACCGCCCCGACGAAGACGAGAGCCAAAGGCGTCACCCCGCTACAAGTCACTCAGAAGCTGTACGCGGATAGTGAACTCACTGCCCTGAGCCTCGTCACGATGTCCGCAGCGGAGGAGTCCGACGACCTCCGTCAGTTCATCGCCTTCTGCGGTCGTGACGTCGGCTGCCTCCTCTACGTGTCGAGCGCATGGCAAACGAAGGCCGTCTTCGGACAATCAGACCTGCAGGCCGGCGTCGACGCCTGCAACGGGGTTGTCGCCCGACTCACCAACGTCGCTGCATGGGGCCTGTCAATGAGCCCCGAGGAGATCGCCGACCTCAAGTCCAGGACAGACCGCTGCGCGTCAAACACGTTCTACACCGTCGAGGATTTTGCCGCGCTCAATGGCATCTCCGCCGCCGTCCAGCCGGCTGTGGTGCCCCAGGGCGCCAGTGAGGGCAGCGCCGCGGGCGGCGGCCTCACCCTCCCATTCACCGGCTACGCCGCTCCCGTCACCGCCCCCGTGAAGTCGTCACTCTTCGGCGTCACAGCTCCGGTCGACTGGGTGAGCCCGGAGGTCCAGACCGGATCACTTCGCCTGTGGGATGTAGGGGTCTCCTGGAAGGAGATCGAGACGTCGAAGGGTGTTTACGACTGGTCGAAGCTCAGTGCGACCGTGCAGCGGGCATCAGCCCTCGGGGCCGGCGTGCTCTACGTCCTCGGCAACACTCCCGCCTGGGCCAATGGCGGCAAGGGCGACAGTGCCCCGCCAAGCAATCTCAATGACGCCGCGGACTTCCTCAAGGCCATCTGCACCAAGTACGGCGGCGCGATCGGCTCGTACGAGGTCTGGAATGAGGGCAACATCTCGCGCTACTGGTCAGGCACTCAGCAGCAGCTCGCCGACCTCACCGAGAAGGCGAACGCGGCCCTCAAGGGCTGCTCTGGCTCCGTTCAGGTGGTCGCCGCGAGCACCGGAGTGCGTGCATCGGGCACGTTCGCAAACCAGTACACCCAGTACCTGTTGGCCCTGAGTGAGAAGAACTGGCCCGTCGATGCGTTCTCGGTGCACGCCTACCCGCTCCCCAGTGGGACTCCGGCGACCCGGGTGGACCTCGTCGCACAGTTCAAGACGATGCTCGCTGTCAACGGGGCTCCCGCCGACCGCGAGATCCTCGACACCGAACTGAACTGAGGGCTTGCGAGTTCCTCTGAGGGGCGGGTGCCACTGAGTGACGCGACTACGGCCGCGTACATCTCACAGTCGTTCATCCAATCTGTGCAGTACGGCATCGACTCCACCTACTGGTACCTATGGTCCGGCAGCGACTACGACCTGCTCGGTGGGCAGTTGAACCCCGGCACCCCAGCGGCGAAGCAGGGCTGGCGCACGACGTACTCGTGGCTCGTCGGGTCACGCATGCAGCGCTGCGGCTCCGCTGGCCCGTCCGGGTCGGTCCAGATCTGCCAGGTGACCGGCGCCGACGGTCAGAACTACTCGCTGCTCTGGACCACGACCTCCGCAACGGCGAAGGTTGATGTCACCGGTCTTGGATCAACCATGTGCCGCCTCAACGGCAGTTGCGCTGCAGTCGGCTCCCCGACCAGCGTTGAGGTCACCGAGTCGCCGATCCGCATTGGGGGCTAGTGGCGCAGGAGCGGAAGGATGTCTCCGGCTTCAAGGGTCACCCCGCTCAGCGGTCCAGTCGCAATGAGGAACACGGCAGCGGCAACCTCGTCGAGGGTCGGCCTTGGGTGCACCACGGGTTCGTGAGCGTTGAGACTTGCGAGGAACTCATCGGCATCCACGCCGCTGTAGGACGAGGCGGGGTCTAGGAGGTTCGGGGCAACCGTGTTCACTCGGAAACCCCCGTTCAGCGAAGCTAGCTCGGCTGTTCTTCCTCGGACGAACGATCGGTCGAGCCCCTCGCTCCGCGCCTCGGCGAGCACGTTCACGACCGACCCGCTCATCTCCGCGAGCGCCTGCGCGAAGGCGGCCCGAACAAATCCTTCGCCCTGCTCACCGAAAACCGGAACCTCATCGCTGTTGACGATGCAGTCCAAACCGTTACCAAGCCGCGCCGCGCGACGAACCGCGCGGGAGTAGGAGTCGATGTCGGCGAGGTCCGTCTGCACCTGCGCCCGAGCAAAGTGGGAGGTGCGGGGCGACGAGTCGGCGCCGACGACGAACCAGCCGTGGCCCATGAACTCCGAGCCGAGATACTCGCCTACCGCTCCGTGGATCCCGGTGACGAGGACGCTGAGCCCGTGATGTGCTGGCATGGCTGCATCCTCTCACCTCGTACCCCGACGCCTTGGGCACACTCGTTCCCACGTAGTTGCGTGCGGCCCGCTTCGAGATGTGGCAGGGTCGACCCATGAAACATCTCAGCCCGATGCGCCGTGCCATCGGCATCGTGCTCATCATGGTGGGTCTCACCTGGCTCGGTCTCGGCTCGGGATTCCTTCAAGGCAGCGTGATGTCCGGTCAAGTGATGTGGGCAGTCATCGGAGTCGCCGTGGCGATCGGCGGCGGATTCGTTCTCTATCGCGGGGTTCCGCGACGATGACGGCGACCGCGACCTACTGCTCGGAGTGCGGGCAGCCGCTCGCAACACCCAGCGCGAAGTTCTGTTCAGCCTGCGGTATCCCGGTGGCGGGGCCGGCGCCAATCGCTCCCGCGCTCGCTCCAATCAGCCCACGCGTCCAGCCAGCCGGCCCAGCGGCAGCGCCTGCCAGCAGGGCGGCGCGGACTCCAGAGCCACCGCGCCGGGGCGGGCGCATCTTCCTCCTTTTGGTCCTCGTCGTGGCGGGCCTTATCGCGTCCTTCATGCTCGGCGCCCGCACGAACAGCGAGCCCACCGCGACTGATCTCAGCCCGACACAGCCCAGCCCGGCTGGCATACCCGACTCCGGCTCTGGGCAACCTTCAAATCCAGCCGCTGATCAGTTGCCGGCGAACATCACGCCCAGTGAGCCGGCTACCCCCCTCATGCCGTCCGTCGTCGGGATGGTGCTTCAGGATGCGCAAGATCTCCTTCAGTCCCAAGGCAGTTACCTCATGGATCAGGTCGATGCCTCTGGCGCCGGCCGCATCCAGTTCTTCGACACCAACTGGAGGGTCTGCTCGCAGGAGCCCTCAGCCGGATTGCCCCTTTCCTCGGTGGACATTGTCACCCTGCGTTCCGTCAAGCGTGACGAGTCGTGCCCCTAACCGACCTCATCGTTCGACGAGGCCACGGACGAATCCGCCGATCGCGCGCATATCGGTCATGACGAGATCGAGCATCGGCCCGGAGGCCTCGTCCCAGTTGGCGATTGCCGCATAGGCCACCCTGACCCCATTGCGCGACACCAGGCCGCAGTCAGCGCGCACACCGACGTCGGTCCCCGTCTTATTCACCAGCGATATTGACCCGCCAACTTCTGGGTGCGCGAGCGGGTCGAGGTCAAGGCTGGCCGCCACCATCGACAGGTCGGTGTTCAACCCGAGCCAGCCCGCGAGCATCCCAGACACAGGAGGCGTGAGGATCCCGCCCTCAGCGATACCCGCGAAGAACCCAGCGAGCTCCCTCGCCGAACCAGACGAGAGCCGTGCCGGATGACCTGGCCGTCGAACGTCGCGGACGAAGTCATGCAGGCGAACATCCGAAAGACCTAGTGCCTGCGCGACCTCGTCCATCGACGCTAACCCAACATGTCGCAGGAGCACATTCGTCGCGAGATTGTCGCTCACCGCCGCGACGAGGACGGCAGCATCGCCCACCGTCAACGAGTTCGGCGAAAGGTGCTGCCACAGGCCAGAATCGGCAATCGCATCGGCAGGTGTCCGCGTCACCCACTCATCCGGCTGCAGGCTGCCATCCTCAAGCCGGCGTGCGACCTCCGCGAGGAGCAGAACCTTGCCGACGCTTGCCGTTGACAATGCGGTTGCATCGTTGCTGGCGAACATTGCTCCGGTGGTCAGGCTGCGTACATGAATAGACCAGATAACTCCGGTCGATTGCAGGTCGACGGGCAGGCTCACGCCACCTGCCACGTCGACCACATCGAGCCCCTCGAACAAGCCACAGGTACTACAACCCGGCAGCCTTTTGAACTGCCCGCTTGGTGAGCACGCGGGTGAGGTGATTGCGGTACTCGGCATCGGCATGGATATCGGTCGTTGGCGCGGTGCCATCAGCCGCCGACTCGGACGCCGCCGCGATCGCTGCCGCGTCAGCAGCCCCGACGAGGGCCGCCTCCACCGAGCGAGCCCGAATCGGTGTCGTGCCAACGTTTGTCAGGCCAATGCGGGCCTCGGCAATGCGCCCGCCCTCCATTCGAACTGCAGCGGCCACACCCACGATCGCCCATGCCTGAGCCGTCCGATTGAACTTCTCGTAGTGAGAGCCCCAGCCCTCGCGCTTCGGGAAGCTCACGCTCGCGAGCACCTCGTCGTCACCAACAGCCGTGGTGAAGTAGTCGACGAAGAAGTCGGACGCCGCGACTGTGCGACGACCACCAGGGCCGGCGATGGTGAACGTGGCATCGAGCGCCGCGGCAACAGCAGGTAGGTCTCCCGCCGGGTCAGCGTGGGCGAGGGATCCGCCCATCGTGCCCCGGTGACGGATCTGCGGGTCAGCGACCGTTGCGGTCGCCTGCGCGAGAAGGGTCACGTACCGCTTCACGTGGTCGTTGTTCATGACCGCGTGGTGGGTGGTGCCCGCGCCGATGACGATGGAGTCACCCTCCTCGCGAATGCCGATCATCTCGTCGATGCGCGAGCAGTCGACGATCAGGGACGGCGCGCCGAGCCTCAGTCGTAGCACCGGCATGAGCGACTGGCCGCCGACCATCACCTTCGCGTCCTCACCGCCTGCGACGAGAGCCGCCACGGCCTCGTCGACCGTGCTCGGTCGCACGTAATCGAATGCAACGGGAATCATGCTGCTCCTCCTGCCTTCGCTGCCTGGATTGCCCGCCACACCGTCATTGGTGCCGCAGGCATGGTGATATCGGTGACGCCAAGCGGTCGCAGGGCATCAACGACGCCATTGATAATCGCCGGGGTTGAAGCGATGGCACCGGCTTCGCCGACGCCCTTCGTACCGAGCGGATGAGTCGTCGACGGCGTGCACGTGGTGTCCGTGATGAAGGACGGCAGGTCCATCGCACTCGGAATCAGGTAATCCGCCAGACTCGCGGTCTGGAGGTTGCCATCCTCGTCATACTGGGCACCTTCGAACATCGCCTGCGCGATCCCCTGGGCCAGGCCGCCGTGCACCTGTCCTTCAACGATCATCGGATTCACCTGGACACCGACATCGTCAACGCACACGTACTTACGTAGCGTCACCTTGCCGGTCTCCGTATCAACCTCCATCGCCGCGAGGTGCGTACCGTGGGGGTAGGAGAAGTCCTCCGGGTCAACGGTCGCCTCGGCCGACAGGGTCGGCTCGACGCCCGGGGGCAGGTTGTGGGCCGTGAACGCCTCGAAGGCGACAGCACCGAGGGGCTGCACCTTCTCCGGATCACCCTTCACCCGGAACACCCCTTCGACGAACTCAATGTCATCAGGGCTGCACTCAAGTTGATGCGCGGCAATGACCTTCGCCTTCTCAACGAGCCGGTCAGCGGCCTTCTTGATCGCCTGACCGCCTACCGCGAGGGAACGCGACCCGTAGGTGTCCATGCCGTACGGCGAACGACCAGTATCACTGTGGATCACCTCGATGTCCTCAACCGGCACCCCGAGCACGCTGCTCGCGATCTGGCTCCAGGCGGTCTCATGGCCCTGACCGTGCGGCGAGGTGCCGGTGACGACCTCGACCTTGCCGGTCGGGAGCAGACGAACGGTGCAGTGCTCCCAGCCGCCGGCGACGTACTTCAGGGCCCCCAGTGTCCGAGAGGGTGCGAGTCCGCACATCTCGGTGAAGGTCGAGATGCCAATACCAAGCTGCACCGGGTCGCCCGAGGCGCGACGCAGTGCCTGCTCGGCCCGCAGACCGTCGTAGTCGAACAGCTCCATCGCCCGAGCCGTGGCGGCCTCGTAGTTACCCGTGTCATACGTGAGCCCGGCAACCGTTGTGAACGGGAACTCCTCGTGGGTGATCCAGTTCTTCTTGCGCAGTTCCATCGGCTCCATGCCGAGCTCAGCCGCGAGCTCGTCGACAATGCGCTCGATTGCGTAGGTAGCCTCGGGCCGTCCGGCGCCGCGGTAGGCATCGGTCGGTGTCGTGTTGGTGAAGACGCCGGTGCACGTGAAGTCGTAAGCGTCCATCTTGTAGATGGCCGGGTACATGAACATGCCAAGCAACGGGACGCCCGGGGTGATGATCTGCAGATAGGCGCCCATGTTCGCGAGCAGGGTCACCTTGAGCCCGAGCATCTTGCCATCGGAGGTCGAGGCGATCTCGATGTCCTGGATCTGGTCGCGCCCATGATGGGTTGCGACCATGTCCTCGCTGCGGGTCTCAGTCCACTTGACCGGCCGGCCGAGCTTGCGGGCCAGCTGCGTCACGAGGATTTCCTCGCGGTAGCACTGGAGCTTGCCACCGAAGCCGCCGCCGACATCTGGCGCCACGACCCTCAGGTTGTTCTCCGGGATCCCAGTCACCAAGGCGAGGAGGACCCTAAGAATGTGCGGAATCTGGGTGGATGTCCAGATGGTGATCTCGTCGCTCATGCCCATTGGTGCGGCAACAACCGCACGTGGCTCCATGAACGCCGGGATAAGGCGCTGATTGATGAAACGGCGCTTCACGATGACATCGGCCTTCGCGGCAACCTCGTCGTAGCCGCCACCCAGGTTGTAGACGTAGCAGGTGTTCGTGCCCTTGTCGTCATGGACGATCGTGCTGCCATCGACGATCGCAGACTCCATGTTGACCACGGCCGGAAGTGGCTCGTAGTCAACCTCAATCGCCTCCAGCGCATCAGCCGCATGCACGGCGTCGGTC
Source organism: Candidatus Nanopelagicales bacterium (assembly GCA_040398845.1). Classification (GTDB taxonomy): domain Bacteria; phylum Actinomycetota; class Actinomycetes; order S36-B12; family S36-B12; genus WLND01. The sequence continues at coordinate 13,612 of JBBATH010000021.1, read as the reverse complement.
GCGAGAACCACCGCGACGCAGTCACCAACATGGCGCACCTTGTCGATCGCGAGCGCCGGGAACCCGGGCATGACGATGTCGTCGGTCACGGGCCAGACACAGGGCACCGAGCCGTTGAGGTCACCGAGCTCAGCGGCACCAAAGGCCGCCACGACATTCGGCATCTTCAGGGCGGCCGAGACATCAAGCTTCGTGATGCGGGCGTGAGCCATCGGGCTGCGCAGGATCGCCATGTGCAGGGTCCCTGGCAGTTGGATGTTGTCGGTCCAGTTCGTCTGTCCGTGCAGGAGCCGCGCATCTTCCTTGCGGCGAATCGGGCGGCCAAGGGCCGTCGGGGTTGTCGGGGTCGTCACTTCCATCTGCGTCATTTCGCAGAACCTCCCATCAGGTCAGCCGCATACGCGACGCTCTTCACGATATTGTGATAACCGGTGCAACGGCACAGGTTTCCTTCGAGACCCTCGCGGATCTCAGCCTCCGTCGGGTTCGGGTTCTCGCTCAGCAGGTCGACGGTCGACATCACCATGCCGGGGGTGCAGTACCCGCACTGGAGCCCATGGCACTCCTTGAACGCGGTCTGAACAGGATGCCACTCATTGCCGTCCGAGATGCCCTGAATGGTTGTCACCGTCGATCCGTCAGCCTGAACGGCCAGGACGCTGCATGACTTGACGCTACGACCATCGAGGAGAACCGTGCATGAACCGCAGTTCGAGGTATCGCAGCCGACCACCGTTCCGACCTTGCCGATTCCTTCACGAAGCCAGTGGACCAGAAGGGTCCGGGGTTCGACGTCGGCCTGATAGGCCATTCCGTCGACTGTCACCGAGATATGCATAGGGGTCAACGCCCTTTCGTCGGAGGTTGGATCGTCGAAGGTTGGACGAGCCTGTATCTGTGAAAGGTACGCCCGAGTGGGGCAGTCTGCTGAGGAATTCAAAAAATGTTGCGGTCTAATCTGGCGGCATGGCATTGGACGTCCGCCGCACGAGGGGAACACTCGGGTTTTACGTACTCATCGCGACCGCAATCACCACCACACTCCTCGCAATCTTGGCCCACTACCTCCGGGAGCCGTTCGTCTTTCCCTCGGTGGGCAGCTCATCGGCATCGCCTGCGGCTACCTGTCGCTCGTCATCTTCGAAGTCACCAGTGCTCCGCCAGACATCTTCGACCTCACCGGCGCACGGATGGGATCAGCGGTCGTGGCACTCTCGTGCATACGCTGCCTCACATTGCGATCCTGTTCACCGCCGTCGTGCTTGTCGTCATCTGTGCTTTCGTCATCAACCGATTGGCCGGGATCCCAGTTCCGTGGTGGCGGCCACCCACGCTCTAGGCCGGTCGATCAGCCCAGCGTGTACGCGATGACTACCTGCACCATGCGGCCTCCTGGGCCAAGCTCGGCCGCTTGTCCCCGTCCGCTTACAAAGGACCGACCTCGAAGCGCATCGGACCGCTTGGCCAGCAGTTCGTTCATTGCCAGCATGGCATTCGTAGCCCGACCGGTCGAGAGGGAGATGTCGTTCGACGAATTCTGGCTGGGCTGCACGTACCCGATCGACTGAATTGTCACCCCAGTCGCCTGTTTCGGGATGCTCCGCACGAGGCTTGCGAGTCGCCTCTTGGCTGCCATGGTCAGCACCGGGGACTCAGCTGTAAAGGTGATTCTCGCCCGGAGCTTTTCGACCACACGCACCTGCTCCGCCGCAACGACAAGGCCGACAGACGCCGAGCGCACCTGGAACGCCGGGGTGTATCCGTTGACCTGCGCTACGAAATCGCCGGGGGTCAGGGTGTCTGGAACCGGCACCGAGCCAGCAAAGGTGCCGTCAACCGCCACGGTGAGGTTGCCCAGCAGCAGTGGTCCAGATTCGGGCACACTCGTTCCGGCGCGCACGGTACCCACAGCGGACCTGTTCAAGGATGCGGGGAAGATGTAGATCGAAGCTTGGGTATTCGGAGCGAATCCTGCCCCCGCTGCTGCGAGACCGTGGCCCTGCACCACCCTCATCGTGCCATTCGCATCGAGCGGCGCCGGGGTACCGTTCGCGAGCGTTCCCGCCAGATCAAACTTCCAGCCCTCACCGGATACCTGCATACCATCGCGCCGAGAACTCGGAGCCACGGTGATAGTGGTCGGAACACCACCTACGAGCACCACCGCGCTGCCGGGTGACACTGACTGGGTCGTCGATTCGACCACAGGCTCGAGGAGACCTGCCGGTGTGACGGTGAGGGTTGCCGCGGCAGATGGATCTGTTGTGGAGGTCGTAGAACCGCCTCCCCCGCTGCTCGATCCGCCTCCGGCAGCGGCCGCACGGCTGATCGTGACGTTGTAGGTCTGGACTGTCGTGCCGTCCTGCGCCGTCACGACGACGGGAATGATGTTCGAGCCCGCGTAGAGCGAGATCACCGCTGACGTCGCGGCGGATGCGACCGTCGTTCCGTTTACGGTGACGGTTGCGTTGGCGTTGGTCACCGTGGGCGTGACAGTCGTCGATGTGACGGTATCGGCCACGCTGGACGTATACGAGGTCGTGCTCGAACTAAAGGACGGGCTCAGGGATCCAGCCGACACGACAAGGTTCGAGAGCGTGGCGATGGTTGATGCTGCGCTGCGAGTGACCGTCACCGTGTAGGTGCGAGTCGCAGCATTCTGGGCCGTGACAATGACGGTGACGGTGTTCGTCCCCACGGTCAGCGGGATTGCTGCAGACGCCGCACCCGAAACCACCGTCGAACCATTCACGGTGACGGAGGAACTCGGCTGAGTGACGGTAGGCGTGACGGTTGTCGACGCCACCGAGTACGAAACCGAGGCGGTGTAAGAGGTGGTGCCAGAGGCAAAGGTGGGGGTGAGCGATCCGGCGCCCAACACGAGACTCGTCAGCGTCGTGTCGCTGAAGGCAACTGATGGCGAGTATCGAACGACGAGAAGGCCTGATCCGCCGCTTGCGCCGGCGGCACTAGTAACTGAGGATCCGCTCGTTGCGACGAGTGCAGCGCCTCCGCCTCCGCCACCGGTATTCGTCGAACCGCCGACGGGCGCCGTCGACGTCGCAGTGTAGGTGGCGGCGGCACTTGTTCGAAGCACCGTCGTCGTGCCGCCGGTGCCGCTGCTTCGAACGGTGTCGCCTGAGCCTGCGGTCGCAACGCCAACTGAGGATGATCCCTGCGAGATTGCCCCACCGCCGCCACCGATACCGACGGTGCCGGCCGCGTAGCTCGACGCCTGATCGGATCCGGCCCCACCATTGCCACCTGCCGAAGTGGCGTACGTGAAGGGGTTTGGGATGGTTCTCGTTGCGCTAGTTCCGGCAGCGTAGCCACCGCCACCGCCACCGCCACCGCCGGCGCCGACTACGTTTCCGGTCAATCCTGCTGTGCTTGGTGTCGGCCAAGAATAGCTTCCGGCACCTGCGTTCCCGGCACCACCGGAGATGGGTGACTGGTCGTTACCACCGTTGTTTCCTCCGGACAGACTCTCCGCCTGCTTAGCGTTGGTACCGCCCATCCCCCCAGCTGCACTGGCGGTCCATGTCCCATTGGTCATCGACGTCGTGCCACCGCGGGATCCAGTCCCTGCCGCGCTCGTCGTCTGGGCCGGTCCACCCGCTCCGCCCGTCCCGATAACGATCGTCAGGCTGGCACCTGCAGTCACCGAGTTACTGCCCTGTGTCTTCACCTGACCGCCACCGCCACCGCCCCCGGCCCCGAGGTAGAAATCCGATTCCCAATACGAACCACCGCCACCGCCACCACCACCGACCGCGAGAACGTCGACGCTGGTGACACCAACCGGCACGGTCCAGCTGCCGCTTGCGGTGAATGAGTGAACGCACGTCGTGCTGGAGGACGGGGCCAAAACTGCGCCCGGATCAATGGCATTGCAAGGGTCGCCGACCGCCATTAACGGGGCAATGATGGTCACGGTGGCGGCACCGACTGCCGCCGCTGCTGCGAACGCGATGAACCGACGGCGGCGGGAATGGATGTGGCGCGACCGCGGATTTCCGGTGCCCGACTTGTCCCGCACGTGCCTATTCCGAGTCATGAGTCGACGTTAATGACGTTGCCGGTCATGCAGGATGGATAAGTGTGGTGGTCCACCGGTGCTGGCGCGTAGGTGCTACCACACTCGTGCTAGCACTCACTTGAGGTCACGGGGTAGCGTCATGGGCGGGGGTTTTGTCCGCGAGGAGGCGATGTTCTATGGAACGGTCCCTTGGGATCCGTGCGTGACGACCGTCATCGTTGTCGACGACAGCAGCTTCGCACGCGCCCCTATCTCCGGTGCGCTGCGCGATGCCGGACTCACTGTGCACGCCGCTGTCGCCTCAGCGACCGAGGCGATGGAGGCCGCCAAGCTTCACCGCCCCGAGGTTGCCGTCCTCGATCTGAATCTCGGCACCGGACCAAACGGCATCGACCTTGCCCAGGCACTGCGGCGCAACGATCCGGCGATCGGGATCGTGATCCTCACGACCTACGAGGATCCGCGGCTCCTGCCGATCGACGCTGATTCACTTCCGCTCGGGAGCCTCTACCTCGTCAAGGATGCGCTCACCGACATTCACATGCTCGTCGACGCAGTGGGTGCTTCGCTGGATACCTCACGTCGACTGCGGATCATTGATCCGCCACTCTCGGACCGACTCACCGACGCTCAGGCCGACACGCTGCGAATGGTGGCCGAGGGCCTGACCAATGCCGAGATCGCCAGGCAGCGCGGGATCTCCGAACGCACCGTCGAGAACACCATCGGCCGGATCGCCTTGCGTTTCGGCATCCAGACGTCGACAACATCCAACCTCCGGGTCAAGCTCGCTGGCGTCTTTCAGTCAATGACAGGCGGAAACGTCAGTGGATAAGCCGCGATCCCCGACGCTGCGCGAGCGCATCGGCGGTCGATGGGCAGTCTCCTGGCCGGCGTTCATCATCTGCCTGTCCTTCACGAGTCTGTCCCGTCTCCTCGATCCGCTGTTCGCGCAGCCAAGTGTGCGCATGGTCGGACTCCTCATTGATCTCGTCACCTTCCTCGTCTTTTTCGGCGGAACCATGTGGTTGTCAACCATCACCGTCCTGCGCAATCGCCGAGTCCGGCCAGTGCCGGTTGCCCTCGTCGCGGCCGTTGGATTCGTTGCTGCGGCATCGGTCATCGTGGCCCAAGATCTTGTGGTGACCTTGGCCGGAATGGACGGATCAGGGTACGTCTCACGCCCTTGGTTGGTAGCCGCTGTCACCGGGGCCATCGCCCTGTGCTCAATCGCCTATCTCCTCGATGCCCGTGAGCGCTTCCGCTCCGAACGCGATCGCCTCCTCACCACACTGGCGCGGAGCGTCGATGCTGATGCCACCGAGCAGGAGGCACTTGATCTCCTGCGATCGCAGATGTGGCAATACGCAGCCTTGGATGCCGCGTCAGTCCTCCCATCCGGTGCAACGAGCATGAACGGCGTGGATTCGTTGGGAGAGGCTCGTTCCGTCGTCATCGCGCTTCGGTCCAGATCGGATCGTGCCCTGCGATCACTGAGCCACGGCATGTGGACGCCTGAGCGCTCTGGGCGGCTGCGTCCGATGATGGCCGTTCACGCCCTTGCTGCCCAGCAGCCGTATCAACTCCTCCTGCTCGGCATTCCGCTCTTCATCTTCACGACCCTTCGCCTCACCCAAAGCCAGCCCGTCACAATTCAATTGGTGTCGTTGGTACTCCTAGCTGCCTACGGCAGCGCCGTGTCCCTCATCGTCAATGCAGCCACGCGAATGGCGCCACACTTCGCCGTGGCCGTCGTCATCGGTTCGGTGCCAGTTCTGGCACTCTCCTGCGTCCCGCTGTACTTCGTGCTCGTCCAGACTGGCGGAGACAGCCGCATCGCCTTGCGGCTGGCACTCGCCGGCGCCCTATGGCTCGCGGGCGTCTACCCACTGCTTAATCTGGCGCGCGGACTGTCGATCGCAAGCGAAGGCGTCGTTCTCGGTCTGCGCCAGTCAATCACCGGGGGCGACGTTCGGCGGGCCAGCCGAGCCCATGACCTCGAAGAGCTTCGACGCGAGATCGCAATGCACCTGCATGGCTCGGTTCGCGGACTGCTCACCACCGCCGTGATGCGGCTCGAATTCGCTATCAGCTCGCGAGACTCCGAGCAGGCACGCCTTGCCTTGACGGAGGCCAGGACACTCCTCGAACGCGCCGGCAACTCGCCGTCGTCAATTGGGGCTCCCGATATGGCGGCAGCCTCGCCCTCAATGCTCGTTGAGCTGAGCGAGCTCCAATCGGCGTGGTCAGGACTTGTCGACGTCCGAATCCACGCTGACGCCGAACCGACTCCTGACGAATCCGCCAAAAGGAAGCTCCTGAGTGTTGTTACCGAGGGCGTCAACGACGCCGCGCGACACGGTCAGGCAACCTGCATCGAGGTGACGATTCGTCATTGCCCGGATGGCTGGGAGGTCATCGTCGACGATAACGGGTCGACAGGCGCCACGCTGGTGAGCGCCGCGCCCGGATTGGGGTCCCGTTATCTCGATGCGGTGGCCGCTGAGGACTGGAGTCGTCGTAGAACACCCGACAATCTCACGCGGCTGCGAGTGCACGTGAAGTCACGGGAAGAATGCCCGTCCCAGGACGGTATGGCCTGCTGCTACGCGGGCGCCAACGGATCCGATCCCGGCACCGAGGCTGGCGGCTGCTTCACCACCGGCTTCTTGACAGGCCCTGTCGCAGGAGCAGGTGCGGCAGCCTTCGCCGGCTCCTGCGGCGCGGCGGTTGCGGCAATCGCCTGACGCGGCGCATCGCCCGGAGTCCTGATGACCGGCGGCCGATTCGACTCCACCTGCTTGTCGCCGGACAGTGTCTCGAGCAGCGGAGGCTCACCGAACAGACTCGCCTGCGAGAGATCTGCGCCCGTGAGGTCTGCTCCGAGCAGGTTCACGCCGGCGAGGTTTGTGCGAATGAGGGTCGCCTTGGAAAGGTTTGCTCCCGAGACATTGGCGTCGGTGAGATCCGCACCGGTGAGGTCGGCGCCAGAAAGATCGGCGGGCGAAAGCTGCACTCCGCGCATGTTGGCCTTGGGTAGCTTGGCTCCGCGGGCATTCGCGTTCGTCAGGTCTGCGCCAGTGAGGTCCGCGCCCGACAGGTTGGCACCAGAGAGGTTGGCACCACTCAGGTTGGCACCCTTGAGGTTTGCGTTCGTGAGGTTCGCGCCGGAGAGGTTCGCACCCGTGAGGTCGGCCCCGCTCAGGTCAGCATGATTGAGGATCGCCCGACTCGCGACGATGCCTGCAAGTCCGGCGTTGCTGAGATTTGCCTCGGTGAGCACGGTCCGGGTGAGGTTCGCCCGAGCGAGGAGCGAGTGCGAGAGGTTCGCGCCTGTCAGGTCCGCGCGGGTGAGCATTGCCTCACTCAGGTCGGTGACCTTCACATCGGCGTCATCTCCCGAGCCGGACGCGCCATCGACAGGCGGAGGCGTCGCGAGATCGGCCTTGCCCAGCTTGGCGCGGGTCAGGTTCGCCTTGCGCAGATCGGCACCGGTGAGGATTGACCCGGTCATATCGGCGCGGGTGAGGTTGGCGGAGCCGAGGTTCGCCTCGACCATGTTCGCCCAGCGCAGATCAGCCCTGATGAAGATGGCGAGGTGTAGATCTGCCCCGGTGAGGACCGCGCCGGAGATATCTGCCTTGCGGAGGTTCGCCTCAGAGAGGTCAGCTCCGGACAGGTTCGCCCAGCGCATCATGGCGCCCGACATATCGGCCTTGCGCAGGCTGGCCTCAACGAGGGATGCCCGAACGACATCCGACCCGGGGGTGCCCGGCGAGGCAACATCTAAATTCGTGACGCTTACCTCTGACCCACTGACGCTCATACGAACCCTCTCCTCAATGCTTCGTGCATAGCCTATGGGGCCAAGGCCGCTGCATCGAACACTTCTGGCATAGCAGTGCTCGGATGCCTCGCATTCCGTGCCCGAAATCTCGCATTCCGAGCCCGGGAAGCGGAGATCATGTCGAAGGGCACTAGACAGGTGGCCTATTCTCCCTTTATGCAGATCAACACCCTGACCCCGTCTCGCCCGCGTCTCGTCGTTGGATTGGGTGCCGCAGCCCTGCTTGCCGGGCTGGCACTTCAGGCACCGGCCGAGGCTGCCACTCGGGCAGGATCCCCCGCACTGGTGTTTGCCACCTTCAACGTCTGCAAGACCGACTGCGCGGCGCCGGCTCCCTCATGGGATATCCGCCGGGAGAAGGTGGCCCGGACCATCGTCGAGTCGTCCGTCGACGTCGTCGGCCTTCAGGAGGCCACTCACTGGCCGACCACGAACGCCAAGACCCAGTACCTCGACATTCAGAATCTCACGGCTCCCTATGGCTTCGTGGCTCCCGCCTACACGGCTGATTCAGATGAGTGCAAGTGGACCGCCGCGAATCCTCGGCCATGCACCCACACCACCGGCATGCTGTTCAAGACGAGCACGGTCCAGCAGGTCACCACCCCCAACGGCACCCCGTCCGCAGGCACGGTGCCGATGTCGCGAATCGCGCAGGGACTCACCGCTGACGCGGCGCCCCGCAAGGTGGTGTGGGCCTACCTCAAGGGCCTCAACGGTGCCGGTCCCTTCCTCGCTCTTTCTGTGCACGTATCAACCTTCAAGGACCCTGCGAACGAGGCGTCACGCATCGCATTTGGGGCCGCCCTCGATGGCTGGGTACAGACACTTAATGACGCCCACGGGATGTCGGGCGTGCCGGTTGTTCTCATGGCCGACCTCAACTCGTATCGCAAGCGGCAGCCGCAGGGCGTCCAAAAGACGCTTACCGACGCTGGTTGGGCCGATGCGGCGAATGCGCCTGTGAAGCGCAACGTCGAGTACTCGACCATCAATTACAACCCTCTTCTGCTCGCCGAGCAGGGCTTCCCGAAGAAGCCCTACAAGTTCAAGACTTCCAAGAGGAACCCCGTGCTCGACGCGACCCGAATCGACTACATCATGACGAAGGGGGCCGGCGTCGTCGTCACCGACTACGAGGTGGTGATCCGGCTCAATCCCGACGGCACGTTCATCCCGGAGTTCCAGGGCTCCGATCACCAGATGGTGCGCGCCACGATCGAGATTCCGGCGGGGTAGTAGCTACCGCGGGTGGCTCAATCGAGATGAGCGGTGGTTGCTGGGGGGCTCGGGAGAAGGTCATCGACCGCGACCGGGAGCGCACCGCCGAGTAGATCCCGCTTCCCGCCTTCGTGGCCGTCACCACGCATGTTCCGGGCCGGTTCGCCACGAGGACGTCGCGTGATACCGAACACCCCTTACCCCGCACCGAGAAGCTCACGCCCCCGTTGCCTGAGCCGCCGAGGGTCGTCAGCCGGACGGGGGTTGCGACCAGGGCGGGTCGTGAGATTTTGCCGATGACGAGCGGCGCCTGCTGAGCCGCCCGAAAAGTGAACACGACCGGGGCGGAGGCCGAGGCGCCGAAGATTCCACTGCCCGCACGGGTGGCCGTGACCCGACAGTTCGCGGGTGCACTCGCGTTGAGCGCGCCGCGGACGATGGCGCAGCTCTCGCCCGTCACGACGAACCTCACCGCGCCTGTCCCAGAGCCGCCACTGCTCGTGAGCTGTACCGGCGTGCCTGCCACACCTGATCGCCCGACATTCGAGACGGCAATCGCCAATTGCGCTGCGTCGCCCCCGCCCGAGTCGGCATTTGACGCCGTCCCGTCCACCGCCTCGATATCGGCTGACGCAACAGCCTCGAGGACCTCAAGCACGGATGTATCGATCGGCACTGGCCGAGCGAATATCTCTGATTCATGGAGCGCGCGCCCGGAGTCCGAGACACTGACATCCTTCACCCGGACCCGTCCGCTCGGGGTGTCGAACGGCACCTCGGAAACTGCGAGCATCCGACCTTGACTGGAGCGAAATTCGATCTCGGCGCCTCCGGCTCTCCCCTTGCGCACCTCAAGGTGAAGTGCAGCGGTCGGCAGGGTGAGATTGAGGCTGTTCAGCCCGTTCGCGATGTTCACCTGCGGGCCTCGGACGAAGGTGCGCCCGGACTTCACGGCGATAAGCGGAAACTCATCTCGAGCGGAACCCCGGCTACGCATGAGGTTCGTGCCACGCTGGGTGTTCGCCCACAGGGTTTGAGCCCCCAGGGTGTTCGGCGACCTCACCGTGATCCGCGGCCTTCCCGGGGCGTCAATAGACATCGTCGTCGGGATCAACGATCCAGCCGATTTCCAAGCGATTGGGGCCGCCGCAAAGGATGGGACCTGGCCGCGATCGATGGTCACGGTCACCCCGGAGCCAGCGGGACCTGCGCCGAGGATTCGCCGGACGGTCACGCCGCGTGGCAGTTTGGCACCCGTTTCGCTCACATCGAGTGTTGTGCCCTTGATTGTCAGGGCAACTCCCAACCGTGCGGATGGATCAGGTGAGGTGACGAGCACCGTCACGCTCGCCTCACTCGCTCCGGATACGGGACTGAGCGCGAGCATCGAGGCATCGAAGGGGGCACGGGCAGGCAGCGCCCTGATCGACATCGGCGTGAGTTCCATCGTTCCCATGCCCCCCTCCCAGGCGTCAACAGACCTGGTGGGCGCGCCGGGGGCGTACCGCCAGCGCTCCGACCGCGGGTCGACGAGGATCTCCTGCGTCGTTCCCGGATAGTTGCCGTCATAGACCGAGACTGCAAACTCTTCGCCACTGCGGTGAACGGCGAACGGAAGCACCGAGCGGGCCGCACCGGGAACCGCGAGGCCAAGGGTGTAGCCCGTATTGGCAAGCAAGCCCCCGGATAACTCCTGGACGATCGATGACGGTGTGTAGAGCCGGGACGAGACAGCCGCAGCCTGCACCGGCGCGAGGAATTGGGTCGCCCACCAAGTCTGGATCGCTCCGGTGACGGCCGGGTTCGAACTCGTGAGCGCCGAGGTCGTTGCTGCCTCGGGATCGAGATCCTCGACCGAGATTTCGCCGCCGAAGATCCGCTGGGCCAGTACAGCGATGCCCTCGCAACGGCCCCCGACCATCGCCTCGTTCACCTGCCTCGCCCACCCCGCGGCCGCCGGGTACAGGACGCACCCCTGCTCCGAAAGCGTCGCACAGACGGACTCGGCGCCAAAGAGTGCGATGAGCGCGGTGGCGGAGAGGGTGCCCGTTGCTGGACCATTTGCGAACGACAGTCCATCACGCTTGGGATCGAACCCGGAGTCGATGCAGCCATCCGCATCGAGGTCCGAGCAGGTCGCGGGCCCACGGGCCGACGGGAGGCCAGCCTGGGCTTCGGCTGACACCGGCAGGGCGGGGTCTTGCGACTGGAGTGCCCAGGTGCCGACGGCCCCGAGGGCGCCCGCGACCGCCAGCACGACGAGAATCCGCGCAATCATGCCTATTCGGCCGCCGCGGCGACACGATCAGGGAACCAGCGCCAGGCGAGTACCGCTCCACCTGCAGTCACGATCGCCCCAGTGAGAAGCGCCCATCCCATGCCGGTCACGAATGCATCACCGGCGACCTGCTGCACCGGTGCGGCAACGTCCGTCGGGAGCCGGGCGATCGCGATCGTCGCCGATGCAAGCGACTCGCGCACCGCATCGACAACCGTGATCGGCGCCTCGCGGATGGCATCACCGGCGCGGGTGATCGCAGCATCGATACTGCCGCGGTAGGTGATGGAGAGCATCGCCCCGAGAACGGCGACCCCGAAGGACCCGCCAAGTTCGGCGATGCTGTCGTTCACCGCCGACCCCATCCCCGACCGCTCACGGGGCACGGTCGAGAGCACGCCGTTCGTGGCTTGGGGCAGGGTGAGTCCGAGGCCAATGCCCATGAGCCCGAGGCACATTCCGACGTAAGGGTACGCAGATCCGGGAGCAAGGAAACTCATCGACAGCAGTCCGATGGTCACCAGGCTGAGCCCGCTCACGACGGTGCGCCGTGAGCCGATCCGCTCGGCCAGACTGGAGCTGAAGAGCGAGGCGAGCAGCAGGCCCCCTGCTCCGGGGAGGACCGACAGCCCGGACTGAAGTGGCGTCATGCCCTGCACGAGTTGCAGGAACTGCGGAAGGAAGAACATCGCACCCATGAGTGCGAAGTAGACGAGGCCGACACAGATGATCGACACGACGAACAACCGGTTGCCGAACAGACTCATCGGCAGGAGCGGCCGTGGTGCACGTCGCTCCCACCAGACGAATCCACCGAGCAGCAGCACCGCGGCCAGCCCTGTCGACAGGGTGAACACGCCTACCCCGGCGTCGGGGAGGTCAATGACCGTGAGCACCAGCGCGATGATTCCGGCCGACGACAGCATCGCGCCCCGTACGTCCAATCGCGGCCGGCTCGGGTCCCGTGACTCGGGTACCAGCAGCGGCGTCGCGATGATCACCGCGACCGACAGCGGCGGGTTCACCCAGAAAATCGCGTTCCAGTTGTAGTGCTCGAGGAGGACGCCGCCGACGATCGGCCCGATCGCAACGCCGACGCCGGCCACGGCGGCCCAAACCCCGATCGCCTTCGCCCGCTCACGGGGATCGGTGAACACCTGGACAAGAATCGAGAGGGTCGACGGCATGATGAATGCGGCGCCGACTCCCATCACTGCCCTGCAGGCCGTAAGCCCGTTGACGTCGGTCATCATCGCGGCCCCAAGCGAACCAGCCGCGAAGATCACGAGCCCGGCGAACAGCATTCGCCGGCGACCGAACCGGTCGCCGAGACTGCCCGCAAGGAGGAGCGATCCGGCGAAGAGCACGGAGTAGGCGTCAACAACCCACTGGAGCTGAGCTGTCGTAGCGCCGAGATCCTCTTGGAGGCGCGGGAGGGCGACATTGACGATCGTGTTGTCAAGGGAGATGAGCGCGAGGCCAGCTGACAAGGCGAGGAGGACGAGCCACCGCCGATCACCGGCAGGCGAGGTCATGGCTTGCTGCCCCGCTTCGCGAATGGGAAGAACTCGCGCTGAGTCCCGACCCTCTCCAGATATGCGACAGCACCCTTCGCGACGACGAATTCGGTGAGGCCGATGTCGTCCTTCGCCCCCGGGCTCCAGTCGTAGGTGTATCCGAGGCGGGTCCACGGGAAGCCATAGCACTGCCCGACGGATGCGTTCGCATAATCCTGAGCGCAGGAGACAGCCGCCTTCGGCCGGAATCGGTCAGGCGCCCGCCAGGCGTAATTCGCCTGCGACCAAGGGAAGTCCGCGAGGGTCACCTCCCCCACAGTCGTCGGGATTCCGGCAGACGCACCAACGACCAGTTCTGGGCAACTGGGGTTGGTGATCCGCGGGTCGGTACATGGCCGGAACATGTCGGCCGGCTTCACCCAGAACTCTGAGACGTAGCGGTAGTCGGCATCCGGCGGCAGGCCAAGGACCTGCTTGAGTGTGAGATCGAGTTGCTGGGTGCCAAGTTTGGCGCAGGAATACCGGATGCACTTCGAGGCGAGCTGCCCGGGAATCGACACCCACCGGCTGGCATCGAGGGTGAATTGCGCGCCGGGCTCCACGGTGCTCACCGGGGCGAACCTCAGGGCGGTCACGAGCAGATAGTCAACCCCGTCGATCGTTTTCCACCGGGTGCGGGCGTCGCTCGGCGCGGGCACCAGCAGGTCGCT
>JBBATH010000020.1:0-61489 GCA_040398845.1 Candidatus Nanopelagicales bacterium | reverse complement strand
CAAGACTACCGGCACCACACCTATATGACCGACTTATTTACACGCGTGTCCTAAGTCCGAAGCAGTTCGAGCAGCAGTTCGATATTTTTCCGTGGCTCTACCGTGCCAATGACTAATCCCAACTTCCGCGACAACTGTAGATCTACGCTCGCGGGCGCGGGAACACCTACGGTCGGACTGCAGACGGAGATCCGATCCGACGCCACCCGTAAGTAGCCGATTAGCCCCAGTCGTGTCGCATTCGATATTGCCACGATGTGATCTGCTTGCGTGAAGTCACCTCGAAATGCAAGGTTGTAGGCGCCTCTAGTTGAGGGTTCCGTATGATCCGGCAAGAGCAGTGGGACCAGGTCATAAGCAACTTGCAACTTCGCTCGTGCATGCAGCCTTCCAGGCAAGTTCGCGTAAACAGCGACACTTCGCTCGGACGCTACGGCCAGGGCCAGGGCGCTTCCCCATGGATCCGCCAGCAATGCAGCCGCCTGAAGCGGCCAACCGGAATTCTCGGCAATACAGTCTCGAACCACCTCAGAGGGAACCACGGCGTCGCCGACGACAAAGGCCACGTCTGACCGGGTCATGGCCAGTCCGGCGATATCTGCAACGACTGATGGGATGCCGCTGTACACCCTTTCCTGTAGTGGAGCCACATCTACAAAAACGGTGGTCCTCACGATGCACACCCCAACAATCGGTCAGTCATTCTTGCCACAGCCGCGTTGGAATACCCATCTGCCGCAGTGGCCGAGGCATTAGAAGTCAAAGCGTTGAGTTTCATGTCATCAAGACGCGCAGCAGTTAGCAGCCCGTCGTAGATCGCACGGCTATCGACTTCATACCATTTCAAGCCCCAGAATTGGCTCGAGTGGTGAGTGCGTTGATCGACCTCCGCGAGCCTCGATTCAAGGACAATCGCGTTTCCCCGATCAATGTAGTCGGACATGGCCGTGTGATCGGGCGAGAGAACTAGGCGCTGAAGTGACATCGCTTCCAAGAGCGGAAGGTTCTGCCCTTCCGCTCGAGATGGCGATAGGTAGTTGTCACATGCCTGCATCAGTTTCTTGAAGGCTCGCAGGCTCAATGATTCGGTCACACAATAAATACCCCTACTGTCAAACTTCATTGTCTGGCTCATATCTCGTCGAAACGACACCTGACGAACTTCCCGATATGACTGCTGAGTGGTCAATTTCAGTATGAGTAAGCTGTCTGGAAATTGCTCGTGGAACGCTTGGAACGCTTGGATAGTGTTTTCAAGGTTCTTTCGGCAATCATTGGGATTAGCCACATATAAGAAAGTCAAGCGCGGATTTCTTTCTCTGAGGATGCTCGTGAGTGGGATCTGGCACTCCTCTGGTTCCAGAATGAATGGCCCACCTCTGATCTGCAGTCTCTGGCACAGAACCCCAAGCAGAGCATGATCTTCATCGCCGATAGAACCAACCCCTTCATCGTCGGAACTCCAAAAATCAGTGTCTATGGGAGCCGGGACGCATTGGACTTCGCCGATACCCTCGCTTTGCAGGATCTGACACGCGTATCGGGATGGTGTCCAAATTCCGTGCGCGAGCTCTAACCAACCGCGATAACTCATTTCGCCAGCGGCACGCTGTTCAAGCGAGAGTTCGGGAAGGCGATCAAACTCCCAGGCAAAAGCCAGAATGTTCGACGTATCTGGAACTAGCCTCAAGAAATCCGGCGGGGAAAACGAGACATGGTGGGTCCAACCACGTGACCTCACGGTCTCACGATCTAACCCCTCAGGCATCGCAACGCCCTCCCATGCCAGGCCCATTTGGGTGAACATGGAGGTAAACTTGCTCCTTGCTAGGCCGTAGGAGTAGTGAGCGGCACCCCAATTGACTCGCTTGACGTTGGCAACACTGCTTACTGCCAAACGCGGTGTTCCGGTTCCTCGCAGACTCTCATTCAAAATGTGAACCCCTTTCTCCGCTCAACAGAGATGAATTAGCCAGTTGACGACCGTTCACTAACCCATCATCTCTTCTGAAATCCATTGCGTGTCGCCCGTTAAGCTGTCGATGTCACCATCTTGCAAAATGCAGCGATATCGTTCGCTTAATGCTGCGCTGGAAGCGAAATGGTCCACGCGCGCACGTGCCGCGTTGACGCGGGACTGAACCTGATCACCGCCCCGAATGCGTTGCAGCGCTTCTGCGGCTGCTGAGATATCCGGGTCCGCCCAAACCATGTCCGGCTCCCAAAAGAAGTACTCCCCCGGCAGGATGCCGCGCGTTGAGTAAGGAACCAGCCAAGCGGTCCGGTCGTCGGTGAGATCCATCGTGCCGGAGTATGCGGTGGTGACGACCGGGGTGCCGAGCGCCATAGCCTCCGCAACTCCGTATCCGAATCCTTCCGAGCGGTGCAAGCTTAGGTAGCAGTCGGCTAACTGGATTAGGCCAAGCGCGTACCCATACGGTCCTTCTTCCGTAATCACGCGAATGTCCGGGTGCTCCACCAACCGCTGAAGCAATCCGAGGGCGTGTTCGTCTCCGGAGCGGGCTAAGCCCGCCACCTGGGCCATGTTGCGTATCTTTAGCAGGAGCACTGCTGACGGATCAGCGCCAAAGGCGTGCTTGAACGCGTCAATCGCGCCGTTGGGGTTCTTTCGGACGACTGTCGAGTTCGCGTCGAAAGAGCAGTGCACCACGAAGGCCTCGTCCTGAATGCCTAGGTCCCGGCGGTAAACAGGCTGCGCATTGCTGACGTCAACCACCTGCCTAGTGACGTTGACGGGCGTGTTGGTCACCGCCCGAAACGCCCCGGCGACAAACTCCGTCGCGCACCAAATCTCATCCATCAGGTTCAGGACTCGATGAAATCGCTGCGGGACCGTTTCCGTTTCCCAAAAAAAGTAGCCGATGAGCCGGTCGGTGGCCATGAGCGCCGGTTGCCCAGTCAGGGTAGGGATCACTCGATCGATTGTCATGTGGAGCAAGACCGTGTGATCGCGCAAGGCGAGGGCAGCTTCCCGTGTGGCACCAAGTCGGGCATTCCACCCGCCTGGCGCGGGGAACAGCGGAGCTGCACAGGCGTGAATGCCGGCGGCGTCAAGGATCCGTAGGGAGTTGCTCGCACTGTGGCCTAGGCCGGACTTATGGCCCACCAGGCCGGCTACGGCTACTTTCGTCTCGATCGGCGCCGAAGATGACCAGACCAACGCGGAGCCATGGAGGGCGACCTTCGGGTGGTCGCGGGTCGCTGGATTAGCAGTTGGTGAGAGTGGGGTAAGCAACCTCTCGCGGTCACGGGGCACAGTGTTGAGCGAGGCCGGCAGGGGGTTAAGCGCAGTGACACCGAGGGAACGGATGTCTCGAAGGATCGAGGCAGCGGCAACCTGCTGCGGGGTACATCCGCTGTGGGCCATGAAGTCAGCCCACTGATGCGACTCGTCGGTGAGGGTCACCTGCCCCAGACGGGTAACGAGGGCCCGCCAGTCGTTGGTATGGATGTCGATTTCGGTCTCGGTAAAGCGGCGACTGAGAACTACGACATCCGTTGGTGACAGCGCCGTGCCGCCGGGCGGTGGCAGGCAACCGGTATATTCCGCTCCGATGGGTGACCCTCTCATCACCCCGTCTGCGAGCAGGGCCCGACCTCCAAACAGACGGATGGGTATGTCGTCGGGGACCGCGAATGCCAACTCGGCACCGAGATCGATTTGGAACCCGGCGACGCCTTCAACACCGAGATAGGACTGAACGTCTGGGCGGGCCACGGTGCCGCGGATCGCGACGGCCCCGCGACCATCGACCTCTAGCTCGACGGGCGCAGCACCAAGCCCAAAGATTGCGAGCCAACCAGTGACTATCGGCCACGAGATACTCTCGATGGCCCCGAGCACCGGCACCTGCCAGCCGACCGGATCAGCCGTGATTTCCAGTCCGTTGTCGCGGTGGGCCGGGCACTGGACCCGGATTCGAGGCGGAGTGCTGCCCGTGGGTGAGAATCGGACCAGAAAGCCGATCCCGCCGGGGACATCGCCGCGCTGGGTAGCGGTCGCGGCAACTCGCTGACCGTCCAGCAGAAGGGCGGGTAACAGGCTGGGTGGGGTGTTGCAGGCTGGACACACCAGCCAGCCGGAAACCAGACCGTCATGGACCCGGTCGAAGCCGCCGGTCGGGCAGGGCTCACCACCCGACGGTCTCGGGCGCCGTACTTCTTGACGCAAATCTGCAAAGAACTTCTTCACCGTTCCACGTCGCTATCCTCGACCGCCGCCAACTTGGTCACTGCATTACGCCGTCGGCTTGTAGGTATTTGTTCGTCGGCGCGTGACCGCATCAGATTGCGCCTCGGCGCCTCAAAAACACGTTGCCGGAATCGCGCGCCACCATCACGTACTGCTCTTTCGCCACATCCCCGAACCGCGGATCCCGCATTGAGGCGATTTCCCACTCAGGTCCCCATTCGGCAATGATCCAGTGTGGCCGGTAGTCGCTGGTGTCCACCAGGTCATTTAGGACCTCGAAGTCAAGACCCTCGATATCTATTGAAAGTAGTGCGAAGTCGAGCGGGGCTCCGATCTCATCCAGCAATTTGGGCAGTCGCCTCACTTCGACCTCGACAGAACCACGAACCTCACCCCAAGAGGCTGTGCTCTGCCGGAGCAACGAGGAAATGTGGTCGTTGATCCCGAGGAACAGCGGTGCAGGACCTTCATAGGTTCCGATGGCACAGTTGACGACGGTGACCTGACAACCAGCCAGCGCCGCCTTCAGCCTGTCGGCCAAAACAGGATTCGCTTCGATCATGACGCCTTGCCATCCCAAGGTGCCAACAAGATCGACCGTGTTGGAGATTCGAACGTCTGCCGCACCCACGTCGACTGCGAACAAGTTCGGGAGGGCGGAGGAACACACAAGGTGAAGAAAACGTTCTACCTCTGCATGTTGCGAAAATGACCATGGATGTCTGGGATCGCGCACCCTGCTGCGGGCGACTGATGCGTCCAGAGCTTCCTCCGAGGAGACAAAGCTCGTTACCACCTCGCCGATTCCCATACTGTCTGCGACCTGCGTCCAGAAGGCGAGGCCAACTGCGTCGGGTTCGCGTCCCAGCAAACCGCGGTGTAGGGCCTCAATCACCACTCGGGTCGACGTTGCTGTCATCCCCGATTCTCCTTCCCTCGACCGCCAGTAGGTCGGCCCGATGGCTCTGGTGCTGCTGACGTTGACGCGGTCCGCAGCGCCCATTGGCTACCGCCCCAATCTTGGTGATTCACAGCAATTCCCCTGCTTGTGGTGAAGTGCCCGGGCCGGGTCCCCCGCTCAAGGCGCGGTCATTCCCCGCTGAAAGGGTGCCTCGCCACAAAACAGAGGTCGAACTCTGACTGAACATGACACGGACCGCGTCTGTCATCGAGGCCAACATGCCTCTCCTGAACCGACTGCTGCCCTCCAGGACCGCACCTTCTGCCCATTCATTCCAGGCGTTGATGACAAGCATGTCGTGTTGCGTCGAGTTTCGTTCTCGAGATTTCCTTGAGACTGAATCGCGCCAAGTGACCGGGTTCGATCCGATAAAGCCATAGGCCCTCGCACCGCGCCGAGCTGTATTGTCCCAACCTGGCATGAGCCCCGAGTCGTGCAGGAGTTCACCCCGCCCGAAGCCAATCAAAGGCAATGTTGCGGCCTGGTAAGACATGAAGTCGCCTGTGAGTTGTGCGTTCGTATCCAGGTGTCCTACGAAGCTCTCGAGTCGAACGTTGGAGCCAGGCGGAAAGCCGACAAGTCCGTCTATTGCCTGAGCGACTTCGGGTGGCAAGTCTTCGATCTCCCGTGTTGGTACGACGGCGAGAAGGCGAAGTGCGTTGTGGCCATCATCTGCTGCGCGCTTTCGCCACACGTCGATGGCATCGATGGCATTGGGGATCTCCCCGAGTCGGTAGATGACGAGCATCGGTGCGCCGTTGACCCTGATGTAGCGGGGGTCGTTGAGGAATGGCGCGATGTCGTCCCAGAATCTGTTGGCCCAGTCCTCGCCGTAGGTCTGCGGGATGATCACGTCTTGGTCTAGTCCGTCCCATCTCCTGGTCCATGGCTCGTTCGCCCAGCAGATGGCGAGCGGCAGGTCGATGGTGGGGTCGGCAAGCCAGTTGTTGATCGGGGTGTCGAGGACCTTCTTGCCGTCGAACCAGTAGTGGTGGAAGACGAAGCCGTCGATGCCGTGGTCCTTGGCCATCATTGCTTGCTTTCTTAGGACCTCGGGGTCCTTGAGGTCGTAGAAGCCAACCTCGTCGCTCGGCAGGATCGGCTGGCGGTGGCCCTCGAAGAGCGGCTTGGCCTTCTTGACGTTGTCCCAGTCGGTGAAGCCCTCGCCCCAGAACTCATCGTTCTCCGGGCACTGGTGGTACTGGGGCAGGTAGAAGGCGTAGATATTTGGCCGTATTTGAGGGTTCTTGCGGTAGGCCGTGAGCCGCTGCTTCACGTCCATTGCCTCGACGATGTCCATGCCGCCGACCGTGCTGTAGATCCCCATGAGGCGCTCGAGTGCGTGAGCGGTGGTGGCGTCGTACTGGCCGGCCTCGGGCTCGAAGTGCTCGTCGCCGATATCGAGGTCGGCTATCCGCTCGAGCAGCCATGGCCGGCACCAGAACATGCTCCCGGCCGGGAAGCGCCGATCGTCGGGGTCGAACGCCATCGGCAGGCGATAGGCAAGGGCCTCGATGATGCCCTGGTTGCTGCCCCAGTGCTCAGTGCCCGCGACGTGCCCCGTCGGAACGACCAGGCCGACGCTCCGGTCTTCCTGGAGCAGGTCGATGATCCGCTGGATCTGCTCGGGGCTCTCGAGGATGCCGTCGAGCAGGGCGATGCGCCAGCCGTCGCCGTCGATGCGGTGCTCGCTCTTCTTCGTATGAACCTTCGCGATCGCGTCGTAGCCCGAGAGTAGGCCGCGGTTGGCGAGCATGACCATCGGCGCCCAGTCGCGCCCCTTGTTCGCGACGAGCTCGATACGTGCCCTCGGGTGCTTGCGCATGATCACCGGGATCGCCTGCTCTGCTGTGCCCTCGGTGACGGTGACGATGAGGTCGAACGCGCAGGGCATGCGGCTGAGCCGGTCGTCGATATCGCCCCAAAGCTCCGGGTAGTGAACATGGGCCACGACGAGGACGGTCGGGTCGCCCACGGGGCGGTGGAGCGGGCCGTCTGCCTCTGCTGGTCTTTTGAGCGTGTTGACGTCGATCTTCTGGCGCAGCGGGCTGGTCTCGGGAAGATCGCTCAGTTCGGGCATGAATAGGCCGGCGGTGAGCACCTTGTGGTCGTCGCGGTTCGGCTTGCCGTTCTTGATCCGCTTCGCCGCACGCTTGGCCCGGATCTTCGCCGTGCGGTAGCGGGCGGCGGTGATGCGCACCGGGCTCGTGAGCTTCCAAGATGCACTGCCGAAGATCTGGCTCATCTGGCCGCGGTACTCGCCCACCGTGAACTCGAGGTCCTCGACGCGCTGGCGTAGCCGGGCGAGCTCATCGCCATGACCGGCAACGCACCAATCGACGTCGAGTGCCGACTGCCGATCCTCTAGCGCTGTCACGTTCGTTGCCCCCCGGCTTCGTCCTACTGGCTCTTGATTGCGTTGACGCAACGTATCATGTCCGCATGATTGCCATTGCCGCAAGTCGCACATCGGTTGAAGTTGCCAGCGAGCACATCGCCGAAGTGAGCGCTGCGGTCAATGGATTCATCCGTGGCAAGGCCGAGGTCGTGGACCTTGCGATCACCTGCCTGCTCGCGCAGGGCCACCTGCTCCTCGACGACGTGCCCGGGGTCGGGAAGACGTCATTGGCCCGGGCTCTTTCGGCGTCACTTGGGTTGCAGTGGAACAGGATTCAGTTCACCCCGGACGTGCTGCCCAGCGACGTCACCGGCGTCTCCGTCTTTCACAATCGCACCACGACCTTCGAGTTTCACCCAGGGCCGATCTTCGCCTCGGTCGTGGTCGCCGACGAGATCAACCGCGCCTCCCCCCGCACCCAGTCGGCGTTGCTCGAGGCGATGGAGGAGCGCACGGTCTCGGTCGACGGCATCACCCACCAGTTGCCATCGCCGTTCATGGTCATCGCCACCCAGAACCCAGTTGACATGGCCGGCACCTACCCGCTGCCCGAGGCGCAGCTCGACCGGTTCCTCATGAGCACCTCAATCGGGTATCCGTCGCACGAGGCCGAGGTCGAGGTCGTCGCCGCCCACCACACGGGCGCATCGGTCGACCGGATGCAGCCGGCGCTGCCGGCGTTCGCGGTTCCCGACCTCATCGCCACCGCCGCCTATGTCGCCGTCGCCCCTGAGATCGTCGACTACATCGTGCGTCTCGTCGGCGCGACCCGAACCGTGCCCGGAGTGCTGCTTGGGGCAAGCCCCCGCGGCTCAATCGGCCTCTTGCGCGCATGCCGGGCCCGGGCATTGGCCGCGGGCCGCGGATTCGTGGCACCGGGCGATGTGCAGGCCCTCGCTCAGGCCGTGCTCGCTCATCGCCTCATCCTCGATGCTGACGCCGAGGCCCGCGCTGTCACCGCTGCAGCGGTGATCTCACAGATCATCGACCGGGTGCCCGCACCGCAGCCCGCGTGAGCTCACTTACTTCGCTTGCCTCATTGACCTCGCGGGCATGGGGGCTCGCGCTTCTCGGGTCGCTCGGCACCGCGCTGGGGGCGATGCTTGGGTGGGCCGAACTGGTGGCCGTCGGGGCGGGTCTTTTGTCCCTGCCGGTGCTCGTGCTATTGGCAGTTCAATCGCCCCGCGCTGTTTCATGGAGCGACATGTCGGTGCCGACTCGGGTCGTTCGCGATGACGATGCTGCGCTCACGATCGCCATCTCGGCTCGCGGTTCTACGCGCTGGCTTTCTGCGGCGGGAGCGGACGGTCCTCACCCTGTCGTCGACGCGGAGGACGCGCTGATGACCTGGCCGGTCGACACTCGCCGTCGCGGTCTCATTCCTGCTGGCCCTAACCGCCTTGAGTTCGCCGACCCGTTCGGCCTGCGCTATCGGCTGCTCGCGGAGCGCGAGGCCACCACGGTGCTCGTCATCCCTCGGGTCACGCCTGTGCCCGCTCTTCGACCTGATTCATTTTCCGCCGATGGGATGCACGGAGAACGCTCCGGGTCGGAGCAATTCCAGTCGCTGCGCAAGTACTCAGTTGGCGACCCGGTCAAGCACATCCACTGGCGATCAACCGCTCGAACGGGCACCGTCATGGTTCGGCGCAATGTCGACACCACGGTGCCCGCGCTGCTCGTCGCCCTCGACGTCGACCCGCTCTCCTACAACAACCCCAACGCATTGTTCAACGACCTCGATGTTGCGGCCTTCGAACGCGCGGTCGATGCGGCAGCTTCCTGGTGTTGGTCAAATGCCAATGCCGAACAGCGAGTGGTGCTCACCACCACCCGGCTTGATGCCCCGGTCATCGAGGTCACGGTGCGCTCACGCTCCCGGGCAATCGATTGGCTGGCCCTCATCGAGTGCGGACCCGCGGGCTGCGCCGCGCCTTCACGCATAGGGGCCCTGCTGCGCAAGCAGGGCGCCGGCCGCATCGTCCTCATCACTGGCCGCTCATCCCCCGCGGACGGATGGGTACGTGCATGGTCGCGCGCTGCTGCGACCCGAGTGGTTCGGGCTTGATGCGCCCCGCTGCCTCCGCTGGCTGGGCACCGCTGCCGACCCTCATCGTCTCCTCGGGCATGCTGGCGCAAGTCCTCAGTTTCCGCGGCGTCGTCGTATGGGCCGCGGCTTGCTCGCTCCTCGTACTCCTCGCCATGCGGGCTCTACTAAAGGCGCACCGAACCTTGCTCGCCCTCATAGCCGGCGTCACGCTCACCATCGCATTCGCTTTGCTTGCCGATACCTACGGCGGCGCCACCTCCGGGCCCATCGCACGCGCGACCGTGCTCACCTGCGGCCTCACCGCCGCATCGACCGCCATCGCCTTCACTCGTTACCCACTGCTACTCCTCGCGCCATCGCTCGCCCTTCTCGGATCGACCCTCGCCCTCGGCGCGGTCGGGAGTGCCGGCGCCTGGGTTGGACTCTGGGCCGTGGCAGCAGTGGTGACTGCCGCGATGCTCGGCCCCTATCGCAAACGCGACCTCGCAGCGCCAGCCCGACTCGCGCCCTTTGCCCTGCTCATCGCCGGCGCCGGGCTCGTCGCGGTCGTTTCCCTTGTCATCGCCTCGCCATTGCTCGGCACGCCTTGGACGATTCCCGGGGCCGGTGCCTCCTTCGCCAATGCACCCTTGATCGCTGGAGCACAACAACCGCCGCCGTCCGCTGAAGTGGTCACGGGCCCTGTCGTTGACGACGCGTCCCTGCCGGCGGCGCCCGTCGACTCCGACTTCTTGACCATCATCGACTGGGTGATCCTCGTGACCTTCGCCCTTCTCCTCATCTTTGCCCTGATGCTCATGTGGCTCCTCGCCCACCGGATCGTCTCGTGGGTCTACTGGCGCACCCTGCGTTGGCGCCTATCTCGCGGCACCCCCGAGCAGCGCGTGATCGGCGCGTGGACCTACCTGCGCCTGCGCCTCGACGCCCACGCTGACCCGCTGCCCGCCTCGGCCTCGCCTGATGTTGCCGCCAAGTTGGCGACGCGAGTCGGTGACTCGTCACTAGCAACGGTTGCCCGACTCACCGCCAAGGTCGCCTTCAACCCCGACGGCGCGGTATCGATGCCAGACTCAGCACTCGCTTGGGAGCACGCCTTGCATGTCGATCGGGATCGGCGGCGCCACCGCCCGTGAATTTCAGTCTGCTGCCACTCTCCGGTCAGATGTGTGTTTCACTTAGTGGAATATCAATTCACACTATGTCGATGTCGCCCACCGCGGGGCATCAGGAGGAATCCGTGCGAGCAACACCTGCGCAGAGCAACGCTTGGTTGCGTTCACGCATGGCGACGCTCGGCATCTCGTCGCTCGACGAACTTGCCGGCCGCAGTGGCTCAGACAAGGGCAACATCTCCCGCATCTTCCACCAGCAGCAGCGACCACGTGTCGATGCCTTAGAGCCGCTGTCAGCTGGGCTTGAAGTGAGCGTCTATGAACTCCTCGTTCGCATCGGTGCCGTTGACCCTGATGAAGACACCCCCCCGGTCGTGCGGCGAGCGGGGCAAAAGGTGTCGTTCAGCTGGCCGAAACAGGCTGACTGAAACCGAGCATCCCGCGCCAAGCTATCAGCGCTTTCGGACCTAGGTCACCGAGTTCGATCACCGCGTGCTCAATTTGCCGGTGGAATACTCGCGGATCAACCACCATCACATGCCTGTCGCCCGTTGAATCGATGACCAGCATCGGAGCCTCCTCCGGTTGCCACTCGATCCGTACCTCGATTTCCCTATCGTCTTGCTCGGTTATCGACTCCACCTGTTGCTTCACTGATAATCCCCCCCCCCCCCCGAAAGTCGGTTGCGCTTGCACGCGCGCCTCTCGAGGGCAATCGATGTCTACTGTGTAGTAGCCAACACGTTATCCGACCGGTCAGACATCAGGACATTAATCGACATTTTGCTCCGACCATGGTCGGGCATGGCCCCAATGCGCTCGCAGGGCCTCGGCTGCCGGGCTCCCCGGCTGAAACTGCAGAAGGTCTGCTGGCCCGAGGTCGGTCCACGCGTACCAATACACCCGCGGCAGGTTGAGGCTGCGGGCCAACTCGTTCGTCTGCTTCACGAGGGTCCGCTCTCTTTCCGGGCTCACGGGGACGCCGCGATAGTTCACCTCGGTCAGCCACAGGGGCACTCCCTGCAGTCCCGCGGCCTGCTCCTCGGCACGCAATCGCGCCACGACGGTACGGAGCCGTGAGGGAGGCGCGCTCGTTCGCGGATACCAGTGGAAGGCAAGCGCATCGACGTTGGCCGCCCAACTTGGGCGCCGTCGCGCTTCACCCAAGAAGTCTTGTCGATCGGTGGATGCACTTGATTCGTTCGGGTGCCTTGCCTTGCGCTCCATGGCGATGAGTTCGGCGGGGGCAACGATGGTCGCGGCCGGGTCGATCGCGTCGATGGTGCGGGCTGCCGTGGCGACCATGTTTGCAAACTGCGTGGCTGAGCCGCGCCAGAATTTCGCGTCCTCGGGTTCATTACCAATTTCATACGCCGTGATCACACCCCGGTAGCGGGTTGCCACCTGAGCCACGAAGTCATGACCAATCCTCCATGCTCCTTGGCGGTGAGGCCGCTCCGGGGCCGAGCCAGCTCGCATCGTCAGCGTCGAGTGATCGCGCGGCCCACTTGGGCGTCCCCCAAAAGACGAGGGTGATGTCAGCGACCGAGTGTCGCCGAGCAATCGCGACCTGGGCATCAAGATGCTCGAACGCCCATTGGTCCGGGGCTGGTTCGAGATTGAGCCAGGCCGTTCGTGTGTCCCAAAGCCGCAGCGACCTGACGGGGATGGTCGGCCACTCCCCCGGATGCTGCCGCACGCTGCCATCGCGCTCGATGCGCAGGCCGCCGGCCGCCCACGGCACATGGAGACCGACAATCGTTCGCTGCGTTGAGGCCGCAGGCGGCTCCAGACCCGTGAGCGCCACGGCCGGCCCTGCCAGCATGACTCCCTGAAACACTGCGGTGGCAGTGATAACGTGCACAACATCCACCCTACGCACTCCTCGACTCTACTGTCGAGAGGGCCGCAATTTCCGCGAGCGTCACGCCATTCTATGGTAGCGTGACGCTCACTGATGTTGCGTTTTCACAACTAGGCGCTGGCTTGGACTCCGAACCCACTCGCGGGATGACCTCATTTCTGCGGTACCTCAACACCGCACCGGCACCCGACTCCGTCATCAAGGCGCTTATCTGCGGACCACTCGCCGGGTATGGCGCGAGATCAGGAAGCATCTTCGTCTACCTCGATGACGGATTGGCCATTATCGCGGATTTTTCGAGCCCAAGGGACCTCCTCGCGAGGTACCACACCCTGCCGCTTTCCATCGACACTCCGTATACGCGCGCATTCCTCACCGGTGAGACCCTCATTACGCCCCGCCGCAAAATCTTCAACGAATTTCCAGCGCTCATGATTGATGCCGACCTCTGGGAATCCGGTGAAATCGACTCGACGTCGCTCGAACTCGTGAGTGTGCCGATCTCGAGCCAAGGTGTCGGCATCGGAGCCTTCGGATTCATCTCAGATGGCACACATGACTGGCGACCGAGCGACTTCGGTCTCGTTGATGCCCTCGCTGCCGTCCTCGGACTGTGGTTGACACACCCGTCATCCTGCATTGGAACGAGACTCACGAAGCCGTTGACCAGCGACCATGACGGAGGCTTGCAGTTGTCGAGCCGGCAGCACGCCGTACTCAGACTCCTTGCGCAGGACAAAACAAACGACTCGATCGCGGCCACCCTCGGGGTTTCCGTATCGACCGTCAAACAGGACGTCCAACGCCTCCTGCGCGCGATGAGGTCGCCCGATCGCAGTGCAACACGCGATTGCACTCGGAATCCTGCAACCCAACGGCTGGGCTCCTGATGCGAGAGCGTCGGTGTCTTAGCTCAACAACACCGACGCCTCGCTTATTTGACTACGACTCGAAGTCCCCGCCCCTACCACTCATCTTCTTACGATTGGCCGCGGGCCGCTCGTAGCGAATCACCAAGAGGACGACAACCGCGAGAAAAATAGCCACCACAATGATCCCTGCCATGGTGACTAACCGAGAACTGCCCACACGACGAGGGCGAAGATACCGACCCCGATAACGATGAATACTAGCGCCGTCAGCGACAGGAATGACCGCGATGCTGCGATCTTTACCGACAGTGCTGAGGGCTGCTCAAGCTTCTTGAGATCGGCAACCAGAGCCTGGGCCTCACGGATGGTCGCGTACTGCGTGATCATCGCGAGGATGCCCGTCGCCGCGGCAATGCCAATGGCGAGATACCTGACGCTGTCCGTCGCGGCGTCGAAGGCACCAATCGCAGCGAGGACGAGAATCGCGATAAGCATGATCGTCGGGCCCATCTGGGCGCTGATCACCTGGGTGCGCTTCGCATTCCAGAGTTCTAGCAGTCCTTTTTCATCCATGGCTTTCTCCCTCGGCATTGCTACTGCTCCGCGCCTTGCGAAGCGCTCAATACCCTAGACCCGCCTCAGGTTCTTCGCATGTTCTCAGCGTTCATCTAGAGTGCTGGCCATGGCTCCGGTTCCCCGCACCAAGAACGGCTTCGAGCCGAAGTCATGCGCAGTCTGCCAGCGCCCCTTCGAATGGCGAAAGAAGTGGGCTCGGGACTGGGAGTCGGTCAAGTACTGCTCGCAGGCCTGCCGCGATAAGGGCCCGAAATCACGCAAGGAGTCCTAATGCTCCTCGACGGCCTCGCGGCGGGTGAAGATGATGAGCGAGATGATGGCCCAGGCGAACAGGAACGGCACGCCCACGATGGCCTTCTCGTTCGTGTTGAGCGCGGCCATGAGCCAAAAGACGAGCCCCGCGAGGACCAACGCTGATATGTAGCCGGCGATCGGGTGGGTCTTCTCGGCGTGCTCGGTTTCCACGGTCGTCTCCTTGTCAGGGTCAGGGTCACGCTCGGCCCTGACGGTCTCGCTGAAATCTATCGGTTAGTTGATCTGCTCGAGGATGAGGGGGAGTCTGTTCACGGGTGCGCCCGACGGGCCGATCGCGATGGCACCCTCGAGCGCCTGCATAGCCGTCGTGAAACGAGGCTCGTCATCGGTATGAAGGGTGAGAAGGGGCATCCCGGCGGTGACGGCATCGCCAGGCTTGGCATGGATCTCGATGCCAGCACCCTCCGACACCGAATCCTCCTTACGAGCCCGGCCGGCACCCAGACGCCACGCCGCAATCCCGACCTTCAGTGCATCGAGCTCGGTCATGGTGCCGCGAGTTTCGGCCACAATTTGATGACGGTGCGGCGCCGTCGGCAGCGGGGCATCAGGATCGCCGCCCTGCGCCCGGATCATCCGCTTCCAGACATCCATGGCACTACCGTCCTGCAGGGTCGTCGCCGGATCGACGCCCGTAATGCCGGCAAGGTCAAGCATCTCGCGGGCGAGCGTGATCGTCAGTTCAATGACATCGGACGGACCACCGCCCGCGAGCACCTCGACCGATTCACGGACCTCAAGGGCGTTGCCGACCGTGAGGCCGAGTGGGACGTCCATCGCGGTGATGAGCGCGCGAGTGTTCACCCCCGAATCGAGCCCAATCCTCACCATCGTCTCAGCGAGCCGCTTCGCCTGAACCGGGTCAGACATGAAGGCGCCGGATCCGGTCTTCACATCAAGAACCAAGCCCCCGGCACCCTCGGCGATCTTCTTGCTCATGATGCTCGAGGCAATGAGCGGGATCGCCTCGACGGTGCCGGTGACATCACGGAGCGCGTAAAGCTTCTTATCAGCGGGCGCCAGCCCTGGGCCGGCCGCGCAGATGACGCCGCCACACGACCTCAGCACCTCGAACATCTCATCGTTGCTCAGGTTCGCACGCCAGCCCGGAATCGACTCGAGTTTGTCGAGGGTGCCACCGGTATGCCCGAGGCCGCGGCCGCTGAGTTGGGGCACTGCGGCGCCGCACGCTGCGACGACCGGCACGAGCGGGAGGGTGATCTTGTCGCCGACGCCGCCGGTCGAATGCTTGTCGACTGTGGGCCGCTCGAGGGTGGTGAAGTCCATCCGCTCCCCCGAGCGGATCATCGCATCGGTCCAGCGCACGATCTCGGCCTCGTCCATGCCATTGAGGAGAATCGCCATCGCGAGGGCCGCCATCTGCTCCTCGGCGACAACGCCCCGAACATAGGCATCGATCACCCAGTCGATCTGATCGGGACTCAGCACCCCCCGATCGCGCTTGGCCCGGATGATGTCGACTGCTGAGTACGGCTCAACCACGGTGGATGCGATCCTCTGCTCGATCGATGAGATCCTGCGGGCCGAACGCCTGCGGGAGGATGTCGGCGAGGGTCAAGATCCCCTCCGGGGTGCGGATAAGGCTCGTGGGCTGGCCGTGCTCCCAGAGCAACTGACGGCAGCGCCCGCACGGCATAAGTGCATCACCATGCTGATCGACGCAGGCGATCGCCATGAGCGTGCCGCCACCGGTCGCATGAATATTCGAGACCATGCCGCACTCGGCGCACAGGCCGACGCCGTAGCAGGCGTTTTCGACATTGCAACCGGTGACGATGCGGCCATCCTCCATCAGCCCGGCGACTCCGACCTTGAACTTGGAGTAGGGGGCGTAGGCGCGGTGCATGACAGTCACTGCCTCGGTGGTGAGGGCATCCCAATCGACGTCAGCCATCACTACTGCTTCTCGTAGGGCTGGCCATCAGCGGCAGGCGGACGCACCCGGCCCACCACGCCCGCAACGACGACGATCGTCACAAGATACGGCGCCATGGCGAGGAACTCACTCGGGATCGGAATATCGAGCAGCGCGAATTTCTGCTGCAACGACTCGGAGAACCCGAAGATGAGGGCGGCGAGGAAGGCGCCAATTGGGTTCCAGGCCCCGAAGATCATTGCCGCCAGCCCAATGAATCCGCGGCCACCTGTCATGTTCTCGTCGAACCTGCCCACCGAACCGAGAGTGAACCAAGCTCCAGCAAAGCCACCGACCATGCCGCCATAGATGACCGCGAGATAGCGAACCTTCGCCACGCTCACGCCGAGACTGTCAGCGGCCTTCGGGTTCTCGCCAACCGCTCGAGTGCGCAGACCCCAGCGAGTGCGGAAGAGCAGATACGTCACGCTCCCAATGAGAATGAACATGCCGTAGACGATGATCGTCTGGTCGAAGAACATCGGACCGATGATCGGGATATCGCCGAGGACCGGGATCCTGACGGCGGCGAAAATCGGTGCATCGTTCAACTCCGGCTTCTTTACGAGCACCTGCGCAGTAAGGAAGGAGGTGAGGCCGAGCACGAGGATATTGATGACGACGCCGATGATGATCTGGTCGACCCTGAACTTCACGGCAAGCACCGCGAGGAGCAGCGCAAGGACCCCGCCGGTGAGGGTGGCGGAAAGCAGCCCAATCCAGCCGCCGAGGAGCGAGCCCATGACCACCCCGGTGAACGCACCACCGAGCAACATTCCCTCGATCCCGATGTTCACGACGCCCGAGCGCTCGCACAAAATGCCCGACAAGGCCCCGAGAGCAATCGGCGTTGAGCGCGACACGGTCGCAACAAGCATGCTGATGAGGGAGAACTCCTGGCCGGATGCAGCCCACACCATGAGGGCTATCGCGAACACCCCGAACGAGATGCCGAGTATGATCGTCGTCTTGCCCTGAAACCCGCGGAAGAATTGCGTGGCCCCGAGGAAAGCAAGCACCGAGGAAAGCACCCACAAAGAGCCCGCCGATGGCACCGCAAGGGAGTCAAGCTGAATCGCATCATCGGGAGTGCTGAGCCCGAAGGTCGAGACCCCGCTCACCGCCGGGACGAAGACAAGCATGACCAGCCCCGAGAGCAGGAGCAGGACGATGCCTGAAATGCGGGCCTTGCGGATCTGTCGCTTCGTCAACTCCTTCGTGCGCTTGCCGGTGAGCTCGTAGCTCTCGCGCGGCGCAGGGGCGCTCGCCTGGTTCATGATGCCCATCCCTTGCTGATCTGGGTGGAGACTGCGGGAGTCTTGAGCCGGTACAGCGCGGTGATGAGCGCTGGCGCTGCCACGAAGATGATGATCAGGGCTTGAATGACGGCGATGAGGTCGATGCCGACATCAGCCGACACCTGCATCTGCTGACCACCTGCCCGCAGCCCACCGAAGAGTACCGCCGCAGCCACGACCCCCCACGGGTTCGACCTGCCGAGCAGGGCGACCGCGATGCCGTCGAAACCGATGTTCGCCGAGAATCCCGGGGTGGCGCGATCGAGCACCCCGAGGATCTGTCCTGAGCCGGCAAGACCAGCGAGCCCCCCGGCGATCATCATGACCAGGACATAGACCTTGGTGATTGACATGCCGGCATATCGGGCCGCGCTCGGGTTCGCACCAACCGCCCTGAACTCGAAGCCGGTCGTCGTGCGGAAGAGCAGCCAGTAGATAACGCCGGCTGCAATGAGGGCCACGATGAGCCCAAGATGCACGCGCAGGGCCGGATCCATCCACCCGAGCATTTGGGTGAGCTGGGCCGAAGCCTCGACCGTCTTGGAGACTGGGTCGTTGCGACCCTCGCGCTGAAAGAGCTCGGTCTTGAGGAAGAAGTCGACGAGTCGCAGGGCGATGTAGTTGAGCATGATCGTGACGATGACCTCGTGCGCTCCGGTCTTCGCCTTGAGAATGCCCGGGATGAAACCCCAGATGGCCCCGCCAATGAAACCGGCGAGCAGCGCGAGTGGCAAGTGGATAAAGATCGGCAGGCCGGTGATGCTGAAGCCGACGAACACCGCGCACATCCCGCCAACGAGCATCTGCCCCTCAGCGCCGATGTTGAACAGGCCAGCGCGAAAGGCGATCGCAACGGACAGACCGGCCAAAATAAGTGGCGTAGCGGCGGTGAGTGTCTCCGAGATGGCCGTTATGGAACCCACCGAGCCTTGCAGGAGTGCGGCATAGGCGTCCATCGCCTGGCCAAAACTCGAGCCTGTGATCATGATCAGGAGGATGCCGATGACGAGCGCTGTCACGACGGCAAGGAAGGGGATGAGAAGCCCGGTGCGCCAATTCACGCTCGTCGTGAGCTGCTGCACAAAACCGCGCTGCTCGGCCTGCGCCGGGGTCTGCGTAGCGGTCATGAGCCTTTTCCTGCCATGAAGAGCCCAATCTCCGTCGGGGTCGTGTCACCGGTGAGTCGCTCGGCCACGATCTTGCCGTCGTACATGACGAGGATGCGATCCGATAGTGCGAAGATCTCGTCGATTTCCGTCGAGACGATGAGGAGCGCCTTGCCCTCATCACGTTTGCGGACGATCTGCTCATGAATGTATTCAATCGAGCCGACATCGATGCCGCGGGTCGGCTGAGCGCAGATGACGAGCGGGACATCGCGGCTGAACTCGCGAGCCACAATCATCTTCTGGGCATTGCCGCCCGACAGGGCAGCGCCGGTGTTCTCGATGAGCGGTGGCCGCACGTCATATGCCTCGACTAGGGCGAGGGCGGACTCCTGGATACTCGAGCGCTGCAGGCGACCACCCTTGGAGTAGGGCGCCGAATAGTAGGAGTCAAGGACGAGGTTCTCCTTGATGGTGAACGACCCGACCATGCCCATGTCGTTGCGGTCCTCGGGCACGTGGGCGATGCCCAGCAGGTGGCGATCTCGTACGCTCCGGTTTGAGATATCGGCGCCGTCGAACTCGATTCGTCCACTCGAGATCGGCAGCAGTCCGGTGATCGCCTCAACGAGCTCCGTCTGGCCATTGCCCTGGATGCCGGCGACCCCGACGATCTCGCCCGCCGCGACCGACAGGCTCACCCTGTTCAGGAGCGGCCGACCGTAGTCATCGACCATCGTCACATCGGTGAGCTCGAGAATCGTCCGCCCGGGGGTGCCAGGCTCCTTGTCGACCGTCAGGTCGATATCACGACCCACCATCATTGCGGCGAGATCCTCCGGGGTCGCAGTTGTCGGATCCGCGTGACCGACGACCCTGCCACCGCGCAACACCGTGATGTCATCGGCGACCGCTAGGGCTTCCTTGAGCTTGTGGGTGATGAAGATGATCGTCGCTCCGCGAGCCTTAAGTTCAGCAACGATACCGAAAAACTCGTCGACCTCTTGGGGGGTGAGCACCGCGGTCGGCTCGTCGAACACGAGAATCTTCGCGCCCCGCAGCAGCACCTTGATGATTTCCACCCGCTGCTGGATACCGACCGGAAGGTCTTCGATTTTCGCATCGGGATCGACCGCAAGCCCGTAGCGCTCCGAAATCTCCTTGACCTCCCTGCGTGCCTCGCGCCGGTTCAGTACTCCGCCGGCCTTCGTGGGCTCCACGCCGAGGATGACATTCTCGTACACCGAGAACACCGGCACGAGCATGAAGTGCTGATGCACCATCCCGATGCCCGCCTTGATGGCGTCACCCGGGTCACGGAAGGTCTGATGAACGCCATCGATGAGGATCTCGCCAGCGTCCGATCGATACAGGCCCGACAGGACGTTCATGAGGGTGCTCTTGCCGGCGCCGTTTTCGCCAATGAGGGCGAGCACCGTACCCGATCGGGCGGTAAGGCTCACGTCGTCGTTCGCGAGCACCCCGGGGAATCGCTTCGTGATACCCCGTAGTTGAAGCTCCACACCTCATCCTCTCGTCGCTCGCTGACCGTGCAGGACACGCTATCCGTATTGGCGCCCAGATACCGGAGAAGGTGGGGTTCGATGTGCTCGAACCCCACCTCCCCTCGACTCACGTGGAGCCGATGAACAACTAGCCCTTGACGCTCACCGAACCGTCGACGATCCCGGTCAAGAGTGCAGCAATCTTGTCCACGAGCTCCGGCTCGACCATCGAAGCCATGTCGTGGAGCGGGGCCAGGCCCACACCACCGTTCTCGAGGGTCCCGACCGTCACGCCACCCGCGAAGGTGCCATCTACAACGGACTTGATCGCGTTGAACGTCGTGACGTCCATGTTCTTCAGCACCGAGGTGAGGTAGACACTCTGGTTCGCGGTGTCGCTCTCGTACTGGTCGCTGTCGACGCCGATGATCATGAGCTTGTCGGTGCCGAGCTCAGTTGCGAGCGCAGCGGAACCGAGACCAACCGGGCCGGCGACGGGCATGACAATGTCAGCGCCTTCGTCGACGAGGTTCTGGGCGAAGGTGCGACCGTCATCGAGCTTCTCGAAGTTCTCGGTGAACAGGCCCTTTTGGGTCTTCGGGTCCCAGCCGAGCACCTCGACCTTGGTGCCGTTGTCGGCGTTGTACTTCTGGACGCCGTAGTAGAAGCCGTCCATGAAGATGGTCACCGGCGGGATGTTGACGCCACCGAAGGTGCCGACCTTGCCGGTCTTCGTGGTGCCGGCTGCGAGGTAGCCTGCGAGGAAGGCAGCCTCGTCGGTGTTGAAGATCTGCCCGAGCACGTTGTTGTTCGTGATCATCGGGGTGCCATCCTCGTTGTCACCGTAGGCGTAGTCCACGATGGTGAAGGGGATGTCGGGGTTGGCGTTGGCGGCCGTCATGGTCGCATCGCCCAGCAGGAAGCCGACCGTCACGATCATGTTGCAGCCCTGATCGACGAACGCCTGAATGTTCGGAGCGTAGTCAGTCTCAGCCTGTGACTCGAGGACGATTGCCTCGACGCCAAGCTGATCCGCGGCGTCAGTGACGCCCTTGTAGGCCTTCTGGTTAAAGCCCTTGTCATCGACGCCACCGACATCGGTGACCTCGCACGCCTTGAGTGCGGCGGCTGCCGGCTCGCTGGCTGCGGGTGCACTGGCCGCGGCGCTGGCAGCAGGCGCAGCGGACGACTCGGCAGTGGTCGTGCTGCCCCCACACCCGGCGAGGCCGAGTGCAGCAACAGCGAATACCGCTGCTGCGATCTTCACGTTGGTCTTCATTGATCTCCTTAGTTGATGGCTGCGGACGACGTTCGACGCGGCCTGCGCTCAGCCTAACGAAGCGCTCACCGTGACGCGGACCCAATACGTTGCAATCGATCCACCAACATGGTTACAAATCGGTCACGGTCGATGTCGAGGCCCACGAGCGCATTCGCCGGCAGACCAGTGACGGACCAACGGTCTGCCACCGTGCGCCCAATGCACAGGGCTGACTCGGTTTCGATCTGAACATTCATGGGCAGGGCCGTGACGAGGGTTGGGTCGATGATGTGCGCGATCGTCACGGCATCATGGATCGGTGCACCCTCCCAGCCGAACCGCTCCTGATGGAACCCGACGAAGTGATCGAGGAGCTCTGCGACGAACGCGCCGACATCGCCCGTGTCTCGCAGGAAGTCAGCATGCTCATCGGTGAGCCATGCACGGTGGGTGACGTCAAGGCCGATCATTGTGAGTGGGATACCGGTTCGATCGGTTCCCGGGACGCATGCCGCTCGAAAAACGACGTCTGCTGCATGGGGATCAACCCAGATGTTGAACTCCGCCGCAGGGGTCCAGTTTCCGAGATCAACGGCGCCACCCATGATGACGAGTTCTCGGATCATGTGATGAAGGTGCGGGAGTTGCTCGACGACATCGGCCATGTTCGTGAGCGGGCCGGTCGCCACGAGAGTGATGGGATCTGCGGCCTCGCTCAGAACGCGCTCAATCTTCTCGATCGCCGTGAGGTTGGAAGGGCTCTGGCTCGGCGTAACCGGCAGCGGCCCGGCGAGGCCGCTCTCGCCATGCATGGCTGCCGCTGTCGACAGGTCGCGAATTCGTGGACTATCGCGGCCAGCGGCGACTGTGATATCCGTTCGTCCGATGAGATCGAGTACGCGCAGGGCATTGCGGGTGGTGTGCTCCAAGGTGACATTGCCTGCCACGGTGGTGACGGCGATGAGATCTATCGATGGGTCGGCCACCGCCAGCATGATGGCAATGGCATCGTCGTGACCTGGGTCGCAGTCGAGGAGCACGCGTCGAGGCGAGATGCCCGACGCCCCCGTCGCGCCCATCAGAACCGATCGGCTGGCTGGTACTGCCCCCATACATCCCGAAGCGCATCGGAAACCTCGCCAACCGTTGCCCGCGCCCGCAGGGCCTCTTTTATCGGGTATAGAAGGTTCGCTTCACCCTTGGCCGTCTCGCGAATGAGTTCGAGCAGGCGACTCACCTCCACGCCATCGCGTTCAGCGCGAAGCTTCGCGAGGCGGGCTCCCTGTTCCTGCTCGATGAGCGGGTTGACCCTCAGCGGTTCGTAATGCTCATGCTCATCGACCGTGAACTTGTTCATGCCGACGACGGTGCGCACCCCTGCATCGATCTGCTGGGTGACCGCGTACGCGGATCGCTCGATCTCGGCCTTCTGGAACCCCTGCTCGATCGCCGCGACAGCGCCGCCCATGTCGGTGATCCGGGCGATCAACGCGAGGGCCTCTCGCTCGATTTCATCGGTCATCGACTCCACGACGTACGACCCGGCGAAGGGATCGACAGTCGCGCAGATATCGGTCTCAAAGGCAAGCACCTGCTGGGTGCGCAGGGCGAGGCGGGCTGCCTTCTGCGATGGCAGGGCGAGTGCCTCGTCAAAGGAATTCGTATGCAGCGACTGCGTGCCGCCAAGAACTGCGGCGAGGCCCTGCACGGCCACCCGAACCAGGTTGATCTCGGGCTGCTGAGCAGTCAGCTGCACACCGGCGGTCTGGGTATGAAACCTCAGCATCCACGACTTTGGGTTCTTTGCACCGAACTGCTCGCGCATGATGTGCGCCCACATTCGGCGGGCCGCCCGGAACTTCGCGACCTCCTCCAGAATTGTCGTGCGTGAGACGAAGAAGAACGCGAGACGCGGCGCGAACTCATCGACATCCTGACCGGATTCGACTGCGGCCTGAACGTACGCGATCCCATCGGCGAGGGTGAAAGCGATCTCCTGAACGGGGGTCGCCCCGGCCTCGGCCATGTGATACCCGGAGATAGAGATGGTGTTCCAGCTCGGGATCTCGTTCCGGCAATAGGTGAAGATGTCGGTGATGAGCCGGATCGACTCCGCCGGGGGGTAGATGTACGTGCCCCGGGCGATGTACTCCTTGAGCACGTCGTTTTGAATCGTGCCGTTCAGTTGGTCAGCCGTGATGCCCTGCTCCTCAGCGATGAGCTGATAGAGCATGAGCAGAATCGCCGCCGGTGAATTGATCGTCATCGAGGTCGAGACCTGGTCCAGCGGGATCTGATCGAACAGGATGCGCATATCGTCAATAGAGTCGATCGCGACCCCAACCTTGCCGACCTCGCCATGCGCAAGCGGGTGATCCGAGTCATACCCCATCTGGGTCGGCAGGTCGAACGCCACCGAAAGTCCGGTGGTTCCCGCCGCAAGCAACTGGCGGTAGCGCTCATTCGACTCCACCGCCGTGCCGAACCCGGCGTACTGCCGCATCGTCCAGGGCCTGCCCGTGTACATCGACGGATACACACCCCGGGTGTACGGAAACTCGCCGGGCTCGCCAAGCTGCGTTTGCGGATCCCAATCGGTGAGCGTCCGCGGACCATAGACCACCGCGAGCGGCAGTCCGGACTCCGTTAGAGCGCCCCCCGCATCAGTCACTTGCTGCACGCACCCGAATCTTGCTGCCGAGCCACCGGATCGGGTCGTACTTAATATCGGCGACCCGCTCCTTCAGCGGGATAAGGGCGTTGTCGGTGATCTTGATGTGCTCGGGGCAGACCTCGGTGCAGCACTTGGTGATGTTGCAGTAGCCGAGCCCCAGTTCGTCCTGCGCCATCTTCTGACGATCGACGGTGTCGAGGGGGTGCATCTCGAGCTCAGCGACGCGCATGAGCACGCGGGGCCCAGCGAAGTTCGTCTTGTTCTCCTCGTGGTCGCGCACCGCGTGGCAGGTGTTTTGGCACAGGAAGCACTCGATGCACTTCCGGAACTCCTGGCTGCGGGCAACATCCTCCTGAGCCATCCGGTACTCGCCCGGCTTGAGGCCCTCCGGCGGCTTGAACGCGGGAACCTCGCGTGCCTTCGCGTAGTTGAACGACACGTCGGTGACGAGATCGCGGATGACTGGGAAGGCCCGAAGTGGCGTCACCGTGACGGTGTCAGTCTCCTCGAACGTGTTCATCCGAGTCATGCACATGAGCCTCGGCCGACCATTGACCTCGACGCTGCAGGACCCGCACTTGCCCGCCTTGCAGTTCCAGCGAACCGCAAGATCA
The DNA here is from genome assembly GCA_040398845.1 of Candidatus Nanopelagicales bacterium. Classification (GTDB taxonomy): domain Bacteria; phylum Actinomycetota; class Actinomycetes; order S36-B12; family S36-B12; genus WLND01. Next base: position 36,734 of record JBBATH010000020.1, on the reverse strand, counting down.
GTGGCCTGCTCCGCCTGGATACGTTGAATCACATCAAGGACGACCTCGCCGTCTTGCACCTGGACGTCGTAATCCTTGAGTCCGCCCGTGCCGTCCGGACCGCGCCAAAGGCGGAACTTTGCCATATAGCTCATGTCTACGCCATCCCAACCGAAGTGAGTTCTTCAATGGTCATGTACTTTTTTAGCTCTGCTACGTCGAATAACTGAATGAGCTCAAGGGGGAGCGTCGGCAGCGGCTGCTTGGTGACGTCGATCTGGTCGTTACTGACGCGGCAGATGAGGTTCACCTGACGCCAGTCAGGACTCATCACCGGGAAGTCATTGCGGGTGTGACCACCACGCGACTCCTCGCGGGCGAGCGCCGCCCGCGCCACGGACTCGGAGACGAGGACCTGTTTGGGCAGATCGAGCGCCAAGTGCCAGCCCGGGTTGTACCCCCGGTCGCCCATGGCGTGGACCCGAGTCATGCGCTCCTTGAGGGCCTCAATTTTCTCCAGCGCCGCACGCATCTCGTCCCCCGTGCGGATGATCCCCACGAGATCGTTCATGATCGTCTGCAGATCATCTTGGATCGAGTACGGGTTCTCGTCCCGCGACGGGTCGAATGGCGCAATTGCCCGCGCCATTGCCACCTCTAGATCCGCCTCGGACACTGCCGGCATTTCACCCTTGGCCTTAAGTCCTTCGACATACTCCGCCGCATAAAGTCCGGCGCGACGTCCGAACACGAGGAGGTCCGAAAGTGAATTGCCACCGAGGCGATTTGACCCGTGCATCCCCCCCGATGACTCACCGGCCGCGAACAGCCCTTGGAGCCCAACGAGCTCTTGGGTATCAGCGTCAACCTCTATGCCGCCCATCACGTAATGGCAGGTTGGACCGACCTCCATCGACTCCTCAGTGATGTCGACGTCAGCGAGCTCCTTGAACTGGTGCCACATCGATGGCAGCTTCGCCTTGATGACGTCGGCCGGCAGTCGCTTCGAGACATCGAGGAACACACCACCGTGAGGCGACCCACGACCGGCCTTCACCTCGGCATTGATTGCGCGCGCTACCTCATCGCGCGGAAGAAGTTCCGGTGGGCGCTTGTTGTTGTCCGGGTCGTCATACCAGCGGTCCGCCTCCTCCTCGGTCTGCGCGTACTGCTTCTTGAAAACGTCAGGGATGTAATCGAACATGAACCGGCGGCCCTCAGAGTTCGTGAGAACTCCGCCATCCCCACGAACGGATTCGGTGACAAGCAAGCCCTTGACACTCGGCGGCCACACCATGCCGGTCGGGTGGAACTGGATGAACTCCATGTTGACGAGTGAGCCGCCAACCATCATTGCAAGGGCATGACCGTCACCGGTGCCCTCCCATGAATTACTCGTCACCTTGAAAGACTTTCCGATACCGCCGGTGGCAATGATCACTGACGGCGAATCGATGACCACGAAGTCACCGGTGGAGCGCCAGTAGGCCAACACTCCGGTCGCGTGGCGCTTCGCCCCCTCGCCTTCCATAAACACATCGGTGACCGAGCACTCGGCGAAGATCTTGATGCCCGACTCATAATCGCCAGTGTTCTGCTTATCGACCTGCTGCAGCTGGACGACCTTCTGCTGGAGCGTGCGGATCATCTCCAAGCCGGTGCGGTCGCCGACATGTGCGAGGCGCGGGTATTCGTGCCCACCGAAGTTGCGTTGGCTGATCTTGCCCTCGGGCGTGCGATCGAAAAGCGCACCCCAGGACTCAAGTTCCCACACCCGATCGGGGGATTCCTTGGCGTGAATCTCGGCCATCCGGTAATGGTTCGTGAACTTGCCACCGCGCATGGTGTCGCAGAAGTGGACACTCCAGCCGTCTTTGGAGTTGACGTTCGCCATCGACGCGGCGATGCCGCCCTCTGCCATGACCGTGTGTGCCTTGCCGAACAGTGATTTGCTCATGACCGCGACGGTATGACCGGCCTCGCGAGCCTCGATGGCTGCTCGAAGTCCCGCCCCGCCCGCGCCGATAACGACGATGTCGAAGGAGTAACGTTCTGTGTCCGTCATGGTGACCCTCTTAGAAGAAGTAGAAGTTGGTGATGGCGCCGGAGGCGACCTCGCGGACGTAGAAGTCCGTGAAGGCGACGAAGATGAGCGAGATCCAGGCAAACTTCGGGTGGTGAACGTTGATCTTCGACACCCACGTCCATGCCTTATACCGGACCGGATGGGCTGAGAAGTTCTTGAGTCGGCCACCCATGGCATGGCGGCAGGAGTGGCACGACAGCGAGTACATCCACAGGAACGAGGCGTTCATCAACAGGATGAGCGTGCCGATACTCATGTGGCCCCAGGCGCCCTCGGCATTGCGGAACGCGAGGATTCCGTCGTAGGTGAGGATCACGTTGAAGATCAGACCCGCGTAGAAGAAGTAGCGGTGACTGTTTTGGATGATAAGCGGGAACCGAGTCTCACCGGTGTAGCGCTTGTGCGGCTCGGCTACTGCGCACGCCGGCGGCGACTGCCAGAACGAGCGGTAATACGTCTTGCGGTAGTAGTAGCAGGTGAGGCGGAACCCCAGCGGGAAGATGAGGATGAACAGCGCTGGCGAGAACGCGTAGCCGGCGAAGAACCAGTCACCGAATGGGGTGAATCCGAGCAGGGTCGCGCCCGGGGGGCAAGCAGTGGAAAGGCACGGAGAGTAGAACGGCGAGATGAGCGGCTCTGCAAAGTAGAACGCGTTCTCAAAGGCCCGCCACGTCGAGTAGATGACGAACAGCACGAGGACCGCGGCCGTGATCGCCGGCTGGATCCACCATGCATCGGTCCGCAGCGTGCGGGCCTTGATCTGCGCCCGCCGATCCGGAGCGCCTTGGCTCGGTGGTGGGCTGGTGACAGTTGCCATGCTCGTTCCTCCCACAGTGGCTTCGTTTCGCGGGATTGCTCCTCACGGTGCTCAAATGCTACGGGAACCGGCGGGCGCCGGCATCGGCACAGCGTGCGAGGTTCATCACACGCCCACCACCACAAGCCGCCACCGCACACACGCCGCTACCGCACGCCACCATGCACGTTACTGTCGTGAAATACGTCCAAATATCGAATTTCACGACAGCAACGCGCATGCCTAAAGCAGTAGCGTTCTGGCAGAGCGCGCCGCCGACTATAGATCGACGGCGAAGTACTGGGTCTCGAGGAACTCGTGGATACCGGCGAACCCGCCCTCCCGACCGAGGCCCGACTCCTTCATCCCGCCGAACGGCGCCGCCGGGTCGGATGCGAGGCCGCGGTTGATCGCGACCATGCCCGACTCCATCTGGCGGGCCACCTTGATGCCCACCCCGGCATCCTTGGCGTAGACGTACGAGATAAGTCCATACTCCGTGTCATTTGCCATGCGAACGGCATCGGCCTGTTCGGTGAAGGTCACGATTGGGGCGACCGGACCGAAGATCTCGTTACGGGTGAGCACCGACCCATGCTCGACCCCACGCACAACGTAAGGGGCAATGAAGGCACCCTCTGTGGGTGCAACCGACGATGCGTTCAGCGCAGCGCCCTCACCCGCAGCCTCATCAAGGAGTTCATGGATCTTGTCGCGCTCCTTCACCGAGACCATCGCGCCAAGATCATTGGAATGATCGCTGGCCGGGCCAATCTTCAACGCCGCGAATGCCCCCTCGAGTTTGGACGAGAACTCCTCGGTTACCGACTCGTGGACGTAGAAGCGGTTGGCCGCGGTGCAGGCCGCACCGCCATTGCGCATCTTCGCGATCATGGCACCAGCAATGGCATCGTCGACGTTGGCACCCTCGAGGACGAGGAACGGAGCGTTACCACCGAGCTCCATCGATGACGGGAGCACCCGCTCGGCCGTCTGAACGAGGAGCATCTTCCCGACGTACGTCGACCCGGTGAACGACAGAGTCGCGACACGCGGATCGGCGAGAATCGCCGACGACACAGCGCCGCTCGTCGAGGTCGTAATGATGTTCACGACGCCCGCTGGGACCCCCGCACGCTGGAGGACATCACCGATCCACAGGGCGGTGAGCGGGGTCTCGCCAGCCGGCTTGAGCACCGCGGTGCAGCCAGCTGCCAGCGCCGGCGCCAACTTGCGAGTCGCCATCGCCGCCGGGAAGTTCCACGGGGTGATCATGTAGGCAACACCCATGGGCCGGTGGTCGGTGATGATCGTCTTATCGCGGGACGGTGCGTATCGGAACCCGCCCTCGATCCGCGACGCCTCCTCTGAGAACCAACGGAAGAACTCAGCGGCGTAGGCCGCCTCACCCATCGCATCGCGCCGGGCCTTGCCATTCTCGAGGCTGATGAGGAGTGCGCAGGTCTCGAGCTCGGCGGACATGATCTCGAACGCCCTGCGCAGAATCTCAGCTCGGAATCGAGCCGGGGTCGCTCCCCAGGTCTGGAAGGCGTCGTGGGCGGAGGTCACGGCGTCGATACCTTCGGCAACCGACGCATTGGAGATCTCTGAGATGGTTGAGCCCGTTGCCGGGTCGATCACGGGCATTCGAGCAGAGGTCTGCAGCCACTCCCCGGCAATGAGTAGTCCGGTCGGCGCGATGGTCGATGACATTGGTCCTCCAACATTCGTGTTCAGGGCGTTGGCAGCCTAGTCGGCGTGTCCCGTGGACCGCTATCGAATGGCACCGGCTTAGCATTGAGAGGTCATGCGCCGGCTTTTGCTTACCCTCGGACTCGCCTGCTCGCTCGCCCTCGGGGCGTCCGGAGCCGCTATCGCCGAGACGATCGGCGGCGAGCAGCTCTCCAAGCGCGGCGTCCAGGTCAACCCCGGCCCCGGGGCCAAGCCGCTCCCCGACATCTGGGCCGAGACCTGGATCCTCGTCGATGCAACAAACGGCACCGTGCTCGCCGCGAAAAACCCGCACGACCGACGACCGCCGGCCAGCACCCTCAAGACTCTCACGGCCATCACCGTCCTTCAGGAACTTGCGCTCGACCAGACATACGTCGCGAAGAGGAAGGACACCTTGATCTCGGGCGCTAGGGCGGGCCTTATCTCGGGCAAGCGCTACACGATCGAGGACCTCCTCTACGGCATGCTCCTGCGCAGCGGCAACGACGCGGCGCAGGCGCTCGCCCGGGCTCCTGGCAGCATCAAGAACACCGTCGGCCGCATGAATGAGATCGCCAAGCAACTGCAGGCGAATGACACGACGGCAAAGAACCCGACCGGCCTCGACCAAAAGGGACAGTTGTCGAGCTCCTATGACCTCGCGCTCATTGCCCGCGCCGGGCTCGCGCGGCCCGATTTCGCAACCTTTGTCCGAACCAAGTCGCACCGGTTCCCCGGCGGTGGGAGCAGCACGTACACCATTTACAACCAAAACCGCCTGCTCATGGGCGGCTTCAAGGGTGCCATCGGCGTGAAAACTGGCTTCACCACGCGGGCAGGGCGTACCTTCATCGGGGCCGCCACCCGCAAGGGAACCACCCTCATCTTCGTCGGGATGGGCATCCACGACGGTAGCGATTCCGCTGCCAAGAAGGCCCTGAAGTGGGGCTTCAAGAATCTCGGCAGGGTGACGCCGGTCGGCGTCATGGTTGGGCCGATCGCACCGGCAGTGGATGCCGCCGTGATCGCCGACACCCCGACTGGCGCATCGGACGAAGCGCTCGCCAACGCAGGCCTCAGCATCCCCCCCGCGGGAGACTCCATGGCGCCCCTGTGGTTCTGGCTCATCATCACCCTCGCCGCCTGCGCGCTCGCCCTCGGCTGGATCCGCAAGCGACGGGAGACGATCAGAGGGACAGGAGCACATCAGGCACCCCGCGCCAAACGTCAGTACCGGCCATACCAGCCGCTGTGACGCTCGGCCGAGGAGCCCGTCAGGCCTCGGGGATCGCGACGAATCCGATGGCGTCGTATACCGAGGCGAGGGTATGTCGGGCAGTCTCGCGAGCCTTGCCTGCCCCCTGGCCCATGAGCCGAAGCAGCTCGTCGGGATGCTCCATCAACTCGTTCACCCGCATTCGAATCGGTCGGATGAACTCAATGACCACCGCCGCAGTGTCGGTCTTGAGGTCGCCGTAGCCGCGTCCGTCGTAGCCAGCAACGAGTTCCTCCATCGGTGTCCCGGTGAGTGCCTGCTGCATCGTGAGCAGATTCGAGACGCCAGGCTTCGCCGCTGGGTCGAAGCGAATGTCGCGCTCTGAGTCGGTGACGGCACTCTTGAACTTCTTCGCGAGCACCGCATCGTCGTCGAGAAGGAACGCGCAGCCCGCCGGGCTGGACTTACTCATCTTGGAGGTGGGGTCCTGCAGATCGACAATCTTCGCGGTGTCCTTCACATACAGGCCCGCCGGCACGGTGAGAGTCTCGCCAAACGTCGTATTGAACCGCTGTGCGAGATCGCGGGTGAGTTCGAGGTGCTGGCGCTGGTCCTCGCCGACAGGCACGGCATCGGCCTGGTAAATCAGGATGTCGGCGGCCTGGAGGATCGGGTAGGTGAAGAGGCCAACCGTCGACCGGTCGGCGCCGCCCTTGTGCGACTTGTCCTTGAACTGGGTCATCCGACTCGCCTCGCCAAACCCGGTCTGGCACTCGAGCACCCAAGCCAGTTGGCTGTGCTCGGGCACGTGGCTTTGCACGAAAACCGTGCACCGCTGAGGATCCAGCCCGATTGCGAGCAGTTGCGCAAAGGACAAGAGCGTTCGATGGCGCAGAAGTGCCGGGTCATGGTCGACGGTAATCGCGTGCTGATCAACGACCACGTAGTAGGCGTCGTGCGTCTCCTGAACCCTTACCCACTCGCGCAGCGCCCCGAGGTAGTTGCCGAAATGAAATGCATCGGCGGTCGGCTGGATTCCAGACAGGACTCTCGGGGGTCGAGTGGCGGCGGGTGGCATGCCCCTATCCTCCCAAGCCCGGTTCATCAGGCGTGAGGCGGTCGCCATCGTCGGAACCTTCTGACACGGGTGCGATGCGAATCCGAGCGATGCGTCGTCCATCGAGCTCAACGACCTCGAAGCGATGCCCGGCCCAGTCGAACGAGTCACCGACCACCGGCAGGCTACCGATTCGAGAGACGACGAAGCCGGCTACCGTCTCATAGGGACCATCCGGCAGCTCAATGCCCATCTCGTCGTGAAAGTCCTCAATATTCATGAGGCCATCAAGGGTCGTCACACCGAACGACCTCGCCGTCTGCGAATGCTGAACGAGGTCGTACTCATCCTTGATGTCGCCGATGAGCTCCTCGACGAGATCCTCCATGGTGACAATGCCCGCGGTGCCGCCATACTCATCAACGACGACGGCGAGGTGCTGTCGCAGCCGGCGCAGTTCAGTGAGCGTGCTCAGCACCCCATTCGTGCCCGGAAACGCAGTGACCGGACGGACAAGCTCCCCGACACGGATCGAACGCTCGGCAAGGTCTGGGTTGAAGATGTCACGGACGTGGACAAAGCCGATGACATCGTCGGTCGAATCCCGCGCCACCGGATAGCGGCTGTGCGGGCGCGCGGCAACCACCTTCACCGCCTTGAATATCGGGAGGTCAGCATCGAGGAACTCAACCTCGGTGCGCGGCACCATTACCTCGCGAAGCTCGCGATCCCCCGCCGTGAAGACATCGTCGATGAGCTCGCGCTCCTCGACGCTCAGGTCCTCGTGGGCGGCAACGAGATCGCGGAGCTCCTCCCCGCTGATCTGCTCCTTGGCTGCTGTCGGGTCAACCCCGAAGAGACGGACGATCGCATCGGTCGCCCACGACAGCGCGACGATGAACGGTCGAAAAATCCTAGCCATGAGGTCGACCGGAGCTGCAACAAAGATTGCAACCCGCTCAACCCGCTGAAGCGCGATGCGTTTGGGCACCAGCTCGCCGAGCACGAGCGACACGTATGCGATCACCACAGTCACGAGGATGAAGGCGAGGGTCTCTGACGCCCCCTTGCTCAGGCCCCATCCCTGAAGCACCGGCTCCAGGCTCGGGGCGATTCGCGAGGCGCCGAAACCCGCGGAGATGAATCCGGCGAGCGTGACGCCGACCTGGCCGGCTGCGAGGAACCGGTTTGGATTCGACGCGAGTTGGGCGAGCCGGCGGCCACGGCGGCCCTGCTCACTGAGCCGCTGCACCTGGCTGTCGCGCAGCGAGACGAGTGCTAGCTCTGCTGCTGAGAAGAACCCACCGAGCAGGATGAAGAACAGCACGACGCCCATGTTGATCCATACGTCGCTCATGCGAACACAATAGGCGGACCGCCTGACCTCACGCCCCCACCGGTGGAAAGGCGCCTCCGTAGGATCGAACCCATGACGGACGGAACTGGTGACCACGACTTCATTGATCGCCTCACCCTCGTGCCGATCGATCGCGACATCTTCACCGGCATCTGTCACTCAGGTGCGCCCATGCGTGCCTTCGGCGGGCAGATTGCCGCGCAGTCGCTCATGGCCGCCGGCACCACAATCAGCGATCCGAGCCGCCATGTTCATTCACTCCACGGCTACTTTCTCCGCCCGGGACGCACCAAGGAGTCGATCACCTACCTCGTCGACCGACCTCGCGACGGCCGGTCCTTCTCGACGCGGTTCGTGCGCGCCGTGCAGGATGGCGAGACGATCTTCATGATGACCGCGTCATTCGCCCTCAACGATCTCGGGCCCACTCATCAGTTCACCGCGCCGACCATCGCGACCCCCTCGTCGCTGCCCGGCTCGCGCATTGCTCACACGGTCCCAACCGAGATCCTCGAGCGCCGGCGCCTGGACTACCCCGAGGAGCAGTTATTCGAGCTGCGCTTTGTCGAGGCCGAGCATGGCACCCTGCCGCTCGTCGACGACCGATACGAGCGCACGACATGGGTTCGGATCACCCAGCCACTTCCGGACGATGCGCTCATTCAGGCCTGCGCACTCACCTACCTCTCAGATCTCACGATGGTGGGGACAGCGATCGCGCCGCACCATAATCTTCGAGATGGTCTGCAACTCGCGTCGATCGACCACGCGATGTGGTTCCATGCCCCGGTACGCGTCGACGAGTGGCTGCTCTTCGCCCAAGACACCCCAGTCGCGAACGGAGGTCACGGCCTCGCGCGCGGCCTGTTCTACGACACGAACGGCGTGCTCGTGGCCTCGGTCGTCCAAGAGTCGCTCATGCGCAACCGAAATCTCTAGGCTTCGCGGGTCAACCGTAGGTACAGGCCGTCACGACGTTCTTGACGAGACTGACATTGAATCGATCCCATCGGAAGTCCATCGTGAGCATCTGTGGCGCGCCATCGATGCTACCGACGCGTAATGAGTAGGCATTCGACGATGCGAACGCTGCCGCCTTATCGGAGGTCATTGCGCCCTCGACCATCTGCCCGCACATGGCGACCATTTGCGCTGAGCCGGTGATCTCGCCACCGCCTCCGCTCACCTGCTCAAGGCTCGAGGCAATGGCGATGAGTTGCGCGTATGACAGGCCAGTCGTCGTGATGACGATAGACGTGCGGCCCGGGTCGGTCATCGTCGATGCCGGCCGCGCGGTCATGCGGAGTACTCCACCGCTCTTGGCAACATCGGCCTTCGAGCACCGGTAGCCAGCAGGGACCTGGCGTGGGTTCGCGCTCGAAGGCTGGGCGAAGCAGTTCGCGAACACCTGCGCCTTCACCTTCACCTTCACCTGGGTTCCGGGAGATCCGAGGGGGATCGTCGCGTTGCCGACCGGTGCCATGCTCGTCGAGTAGGCGGGCTCCGCCGCCCATCCGGTATCAGCCCACTTTTCTCCAATGGTAAGTGACGGTCGAGAGGCCGACGCGGCGCGAAGTGCGCCGTAGGTCGCTCCTGCGTAGGTATCACCAGAACTCGCGGACCCGTTCGTGAAGGTCAATCCTTCGGCGAACACGTCGATCGGCTTTGTCCTGCGCAGACCAGCGGTACTGCTCGGCTCCCACAGCGAACCCGCACTGCCGAGTCGCGAGGCAGCCTCCTGCCAAGTTTTCGCGGTTACCGAGACGTCAGGCGCCGCGACGGCGACGGGTGCGACTGCGGTGAGAGCCCCGCCGGCGAGACCAGTCGCAACCAGGAACGCCGCCGAAAGCGCGCGAAACGAAGGTCCGTCGAAGATCATCATGGGACAACGGTACGTCACTATTTGTCGCCACCGCCCCACGGGTGGGGCGGTGGCGACATGGCAGTTTCGGGCGGTGTTTACGAGGACATTGCCCTCTGCAGGTTCTCGTCGATCGATGCGAGGAAGTCCTGCGTGGTCTGCCACGGCTGATCAGGGCCGATGAGCATCGCGAGGTCCTTCGTCATCTTGCCCTCTTCGACCATCTCGATGCAGACTCGCTCGAGGGTCTCCGCGAAGGCGGTGACCTCGGGGGTGCCGTCCATCTTGCCGCGGTGGGCAAGGCCCTGCGTCCACGCGAAGATCGACGCGATCGGGTTCGTCGAGGTCGGCTTGCCCTGCTGATGCTGGCGGTAGTGACGCGTGACGGTGCCGTGCGCGGCTTCAGCCTCGACTGTCCGCCCGTCTGGAGTCATGAGGACCGACGTCATGAGTCCGAGGGACCCGAATCCCTGGGCAACGGTGTCAGATTGGACGTCTCCGTCGTAGTTCTTGCATGCCCAGACGTAGCCCCCCTCCCACTTCATCGCCGCTGCGACCATGTCATCGATCAGCCGATGCTCGTAGGTGATGCCAGCCGCCTCGAACTCCTTGCGGAACTCTGCCTCGTAGACCTCGGCGAAGATGTCCTTGAACTGGCCGTCGTATGCCTTGAGAATCGTGTTCTTCGTCGAGAGGTACACGGGATAGTCGCGGGCAAGGCCGTAGCGCATGGATGCGCGGGCAAAGTCTCGGATCGAGTCATCGAGGTTGTACATGCCCATCGCGACGCCCGAACTTGGGAAGTCGAAGATGTTGAACTCCATCGGCTCCGAGCCATCGGTCGGCGTGAAGGTCATGGTGAGCGTGCCAGCCGATGGAACCTTGAAGTCGGTCGCCTTGTACTGGTCACCGAAGGCGTGGCGGCCGACGACAATTGGCTTGGTCCAGCCCGGCACCAGGCGCGGGATGTTCGAGATGATGATCGGCTCACGGAAGATGACGCCGCCGAGGATGTTGCGGATCGTACCGTTCGGCGACTTCCACATCTTCTTCAAACCGAACTCATCGACGCGGGCCTCGTCCGGCGTGATCGTCGCGCACTTGACCCCGACCCCAAACTTTTGAATCGCATGGGCGGAATCAATCGTCACCTGATCATCGGTGGCATCACGATGCTCGATGCTGAGGTCGTAGTACTTGAGATCGATGTCGAGGTACTTGACGATGAGCTCATCCTTGATGAACTGCCAGATGATGCGCGTCATCTCGTCACCGTCAAGCTCGACGACCGGGTTCGTCACCTTGATCTTGCTCATCTGCATATCTCCTAGGGGAAGTGGTCTAGAGGTCCTTGACGTCTGCCTGCTTGGCCTTGACGGCCTCGTATGCCTCGACGAGCAGGGCCTTCTCGGCATCGGTAAGCGGAGTCTCGACGACCTTGCGGATACCTTCCTTGCCAAGCTCGGCCTCGACTCCGAGGTACGCACCCGACAGGCCGTACTCGCCATCGACCCACGCGCAGACCGGCATCACTGCGCCAGAGTCCTCGTGGATCGCCTTGGCCATCCGAGCTGCGGCGGCCGACGGGGCGTAGTAGGCGGAGCCGGTCTTGAGGAGGGCAACGACCTCGGCACCGCCGTTGCGGGTGCGCACGACGAGCTCCTCAATCCGGTCAGCCGACATGAGGTCGGCGAGCGGCTTGCCGTCGACGGTGCAGGCCGAGGCCACCGGGACCATTGTGTCGCCGTGCGAGCCGAGGGTGAGGGTCCGCACCGATGCCACCGGAACCCCGAGATCCTCCGCCACGAAGTTGGTGAAGCGAGCCGTATCAAGCATTCCCGCCTGGCCGATGACCCGCTGATACGGGAAGCCAGTGACGATCTGGGCCAGCGCAGTCATCTCGTCGAGTGGATTCGCGACGTTGATGACGATGGCGCCCGGGGCATGCTTCGCGATGTTCTCCGCGACGGAGCGCATGATCTTCGCGTTCGTCTCGATGAGGTCCATTCGGCTCATGCCCGGCTTACGCGGCAGGCCTGCCGTGATGATGACGATCTCGGAACCCACGATCATCTCGTAGCCCTCGCCATTCGGGCCAGTGGTCTGGCCGACGAGCTTCGTCTCGAAGCCCTCGATCCAACGCGACTGGTTGAGGTCGAGCGCGAGACCCTCCGGCTTGCCCTCCAGAACATCGGTGAGCACCACCGTCTCGAAGATGTCGTACTCGGCGAGGCGCAGCGCCGTCGTCGAGCCGTAGAAACCTGCACCAATGACTGAAACCTTGCCGCGACGAGCCATGGCAGACCAATGCCTTCCGAAAGGGTGGACGGGGGATATCTCGACGTCAAGATACCTTAAACGCCGCTCGGAGACGACATGGGCGTCGGGCCTGGCGGCTCAGACGATGTGGGGTTCTCGGGAGAGCTTGGCAGACGTTGCCCGCCGCATGAATGAAGCGAAACGGAAGGATACGCAGAAGCGGCGCAGTAGGGGATCTTCCCCGCTGCGCCACCTGCGAATCTGGTGCCGGCTACCAGGGAACTGGCAGCCGGCCCCAGTCTTCAGCGTCGAGCAATTAGCACTTGGCGCGGTACTGAGCGGCCTTGCCCAGCGGTGTATCAACATTGGCCTGGGTGATGATGGTGAATCCGGTGGTGATCTTCTTGGTGATCTTCTTGCCAGTCAGGGCGTACATGGCCTGCTGAACGCCAGCAACGCCGATCTGGTAAGGCTGCTGCGCGATGAGCGCTTGAACCGTGCCAGCCTTGAGTGCCTTGACCTGATCGGGGCCTGCATCGAAGGAGACGACCTTGATTGCGCCTTCCTTGCCTGCCTGCTTGACGCCGGTTGCAACGCCCTCAGCCGAGAACAGGTTGCTTGCGAAGACGCCGACGAGGCCGGGAGTCTTGGCAATGGCTGCCGTGGTGAGCTGAGCTGCAACTGCCGGCTCATTGAGCGAGTACTCCTGGCTGACCAGGGTGTACTTGCCACCGCTCGCTGCCACTGCATCTGAGAAGCCCTTGTCGCGAGCATCGGTGGTGCTGATGCCTGGCTTCACACCCATGGCTAGGACGGGCCCACCCTGGGGTGCGAGAAGCGCAATAGCCGCAAATGCCTGCTGGCCACCCTTGTAGTTGTTCGACGAGATCTCAGACACGGCGAACGACGGGTTGTTGACCGTCGTGTCGACGAGCACGATCTTGATGCCCTTCTTAGCTGCTGCCTCAAGGGGCTTCTGCATCGCGACCTTGTCGTTCGGGGCGATGAGGATGGCGTCCGGATTCGTCGCGACGACTGCTTCGAGAATCGGCTTCTGAAGCGTTGCATCGAACTTGGCCGGGCCCTGCGTCGTGACGGTCGCGCCCATCTTCTTGGCCTGAGCGTTCACGCCACAGCCCATCGTGATGTAGAAGCCGTCACCTTGAACACCCTGAATAAAGGTGATCTTCTCGCCGGCGGCATTTGCTCCGGGAGCCATGCCGAGGCTGAGCCCTGCCACGACACCAAGGCTCAGTGCCGTGACAGCGCTCTTCTTGACGATATTGCTTTGCTTCATCAATTTTCCCTTTCTGGACTTGCTCCAACGTGCACACCGCCGACTTGGAGGTGCTTGGTCTTGCGCCCTGATCCGCGTTGCGCCTTCGTTCTGCGCGCGCCGTCCACGTAGACGGCTCCGATCAGGAATATTCCGATCACGACGCCCTGCCAGTACGACTCGACGCCGATAATGACGAAACCGGTCTGCAGCACTGCTGGGATCAGCAAACCGATAACCGTGCCGAAGATGGATCCGACGCCTCCGAAAAGGCTGGTGCCACCAATGACAACGCCTGCGATGACGGTCAGTGCCGTCATGGATTGACCACCGATGGTGGTCTGCTGGTACAGCGCGAGGCTGAGGATGCCACCGATGCCGGCGCACGCTCCCGCGATCATGTAGACGAAGATCAACTGTCGATCGACCTTGATGCCGACACGTCGGCAGGCCTCCGGATTCGAACCGACGGCGTAGGTGTACATCCCGAATTTCGTCCGATGCAGGACGATGCTGCCGATGATGACGACGATGGCCGAGACGACAACGATCGTCGGAACCTCACTAAACGCGTTGCCGAAACCCACCGTGTCAACGAACACCTCGGGGACCCCCGAGACGTCGATGCCGCCGGTCAGCACCTGCGAGAGGCCGAGGGCCATGCCCAGGGTTCCGAGGGTCACGATGAATGCCGGAACCTTCGCCCGGCCGACGAGGAATCCGTTGATGAATCCCCATGCAGCACCGCAGGCGATCGCCACGAGCGTTCCGACGGACGCGGTTGCCCAGCCCTCAGCACCGAGGTTTTCCATGACCTTCGCGGCGATGACGCTGCTAAAGACGAGCACGGCGCCAACCGACAGATCGATGCCCGCCGTGATGATGACGAGGGTTGCGCCGACGCCGAGCACGGCAAAGATCGCCGTGTTCATGATGATCGACCGGAAGGTGAAGACCGTGAAGAACGCATCGGGCGACATGATCGAGAAGAAGATGAGCAATCCGACTAGGACGAGCACGATCTGGGCCGCCTGAATACGACTCAGGCGTCGAAGTAACGGCACCTTTTCCGTATCGAATAGGTCGGAGGCCCTATTCACGTGAGTCTCGGTGCTCATGCTGCTCCTTCATCGAACTTGCCGGTCATGGCTCCCACGAGTTCTTCGATGCTCGAGTCTGTAGCCCGGTAGGTCGCGACGCGGCGACCGCGGCGCATCACCTGAATCGAATCGGCGACGCTGAGAACCTCAGGCATCGAGTGACTGATGAAGACGACGCCGATGCCCTTATCGCGCACTCGCTTGATGAGGTCAAGGACGTTCTCGGTCTGGACGACGCCGAGGGCGGCTGTCGGCTCGTCGAGGAAGATGATCTTGTTCGCCCACGCGGCGGCACGGGCAACGGCAATGCTCTGCCGCTGGCCACCGGACATGTTGCCCACCGGCTCGGTGAGGGTTCGCACGGCTGCGCCGAGATCTTGGAAGGCCTCCGCACTGCGTTGCCGCATTTCCTTGCGATTCATGAAGCCCATAAGGCCGAGCACCCCGCCCGCCTTGACCTCACGGCCAAGGAACAGGTTCTTGACGGCATCCAGATGCGGGCACAGCGCAAGGTCTTGATACACGGTCTCGATCCCCCGCGCCCGGGCTTGGGCCGGGGAATTGAAATGAACTTCCTCGCCAAGGAATCTGACGGTGCCCTCCTCGGCCCGCTCGGTTCCGGACAGCACCTTCGTGAGCGTACTCTTGCCTGCGCCGTTGTCGCCGATGAGCGCTGTGACCTCGCCTGCCTCGACGTCGAAATCACATCCATCAAGCGCCACGACCTGCCCGTACGTCCGCACGATTCCGCGCGCTTCGAGTACTCGCATCCCGCCTACCCTTCCTTTCCACTGAGAGTGCCCCTGCGCCTCATGACGCGTTCCATGGACGAGCGCGCCCGGCAATCGCCTCGCGCAGATTTGTCAGGCGCGGAACCGCCACCTCGGAGAGGAATGTCTGACGCTCTTCACCGACGAGTCCGATGGACTCCTTCCAGACCGAGCGGCCGGCGATGAAGCCGGAGGCGCCGCCGTCATCGCACGACACCCTGATGACATCGGTGAAGGTGTCAAAGTCGACCCCAGCGCTGAGAACCGCCCATGGCACGGTGAGCACATCCGCCAGTCGACGGCAGCCGGCTGCACTGCCCGGGTACTCGAGCTTGAGCAGGTCGGGGTTGAGTTCGGTGAGAAGCACGGCCGACTCGACGATGGCATCCTCGCGCTGCTGCGGCGTCATCGGCTCGCTGCCCGGCAGGGCGTAGATGAGGTTCTCGATGACCGAGGGGATACCGACTGCGCGGCAGTCCTCGACTGCCTCGCGCACGACCTGCAGCGTCTCCGCGGTGAGATCGGGCTCGCCCGCACCTATGGTGCGCGCCGGGTTCATCATGACGAGGAACTTCACTGCGTGACCGCCCATGTCGCGAACCCAGGTTGCGTTCTGCGCGGCGATCCGGTGCGAGCGTGGCTCGCCGTTGTAGGTGCCGCGGTCGGACGGCTCTGCCGCCACGAGCAGCCCGCAACCCGGCGCCAGGGCACCGGAGTCGCGAACTGCCGGGACGCCGAAGTCAGGGTCGAGCAGGATTCCGGTGGCGTGGGGGGTCAGATGCTGGGCAACGTCGATCTTCGCCTGACGAAGGTCGTCGATCGAGGCTTCGACCCCGACTGCTGTGAACATCCGGCGCAGGGTGTTGCGCTGGTCCATTGCGATGATCGCCAGGGTTCCGTCGGCGTCCGCAATCGCGGCGAGCGTGCCGGAGTTCTCCTGTACCGCAGTGGGACTCATCAATGCACTCCTTCATGTTGGGTGTAGCAGGCTGTTGGGGTCAAGCGTGTATCGGAACCGCCAGTCTCGAAGGGGCTTGAGCCGTGATTGGTCCGGATGAGACTCCGGATGCTTGGGCTGCGAACATGGCTGCTCCGGTGGCCCCGGGCAATTGCACGTCGCTCACGATCAGTCCGGGCATCAGATGAGCTTTGCCACGATAGACCCCCGTCACATGCGCCCACCCTCCTGCTGCAATCGCAGTCTGGTACGGTCCCGCGACCTCAGCAACCGCTTCTAGAAGTTCGGCTGTCTGCGCAAGGACATATTCGGTCGCAGCTGCCCAGACCTCGGTCGGGGTGGCATCGTCGCGGAGGCGAACGGTCACCTCGTTCGTCCAGTCGGAAGGCTCTGAGACGAGCACTCGAGCCGACGGCTCGCGGTCGGCGCGCCAGGTGTCGGCGAGTTCCTGCCGCGCGGCCCTGTCATCGGCACCGAGCATCGACATGATGCGGCCGAGCACGAGGCCGGAGCGGGTTGCGCCAAGGATTGCGGTGGAACCGGCCAGCACGTGGCGACCAGCGCTGAGCCCGCGCCCAACTAGGTGGCTGCGGTCGGCATTCGACAGCGTGCGCGGGACCGTCCGCAGGATCACGTCGGCAGTGCCGCAGGAGTCGAACAGGTCGTCGCCACCAATAGCGCCCGCCCCGACCGAGCCCACGAGGTGATCGTGACCGGCCACCGTGACGGCCGCACGTCTGAGCGCAGCTGGTGCGCTCGCAAGGACCGGACCGAGGCTGGTCCCGGCGGTCACGAGCTCAGGAAGGAAGGAGTCGCTGGCGCCGATGAGGTCAAGGGTCGTGGCCCACGGGCCGATCGACCCTTGGTCAAGGAGCCCGGTTCGCGATGCCAGCGACGGCTCACTCCCCCGGACTCCAGTCAGCCGGAATGCTATGTATTCCAACGCATTCAGCCATTGCGTGCCGGCCAAGGATGGTCCGCCGTGCGATCCGAGCCAGAGTAGCTTCGCGAACGAGCACTCCGCCTTCGCCGCGAGGCCGGTGACCGAGATGAACTCGTCGCGGAATGCCTGGGGCAGTGCCGCGAGTTCCTCTGCTCCCCGCTGGTCGTACCAGGCCATCGCGGGCGTCAGTGCTTCGCCTGCGGATGACACGACAACGCCGACCTCCGCCATGCCGGTGATGCCGATGCCGGTGACCCTCGTGCCCTCGCCGACCGAAAGAGCCGTTTCGACGAGAACACCTGTGACCGCATCGGTGAGCCGGTCGATGTCTGTCTGGACCTCACCATTGATGCCGATGTCCCAGGTCGTCACCGCACTCGCATTGCCCACGACAGCGCCAGTTGAATCGATGGCGACCGCTTTGGTGGTGGTCGTGCCGACATCGATTCCGATGACGACCTCATGTAACGTCGAATTCATGACACCGCCCGCAAGGCCGGGAGTTCGCCTGAGCCCCGGGCGATGACCTCGACCGCAACGATGGTGTCGACTGGGCTCGCAGGAGCGCCATCGAGCCGTTCGCTCAGCATTTCCATCGCGCGGCGAGCGAGGGTCCGGGGATCGTGATCGATGACGGTGATCGCCGGGCTCAGGACATCGGCGGTCGCGAAGTCGCCGAAGGAGGCGAACGCGATGTCGGTGCGGTGTCGCAGGTGAAGGGCTCTGACGACGCCCAGTGAGGTTTCAGACCGAGCGCTAAAGATGGCAGTGGGGGGATGGTCAAGATCGAGCATGTCGTTCGTGCATGCCTCGGCCTGAGCCGCATCGACGCACCAAGTTGCCTGAAACTCCTGTTCGATCGGAAGGTCGAGCTCGAGCATTGCCCGAACGTAGCCCTCGCGGCGCAGGCGTGATGTCTCAATCGTGAGGTCGTCGGTGAGGAGTGCGATGCGACGATGCCCGAAGGATGCGAGGTGCATAACGATGCGGTAGGCACCACCTTCGTCATCGACAATGACAGCTCCAACGTCCATGCCATTCGGGTGTCGGTCGAGGAACACCACCGGGGTGACGACCCGTTCGAGAAAGGAGTAGTCAGCCGAGAACGGGGTAACAATCAGCCCGGATACGCGCCGGGCGAGGAGTCCGTCGACCACCTTTCTCTCACATTTGGGATCGCGAGAGTTGCTTGCAACGAGGAGGTTGATACCGCGCGGTAGCGCCATTTGCTCGATCTCCTCGATGGCCTTGGCAAAGAAGGGGTCGCCGATCGTCGGCACGACGATCCCCACGGTGTCATCGACCCCCTTGCGCAGGGACCTCGCCATGAGGTCGACCTGATACCCGAGTTGATCGACGGCCTCCTGCACGCGATGGCGAGTGTCGGTCGCGACGCGGGCATCGCCGTTGATGACGCGCGACGCCGTCTTCGTGCTCGTTCCGGCAGCGAGCGCAACGTCTCGAAGCCGCACGGGGCTCAGGCTCATGATGCCGCCAACCCAGCCGTGACATGGCGTCGCGCAGGGTTCGCCTGTTCTCCGGTGCGGTGAAGTTTGTCGAGGTCGGCGAGGATCTCGCGGATTCGGTCGGCCTTCGCACCGCCTGCACGAACGAGTTCGCAGGACGCCGCGGCGGCGGCCACCCCGAAGCGCACGGGGGGGCCCCATTCGACTTGGCCCCAATCAGGGTCGCGACCCTCGTCGCCAACCTGCGCCAAGGCGAAGGCAAGGCCTGCAACGAAGGAGTCGCCTGCCCCAACTGTGCTCACGGACCGCACCGGGTACGCCGGCTCCCAAGTTACGCCGAATGCACCGCCCACGGCGACTCCAGCCGAGCCGGCGGTGACGAGGGCGTGTGCGGCGCCACGATCGCAGAGTGTGAGGGCTGCGCGCTCTGCACGTGGTCGAACAGTCTCCACCGCAAGATCGCCCGAATCCATGACGTGGGCGGCTTCGCCTTCAATTGCGGCCTCGGCCTCGTCGAGGTTTGGGGTGACGATGTCAGGGCGATGAGTGAGCGAGGCGGCAAGCCATTGTGGTGCGCTGTCAACGAGGATGCGTCCGCCCACTGCATGGACATCATCGATGAGCTCGCCGAGTGCCGACGTCGGCAGCCCAGGAGGGAAGCTGCCCATGCACAGAACAAGGTCGCCGGAGGTGACCCTTCCGCGAACCGCATCGCGGACCCGAGCCCAGTCGGACATCGCCATCTCGGTGCCAGCGTCGTTGACGACCGTGACGCGATTACTCCGCTCCTCGAGGTAGATGCTCGCGGTGCGCACTCCCCCGGGAACCTCCACGACATTGAACTCGGCGCCCTCGCCCGCCAGTAACGACTCGTAGCGCGCGCGGTCATCGGCACCAACCGGGATGACCATGGGTGCGGGCCGACCAAGTGCGCGCAGGACCCGGGCCACGTTGATCCCCTTGCCCCCGGCTGTCAGTTCGACGTCCAAAGCTCGAATGACCGCCCCCGGGACGAGTTCAACAATGGTGATCGTGCGATCAAAGATGGGGTTGGGATTCACGATGAGCGTGCGCACGTGTGGTCCTCCCCTTCGATCCTCGTTGCTTTTGGTGAGATTGACGTCGCGGTAATCGTTGTCAGGCAGTAGCCCGAGCGAGACATTCCTTTGCAAGAGAATTCATCGCCCGTTCATGAACCAGTCACGCGAATGTCAAGGTAATCGTTGTCACGCGTGTTCGGAAGGTAACAGCCGTCAAGAATATTCGTCTACCAAGAAGAGGAAACGTTACCAAAATGAGACATTGCGACGCGGATTTTCTCCTCGTTACCCAACTGCGCATCAAGGCCAAGGTGCTCGACCACCGGCGGGGCGGAAGCAGGCAGTTGAACGGCAGGTCTGCTCGCCATCGTCAGCCGTGCGTCGCGGCTCGCACCGCGCACCCTCATCCGGCGCAACCGCTCATCCGGAGTGATCTCCAGCCAGATGAGATGCAGATTCGCCGCCTCGGTGAAGGAATCCACGAAAGCCCGCCAGCGCTCCAGCGACGAGATTTCAGCGGTGAAGGGAGCCGTTACGATCACCGACTGACCGCTCGAAGTCGCCATCACCGTGGCACGCTGCAAGTCCCGATAGCGGTCCTCTCGTACCGCAGTGAGCGCCTCGCCCTCATCAAGCCCGGGATGGGCAGCCCAGAACGCCGCGACAAGCGGGGCCGTCACCTCGTCAAGGTCTAGGAGCGGTATCGCGAGGCGCTTCGCGAGGGCGCGGCCGAAGGTGGTCTTGCCGCTGCCTGCAGCACCGGCGATAACGAAGACGTCGACCATGCGATCATTCTGCCGCGAGACCGACACGGGCCTCCACGCAATGAATACAGATCACCGGTTCAATGAACAGGAGAACGGATGCCTGACGCAAAAAATGAGGTCCATGGCGCCACTTCAGTCACGGTGCGCAGTGATTCGGTTACCGCCTCAGTCACGCTCGCCGGCGCGCACGTCGCGCCAGTCGTCTTCACCTCCGGCAGCGCCACCGCCGACCCCTACTCCCTCGCTCCCTGGCACCCCGGCGAGATTCCCGGGGTCGATCCTCTGCTCGACGTATTGCGCGGGGACTTCTTCTGCTTCCCATTCGGCCCGCAGCCCGACGGCCCCGCCCATGGCGAGCCGGCCAGCGGCGAGTGGACAGTCTCCGCGTCGAGTGAGCATGCCGTCACCCTTCACCTCGAGGCTCATGATTCGGGCGGCTCATTTGACAAGACCGTGAGCGTCCGGAACGGGCAGACCGTGCTTTACCAGGAGATCACGATTCGCGGCCTCTCAGGTGCCTTCAACTACGGCACCCACCCGATCCTCGACTTCAGCGGCCAAGCCCGGGCCAGTGCACGGATCAGCACGAGTCCGATGCGCTGGTCGTCCGTCTACCCGGGCTTATTCGCAGATCCCGCGATCGGCGAGACCCAAATCCTTCGCCCGGGCGCGACATTCGACAGTCTCGAGGCAATACCGCTTGAGGCCGGTGGCTCCCTCGATATTTCACGGTATCCGACGCCGCCCGGCCACGAGGATCTCGTCATGATGGTGAATGACCCTGACGCCGGCCCAATCGGATGGTCGGCCGCAGTATTCGACGGCTTCATCTGGTTCTCACTCAAGGACATCACGTCGTTCCCGGCCACGTTGCTTTGGATTTCCAACGGCGGCCGTACCCAGCCACCCTGGTCGGGTCGGTTCACCGGACGAATGGGCATCGAGGACGTCCATTCCCATTTCCACGATGGCCTTTTGGCTGCACGCAGCCAACCCCTCACCGACCTCAGCATCTCAACTGCACGCGAGTTCGACGCTTCCACGACCACATCGCTCCGCACCGTCCAGGGTGTCGCGTTCACTCAGAATAGGTTCGGCCAGGTTGTCACGATTGAGACGGACGTCCCCGGACGCATCACGTTGACGGATGAGGCTGGCACTGCCGTCTCGACCGAGGTCAACTGGGAGTTCGCGCTCGAACAAAAGTGACGACCACTTCAGTGACTATGCCCCGTCTGGGTCGGGAGCAGTTGCCCGACCCCGGCACCATTTCCGTCAGCGTCAACGATGTCGATGACCCCCATCATGCCGAGATCTTCATGCCCGAGGACGTGGCAGTGGAACACCGTGCGGCCCACGTAGTCGGCGAAATGGATTCGGATGCGGACCCATTGCCCGGGGGAGATATTGAGCGTGTCCATTTCCGTTCGGGGATACGACGTGATGCGCGTGAGGATGGCGCCTGTCACCGGGTCAAACTGTCCTTGATCCACGACCGTAAAACCGTTCACGTGGATATGGAATGGGTGATTCTCAACCGCCGGGCTGAAGGGCGCGACATTGGTGTTCTTGAGAATCCAATCCTCGGTCGTGCCCACGCGCACGGTAATGACGTTCTCGATCGTGATGTTCTGATATGGAGCGTTGTCAAACCAGAAATCTGGCGGCGGTGGCGTGCGCACCGTTGAGCCCAAGGTCAGTACGCGCCGCTGGGCCACGGGGCCTTCGAGATGCTTCGGGCTCGGCGCCATCACCTCGGGAAGCGTCACCGAATCGCGCCGCGGCCCGCTGACGGTCACCGATGCGAGTGTTGACTCGGGCCATGCCCACGCCGCATTCTGCGCGAACGCCTGCGTCACAAGTGCTGTCTGAACCGGCGCTGAGGGGGCCGTGACGAGCACGCCCATTCTTTTGCCCGGCGGCATAAAAACTGTCGCAGGCTTCCAAGTCTGCCAGGTGGGAAAGCCGTCCTCCTCGATGATCTGGAGGGTGGCCCCGGGGAGCTGCAACTTCCAATAGCCACGCGGCGACGTGTTGGCGATCTGCCAGAACTGTGTCTCTCCCGGTTGCATGTCGATGTTCGGTTGAAACTCGCCGTTCACCAGGGTCACCATCTGCGCCGCCGTCGCCTGCTCGACAGGAATGAAACCTTGCCCCGGCCCGAGGTTTCTGATGCCAATGTTGCGGATGTTGAGGATTCGTCGGCGCAGCGGAGCCACCTGTGGGTAGTCCGCTGCACCCCCTTCGATCACGATGAGCCCTTGGAGCCCTGAATACACTTGGGCGTTTACGTAGCCGTGTCGGTGCGGGTGGTACCAGTAGAGCCCGGATGGGTGATCCGCTGGAATCTGGACGTTGTACCGAAAGTCGTAGCCCGGTGGGATGTCAAGGAAGACGTTGTCGCTGTGGCCGCGCGGGGATACATGAAGCCCGTGAAAGTGCAGGTTCGATGGGGTATCGAGACGGTTCTGCAGCGTCAGGTCGAGTCTGTCGCCAGGCCGGGCGAACAGTGTTGGACCGGAGAATGTTCCGTTGTAGCTTGAGACCCCTGCGAGTGGATTGCCAGCCACCTGCGCCGTGCCCGTCTGCATCGTGAGAGTCCCGCTGAGCACCCCGTTCGAACTGCGCCATACCGGACCCGTCGAGGGTGTCGGTTGTCTGCTTCCCGCGGCCGCCATGACGGCGGAACCGCTGCCGCCGGCGATGCTGAGGCCAGCGGCAATCAACGCTGATGAGCCGAGCATCCTCCGTCGTGAGATTTCCATGGCGAGAGGATAACGATGAAAAGCGAGCCCTGCCTATGCAGGAGAGCGGTCTTCCGCGCCCGCCTTGATGACGGAAAGTCCGCAATGTCAGACCCCCAGAGGACGGTTCATTATGACGGACGGGCCGGTAGGCCTTCGTGCCGCCAACTGCTGACAGGGGAACCCGATGACAAACGCCGACTACACCCACCTGACCCTGCTCGTCGATCGGTCCGGATCCATGGGGTCGGTTCAGACCGATGCCCAAGGAGGTATCAACGAGCTGTTGGCCAGACAGTTCACCCTGCCCGGCAAGCTCACGGTTACCCTCGTCGAGTTCGACACCGAGATCGACACCGTGGTGCGAATGAGCACTGAGCCAGTTGCCTATCTGCTCGAGCCACGAGGCATGACCCGTCTCCTCGATGCAGCAGGCATCGAAATCAAGCAAACAGGCGCCGATCTCGCCTCGATCGATGAGGCAGAGCGCCCCGGCCGGGTGCTCTTCGTCGTCGTCACGGACGGCCAAGAGAACTCGAGCAGCGAGTACCGGTTCGAGCAGGTCCGTGCACTTGTCGAAGAGCAAATTTCCACTTATCAGTGGGTCTTCCAGTTCATCGGCGCGGACGACGCTGCGTGGCAGGGCGAGTCCATGGGAATGAAGACCGCACGGTACCGGCCATCCGGCAAGGGCACCCGCGGCGTCTACAAGTCCATCGATGACTCGATGATGGCCTTTCGAGCAGACCCCGTGCTCAAGGCCGCCCTCTCTATACCCGATGACATCCCAGAGGATGACGACTAGGGGCTGGCGAGCACCGGCTCGTAAGACCTACACACGCTACTGTAGGCGTATGCCCATGTCCCACCGCCTGCAAATCCTCCTCGATGAGGAGCAATACGACCGGCTGACCCAGCGGGCGAAGGCGCAGGGGCGCAGTGTTGGGGCCTTGATCCGAGAAGCCGTCGATCACATGTGGACAGGTACCGATATCCGCAAAGCCGCGTTGCTCGACGCAATTCTCGCTGACGGGCCGATGCCGGTTCCTGAGCCAGCGGACTTAGCCCTCGAACTCGATGAAATCCGTGGCTCTCGATTTCGGGATTCCTGATGCTCGTCCTTGATACATCGGTCCTGGTGTACGCATCGGGCGCAGACCACCCGCTTCGTGAGCCGGCTGTCCGGCTCCTGCGCGATGTCGTTGCGTCTCGAGTCAGTGCGACTACCACGCCGGAGGTCTTGCAGGAGTATGCGCACGTGAGGGCTCGCCGACGTGAACGCGGTGATGCCTTCTCACAAGCGGAACGGTTCGCCGAGCTCCTTGGGCCACTTACCGTGGTCAACACCCGCGATGTGCTCGAAGGCTTGCGCATCTGGTCGCAGACTTCGACGTTGGGTGCCTTCGACTCGGTGGTTGCGGCCGTTGCGATCGCCCATGGTTGGGAAGCTGTCTCATCAGATCGAAGTTTCGGTTCGGTTACCGGGCTGCAGTGGATTGACCTAGCGAACTACTGACGCCGCGCTCCCCTCATTCGCGAAATGGTGAGCCCAGTGAATAGTCTGCGACAGCGGATCCGAAGCCTCGATGCACCGATGAGCGACGTATTGGGCCGCAAACCCCTTGATCCACCTCGCCATTGGCCCTAGGTTCCACCTGTGACGTCGTGTCCAGTCCCATCACGCCCCAAGTAAGGATGCACATGCCCATCGACCTTCGAGGCACCACTGCGATCATCACCGGCGGCGGGCGCGGCCTTGGTCTCGCGATCGCCCGCGACCTTGCCTCAAACGGTGCCGGCATTGGCTTGCTTGACGTCCTGCCAGACGTGACCGCGACCGCGGCAGCCGTGGCTGCCGAATTCTCCGTCCCAGCAGCCGGCATCATTTCGGATGTCCGCGACGCGAGCGCGGTTGAGGCCGCCTTTGGCGCGGTTCAGGAGCGGATAGGCGTTGCGACGACCCTGGTCACGGCAGCGGGAATCACGATCTGGGGCGAGAGTGCGAAGGTGACGCCCGATGATTGGCAACGAGTCCTCGACATCAACCTCAACGGCACCTTTTTCGCGTGTCAGTCCTTTGCGAACCGATTGCATTCGGCCCAAGCCGTCGACGCCAGCCTGCGGGGTTCGATCATTCTCATCTCCTCGATGTCGGCGCGGATCGTCAACGTCCCGCAATTCCAGGCGTCGTACCACGCGTCGAAGGCGGCGGTGAGCATGCTCGCGAAGTCACTCGGAGTCGAATGGGCAGCGTCCGGCATCCGGGTGAATGCGGTCGAGCCTGGCTACATGCTCTCGGACATGACCCGCGAGTTCATAGACGCCAACCCTGACCTCGCCGGACAGTGGCGGGAACTCATCCCTGCCGGGCGAATGGGCGAGCCCGCCGACCTCGTCGGCCTCGTCCGGTTCCTCGCCTCCGCCGAATCGGGGTACTTGACCGCACAATCGGTCGTCCTCGACGGCGGTTACACGGCGATCTGATCACGCAGGCTGACCGATGATCGAACCTCGAGACCCATGACTGAATCGCACCACTTCATTGCCGTCGACCTCGGTGCGCAGAGCGGCCGAGTCGTGCTCGGCACCTTCACGCAGGGCGGGCTCGACATTGATGAGGTGCACCGCTTTCCGAATGAACCGGTGACCATCGCCGGCATCCTGTGCTGGGACACAGACGAACTCTTCGAGCAGACCCTCGCCGGGATCGCGCGCGCCATCGGTCAAGTTGTTGCGCGGGGCGGGCGGGTCAAAGGCATCAGCGTCGATTCCTGGGGTGTCGACTACGGGCTCATTGATGAAGGCGGCGCCCTCGTCCACCCGGTCCGGAACTACCGCGCAAGCGATCCGGCTCTCGTCGCAATTGCTACTGAGCGAGTGAGCACTGCGGAGGCATACGCCCGTACAGGCGTCACAGAGATGGCGATCAACACCTGCTTCCAACTCATCCGCGACGCTCGTGCCGGGCTTCTCGCCGGGAGCCCCAGCATGCTCCTCACTCCAGACCTTTGGACCTACTGGCTCACAGGCACCATCGGTGCTGAACGCACGATCGCATCGACAACCGGCCTCCTCGACCAACAGACCGGCGAATGGGCCCACGATCTCGCCGACCGCCTCGGCATTGCGTCAGCCGAGCTCCCCAACCTTGTCGACGCTGGGTCGCCGGCCGGGGTCACCCTTCCCGCAATCAACGAGCGGCTCGGTATGCACGACCCTCGCGCCCGTTGGCACGGACCAATCCCGGTGATTTGGGGCGCGTCACACGACACCGCGAGTGCCTTCGCGGCTGTTTGCGGCCCTGACGATGGCATCGCGGTTATCTCCTGCGGCACTTGGGCCCTCGTCGGCTGCAGCACCCAGGCACCAGTCCTCACTCGCGACGCAATGAACACCGGCTTCACCAACGAGCAGGGCGCCGAAGGTTCGACGATCTTCGTACGAAACTTGAGCGGCACCTGGCTGCTCGAGGAGTGCCTGCGCACGTGGGTGGGGGAAGATCCCGGCGCGCAGACTGTGTCGCAACTGCGCGCCGCACTGCTCGGCGAGGTGTCCGCGCAGGGCGGCCCGGACCTCGCGGGCACCATCGACCCCGGCGACGGTAGTCTCGTGCAAACTGGCAACATGCCCGGTCGAATCGCGGACCTGTACCGGCGCACGTGCGCCGACTCGCAGGACCTCACCCGCGTCGACCTTGTCCGGCTCATCCTCTCCAGCCTCGCGAACTCGTTCGACAGGTCGATCGTCGAGGCGAGCCGATTGACCGGGCAATCGTTCACCGAGATCCGGATGATCGGCGGCGGCTCGCAGATCCAGCCTCTCGTCAACCGGACGAGGGAGGTTACGGGGCTGCCTGTCGTCACTGGGCCCGCCGAGGCCACGAGCATCGGCAACCTGTGCATTCAAGCCGTCGCAGTCGGCATCTTCACAACCCTGCGTGAAGCCCGCCTTACCGCCCGACGATTGGACCGGTCATGACCACAACACGCTTGGCACTCCTGCGGCTCGGCAATGCGCTCGGCGAGCCCGCCCGAGACCTCGTCCTCAGTGCCGAGGGCAATGTGTCATCGCGGGCCGACAACCCGGAAAGCGGCACTTCCCACATGATTATCAAGGCTAGCGGCTGTTCGCTGGCCACGATGACAGAACCTGATCTCCTCCTCGTCGATCGTCAAGTCATTTCCCCGCTGCTTGCCCGGGAGAGCATCAGTGATGATGTGACCGCAGCGACCTACCGGGCATCGGTGCTGGGCGGTGGCACCAACCCGCGGATGCCGTCCGTTGAGGCGATTCTCCACACCGTTCTCTACGACGAGACACACGCTCAGGTGATCGCCCACACCCACCCAACCGCGGTCAACGCGATCCTGTGCTCCACCTCGCCCGAGCTCCTCGTCGGCGGCGCGCTTTTCCCTGACATGATCGTCGTCCTCGGGAGGCGGCAGATCCTCCTCCCATATGTCGACCCCGGCGTGCCCCTCGCCCTGGCAGTGCGAGACGCAGTTCGGGAATTCATCGCCGAGGAGGGCTTTGTGCCCCGGGTCATCTACCTTGCCAACCATGGCGTCTTCGTCCTGGCCTCGTCGCCAGACGAAGCCCTCCAGATCACGACCATGGTTGTGAAAGTGGCCCGCATTATCTTCGGTTCACTCGCGGCCGGCGGACCCGCTTTTCTCCCCAGCCACCACGTCGATCGCATCGAGAACCGCCCCGACGAGCAGTACCGACGAGGCCTGCTCGCGGCCCCCGCAAGCAAGGAGACATTGACATGACCGATCAGCTGTTGTCGCCCGTCGCAATCGTCACCGGCGCCAGCTCAGGCATCGGGCGCGCCTGTGCCCTCGCGATGGATGCCGCAGGCATGCGGCTCGTCATCGTGGGCCGCAACCGTGAGCGGCTCGAGTCCCTCGCGCCGCTGCTGACTACCGAGCCGGTCATCGTGGCGGGTGACGTAGCAGAGCCTTCCACTGCCGGGCAAGCCGTCGAGCGGGCGATCGAATCCTTCGGTCAGCTCGACGTCCTCCTGGCCAACGCCGGCTTGTATCTGCCGGATCGTGGGTGGGAGGTGGCGCCTGAGCGCGTGACCGAGATCGTCACGACGAACGTGCTCGGGGTCATGCACGGCGTGCATGCGGCCCTGCCGACATTCATTGCACAACGCACCGGCGATATCGTCGTGACGAGCTCCGTCTCCGGGCATCAGGTGATCCCTTGGGAGCCGATCTACTCGGCAACGAAGCATGCAGTGCAGACCTTCGTGCACGGTACTCGGCAGCAGCTCATCGGCACCGGGGTGCGCTTGGGCTCAGTCGCGCCAGGCATCGTCCTCAACGAGCTTTGGGGGGTGAATCGCGATGACTCGTCGATCGATGAAGAGGTGGCAGCCGGTCGCGGAATGAGGTCGGAGGACGTCGCGGATGCGGTGCTGTTCATGCTTCGTCAGCCGCGCCACGTGACGATCCGCGACCTCGTTATGGTGCCGACGAATCAGGAGATCTGAGCTCCCCTCCAAGACCGGACGAGATGAACGAATCGAGCGATTTATGAGCCCCTTTCGTTCATCCCGCCCGGAATCTGGGTGAAATGAATGGGGTGGGTGGCTAGGACGGGACTCGGATGAGAAGGGCGTCGCCCTGACCGCCTCCACCGCACAGGGCCGCGGCTCCCGTGCCGCCGCCACGCCGCTGCAATTCCAGCGCTAGGTGCAGGACGATGCGGGCTCCTGACATGCCGACCGGGTGGCCGAGTGCGATGGCCCCACCGTTGACGTTCACGATGCTCGCATCGACGCCGAGCGCCCGCATCGAGACCACGCCAACCGCAGCGAACGCCTCGTTGATCTCGAACAGGTCGAGGTCGGCGACCGCAATCCCCTCCCGGGCGCAGGCCTTCTTGATGGCATTGGCAGGCTGCTCTTGGAGTGAGGCATCGGGGCCAGCCACCACTCCGTGTGAACCGATAACCGCCAGTGGGGTCAGTCCGAGTTCAGCGGCCTTGCGCCGGCTCATCACAACGACGGCCGCAGCGCCGTCCGAGATCTGCGAAGCACTGCCCGCCGTGATGGTGCCGTCCTTGGCGAACGCGGGACGAAGCTTGCCAAGGCCTTCTGCTGTCGTGTCGGCGCGAATCCCTTCGTCGTCGGTCACCATGATCGGGTCGCCCTTACGCTGCGGCACGGCAACCGGAGCGATCTCGGCCGCGAAGACGCCCTCCTCCTGGGCACGAGCAGCGCGTTGATGAGAGGTGGCCGAAAAAGCATCCTGGTCCTCTCGAGTGAGGTCATAGCGGGAGTTCGCACGTTCAGTGCTTTCCCCCATGCCACACTCGTCAATCGCACATGTGAGCGCATCGAAGGCCATTGAATCAACCATCGTCCAGTCGCCGTACTTGACGCCGGAGCGCGAACCCATAAGCAGGTGCGGTGCATTCGTCATCGACTCCATGCCGCCCGCCACGATGCAGTCAAACTCGCCAGCGCGGATGAGTTGGTCGGCGAGTGCGATGGCGTCGATACCCGACAGGCAGACCTTGTTGATCGTGAGCGATGGGACATTCATTGAGATGCCCGCGTTGATAGCGGCCTGACGCGCCGTCATCTGCCCCGCACCCGCCTGCAGCACCTGGCCCATGATGACGTACTCCACCTCGGAGGCCGAGACACCCGACTTTTCGAGGGCCCCAGCGATCGCAACCCCGCCGAGATCTGTCGCAGAAAAGGAAGAAAGGGAGCCGAGAAGGCGCCCCATCGGCGTACGCGCTCCCCCGACGATGACCGAACCGTTGTCGAACGACATGCCTGACTCCCTTGCTCACGCGACCATGATCGCGACCGGTTTCTCGCCTTCAGCGGCGACTGGCTATCCACACATCGACGCGGCTGACGAAGTCGAGGACCGCCGCCTGCAGCTCTGGCTCACGACCGGTGAACCGCTGGGTTGGAACGGGGATGCTGAGCGCCAGCATGTCGTGATCGATGGTCCCGATGACCGCTCCGATCGCGCTGACTCCCAGCGATTGCTCCTCGCGGTCGAAGGCCATGCCGTCAGCCACCCTGATGCGCTCGAGTTCGGCTCGAATATCGGTCACCGTCACAAGCGTGTTCTCAGTCAGTGCCTCAAGTCGCCCTCCGAGCACACGGCTGACGTCCGGAGCAGGCATCGCAGCCAGCATTGCCTTGCCATTGGCACTCGCGTGTAGCGGGAACGAGTCACCGACCGCACTCACAGCGCGCAGCCGATTGTCCGCCACCACCTGATCAACGAAGATTGCCCGATCGCCTTCGAGGACTGACAGGTCGACCGTCTCACCGATTTCGAAGGAGAACTCGACGAGCAGCGGGTGCAGATCAAGCCAAGCCGTGCGCCGGGCGGAAGCGGCCAGCCGGATGAGTTCAGGACCGAGCCGGTAGCGCCCTCGCGGGCCTAGGGACATCACGAGGCCTTCACTCTCAAGGGCCATGAGCAGCCGGCTCACTGTCGAGCGGGCCAGCCCAAGGTGCTCACCGATCTCAGACTGGCTCAGCCCGCCGGGATGGCCGTGCAGTTGGCGGAGGATATCGACCGCCCGAGTGAGCACCTGAATGCCTGAGTGGCCTTCGGCCTCGCCGGAGGGGGTGGCCATCGTTGTCCCTCGCTTCATGTTGGGTTGGCAGCAGTCACAGGATAGTGACGTCCCAGTAGCGGGATTTGGCTCTAGCCCACCCAGGCCTTGGCATGTTCGATGAAGCGGGTGTTGGCCGCAGGCTCACCTATCGTGATGCGCACCCCTTCGCCCGCGAATGGTCGGACTGAAAGGCCGATGGCGTCGCACGCGGCAGCGAACTCCATGGTCCGCTCACCAAGCCTGAGCCAGACGAAGTTGGCCTCCGATTCCGCAGGGTGCAGACCGACCAATTCGAGCGCCGCCTGCACGCGGCTACGCTCCCCCATGATCGTTCGCACTCGCTCGAGAAGCTCCTCCTCGGCATGGAGGGAGGCGATGGCTGCGGCCTGGGCGACCGAGTTGACCCCGAAGGGAACCTGGACCTTGCGAAGCGCCTCGGCAACCGGCTCGTGCGCGATGCAGTATCCGACGCGCAGGGCGGCAAGGCCGTACGCCTTGGAGAAGGTCCTCAGTACGGCAACGTTCTCGTGCGTCCGGTAGAAGTCGAGCCCGTCCGGGATCTTCTCGGGATCAACGAACTCGCAATAGGCCTCGTCGATAACGATGAGGAGATCGCGCGGGGCGCCCTCAATGAACCGGGCGATGGCCTCCCGGCCAACCGCAGTGCCGGTCGGATTATTCGGATTGCAGATAAGAGCAATACGCGTGGTGTCGTCGATCGCCGTGAGCATGGCAGCGAGATCGTGTCGGTCATCGGCGTCGAGCGGCACCTTCTGAGCCGTGGCTCCCGAGATCTGGGTCATGATGGGATACGCCTCGAATGAACGCCATCCGAACAAGACACCATCACCCGGGCCGGCAGTGATCTGGACGAGTTGCTGAAGGAGCCCCACGCTCCCAGTGCCGACCGCGATATCGCCGGCGGGGACCGTGAAGTGCTGGGCAATCTCGTTGACAAGCTCAGACGACCCGTAGTCCGGGTATCGATGCATGTCGTAGAGGGCACGCTCGGCGGCCTTGAGTACTGACGGCAGAGGATCGTGGTGGTTCTCATTGCTCGAGAGTTTGTACGAGGTTATTCCGGGCGCCACCGTCGCGGGTTGCCCAGCCTTATAGCTGGGAATCCCGTCGAGTGTGCTCCGCAGTCGGATCGGTGTCATCGGTCCTCGTCGTCCCTCTCGCATCGGTCGGTGCCCCCTTCTGCTTACACAGGTTGACACCGTCTGCATATCTTGTCATCGCGAGGAATAGCCCGTACTCGGTGGTAGGGATCCTCCGCCGAGCAGGCCCAGTATCGTTCGCACAGATCGGACGAGACGGCGCGAACGAGGAGGTCCTGTGGACAAGGTCGTGGCGAGTGCCGCGGAGGCTGTTGCCGATATCGGCAGCGGAGCCTCGCTGGCGGTAGGTGGATTCGGGCTATGCGGAATTCCGCAGACCCTCATCGATGCGCTGGTCGCGGGTGCGGCCACTGACCTTCGTGTGGTGAGCAATAACTGTGGTGTCGATGACTGGGGCCTAGGCATGTTGCTCGGCCAGCGGCGGATCGCTCGGGTCATCGCGAGTTATGTGGGCGAGAACAAGGAGTTCGAACGGCAGTTCCTGTCCGGCGAACTCGAGGTCGAACTCATCCCGCAGGGCACCCTCGCGGAACGACTGCGTGCAGGCGGAGCCGGTATCCCGGCATTCTTCACCCCCGCCGGAGTCGGCACACCCGTCGCCGACGGCGGCATGCCGCTGCGGTACGCGGCCGACGGTTCGGTCGAAATGGCATCGGATCCCAAGGAGGTCCGATCCTTCGACGGACGCGACTACGTCCTTGAGCGTGGCATCGTCACCGACTTCGCGATCGTCCGGGCGAGCCTCGGCGACAGGCACGGCAATCTCGTGTTCGACAAGGCGACCCGCAACTTCAACCCTCTCGCTGCAACAGCCGGGCGCATCACGATCGCGGAGGTCGAGCGACTGGTCGAGCCCGGGGAAATTCCCGCCGAGCACGTCCACACGCCAGGCGTGTTCGTCCAACGCGTTGTGGTCCTCAGTCCAGAGCAGGTCGTGACCAAGCGCATCGAGCGCCGCACCGTCACAGCCCCCGCCGCCGCGTCAGGAACGGAGTCACCATGACCCTCACCCGCGAGGAACTCGCCGCCCGCGTCGCACGCGAACTGTCCGACGGCCAGTACGTCAACCTCGGCATCGGCCTGCCGACCCTTGTTCCCAACTACCTGCCCGAAGGCATCCATGTGGTCCTCCAGTCGGAGAACGGGATCCTCGGCACCGGCCCCTACCCGGTGGAGGCAGAAGTCGATCCCGACCTCATCAACGCGGGCAAGGAAACCGTCACCATCCTGCCCGGCGCCTCCTACTTCGACTCAGCCACCAGTTTCGCCATGATCCGCGGCGGACACATCGACATCGCCATCCTCGGTGCGATGCAGGTCTCCGCCACCGGGAACCTCGCGAACTGGATGATCCCCGGCAAGATGGTCAAAGGCATGGGCGGCGCAATGGATCTCGTTCACGGCGCCAAGCGCGTCATAGTCATGATGGAGCACGTCGCCAAGGACGGCACCCACAAGATCGTTGAAGAGTGCACCCTGCCCCTCACCGGCAAAGCCGTCATCAACCGCATCATCACCGACATGGCCGTCATCGACATCACCCCAGCCGGCCTCGTCCTCATCGAGACCGCACCCGGCATCTCCGTGGGCGAGGTCCGGGCCGCCACTGGGGCGCCGCTTCAACTCCGCGAATAGTGCTTAACTGACCATCTCACCTCTCACCTGTCGGTCGGATGGTCAGTCCGAACCAGCGTTACTCGTCCGCACCCGGGTCTGCATCAGCCTCTGCATCCGCGTCCGGATCTGTGTCGGCACCTGGATCTGTGTCGGCACCCGGGTCGTCGGCGCCACCACTCCCTGAGTCATTGGCATCCTCGCCGCCTGAGTCATTGGCGTCCTCGCTGCCGGAGTCATTGGCGTCCTCGCTGCCGCCGGCGCTGTCGCCATCAGTCGAATCACCCACATCCATCGAACCGTCGGAGGTCTCGGTCGAATCATCACCGGCGCCACCGTCAGCGCTCATATCGGCGAGCCAGGACAGTGCGTCCTCATCGACATCCTCAGGCTCTGCCGCCTCCTCGGTGACGTCGAAATCGCCAGTCTCCGGGTCGAATTCGACAGTGCTGTCAATGACCATGCCGTTCTCGGTCTCGTCATCGACGGAGTACTCACCGACCACGGTTCCGTCCTCGTCGACGAATTCCACGTCAGCGACACCATCGCCGTCCGTGCTGACGGTCATGTCAAGGTTCTCGTCCAGCGGGAAGTCGACACTATTGAGACCGTTGGCGAGGTTGACTTCCGGATCCGTCCAACCCTCCGAGTCAATCGTGAGGTTGCCTTGACTGTCGAAGTCGAACTGGCCGGCCGACTCGCCGGTGGGCGCCTTCGCTTGGACCGTCACACGCGGTGCGCCGACGGCGTCCGATGACATCGTGAACGGTGTCGAGCCTGAAGCGCCGCCCGTCGCCTTTGGCGACGCCGAGAACGACTTCACCTCGGCACGGTTAACCACGATGGACGTACCCTTGCCTGAAAGAACGGCACCGAGCGTCGAGCGCACACTGACACCCTTCGGGAGCGGCACAGACCGATCAGCGGTGTCGTACGTACGCCCATCGATTATCAGCTCGACTGACGTCATCGCCTGCGGATCCGGCGATGTCAGAAGTAGGTTGATGGTTCCGGCCTTCCCGCGAGCGACACCTTTCGGCGGCGCATCATCGAAGGGTGCGACGGAAGGCAGTGCGCGACTCGACATCGGCGTGAGCTCGATCGTGCCGACGCCCCCCTCCCAACCACCCGTCGGCTCGTCCGGATTCGTCGAGCCCATCGCATAACTCCACTGCTCAGCCGCAGGATCGATCATGATCCGCTGCACAGTTCCGGGGAAGTTGTTGTCATAGACCGAGATCGCAATCTGGTCACCCTCCTGGGTGACGGCGAAGGGGGTGACGGCATGAGCACCAGCGGGCGAATAGATCCCCATCGTGTAGCCATCTCCACGCTGGAGTCCCGCCGCAAGCTCCGCGGCAATGTCGCTCGGCTGGTACTGCTGGAAGGCCGTGAAGGCCTCCTGAACCGGTGCGAGCATCTGCGTCGCCCACCAAGTGTCGATCGCACTCGACACGTCAGGATCCGCGAAGAGCAGATCGAAAGTGGTTTCAGCAGCAGGATCAAGGTCCTGGGGGGCGGCGTCGCCTCGGAACAGCCGTGCAGCCATGACGGCCATACCCTCGCAATGCCCGCCGGCCATTGCCTCGTTGATTTGATCAGCCCATTCCTTCGCGGCCGGGTACAACACACAACCACTGTCGGTGACTGTCGCGCACACCTCCGACTCGCCGAACAGTGCGATGAGCCCAGTCGCATCAAGTTTGCCGGTCTCGCCCCAATTTGCGAAGCTGAATCCATCCACCAACGGGTCGAAACCGTCATACGAACAGGTGGCCGGATCTTGCCCCGTGCAATCAGGCAGCGGGTAGCTCGCACCCCATTCCGACATGTCAACGGATCCGCCATTGGCGACCGCCAGTGGCGAGGCACCTGCGGCGTCCGGCTCACTTGATCCACACGCGGCTAGGACACACGTGAGCACCGCCATCGGCACGAGTGCAGTCATGAAACGACTTGTACGAACCAGCATGTGAACCCCAGAACTCGAAATGGTGTGACAGCCCGTCACATTCCACATATGAGAACACGCGGTGAGGGAATACACAAGCCGCGAGCACAACTGGGAACAAGCCCCCGCGCGACGATCCCCTTGGATGCAGGTCGGGTATGTTGTCACCGATCTGCTCCCAATGTTGAGAGGCTGAACATGCATCGACCCAAGCTCGCAATCCAATTCGCAGCAGCCCTGACCCTTGGCGCCCTGCTGCTGTCAGGGTGCGGCGGCGGCAGTTCTTCCACTGCTGCATCCGGTGCCGCCGACTCTTCCACGGGCGCAACGACCGCTTCATCCGCCGAGCCCGTCACTGCGGCAGACAACACCGTCACCTACAGTTCCGCGCTCTTCGAGAAAATGTCGTCGGTCGCCATCGAGCCAAATTGCCAGTCCCCCGCCGCCTATCTGAGCGCCTCGTACAGCGGAGCGGACTTCAGTTGCTCCCTCACCCTCGACCGGGTCTCCCTCTTCAGCGAGGTCTGCGCTTCCCAGGACCCCGCGCTCATCTTCACGAACGACCCCGAGGCCGGGACCTGCTCGATGACATCCGATGACCCGGTGAGCGTCAAGGCTGGGTGTGACGCGATCGTCGGCGACAGCACGGTCACGGCGGCGTTCGACGATGCCACCGTCAGTTGCATCCTGACCGTGAAGCCCGAGGCGATCATCAACCAGGCCTGCGACCCGGCCACCGTCGACCCCCTTGAGTCCAAGATCGACGGTTCTGGGCTCACCTGCACACTCACGCTGTCCGCGCCAGTCGTCTACGAAATCATTGCCCAGGCTGTAACCTCAGGAGACATCCTTTGCGATGACGGCTCCCCGCGAAACTCGCCGAGTGAGGCCTGCGTCATCGCGGCACTCGAGAAAGTCAACGCCAAGCCATGAACGAAGCCCCCGATCAGCCAACGTCACCTTCAGGTCCTCTTGAGCCGGTGCTGGGACCTTTGGACCCCGTCCTCGGAGCGCTCACCCCACCACCCGGCGGCACCACCCCACCACCCGGCGGCACC
>JBBATH010000019.1:0-77812 GCA_040398845.1 Candidatus Nanopelagicales bacterium | reverse complement strand
GAGGCCAACCTGATGCTGCTCCGCGATGCGATCAACATCCCCGAGAACGTCAGTGCGTCTGACTTCGTCCTGCAGCTCGACGCTGGCGTCGAGCGCGCCCAGCAGACGGTTGCTCAATATGTCGTAACCCCCTCCCTTGCAACGGCTTTCGATGAGGCGCTCAAGTCGCTCGGCAGCGCCTTATCGTCGGGCTCCGACAAGGGCTCGTTCATCCACGGCTCCTTCGGTGCGGGCAAGAGCCACTTCATGGCGGTGCTGCACCTCCTGCTTTCGGGCAATGCATCCGCGCTCGCACTGCCCGGCCTGCAGCACGTCGTCGCAGCCCACGCATCGACCCTCGCCTCGTCCGTCCTCACCCTCGACTACCACCTCATCGGAGCCGAGTCCCTCGAGGATGCGCTCTTCCGGGGCTACCTCAACCAGGTGGCGCGGTTGCACCCCGAAGCGCCGCTGCCGGTGCTGCACGTGAGCGATGCGCTCTTCGCCGATGCGCAGGCAGCCCTCGTCCGCGAGGGCGATGAGCGGTTCTTCGCCGGGCTCAACGCCGGGGCATCCTCCGAATGGGGCGGCTTCGGCGGGGGCTGGGATGCAGCCTCGTTCGCCGCGGCCATCGTCGCGCCGCAGGGCGATGCCTCGCGCAGTCGACTCGCCACCGCACTGACGTCCACCTACTTCGCGGGCTACGCGCGAGCCGGTGAATGGCTGGGAGTCGCCGACGGATTCGGCGTCATGGCCGCCCACGCGAAAAGCCTCGGCTACCGGGCGGTCGTGCTGTTCCTCGACGAGCTCGTGCTCTGGCTCGCCTCGCACCTCGCCGACCCCGAGTTCGTGAGCACCGAGGGCGCGAAGGTCGCCAAGCTCGTCGAGACCGGCATCGGCGTGCGGGCAGTGCCGCTCGTATCGTTCGTCGCCCGCCAGCGCGACCTCAAGGACTTCCTCGGCGATTCGGTGCCCGGCGCCGAGCGGGTCGCGGTCGGGCAGACCTTCGAGTGGTGGGAGGGCCGGTTCGACACCATCCAGCTCAAGGCATCCGACCTGCCGGAGATCATGCACCGGCGTCTGCTCGAACCAACCTCACCAGAGGGTGCCTCGGCACTGGGCGCCGCACTGCTTGCCGTCAAGCGCAGCGGGCTCGCGTGGGATGCCCTGCTCTCCGACGAGCACGGAGCCGATGAGGCCGATTTCGCGAAGGTCTACCCCTTCTCGCCAGCGCTCGTCGACACCCTCGTCGCACTCTCGGGGCTACTCCAGCGCGAGCGCACGGCACTGAAGGTCATGGCACACCTACTCGTGCAGGGCCGCGACAGCCTCAAGGTCACCGACGTGATCCCGGTGGGCGATCTCTACGACGTCATGGTCGAGGGCGGCGACCAGCCGCTCACCCAGGACATGCGAACCCACTTCGCGATCGCGCGCGACCTCTACCGCACGAGGCTTCGGCCGATGCTCCTCGCCGAGCACGGGCTCACCGAGGCCGATTCGACCGGATCCCGTCCGGGAGCCATTCGTTCTGATGCACCGGCTGCGCTCGCATCGTTCTTCACCGACGACCGGCTCGCCAAGACCCTGCTCATCGCAGCACTCGCCCCGGCGACAGCGCCGCTGCACAACCTCAACGCCTCGCGCCTCGCCTACCTCAACTACGGGGCTGTCGCCTCGCCGATCCCGGGCGGCGAGCTCTCGGCCGTGCTGAGCAAGCTCAAGGTCTGGGCGCAGCAGGTCGGCGAGCTCGAGGTCGGCGAGGGCAAGGACCCGCTCGTCCGCCTTGACCTTGCAGGAGTCGACTACGACAGCGTGCTCGAGCGGGTGCGCACCGAGGACACAACCGGGGCCAGGCGCAGCCTGCTGCGCAGGCTCGTGTTCGAGCAGCTCGGCATCGGCGCGGGTGACACCCTCCTTGCAGAGACGCTCTATCCGACAGTGTGGCGGGGGAGCAAGCGCACCATCGACGTGGTGTTCGGCAACGTGCGCGACATAAACGAACTCCCAGACGCCGTGCTGCAGGCGCAGGGCGACAAGTGGAAACTCATCATCGACTACCCGTTCGACCCCGATTTTGGGCCAAACGACGACCGCGCCCGCATCGACAACCTGCGTGGCGCCGGCGTGACGAGCCGCACTGTCGCGTGGATCCCGTCATTCCTCACCGCTGCGCGTCTCGAGGATGTCGGCACCCTCGTACTCCTTGAGTACCTATTCGCTGGGTCCGGCGACCAGATGACCACCCACTCGGCGCACCTCCCCACCGATTCGCGACCCACCGCGCGCACCATGCTCGACAACCGCCGGCGCTCACTGCGCGAGTCACTCGGCGGCGTCATCAAGCAGGCCTACGGGGTTGCCCGACCCGAGGCCAAGGACATCGACCCGACCTACGGCGAGATCGCGCCCTTCGCGACCCTCGACCCGGGGCTCACCCTGCAGCCGCTCATCGGTGCCACCCTCGGAGATGCGCTCGGCGGGCTCATCGACCAGATGCTCACCTCGCAGTTCCCCGAACACCCCCGATTCGACCCGAGCAACGCCGAGGTGGTCCGCCGCGAGCTCACCGTCGTGCTTGAACACGTGAGCCTCGCTGTTCGCGACGAGGGCCGGGTCGACCCTGTCGCCCGCGACAAGCGCCCAACGCTGGCAAGGATTGCGAACGCGCTGAAGGTCGGCGAGACCTACGAGAACCACTATGTGTTCAACGCAGCGACCTTCCCGTGGCGCAATATTTTCACTGCAAAGGCAGCCGATGAGGGCCTCACCGTCATCCCGGTCGCGCGGGTGCGCGAGTGGCTCGTGCCCTACGGCATGGTTCGCGATGTCGAGAACCTGCTCATGTGCTCATGGGCGCTGCTCGATGACAAGCAATGGATCAAATCCGGTGCGCCCGTCACCGTTGCCGCAATCGAGCAGGTCTCAGGCGACCTCGAGCTGCGTGAGCCGACCCTGCCGTCCGAGGAGTCCTGGACCCCGGCCGTCGAGCGCGCAGCAGCGCTGTTCGGCGTCACCGTGTCGAGCCTGCGGTCGGCGGCGAACGTAGGGATCCTCGCCAGCGGAGTGCGGAGCAGGGCGGCTGCGCTGCAGGGGAGTGCCGCCGAACTCGTCGCAGCGTTCGAGAAGCACGCGGCCATGCTCGGCATCGATGGCACCTCGCCCCGAATGGTCTCGGCGATCTTCGGGCGGGATCTTGTTTCGCGGCTCGCTGTCGAGCGCGATGACGTGGTGCTCATCGACACACTCGCGATGGCTCCGCTTCCAGCGGAGGTGCAGCCGCTTTCGAAGTCGCTCACGTCGGCGGCTGTCGTTGACGCGGCACTGCGAGGAGCGATGTGGGACCTGCTCGCGCGTATGGCTGACATCTCGGCAGCCGACGATCGTCACGAGGCTGCGCGCGCAGTGCTGGCCTCGCTGGCGGAGGTCGCGCGGGCGAACGAGATGCACGCCTCGCTGGCTCCTGCGCTCGCGACCGCCGTTCGGGACGCGGCTGAGATTCTCGCCCGCAAACCCAAACTGCTGGAAGTCGTACCGGTGGTGATTGACATCAGGCTCGACGGCATTGACGATCGACTCGGCTCTGTTCTCGGGCAGGCGCGGGCCGCCCTTGAGGCTGCACCGAGCAAGACGCTCAAGGTGTCCTGGTGGCTGGAGTGAGCACCGCGCCCGACACTGCGATCCCGGTCGCGAACGAGCCCCTCGTTCGCCGATACGCCCAGAACCTGGTGTCGAGGATGGGCCTGGAGAGCGAGGCTCGGGTCCTGGCGATTCGGGCGCAGCCGGCGTGGAGTGGCCCGGACCATCTCCTGCTCAGCGGGCCATCCGGCGAGTCGGCTCGCGTGCTCGTCCGCCCCTGTGTCTCGTCACTCGCCATTCGCGACGCGATGAGTGCGCTCGACCCGAGCGACTTCCTCATCGTGCTCACCGACCGCAATGACGCAGATCTTGGCCTTGGCATCCTCGCCCGCTGCTTCAATCAGCATGTCGAGACCCTGAACATGTGGGTCGGGGTCGAGCAGGCGTTCAAGGCCCGTGACATCGACCCGCTGCTGCGGCGGCTGTTATGGGTCGCCGAGCCGCTGGTCGCCAATGCGCCCCCCGGTGGCTGGCCCGCGGCGCCGACCGGCATCCTCACTCGCGATCATGCCCTTTCGCACCTCACCGCGACCGTGCTCGGCTTGGCGGTGGGCGAGCTCGACCCGTCGGGTCTGCTCGCCTGGACCCTCGACCCCGCCGCGACGCTGCGCTTCAGGGAGCAGCCCACGTCGGTGCAGACGGGTCTCATCGAATGGGCGACCGCCAGCATCGGGCCGGTCGCCGGGCTCGCGATGGGCTCGGCGGCGACCGGCACCTCGATCGATGCGATCTCCATCGGGCTGGTCGCCGACGTCCTATGGCCACCATCGGGCTCGTCATCGCCCGACATTGCTGCCGCTCGAGTTCGGCTTGAACGCTGGACGGGCGCGCGCAACCTGCCCGAGGCCACCGCGCGGATCCTCGCCGACTCCAGCCGCGGGCTCATGCAACGAATGGCAGAGCGGCGCGACCCGGCTCGTCCGGGCGTCCTTGCCCGCGCCACGGCACTGTTCGGCGATGTCGAATACCCAGCAGGCGCAGGGCTTTCGACGGTGCTGCCCGCCGGTTACGACACCCGGATCCGAACCCTCGCTGCGCAGGTGCGCGCGTTCATTGCCGGCGAGCCATCGGGGGCGTTTGGCGTCGAACGTGCATTCGGCGAGCTCCTCGAGCATGAGCAGGCGGCCGAGGGCAGGCAGGCACTCGTTGCGCGCATGGCGGTGCGACTCGTGCGCTGGCTCAGCCTGCCCGACCCCGAGCCGGCGACCACCCTGCTCGAGGCAACGCTCTTGCAGGCACGCGTCGACGCGTGGGTCGACTGGGCGGCTGCCGACATCTGGGTCGGTTCGACCGACCCCGAGGTCGCAGCCGCATGGTCAG
This sequence comes from Candidatus Nanopelagicales bacterium, assembly GCA_040398845.1. Taxonomy (GTDB): domain Bacteria; phylum Actinomycetota; class Actinomycetes; order S36-B12; family S36-B12; genus WLND01. Next base: position 72,874 of record JBBATH010000019.1, on the reverse strand, counting down.
ATCTGTTCGGTGCTGTTCGCGCCCGACGCCTCGGGCACGACCGCCAGTTCGCGGCACTGCTCGCCGATGCGACGACCCGCGGAGTGCTGCCCGACGGGCTCGTGCCGATCGAGGCACTCGTCCGCGACACCATCACGCCACTTGCCCACGCCGACGAGCGGGTGCTGCTCGTGCTCGTCGACGGCATGAGCGCCGCGGTCGCGAGCGAACTCGTCGAGGAGGCCTGCCGGACCCAGTGGTACGAGATCGTGCCCCAGGTCGACGGCCGGCGCATGGCCTCGCTCGCTGTGCTGCCGACCCTCACCCGCTACTCGCGGACCTCGCTGTTCGCCGGGCAACTCGCAGCCGGGCAGCAGGCTGACGAGAAGCGCACCTTCCCGCTCATTTCCGGCGGCGGGGCGGTCTTCCACAAATCAGACCTCGTCGGCGCGGCTGGTGTGGCACTGCCCGGGCCGCTGCTCGAAGCCCTCTCGTCGCCGGCCCCGATCGTCGCCGTCGTCCTCAACAGCGTCGACGATGCCCTCGCCAAGCATGACCCGGGCGGTACCGACTGGACTCTAGACTCCGTGCAGCACCTGCAGGGCCTGCTCGACGAGGCGGCCCGCAGTCGCCGGTTGGTGCTCCTCACGAGCGATCACGGCCACGTGGTCGAACGAGGCGGCTCGGCGCTCGCCCTCGCCGGAGCTGAGGCGCGTTGGCGCACGGCCTCCTCGGGGCCGGTCAATACCGGCACCGAGGTGTTGCTGCGGGGATCGCGCGTGCTGAGCGAAGGCGGCGAGATCATCGCGCCCTACGTCGAGGACCTCCGATACGCGGGCAAGCAGGCCGGCTACCACGGGGGAGCCTCGGCAGCGGAGGTCGTCATCCCCGTGATCGCCCTGACGAGGCAGCCCGAGCGCTACCCGCACGCAGGCTGGGATGTTGCGACGCCGCAGATCCCGGTCTGGTGGAATGACCCGGTGGCTGCTGGTCTTTCGGCCCCGGCGGCCGCACCATCGTCGCGACGCACGCCGAAGCCTGGGCCGGTCGAGGTGACGGGGCAGATCGGCCTCGAGGTCGAGGTGCCATCGCCGGCGAGCGCCCCGGTGTCGCCGCTTGTCGACCAGCTCATCGCCTCGCCGATGTACCAAGCGCAGCGGCAGCGGGCTGGTGCCCGCGCGCTCGACGACGCCATCGTGCGCTCGATCGTCGGCAGTCTCGCCGAGAGTGGCGGACGCATGCACCAGAGCACGCTCGCGGCAACTGCCGGACTCCGTGCCGACCTGATTCCCGGCGCCCTCGGGCAATTGCGCCGGTTGCTCAACCTCGAGGGCTACTTCGTCATCTCGACCGACCCCGACCAGGTGACGGTCCTGCTCGATGTGGCGCTGCTGCGCGAGCAGTTCCTCGACGACGCTGCGGGCGTCGATGGTCCCTCGGCGGCCGGCTCGTGACTATCGAGATCAGCCCCCGACGCCGGCGCGAGATCGTGAGCGCACTGCGCGGCGGCACCGTGCCGCAGCAGGGCCTCGATGTCCTCGCCGTCGGACTCCAGCGCTTCGAGACTGCGATCGACGAGGAGCTCTCAGCGGTCTCGGCGGGAGGCGCCGTATTCAAGGCGGTGCGCGGCGAGTACGGGGCAGGCAAGACGTTCTTCTCGCGGTGGCTCGTCGAGCGGGCTCGGCGCGCAGGGTTCGCATCGGCCGAGGTGCAGATCAGCGAGACCGAGACACCGCTCCACAAGCTCGAGACCGTCTATCGCCGCGTCACCGAGAACCTCGCGACCGCGGAGTTCCCACCATCGGCATTCAGGGAGGTGGTCGACGGCTGGTTCTTCTCCCTCGAACAGGATGTCATCGCATCGGAAATAGTCCAGCCCTTCGACACCGCAGGTCTTGCTGCCGCCGTCGACACGCTTTTGGAGCGACGTCTCCTCGTGGTCAGCCAGACGGCGCCGGCCTTCGCCAGTGCCCTGCGCGGCTACCGGGCAGCCGTCGTTGCAGGCGATGCCGTGCAGGCCGATGGCCTGATCGGCTGGCTCGGCGGCCAACCGCATGTGGCGTCGTCCGTCCGTCGTTCAGCTGGCGTCCGGGGCGAACTCGACCACTTCGGCGCCTTCGGATTTCTCCAGGGGCTCATTGCCGTGCTGCGCGACTCCGGCTACGCCGGACTCGTCATCGTCCTCGACGAGGTTGAGACCCTCCAGCGGGTGCGGGGCGATGTTCGTGACAAGGCGCTCAATGCGCTGCGGCAGCTCGTCGACGAGGTGAACTCCGGCCGCTTCCCGGGGCTGTACCTCCTCATCACCGGCACGCCGGCCTTCTTCGAGGGCACCCAGGGCGTCCAGCGCCTCGCACCGCTGGCCCAGCGACTTTCCGTCGATTTCACCACCGACCCCAGGTTCGACAACGCCCGCGCAGTCCAAATCCGTCTCCCCGGGTTCAGCCACGATTCCCTCTGCGAGCTCGGCGGCCGGGTACGCGACCTCTATGCGGTCGGTGCATCGTCGCGCGTGCCGACCATTGTTGACGACGCTTACATCGCGACTCTCGCGACCGCCGTGGCCGGACGACTCGGGGGCAAGGTTGGCGTAGCCCCGCGCATCTTCCTGAAGAAGCTCGTCGCCGACGTGCTCGACAGGGTCGACCAGCACGAGGACTTCGACCCGCGACGCGACTACGCGCTCACCATCAGCGATGTGGAGCTCGGCGAGGTCGAGCGTCAGGCAGCGTCGGGCATCGACGACATCGACCTCGACTTGGACGACTGAGCAGCATGGCCGGACAGGCTGTGGATCGGCTTCATCCCGGTGTCGAGCACCATGTGGTGAACACCCTCGGGTGGCCCGACCTGCGACCCCTGCAGCGGCTCTCGATCGAGCCGGTGCGCCGCGGCGACGACTGTCTGCTGCTCGCTCCCACCGCAGGCGGAAAGACCGAAGCCGCAGTCTTTCCAGTGCTTTCACAGATGGCCGATGCCGAGTGGCGCGGTCTTTCGGTCCTCTATGTCACGCCACTGCGGGCACTGCTGAACAACCTGCACCCGCGGCTCACCGGATACGCATCCTGGGTTGGCCGCACGGTCGGGCTCTGGCACGGCGATACGACCGCGGGGGAGCGGCGGCGACTGCTGGGCGAGCCGCCCGACATCCTGCTCACGACACCGGAGTCGATCGAGGCGATGCTCGTATCGACGAAGGTCGACCACCGCGCGCTCTTCGGTCACCTGCGCGTGATCGTCATCGATGAACTCCATGCCTTTGCCGGCGATGATCGCGGCTGGCACCTGCTGTCGGTTCTCGAGCGAGTGCAGCACCTGACGGGACGCCGGCTGCAACGCATCGGCCTCACCGCAACCGTTGGTAATCCTGACGAACTCATCGCCTGGATGCAGGGCTCGGATACGTCCGGTGCGCGCTCGGTGATCTCGCCGGCTGCTGATTCGCAGGCCGCGCCCGAGATCCTCATCGACTACGTGGGTTCGGTTTCGAACGCGGCCACGGTCGTGGCGTCGATGCACCAGGGGGAGAAGCGACTTGTCTTCAGCGACTCCCGATCGCAGGCTGAGGAGATGGCGCACGCCCTGCGCGAGCGCGACGTCACGACCTTCGTCTCGCATTCATCCCTGTCGGCCGACGAACGGCGGATCAGCGAGCAGGCCTTCGCCGAGGCCCGTGATTGCGTCGTGGTGGCAACCTCGACCCTGGAGCTCGGCATCGATGTCGGCGACCTCGACAGGGTCATCCAGCTAGAGGCCCCCCGCACGGTTGCGTCATTCCTGCAGCGACTTGGCCGATCGGGCCGGCGTGCGGGCACGAGCCGCAACTGCCTGTTCCTCGCCACGCGCGAGGAGACCTTGCTACGGGCCGCGGCCCTTGCCTACCTGTGGGGCACCGGGTTCGTTGAACCTGTCATTCCGCCCCCGAACCCCAGACACATTGCGGCGCAGCAGTTTTTGGCGCTCGCCCTGCAAGAGGGGCAGTTCGGATCGCGCACTTGGCGCGAATGGTGGGGCAGCCTCACAGTGATGGACGACGGCGACGCCGTGCTCGACTACCTGTGCACCGAAGGATTTCTGGACTCCGACTCCGGCATGCTGTTCATCGGGGGAGAGGCCGAGCGGCGTTTCGGCCGTCGCAACTTCCTCGAGCTCACATCCGTCTTCACAGCAGACCCCGAGATGCACGTGCTCCTCGGCCGCCGTGAACTCGGCACGGTGTCGCCACTCACCGTGACCGCGGTGCTCGAGCCTGGCCAGGCGCGAACGCTCCTGCTTGCCGGGCGCTCGTGGGTCGTCACCTCGATCGACTGGCGCCATCGAACCATCAACGTGGTGGAGCACGCCGAAGGCAGCCGGTCCCGGTGGGCGGGCGGCGTGCCGAGCCAGGGATACGAGTTAACGAGGGCCATGCGCGAGGTGCTGCTCGGGGCGCAGGTGCCGGTCGAGTTATCGCGACGGGCCCGGTCGACGCTCGCACGGGTGTGCGATGAACGCGCGACCGATGTTCACCATTCGGGCACGGTTGTTGCCTCGTCCGGCAGCGATCAGTCGTGGTGGACGTTCGCCGGAACGAAGGCCAACGCATCACTCGTCGCCGGTCTAGCGTCGCTCGGGATCAAGGCGCACTCCGACGCCGAAGCCGTTCGAGGCCAGGGCCTCACTGGCGAGTCGATCCGCGCGCTGGCGTCCGTCCTCGAATCCGGTCTCCCTGCGGCGGTCCTTGACCCGAAGGCACTTGAAGGGCTCAAGTTCTCCGTGGCCCTGCCGGCCGAGCTCGCGGCGGCGACCCTTGCCGAGCGGGGCACCGACGAGCGGACCGCATCGCTGGTTTCGGCTGAAGCACTCGTCATGCGGTAGATCCGTGATGGGGAGGAGCGCAGCGACGGTTCCACGAGGCGGCTCTAGACAAAACTGAGATATGTCGGGCTTCATCCCAAGCATCGTCGGGTATGTCGTCGTAGTTGACCTCGGAGTCCCATTCGTCATCGTCCGCTCCCGGGCCATCCGCTGGATCCCTCCTACCCACTCAACGTCGTGGGCAGCCTCGGTGCCTCGCATTCGGGCGACGGGACCACGGGTCTACCGGAGCAAGGTTCAGTGCCGCGGGGTCCTGACGATTCGGGGCTGGCCACCGGTTGTCGTTGTGTATGGCATCCCCGGGAATCTCCATAGTATGGTTTGTGCACCAATCCATTCGATGCGGTTCGGTGAGGAGGGGATATGCGCGGCACCTCGGTGCGTCGAACGTGGGAGTACGACCCTGCCCGGTATGCGCCTCCCCGGTTCCGGCGTGCCTGCCACTACGAGTCGTTCACCCCTGACGAACTGTCCGCGTTCGATGAGCCGTTCTCAGCGGACCTGGTGGGAGTGGTCTCCGATGCGGAGACGGCCGTCCACCGACTGAACGCCCGCGCCCGGCCCGCGTTGGCGCCGCTGGCACGGCTCCTGCTGCGCACAGAGTCGATCGCATCCTCCAAGGTGGAGGGCATGCAGGTCGACGCCCGCGACCTGGCGCGCGCGGAGGCGCGACTCGAGTCGGGGCGCAAGGCCGGATCGAGCGCGTCGGAGATCCTGGCCAACATCGACGCGATGGAACTCGCCATCGACGACGCCACCGGCTCGAACGCGGTGACACTCGACGACCTGGTGAGCATCCACGCCGCGCTGATGGCCACGGCACCGAACGCCCGCATCGCCGGCGTCGTGCGCACCGAGCAGAACTGGATCGGCGGGAACAACTACAACCCCTGCGGCGCCAGTTTCGTGGGACCACCACCCGAAGAGGTTCCGCGACTGCTGGAGGACCTCTGTCACGCGATGAACGACGACGGCCTGCCGCCGGTGATCCAGGCCGGTCTCGTGCACGCACAGTTCGAGGTCATCCACCCGTTCCTGGACGGCAACGGACGCACCGGCCGGGCCCTGATCCACGTCGTCCTGCGCCGCCGCGGACTGACCCCGATGTATGTGCCACCGATCAGCGTCGTGCTGGCCGGCGACAAGGGCAGCTATATCGCGGGTCTGGACGCCTTCGCGCGCGGAGACGTCGACGACTGGCTGACGACCTTCGCCGCGGCGACGGCCCAGTCGGCCGGTCTGGCCAGCAGTTACCTCGCACGGGTGGAGGCCCTTCAGGACCAGTGGAGGGCGATGCTGCGGGCGACGGCGAATCCCCGCGCGGACTCCGTGGCCTGGGCACTTGTCGAAGTCATGCCCGCGCACCCCATGATCTCCGTCCCCGTCGCGGTGGCCGCCACCGGGCGAACCAAGGCTGTCGTCAACGAGGCCCTCCTCCAACTCGAAAGCGCCGGCGCGGTGACCCGGGCATCGCACGGCCAGCGCAACCGCACCTGGGAAGCCACCGGCCTGCTGGACCTCCTCGCCGACCTGGAGGCCGGCGTCACGATGCCGGCACCGAGCGCTGACGCATGACCAGCGATTGCCCAGCAGGAATGCGGAGACCGGGCGCGCAACGGGGCGTCGCGAAATGCCCCGGATATGCCCCGGAACATGGACGACGCATGGACGACTGCAGCGGGGAATGCCGGAGTATGCACGAGTAAGAGCGTGGCCTTAGGGGGCTGGCGAACGGCTCGTAATGCGTAGGTCCGGGGTGGGGAGGAGCGCAGCGACGGTTCCCCGAGGCGGCTCCACGAAAACACATGCAAATATTAGTGTTCTGGGACATTAGACAGCGACAGCGGATCCAGTCGAAGCCGATTTGCCACTGATTTGCCATAGATTGACTTCGGTCGCGAACGGGTGAGCCTGCCTCGAAGGCCCTTTCACCCGCCTCCTGCCAAGTCGTGTACGTGTCTTGCCAGGTTGTTGAGCTCTCTTGCCACGTCGCCTATCCGTCGTGATGCTTCGCTTCTGCGTCTTGGGCAGGAGAGCAGACGAGACTGGACCAGACCGGAGGAGAGACGAGCCCCGGGAACCCAAGGCCTCACGAGCGCACTGGCTGTTCCGCGGCGGTCCTCGGCCGCCCGCGGCGTCGGCGGTCCCGGTGCTGCCTGGAACTCTCGCGCGGGCCCTGAACGGACCACGCCTCTTGGTGGCGGAGCCGCCTAGGTCTCTTCGTTCCGCATTACAGGTGGTCGGGCAGGTCGCGCATGCCGTCGAAGGCATCCTCCATGAGGCTGAACTCACGCTTCGGCACGCCGTTGCTTGCCGCGCATTGCCGCCACTCACTCGTCGCGGCGAAGATCTCGCGAAGGATGGCGTTCGCCTGCGATCTGCGCACTCCGAAGTGCTCGGCAACCTCGCCAAGGGACGCACGGATACCGCTTCGGTAGTACTCGGCTCCAATCGCGAGCTGCCTGGCGGCGCCCGTGTCAGGGTTCGGGTTGACGTCAAACAGCGGCGACGGAACCCAACCAGCAGACCCTCGCAGGAATCCGTGATTCCGCAGATGGTCGTCAGTGTTGTTGATCGCTGTGGAGAACGCGAGCCGACGCCACATCTCGACAAGGTCAGCTTTCACGGTGGTGGCGCCATTCTCCGTGAGGACGTCAGCGAGGTCCATGTAGTCGAACGCCGTGTTCCCGCCATCGCGTGCACCCAGCAGAGTCATCGCGGACACGTACGGGATTCGCCCGCCAGCAGGGGTCCTGTCGAACCGCTCGAGGAGGAGCACAGGTCGAGCGCCGACCGGGACAAGACGCCGGTCGGGCACCGTGATGCCGGCCTTGACTGCCAGGTCCAGAGCTGTCTTCTCCCAGCCGATCACAGCCCAGCCGTCCTGCGGGCCTGTGAACTTCGCGATGAAGAGCCGGTCTCCATCGCGCACCGACGCCTTCGGCCGCGCACCGCCGAGTGACCCTGTTCCAGCGTTGAGAAGCTCCTTGACTGCTTCCAGGTCACCCGTCGCCTCAGCCTTGTCCGCGGCGGCCATGAGCCTGGGCAGTTCGATCAGCATGGGAACATCACTATCGGCAGACAGGAACGGCCCCTCGGGGCCGGAGTCCCGGGCTGTGAAGCGCAGCGCACCCTGTCGGGTCTCGTCGGTGACCTCCAGGAGGAAGTCCACCTCAGTGACGTCGGTGCGCACGCGGCCGGCCCGGACGTTCTCAGCCTGGCGGCCCTTCTTGATCAAGTTCCTGCCCCAGCGATCAGGAGTGCAATCGGTGAAGGAGTGGGGAAGTCCGCCAGCGACGGCCTGCGGGCCCGCGAACAACGGGAGACCGGGCTCGATTGGCCAGGCGCCCTTGCGTGTCAGGTAGTCGTCCGCGTAGCGAAAGGTCGTCGTCACCTGACCCCGCGTGGTCGGGAAGAACGCCTGGCCGAGGAGGATGTCGTCCCCGCGATCGCTCAGGTAGACGTCGACGGACGTCGCCGGACTGCGGGAGGCACTCACTGGCGTACCCGCTGGGGCAGGGGGCGATTCTCGACGAGTCTGGCCTGCGCCAGGGCCTGGCCCAAGTCCGTCTCGTACGGGTTCAAGCCCTTGACGAGGTAGTCGAGAACCCCAAGGACGCGACTCACTTCGAGGAGCACGTCGAGTCCAACCGTGGCCTCCCCACGCTCGAGGTTGCGAAGGGTGTTGCGCGTGATGCCGGCGCGGTCGGAAACCTGGGCGGCCGTCAAGCCCTGCAGTTTGCGGAAGGTCGCCAGGCTGTTCCCGAGTTCGACAGCGGCCTTAGCGCTGCGCGTCGAGAGTGGTCGCGTGGGCATCTCACACCATCCTTCGCCTATCCAAACCATTCATAATGGGTACTCGGATGATCACTGTATGTGATGCACTAGTCATTGCACGAATCATTATGGGGGCCGTTGTTCAGGGGCGGCCAGCGCTCCGGGCGTCCACGCGGGCCTCCAGCGCCGACGCAGACCGCCGGACACGCCGCGGCCTGTGGATAACTGGCCGGGCGGAGGGTGCGTGACCGCTTCCGGCGGTCAGCGGCAGGGCATCTTCAACCGACTGCGCTGGTGCACCCGGTTCAAACGCGGAGATTGCGCCGTGCACCTGCGGCGCAATCTTCCTGCACCCGGACACCTTCTTGCCATCCTGGAATCCGGTGGAACGGTCCTGCCTGCCGGACAGGAAAGCTGCCATCGGGGCGGCATCGGCATCAGGTCCAGGGAGGGCCATACCCATGCCGACTCCGTCATCGCGCCACGTAGCGCGACTCGTTGCCCACCTCGCCGAGGCGGGCCCCACGTCGGCGACGAACCGGGAGCTCGCCGCCGTTCTCGGCGTGACGCCCCGCAGCATCCGCTACGGCATCGCGGATGCGATGCTGCTCGGCCTTGTCGGGGTCGAGCGACGCGCACCGGTTCCCGGCGTCGATCCTTCGGGAAGGACGATAACGCTCCCCGGGGCGCAGCGATGAGCGCCCGGGTTCCGCAGTCCGGCGGCCGGCCGTGGGTCGCGGTGCATACCTGGATGCTGAACAACCCTGATGTCCTGCTGGCCGGCAACGCGGCGGGCGACGGGCTGGTTTGGCTGCGACCGGCTTGACGTGAGTCGTGCAGGCGAGAAGTGGAATGGTCCGTTTGGTTGGCGGGCCGGGCCTCCTAGGACACTCTGATACTTCGAAACGGAGGGTCAGAGTGGTGGGTGCTGCGGTAGTTCACGAGGTCCGGGCGGCGGGGACGTATCCGCGGGCGGTCATCAGCCCGACCGTGTCGTGGACCCTGCTCGCGCTGGCGTATGAGCCGTCGAAGGCGCCGACCCAGGCGCGCCTGGCAACGTTGCGGCGCCATGACGCCTGCACGGACGGACTGCGAATCGCCTTGAGATCTCGACGGGGCGTGGCAGGCAGTCGCCACCTGTACTCCTCTTTGGGACTGTGGTCGGCGATCCTGACGCGCCTGGGTCGAGTCGAGGACGCGTCGCTGGTGACCGCGCAGGCGCGGGAGTTCGAGGCCGAGCTGTTCTCCGGGTGGGCGACCGCGACGCCCACCGCGAGGCAGGTGCGGGCTTTCGCGTTGCGGACATTGAGCATCTCCGAAGCATGGACCAACCGCCTGGGCATCAGTCAGACCCCAGGGGAATGGACAAGCGTCCGCGGGGGCCAGGCGATCATCACTTCGGACGACGGCTCGACGTTCGAACTGCCCGCGAGCTCCCCCTACCTGCAGGACAGCGCGCTGGGCGACCCCGTCGTCATCGCGGAGGAGCGGACCGTGACGGGCAGCGAGCTTCGGTATGTGCTGCCCGCGGTGATCATCGACGAGTCCAGCACCGTGGACGTATCGGCCTCTGAGGCCGATGCCGACGCAGATGACATCTGGCGCGAACCGATTCGGGACACGACGCAAGCCGCGATTTCTTCCGCACGCTGGTGGAGGAAGCCGATCGGCAGCAGTGATCACCGTCTCCTGGCGTCTGGTCGCGCGTCCCCAGGACCAGGTACGCATCGTCCGCTTCAGCTGCGCCCAGTCAGTGAGCCCGCGCCCGAAGAAGGCGGCTCACCATCCCCAGCCGTTCGCCCTCGAAGCTGAACGCATCCTGCGCACGCACCTTCGTGACGCATCCCGTGACTCGCGCCGCAGGCAATGGCGCTTCATCCTCGGCGAGGACGAAGAGGCTCGCAGCCGACGTGCAGGCGGCTGCGGAGGTGGTCGCCGACTTCATCCAGCGGGTCGACCGCGCTCACGCGTGAGTTGTTGCAGATGGAGCCGGAGATCGCTTTGGGGGATGTATCCCTGACTTCCAACGGACTTCCGGACCTACCCCTCGTCTTGCGCGTAGCTCCAACTGCGAAATCCAATGTTGCTGGGACGGTCAAACGACGGATTCCGAAGCGACCTTGAGTGGGAATTCATCCCTTCAGTTCAAACGGAAACCCCCTCGACTACCCGGAACTGCCCGTACCGAAACTCACGCTAAACCATTGGTACCTAAAGATCTCCTCTATCCCGGGTTCAGTTGTCTTCGTGACGCCCGCCGATCACACGGGAGCAAGGCTCGAGGGACAGCACGTCACATGCGGTGTCTGAGTGGGTCGAAGTGAGGTGAAGGTCGTTGGTTCGCCCGGGTTGTGGTGCCAGCGTCCATGGCCGGGTGAGGGCATTCTCCTCCGATCGCGTACAGGTGAACAACTTTACGCAGAATAATGTCTAAATTAAGGATTCTGCGCACGTTTGCAGTACCCTTCTTTCATGCAGGCGAAGGAACTGAAACGAGAGGCGCTCTACCGACTGCCGGCATTGCTGGCCGCGCTTCTGGGCATCAGTGTGACTGAGGTTCGGCCCTTGCCGACTGAGAAGAAAGGGCTTGACGCTGCGCTGGAGGCGGGTGAGCGTGTCTGGTTCGTCGAGGTGACGTCGTCGAGCAGCCCGCGGACTGTGGCGGCAGCGGCCGAGCAACTGCATCGCCACGTCGCTGCTGCTCAGCTGAGTGCGCTAGGTGTGCTGGTCGTGCCGTACATGACCAAGGCCGGTGCGCGCACAGCGACCGGGCTCGAACTCAACTGGATCGACCTGGCCGGAAATGGCCATATTCGCGACCGAGGCTTGTACGTACGAGTGGAGGGCCTGCCGAATCTGCTTCCCGCGCGCGGACGGCCGTCAACGCCATTTGCACCCAAGAGCGCGCGTGTCAGCCGCCTGATGCTGCTGGATCCGTGGAGGTGGTGGCGTCAGAAGAGCTTGGCGTCGGAGACTGGGTTGGATGACGGACATGTCTCGCGAGTGGTGCGCCGCCTTGATGATGACCTCCTACTGGACCGACAGGGACCTGAGTTCCGGCCGCGCGATCCGTATGCGCTGTTGGATGCCTGGGCCGACGACTACCGCTTCGACCGGCACGATGTCGTGTCCGGGCACATCACGGGCTCGGGCATGGAAGTGGCTGACAGTCTGCATCGCCAGTTGGTCGACAGCAACATCGATCACGCGTTCACTGGGCTGCCGGCGGCCTGGGCCCTAGGGCAGCACGCCAGGTTCCGCCTCGTCAGTGTGTATGTCGCCGGTGATCCCCGCGTCGCAGCAGGCGCACTCGGCCTAAGGCGAGGCGAAAGGGGTGCCAATGTGCAGGTGATCGGTCCTGATGACGAGGGCGTATTCGCGGGCGCGAGGGACGTGCACGGCCGCACTTGTGTGAGTCCGCCACAGGTCTACCTCGATCTGCTCCACCTACCTGAGCGCGCCAAGGAAGCAGCGGAGCAGCTTCGAAGCGACAAACTCCTGTGGGAAACGCATGCCTGACAAGCCACGGCACCGGTCCGGGTACAGCGCGGCGGAGACCGAGCTGGTCCGCTCCGCTTGTCTTACTGTCGCCGCGACGCTCGGCGCGTTCATGGAGGACCTCGTCGTCGTTGGCGGCCTCGTACCGAGCCTCCTCGTTGACACTCAACTGGAAGCCGAGGCCGATGAATGGGATCCGCATCCAGGCACGAACGACCTGGATCTCGGCCTGTCGCTCGCACTGCTCGACGAGCAACGCTACGCGGAATTGAGTGCCCGACTGCGGTCTGAAGGCTTCAAGTCGGACATCAATGATGCCGGCAATCCCACCGTCCAGCGCTGGGTTCGTGACGGGCTCAAGGTCGACTTCCTCATCCCTTCACCGCCGGGTAGTGAGCCCAAGTTGCGGCTGCAGAATCTCGAAACTGACTTCGGTGCGCTTGTCACACCGGGGTTGGAACTGGCGTTCGACGAGCGGGTCTGGATCGCCATCCATGGCTTCACGCTTCAGGGGCAACTCATCGAACGTCGAGTTCCCGTATGCGGGCCGGGTGCGTTCGTCGTGCTGAAGGCGCTGGCGTTCGGTGACCGGATCGAGCCCAAGGACGCCTACGACCTTGTCTACGTCGTGCGTGGGGCGACGGGTGGAGCTGAGGCGGTTGCTTCGCGCCTTCGGGAGCACGCCGCACGGCACGCCGCGATCGTCAAGCAAGCACTCGGGGTTCTGCGGCGCGACTTCGCGACCATCGACCACGTCGGTCCCCAGCGTGCCGCCGAGTTCGCGTACCTCGAACAATCAGAGCGTGACAACGCCGCCGCAGATGCTCACGGTGTCGTCGACGACCTACTCCGCGCGTTCGCGAAGTAGTGCCGAGACGTCCAGCCACCTACCTCTCGGCCGCGCGAGACCGCCCGACGCGTGAGGGAGGAACTCGTAGTTCGGTGAGTGTGCCGACCGGCCAATGCCGTCATCGAAGCATCGCTGGTGACGTTCCTCAGTCGCGGGGCATCTGTCGGGCGCGAGGGTGAGCGCCTGCGGTGGGGTTTCATGGGAGACCAACTCGAGGCCATCGATGACAAGCTCGCCGCATGGATGACCAGTCAGCCAATGTTCTTCGTCTCGACGGCTCCGCTGGATCCGCAGGGCCTGGTGAACTGCTCGCCGAAGGGCCTGGCCGGCACCTTTGCAGTCCTGGGTCCGCGTCAGGTGGCCTACCTGGACCTGACCGGCAGTGGGATCGAGACCATTGCGCACCTGCGCGAGAACGGTCGCATAGTCATCATGTTCTGCGCGTTCGACGGCCGGCCACGCATTGTCCGACTGCACGGCCGAGGCAGCGTGCTGTTCCCGGGCGAGCCGTCGTTCGTTGAGCTGGCAGGTCGGTTCAGCGGGCACGAGGGAGTGCGCTCGATCATCGTGCTCGACGTGGTGCGATTGGCAGACTCGTGCGGATACGCGGTGCCGCGCATGACCTACGAGGCTGATCGCGATGTGCTTGACCTCGATCACCGAAAGCGCGGAGCCCAGGGTCTGGCGGAGTTTCGTGCCGAGTGGAACGCCAAGAGCCTCGATGGGCTGCCCGGGCTCGACTAGCTGTTCTGTCCATAGAGGTTGGAATCAGAGCCTCCGAGGCGTGCTTTGCCGACGCAGAGCACTCTGCCTGAGCCTGCTGGCGTTCGTGGGACGGTCCAACGTCCAGGCGTCGGCTCCTTCACCACTTCTTCACGCGATGAGCCTCAGGACAACTGACGTCGTATGGGCACCTCGGCTGAGCGCCTTATCGCCCCTGGCATCAACCCCGCACGGCTGCTTACTGCAAGCTCCTGGCTGTCGGCCAAGGAGCAGCGATAACACCCCGAGACCTCAGAGGAGCAGCACGCCCAAGAGTGGGGCGTGCGCACCCTCTCGAGTCCAGCCAAGTACTCACCGGGAATGGTCGTCTTCCTTGCCGTCCTCAGTGAGCGCAAGTCATCCGCATCCGCAGCCACCGCCACCGCCACCGGCTGACGGTGAAGCGGATGGCCGTGAGCCGCCTGCGGAGGCGACCGTCAGCAACCGCACTGTGTCGTCATGGCCATTCGGGCACGGTGCCGGCTCATTGGATGCATCCATAGGACGGTTGACGACGTAGGTCTCACCGCACGTCCTGCAACGGAACTCGTTGGTGGGCACCAAGGCATTCTAAGAGGTGATGACCCGGGCACGCGACACCGAGTGAGCTCAGCACCCGGCGTCACCTGCGGATTGTTGGCAACTGCGAAATCGACCCGAGCGGGTTGATTCGACCCCGGCTAGGTTCACCTCATGCAGGTTTTGCTGACTCGCCGACGCCACGTCGACAACATGCGCGTCGCGTCGTCCGCCTGTCGCTGACCACTCCGTCGCCAGCACCAGTAACTCAGAACCCAGAACTCAGCAATCTCTGACCCAACACTCGGTCCACGAGGCCTTCATGCACCCTGAGAGGAAACCATGTCCGTCATTCCCCAGTTCCTAGAGCGCAACAGTTCCTATGCCGAGGCCTTTTCTGGCCCGCTGCCCCTGCCGCCAGCCAAGCACCTAGCCGTCGTCGCCTGCATGGACGCACGCCTGCACGTCTCCAAGGTCCTCGGACTCGAGGAGGGCGATGCGCACATCATTCGCAATGCCGGCGGAGTCGTCACCGACGATGAGATCCGTTCACTCGCAATCTCGCAACGGCTCCTCGGCACGAAGGAGATCATCCTCATCCACCACACCGACTGCGGGATGCTCACCTTCACCGACGACGCATTCAAGAAGTCGATCCAGGACGAGACAGGCATCAAGCCCGAGTGGGCTGCCGAGGCATTCAGCGATCTCGCCGTAGATGTCGTGCAGTCGGCGAACCGAATCAAGGCCTCGCCGTTCATTCCGCACACCGATTCCATCCGCGGATTCATTTTCGACGTTGCGACAGGCGTGCTGGACGAGGTCGCACTCTGAGGCGCCGGGGCGATCGGGGATATCCCGGTCGCCCCGGGCGCCGGCGGTGGAATCGTCAGTGCCCCTGGCTTTAGTAGCGAAGTGCTAGACAAGAGCAACGGCGGACGTTGCTCAGTTCGCACGAAACAAGGTTCCCGTTCGTTGCTGACTCAAGTGCGAGCCAGCCCTATGCGGCCGGTTAGCGTCACCTGTGATTATGCTCCGCGTGATCGAGAACCCAGTCCCAATCCCCGTGCCTGTCGACCCAGCGAGTGAAGGAAAGGTCGTTGACGGAGCGACAAGGGTGCCCCAACTTCTCGTCTGCAAGTGGCGATGAAGCGTGCCAGGGAGCCCGGTCAACAAGTGCGCTCTGCGTCCTCAGCCGACGAAGGAAACTCCCGTACTACCAACCCTGGTGTCACCGCCGATCGTGGTTTCTAGGTCCGGCTGCTTCGATGAGTGCGCCGAGACGACTGCAACGCCCCGAACAGCCAGCCCTTGGACCTTTGGCAGGTCAGAACGTGCTGTCGAAACGTCCGCTCAAACGATGCGAGCGATAACCAGCAAGCAGGCCCGATCGGCTGTGTCCTCGGACGGCGCGGGCGCCGACGCGGGAGGGGTGGGTGCCGCCGGTGCCCTCAGTCGACGCAGTTCGGTCTGCGGAGCGAAGCCGGTTCGCAAGGCCGGCTGCAACGGACCGGCTAGGTGGCAGAACGAAGGTCAACGCTCAACGGGCGAACATCGTCGCCTTGAGCAAGCCCGTCGACCCTTGGAGGGGGACTCGTCGAAACCACCGTGTTTTCACGGTGGCGGACTCACCTGAACGGCAATAGCCTTCATCAGATTCGTTCATTGATGGGGCGACGTCCCCAAGAGGAATGGTGTTGGCGATGGGTGCACGGACGAGGCGCTTCACGAGCCTTGCGTCAGGTTCCGGCAAGGCGACAGCAGTCGTCGTGTGCGCGGTGATGCTCATCGCCGGATGCGGAGGCTCCGGCGAGAGTACGTCGGAGGTGAGTGCTCCGGTCATCCGAGGTGACGTGGCGGGTGCTGGGTGTGAGGCGGCCAAGAACTCATGGACCGCGACGGCGGCGGTCGGCGGGGTCACCCGCACGGTTGTCTTCACCGCGCCGACGTACACGTCTCCTTGGACCACGTTCACGGCCACGGCGAACAGTGGCCAGAACGCGACGATCAGCAGCTCCTCGTCGATCGGGTCGATCCAGGTACGGGGCCTGACGAAGAAGGCGAACAACACGTTCATCGTCACGGGAACCACTGCCAACGGGTGCACTTACACGTCCCCGCCATCGATTACCGTCTCAGGCGTAGTTGAGGCGGTCGCCGCTCCCGGCGTTCCGACCATTTCGACGGTGACCGCTGGCGACGCCAAGGTAACGGTGACAGTGGCCGCCGCGACCACGGGCGGCACCGCTGCGTCCTACGCAGTGACCGCGTCGCCGGCCGTTACGGGCGGTGCGTGCACGGTGACGGGCGAGTCTGGGTCCTGCGACGTGACGGGCCTGTCGAACGGCACCGCGTACACGTTCACGGCCACCGCGACGAACGCGGGCGGCACCTCGGCCGTGTCCGCCCCGTCGGCGCCGGTGACCCCGGTCACCGTTCCCGGCGCACCGACCATTGGGGCCGTCGTCGCGGCAGGGTCGACGTCGACGTCGGCGACGGTCGCGTTCACCGAGCCTGCATCCAACGGCGGCTCGGCGATCACCAAGTACACGGCGACCTCCGATACCGGCTCCATCACCGGCACCGTGTCCCAGGCGGGCTCCGGGACGATCACCGTCACCGGGCTCACGGCCGGCACTCCGTACACGTTCACGGTGACCGCGACGAATGCGGCAGGCACCTCGACTCCCTCCTCCCCATCGGCGCAGGTGACCATCCTCGGGCCTCCCGGCGCGCCGGGGATCGGGGCCGTCGCCGCGGCAGGGTCGACGTCCGCGACGGTCGCGTTCACCGCACCGGCATCGAACGGCGGTTCAACGATCACGCAGTACACAGCAACGTCCATCCCTGGCGGCATCACCGGCACTGTCTCTCAGTCGGGCTCAGGGAGCATTCGGGTGACCCGGTTGACGACCGGCACCTCGTATAAGTTCATCGTCACCGCCAAGAACGCCGTTGGCACCTCGGCCGCGTCGGGCGAGTCGGGTTCGGTCGTGCCGGCATTGGCTCCCGGGACGCCGGCTATCGGGGCCGTCACCGTGACGGGGTCGACTTCGGTCACGGTGGCCTTCACCGCACCGGCGTCCAACGGCGGATCGCCGATCACGCAGTACACAGCAACGTCGGAATCAGGTGGGATAACTGGCACTGTCTCCCAGTCGGGATCTGGCAGCGTCACCCTCACCGGGCTCACGGCCGGAACCTCGTACAGGTTCAGGGTGAAGGCGTCGAATGCCGTTGGCACGTCGGGCTGGTCAGGTTGGTCGACTTCCGTCAAGCCAGGCATCGGGAACTGCAAGGCGCCCGCAGGAGCGAATGTGAACTGGGCGTACTGCGATAAGACGGACATCTTCCTCAGGAGCGCAAATCTTACTGGAGCGAATCTCACCGGAGCGGACCTGACCAACGCGGACCTCGACAGCGCAAACTTGACCGGCGCAAACCTCACCGGCGCGTATCTCGACAATGCGTACCTCGGCGGGGCGAACCTAGCCGGGGCGAACCTGGTCGGCACGCGCCTGAACGGCGCAAATCTGACTAGCACGAATTTCACCGACGCGAACCTGACGAATGCGGCGCTGCAATGGACGAGGGCCAACCAAACGAACTTCACCCGCGCGAACTTGAGCGGCGTGAACTTGGCCAACTCGGACATGACCGGCGGGGTTTTGACCAGTGCCACCCTGACCGGTGTCACCTGGACCGGAGTCAGATGCCCGAATGAGAAGGTGGGTCCGTATCCGTGCACGGACAGGCAATGGGCGTCTTAGGGGTCTTGGGGAGCGTCGTACGTCTCTTGTCGAAGAGCACTCCTCCTCGGGAGCGGGTACATGCCTCGTCTGGAACAACTGCGTGGCCGCGTGCTGTGGGACCTCGCCGGACCGGTCGTCACGCGAAGCGCCGGCTACCTCGCGTGGAGCCGGCTCGGTCTCGGCGAGGACCTCCCGCTTGACGTATACCGACAGTGGAAGCGCTGGTGCTGCTACCCGCACCACTACTTCGAGGATCCTGACATCAGTGCTGAGATGGTCGCACTGTTCGAACGGGTTGAGATCCCCATCGTGGTGATCAACTCAACAGACGACCGCTGGATCCCACCGGTATCGCGCGACGTATTCATGTCCTTATATCGCAACGCCCAGCTCACCACCCGCGATATTCGGTCCAGCGATACCGGGGTCACATCGCTCGGTCACATGGGGTACTTCCGGCAGGATGCCACCCCCCTGTGGGACGAGGTCCTCGCTGATCTCACTGGCTGATTTCCGATCTTGCTACATTCGATTAGACGAGCCCTTGAGACCTCGGTTACCGGCGTGAGCCGAGCCTGGTGCGGCGGGAACGGCCATCAGGCCGGTCGACGAAATGCACGCCACTCGGATGAGGAGGTTCGATTACGGCGGTTGGAGCTTGGGAGGGATTCGCTTGGGTCAACGAGCCAGTGCGAACGGAGATCGATGCTCTTGGCCGGGTGCGTTGGGAGACCAGGCCGATGAGCGATTTCTGGCGTCACACCGGCGGTGTCATCGGGGCCGATGACGGCGACGCCCTCCTGGTCGGGTGCGAGGGTGACTTCAAGGTGACCATGCAGCTTCATTGCGAATTCCAATCGCCATTCGACCAGTGCGGGCTCATGGTTCGCGTCGACGAGCGAAACTGGCTGAAGGCCGGCATCGAACTGGACGGCCGCCCTTGGTTCAGTGTCGTCGAGACTCGCGAACAGTCGGATTGGTCCAAGCAGGCCATCTCGACGTGGAGCGTTTGATTACGCTGTGGCGCGCGAACGCGACACGCTCCGCCAAACCTCGGCCGCGTCGCGCCGCGTCGCGATGCGGGGTGAGGACTCGGTCAATCGGTGAGCGCCTCGGAATGCCCCGATTTGTTGCCGCCCCTCAGATCTGCGGCTGACCGGCTAACGCTTGATACGATGTTTCGTATCGGAGGGTGTCATGACCGCTGCATCTCTATTGCGCTCGGCCCGGGGGTCGCATGGGCTCTCGCAGCGCGCCCTGGCCGATCGTGCTCTTGTGGCCCAACCCCGCATCGCCGACATTGAAGCGGGCCAGCACGACACGACAGTGCGCCGGCTCGAACACCTGCTCGCAACGCTGGGGCAGCGGATCGCGGTGCTGCCGACCCTGTCTCGCCCTGCCTGCGAGGCGGCCCTCGCGATCGCAACGGAACTCGCATCGAACAGTGACCGACATGCCTGGCGGGAGGTTATCCAACTTTCCGACGACCTTGCCGGTGCATCCCCGGCCGTGCGTGTCGCCCTAGCCGTAACGGAACCCGCACCCACAGGCGATCACCGTTACGACGCACTCGTCGCCGCCATCGTCGACCATTGGCTAACCACCGACCGGCTTCCCCTGCCCGAATGGGTGCGCACGCCGCAGCGGACCCTGACCGAGCCGTGGCACGTCGAGCCCCTCGCGTCGCTGCGTCCAGCGGCCCGCAAAGCGACCCCAAAGGCCATCGCCCGACACGGAATCTACCTGGCCGCCAGCGAACTGGAGAGCGTGTGAGCAGCCCCGGTTTCGCAGCGGGTCAGATCGAAGAGCTGCTCGTTGACCTTGCTACCCGTGCGGCTCTTGACGGACGTACCGGTGCCATCCGAGTGGTCGGCGGATCGGCGATCGCACTCATGAACACTGACCGGCGGGCCACCCACGACATTGATGCCGTGCTCGCGCCAGGCGATCCGCTCCTTGACATCGCGCACGACATGGCCCGTCTACGCGGGCTCAGGCTCTTGCAGTAGCCCGCTCGCAACTCGGCACCGCGTCAATTAGGCGTGAGCCAGCTTGGGCAAACGGATGCAGTGCAATAGCGTCCGCCGTCGTTGGCACATTCCTCGCGCGCTCGTAATGCGTAGGTCCGGGGTTCAAATCCCCGAGGCGGCTCCACGAAAATATGTTGCAATCAAACGTGTTCTAGGAACTTAGACAGAGGCAGCGGATCCAGTCGAAGCCGATTTGCCACTGATTTGCCACAGATTGACCTCGGTCGCGAACCGGTTCTGCTGCCTCTAGGGCCCTTTCGCCCGCCTCCTGCCAAGTCGATTACGTGTCTTGTCAGGTAGCCGACCTGTCTTGCCACGTCGCCTGTCTGTCCTGATGCCTCGCCTCTGCGTCTTGGGCAGGAGAGCAGACGAGACTGGACCAAACCGGAGGAGAGAGCGGCTTTCCGCGGCTGGGGCCGCGGCTGCCGTTCCTCGTGGGAATTCAGCCGCGACAGTCGGTCCACCGGCGAGCCCTGTCCATCGGAGAAAGTCGTCAGTCCATCCGCGAATGTCGCAGATCCAGATGCGACACGTGCGACGAGTCTCGGATCCGGCGGCGACACCTGCCTGGCGATGCCGTGGCTCCTGTGCCGTAACGGAAACCTAGCTTCTGCAGGCCCTCCGACGCTTCCGGGTCTCACCGTTAACTCACCAACGAGCCGAATTGGTCGACGCTGCTTGCAGTGGGGGAAGTGCGGATGGTCGAGGTGGAGATGAACCCCGATGTCATCAGTTGACGCGTGCATGCAGGTTGAGTCGACCCTAGGGGGGCGACTGCTGGAGAACACCGTGTTTTCACGGTAGCGGACACACCAGAACGGCAATACCCTTCGTCAGGTTCGCACGTTGAAGGAGCGGCGTCCCCAAGAGGAATGGTGTTGGCGATGGGTGCACAATCGAGGCTCTTCACGAGTCTTGCGTCAGGTTCCGGCAAGGCGACAGCTGTCGTCGTGTGCGCGGTGATGCTCCTCGCCGGGTGCGGTGGCTCCGGTGGGAGTGCGACTGAGGCGAGTGAGCCCGTCATCCGGGGTGACGTAACCACGACGTCGTCGTTGACGGTAACCGGGGCTCCAGCGACCGCAGCGGTCGGGACATCGATTGCCCTGACGAGCGCGGGCGGCACCGGTACTGACCCCGTCTCCTACGCAACAACCAGCACCGGATGCGCGATCACCGACTCATCGCTCACCGCCACTGCCGCCGGGACATGTGCCGTGACCGCGACCAAAGGGCCGCAGACCGGAACCGTCACATTCACGTTTACCGCAGCGACGGTGTCCGCGCCCGGCAGGCCGCCAGTACCCACTGTTGTCGTTGGCGATGGCAAGGTCACCGTGACCGTGGCCGCCGGGCTCAAGGGCGGCACCCCGGATTACTACACGGTTCAAGTACATACAGACACTCCCTCATATAGAAATTTAGGGACATGCACTGTGACGGGCGCGTCAGGAGGGTCCTGCGACGTCACCGGTCTGCCCTCGGGCTACACGTGGGTGCGGGTAGGTGCAAGGAATTCCGCCGGTTGGTCGCCTACCAGCGAGTCGGGGAGACTCAAGGTGGTCGAAGCGGGCGCTCAAATGTGGCTCGAAGTGAATTTCACCACGGGCATCGGGTCCCAAACAGGTTCAATGCCAACCCAAATCGCATCGACGCCTAAGCCATTACGCGCTAACACTTGGAAACCCTCGGGGAAGGACTTCGTCGGCTGGGCCATCGCCAACCCAGCGGCCAGTTACGCGTCGGACGACAAAGTGGTATGGGCGGACAAGGCAATTTACTCATTTGACAGCGACGTGTGGCTCGCAGCTGTATGGCGCGACCAGCCCGTGCCCGGAACCCCGCCAGCACCCACTGTTGTCGCGGGGACCGCCAAGGTCACCGCGACCGTGGCTGCCGGGACTTCGGGCGGCACCCCGGCTACGTACACGGTCACGGCGTACGCGGCCAGCGGGACGGCCGCTGGGACCTGCACCGTGACGGGCGCGTCCGGGTTCTGCGACGTCACCGCCCTCACCGCAGGAAGCACCTACACGGTCAAGGCAAGCGCAAAGAATACGGGAGGCACCTCGGGCGAATCCGTCGCATCGTCGCCGGTCATCGTGGCGACGACAGTTCCGGGCGCGCCGGGACTCACTTCGATTGCTCGCAAAACAGGAACGGAAGTGTGGGTGACTTTCTCCGCACCGTCATCGGATGGCGGCGTGCCCATTACGGAATACACCGTGACGTCGAAAGGTCCCGGTGGCAGGAACGTCACTCATTCCTTCCCTGCGCAAGCAGGAAGGGTGACGTTCGTCGGCCCCCTCACGCAAAGCGGGTGGTACACATTCACCGTCAGGGCGGTGAATTCGGTCGGCACCTCGACGCCCTCCAACGCGACGCGCTATTTCAAGGCGTGACGTATTCGTTCATGAGGGTGGAATGGCTCATTCGGCCTCAGAGGCCGACCGCGTGCGCCATGTCGCAGCCCTGGGGCATCTTTCCGTCGGCGTGACCTTGGAGTCATCGTTGGGGCCGACTAGTGAATCGAGTCGGTCCCGACGCATGAGGAGTGCAGGTTATGGGGCAGGTGTAAGTCGCCAATGCGACGGCCACGTGACGCTTACTCGTCGGTGAAGCGGAGCATCCCCAGCCAGTCACCGGGTGGCCGCCTTGACTTGCCTGCGGTGCATGGCCGTGGGGTCAGGCGGCACACTCGAGTCGCTTGAATGGGTATGGCTCGTACGAGATCGTCGCCGTGGGCGAGGCCTGCGACACGATGGAAGCGGCGATGGAGGGCTGCGCTGCGCTGCAGCGGGCTGCTGATGGCGCGGACGTCGTCGAGGCCGACAGTTGACAACAGGTGGGCGCCTGGCTCATTGGCTGGGCATGGCGACGGGTCTGGCGGCCCGCATGGGGCTTGAAGCTGTTTTGTATGAGAATGCTCGCTTGATTTGGCTGTGAGGGTTTGTTCAGGCGGCATGACGCCGATGAGCACCGGGCCGAGGGGTCCCTGAGTTGCGTGGATCAGCGCGGCGGTGAGATTCGTTGTCCACATCTATCGCAGCGACCAGCTCTCCGTGTGCCTCGGCTGTGGCGAGGATCTGCCGGACGATGGCGGAGAGCTCGGAGTAGCCGCTGGAGAGCATGCGCCGGTATTGCCGGCTGGCGGGCGCGACTGAGAAGAATGCGATGTTGACTACTGCCTCTTCGCGACTCTGTTTGGCCAGACGCAGCCGGTCCGAGGTTCGGCCACTCATCTTGTACGATTCGTACATGATGGAGATGGCGGTGAGCGAGGCCCGGGAGCACTTGGCGGACGTGATCGACAGCGCCCAGCGGACGGGTGAGCCGGTCTACCTGACCAGGCGCGGTCGCGCGGTCGCCGTGGTCGTCGATCCTGTGGTGTTCGAGAAGCTCCTTGATGACGCGGAGGACGCACTCGATCGTGCTGAGCTTGCGCTGGCGCGAGATGAGGATGACTACATCCCGTGGGAGCAGGTCAAGGCCGACCTCGGCTTGTCGTGACCGCGAAGTACGAAGTCAGGCTCGCTCGGCGAGCCGCCAGGGCACTCTCGGCATTGCAGCGTCGGGAGCAGCAGCGGATCCGGGCGGCGCTGGATCTGCTGGCCGACAACCCTCGGCCGCCGAACTGCGTCGCGATGCAGGGTGAGGACTCGGTCTACCGGGTGCGGGTCGGCGACTACCGGATCGTCTACGAGGTCCTGGACGCTGTGCTCCTGGTCCACGTCGTCCGGATCGGTCATCGACGCGAGATCTACCGGTGAGCATCTCGCCCCGGTTATGCCCCGGAACATGGCGCAGGTATGGCCGAATATGCCGGGGTAGGCACGAGTATGAGCGTGGCCATAGGGGGCCGGCGAACGGCTAGTAATGCGTAGGTCCGGGGTCCGGGGTGGTGAGGAGCACAGCGACGGTTCCCCGAGGCGGCCAACGACCCAACCACGGAGTGATGTCGCTGACGCGGTGGGTGACGAGTCGGTACCTCCATCTCAACGGCGGCGCGTTCCCGTCCTGTCGCGGCAGAGGCATTGGGTCCCTCCCTCGATGCCGGTGGCACCCGGGCTTTAGCCCGACATGTCGGGCGGTTGCGATCCTGCTGGACGGTGTCAAACTCATTCGCCTCGCACGGGGGCGAAACTGCGAATAAAGAATGGGAAGTAATCCTGTGACAATAAAGCCCTGGCAGATTGTTGCCCTTGCAACGCTGTGCTTCATCCAAGCAGCTCACCTGCTGACTTCGATTCTGGAGGATCTCATGGTGAGTGCGAATCCGGCGAGTGTCGCTGCTTTGGCAGAGATGGGATTTCGCGCATCGGACTCGGGGCCTGATGTTGCGAGCATCTACGACTATCTCGCCAATTCGGCATTCATTTTCACCATCATGGCGGTCTTGATTTTCATGTTCGGATTTTTGCTCTACCGCGGTGAGTATTTGCCGGCAGTGCGTTTGACTGGAACGATTTTCTTCGCAGTGGGCGTCTTGGGTCAGCTGTTTTCACCGGCTACTGCCGCTGGCTCGCCGTTTCATTCGGAATTAGCGGATCACCTGTCCACTGGGCTGTCCGCGCTTCTGCTGCTCGGGTTCCTCGCTCTCTTTGCCGGGAAGCCGGCGCAGTGGGTGAAGGAGCACGCGAACAGTTGAGTTCGTCTTCAGGACGATAGTTTGGAGGATCGCCGCCATGCGGCATTGTGACGGCGATCCACCGAAGTAACAGAGCCAACCTGGCAGGTGGCGCCCCTGGCCGGTGCACAAGAGTTCCTGGCGAATCATGGGTCAACCGGAGCAGTCCAGTTGCACAAGGGTCACCGCACGCACGGTGGCGGGGCAGGAATCCTCGATCGGCAGTCAGCAATCTGCACGGCCTCCAATGGTTCGGAAGCACGGGCGCGTTCGACCATGCTCTGGTGCGCTGACTTTGGGTCCTCAAGACATATCGCGACGTAGTGGTGGATGGGCGGACGACAAGCCGATAGAGCCTGCAGAGGTGCTTCGTCCGATGTCTGCGAGCGACTTTCGAGCTGATGACATCGGATACCTCACCCAGCCTGTGCGAATTGCTGAGTGGATCGACATCGTACGTAAGCGGTATGCGGTCCTTGTCGAGGTGGATCCCGAGAAGGTCAAGATCCTCACCTGCAACGCACTGGACCTCCGTGTCGTAGAAACCGAACTAGCCAAATTCGCCAGGTGACGAGCGGTCCAGCTCGTGACAGTGCAGCCGCGGCCGTGCCGGTGCAACGTTGCCGGGTGAAAGCGGTCATCCATCGCGTCGGGTGGGTCAGACGGGACTGGCCTAGAAGGTCTCGGATTCGCCTTCGATGCCAGATTTGAGCGTCTGGGGCCGTGCGCTGATTCCGCAAGCCTTGAATTGAACAGTGGAATGTCAGACGTTGCTGTCATAGTGAAGGCGCTCAAGATGCGCGGTCGAACGCCCCCCGGCGTGACCGCCGGCCAACCGCTCCAACCGGTGACGGTGGCTCCGGGGGAAGAGCGGTCGCACGGGAAGTCCCGTGCGAAATTGACCGGAAGGGAGTCCGCCGATGAGCGCGGGCGACGACAAAGGAAATCGGCGGTACTTCTCCACCGGGGGGATCAACTTCGACGATGATGCATCGATCGCAGCCTTCGCCCTTCAGGTGTGGCAAGCCTTCGCCGACCAATCGATAGGAGACGACATGACAAAGAAAACTGCACCTGCAACACCGAGTGTGATGCTCACACCGCGCTACACCGCGGCACTTGATTACGCGGCGGCGATCCACGGCACCCACGTCCGCAAGGGGACCGACACCACCTACTTGTCCCACCTCCTCGGGGTATCGTCACTGGTACTAGAGGCGGGTGGAAGCGAGGACGAAGCGATCGCTGGACTCCTTCACGACGCCGTCGAGGATGCCGGGGGCATGCCGCGCGCGGCAAACATCCGAGCCCACTTCGGAGTCCGCGTCGCTGAAATTGTGCTGGCCTGCAGCGACTCCACTGACGAGGAACGGAAGAGGTCGGTGGACTACTGGGAGCGCAAACAGGCGTACCTGAAGAAGGTCAGCGCATCTGACGACCGGGGCGCACTCCTCGTGTCGATCGCCGACAAGGTTCACAACGCCCGTGCGATCGTCACCGACATCATCCGGAGCACGCAGGCACAGCCGCGTATCGACCCGCTGGCCAAGTTCAACGGGAGTCCGAAGCAGATACACGACTACTACTCGCAGCTTCTGCAGACAGCCAATGACAAGGGGGTGCCCGACACCTTGACGATCCCGCTCCAGCTCGCCGTCGACAGGATCGCCGAGCACATCTCCCAGACGGAGGACTGACCCCGGGTCGATCTTCACCGTGCAGGAGGCGCCCGCTCACCAATGCTTACCCGACGCTTACCGAGCGCCCACTCATTCTGATCGTTAGTACTGCAGGCTCATGCCAACACGGAAGGCACCGAGACTTTGGACTGAGGAGACGCGTTGAGTTTCAAGCGGAATGCAGGAATGGCCGTGGCAGTGGTCGCAGGGGTTGCCGGCGCATTGATTATGTCGGCGTTGCCGGCCCAGGCCCAGCCCGGAGATCGCGGGGGCAACGGCGGTAACGGGGGAGGCTTCGTGGTTTCCTGCGGGTTTAGCCATTCGGCATCTACTGATCCGATTGTCATACCGGGGCATGCGGGGATGAGTCACCTGCACGAGTTCTTCGGCAACACCACGACGAACGAGAAATCGACGGGAGCCTCGTTGCTTACCGGGACAACCACCTGCGATGACCGACAGGACCTGTCGGCCTACTGGGTCCCCGCGCTCTTCCAGAACGGGGTGCGGGTCGCGCCGGTCGGCGCGCGGGTGCGCTACGAGGGACGCGGCGGCGTGACCGCGTTCCCGGCTGGCTTCATGGCGGTGTCCGGGAGGACCGATCAAACTGCCGCATGGGGCTGCGCGACCTCGGGTCAGCGCCCGGTGTTCAGTTCGAGCGTGGCCACGGTGCCGGTGTGCTCTGGGGCCGCGCAACTCGTCGCGCAGATCACTTTTCCGCAGTGTTGGGATGGATCGAGCCTTGACACTGCGAACCACATCTCGCATCTGGCTTTCGCAACCGAGATGGCCGGTCAGGCGCCCATCTGCCCCGCCAGTCATCCGGTTCAGGTGCCCAAGGTTGTCCTCGAGGTGCGGTATCCGGGGGCGGCCGTCGGCGGCGCAGGCGTGACCTTGTCGAGCGGTGCAGCCTCGACGCTGCATGCCGACATCTTCGAGGCCTGGAGCGGGACGAGCCTGCAAGACCGGTTCGGTGGACGGGGACAGGTTGGTCAGCGAGGCCAAGCTGGCCAGCAGGGTCAAGATGGCGGTCGAGGTGGCAGAGGGGCGCGCGGTACGCAGCCTGCGATGATTGCGGTGTAGCGTCAAAAATGACCTTGAACGACCAATGCCGGCCCGCTGCCTTTGAGCAGTGGGCCGGCATCTGTTGGGCGACCGGTTACGGCCGGGGATCACGTCCGGGCTTTGTACTCCTCGAGAAGCCGGCGCCCGATGATCATTCGCTGAATATCGGCCGTGCCTTCACCGATGAGGAGCATCGGTGCCTCGCGGTAGAGCCGCTCGATCTCGTACTCCTTGCTGTAGCCGTAGCCGCCGTGGATGCGGAAGGAGTCCTCGACGACCTCCTTGCAGTACTCGCTTGCGAGGTACTTCGCCATGCCCGACTCGAGGTCATTGCGCTCACCGGAGTCCTTCTTGCGCGCGGCCATGACCATCATCTGATGGGCGGCCTCGACCTTCGTTGCCATGTCGGCGAGCCGGAATGAGACGGCCTGGTGCTCGGCGATCGGCTTGCCGAACGTCACCCGCTGCTGGGCGTAGGCGATACCGAGCTCGAAGGCTCGGATGCTCAGCCCGCAGGCACGAGCGGCAACGTTGACGCGGCCGACCTCGACCCCGTCCATCATCTGGTAAAAGCCCTTGCCGGTCTCGCCGCCGAGGAGGTCTGCCTGCTCGAGCTTCAGTCCGTCCATCACCAGCTCGGTCGTGTCGACGCCCTTGTAGCCCATCTTCTCGATCTTGCCGGGGATCGTCAGACCCGGACGGACCTCGCCGAATCCGCTCGGCTTCTCAACGAGGAACGTCGACATCCGCTTGTAGACGGACGCACCCTCGGGAGCGCCCTCATCGGTGCGGACGAGCACCGCGACGAGCGTTGACGAGCCACCGTTCGTCAGCCACATCTTCTGACCGGTGAGCGACCAGCCATCACCGTCGCGCACCGCCTTGGAGGTGATGGCTGCGACATCGGAGCCACAGCCCGGCTCGCTCATCGAAAACGCTCCGCGCACCTCGCCGGTTGCCATGCGGGGCAGGTAGCGGGCCTTTTGCTCATCGGTCCCGTGATGCATGAGCATGTAGGCGACGATGAAGTGGGTATTGATGACGCCGCTGACGCTCATCCAGCCGCGGGCGATCTCCTCGACGACGAGGACGTAGGTGAGGAGCGACTCACCGAGGCCACCGAACTCCTCGGGGATCATCAGGCCGAAGACGCCGAGCTCCTTGAGCCCATCGACGATGGCCTGCGGGTATTCGTCGCGATGCTCGAGCTCGGTCGCGACCGGGAGGATCTCCTTGTCGACGAACGCGCGGACGGCTGCGAGGATCTCGTACTGCACATCTGTCAGACCTTCTGTCTGGGCGAGCCTTGTCATGTTCATGCCTCCAGTGCGGTGAGTGGGCCGTTCTTTGCGGATGGGAAGTAGTCCTGGCCGATGCCGCTCTCGCGCTTCGGCACCATGACCGAGCGCGTCCAAGAGACGATCTGGTCGCCGTCCTGGTTGAGCCCACGGGTGATCATCGTGATGATGCCCATGTTCGGCCGCGACGAGCTCTCGCGCTTGTCGGTGCACACCGACTCGGCGTAGATGGTGTCGCCGATGTAGACCGGGTGCGTGAGCTTGATGTCGGTCCAGCCCAGGTTTGCGACGGCGTTCTGGCTCATGTCAATGACCGAAAGGCCGAGGACCAGTGCCACGGTCAGCCCGGAGTTGACGATGATGCGCCCGCCGGTGATCGGGTTGGATGCCGCGAGGTGGGCGTTGAAGTGGTTCTGGTTGGTGTTACAGGTGAGCTGGGTGAACCAGGTCGAATCGGTTTCGCTGATGGTCCGACCGAAGGGATGCTGGTAGACGTCGCCGATGACGAAATCCTCGAAGAACCGGCCAAGCTGGGCCTCATGGGTAGCCATCAGGCACCTGCCGGCGCCGTGAACGACTTCGTGCGGGCCATGCCAGCAGCCCGTCCCTTCGCCACCACAACGAGCGCCATCTTGCGCGAGGCCTCATCGATCATCTCGTCGCCGAGCATCACTGCTCCCTTCGCACCGCCGGCGGCGGAGGTCGCGTAGTCGTAGGCGTCGAGGATGAGTTCGGCTTGGTCGTAATCGTCTTGACGTGGGCTGAAGACCTCGTTCGCCGCCTCGAGTTGGCCCGGGTGCAGCACCCACTTGCCATCGAAGCCAAGCGCAGCCGACCGCCCGGCGACCCGGCGGTAGCCCTCGACATCCTTGATCGCGAGGTACGGGCCGTCGATGGCATGCTTATCGAAGGCGCGAGCGGCCATGAGGATTCGCATGAGGGTGTAGTGGTACGCATCTCCGACGTCGTAGCCGGGGGGCTGCTCACCGACGACGAGCGATTTCATGTTGATGCTCGCCATGAAATCAGCCGGACCGAAGATGATGGCCTCTACGCGGGGGCTCGCTGCTGCGATGGCGTCGATGTTGATGAGGCCGAGTGCATTCTCGATCTGGACCTCGATGCCGATCCTGCCAACCTCGAGGCCGTTCGACTTCTCGATCTGGGTCATGAGGAGGTCGAGCGCGACAACCTGGTCGGCAGTCTGGGCCTTCGGAAGCATGATGCAGTCAAGGTTCGCACCCGCGCCGCCTACGACCTCAACAACGTCGGCGTACGTCCACTGGGTCGTCCAGTCATTCACCCGAACGGTTCGGATTTTGTCCTCATAGCCGCCTTCATTGAGGGCCGCAACGATGTTCTTGCGCGCATCGGCCTTCGCCAGCGGAGCCACGGCATCCTCGAGGTCCATGAAGATCTGGTCGGCGGCCAGACCCTTTGCCTTTTCGAGCATCTTGGTACTGCTGCCCGGAACCGCCAGATTCGAGCGGCGGGGTCTCATGCGATCGGTCATGCAGTGGTGCTCCTGTTCGCTGATAGGTGTCGTGCGCGGATGATGCCGACGATCTCGCCCATGATTTGAGTGAGGTCGTAATCCTTGGGGGTGAAGACGGCTGCAACGCCAAGTGCCGTGAGCGACTGCGCGTCATCGTCGGGAATGATCCCCCCGAGGACGACCGGCACATCGGCCATGCCCACCGCCCTGAGCCCGTCGAGGATCCCTGGAACAAGCTCGAGGTGCGATCCGGAGAGGATCGACAGCCCGATGCAATGGACATCCTCCTGCGCCGCGGCACTCACGATGTCCTGCGGCGACAAGCGGATGCCCTGGTAGATGACCTCAAAGCCGGCATCGCGCGCAGCGACGGCCACCTGCTCAGCGCCATTGGAGTGACCATCGAGACCCGGCTTCGCAACGAGCAGCCGGAGCTTGGTGCCGAGCTCACGCGAGGTCTCCTCGACGGCGAGCCGCACCGGCTCAAGTGCAGCTCGGTGACCTGCGCCGACGGAGCCGCTGATCCCGGTCGGCGCTCGGTACTCGCCGAAGATGCCGCGGAGAGCCTGGGCCCATTCGCCCGTCGTCACTCCGGCTCGGGCGCAGTCGATCGAAGCTTCCATGAGGTTGCGTTCGGATGCTGCATCGTCGGCGAGCCGGGTCAGGGCCTGCTCGACCAACCCAGCATCGCGGGCCTCCCGCCATGCCTGCAGGGAATCGATTGCCTGCTGCTCAACCGCAGGGTCAACGCGCATGATGGCCTCACCGAGGTTCTCGGTGAGGGGGCTCGGCTCGTGCTCGGTGAGGAGGTTGACGCCGACAACGCGCTGCTCGCCCGACTCCATGCGACGCCTTCGGTCGGCATGCGACGACACGAGTTGCCCCTTCATGTAGCCGGACTCGACTGCGGCGACCGCACCCCCCATCGCATCGATCCGGTCGAGTTCCTCCCGCGCGCCGGTCATGAGGGTCGCCACCTTCGCCTCGATCACGTGGGATCCGTCGAAGATGTCGTCGTACTCGAGCAGGTCGGTTTCGTAGGCGAGGACCTGCTGCAACCGCAGTGACCACTGCTGATCCCAGGGTCGGGGGAGTCCGAGGGCCTCGTTCCACGCCGGGAGTTGGACGGCCCTGGCGCGTGCCTGCTTCGAGAGGGTTACGCCGAGCATCTCAAGAACGATGCGCTGGACGTTGTTCTCGGGCTGTGCCTCTGTGAGTCCTAGGGAGTTGACCTGCACCCCGTAGCGGAGTCGGCGCTTCGCGGGGTCGGTCACGCCGTAGCGGTCGCGCGTGATCTCGTCCCAAAGGGTCGTGAAGGCGCGCATCTTGCACACCTCTTCCACGAAGCGGATGCCGGCATTGACGAAGAACGACATCCGCTCGACGACGGCGGGGAGTTGCTCGGCGGAGATCTGTCCTGAGTCGCGCACCGAGTCGAGGACCGCGACCGCTGTCGACAGCGCGAAGGCGATCTCCTGAACGGGGGTGGCCCCAGCCTCTTGGAGGTGGTACGAGCAGATGTTGATCGGGTTCCACTTCGGGGTGTTTGTGACACTCCACGCGATCATGTCGGTGATGAGGCGCAGCGATGGCGCCGGCGGAAAGATGTAGGTGCCTCGGGATAGGTATTCCTTGACGATGTCATTCTGGGTTGTTCCGGTGAGCAGCCCTAGGTCAACGCCCTGCTCCTCGGCGAGGGTCACATACAGGGCGAGCAGCCACATGGCCGGCGCATTGATGGTCATGGAGGTGTTCATGCGATCGAGTGGAATCTGATCGAGGAGTGCACGCATATCGCCGAGATGCGCCACCGGAACGCCAACCTTGCCGACCTCACCCCTCGCCATCGGCGAATCCGGGTCGTAGCCCATCTGCGTTGGCAGGTCGAAGGCGATCGAGAGCCCGGTCTGGCCCTTGCCGAGGTTGCGCAGGTATAAGGCGTTGGACTCGAGGGGAGACGAATGCCCCGCATACGTGCGCATGACCCATGGCTTGTCAGCCTTCACGCCCAGGTCATCGCTCATGCCGATCCGAGCGAATTCGCCTGTGAATCCACGCGGAAACGATTGATTGCGGTGAGGTGCTTGGCGCGAAGCTCAGGATCGGTGACGCCGAGACCCTCGCTCGGTGCGAGCGCGAGCACGCCGACCTTGCCCTGATGGGCATTGCAGTGCACCTCGTAGGCAGCCTGCCCCGCCTGCTCGAGCGGGAACACCTTCGACACGGTGGGATGCACCATGCCCTTCGCGATCAGCCGGTTGGACTCGTGGGCCTCGCGGTAGTTCGCAAAGTGGCTTCCGATGATGCGCTTGAGGCTCATCCACAGGTAACGGTTGTCGTACTCATGCATGTAGCCGCTCGTCGACGCGCAGGTGGCGATGGTCCCACCCTTGCGCGTGACATAGACGCTCGCGCCGAACGTCTCGCGGCCTGGGTGCTCGAAGACGATATCGGCGTCGTCACCACCGGTGAGTTCACGAATCCGCTTGCCGAGTCGCTGCCATTCCTTCGGGTCCTGGGTGTGCTCGTCCTTCCAGAACTTATAACCCTCGGCGCTGCGGTCGATGACGAGTTCGGCGCCCATAGCCCTGCAGAGGTCGGCCTTTTCCGGGCTCGACACGACGCAGACGGGGATGGCACCGCCGTTCACCGCGTATTGCGTGGCATATGAGCCTAAGCCTCCGGACGCTCCCCAGATGAGAACAACATCACCCTGCTTCATCCCGGCCCCATTGCGGGAGACGAGCTGGCGGTACGCGGTGGAGTTGACGAGGCCGGGAGAGGCGGCCTCCTCCCAGGTGAGGTGGGCCGGCTTGGGCATGAGCTGGTTACTCTTCACGATCGCAAGCTCGGCGAGGCCGCCGAAGTTCGTCTCGAACCCCCAGATGCGCTGTTCTGGATCGAGCATCGTGTCGTTGTGGCCGAGGGGTGATTCAAGCTCGACGCTCAGGCAGTGCGCAACGACTCGGTCGCCTGGCTTCCATGCCTGCACGCCGGGGCCAGTGCGCAGGACAACGCCTGCTGCGTCCGACCCGATCACGTGATACGGGAGGTCATGGCGCTTTCCATCTTCACGTGACTTGCCGTACCGCTCGAGGAACTCGAAGGTCGAAACCGGCTCGAAGATGCTCGTCCACACGGTGTTGTAGTTGATGCTCGACGCCATGACCGCGATGAGCGCCTCACCGGGTGCGAGCTCAGGCAGCGGAACATCATCCAGATGAAGCGAACGACGGGGATCCTTATCGCGGGTCGCGAGACCCTCGAACATCGCCTCGTCTGACTTGTGAACGGTGATCCCGCGGTAGGTGTCGGGCAGCGTCAGGGATTCAAAATCCTGGCCACTGGCCTCATTCATTACTGCATCGAGAATCCGCTTCACGGTGTATTCCTTCGAAGTTGGACGCGGTATGAGTAGAGCTCTGGGAGGAAATGGCTGACGGCGAGTTCGACGGCTCGACCGTTACCATCGCGGTAGACACGATCGATGCGCAGTAGGGGATAGCCGGCGTCGCACTGCAGTGCCTCGGCGATGTCGGCGGGGGCAGCGACCGCTGTGATGCTCTGGTCAGCCTCGGTGATCGGACTCTCAAGACGCTTATCGAGCACCCCGATGACGGTGATGCGACTGACGGTGCCCTGCACCGTGAGTTCGGGAAGGTCGCTGAGCTGCTGGCCGACCTCGAGGGGGAAGGTGGTGTCGGTGATGCAGAAGGGCTTGCCATCGTGCAACCGACGAAAGCGCACGGTGCTCACCACGTCGCCCGTTGTTCGCAGTCGACCGGCCGCAGCGACGTCAACGCGAGCACCGATCGGCTCGAGGAGTTCCAACTCGGTATCGAGCGACAGTCCCATGAGCTCCTCGATGGAGCCGTGTTGTCGCAAGTACTGGCGATCAGCGGGCGCCACAAAGGTGCCGCGCCCGGCAACCCGGTAGACAAGGTCGTCGGCGACGAGTTCCTGGAATGCTCGGCGAACGGTCTGCCGGCTCAATTGATGCTGCTGGGCAAGTTCGGCCTCGGTCGGGAGCGCACGTCCGTCGGCGTACTTGCCCTGAAGGATCGAGGTTCGAAGGCCTGACGCCAGAGTTTGATAAGCGGCGCCACGATTCCCCGCCATAGCCTTCACCTCCTCGAAATCTGATCCGACGCATCTCCTCATCGAAGCGCGAGCGCTCGTCATTCCGCTGCGGGGCATCGGAAACGATGAACAATGACGTATTTGTACGGTCATTTCATGGCGGTGTCAAGGGGTAGGTCCTCATTCAATTCCGCTTGGCCTCTTGACAGACGCCGTGGCGACCCTCAAACTATCGACAGCTGGCCGTACATTTGTGGGTCCCTTGCTCGATTTCAACTTGCTCGTTTTCAACAGGTTCGTTTTCAAGATGAAGGAGTTCGCGTGAAAATCGCCGTGTGCGTGAAGCAGGTTCCAGACACCTGGGCCGAGAAGAAACTTCGCTCTGATGACTCAACCCTCGATCGCGAGGCCGCCGACGGAGTGATGAATGAACTCGACGAGTACGCGGTCGAGGAGGCGCTGCAGATTGGTGAAGCGCACGGCGCCGAGGTGACCATCGTGACCATGGGCCCCGAGCGAGCCGGCGAGACGATCCGCAAGGCACTGAGCATGGGTGCCGATGCCGGTATCCACCTCGTCGACGACGGCCTGCACGGCTCCGACGCCCTCGCCACCTCGTATGCGCTCGCGACCATCCTTGAGGGCCGAGGCTTCGACCTCATCGTCTTCGGATCGGAGTCGACTGATGCTCGCATGAGCGTCGTGCCGGCGATGGTTGCAGAGCGAATGGGTCTCGCCCAGTTGACGTTCGCGCAGAAGGTCGAGTTCGAGGGAACGCAGGTCACCATCGACCGCGTCACTGATTCCGGCTACGACACAGTGACGGCGTCACTGCCTGCAGTCCTGAGCGTCGTTGAAAAGATCAATGAACCGCGTTACCCGTCCTTTAAGGGCATCATGGCCGCGAAGAAGAAGCCGGTCGAGAACCTTACGGTTGCAGATGCGGGGCTGGACCTGGCCCGCGTAGGCGCGAGCGCTTCGTGGAGTGCCGTCGTCGACTTTGCGGCGCGGCCGCCGAAGGCCGCGGGCACCGTGGTCACTGATGAGGGGAATGGCGGCGTGAAGATCGCCGACTTCCTCGTCGGACAAAAGTTCATCTGAATCCCGCACATCGTCGAAGGAGTTGTTGATCATGGGTGAAGTCCTCGTTCTTGTCGAGCAGGTTGACGGCGTCGTGAAGAAGGTCACGACCGAGTTGCTCACGTTGGCAGGCAGCCTCGGTGAGCCGAGTGCGGTCTGGGTCGGTCCATGTTACTCGGCCGCCGCTGAGGCGATCCTCGCGGAATTCGGCGCGGCAGTTGTCTACGTGGCTGAGAGCCCGGAACTCGCGGCGCATCCTGTCGCCCCAAAAGCCGAGGTCCTCGCGCACCTCGTCGCAGAGAAGGCCCCGGTCGCGGTCATCGTTGCATCAACCGCTGACGGCAAGGAGGCTGCAGGTCGCCTGGCTGTCCGCATCGATTCTGGTGTCATCACTGACGCCGTGGCCATCACCGCAGACCTCATCGCGACCCAGTCGGTGTTCGGCGGTTCGACCGTCGTCCACTCCCGCGTTACATCGGGCACGCCGATCTTCACCGTTCGTCCCAACGCCACCCCGCCCGTCGCATCGACCGGGGCGGCAGCGCGGAGCGACGTGAGCATCTCCCTATCTGACGGCGCGAAGAAGGCGACGGTCACCGGCTCAACTGCCGCGGTAAAGGGTGGGCGTCCGGAACTCGCGGAAGCCTCGATCGTCGTGTCCGGTGGCCGAGGCGTTGGCTCACCAGAGGGCTTCGCTGTCATCGAGGCCCTTGCCGACAGCCTGCACGGCGCGGTCGGTGCGTCGCGCGCAGCAACTGACGCGGGCTGGTATCCGCATCAGTATCAGGTCGGTCAGACCGGCAAGACCGTCTCGCCACAGCTATACATCGCCAATGGCATCTCCGGTGCCATCCAACATCGCGCCGGGATGCAGACGTCAAAGACCATCATCGTGGTGAACAAGGATGCTGAGGCACCGATCTTCGAGCTCGCCGACTACGGCGTCGTCGGTGATCTGTTCTCGATCGTTCCGCAATTGACCGACGAAATCGCGAAGCGCTCGGCGTAACGAGGCCGTGGGACCCGGCGGGTCACCTTCAGGACGTGGGCTCACGCCCCGGCGGGAGCCTGGTTCTCCCGCTAGCATGGACCCCGTGACGCATCGGGCGTATCTGGACCATGCCGCGACCACGCCGATGCTGCCTGCGGCGCGGGCGCGTTGGTTGCAGGTGTCCGAGTTCGCCGGGAACCCGTCCTCGCTCCACGCCGCAGGGCGATCCGTCCGTCAGGTGGTCGAGGAGGCTCGGGAGAGCATCGCAGCGGACCTCGGCACCAGGCCGAGCGCTGTCATCTTTACTTCGGGGGGTACTGAGTCCGACAACCTCGCGGTCAAGGGCTTGTTTTGGCAGCGCCAACCTCGCCTCGAAGCGCCGCCACGAGTCCTTGCTTCGTCGATCGAGCACCACGCGGTTCTCGATCCTGTTGAATGGCTCGCCGCGCATGAGGGGGCCCACGTTGAGTGGCTGGGCGTTGACGCCGTCGGCTGCGTCAGTCTCGCCCAGATAGAGGAGTCCCTCCGCGGCGGTGATGTCGCACTGTGCACGGTGATGTGGGCGAACAATGAGGTCGGAACCATCGAGCCCGTGCGTCAGATTGCGGCGCTCTGCCGAGAGGCTGGAGTCCCGTTCCACACTGATGCAGTGCAGTCGTTGGGCCAGATACCGGTGAACGTAGCCGAGGTTGGGGCGCATGCTGTCACGATCAGCAGCCACAAGATCGGCGGGCCGTTTGGCGTGGGCGCCCTCATCCTCGATCCGGCACTCACCCTCACACCGATCATGCATGGCGGCGGCCAGGAGCGAGACATTCGATCTGGGACCTTTGATGCACCGGCGATTGCAGCCTTTGCTGTTGCTGTCCATCATGCGGTCACTCATCAGCCCGCGCACGCAGCACACGTCCGCGAGTTACGTGATCAGTTAGTTTCGGCCGTCCTTGATGCCGTGCCCGGATCAGTCCTCAACGGCCCTGTCTCGACTTCGGGCCCAACGCCAACAGCGGGCGATGATGTTCGACTTCCGGGGAACGCACATTTCTCCTTCCCCGGATGCGAGGGCGATGCACTGCTGATGCTCCTTGACGCGGCTGGGATCGACTGCTCGACTGGCTCTGCCTGCACGGCAGGAATCCCGGAACCCAGTCACGTCCTCCTTGCCATGGGTGTCGATGAGCCAACCGCCAGAGCCTCCTTGCGTTTCAGTCTGGGTCGCTCGACAACAGCGGATGATGTCGAGGCCGTCGTGCGGGCGTTGCCCGCAGCCGTCGAGCGAGCCGCCCGGGCGGGCCTCATGACCGCGCGAGCGAGAAGATGAGCACTGCGGAGCGAGTGTCATCCCGCGATGGGCATCTCATGAACGGTGAGTCATGAAGGTCATTGCCGCCATGTCCGGCGGTGTCGACTCAGCCGTCGCAGCTGCGAGAGTCATCGATGCTGGTCACGAGGTGGTGGGCATCCACCTCGCCCTTTCTCGAAAGTCACACGCCGACACTGCTGGCTCCCGCGGATGCTGCACCCTTGATGACGCACGAGATGCTCGGCGAGTCGCAGACATGCTCGGAATTCCCTTCTATGTCTGGGACTTCTCCGAGAGATTCGCCGCCGACGTCATCGATGACTTCGTGGCCGAATACGAACAGGGGCGGACACCGAACCCCTGCCTGCGTTGCAACGAGAAGATCAAATTTAGCGCAGTCCTCGATCGGGCCCTCGCCATGGACTTCGATGCAGTGGCCACCGGGCATTATGCACGGATAGAGCAGGGGCTCGATGGCGTTGAACTTCATCGAGCCGTGGATAGTGACAAGGATCAGTCGTACGTCCTTGGTGTCCTTCGCGCAGACCAACTCGAGCACGCGATCTTCCCGCTGGGTGACGACCTGAAGTCGACAGTTCGACTCGAGGCCGAGGAGCGGGGCCTACTTGTCGCTCGCAAGCCCGACAGCCATGACATCTGCTTCATCCCGGACGGCGACACCGCAGGCTTCCTCGAGGGGCGGCTTGGTCGCTCGCCGGGTGAAATCGTCGATGTCACGACCGGCGCCGTCCTTGCCGAGCACAACGGCACGTTCGGGTTCACCATTGGCCAGCGGCGGGGTCTTCGAATCTCGCAACCCGCCGACGATGGTGCTCCCCGATACGTTGTCGACATCGACATCATGACGCGGCAGGTGACCGTTGGTCCCCCGGAACTGCTTGATATTCGCGGGATTGAGGGGATCAAGCCGATCTGGGCAGGCGCGCCCCTCGGCGCGACGCCCGTTTCCGTCCTGGCACAGGTTCGGGCTCACGGCAATCCGGTGCCAGCACTCGCTTGGATTCGTGGCGAGCGCCTCATGGTTGATCTTCGCGAACCGATTCGAGGCCTAGCTCGGGGTCAGGCCGTTGTGTTGTATGACGGCACTCGCGTGCTTGGATCCGCGACCGTGGACCTCACCACGCGTGACTCGATCCCGCTTGATTCAATGCCGCTTGAGTCAGTCCCACGTTCCCTTCTTGACTCAACCGTCCACGGGTCTGCATGACCCAGAGCAGTTTCCCTTGGATGGCAGCCAGCGCCACCGGCATCGGATCCCTCCCCGGCACCGACTCCCGAGAAGCAGCACGAATCATCGTGGGGGAGTTGCCGGGATTTCTGCACTGCCCTGAACTCCCCGCCCGAGGGCCCGGTGCAGACATGATCGGGCGCACGGCTGCACTGCTCGCAGCGGTCAGTGATGACTTCGGGTTCGAGACCACTCCAGCCGGCTGGCGCATCACAGCGGGCAAGGGGCGAACGCTACGTCGAGCAATCTCATGGCTATCCGAGGATCTCGATGCCCTCGAGGAGACGAGCGACGGCTACGAGGGGCCGGTCAAGGCCCAAGTCGTCGGCCCTTGGACCATGGCCGCATCCGTGGAACTCCCCTTTGGTGAGCGAATGCTCAAGGATCCAGGTGCCTGCCGGGACCTAGCCGACGCGCTTGCTGAGGCCGTCCGGCTCCACCTGGGCGACCTCAGGCGACGCTTTCCACGGTCCGAACTCATCGTTCAGTGGGATGAACCTGCGATCACGGCTGTCCTTGAGGGTTCCATTGGCACGGCGAGCGGAATCTCGCGCTACTCGGCCATCGAGCCGCCAAAGGCTGAGGCGCACCTGCGAACGGTGCTTCGTGCGACCACGCAGGCGCAGGCGATGGCCGGAATCCACTGCTGCTCAACACGTCCGCCCATTGGACTCTTCCGGTCGTCAGGAGCCGCATTCGTGAGCATCGATGTGCTCAATGGTCAGGTGGATGAAGATGAATTGGGCGAGCTGTGGGAGGCAGGAGTGGGAATCCTCGCGGGAAGCGTCCCGGGAGTTGGTGTTTCGAGGGTTTCCGATACTCGAGCGAGTGAGCCGGTCCGGGCTATTGCCGCTCGACTGGGCCTCACCGACGTCGCGTTGATGGAGGGGGTCGTTGTCACCCCAACATGTGGCCTCGCCAGCGCTTCGCCGGATTGGGTGCGAATGGCGTATGGCGCCTGTGGCAAGGCCGGACGCGTGCTTCGCGAGGGCTTCGGGGAGGAAGTCGACGATCGAGATTTACGTCGGTTGGACCATGGCTAACGCGCAGATGCCTCCTGCCACGTCTGTAGAGGTAGCCCGAGAACGCTGGGTTGAACTTGTCGCGGCGATCAACGAGGCGCGCACCGCCTACTACCAGCGGGATCACCCCACCATCGACGACGACGAGTACGACCGCGTCTTCCGCGAACTCGTAGAACTTGAATCTGTGTGGCCCGAATTGCAGACACCCGACTCGCCGACAGTTTCGGTCGGTGGCGAGGTCGCTGAAATGTTCGCGCCAGTGGAGCATCTTCAGCGCATGTTCTCGCTTGACAATGTTTTCAGTCAGGAGGAACTCACTGAATGGCTGCAACGACTAGATAAGGGTCTGGATTCGCCACCCGAGTTCCTTTGCGAATTGAAGATTGATGGGCTAGCAGTCGATGCGGTGTACCGCTCGGGCCACCTGGTATCCCTTGCCACCCGAGGGGATGGAACGACCGGTGAAGATGTCACCCGCAACGCATCCTTCATTGAAGATGTTCCGGCGACGCTGCGATCGTCCGGCGGGCGAGACGTCCCTGCACTCTTGGAAGTTCGCGGCGAGGTCTTCTTTACGAACGCGTTCTTCGAACGGCTGAATGAGGAGCAACTAGCGCTGAAATTGTCGCCGTTTGCGAACCCCCGAAATGCTGCGGCGGGGTCACTACGCCAACGGGTTGATCGTCGCGAGAAGGATCTCTCGGCGGCTCAGCAAACAGTTGCCGCGAATCCGCAGACCCCCTCGACCGGCCGCGGATCGGGATCGGCAACGTCGGCGCGGATCGCACGCTTGCAGTTGGATCTTGACCGCGCCATAGCGAGACTGTCGGGCTTGCGGTTCACCGTGCACGGGATCGGGCAGGTCCAGGGTGCGTCGATCGGCACCCTGAGCGAGGGCTACTCACTTCTCGCAGACCTTGGATTGCCTGTGAGCGCTCACGCGAAGGTGGTGTCGCAGCCGGATGATGTCCGGGCCTTCATCGAGTATTTCGGCAAGCACCGTCACGACGTTGAGCACGAGATCGATGGCGTGGTCGTCAAGGTCAACGAGATTGCGCTCCAGTCCCGTCTCGGTGAAACATCCCGAGCCCCACGCTGGGCCATCGCCTACAAGTACCCGCCGGAGGTGGTCCGCACCAGGCTGCTGGATATTCGTGTCAACGTCGGGCGAACGGGAAGGGTGACTCCCTTCGCCGTCATGGAGCCGGTGCGGGTAGCAGGATCCACTGTCTCCATGTCGACCCTCCACAACGCCTTCGAGGTTGAGCGTAAGGGCGTCCTGATTGGCGACATGGTGTTTCTCCGCAAGGCGGGAGACGTGATCCCGGAGGTGCTCGGTCCGGTCATCGAGGCCCGCGACGGTAGCGAGCGCCCGTTCGTCATGCCGCTTGCCTGCCCCGACTGTGGAACGCCGCTCCGCCCGGAGAAGGAGGGGGACAAGGACGTCAGATGCCCGAATGCGCGATCATGTCCCGCCCAACTTCGCGAGCGCCTCGCGCATGTGGCCTCCCGTTCTGCCCTAGATATTGAAGGTTTAGGGGATAAGGCAGCGCGTGCATTGCTTGAGACGGGTGTGTTGGCAGACGAGGGTGACCTGTTCCTCGTTACCGAGGATGATCTGCGTCGCAGCCCCTTCTTCACTCGAGAGGCTTCGCGTGGGGAGTCAGGTCCGCAGCTCACCGAGAACGCGAAGACTGTTCTGGTCGAACTCGATCTTGCCCGCCGGCGCCCGCTTTGGCGGGTCCTCGTCGCACTCTCGATGCGTCACGTGGGTCCTCCGACAGCTAAGGAGCTCGCTCGGGCGTTCGGAAGCGTGGATGCCATCAGTGGCGCGTCTGCGGAGGAACTCGCGAGTGCGGATGGGGTCGGGATGGTGATCGCAGAGTCCATTCGCGAGTGGTTCGCCGAGGATTGGCACCGCGACGTGATCGAGAAGTGGCGCCGAGGTGGAGTGAGCCTTGCTGAAGAAGTCAGCGTCGACCGCGCAACCGGGCCACTCGATGGTCTCATCTTCGTGATCACGGGCGCGCTCGAAGGGTTCACCCGGGAAACCGCGGCGGAAGCAGTGAGCGACCTAGGTGGCAAGGTTTCTGGCTCTGTCTCCAAAAGCACGACCGCGCTGATCCAGGGCGACCCCGGCGGTAAGCCCAGCTCCAAGCTCAAGAAGGCAGAAAGCCTTGGTATCCGCGTTCTTGATGCTGAGGGTTTTCGCATCTTGATAACGGCGGGGGCGCAGGCCGCGTTCGGCGCGGCTGCCGGGATGGGCGAGTAGCAAGCAGGGTTGCCCGCCGGTGTTCTGGTCGTCAGAAGGGCGGCGGAGCATTAGAAGGGCGGCGGAGCATCACGTGCATTCGACAGGGGCGGACCGGCGAGTGAGTCCTGCAACTCGGACCCGGGTAATTCACTGTGGTGAGGGTCAGTCGACGAATCCGGTATTCGCTCGAGCGCCGGACGGGGTCGATGCTCATACCTCCTGCCCTGCGGCGATGTCCAGGTGCAACTGCCATCGAGGTCGCTTTCAGTAATTCTCCAGCCGCCGTGGGTTTTCAACTGGTGATGGCGGGTACACAGGGCCCCGAGATTGCCCCGATCGGTGGCTCCGCCGCGACTCCATGGGATCGCATGATCGATCTCGCAGCGGCTGGCGGCTGTTCCGCAACTGGGAAATCGACAGGTCTGATCACGCGCGGCGATGTAGCGCCGTAGTGCCTCGGGAACGGCGTATGTCCGTCGCCCGTAGTCGAGGAGTTCGCCGGTCATTGGGTCGGTGATGATGCGCCTGAATCGTGCATCGGCGAGGAGTTCGCGGGCGACTTCAGCGGGGATTGCGCCTGCACCGATGAGTTCGGCGGCTCCATCCCGTAGGCCGAGGAGGGTGGGGAGATCGATGTTCAGGTTGATGAGGGCCCGAGGCCGTGGGAATGTCGCCCGGACATAGTCCTGACTTTCGACACAGTTCTCACGTTCCGATTCTGCGGATGAACCCCGCGGATGACCATCGATGAGCAGGGAGGCGAGGGCCAACGACCGCCGTTCACCGATGCTCAACATCGAATGCCCGGCATCAGTGCCAAGGCCGCCCGTTTCCGTACTGGGACCAGCCTTACTCCTCACTCCAGCCTCACTCCCAGCTCCAGCCTCACCGTCAGCCCCGGTACCGGCTTCGGCTGGTCGTGGCGGTGCCGCGCTCGGGATGGCCCGGATGCATCGCCCTGCCAGGTCGTTGATGACAGAAAGGCAAGCGTGCGCGTGCTCTGTGGCCATTCGCGCGATGAGTGTCGAGACACCGTCAAGGTCGTCAATCACATAGACATCGCGGTCGGCAAGCCACTTCTTGCGCCGACGCTCAGCCTCGACAGGATCACCCGCGATGACCGCGAGTTTTGCAGCGCGCCGAGTGCGGGTGAGAGTGGAGCGAATCGCCACCGGGAGAACTCGACGTTGGAGGAGGTCGCATTGCTTGGCAAAATCCTTGCGAGAAACATCGTCGATCTCCCAAATCCCGGGAAGCCGGGAAGCGGCAGCAACGATGATTGCGACATGGCTAGCGGTGATGTTGCCTGCCGACTGCGCTGCATGAGTGGCGGACAGGGGCCCGCAAAGCAGCCGAGCGCTATCGATCCGTGTCTGCGCGGTCGCGGGGGACAGGCGCAGGGCGGCGGCGAGTTCCTCGCGGATTGCATCGGCGATCGTGACCGGGCCCGCCGCCCCTTCGCCGAGAACATCGGTTCCGAACACGACATGGGTGATGTAGCGATCGGAACCGGCAGCGCGCACGAGGGCGGGCGCCTGGAGGGATGCCCACCACGCGCTGATTCGTTCGTGGGCCTGAAGCCAGGTGATCGCATCCTCCTCACTGAGCTCGGAAGGATTGATGAGTGCGAGTTCGCTCATGGAGGCTGGCGTCGGTGAGCACGCAGCAAGGTCGTCGATGCGCTCGCCGTCAGCGAGGGGAGTAGGCGAGCGCAATTCGAACATGTGTACGAATCTATCTCCACCCACTGACAATCGATGGACCGTGAGCACATCCGGCGCTGAAATCCGCTGTCAGGGGGCCTCAATAGGATGGAGCAATGACGGCAATCACCCGAGCAGAAGTCGCTCATCTCGCCACGCTTGCGCGCTTAGACTTGAGCGAAACTGAACTCGATCACTACGCGCAGCAGTTAGATGTGATTTTGCAGTCGGTTGCGAGGGTGTCGGAAATCGCCACGGCAGATATCCCCGCGACCTCTCACCCGCTTCCCCTCGAGAACGTGTTTCGTGACGACATTGCGCACCCTTGCCTCGACCGTGCAGAGGTCCTCGCTGCCGCCCCTGCTCACGAAGACGACCGATTCAGGGTTCCGAGAATTCTGGATGAGGAGATCTCGTGACAATCACGGGCTCAGATCTCACTCGTCAGACTGCCGCGGTCCTCGCTGAGGCCATTCGGACCGGCGAGGCAACCGCAGCCGAGGTCACGCAGGCACATCTTGATCGCATCAGCAGTGTTGACGACCGCGTCCACGCTTTCCTCTATGTCGATACTGAGGCAGCCATCGATGCTGCTCGGAGCGTCGATGCGAAGCGGTCGGCGGGAGAGGTGCTCGGCCCACTCGCTGGGGTGCCACTCGCATTGAAAGATGTCCTGACAATGCGCGGCGTGCCGACCACCTGCGGTTCGCGAATGCTGGAGAACTGGCGTCCGCCGTATGACTCGAGCGTTGTCGAGCGTCTTCGGGCCGCCGACATCGTCATCCTGGG
Source organism: Candidatus Nanopelagicales bacterium (assembly GCA_040398845.1). GTDB lineage: Bacteria > Actinomycetota > Actinomycetes > S36-B12 > S36-B12 > WLND01. The sequence goes on along the minus strand of JBBATH010000019.1, from coordinate 28,215 downwards.
CAAGACGAACATGGACGAGTTCGCGATGGGATCGTCGACCGAGCATTCTGCCTATGGCCCAAGCCACAATCCTTGGGACCTCGAGCGGATTCCTGGCGGGTCCGGCGGTGGGTCGGCGGCGGCCCTGGCGGCCTATGAAGCACCGTTGGCGATCGGCACCGACACTGGAGGTTCGATCCGTCAGCCGGCGGCGGTGACCGGCACCGTCGGGGTGAAGCCGACCTATGGCGGTGTCCCGCGCTACGGACTGGTGGCACTGGCCTCGTCACTCGATCAGGCGGGCCCGTGCGCTCGAACCGTGATGGACACTGCGCTTCTCCATTCGATCATCGCCGGCTACGACCCGCGTGATTCGACCTCGATCAACGCGCCAGTGCCAGATGTGGTTGCGGCGGCGGCGAAGGCTGATGTCCGGGGGATGCGCATCGGGATTGTCACCGAACTCAATGGTGAGGGTTACCAGGCTGGTGTGGCGCAGCGGTTTCGCGAGTCACTTGCGATCCTCGAGCACCTCGGTGCCGAGATCGTTGAAGTGGGCTGCCCGAGTTTCGAGTATGCCCTCGGGGCCTACTACCTGATTTTGCCGTCTGAGGCGTCGAGCAACCTCGCGCGCTTTGATGGCATGCGCTACGGGTTGCGCGTCGGTGATGATGGCAGCCACTCAGTGGAGCAGGTGATGAGCCTGACCCGCGAGGCGGGTTTTGGGGCAGAGGTGAAGCGGCGCATCATGCTCGGGACCTATGCCTTGTCGAGTGGCTACTACGACGCCTATTACGGCTCGGCGCAAAAGGTTCGCACCCTCATCATGCGTGACTTTGCGAGTGCATTCGAGTCCGTCGATGTCCTCGTCTCTCCGACGGCACCGACCACGGCATTCAAGATCGGTGAGAAGGTTGACGATCCACTTGCGATGTACCTCAATGACATTGCGACGATCCCGGTGAATCTCGCCGGGAATGCGGCGATGTCGCTGCCAGTCGGGCTAGCTCCAGAGGACGGACTCCCGGTGGGATTCCAGATCATGGCGCCCCCGATGGCTGATGATCGCCTCTATCTCGTGGGCGCTGCACTCGAGTCGGCGCTTCATGACAAATGGGGACATCTGCTGATCGAGGAGGCTCCGGCCCTATGAGCACTGCCATGCCCGAGACGATTCCCTATGACGAGGCGTTGAACCTGTTCGAGCCGGTGTTCGGCCTCGAGGTCCACGTCGAGATGGGGACGAATTCGAAGATGTTCTGCTCGTGCCCCACTGCATTCGGTGGGGAGCCGAACACCCAGGTGTGCCCCGTCTGCCTGGGGCTGCCCGGCTCCATGCCGGTGGTCAACCGAACCGCCGTCGAATCCACGATCCGCATCGGTTTGGCGCTCAACTGCACAATCGCTGATTGGTGTCGCTTCGCCCGGAAGAACTACTTCTACCCGGACATGCCGAAGGATTATCAGATCAGCCAGTACGACGAGCCACTCTGCTCGAATGGCTACCTTGACGTGACGGTTGCGACGGCGGAAGGACCGAAGGTCGTCCGGGTTGAAATTGAGCGAGTGCACATGGAAGAGGACACCGGCAAGCTCACGCATACGGGCGGCGCGACCGGGCGAATCCATGGCGCTGACTACTCGCTCGTCGACTACAACCGCGCGGGCATCCCACTCATCGAAATCGTCACGAAGCCGGTGGCAGGTGCCGGCCACCTCGTCGCGGATGTGGCCAAGGCGTACGTGGCCGAACTGCGGGATCTCATGCGCGCGCTTGGCGTTTCCGATGTGCGCATGGAGGAGGGGTCGCTGCGCTGCGACGTCAATCTGTCGCTCAACAAGCCGGGCTCCCCGATGGGGACACGCAGCGAGACGAAGAACGTGAACTCCCTGCGCTCGGTGGAGCGAGCCGTGCGGTCGGAGGTCGAGCGTCAGTCGGCTCTCCTGACGGCCGGGGGTCGGGTGGTTCAGGAGACCCGCCATTTCCATGAGGACATCGGACGCAGCACGTCGGGCCGCTCGAAGGAGCAGGCGGAGGATTATCGATACTTCCCGGAGCCGGATCTCGTCCCGATCGCCGCTTCGGCCGCATGGATCGACGAGCTTCGGTCGACCCTGCCGGAGCTGCCCTCGGCCAAGCGCTCCCGCCTTGAGGCCGAATGGGGCATCACGCCGTTCGAGCTGGCGACTGTCGTCAACGCAGGTGCTCTCGATCTGGTGGAGGAGACCATCGCGGCCGGAGTCGAGTCTGCAGCCGCTCGCAAATGGTGGACGGGGGAGCTGCTGCGAACTGCGAATGATCAGGGAATCGAGCTCGCTGATCTCCCGGTGACGCCGGCGCACATCGCACGGGTCGAGAGGCTTGTCGCCGATAGATCCCTCAACGACAAACTTGCGCGCCAGGTGTTCGAGGGCGTCATCGCGGGCGAGGGCGATGTCGATGAGGTCATCGCGGGCAGGGGCCTTGCGGTCGTGAGCGATGACACGGCGCTGCTTGCTGCCATCGATGAGGCACTGGTTGCCCAGCCTGACGTGGCGGAGAAGATCCGATCGGGAAAGGTTCAAGCGGCCGGTGCGATCGTCGGGGCGGTGATGAAGTCCACTCGCGGTCAGGCCGATGCAGCCAAGGTGCGGGCGCTGCTGTTGGACCGACTCGGAGTCACGGACGCCTAAGCCGTGCCGATTGCCCTCATCCCGAGTTTCGTCGCGCCGAGTGCGCCTGACGTTATTGGGTACGACGACCTCGAGGACCCGGCCGATGAGCTCATCGAGCAGTGCGGGTTCTTTGTCCCGCACTACCTCGGGCCCGAGCCGAACTCGCACCTCATGGCGCGGATGCCGTTGCTCGAGCGAACTCAGCTCCTGACGGCTGGTTTCGAGGCTGCACTTCCATTCCTCCCGGCAGGGGTTCTCCTCAGCAACGCGGTGGGGGTTCATGATGCTGCGACCTCTGAGCTTGCTATCGGGCTCATGCTTGCGAGCCTGCGGGGTATCGACACCGCAGCGCGGGCGATGATCACGGCGACCTGGATCCACAGTCATCACGTGTCGCTCGCAGACCGAAGCGTGCTCATTTTGGGTGCGGGAGGTGTCGGCTTGGCCCTAGCCCGCCGACTCGAGGGTTTTGAGGCCGCCGTGACCCTCGTTGGTCGAACGCGACGCAGCACCGCGGCGGGAGGACGGCCGGCATCGGAGGGGGTTCCCGGCATTGTAGCCGGCATCAGCGAGTTGCAAGACCTCCTGCCGAACGCCGACATCGTGGTGCTTGCCGTCCCCCTCACGGATGAAACCCGGGGCTTGGTCGATGCGGGCTTCCTCGGGCAGATGCGTGATGGCTCCCTGCTCGTCAACGTGTCTCGCGGACCCGTGGTCAAGACCGATGACCTGGTCGCTGCGTTGAGGTCCGGACGAATCCGGGCAGCGCTCGACGTGACGGATCCGGAGCCGCTGCCGAGCGATCACCCGCTCTGGAGGTGCCCGAATGTACTCATCACGGGCCACCTCGGCGGAAACACGAGCTCGTTCCCGCCCCGCGCGGTAAGCCTCCTCACTGAGCAATTGCGCAGGTGGCGGGCTGGCGAACCTGCGCTCCATGTCGTTGCTGGGGCATCGACCTAGGCTTCGGGGATGCCAACGTCGCCGCGAGTTCCACCGCTCGCGCGCAGAATTCTCCTGGGCAACGGCCTTTCCGCTGTGGGCAGCGGCCTCACAATGCCGCTCCTCATCGTGTACCTCGGTGAAATCCGCGGGCTGGGGCTGACGATCGGCGGACTTGTTGTCGCCTACATGGCCGTCGTGGCACTGGTGGTGTTTCCGGTCGTTGGATGGGCAAGTGATCGGCAGGGACCCAAGCCGGTACTCATGGCGGGCCTTGTGGTGGAGGCAGTCGGCGTGGCGCTCCTCGGCGCGGTGGCGAGTGTGCCGTCCGCCTTTCTCGTCGGCACCGTTGTGGCTCTCGGTAGTGCGATGGCCTGGCCAGCGCAGTCAGCGCTCCTCGGCCGGGTGACGACGCAGGAGAACCGTCAGCGAGTCTTCGGCATCCAGTTCATGCTCCTCAATCTCGGCCTTGGCGTCGGCGGCATCGTCTCGGCTCTCGTCGTATCAGAGACGGATCCGCAGACCTTCGTTTGGCTCTACCTTGCTGATGCGACCGCCTACCTTGCCTACTTCGCGGTTCTCCTCACGCTCCCCGGTGTCGGCGTGGGCCGAGTTTCGCAATGCCCGCTCGAGGAGGGCGGCGGGGCGGACCCGAGACCGGCCGGCATGCGCGAGGTGCTCGCCGACCGAATTCTGCGTCGGGTGCTCCTCCTCGCCGTGGTGCTCCTCATGAGCGGATACGGGGCGCTCGAAGTAGGCGTGCCTATCTTCATCACGGTTATCAATGGGTTTTCCGTATCTTGGGTCGGCGTGAGCTTTGCGGTGAATACGTTCACCATCGTGGCGGCTCAGTTGCTCGTGCTGCGTCTCATCAGGGGGCGGTCGCGCAGCTACCTCATCCTCGCCGTCGCAGGAACCTGGGCGATTTCATGGACCCTAATGGGATCAAGCCTCCTCGCGCAACCGACTCTTGCGCTCGTGCTCGTGCTCGTCGCCTCAGGGATCTTTGCCCTCGGAGAGACTCTGTGGGCGCCGGTCGCGCCCTCACTCGTAAACGACCTCGCCCCCGAGCATCTGCGGGGCCGCTACAACTCATCAATGAGCCTGGTGTGGTCGCTGTCGAGCATCATCGGCCCTGGTATCGCAGGGCTCATGCTCGGTGCGGGGCTTGAAGTGGCGTGGATCCTCGTCTTGCTGGCGGGCTGCACGGTGGCCGCTGTGATGGCGTTGGGGCTTCGCCGTGTCCTGACGGCGCAACTCGATGGACGTACGCCCGCGTGATCGAAGACGGATGCTCTCGGACGCCGCACCCGAGGGGTTGAGCCAGTCATTGATAGCCGTGGCTACGATCCTGTTATGACTGATATGAAGCCCCGGAGCAAGGACGTTACCGATGGTCTTGAGCGGGCGGCCGCTCGCGGAATGCTTCGTGCGGTCGGAATGTCCGATGAGGACTTCCCGAAGCCGCAGATTGGCATCGCCTCCTCATGGAACGAGATCACGCCGTGCAACCTTTCGCTTGCGAGACTTGCGGTTGGTGCCAAGGAGGGCGTTCATGCTGCAGGGGGATTCCCCATGCAGTTCGGGACAATCTCCGTGTCGGACGGCATCTCGATGGGTCACGAGGGCATGCACTTCTCGCTGGTCTCCCGCGAGATCATCGCCGACTCAGTTGAGGCTGTGATGCAGGCCGAGCGACTCGACGGCATGGTCAACTTTGCCGGTTGCGATAAGTCGTTGCCGGGCATGCTCATGGCTGCGGCGCGCATCGACGTCGCGTCCGTCTTCGTGTACGCAGGGTCGATCCTTCCCGGACACGTCAAGCTCTCCGACGGCACAGAGAAAGACGTCACGATTATTGACGCCTTTGAGGCGGTGGGTGCCTGCGCGCGCGGACTGATGTCTCGTGAGGACGTCGACACGATCGAGCGGGCGATCTGTCCGGGCGAGGGTGCGTGCGGCGGCATGTACACCGCGAACACGATGGCCAGCGCGGCCGAGGCGATGGGGATGTCCCTGCCGGGATCTGCGGCCCCGCCGGCTGTTGACCGGCGCCGGGATGGCTTCGCGCGGAAGTCGGGTGAGGCGGTCGTCGAACTGATCCGTCAGGGAATTACGACGAAGGACATCATCACCAAGCAGTCACTTGAGAACGCGATCGCGGTCGTGATGGCGTTCGGCGGCTCGACGAATGCCGTGCTGCACCTGCTCGCGATCGCCCACGAGGCACGCGTCGAACTTGAGATGGACGACTTCCATCGGATCGGCTCGAAGGTGCCGCTGCTGGCCGACGTCAAGCCTTTTGGACGTTTCGTCATGAGCGATATCGACCGGGTAGGTGGGGTGCCGGTCATCATGCGAGCGCTCCTCGACGCCGGACTTATGCATGGCGACTGCCTGACGGTCACTGGCAAGACGATGGCCGAGAACCTGGCCAACATCAACCCACCCGATCCGGATGGCGACATCCTCTACGCCTCGAAGAACGCGCTCGCGAAGACGGGTGGCATCACGATCCTTTCGGGTTCGTTGGTACCGGAGGGTGCCGTGGTGAAGAACGCCGGTGTGGCCGTCGACTCCTTCGAGGGCGTGGCGCGCGTATTCGAGCGGGAGCAGTCGGCGATGGCGGCGCTCGAGGACAACACCATTCAGGCTGGTGACGTCATCGTGATCCGCTATGAGGGACCCAAGGGGGGTCCGGGGATGCGCGAGATGCTCATGATCACTGGCGCTATCAAGGGCGCAGGCTTGGGCAAGGAGGTCATGCTCATCACGGACGGACGCTTCTCGGGTGGCACGACGGGGCTGTGCATCGGGCACGTGGCTCCGGAGGCTGTCGACGGCGGGCCGATCGGCTTGGTTAAGGACGGCGACCGGATTCGGATCGACATTCCGAACCGCACGCTGGATCTGCTGGTCGATGAGGATGAAATGGCCAAGCGCCGGGCGGCATTCGAGCCGCTGCCGCCGCGCTACACCCGCGGGGTCCTCGCCAAGTACGCGAAGCTCGTTGGATCGGCGTCACGAGGCGCAGTCTGCGACTGACGCGTCAGTGGCGTGGGCGAGTGTCAATCGCCTTGATTCGAATCCCAGTCGGCACCGGCAAGGATGCCACCGTCGATGGTGATTGACTGCCCGGTGACGTAGCTTGACGCCTCGCTCGCGAGGTAGATGACCGCGCCGATGAGTTCGTGGGGCTGGGCGAGCCGGCCGATCGGCGTGAACTCCTTGAACCAGACGCTCCGCTTGGGATCGTCCCACAGGGGGGCGGTGAACTCGGTCTGCACGACCGCTGGCTCGATGCAGTTCACCCGAATGCCATCGGCAGCCCACTCCCGTGCGAACGATCGTGTCATCGACGTGACGGCAGCCTTACTTGCGGCGTATACGGAAATGGTGTTGAAGCTGTAGCGCGCGCTGAGCGAGCTAATGTTCACGATCGTGCCGCCTCCCTGCGCCTTCATGATCGGGTGCACGGCCTGGCTCAGAAAGAAGACTGCCCGCATGTTCACGGCGACGATGGCGTCGAAGTCATCGGGGGTGACGTCGTCGATTGGCTTGCGCCGATTGATGCCGGCGCAGTTGATGAGCACGTTGATTCTTCCCATGGCGGCGTGGGCCTCGGCGACGAGGGTCGCGCATGCGTCAGTGCCAGAAAGATCGGCCCCGAAGGTTGACGCGCTGCCACCGTTCGCTGTGATCTCGGCGGCGAGTCCGGTGACCTTCGACTCCTCAAGATCCTGGAGGCCGAGGGTGGCGCCGCAGGCGGAGAGGGAGCGGGCCAGAACGCCGCCGATCGCGCCACCTGCGCCCGTGAGGAGCACGGACTTGCCGGCGAGCGAGAACATTTCGGTGCCCTGCGGATTTGGAGTGGTCATGCGGGTGCCCTTCATTGGTTGTCCGAATTCGGTGTTGAGTGCGGCATCGGGGATTCAGTCGGGGCGGGTGTAGTCGTGGATGGTGACGCAGTAGGGAGCCGCTTCGATGGTGAACCGCGCCAAATTCTCGACCACCCCCGGTACATCGACCGTGATCGTATCGGCGGTGAAGTTGGCGACCATCAGTCGAAGCGCCCCATCGGTGTCGAGGAGGAGGGCGTCGAATCGTGCCGGGTCGCTCGATATGCAAGGTCGCACGTGCGTGAAGCCCACCAGCCCGGCAAACACTGACATGAGCGGAAATGGTTCTCCGGCGACGGATCGGAAATCCTCTGTTTGCAGGGGCTTCTCGCGTTCGAGCAGGCCGCGCCACCCGGTGAGCTCGTAGTAGGTGATGGAGTCGATTGTGCCTGGCTCAGCAAGGTACTTGAAGGAGATCGCGGTCCATGCGGCACCGAGACCGCTGGATTGGCGGGCATCGACTGAGTTCGGTAGCGGGGTATTGCTGAAGTCAAGATCGGGGGCGGTTGCATTCGGATTGAATCGAGGGCGAAGGGTGACCGGTCCAACACAAATGCGTGCGGACCCGCAGATGGCGCGGGCATTCGTCGCGATGAATTGAAGCGTCTGAAGGTTTTGCACGATGGTCTCATCGTCAGATGCATGCACCTGGGGGTTGATCGAGAATGTGAGGATGTCGGCGGCATCGGGAGCTGGTCGGTCGCGATTGAGTTCGGTGAAGTACAGGTTCGTGCCTGCACCAATGAGCACGTGTGGTCCGAGGTGGGACCGGGCTGCAGCGATGAGCTCCGCGGTGGTGACCTTCGTTGTTGGATCGAAGATGAGCCAATGATCGATATCGGCAGCGTGATCACCGGCATGTTCGCGGAAGCGATCGAACTCAGTGGGGTCGGTGACGAAAAGTGCGGGCACCAGACGTGTACCGAGTGCCCGGGACTGCCGCAGGCCCTCCTCGAGTCGGTCGAGGGCGCCCGGGCTTGCTGCGTCGATATCGATCCGTAGATGGGCGGGATTGAGCGCGCGCAATTGTTCGACCTCAGCGTGAGTGAGGGCATGACCGTCGGTGTCGATTTGGAAACCGATTCGCGGAAGCGGCTGACGTGACGACGGTAAACCAAGGGTGATCGATTCGGGGCTCGGCGCATCTTCCATCGGGGAGATTTCCAAGCCGGACAGGTGAAGGGTCAGTGACTGCTCGATGACTTCGCCCGGCTGAACGGTGACCGGGAACGGAAGACTGATGGGCGTGCAGTAGGTCTTGAAAGAGGCGTCGCTCCAATTCCGGTGATCCTCCGATTCGAAGATCTCGCCGGTGAGCCGCACGGTGGCGGTCACTCCAGGCACGACCTCATGCGAGATCGCGCGCAGGTTCAAGAAGGGCTGTTGGGGCGTGATCGCGAGCGGGAAGCGGCATTCCTCTATCGCGCCTGAGACGTCTTCGACCGTACATGGTTGGCCGGCGATCCCTTTGATCGGATGGAGGACGCACAGTCCAAGCCGGTTGCGAATGAAGGGCGCACTGGACTCACCGGACATCGAGTAAACGATGGTCCCGTCGGCCTGACCGTTCATGATGACGCTCATGGAAAATGGTGCAGCATCGAAGGTGCCGCGGCAGGTGTAGGTGATCGTGAAGGAGTCGCCGGTGTCGGTGATCTCCTCCCCGGTAATGTTCCACGGCCGTGCGGTCCAGTTTCGATCCTGAAACACGACGTAGACACGCCGCAGGATCTCAACACCACCGAGTCGGATGCCGCGCAGGTCGCCGTTGGTGTAGTCGACTGAGATCGGGCCGGCTCGGAGCAGGGTTCGCGGGGGTGGGGGAGCAGGCGTGCCGTGCCACTCGACCCAGTTCAGGACAGGCTCCCGACGGTGTAGCGCGCACCTGTCTCGAGGGACTCATACGCGCCGAGGGTGATGTCGAGGAGGGTGAGGGTGTCGAGGCCGGAGGTCTCCGGGGCTGCACCCGAAGCGAGGCAATCGACCCAGTGCCGCTGGATGTTGTACACGGAGTCTTGAATGCCGTTCCAGGGAAGGGATGCCCATGGGTGCTCGGGAATGATGAGGTCTTCGTCGGTGACGATTCCGCGGCTCACGACCTGGAGATGGTAATCGGGTCCGAGGGTAATCGTTCCCTCTGTGCCCTCGAGGGTCACGAAGGTCTGGGGGTAAGTGTTGTGATCCGATCGGGTTTCATAGCTCGCATCGACGATGCACGTCGCGTTGTCCATGTGCATGAGAACGGTCGCGACGTCCTCTCCCGCGATGATCGGGTTCACGCGAAGTGCGTCGGTAAAGAGGGTCTGCGGCTCACCGAAGAAGCACCGTGCAAGGTCGAACAGGTGCACCGCGACGTCGATGATGATCATCCGCTCGTTGTCGACGAGCCAGGGCTGAGCTGAGTAGACATCGTGCGCTGTGCGGAAGGACACCCGGCCGAAGAAGGGCCGGCCGATCGCACCGGAGTCGAGGAGTTCCTTGATCCGGCGCATCGGATATTGGAATCGAAAGTTCTCATGGACCATGAAGGGCAGGCCCTTTGCGGCGCACGCCGACACCATGGCCTTCGCGTCGTCCATCTCCCAGGCAAGGGGCTTTTGGCAGATGGCGGCTACTCCGTGCGTCGCAGCGAGCTCGACCATCATTCGGTGGGTGGGCGCGGTCGTTGCGATGTCGACGAAGTCGAGGCTCTCGTTTCGGAAGAGCTCGGCTGCGTCGGTGTAGACCCGACCCCCGAAGTTCGCGGACGCTGCCGTGGCCCGCTGCGGATCGATGTCGCATACGGCGACGAGTTCGACCTCGGGGATTTCAGACCAGGCATGAAGGTGGTTCTGCGCGAAGAAGCCGCAGCCGATGAGGGCGAAGCGATACGGACGGGTCACAGTTCGATTGGCCTTTCCGGGTCAAGGATCCATTCGCTCCAGGATCCGACGTACATGCGCGCATCACCGAGCCCGGCGTGGGCCATAGCGAGCAGGTTCTCGGCGGCGGTGACGCCCGAACCACAGTAGAAAATCACCTGCTCCGGGGGTGTTTGGCTGATGAGGCCCTCGAAGTGCGCCTTCAGCTCTGCGGGTGGGAGGAATCGTCCGTCGTCAGAGAGAACCATGGTTCGCTCAGCGAGCCCGGCGCCGGCGATGTGACCCTTCACCGGGTCGTAGTACTTGCCGAGCCCGTGGTAGCCGTCGGCTGACCGGGAGTCGAACACCCGGCAGGCGGGATCGACGCGTGCGACGTCGACCTCTTCGATCGAAGCGAGCATCCCCTCGCGAACCTGTGGGACGAAGGTGCGTGGAGTTGCGTGCTCGGTATCGGCCGTCATCGGGCGGCCCTCGGCCAGCCATGCGGTCAGCCCGCCGTCGAGCACCGCGACAGCCTCATGACCCAGCCAACGCAACATGACCCAGACCCGAGCCGCTGCCATAAGCCCACGATCGGCGTCGTAGACAACGACCTGCGTCGTGGAGTCGATGCCCCAGGCGGAGAGTTGGCCAGCGAACACATCCGGGGCCGGGAAAGGGCGACGGCCGGTCACTCCATCGATGATCGGGCCGGACAGGTGCTCACTGAGATCGGCGCGAAGTGCGCCGGGGATATGCGATTCGTCGTAGGCGATCGTGCCCCAGTCCTCGTCGTCGAGTGAGAATCGAGCGTCGAGCACGACGATGAACGGGTCGCGCAGGCGCTGCTCGAGTTCGTCGGTAGAAATGAGGGTCGTGAACGTCATGGGGAGCCTTCCGATGCTGAACCTAAACGTTGATCCTACGCTCGCCCTATGACCATGAAGCCGAGGAGTTATGAAGTCACCGACGGACGCGACCGGGCGCCGGCACGGGGGATGCTGAGGGCGCTTGGGATGACCGATGCCGACTTCAGAAAGCCTCAAATCGGAATCGCCTCGTCCTACAACACCATCACGCCCTGCAACATGTCGCTCAGAGATGTTGCGACCGCCGTGGGCCAAGGCGTGCACGCTGCTGGCGGGTTTCCGATGGAATTCGGGACCATCACGGTGTCTGACGTCATCTCGATGGGTCATGAGGGGATGCACTTCTCCCTCGTGAGCCGCGAGGTCATTGCCGACTCGGTTGAGACGGTCATGCAGGCGGAGCGCCTTGATGGCATGGTCACCCTCGCAGGATGTGACAAGAGCATCCCCGCGATGATCATGGCGGCCGCCCGCATCGACGTTGCGAGCGTGCTCATGTACGCGGGGTCTCTCTTGCCCGGGCACGTGCGTCTCACCGATGGCACCGAGATGAACGTGAACATCGTGACCGCCTTTGAAGCGGTCGGGGCCTGCGCCCGCGGGCTCATGAGCGACGCCGACCTCGACATCATCGAGCGAGCGGTCTGCCCGAGTGCCGGAACGTGCGGCGGCATGTACACCGCGAACACGATGGCGAGTGCGGCCGAGGCAATGGGGATTGCGCTCCCCGGTTCGTCTGCGCCGCCGGCCGTCGACAGCCGTCGCGAGCTCCTCGGTCGCCAGGCGGGGGAGGCGGTCGTGGAGTTGCTGCGTCAGGGCACGACAACACGGGACATCATCACGATGCAGTCCCTAGAGAACGCGATCGCTGTTGTCATGGCCCTCGGCGGGTCGACAAACGCCGTTCTCCATCTCCCGGCGATCGCCCATGAATGCGGCTTCGAACTCGAGCTCGACGATTTTCATCGCATCGGCTCCAAGGTGCCGCTCCTCGCCGACCTCAAGCCGTTCGGTGAGTACGTGATGTTCGATGTGGATCGGGTCGGGGGTATCCCCGTCGTCATGAAGGTGCTCCTCGACGAGGGTCTCCTTCACGGGGACTGCCTAACGGTCACCGGCCGAACCGTCGCAGAGAACCTCGCGAGCATCGATCCCCCGGAACCTGATGGCAAGGTCCTGCGCTCCGCGCGCACTCCGCTGGCCGCGAACGGCGGTATCACGATCCTCTCCGGCTCGCTGGCTCCAGAAGGGGCGGTCGTGAAGAACGCCGGTGTGCCGGTCGAGGTGTTCGAGGGCGTCACCCGCCTGTTTGAGCGGGAGGAATCTGCCATGGCGGCCCTCGAGGACAACACCATTCAGGCGGGCGATGTCATCGTCATCAGGTACGAGGGTCCCAAGGGTGGCCCGGGGATGCGAGAGATGCTCATGATCACCGGGGCGATCAAGGGTGCGGGGCTGGGCAAGGAGGTCATGCTCATCACCGATGGACGCTTCTCAGGGGGCACGACGGGCCTGTGCATCGGTCATGTGGCCCCCGAGGCGGTCGATGGCGGACCGATCGGCCTCGTTCGTGACGGTGACCGGATCCGGATCGACATCCCCAATCGGACGCTCGACCTCCTCGTCGACGAAGATGAGATGGCCCTGCGCCGGGCGGCATTCGAGCCGCTGCCACCGCGATACACGCGCGGAGTTCTCGCGAAGTACGCGAAGCTCGTCGGATCGGCGTCGCGAGGAGCCGTCTGCGACTGAGGTTTGAGCCTCGCGCCTGTGGTGTCAGTCACGTTCGGATGACACGCGGCTGCAGTGCGGCTATTGTGTGCTGTATGGCAAAGAACCTTGTAGTAATTTTGCGCGCGGGCTGACAAACGTCGACCGGCGCGCCGCCCTCCGTTACCCAGTCGGGTCGGAGGGTTTTTCATTGCCGACGTCATCTGGCGGCGGCTGGAATATTTATCCTACACGAGAGATGGGCGACAACAGGATGGGCGAGCAGATAACCGGGGCGCAGAGCCTGGTCTATGCGCTGGAGACGGCAGGGGTCACCGACGTGTTCGGTATCCCGGGAGGGGCAATCCTGCCCCTCTATGACCCGCTGATGGATTCGTCATCGATTCGCCACATTCTCGTTCGTCACGAGCAGGGCGCGGGCCACGCGGCCGAGGGCTACGCCTATGTGAGCGGCAAGGTCGGCGTATGCATGGCGACGAGTGGGCCAGGGGCCACCAACCTCGTCACGCCGCTTGCCGATGCGAACATGGATTCGGTCCCGATGGTTGCGATCACCGGGCAGGTGCCAAGCCAATCCATCGGGACTGATGCCTTCCAGGAGGCCGATATCCGCGGCATCACGATGCCGATCACGAAGCACAGTTTCCTCGTGACGAACCCGGACGACATCCCCCGCGCAATCGCTGAAGCCTTCCACCTAGCCTCGACCGGTCGCCCGGGCCCCGTACTCGTCGATGTCTCGAAGGACGCCCTTCAGGGGAACACGACCTTCGAATGGCCGTCGAGTCTGGACTTGCCCGGGTACCACCCCGTCACCAGGCCGCACGCGAAGCAGATTCGCGAGGCGGCCCGGATGATCATCGATGCCAAGGCGCCTGTGCTGTATGTCGGAGGTGGCGTCATGCGCGCCCGGGCATCGCAGGCGCTAATGCGCCTTGCAGAGCTCACCGGAATACCGGTCGTCACGACCCTGATGGCGCGAGGTGCCTTCCCCGACTCGCACCCGCTGCACCTCGGCATGCCCGGCATGCACGGCACGGTGGCGGCGGTCGGGGCGCTTCAGAAGTCCGATCTCCTTATCACCCTCGGTGCGCGTTTTGATGACCGCGTCACGGGCAGGCTCTCGACCTTTGCCCCCGACGCCGCGATCATCCACGCTGATATCGACCCGGCTGAGATCGGGAAGAACCGCGACGCCGACGTTCCGATCGTCGGGGACCTTGCGGAGATCATCCCCGATCTCGTCACGGCCATCGAGGCCGAATATGCCGCTGGTCGCCGCGGCGACTACGAGGCCTGGTGGTCAGTTGTGGGCGGGTGGCGTGAGACCTACCCACTCGGCTACGACCTGCCGGACGACGGATCGCTCTCCCCGCAGTACGTCATCGAGCGTCTTGGCTTGATCTCCGGACCTGAGTCCATCTACGCCGCGGGCGTGGGCCAGCACCAGATGTGGGCTGCGCAGTTCGTGAAGTACGAGCGCCCTGACAGTTGGATCAACTCAGGGGGCCTCGGCACGATGGGGTTTGCGGTGCCGGCGGCGATGGGCGCAAAGGTCGGAGCGCCGGACCGCACTGTGTGGGCGGTCGATGGCGATGGCTGCTTCCAGATGACGAACCAGGAACTCGTCACGTGCGCCATCAACGACATCCCGATCAAGGTTGCGCTCATCAACAACAGCAGCCTCGGCATGGTCCGCCAATGGCAGACCCTGTTCTACAACGAGCGCTACTCGAATACTGACCTCCACTCCCACCGCATCCCAGATTTCGTGAAGCTCGCCGATGCCTATGGCTGCCATGGCCTGCGCTGCGAGTCGCCGGAGGAGGTCGACGCGACGATCGAAAAGGCGATGGGCATGAATGACGCCCCTGTCGTCATCGATTTCGTCGTTCACCGCGACGCGATGGTGTGGCCAATGGTGGCCGCGGGCACGAGCAACGATGACATCATGGTGGCCCGCTCCATGGCGCCGCTGTGGGGAAGTGACGACTGATGTCTAGGCATACGCTCTCTGTCCTCGTGCAAGACCAGCCGGGCGTTCTCGCTCGCGTTGCTGGCCTGTTCTCGAGGCGCGGCTTCAATATCGAGTCGCTGGCCGTTGGCCCGACCGAGATCCCATCGGTCTCCCGGATGACGATCGTCGTGAACGTTGAGGGACTCGTACTCGAGCAGGTCACGAAACAGTTGAACAAGCTCATCAACGTTCTCAAGATCGTCGAACTTGATGAGGCCTCGTCTGTCCAGCGGGAGATCATGCTCGTGAAGGTGAAGGCCGATGCCGAAACCCGGTCGCACATCTTGGAGACCGTGCAGCTCTTTCGAGCCAAGGTCGTCGACGTGGCGAACGATGCGGTGACCATCGAAGCGACCGGCAAGCACGAGAAGCTCGAAGCGCTGCTTCGGGTCCTTGAGCCCTACGGCATCAAGGAACTCGTGAAGTCAGGCCTCGTGGCGATGGGTCGGGGTCCGCGCTCGATCACTGATCGATCGGTCCGGTCGCTCGACCGAACCGGCTGACGGATACCCTTCTGCCACACCAAAGACTCGTGCTGCACATCTCACAACCGGATAAAAGGAGCTCCTCCCGTGGCTGAACTGTTCTACGACGACAACGCCGATCTGTCGATCATCCAGAATCGCGTCGTGGCGATTATGGGCTTCGGAAGCCAAGGCCACGCCCACGCGATGTCACTACGTGACTCGGGCGTCGATGTGCGGGTCGGCCTGCGCGCAGGCTCGAAGAGCACAGCGAAGGCCGAGGAGGCGGGACTGAGGGTCGTTGATCCGGCCACAGCTGCAGCAGAGGCGGACCTCATCATGATCCTCGCCCCTGATCCGGTGCAGAAGAAGCTGTACCTCGAGGCCATCGAACCGAACCTACAGCCCGGTGATGCACTCTTCTTCGCCCATGGCTTCAACATCAGATTCGGTTTCATCAGTCCGCCCGCTTTCGTCGATGTCGCCATGGTGGCGCCCAAGGGCCCAGGGCACCTTGTTCGCCGTGAGTACGTTGCCGGACGCGGCGTCCCCGCCATCGTTGCGGTCGAACAGGACGCAACCGGTCAGGCGTGGCCGCTGGCCCTTTCGTACGCGAAGGCGATTGGCAGCCTGCGAGCCGGCGGCATCAAGACCACGTTCACTGAGGAGTGCGAGACCGATCTGTTCGGCGAGCAGGCGGTGCTGTGTGGCGGGGCGAGCCAGTTGGTGATGTACGGTTTCGAAACCCTTGTTGAGGCGGGCTACCAGCCGGAGGTGGCCTACTTCGAGTGCCTTCACGAGCTCAAGCTCATCGTCGACCTCATGTATGAGGGTGGCATCGCCAAGCAGCGGTGGAGCGTCTCCGACACGGCCGAGTACGGCGACTACGTCTCGGGCCCGCGCGTCATCGACCCTAGCGTCAAGGAGAACATGAAGGCGGTACTCGCTGACATCCAGAACGGCGCCTTCGCGAATCGGTTCATGGCTGATCAGGAGGCTGGTGGCCCGGAGTTCATCGCGCTGCGAGCCAAGGGCGAGGCACACCCGATCGAAGCAGTGGGACGCGAACTGCGCGGTCTCATGAGCTGGGTCGACAACAAGGGCGACGACTATGTCGAGGGCACTGCAGCCCGCTAGCGGTCTGGTGATGTTCATCGCAATTGGCGTTCAGGGCGAACGATGAATCGTGAGGCACCCGAGCCACCGGTAGGCTCCGTGGATGACCAAGCGCCGTGTCCTCATCGCCGAAGAGCTCTCCCCAGCGACCGTTGAGGCCCTCGGCCCCGACTTCGAGATCGTCGAATGCGATGGGGCGGATCGGGCGTCGCTGCTGTCGGTCATCACGGATGTCGATGCGATCCTCGTGCGGTCCGCGACCCTCGTTGATGCCGAGGCAATCGCTGCGGCGAAGTCCCTCAAGGTCATCGCTCGCGCTGGTGTGGGGCTTGACAACGTCGATGTGAAGGCGGCGACGCAGGCCGGAGTTATGGTCGTGAACGCGCCGACTTCGAACATCGTTTCGGCGGCTGAACTAGCGGTCGCCCTGCTATTGGCGAGCGCGCGCAACGTCGTGCCAGCGAGCGAGGCCCTGCACCGCGGTGAGTGGAAGCGATCAAAGTACACCGGCGTAGAGGTCTCCGACAAGGTTGTCGGCATCGTTGGTCTCGGCCGTATCGGCATTCTCGTGGCTCAGCGGCTCAGTGCGTTTGGGGTGCAGCTCATTGCCTATGACCCTTACGTCCAGCCGGCCCGGGCGTCTCAACTCGGGGTCCGAATGGTCACCCTTGACGATCTGCTTGTCGAAAGCGACTTCATCACCGTCCACCTCCCAAAGACGCCGGAAACGGTCGGACTGATCGGCGACGCTGAACTGAGGAAGGTCAAGCCGACTGTCCGCATCATCAATGCGGCTCGCGGGGGGATCGTCGACGAGCAGGCCCTCTACGAGGCGCTCGTCGACGGCCGAGTCGCCGGGGCAGGCCTTGATGTCTACGCCAAGGAGCCATGCACCGACTCGCCGCTGTTTACCCTTGAGAATGTCGTGGCACTTCCGCACCTCGGGGCGTCCACGGACGAGGCCCAAGAGAAGGCGGGTATATCGGTGGCTCGATCGGTTCGTCTTGCGCTTGCTGGAGAACTCGTGCCGGACGCGGTCAATGTCCAGGGCGGGCAACTGGCTGATGCCATCAAGCCGCTGCTCCCGTTGGCTGAGCAGATCGGATCCATTGCCTGCGCTCTGGCGAGCGCTGCCGTGCAACGGGTTGATGTCGAGGTCCTTGGTGACGTCGTCGATCACGATGTCCGAGTCTTGGAACTTTCAGCTCTCAAAGGTGTTTTTCAAAAATTGGTCCACGATCCGGTCTCGTTCGTGAACGCCCCGGTCCTTGCCGAGCAGCGCGGGGTCGAGGTCTCGATGACCACCGACCGTACGAGCGCGGACCACAGATCGGTTGTTCGCGTTATTCTCACGCTCACCGATGGACAGAAGGTGAGCGTGGCTGGCACCGTGACAGGTGCGCGCCACACGTCGAAGGTTGTTGGCGTCGATGGCTTCGAGGTTGATGTTCCGGTGAGCGATCACATGGCGTTCTTCCGGTATCACGATAAGCCGGGCGTGGTCGCGGTGGTGGGTGGAGTTCTCGGTGACGCAGATATCAACATCGCCGGAATGCAGGTTGCCCGTGACGACTCAGGTCACGCCCTCATCGTGCTCACGGTTGATTCGCCGATCCCGGCTGGCGCGATCGCCACGATCACTGAGCGGATCACCGCACATTCCGGGCGTGCCGTCGACTTGATCTAGTGGAGCGGCGCTCAGCACACCAGGCGCCGCCGCCTGCGCCATGATGAGCCCGTGACCCACGAAGCGGCAGTCGTGCGAGTTGGACTCGCGTGGGCGCTCCTCGGCGTCGTCCTGTTCTCGTTCTCGGTTCCGCTGACGAAGGTGGCGGTGGGCGGTTTCAGCCCGTTCTTCACGGCGTCGGGGCGCGCGGTCATCGCGGGATCCATCGCCGGCCTGCTCCTTCTCCTGTTCCGGGTGCCGTGGCCGCAGCGGTCCTCGCTGCGGCCACTCGTGTTCACCATGATCGGTGCGGTGTTCGGGTGGCCGATCCTCTTGGCCCTTGCGCTTGAGCGAACGACTGCTGCACACGCGGCCGTCATCGCGGCGTTCATGCCACTCACGACCGCACTGTTCGCAGTCATGAGGTCCAAGGAGCGAGTGTCGCGGCAGTTTTGGTGGGCTGCCTCGGCGGGCACGTTTGCCCTCGTCGTATTCGCGTTGTCAAAGGGTGGTGCGGAGGGAGGCGATTTCCTCGCGGACCTGCTCATCGTCGGTGCGGTGCTGTCATCCTCATGGTGCTATGTGGAAGGTGCGGCGATCACGAGGGTGATGCCGGGGTGGCAGGTCATCTCGTGGGTGGTGGTACTCGCGCTCCCGGTGACAGTGCCAGCCTCCCTCATTCTGTGGTGGCTCACCGAGGGTTCGTACGACACGAGTGCTGTCGAATGGTGGTCGCTCGTGCTCCTCGGCTTCTCGTCCATGTACCTCGGCTTCTTCGCTTGGTATCGAGGGCTGTCGCTCGCTGGGGCAGCACATGGAGGGCAGGTTCAGCAACTCCAAGCGCTCCTTACCCTGCTCTGGTCAGCACTGCTCCTGGGCGAGCAGGTGTCAGTCGGCACGATCCTCGCCGCCGTGGCAGTCATTGGCTGCGTTGTTTGGGCCCAGCGAAGCCGCGGAACGGTGACGATTGCCCCGGAGGAGTAACGACGTAAGAAGTGCCCTCTAGCCTCGAAGGCCCCGGTTCACGGCGCTGATGATGCCCTTGAGCGACGAGGTCGTGATCGATGGATCGATGCCGACGCCCCAGAGCACCCGGCCGTCGACCGCGCACTCGAGATACGAGGCGGCCGTTGCGTCGCCGCCAGCGCTCATCGCATGCTCAGCGTAGTCAAGCACTCGGACGTCGATCCCGTGCCGGCTCAGCGCATCGCAGAATGCTGCGATAGGCCCATTCCCCGATCCGTCGAGGGTCACCTCAATTCCATTGTCAGTGATGACAGCCTGGACGGACGTGTCGCCGTCGACGGCCGACTCGTGCTTCACGGACTTGAGGGAGAACCGGCCCCACGGGGCTGCGGGATCGGGAAGGTACTCGCCGGAGAAGACCGACCACATCTCTCCGGGGCCGACCTCGCCACCCTCACCGTCCGTGACCGACTGAATAACCTGGGAGAACTCAATCTGGAGCCGGCGCGGCAGTTCGAGCTTATGCTCAGTCCGCATGATGTAGGCCACGCCACCCTTGCCCGATTGCGAGTTCACCCGGATAACAGCCTCGTAGGTTCGTCCGACGTCCTTGGGGTCGATCGGCAGGTAGGGGACGGCCCAGTGGAAGTCGTCGAGGTCGACGCCGGCTGACGCTGCATCGGACTCCATGATGGTCAGGCCCTTGTTGATGGCGTCCTGGTGCGAGCCGGAGAACGCCGTGTACACGAGGTCGCCACCGTAGGGATGCCGTTCGTGCACCGGTATTTGGTTGCAATACTCAACGGTGCGGCGCACGTCGTCAATGTCGCTGAAGTCGATCTCCGGATCGATACCTTGGCTGAACAGGTTCAGTCCGAGGGTGACGAGGCAGACGTTGCCGGTGCGCTCGCCGTTGCCGAACAGGCAGCCCTCGATGCGGTCGGCTCCGGCCATGTAGCCGAGCTCAGCGGCGGCGACCGCGGTTCCCCGGTCGTTGTGCGGGTGCAGAGAAATGATGAGAGATTCTCGTCGCGCGATGTTGCGGGTCATCCACTCGATCGAGTCGGCGTAGACATTCGGGGTTGCCATTTCGACCGTCGCCGGCAGGTTGATGATGACCTTTCTATCGGGCGTCGGCTGCCAGACATCGGTCACCGCGTCGCAGACCTCGACCGCGAAGTCGAGTTCAGTGCCGGTGTAGGACTCGGGCGAATACTCGAAGAAGACGTCGGTCTCATGTGCGATCTGATCGGCGAACTTCGCGCAGAGTTGGGCTCCGTGCACGGCGATGTCGATGATGCCGGCTCGATCGAGTCCGAAGACGACGCGCCGCTGCAGGGTTGACGTCGAGTTGTAAAGGTGGACGATGGCTTGGTTGGACCCTCGGATGGATTCGAAGGTGCGTTCGATGAGGTGCTCGCGCGACTGGGTGAGCACCTGAATCACGACATCGTCTGGGATAAGGCCGTCGTCGATGAGTAGGCGGACGAAGTCGAAGTCGAGTTGTGAAGCCGAGGGGAAGCCGACCTCAATCTCCTTGTACCCCATGGAGATGAGCAGGTTGAACATGCGGAGCTTGCGCGCAGGGGTCATCGGATCGATGAGCGCCTGATTGCCATCGCGGAGATCGACGGCGCACCAGCGGGGGGCCTTCGTGATGACGGCGTCTGGCCAGGTGCGATCAGGGATTTCGATCGGGGTGAAGGGGGAGTAGCGATGGAATCGCATGCCCGAGGGCTGCTGAGCGGTTCGGTTTTCGTAGGTGGCGCCGCGATCGAATGTGTGGGACATCTGTGCTCCTCGAAGTCTCGTCTTGGTGGTGGCCGTCTATGCCTGTTACCGGCGAACGACGAAACCCGCGACGAGGAGGCCGGTGGTTTAGGCCTCGCCGCGGCAGCGAAGGAGGAGGTCGCGCTTCATGATGCGTCGACTCTAGCAGGTGTCGCGAGGGTGGATCTGTGCTGGGAACCTCTGGTAGGTATGTCGCATGACCGCATCTTCTGCACTCGAAGTCCTGGGCTCGGCGAAGTACATCTCCCTCACGACCTACCGCAAAGACGGCACGGCCGTCGCAACGCCCGTCTGGCTCGTCCGCAGCGGCGATGCCCTGATCGTCATCACCGATCCCAACTCGGGCAAGGCCAAGCGCTTGCGCACCAACCCGGAGGTCCTTGTCTCCCCCTGCGACATGCGCGGTCGAGTCAAGCCGGGCACCGTATCCGAGTCCGGGCTCGCGCGCATGCAGGACCCGGAGGAAACCGCAGTGAGCTTGGACGCCATCATCCGCAAGTACGGCCTCATGGGGCGCATCCTCACCCGGATGAACGAGAGGAAGGCGCGCAAGGCTGGGATCGGCGACGCGGGGCATCTGGGGCTCGCCATAACCCTCAGTGGCGCGAAATCTTGAGCGCCGACCGAGGGGCGCGCTACGGCGTGAGTGCTCGCATCGCGGCTGCGGCAGTTGCACTCGTCATGGGCGGTGTCACTGCTGTGGTGTCCATCGTGAGCTGATCATCGTGAGCTGATCATCGTGAGCGTGGCACTCGCAGCCGGCTCGCTCGTGACGGTCATCGGGACGCGTCGCCGTCCGATTGGTCAGTAACTGATCGGGCCGATGAAGCCTTCTTGGCTCAAGCGTGACTGATCCGGGGAGATGATGCCAATTGGCGACAACTACTCTTCTGTGCATGTCACGCACCCTGAACCTTGCGCTCATCCCCGGCGACGGCATCGGGACGGAGGTCGTGGCCGAGGCCATGAAAGTCCTCGTCTCGATCGCGCCGCTTGCCGACGTCACCGTCGAGACCACCGAATACGACCTCGGCGCGCGGCGTTACAACGCCACCGGAGAGCTGCTGCCCGATGAGGTGGTGGAGGAGTTGCGCGGCTACGACGCCATCCTGCTTGGTGCTATTGGTGATCCGTCCGTGGCTCCCGGGATTCTCGAGCGGGGGGTCCTGCTCCCGCTCCGCTTCGTCATGGACCATCACGTGAACCTGCGCCCGGTGAAGTTGTACCCGGGCGTGACTGGGCCGATCGCTGGTAAGGGTCCTGCCGAAATCGACTTCGTTGTCTGCCGGGAGGGGACTGAGGGACCGTATGTGGGATCGGGCGGCGTCCTTCGCAAGGGCACCGTTCATGAGGTCGCAACCGAGGAGAGCATCAATACTGCCTTCGGCGTCGAGCGGATTGTGCGCGATGCGTTCGAGAGGGCAGGCCGGAGGCGGGGCAAGGTCACGCTTGTGCACAAGACGAATGTCCTCGTTCACGCCGGGTCCCTGTGGCAGCGGACCTTCGATCGCGTCGCCAAGGAATACCCGGGCATCACCACCGACTACTGCCACGTTGATGCCGCGTCGATGTTCTTCCTCACGAATCCGGAGCGCTTCGACGTCGTTGTCACTGACAATCTGTTCGGCGACATTCTCACCGACATCGGGGCCGCGATTGGCGGGGGCATCGGGCTTGCCGCGAGTGGCAACATCGACCCGAGTCGTACGAATCCGAGTATGTTCGAGCCCGTCCATGGATCGGCGCCGGATATCGCGGGACAGGGCAAGGCTGATCCAACCGCGACGGTCATGTCGCTTGCGATGCTCCTCGACCACGTGGGCCTCGCCGAGGCTTCGGGATGGGTCGAGACCGCGGTGGCCGCCGACCTCGCCTCCCGGGGCAGTGCGGTTCGGTCGACGAGCGAGATTGGCGATGCTCTTACTTCGGGCGCTGTCGCAGCGTCGGGTCTAGGCTGAACGCCCGAGCACTTGGGGAACGTGTCGACGAGGAGGCGAGCATGAGCGCGACGGCTGAGCATGGCACGGTCCTGTGGCCGATCGCGATCACCGAGAACCCGTCGCCGGTCACCGCGGAGCGTCGGGCTGAAATCCTTGCCGATCCCGGATTTGGGCGCTACTTCACCGACCACATGGTCACCGCGCAGTGGACTAAGGAGCATGGATGGCACGACGCCGCACTCGTCCCGTACGGGCCCATCAGTCTTGACCCTGCGACGAGTGTTCTCCACTACGGCCAGGAGATCTTCGAGGGGCTGAAGGCCTATCGCCACGCCGATGGGTCAGTCAAGACCTTCCGTCCGATGCGCAATGCTGCCCGTTTCGCGTCATCGGCTCGGCGGCTCGCGATGGCAGAACTCCCGGAAGAACTGTTCCTCGGGTCCATCGAGGCGCTTGTCCGTCAGGATGTTGCGTGGGTTTCCGGGGAGGACGAGCGATCCCTCTACCTGCGCCCGTTCATGATCTCCACCGAGATTGGTCTGGGTGTGCGGCCAGCCAATTCCTACCAGTACCTTCTCATCGCCTCGCCCGCAGGCGCGTATTTCCCCAACGGGATTAAGCCGGTCTCGGTGTGGCTCTCCGACGACTATGTGCGGGCGGCACCGGGCGGTACCGGTGAGGCAAAATGCGGCGGAAACTACGCTGCATCGCTCGTCGCGCAGGCCGAGGCCGCGCAGCATGGCTGCGATCAGGTGGTGTGGCTCGATGCGGTCGAACGGACCTGGATCGAGGAGATGGGCGGCATGAATCTGTACTTCGTGCTGGGGTCCGGCGATTCCGCCCGCCTCGTCACGCCTAGGCTCACCGGCTCGCTGCTCCCGGGTATTACCAGGGATTCGCTCCTCACCGTGGCGATGGACCACGGCATCCGCGCCGACGAGGAGCCGATCAGTGTGGGCGACTGGCGTGATGGCTGCGCGAGCGGCGAGATCACTGAGGTGTTCGCCTGCGGCACGGCCGCGGTCATCACCCCCGTGGGCCATGTGAAGTCTCGGCAGAGCGGCGCCTGGTCTATTTCTGGTGGGCTGACCGGGCCGGTGACAACGCAGCTTCGTCAAGCTCTTCTCGACGTTCAAACGGGCGCTGCGCCCGATCCCCACAACTGGATGCACACCATCTGCTAGGTTCAACCTGTGCTTCACGTCACCAACATTATTTCCTAGCGCGTCGACCTCCGGTCGACGCGCAGCCCTTCGCATCCGCGGGGGGTTTTTTCATGTGCAGAGCACCGCACGAAAGGCGCATCATGAGTCGTCCAGATGGATTCCACGTGTTTGACACGACCTTGCGCGATGGCGCCCAACGGGAGGGCATTTCGTTCTCGGTCCATGACAAGCTCGCCGTTGCCCGGCTCCTTGACGAGTACGGGGTCGGATTCATTGAGGGCGGCTGGCCGGGTGCGATGCCGAAGGACACCGAGTTTTTCACGAGGGCGCAGTCCGAGCTGACCCTGCGCAACGCCCAACTCGTGGCATTCGGTGCCACCCGTAAGGCGGGCGTGAAGGTCGAGGATGACCTGCAGGTGCGCGCCCTGCTCGACTCCTTGGCGCCGGTGGTGACGCTCGTAGCGAAGTCCGATGTCAGGCATGTCTTCGAGGCGCTCAAGACCACGCTGGACGAGAACCTCTCGATGGTGAGTGACACGGTGCGGTTCATCGCTGGGGAAGGCCGGCGCGTCTTCGTCGACATGGAGCACTTCTTCGACGGATACAAGCACGATCCCGACTATGGTGTCCGACTGCTCATTGCAGCGTTTGAGGCGGGTGCCAGTGTCGGCGTCCTCTGCGATACGAACGGCGGCATGCTTCCGAGCGGTATCCATGCGACGGTCAACGATGTCCGTGAGCGTTCCGGCGTCCGGATTGGGATCCACTGCCAAAACGACACGGGCTGCGCGGTCGCGAACACGATCTCGGCAGTTGAGGCCGGTGCCAGCCATGTCCAGTGCACCGCCAATGGCTATGGCGAGCGCACCGGCAATGCCGACCTGTTCCCGGTCGTTGCGAATCTCGAACTCAAGCTCGGCATTGAGTGCCTGCCGGAGGGCAATCTGCGGGAGACAGTTCGGGTATCGCATGCGATCGCAGAGATCGCGAACATCGCGCCCGATACCCACCAGGCGTATGCCGGCGTCTCGTCATTCGCGCACAAGGCAGGTCTCCATGCGAGCGCCCTGAAGGTAAATGCGGAGCTGTACAACCACATTGACCCGACACTCGTCGGTGGAAACCAGCGGGTCCTCATCACCGAGATGGCTGGTCGGGCCTCCGTTGAGCTCAAGGGCCGTGAGCTTGGGTACGACCTCTCCGAGGACCCCGGACTCCTCACCCGGGTTGTCGAGCAGGTGAAGGCACTTGAGGCCAAGGGTTGGACCTTTGAGGCGGCTGATGCGTCCTTCGAGTTGCTGCTTCGGGCAGAGGATGGCCTCACCAAGGCGTTCGAGGTGGAGTCATGGCGCACCATCGTCGAGCAGTTGCCCGACGGTGCAGTGAAGAGCGAGGCGACGGTCAAGGTCTTCGCCGGCGGCGAACGCATCATCTCGACGGCTGAGGGAAACGGGCCTGTCAATGCGCTGGACAAAGCCTTGCGCGCCGCGGTCATGCAGATTTACCCGGAGCTCGAGGCCCTGCGGCTCGTCGATTACAAGGTGCGAATCCTCGAGGGTGCGACGGGAACGGGAGCGGTCACTCGAGTCCTCGTCGGCACGACTGACGGTACGAGCGAATGGTCGACCGTTGGAGTCCACGAGAATGTCATCGCGGCGTCTTGGCGAGCGCTCGAGGATGCCGTGATGTTCGGGCTGCTGAGGAATGCGCGTGCGTCCCAGGAGCCTGCCTGAGTCGATAGGCTCCGCTCGTGCGTATTTGCCGAGTTTCTGTTGATGGCGACCTGTTCTTTGGCCTCATCGAGGGGTTGTCGGACGCAGGGGAGATCGGTGAGGGCACCCTCGTCGCGCTGCTTGATGGTCACCCGTTCGGTGAACTGGCCCCGGAGGGACGCATCATGAAGGCGTCAGATGTGCGATTCATCGCCCCGGTGCTGCCGAGCAAGATCATCGCTGTCGGGCGCAACTACGTGGCCCATGCAAAGGAAATGGGCAACGAGGTTCCCGTGTCCCCGATGATCTTCCTTAAGCCGAGTACCTCGATCATCGGCCCGGGTGAGCCGATCTTGCTTCCGTGGCAGTCCGAACAGGTCGAGCACGAGGCTGAACTTGCCGTGGTGATTGGCAGGCTCTGCAGTGATGTACCCGTAGATCGCGTGCCCGAGGTCGTCCTCGGCTATACGTGCGCGAATGATGTGACCGCTCGCGACCTCCAAAAATCTGATGGACAGTGGGGTCGAGCCAAGGGGTTCGATTCATTCTGCCCGCTCGGACCCTGGATCGTGACCGATCTTGAGACCGACGCTGCTTCGATTGCCTGTCACGTGAATGGCGGGGTCCGGCAGCTGGGCTCGACGGGTGACATGGTGTTCGATGTTGCCGAACTGGTGTCGTGGATTAGTTCCGTGATGACCCTGTTGCCGGGGGATGTCATTCTGACGGGCACCCCGGCTGGGGTGGGCCCGATTCGGTCCGGAGATGAGGTATCAGTGACGATCGCAGGTGTGGGGACGTTGACGAATCCGGTGATTGACCGTGGCTGACGCAACCGGCGCAGGAGAACGGGTTCGCGTCCGATTCTGCCCATCACCCACTGGCAACCCGCACGTCGGGATGATTCGCACCGCGTTGTTCAACTGGGCCTTTGCGCGTCACATGCAGGGGACCTTCGTCTTCCGTATCGAGGACACCGATTCGGCCCGCGACAGTGAGGAGTCCTACGACGCCCTCCTCGATGCGCTGCGCTGGTTGGGCCTCACGTGGGACGAGGGCCCCGAGGTGGGTGGTCCCCACGGTCCTTACCGCCAGTCCCAACGGCTTGACATCTATGCCGACGTCGCTGCGCGACTGCGTGAAGCGGGTTATGCCTACGCGTGCTACTGCTCCCAAGTCGAACTCGAGGAACGACGCGACCTTGCCAAAGCGGAGGGCCGCACGCCGGGATACGACGGGCAGTGCCGTGATCTCACGGACACCCAGGCGGCGGCCTATGCCGCTGAGGGCCGTGACTGCGTCCTGCGCTTCAAGATGCCGGACCGCGACTGCACCTGGGACGACCTCGTCCGGGGTGAGATCACCTTCGGAAAGGAGCACGTGCCCGACTACGTGCTCGTCCGCGGGAATGGCGAGCCGCTCTACACGCTCGTGAACCCGGTTGACGATGCGCTCATGCGCATCACGCATGTGCTGCGTGGCGAGGACCTGCTCTCGTCGACGCCGCGGCAGATCGCCCTGTACGAGGCCCTAGCGGCCATTGGGGTGAGCGACGGCACGACGCCTCGATTCGGCCACCTGCCCTATGTCATGGGGGAGGGGAACCGAAAGCTCTCGAAGCGTGATCCCGAGTCGGCGCTGCAGATGTACCGCGATCACGGCTACTTGCCCGAGGCGTTGCTCAATTATCTCGCGCTACTCGGCTGGTCGATGGGCGACGACCAGGAGTTCTTTAGCAAGGAGCAGATGGCCGAGCACTTCACTCTGAACCGGGTGAATCCGAATCCGGCGCGCTTCGACCTGAAGAAGTGCACGGCCATCAACGGCGATTGGATCCGCGCCCTAGGTGACGATGACCTGATCGACCGAATCGTGCCCTTCCTCGTCGAGGCGCATGTCATTGACTACCCGCCGACTGCTGGCCAGCAGGCGGTGCTCCGGGCGGCGGTGCCGCTCGTTCAGGAGCGGATGGAAACCCTGAGCCAATCGGTTGGAATGCTCGCGTTTCTTCTGGTGCCGAACGAGCGTTTCGAGGTGGATGCCACTGATGCGCAGGCTGTGCTTTCACCTGATTCCACGATGGTCATCGATGCCGCGGTAACGGCACTCAACGGCCTTGATGCGTGGACGGCAACCGGCATCGAGGAGGCGCTTCGCGCCGCGCTCATCGATGGCCTCTCGTTGAAGCCCAAGGTGGCCTTCGGACCCGTGCGCGTCGCCGTGACCGGGCGCCGGGTCTCGCCTCCGCTCTTTGAGTCGATAGAGATCCTTGGCAAGGACGTTACGATCGCCAGACTTGGAGCGGCTCGCAGGATGATGTAGGCGTCCCCTATACTTCACGGGCGCCGCGTAATCGGGGTGAATCAGGGACGTAAGATTGAGTCAAGCCTGTGAACGCTGCAGGTGAGTTTTGGGGTATGGGGTAATTGGCAGCCCTGCTGATTCTGGTTCAGTAAGTCTAG
>JBBATH010000018.1:74098-92710 GCA_040398845.1 Candidatus Nanopelagicales bacterium | reverse complement strand
GAGGCCAACCTGATGCTGCTCCGCGATGCGATCAACATCCCCGAGAACGTCAGTGAATGCGAATTCGTCGCGTAGAGGCCTTCTGCTCAGAGGTGCTGGGCCGCAGGATAGTGGCGAATCGGCGTCCGTGAGAAACGTCTCAGACGCAATGTGCTGGAAGAGCAACGTCCAGAAAAGATTGCGATCCCTGCGTTGATCTGCCATTGATCCCATACGATAATCGTCGCTCACGCTCAAGATTGCAGCGATTCATTCCGCTGTCACCATGGGGGCCCATGCTGGGTCAACCCGTTCTCGCCGCAAAGACACCTGTTATCTGCGCAGGTACCGTGAGTTTCTCAAGCGCGTGTAACAGTGCGCGCCGATGAATGGATGCCAATGACGACGTACGGAATGCTCAGCACGTGCCCGCCAACCCAGTGCGGACTCGCGACCTTCACCGCAGCCTTGGCTCAAGCCCTGCGCACGAATCATGACCGCACAAGTGTCGTAGCAATGGCTGACGAACCCCGCGCAGAACTGCCCCCATGGGTGGACAGGTTCTGGGTGCGTGGCTCGGCCAATGGAGCCCGCAGCACGGCTGAATACTTGAACAGGGCAGATGTTGTGATCCTGCAGCATGAATACGGGATTTTCGATGGCCCTGACGGTGTTGACGTAGTGGATGCCATGGCTCGGGTGCAAGTCCCGGTGATCACCGTGTTGCACACCGTGCTTGAAGCACCGACACCTCGGCAGCGCTTCATCATTGAGGATCTAGGTGCACGGTCGGATGCGATCGTGACAATGACAGCGAGCGCTCGTCAGCGCCTTGCGCTGCAGTACGACATGGATGTCTCCAAGGTGGTCGTCATTCCGCATGGTGCCGACGCAAGCCATCTCACGGGCGTTGCTCCTGACCGAGTCAATGACCGGCCGGTGATTTTGACCTGGGGCCTTCTGGGAGAGGGCAAGGGAATCGAGTGGGGTATCGCCGCCATGGCCCTGCTCAAAGACTTGGATTCGCAACCCGTCTACCGCGTCGTCGGCAAGACCCATCCAAAGGTTTTGGAAAACGAGGGCGAGCGCTATCGCCTTGGCCTTGAATCGCAGGTGGCACGTGAGGGTCTCGAAGACCTCGTGGAATTCGATGCCCGCTACCTCACCATCCCTGAACTCCAACGGATTGTTGCGGGTGCCGATGTCGTGCTCCTGCCGTACGACTCGCGTGACCAGGTGACGTCTGGGGTGCTCGTTGAGGCGGTGACGGCTGGAAAGCCGGTCATTTCAACGAGGTTCCCGCACGCGATCGAACTGCTCTCGCATGGCGTGGGCATCTTGGTCGATCGTGGTGACGCGGCACAAATCGCCAACGCCGTCAGGCGTCTGGTCACTGACCCTGCGCTCGCGCGTGAAATGTCGGCTGCGGCACGACAGGTGGCGCCGGATCTTCTGTGGTCCGCCGTGGGCAAGCAATACCGCGATCTGACCAAGCGCCTGCTGACGAAATCCCGTGTGCGGATCAGCGCGTGAATCCGCAGGAAAGGCCGGTCAGTCTCGCGCATCTAGAACGCATGACAGATCACATCGGACTGTTCGAGCATGCGCTCCTATTCGAGCCACGAGTGGAACAGGGCTACTGCGTCGACGATGTTGCTCGCGGCTTGATCGTCGCGGTGCGCGAGATACCCCACAATGAGGCTGCGGGCCGACTCGCCCGCCTCTACCTTGACTTCATCATTGACGCACAGGACCCCGATGGTCGTATGCGGAATCGTCGCGATGTCCGAGGGGCATGGACTGATTCCCCCGATACCTGCGATGCGTGGGGACGCTCCTTGTGGGGGCTTGGTGTGACGGTGGGCGAGGGGTCGGACCTTGCAGACGAGGCACTCGCGACATTCGACCGCAGCGTGCGACAACGATCGATGCACTTGCGGTCTATGGCCTTCGCAGCATTGGGCGCAACTGATGTGCTCAACGCGGTGCCCGACCATCTGCTCGCGCGCAAGTTGGTGACTGATGCCGTGAGAATGGTTGCTGGATCGGGGGCTGATCCGCAATGGCCTTGGCCGGAGGATCGCCTTCGCTATGCCAATGCCTGCATCGTCGAACTCCTGCTGGCAGCAGGTGAGGTTCTTGATCAGCCGCAACTCGTTGACCGCGGCCTCGGGCTGCTGACATGGCTGGTGAATATTGAGACCCGCGGCGGTCGAGTCTCGGTGACTCCGGCCAGCGGCTGGGGCTGTGGCGAACCCCGGCCGGGGTTCGACCAGCAGCCGATAGAGGTGGCGGCCGTGGCGGATGCTGCAATGCGCGCTTACATCATTACCGGGGAATCTCAATGGGCCACGGTGGTCACAATGTGCGCGGGGTGGTTCGAGGGAGACAACGACTCCGCCACCCCGATGGCCGATCACGCACGCGGCGCGGGCTTCGATGGCCTGGAGCGAGACGGACGCAATGCGAACTGCGGAGCGGAGTCGACCTTGGCCATGATCTCCACGTACCAGCAGGCCCGACGACTGGTCGGAGTGCCGGCATGAGCATTTCGAGCAGCGCCCTGGGCGACGCACTGGTGACACGCTCAGACATTCACCTATTACCTGACCACAGTCGGGTGATCACGCGTCTGTTCCTTCCGGGTCAGGAGTTCTTGATTCAGGGGCTCAGCCGTGCGGAGTCGGTGATCGACCGCATCCTTGACTTGGAGGAGGCGGAGGTGGAGCGCATCTTGGCCGCCACGGTGCTTGCGTTCGACGCGCGCCACCCGGATCTGCTGAAGGTGTTCCGCGAGCACTTCGCACTCGTGCAGCATCGTCTTCCATTGGTTGGTGTGAATCCAGATGCAGTGGACCAGTGTCGTCGCGATCTCATTGGGGCGTTTTTAACCCAGGAGTATGCGATCGAGGGTGCAGCGCTGTTCAACCCATCCATCGTCGCCCACCCCGATCAAACGAACCTTGATGCAGGCCAGCTTCGCTTCATCATGAGTGCGCGCGCCGTGGGTGAGGGGCATGTGTCGAGCGTCGAGTTCCGCACCGGCGTTATCTCTGCGCACGGGATGCTCCACATAGATGAGCCCGGACGCCTGCTCACCACAGGCACCGTCCGACCGCTCCCGATCTCACGGGAGTTCCTGAGCGAGTCGCTGAGTCGTCAGGGCGACGCGGTCTCAGCCGAGTCGGTGCTGCGACTCCTGCCAGAGGAGTTCACTCCGAACGAACTCGAGGCAGTGCTGAAATCGAGCGAGGCTGACAGCCCTCGCCGCGACAGTCATGACGGTTTGCTCGAGCGCATCAGGAGAACAGCGGAGTCGAGTTTCTGTCTCAGCTTTGATCCCGACACTTTGCTGAGCGAACGCGTGATTTTCCCGACGAGTTCGGCGGAGCGGCACGGCATGGAGGACGCCAGGTTTGTGCGGTTCGTCGATGATGAGGTGACCTATTACGGCACCTACACCGCGTTCGATGGCACCAACGTCGCACCTCACCTGCTCAAGACGCGAGACTTCGCGACGTTCGAGATCCAGCCGATGATCGGTGCCGCGGCTCAGAACAAGGGCATGGCGCTGTTCCCACGTAAAATCCGTGGGGAATTCTGGGGGATCTCCCGCTGGGACAAGGAGAGCATCTCCGTCGCGTCATCGCCCGACACACTCCGCTGGGGCGAGCCGATCATCGTTCAGGCACCCGTCCACGCCTGGGAGATCGTCCAACTGGGTGCGTGCACGTCGCCGATGGAGACCGAAGACGGATGGCTCGTGCTGACGCACGGGGTCGGGCCCATGCGTGTGTACTCAATCGGTGCGCTGATGCTCGATCTGGACGAGCCCACACGAGTTATCGGGCAACTCAACCAGCCGTTGCTGAGCCCACGTGCTGATGAGCGTGAAGGGTATGTGCCGAACGTCATCTATTCATGCGGCGCCTTGATCCACGATGGCGTGATCGTGCTTCCCTATGGGTGTAGCGATGCGTCGATCCGATTCGCCTTTATCGATCTCGCGGGCCTGCTGGCCGCACTGAAGGAGCCGGTGTCCCACGAACCTGTGCCGTGATCATCACCAACAACCGCGCACGCCCCCATCTCATCCTCGTACTTCCTCTGAACCGGCATGTGCCCATCCTCCATGTGAGAGCGAACTCTCCAGTGGATTCAGGACGGTTAAGAAAGACTCTAATTGGTGGGTACGGTCCCTTCATGACATCAATACGGTGGATTGGCCACGCGCGCAGGGTCGCTGCCGGTGGGATCTCGTTCATCGCAGTACTTGTCACGATGACGGTCACAGGGTTCGGTGGGCAAGTGGAGTCCGCTGCACCTGGTGGAGGATCGAACGCCAATCGACTTGCCGCGGGGGCGGAGGAATGCGCCACGACTCGCGCAGCGTGCAAGGTCGGTGACATCAGCAGCGGTGGTGGAACAGTCTCCTACGTTGAAGGTGAAGGCGACTCGAAAGTAGTCCTCGAGTACGCCCCTGCGGGCTGGTCGGGGGGACCTGTAGACCCGAGTTCGAATTGGGACGATGCCGTTGCGAGTGCGAAGGGTTATCGACTCGTCGGTAACTTGCAAGGGCACGTCCCCATGGAATCCGAGTTGACGAAAATCTATGCGTACTGGGCAGCGACGAAAGCGGGCGAGTTTGTTATTGCGAAAGAATCGGCAACGGACCCAAAAAGATTACTGGATGTTTGATTGTTGTACGTTGTGGTTCATGGCCGGAGCTATCGATTTCGGTACAGGCCGAGGCGACTAGTACTTAGCAAGTTCGCTTTCGAGCGTTCGACCGATCCGGAGATATTGGCCAACCCCCAACACCTGTCTGAGGGAACCTGCTGAAACCCTCGCCCGGCGCCATCGGGCTCACCCTCAGGCCCGAACACTTCTCGCGAAAGGGCCTCGGTGTGGGCGACCTCCCGGTCGACGAATCGCGTGCCCGTCACGCCTGCGATGTTGGGCCGAGCGCATGCTCGACAACACCGCGGATATCGAGGAGGCGACGCGCACATCCACTTCCTTGTCGCGTGCCCAGTTCCCATCAATAGGGGGTGGTTCATCCAAGGTGCCCAGATGTGCGGACCTTGGGGGGCACCCGGCAGGCTCTGATGTGGAATCCGCTCATCAGGACAATCGGACGCTCAGGGCTCCCGGAAGTTGAGCGCGGGCGAGCATGGGTCGGTTAGGACTCCTCTGCCTGCTCAAGAATTCGAGTCCGTCTTGCTCCTCTAGCCATGCGTCAGGGTCTATCCCGAACGACTGCACAGCACCTCGGATCAATCCGGCGAACTCGTGAGACTTGAGGGGTTGGAGACGTCGAGCTTGCGGTGCTGCGCGGCCGCAAGAAGTTGGCTGTCGGCGGTGGCGACCACGGTTGCCTGGCCGGCTAGCGCGGCGGCGAGGTGGACAGCGTCGTAGCCGCGCAGTCCTTCAGCTTCGGACAGGTCCCCGGCGGCGAGGACGAGTTCGGTGGTCACTGGCACCACGTCGACCTGCGCCCAGAGCCTGTTGAGCTCGGCCTTCGCGGTTGACAATTCACGGGCGTCGAGCCGGCCACCACGACGCGCCGACGCGAGCGCTGCACGCGCTTCGGCGTAGCCGATCTCTGCGCACATCACGAAGTCCGAGTCGAGCCATAACCGCTGGGCAGCGTCCGCGCCGACTTCATCGTCGACGAGCAGCTTGAGCAGAGCGGACGTGTCGATGTAGGTGATCACTGTCGCTGTCGGGCGACGATCGCGTCGAGCGGCTCGCCCGGAGCAAGCGTCACTCGCCGAGACGGTAGGCGCCGACGAGTGGCAGACGCCGGGCGCACGATCCCCGCCTCGATCAGTGCCGCCCTTCGGTCGACCTCAGGCGACGTAGCCGTGAGCCGGGCGATGGGACGGCCGTGCTCGGTTACGGTGATTTCTTCGCCTGCCTTAACCCGATCGAGATAGCTGCTCAGCTGGTTCTTCAACTCACGTACGCCGACGGTGACGACCGCCCGTGTTGTAGACTCATCCATGGAATAAATGTAGCGCTAATAGGACGCCCAGCGCGCCTCGTTGTCGCCGATCTTCCACGGGCGAGGTTCGGTCACGACAAGCCATAGCGGCTGCGGACTCGCCTCCGTGCTGCGGATCAACGTCCGTTGACAAGCGCAACTGTCGTGCCGACGGTGCCCTTCAACGACCGAAGGCTCAGTCTGCTTCGACCTCGGCCCATAGGCGCCGTTGATTCTCCTGAGACATGGTGTCGAGGTAGTGTGCGAAATTCCCACGAGTCTCGAAACCTGTTCGCGTGAGCACAGGGCCGCGGGCAGGGGGAGGCGGGAGCGGGCCCTGATCGATCGCTGGTTCAGCGATCAGTGGCTCGGGTTCAGCTGGGCCTTCCTGTCCCACGAATGATCCCGTCCTGGGCATGGCGTCATACATGGCATGAGCACCCGAATCGTCATCGTTGCCCGAAGACATCTCGGGGGTCGCCTCCTTGAAGGTCTTCACGGATGCCGCGCCCCAGGTTCGAGGCGAGGCAGCCCCGGGTGGCATGTGGAACGCACCCATGAAGCGAGGGGCGCTTTGGGGAGTCGGGGGTCCTGTGGGATGTAGTCATCCAGATTGTCTCGTTGCCCCGCATACGGATCGGACCGGCCGCCGTCCCTGACTGCAAAGCTTTTCCGCACCCATGGATCGCTCCGGGCGTCATCATTACCTGCGAGTCTTGGGTGCGGGGAGTTCCAAAAGGATGGCCCGCGAGCAGGTTGCGGGACTGCTTGCGGTGCAGCGCGCCGCGAGGAACCGCCGAACATCGAGCGAAGCCCGGACCATGCGCGCTTCAATCCCGCCCCGATGCGTGAGAAGAACCCCGGTCTCCGAGGATTCCCGGTTCGCTGCGCGGCAGGGGCACCGAGAGCGCGTGGAGCCATCGACAGCGACGGCGCTCTGCGTTGTGAGGTGGCCAATTGTGCGGGTTCTGGGAGCCGCGAGGAACCCCCATCACCACTGGCGGCATCCCCTGGCTCCGCATAGGGGTCCTGCTCAGGAAAGTTCTTGACGAAGTCATCATCCCGTCCTGGCGCACCGGCGCGGAAGGACGCCCGCTCGTCGAACAGCGGATAGTGCCCGGACATGACGGAATGCCACCCAGCGGCTCCCTTCTGGCGGTCGATTCACGCGCCGCCCAGCACGTCTGCACGTGGTCCTCCTTGACGATCTGATCAAGGCTCCGCGCTGAGGACCTCTCGGGGCGGGCGGGTGCTAGGCGACGCGGATGGTGACGACGTCGTAAGGCAGCCTCCAGGCCTCGGGGGCGAGGAGGGGCAGCATTGCGATGCCGACGCCGAGGGCGATACTCATGTGCAGGTCGGCCGGTGAGCTCGTTGGCACGCAGCCGGGGTCGGCTGCAATGAGCTGACAAATTGGCAGCACGAAGTGGGACTTTCCAAAGAGCAAACTGAATCGTCATGAGCACGTCCCATCGATCCATAGATGGCGTCACAACGAGAACACCGTGTTTTCACGGTAGCGGACCCACCTGAACGGCAATAGCCTTCGTCAGGTTCGCACGGTCATGGGACGACGTCCCCAAGTGGAATGGTGTTGGCGATGGATGCACGGACGAGGCGGTTCGCGAGTTTTCGATCAAGTTCAAATACGACGAAAGCGGCAGGTATCGCTGCCATGTGCGCGGTGATGCTCCTCGCCGGGTGCGGAGGATCTAGTGGGAGTGCCTCTGACACAAGCACGCCGGTCATCCGAGGAGACGTAGCCGCGTCGTCGTTGACGGTGACCGGGTCTCCAGCG
The DNA here is from genome assembly GCA_040398845.1 of Candidatus Nanopelagicales bacterium. Classification (GTDB taxonomy): domain Bacteria; phylum Actinomycetota; class Actinomycetes; order S36-B12; family S36-B12; genus WLND01. The sequence continues at coordinate 84,947 of JBBATH010000018.1, read as the reverse complement.
ACAGCAGCCGTCGGAACTCACATTACCCTGACGAGCGCGGGCGGCACCGGTACTGAAGCGGTGTCCTATTCGACAACGAGCGACGGATGCAAGGTGATAGGTGCGTGGCTCAAGACGAATACCGCCGGTACGTGTGCCGTGACCGCGACCCAAGGAATGCAGACCGGAACCGCCACGTTCACCTTCACCGCTGCGGCGTCGTCGTCGGACGTGTCCGTGCCCGGAACTCCGCCAGCGCCCACTGTTGTGGCTGGCGATCGCAAGATCACTGTGACCGTAGCCCGCGGGACTTCGGGCGGCACCCCGACTTCTTACAGGGTCTATGTTACGAAGGGTGACACAAACGGTGCGGAGTTTTGCGTCGTGACTGGCGCATCCGGGTCCTGCATCTTTACCGGCCTAACCCCAGGCAGCACCTACCGAACCTGGGCACATGCAGCGAATGCCGCCGGTTTGGGCTACGCTTCCGAGCTCACGACGGTCACCTTGCCCGCGATGTCGTCGTTGACGGAGGAGCGTCCCGGACGGCCCTCGGCGCCCACTGTCGTCGCTGGCGATGGCAAGGTCACCTCAACCGTGGCTGCCGGGAATTTGGGCGGCGCACCGGCTTCGTACACGGTCACGGCCTACAACACATTAAACGGTACGGCCGCAGGGACCTGCACCGTGACGGGCGAGTCCGGGTCCTGCGCCGTCACCGCCCTCACCGCAGGCAGCACCTACACGGTCACAGCCACCGCAAAGAATTCGGCTGGCGACTCGGGCGAATCCAACCCATCGTCGTCGGTCACTGTGCCCGTGCCCACTGTGTCCGTGCCCGGAACTCCGCCAGCGCCCACTGTTGTCGCTGGCGATGGCAAGATCACTGTGACCGTAGCCCCCGGGACTTCGGGCGGCACCCCGGCTTCGTATTACGTCACGGCCTACACGGCCAACGGTACGTCCGCGGGGAGGAAGTGCACTGTGACGGGCGCGTCCGGGTTCTGCGAAGTGACCCCCCTCACCGCAGGCAGCACTTACACGGTCAAGGCAATCGCAATGAATTCGGCTGGCAACTCGGGCGAATCCGTCGCATCATCGCCGGTCACCGTGGTGGCTCCATTGCGGACGGTGACGTTCAACGCGAACGGCGGGACCGAAACCATGGAAAACCAGACCGCGAATAAGTCGACGCCGCTGAAGGAGAATGTGTTCAAACGGTCGGGATACGTGTTCGACGGATGGTCCACCACGTTGAACGGGGACAAGGCGTACGGGGTCGGTGACAACTACACGTTCGGCGAGAGTGCGACGCTTTACGCTCGGTGGGCGGCGGTTCCATCGACGGTGACGGCCCCAGCCGCAACAGTGCCGGGCGCGCCAGAACTCACTTCGATTGCTCGCAAATCAGGAACGGAAGTGTGGGTGACCTTCTCCGCGCCGTCATCGACTGGCGGCGCGCCCATCACTGAATACACAGTGACGGTGAAAGGTCCCAATGGCCGGATCCTCACCCAGTCCTTCCCTGCGCAAGCGGGAAAGGTGCCAGTCGGCCCCCTCAATAACAAGGGGTTTTACACATTCACCGTTCGAGCGGTGAATGCGGTCGGCACCTCGGAGCCCTCCAACAGGACGCGCATTCTTTACGTTGGGTGAGGTATTCGTTCAGGTTGATCGGCGGAGTGGAGTCAATGTGTTCCATGTCGCCTCAGCGGACGCCGCACGTGAACGTCTGATGCGCTAAGGCCGCTGGGCATGCATTGGTACACCCATGAAATCGCCAGGGAAGCGCTGATGATCACGGTGTCCGCCACGCAGGTTGCCGCCGGGCAGGCACGGTGAGCCGAAGAGGCGATGCTTCGGTCTGCGTGGTGGCCGCCGGACCTACACGCCGTGCATGGGCTGCGGGGTCAGGCAGCCCACTCGCGGGCCTTCCACGAGCCTTGTAGGGCTTGCGGGCGGGTTTGTCTGACGGCTTCGGTAGCGAGACGGGTGCGGACACGCGCATCGAGGGGGTCACGTCATGGCAGCACCGGAAGGCTTCAGCGACAAGGGAGCCATAACGGTCAGCAGTTGGACGACGTTCACCTATCGCTTACTTCGGTACGCATACCTGTGCGGGCGCTGAGAGTACAGGCGTGAAGCCTACGAATCCTTCACTTCATCGAGTTTGAATGCGTCAAGGGCTCAGACGCGTCGTCGCGCGGTCGTCCAAAAGCGCGTTATTCGAATGCCGGACAATCGTCCGTATCGAAGGTAAGTGCAACTCGGGTGTCTCCATTGCAGATAGTCGTCAAACGTGGGTGCTTCCTGCGTGGCCTCCGTGCTGCGACCTGAACTTGACCCTTGAAAGGTCCAAGGTGGGTCCTTGCGCTCTTTCGATGTGCGTCACAGTGATGGAGTCAGTGCGCGGAAACGGCGACGCGACCTTGAGGCATGGTCCACCTGTCACGGGGTGTCTGAGGATCGGCGAGCACCGCAAAGTTCACCGGGCTCTCGATTGCGAACCCTGCCCCTGCCACGACCCCAATTCCCTCACAAATGTGCGCCCGGAGGGACTCGAACCCCCAACCGACCGGGTAGAAACCGGTTGCTCTATCCATTGAGCTACGGGCGCTTGGTCCCCATTCTTCCGAAGCTCCGCTCGCTCCATCAATCGGGGATATGCGATCCAACCTTGCTACTGGTGCAAGGCCGCTTGCTTGGCTGCGATGTCGGCTGCCCGCTCGATGATCTCGAGGTCATCGTCGGTATGGGCTGCTGAGACGAACCACGCCTCGTAGGTCGACGGTGGCAGCCACACGCCGTTGTCGAGCATCGCATGGAAGAACGCGGCGAAGACTGCGGTGTTCTGACCCTTGGCTTCGTCGTATGTGCCGACGGGTCTCTCGGTGAAGAAGAAACTGAAGAGGTTTCCGGCTAACTGGGCTTGGTGCACGACCCCGTGCCGGTCGAAGGCCGCGCTGACGATCGCCATAACGCTCGCAGCCGTGGAATCGACGTGCTCGTAGACCCCGGGGGTGCAGTGCTTCAGGGTGACGAGGCCGGCGGTGGTCGCCGTGGGATTACCGCTCAGCGTGCCAGCTTGATAGACCGGGCCAGCGGGGGCGAGCATGTCCGCGCAGGTCGTCACCGGGGATCGAGTCGAAGCCGCGGATCGCGTAGATGCGCTCTACCCGGCCCGCACGTTGAGCCCGTCGTCGTCCCTCTTCATACGCTCGTTGGCGTCGAGCGGATCCCGATAGCCGAGTGCCCACTGGCCGCTCGCCTTCTGCGGGCGCGCTCGGCGCGTTGCAAGGGCTTGTTTCGGGAAAGGGTCGAACGAGCTCAGTTGGTTAGCGACAGCTCATTGACGAGGTGCGCATGAGATCGACGTGGACCCGGCGAATCAGTCTCGGGTCGGCGAGGTGCATGCGAGGACGTTAGCGGGTGTCGATGGGAAGGCACCGGTGGAAGTTGGCGAACTGCATAGGCTTTGCAGTTGGCGTAGGCGATTCCGACAAGCCAGCAGCTAGGCAGTGCCTTGGTGGGTCTTGTCGAGTTCGTCTAGAGAGAGTCTCGCATGCCGCCCATCTGGCCAGCGCACAGTTATCTCCATGTCAGCACCCGCTGCCAGCAAGTAGCGGCGCAAGGTGGACAGCAACATGTCGCTGCGTTGTTCCGTCTTTTGAATCGCCACCTGGGACACACCAAGAACGTCCGCGAGGTCCTGCTGAGTGAGGTCGGCCGCGTGGCGAACCATCGCTAATCCCATCGCATGTTCTCGATCCGCCTGTTGCATTCCCTCTCGGATCGCGTCCACACGGGCGCGTTGTTCAGGGTCGCTAAGGAGTCGTTCAAGTCGGGCGTTCCCCTTGACAAAGGTGATGGTCTCTTCGCTCACTTGTCGTTCACCCGCTTCCATTCATCAATGACGGCGTTCGCTGTCGTGACCGCCGAGGCGTACCAGACGTCACCAACACCAGCCTTGTCGAAAGCTGTCGCCGTCACGACCACGTCACCGCTGGGTGCGAACCAGACGATGAGTCGCATGGAGACACCGGGCACGAAGGGGTGAGCAACCCGCCACAACGGATAGCGTCGCCCTTGCCGTACCCGCTTGAGTGTCGCCGATTCCTCTTCGGGCACCCCGTCAAGGTTCGCCAGCACCTCAAGCAACGACAACAGGATGTCGAGGTCCAATCGATCAACATGTCAAGATCACAGCCTTCAAGGTATATCACTGTGAGCGAAAGACGGCCAAACGCAGCACATGCTGGCGGCGACCGCTGCGGCTAGGGAGTTCCGGTCGGCTGCCCCCCGACTGGATTCGGCTCAGGTGGTCGGTGCGAGTCGACGTGGGATAGCAAGCGCCGCGACGGCTGCGGCAAGGGCCAGGAGGCCTGCAAGGATCCAAGCCGTCGAGTAGTCGCCGAACTGTACGCGGATCGACCCGGTGATGATCGCCGCCGCGGCTACGCCGATCATGTGGGAGGCGAACACCCAGCCGAACACGATTGCGCCGCGTTCGATTCCGTAGATCTCCCGGCAGAGCATCGCGGTTGGCGGGACGGTGGCCACCCAGTCAAGTCCGAACAGAATCATCACGATAAGGATAGGGGGATCGACTTCGGGACCGAGGAGGATCGGCAGCGCGATGAGCGCGACTCCGCGCAGTCCGTAGTAGATGCCGAGCAGAATGCGCGGGTTCATGCGGTCGGTGAGCCAACCCGAACCGATGGTTCCTATGAGGTCGAAGAGGCCCACGATGGCGAGGAGTCCGGCGGCCGTGGTTGCACCCATTCCGTGATCGTGCATCGCGGGAATGAAGTGGGTGCTGATGATCCCGTTCGTGGTCCAACCGCAGATGAAGAAGGTGCCAGCGAGTAGCCAGAAGGCTTTGGTTCCAGCCGCGTCGCGAAGGGTCGTGACGGCAGTTGCCGCGGCTCCCCTGGCGCTGTGGGTGGTGTTGACCGACAGTTCCTGGGCCGTTTCATCTGTCGCCCCGTACGGTCGCAGGCCGAGGTCCGATGGTCGGTCGCGCAGGACGAGCCAGACGAGGGGGATAGTGAGGGTGGCGAGGGCGGCGACTTCGAGGGAGGCCCAGCGCCAGCCCTGGGTCTCGATGGTGCGCGAGATGAAGGGCAGGAAGACGAGTTGCCCGGTTGCCCAGGCCGCACCGAAGACGCCGATGACGAGGCCTCGGTGTTTGACGAACCACCGGTTGGCGATGAGGGCGCCGAATACGAGTGCCGTGGCTCCAGTGCCGAGCCCGACGAGCACTCCCCACAGCAGGACGAGTTGCCAAGCCTGGGTCATGACGGTGGTGAGCGCGGGGCCGATGGCCACGAGGAGCATGGCCCCGGCCGCGATGCGACGGACACCGAATCGCTCCATGAGGGCGGCCGCGAACGGGGCGGTAAGCCCGTAGAACACGAGGTTCACCGACACTGCGAGTGAGGTCGCTGATCGTGACCATCCGAAATCGTCCTCGAACGGGACGATCATGAGGCCGACCGATGAGCGGAACGCTGCCGAGGCGATGAGGACAAGGAAGGTGACGGCGGCCACGAGCCATGCGCGGTGGATACGAGTAAGCATGATGGAGCGAGGGTAGCCTTTTCGATCGGCCTACTAGGGCCTCTTCAGGGACCACCCCGTTACCCCCCTTCTGGAACGCCGGGGTCGCTGTACCCCCCACCTTTTGTAATACTCCGCGGTGAGTTGAGCGACGCACCGCTTCCTCCAAGGCCGCGGCGACGTTGATCTGGGATACCGCTCGCAGGTTCTGGTGGATATCACTGCCGGGCCGCTGACGCACGCGCTCATCGTTCTGGCCGGCCCGCGCCGCGTCGGCAAGAGCGTGATCCTGATGGACTCCATCGCCGCCCTGTGTCGGCGACCGGACATCGACCCGCGGCAGATAATCCATATCTCATGCGACCAACTGGCTGCGCGCGATCTGAGGCGCGTACTCGGAGACGACATCGTTGTGGCGACCGGCCGTCGCTGGGTCAAGGGGGCTGACGCTGCCGCGGACCTGTTCGCAGGGCGGGCCGGATTGGAAGATACCCGCCGCCTTCGACACGTGGCGCCGATGAGCTTCCGCGACTATCTCATCGCCTCTTGCAGGAGTGCCTGACATGCGGCGGATTCCCTCGCGCTGTAGCCGAGCAGGTCCGCGACGGGCAGGTCAGCACGGCCTATCTCAAGGACCTCCAGGCGTGGCTGCTGACGGACGTCGCTGCTGATGCGCCACCGGAATCGATCCCACGGCTTCTTAGCGAACTCGAGCAGCGCGGATCGAGCCCGCTGAACGTCACCGCCGCGGCCGAGACTCTCAGTTATCCCAACCGGCCCACCCTCGACCGGCGAGTCGATCGACTCGTGGCGACGTTCGCGGCACTCCGATGTCCACAACGCAGCGACGATGGCAACATCATCATCGGCAGCCGGCCCAAGGTGTACCTGTCCGACCCATTACTCGGTTGGCTGCCGCACCTTCTCCGCCGCGGCTTGCCGTCACCCGACATGACACGCCTTACGGAGATGACCGTCGGGGTTACGCTTGCCCGCGTCCTCGATGACTTGGACGAAGGACGGTGGCTCGCTGGTGACACCGTCGGGTACGCACGGACAGACTCGGGTAATGAGGTCGACCTTTGTCCCGTGGATGCCACCACATCTGCCGGCTCTGAACGCACTGTCCCGATCGAGAGCAAGTGGGTTGATACGGGTTGGCGGGGCGAAGGTCGCGTCATCGCCGGTAAGTACAACGCAGGCGTGCTGGCAACGAAGTCAGTGCTTGATGTGACCGGGGCCGTGTGGGCCGTTCCGGCACCGCTGGTCTGCCTACTGCTTCGCTAGAGCGGTATGGCGTAAAGCGAAACGTGCTCTGCATTTTGGGTGTCGGGGGGACAATGTGGAAACCCATGGACACGAACCGCTACCACGTGGCGTGGCATGGTGCCTTCAGCCGTAGATCGCGCTGTCCACCGGGATCAGTTGTGGTGGGCTCTCGTGCACAGGAGTGGATTCGGGGCTGTTCTACTCCTGTCCGCTGCCTCAGGGTGAGGTCGTCGGGGACAGCCCCCGGCGGTCCTTGATTCCAAGGACGATGAACCCCAAGGACGATGCGATGAATGACATTACTTTCACCGTGGCCGGCAATGTGGTCAAGGACGTTGAACTGCGCTTCACGAACAGCGGCGACCCGGTTGCCTCGTTCCGCGTGGCGATGAGCAGCCGCCGGTACGACCGAGCGACCGAGCGCTGGGTCGATAGCGATACGCACTACTTCTCGGTCTCATGCTGGCGCGATCTGGCCCACAATGTGGTTCAGTCGATCACGAAGGGCATGCCGGTGGTCGTCTACGGCAAGCTCCGCAGCCGCGAGGTCCCGCGCCCGTGCGGGGAATCGAGCCACATCATGCGATTCCACGACATCGAGGCGATCGCTGTCGGTCCCGATCTCAGCCGTGGCGTCGCGACCTTCACCCGGGTCAAGCGCGGGGCTGCAGTCGAGAGTGAGGCGCGCGCCGAGGCGGATGCTGCTGCCGCTGCGGGGATGATCGCCGATGAGCTCGAGGCGGCGGGGATCGTCGATGACCTGCCCGAGGATGTCGACCTTGAGACGGGAGAGATCCGGGGCGAGGCTGCGTGAATTCGCCCTTGACGTGGGGTTCGGCATGCTTGCATAATGCAAGCATGCCGAACATGCTGATCCGAAATGTCGACGAACGCCTCCACGTCCAACTCGTGGCCCATGCCAAGGCAGATGGCCAGTCGCTCCAGCAGTACCTGCTCGCGCGGCTCGAGGCCTTTGCCGAGACCCTGACTGCCCGAGAGGCCATCGAGCGCTGGGAAGCAGGCCTCCGGGGGAGCCCTTCGCTGAGTTCACCGCTGGCCGCTGATGCCGCAGCAGATATTCGCGCCACTCGCGAGGATCGCACCGGGCACCTCACGGAGCTCGCCAGTGCTCGGAGGGCCAGTGCCAAGCCTCGTCCTTGACGCCTCGATTCTCGTCGATGCGCTCCGGCCGATGGCCCAGGGATCCGCGGTGATCAGGGGCCGGCTCAAGGAGGCGGATTCATGGTTCGCGCCGCACACGATCGATGTCGAATGCATGAGCGCCTGGCGAGCGCTGCGGATGCGCGGCGAGATCGATGACCGAACGTTGCGCAGGGCACTCGATGGACTCGCGACCTGGCCGATCGAGCGGTTGGCGAGCACCCCGCTCATTGCGCGGATCCATGAGCTCTCGCCCACGATCACGCCGTACGACGGTGCCTACGTCGCGATAGCGGAGGCACTGAACCTCCCGCTTCTCACCCGCGACGCCCGCCTGACCCGAGCATCCGGTCCGCGTTGCCAGTTCGAACTCATCTGACGTACGGCCCCGGCGGTATTCGCCCGTATGCGGCCGCCCTTGGGCCACGACGTAGTCCCGAGGGAAGGTCGGCATTCGCGAAGTGTTCATCACTGATAGGGGACGCCATCGGGTTCGATGGTCGTCATCCGCAGTGAACATCTCGACCCCTAAACACCCCGACCACGAAGCCAAAAATCACCGAGGGTCGGCGCCACCGACCGCTAGCGCCCAAACCAACTCGCACAAGTGACCGGATCGATGCGGTAGGCCGCATCAATGTCGCAGTTGGCGCGCCGAGGTGTGCGAATGATTTATCGCGACGCGAGACTCGTCCAGATGTAAGCTTTCGTTCCGCCCAAATGAGTCCTACTCGACGGGTCATGTCACTGATTCTCCCAAGCGCCTTCATCCGGCCTTACCCGCGTGGGCTTGGACGAGCGCATCGCGAACCGCATCCACGACTCGTATCCCCCAGTACGCACACCCGGTGATAAACGACTGGATCAAGACCTAGGTAACTGGGCCGCTGCCTCCGCTGGAACCCCGTACTCCGTTGCCACCAGGAGGGTTCCAGTTGTTTGCCGCGCCTGCCATTTCGCTAGCGACCCGAGGCGGCCTTGGCCAAGGCGCGGGCCTCGGCGTCGGGCGTGGTGGGGAGAGGCGCCGCCAGCGTCACGTACAGGAACTGCGTGGGCACGCCGGTTGGCGTGATCTTCCCGCTCTTGGCGTCGTACGCGAATGAGAAGTCGTTGTCGTTGATGAATGCCAGAGTGTTCGAGTTCTCCACGGCCATACCCTCGACCTTCTTCGGCATCTCCGGGACCGACGAACTCAGGAATATGACCGACTTGTACGGCGACAGCGCCACGATGTTCGAGTCCGTCGGCTTGAGGCTCTCCATGGACGGCGTGGTGGTCAGGCTGTCGTAGGACGTTCCAAGGATCGACTGACCCGGGCTCAGGGTCACCTGGGCCACGAGGAAGGCGTTGTCGGTCCGCTCCTGGACGAGCAGGCGGCGGTCGTCGAGCGCCACCATGGCGGAGAGCTTCAGTTCAGTAGTCTTCGTCGTGCTGGGATCAACAGTGGCGGGCTCCTCGAATCGGTAGACCCACTCGCCGTCGATGGTGCCCTTCGCAAGGTCCATGCGTAGGATGCGCGTCTGCAAAGAGGCGTCGCCCGTCTTCTTGTCCGGGTTGAGCAGCGGGCTCTGAAGCCCGATGAACAGGTACTTCTCGGTGGGCGAGAGAGCCACGCCCTCGAAGCCTCGGTTCGCCTTGCGAGTCAGCAGGATGCCAGGCAGCGTCGCTGAGATGGGGTAGGCGGCACCGGTGCCCTTCCAGCCTTCTGGAACGATCCGCTTCTTCACCACACCGTCGGGGCCCACCTGGACGATAGACGGCGCGTACTCATCGACGAGCCAGAAGTCGCCGTTCTTGGTGCGCACCACGCCCTCGGTGTCGAGGCCGTTCACGTTGTAGGCGATGGCCACGCCCGCCTCGTTCGTCGGGACCGAGTCATACCCGGCAACGTTCGGCAGGCCGGTGGCACCGACGCCCTTGGCGGATTGCACGGCGATCTTCTGGGTGATCTGCGCAGTCGAACCGCTGACCTTGAGCTTCATGATTAGGGGCGTGAATGTCGGCACTGGGAAACCGGTTCCCGCGGTGCCGTCCTTCAGCACGGTGTCGTTGTTCGGGCCGCGATCGGTCACCGTCCAGTACTCGCCGGGCCGCCCAGGCTCGCGGTACAGGTCCGAGCCGTAGCCTCCGAGCAGGATGCCGAAATCGTTGCCGACCGACCCAGGAAGCGCCGAGTTCGACGCTGCGGCAAGGCCCTCGGAGGCGAAGACGTAGACGCTTACCCCGGACGTGACCGCCATCGCGGGCACGGCGGCGGCCGCCAGCGCTACAGCGGTGAGCCCTACTATCCCGATACGAACATTCATGGATCATCCTTTGATCAGAGGTTGAGTTTCGATTGAACGGGAAGCGCACGGACACCGTGTGTCGACCGGGAGGCGAGCAGGTAATCGTCGGATGAACAGTCGGCGGCAAAGCGGACGGCGGCATCGTGAGCACACTGAACGATGGGCACACGTTCAGAGATGCTTTCTTAAAGCAAGAGCGCTTGAATCCACTTGAGCCTGCGATCCGGACCCGTCGGGTACATCGCCGCGAGGATGATCGTGGAGACCCGAGAACGATGACGAGGGCGAAGATCGACAGTGGTAGTAGCGGGTAGGGCTGACTGAGGCGACTGTTTCGCGCGAGCGTCATCCCGCGGAGTGAATCGAAGAGGACCTTTGCGTCATCACTTTCGATTCTGCCTGCCGCATCCAGTTTGATGATTCCTCGAGTCGCTTCGAACACTTGCTCATTCGCCCCGTCGTTGCTTGAGGAGACCCTCGGGTTGATGAGTTCGCCGTCCATGACGACGCTCGCGTGGCCGAACTCTTAATTAATCGTATCCGCGAGGCGACTCGACTCCTGCCACAAAGCAACGGTCGCGAAGGCGCTCATG
>JBBATH010000018.1:0-73998 GCA_040398845.1 Candidatus Nanopelagicales bacterium | reverse complement strand
ATCCGCGAGGCGACTCGACTCCTGCCACAAAGCAACGGTCGCGAAGGCGCTCATGAAGATGAAGGCACCACCGATGAGCCGCATCGCTGTGGTCGCCACATTGTCATTGTCGCGAAGATGATAATCGCCGCGATCCACCGCCATCACGAGGATGATGGTGAGGGCCAGCAACGGCACAAGGATGAGCAGGACGGCAACGACAAGCGACATCTCAACGAAGGATGGGTAGATCGTTACGATCGAAGGATTATGCAATTCTTGCGTTTGGCGACGAGTTCGACGACCCTTTTCGTCCGGTCCGCGGTGCCAGCCCGAGAAGTCGCCCGCTGCGGCAACTAAGCTCGGCCACTATGGCTGAGTTCATTTACACCCTTTATAAGGCACGCAAAGCCCACGGCGACAAGGTCGTCCTTGATGACGTGACCCTCTCGTTCCTTCCGGGCGCGAAGATTGGCATCGTCGGACCGAACGGCGCCGGAAAATCGAGCCTCATCAAGATCATGGCTGGCCTCGACGAGGTGTCGAATGGCGAGGCGAAGCTGATGGACGGCTACACCGTCGGGATCCTTCTGCAAGAGCCGAAGCTCGACGAGTCGAAGTCGGTCCTCGAGAACGTGCAGGACGGCGTCGCGGAAACCAAGGCCATGGTCGATCGGTTCAACGCGATCTCCGCCGAACTGGCCGAGCCCGATGCCGACTACGACACCCTTCTCGCTGAGATGGGCACGCTGCAGGAGGAGATCGACCACAAGAATGCGTGGGATCTCGACTCCCAGCTCGAACAGGCGATGGACGCCCTGCGCTGCCCGGCGCCCGACGCCGATGTCTCGGTGCTCTCCGGCGGTGAGAAGCGCCGCGTGGCCCTGTGCCAGTTGCTGCTGCGCAAGCCCGACCTGCTCCTCCTCGACGAGCCGACGAACCACCTCGATGCCGAGAGCGTCCAGTGGCTCGAGCAGCACCTCGAGAAGTACCCCGGCACCGTCATCGCCATTACCCATGATCGCTACTTCCTCGACAACGTCGCCCAATGGATCCTCGAACTTGACCGCGGACGGGCCTATCCATACGAGGGCAACTACTCCACCTACCTCGACACGAAGGCCACCCGCCTCAAGGTCGAGGGGCAAAAGGACGTCAAGCTGCAGCGCCGCCTCACCGACGAGCTCCAGTGGGTGCGGTCGAACGCCAAGGCACGCCAGACCAAGAGCCGAGCCCGCCTCGATCGCTACGAGGAGATGGCCGCGGCGGCCGATAAGACCCGCAAGTTCGACATGGAAGAGATCCAGATCCCGCCGGGCCCGCGCCTCGGCAGTGTCGTCGTGGAGGCCTCGCATCTGACAAAGGGCTTTGGGGATCGTCTCCTTCTCGACGACCTGAGTTTCACGTTGCCGCGCAACGGCATCGTCGGGGTCATCGGACCGAACGGCGTCGGCAAGACCACCCTGTTCAAGATGATTGTCGCGGCGGCAGAAGGCCGCACAGATGACAAGGACGACCTGCCAACCGCGGGCGACCTGAAGATCGGCGAGACGGTGCTGCTGTCCTACGTCGACCAGTCGCGCTCGGGCCTCGACCCGACGAAGAACGTCTGGGAGGTTGTTTCCGATGGCCTTGACTGGATCAAGGTCGGCAATGTCGAGCTCCCATCACGGGCCTACGTCTCGGTGTTCGGGTTCAAAGGTCCCGATCAGCAGAAGGCCGCCGGAGTGCTCTCCGGTGGTGAGCGCAACCGCCTCAACCTCGCCCTCACCTTGAAGATGGGCGGCAACCTGCTGCTCCTCGATGAGCCGACGAACGACCTTGACGTCGAGACCCTTGGCTCCCTGGAGAACGCGCTTCTCGAGTTCCCCGGTTGCGCCGTCATCACCTCGCATGACCGCTGGTTCCTTGATCGGGTCGCGACACATATCCTCGCCTACGAAGGCGATTCGCAATGGTTCTGGTTCGAGGGCAACTTCGACAGTTATGAGAAGAACAAGGTCGAGCGGCTTGGCGCAGAGGCCGCGCGCCCGCATCGCGCGACCTACCGCAAGCTCACCCGGGACTGATTGGTGACCATCTTTCGCATTCCCGTCCAGCGCCGCTTCAGCGACATCGACCTGCTCGGGCACGTGAACAACGTGGTGTTCCACGACTACCTGCAGGAGGCGCGGGTCCACGTGATCCGGCAGGTCACGGCGGGCACGCACATCGGCTTCACCCATGTGATCGTCCGACAGGAGATCAATCACCGGCGCCCGCTGTATCTCAAGGCGGAGCCAATCATCGTCGAGATCTGGATCCCCACCATCGGTGCGGCCTCCTACCAGTTCGCGTACCGGATTCTCGACGATGATGGGTCGGTGGCTGCCGACGCCCTGAGCGTCATGGCCTATTTCAACCCCGAGACCAAGTCCGCGTCGCGGATCCCACCTGATGTGCGCGCGCTTCTCACCGAGGCACTTGAGCCGGACTATGTGAATTCGCAGCACCGAGCGGGAGCACATGCCTGACGGGCGGATCACCCTCGGGCCGGAGGAGTTGCGCTCGCTCCTTGCCGTTATCCGCAGGCAGTTCATCTGGGATTCCCGAATGCCCGTGCGGCTCGTCTCGACCGCTTCGGCGCTGGGTATCTACAGCGCGCCGCCCCTCAATGTGCTCGCCTTCTTCGCGGTTCCGGCAGTCGTCTCCTCACCTGATGGCACGCCGCTGGACCTCGTCGTCACCATTTCGTCCCTCGTCTCCGAACTCGAGTCGGCATCTGCGTCGTCGCGTCCCCTTGAACTTGAGCGGCTCTCACTCGCCTCGGTCCCCGTGACGAGTGCGATGTCGGTTGCGCACCTCCCGCCGAGTGACGGTTGGCAGGTGCCGATTGCGGGGGTGGCGAGTGACCTCACCTCCCTCGTCGCCGAGGCGGTAGCGGAGTTCACCGCCCGTTCAGCCGGGCTGAGCGAGACGGGCCAACAGGTGATCGCCGACGAGATCTGGGAGCGAACCGCCTGGGCCGCGCTGCCCATGCGGGTCCTTCATGCGTCAAAGCGACTGGGGATGCTTGGCAACGACAGCGGCCGCGTCTCGGCGGCTTCCTCGGGAGCGTGGAAGCGGTTCACGACTCAGCGGGGAAGTGTCTTCACGAGGCGGGCGGGCGCCACTACCAAGGCTCGACTACGCCTCATCGTCTGAGGACCTCGCGATAACTTGCCTGACGTCCTTATGCCTCAGCCATCGACGTGGCGCCAGGAGGCAGTTCGTCCGGGATGTTCTGCATCGCATGGGCTGCGCCGACAAAGTAGTTCCACAGGGTCACGGCATCCTCCTGCGGCAGGCCCTGCTCAAGGAGTGCGTCGTGCATATGGGCCAGCCAGTGCTCCCGGGCGACCGCATCGATCGCGAAATCGGCGTGGCGCATGCGGAGCCTGGGATGGCCACGCTCGTCGCTATAGGTTGTGGGCCCTCCCCAGTACTGCTCGAGGAACAGGCGCAACCGGTCCTCGGCGGGTCCGAGATCTTGGTCGGGGTACATCGGCCGCATGACCGGGTCGACCGCGACCCTGACGTAGAAGGCGTGCACGAGGCGTACGAAGAACTCATGGCCCCCGAACTGCTCATATGGGGTTGGACCTGACGGGGCGTTAGAGTCGGTCACACCCCGAGTCTGCCCGATGCCAACTCCCGGGCCTCGGCCCGCTCCACGATGTGTTGCGCCATCGGCGGGAAGACGAAGGCGTGGAAGGGCGCGACGGACCACCAGTAGGCATGTCCGGCGAAGCTTCGAGGCCAGTAGACAGCGCGCTGCCGTAGCGTCGCGCCGCCGGCCTCGTCCGACTCGACGGCGAACTCGAGCCAGGCTCGGCCGGGCATCTTCATCTCGGCGCGAAGCCGCATGAGGTGCGGGGGTAGGCGCTCCTCGACCCGCCAGAAGTCGACGGCCTCGCCTACGTGCAGGGTGTTGGGGTCGCGGCGTCCCCGGCGCAGGCCCACACCCCCCGCCATCCGGTCGATGAACCCGCGAACCTCCCACAGCAAGCGCGCCGAGTACCAGCCATTGTCGCCGCCGATGCACTCGACAGCAGCCCAGAGACTCTCGGGCGACGCGGTGGTGTGGAGCACCCTGATGTCTTCATACAGGGTGCCGCCGGCCCAATCTGGATCGCTGGGGAGTGGGTCGGACGGACGTCCCGGGATGGCGGCGCCCGACCAGCGGGTCGCGACCTCGGCATCCTGAATCCGGGTGAGGGCCAGCCCGACTGCCTCGTCGAAGTTGATGAGACCCTCGGGCGGATCGGGAATCCACTCCTTAATGTCGCTCTCGGTGCAGGTTGCCGGGTGGCTAAGCGAACGCACGAGCGGCTTCGCGATCGCCTTTGGAACGGGAGTAACAAGGTTGACCCAGTGACTCGACAACTGGGGTGATAACAGGTTGATCGGAAGGATGATGCGCCTCGGAAGCCCGGCCACCCTCGCGTGCCGCTGGAGCATGTCTTGGTAGGTCATGATCTCGGGCCCGCCGATGTCGAATGACCGATTGAGTTCGGGGGGAAGCTCGGCGGCTAGAACGAGGTAGCGCAGCACATCACGAACGGCGATCGGCTGGGTCTTCGTGCGAACCCAGCGGGGGGTGATCATCGCCGGGAGCCGCTCGGTCAGGTAGCGCATCATCTCGAAGGACGCGGAGCCTGAGCCGATGACGACGGCTGCTCGCAGTTCTATTGTCGGGACGCCCGAGGCTTGGAGGATGCGTCCGACTTCGACCCTGGAGCGCATGTGCGGCGACATCTTCTGCAGTGGAATACTCGGCGCAAGGCCGCCGAGGTAGACGATGCGTTTCACGCCCTGCTCGCGTGCCGCCTTCGCGAAGTTCTCGGCCATATCGCGCTCAGCCTGTTCGAGGTTTCGTCCCTCCTGCAGGGAATGGAGGAGGTAGTAGGCGACATCGATGTCGCGCATTGCCACCGCCACGGAGACCGGATCGCCCGCATCGCCCGCGACGACCTCGACCTGCTCCGCCCATGCTGCGTCGCGCACTTTCTCGGGCGAGCGCGCGAGCACCCGCACCTGATAGTCATGCGCGAGAAGCTCGCGGACGAGCCGGCCGCCCACGTATCCAGTGGCGCCAGTGACGAGACAACGTTTCATGGTGTGATTCTGTCTGTTTATGGCGCTTCATGCATCCGGTGGTTCAAGGCCGCCCGTATCGTCCGGGTCACCACCAGCGCCCATATGCTTGCGAGTGTGAACGCAGAGACGGCCCCCATGACTTTCACGGGCATCAACCCGGTGGCATCGCCGACGGCCCCGATGCAAAGCGCCACCGCGGCAGTAGGGAAGACGAAGCTCCACCAGCCAATGTGAAATGGCACGCCACCGGACCGTCGCAGGCGCATCAGTTCGACGAGGGCAAGCGCCGCCCACCACAGGCCGAACCCGATGCCCATCACCGCGATGGCAAGGCCAATCAACACGAACTGTGGACCCCAAAGGCCGCCCGGCACCCCCGCTTGGAGCAGGCGCAGGGTTGCAACGCCAAGCAGCCCGGCGGGGGCGAGGGGAATCCACAATGAAGGCGCCGCTGCTGCCGGAGCGGGTGAGCACATCACCAGTCTTGCGAAGATGAGCGTGAACACGGCGAGGAACAGGAACGAGCCAATGCCGAGGAACGCCACGCCGATGATGATGAGCGCTGCGGCGTAACCGGGGTTCGCGAAGGCGAGGGGGGCAATTGCCAGCGGTACCAGCAAGTTCATGAGCGGGGGGATGAGCCAGCCCCCGTGAACGGATGCCAGCCCAACCTCTGAGCGGATGGTGAGCGCCACCCAGGTGATGCTCAGGCCTAGGGCGATCACGATGCCGATGGTGAGAAGCAACGCGTCCAGCCACAGGGCGATCCTTGTGCCAACGAGCAGTGGACCGACGACACCCCAGGCGATCCCGAGCAGGAGGATGCCGGCGGTGAAGGTGCCGAGCATCGGCCCGGTGGACGGGTCAGCGATCTCCGCTCGGAGGGCGTCGGGGTGCAAGAAACGCCTTACGTAACGGGGGACGAGCACAACCGCGAGGGCGGTGGCTGCGATGAGGAGCGCTGCGGCGATGGCCTCCATCCAGGTCGCTTGCCACGCCTGCCCTTCGTTGAACAGCACGACTGACAGGGCGGCGGTGCCCATGACCGAGCCGAACCAGGCGGGGTGCGCGTGGATCGAACCGGCCGTTGACCTATTCAAGAGAGGAGATCGCGAGTGAGGTCAGCGGTCGACCGAGCGCCGAGTAGGGTCATGGAGCGCTCGAACTCCTCCCTGAGGATTCGGAGAACGGCCACGACACCCTGTTCGCCGCCGACTCCCAAACCCCATAGCGGGGCGCGACCCACGAGAGCGGCATCCGCGCCGAGAGCCATCGCCTTTGCCACATCGAGTCCGGTACGAATTCCGCCGTCGACGAGCACCGCGCCGCGACCAGCGACCGCATCGACGACGGCTGGGAGCGCTCGTGCCGTTGCGACGGAAGTGTCGAGTTGCCGTCCGCCGTGATTGGAGACGATCACACCAGCGGCTCCGAGGTCTAACGCCTTGACTGCGTCATCCGCTCGGACGAGGCCCTTGACGATGACAGGCAATGGGGCGTTGGCGACGACCGTCGTCAGGGTTTCCCATGACATGTCGTGATCGAGCGACGACCACAACGGCGCCAGGCGCGCATCGCTGGCGCCTGCCTCAACGGCACATGGCACGGTGCCGCGGCCTCGTAGCGAGAAACCGGTATGCAGGTCTCGATCACGCTGCCCGAGGACGGCGAGATCGACCGTCATGACGATCGCTGAAGCACCGGCTTCGGCCGCCTTCGCCATGAGCGCGGTGTTCAGCCCCGTGTCGGTGAACACGTAAAGCTGGAACCACCACGAGAGGTCATCGATGACTGCGAGATCTGAGAATCCGCTCGTGGCAAAGGTCGAGTGGGTGTAACGGACGCCCGCTGCGGCGCATGCCCGGGGTACAGCACGCCCGCCATCAGGGTGCACGTACTCCTGAAACCCTGTCGGCGCCACGAGTAGCGGCACCTGCTCCACCACATCGAGCAGCGGGGCCGTTGTATCAGGTGCACCGCTTCCGGCAAGGACGTGGGGGAGGAGTTCGATGGCGTCCCACGCCTCCACATTGCGGAGTGCGGTGACCCCACGGCCGGAGCCGCCATCGACGTATCCCTCGAGGCCCTCGGTCTCCATCGTGATGAAACTGCGGCGGAAATCTTCGATCGTTCTCGGCAGCGGCATGGGAGCAGTATGCCGAATGGGGCGATGGTTAGCATTCGATCATGACAGTTCTTGTGCGCGGATCAGTGGATGCCCGACGAGGCATGATTTTGGCAATGCGTTTGACCGCGACGTGCCGAGGCACCCGCCCGTTCGAGGGGTCGCAGGCCGATTTCATCATTGCGATGGCCAGGGTGTGCGAGCACGGTCACGAGGGTCAGGAGTCGGCTGATTTCAGTGAAATCATCGGCAGCGAGGAGCCTTGCCGCGATACCGACGCGGCGATGTCCGAGATCGCTCGGTGTCTGATCAGTCCCAGTGAACGCCGCGACGCCAGCCACTGCGCGCTCATCGTGGCGCTCGCTGCTGACGACCCCGATGCCTCGGCGCTGGAGTCAGCACGGTGGGTTGCCCGGCAGTTGGGCGCTGATGACCTGACGATGCGAGATGTCGAGGCATCCGCTCATGCGAATGCCGCCCGAGCTGAGGCGGACCTCTTTCGGCGGTTGCTCGTCTGGAGGACCGGCGAGCGCGAGGACCTCATCCGAGAGCGGCTCGCTGCCGGGTTGCCAGCCGTGCCGACGCCACCGGAATCCGTTGAGCGCCTGCGGCGTTTGCTCGGAGAGGCACGGGAGGGAACGGTTGGTGGTGAACTCGCGCGCTTCTACGCGCAGACCGGATACGACCTCCCGGGATCGCCAGGCACTCTGCCACTTGAGGTAATCGGTGGGCACGACGTGCGCCACATCCTCGCTGGCTATGACGCGAGCGCCGAAGACGAGATGTACCTCGCAGGATTTGAAGCCGCGAACGCTGCTGATGGTGGAGCCGAATACCTGGCCGTCATGATGCTTCAATGGCATCAGGGCATCAAGATCAGCGTGTTCCCGCCTGATCATGCCCCGCTGAATCCGGCGGCCTTTGCGAGTGCTGTCGATCGCGGTTCGGAAACCCCCGTTGACCTCAGCGACCGCTCCTGGGATTGGCAGTCGTTGCTCGCCGTGCCCCTTGACGAGGCGCGAGGTGACCTAGGAATCCCGCCTGGTGGATCGGTTGTCCCCGGTGGCACGTGGGATGCCCGGCATCACTGGCCAGCGGGCGCTCTCGACTGAACAACCACCGCACAGCGCCACGTAACCGGAGGGATCCGATCGGTCTCGCTGTTTCACCCGTTCACTTCTACTAGTGCAGCGGCCTGATCTGCAGCACCCGCGATCCGGGCTGTCCTCCGCATGGCGAACGCGGCTGGCCGTTCAGATTGATCAGCTCACACGGCTGCAAGAGGACCTCACCAACTGCATCGGCTGCGGATGCCTCTCATTCGCTCGCTGCCAACTTGTGAACACCGGCGATGCCATGGGACCCCGAGACCCGAGCCGTTCGAGGGATGCTCAGTGAACGTGTAGAGCGACTCCTACCGGGTAACCGTGATCTGGGTCGTCCCCTGTGACGCTGTATAAAGGCCAGTCCCTCGCACTTCCGCCATCAGCTCGTAGGTCGCTGCAGTTGACCATGAGGGCCTTAACTGGGCGACACCCGATGTCCCGGTTGATGCCGAGCCGATTTGAGTCCAGGCGCTCGCGTTCGAAGTCCGGGAGAAGAATCTCACCGTCATCCCAGCAATATTCCCCCCCGAGGCCGGATTGACTGTCGCCGACAACGTCACGCGGGTCCCGGTGCGTACCGACCCAGTACTTGATGCAAGCACGGTTGAAGTCGCGACCTGGGTGATCGATATCGTCTGAGTGATGGCCGGAGCACTTGCGTAGTAAGCTGACCCCGTCTGATTCGCAGTCACTGAGCAGGCACCTGAGCTCACTAGTCGCAGGGTGCTCCCCGACACCGTGCAGATTGTCGAGGGTGTGGCAGTGAAGGTGACGGGCAACGCGCTCGTTGCCGTTGCGCTGAGCGTGTAGCTGGGCGGCAGCGCCACAACAGTGGTTGGGCTCGTGAAGGTGATCGTCTGGGCAACCTTTACCGCGGTGATGCCCTTGGCGACCGACGAAGCCGGACTCCACGTGCCGTCGCCAGCCTGCCTTGCAGTCACGGTGCATGTCCCGGCAGTTTTCAAAGTCAGGGCCGTCCCAGACACCGTGCAGACTGTCGACGGCGACGCCGTAAACGTTACGGAGAGACCAGACGATGACGTTGCAGCGAGGGTGAACGGCGACTGAGCGACGGTAAGTGACGTCGGTGGGCTGAAGGTGATGGTCTGCGCGGCCTTCTTGACGGTTGCCGTTGACGTTGCCGTGAATCCGCCATCGGTCGTCCGAGCGGTGATCGTGGCAGAGCCCGCAGCGACGGCGGTCACAACCCCGGACGTGCTCACGCTCGCAACCTGCGGGTTCGACGTGGTCCAGGTGACGACCTTGTTCGTCACATTGGATGGCAGTACCGCAGCCGTCAGAGTCTGCGTTTGACCGGGCGCTAAGGCGACCGTCGATGGCAACACCGTGACACCGGTGGCCGGGACCGTGGATGTCACGGTCACAGCAGTCGAGGCGGTGAACCCGCCATCGGTAGTCGTCACAGTGACCGTCGCAGCGCCAGCAGCGACCGCGGTGACGACACCGCTGGTGCTCACCGACGCGACTGAAGTGTTTGACGAAGCCCAGGTGACCGCGGGAGTTGTCGCAGTGCTCGGTGCGATGATGGCTGTCAGTGATTGGGTCTGAGCAAGGTTCAAGGTGACCGAGGTCGGCGAAACCGTCACGCCTGTCACGGGCATCGTCGTGGACCCGCCGCCCAGTAACGCACCAGCATTGATGATGCCAACGCCGCACGTCTTCGTGGCGACAGGATCACAGACCCCGCCAGGGAACGGTGTGAACATTCCGGACGTCTTGATTCGTGTCTCAACCTGCGCGGGGGTCAGGGAGGGATTCTGCGAGATCATGAGCGCCACCACGCCTGAGACATGCGGTGTCGCCATGCTCGTTCCGTTGTAAGAGGCATACGAGGGAGTGCTCGGGGTCGTAGAACCACTGTTGAGCGTCGACCAGATCCCAACCCCCGGAGCAGCAATATCGACGACCGTCCCGTAGTTCGAGAACGAGGCACGCTTGCCATCGCTCCCGACTGCCGCCACGGCAATCACACCCGAGCAGCTCGCCGGGGTGAAACCTGAGGTATTCGCATTGCTGTTCCCAGCGGCGACGACGACCACAGATCCTCGCGCTATCGCCCCCGAAATCGCGGTGGCCTCAGCAACACTGCAGGCACTCGCGCCGCCAAGGGACATGCTGATCACTCGCGCAGGTGTCGGATTCGTTGGAACTCCCGTGATGGCTCCACCGGATGCCCACGTGATTCCGGCAACGATGTCAGACGTATAGCCTCCCCCGGTGCCGAGGACCCGAACCGCCTGAACCTTGACATTCGGGGCCACGCCCACAATGCCCTCAGCGTTGTTTGTCACTGCAGCGATGGTGCCCGCAACGTGGGTTCCGTGCCAGCTGCTTGTATAGCTGGACTCCCAGTCGCCCGGGTCAGCAGGATCGGCATCGCGCCCGTCGCCGTCGTTCGCTACGGCAGTGTCGACGATCATGTCGTACCCTGCAACCGTCTGACCAGCGAGATCCGGATGCACGGTGATGCCGGTGTCCAGCACGGCGACGACAACGGATGGCGATCCCTGCGTCACCGCCCAAGCCTCGGGGGCTCGAATACCGTAAGGACCGTTCAGGCCCCACATTTCACCGCTCGTGTATCGGGGGTCATTAGGGAGTGTGGTCGCGAGCGTTGGGACGAAGTAATCGGGTTGCGCCCATTTCACCCTCGGATCGGCCGTAAGTTCTGCCGACAGTTCGCGAGCGGTGTTCTCGTTCACTGCCTCGGAGATCTCGACCGTGCGCATACCCGCGCCCAGCGGCTTGTCTGGCAGCAAGGCCACTCCGTTCACCGCATCCGAGCCGGTGGCCCTACCAGGCGCCTCGGCCGTAGGAACTCCGGGCTCATACGCCACGATGAGCCGCTGCACCTCGGGCTCCTGACCCAGCGTCGGCGTCGCGAGAACAGGCTGGGACGACTCCGAAACTCCGAGCTCGTTGACCGCCTGAATGGTCACTGAGTATTCGATACCGTTGTCAAGATCTTGGATCGTCGTTCCGTTGCGACCCGCTGCGACCTGAACCATCCGCCCGCCGGGGAGAAGGGTGATGACATAACTCGTGACGGTCGGTGAAGCGAGGTCTGGCGCTGCCCAGCTGACCGCGATTTTTGAAATCCCTGGTGAGGCCTTCAGCCCGCTGGGGACCGCCGGGCAAAGCGCTCGCGGTGAGGCACTTGCCGACGCAGATGCACTTGCCGAAGCGGATGCACTTGCCGAAGCGGATGCACTTGCCGACGGCGAGGCACTCGCAGACGGCGAGCCACTGCTTGTGGGATTGGGAGCGGGAGTGGCCGACGCGCTCGGGACTGGAGCTGATGTGCTTGCTGCGGACACCGTAGGCGTCGGGGTCGAGCTCACCGCATCTGCGAGTGCGACGGTGGCCTTTACTGCCGCATCAGCACAGGTAGGCAGGGCCGCAGACTTAGACAATCCTGTTGCTGAGCCACCCTTAGTAACGACTGCTACTTCACCAGCAGACGAGCTTGCTGCAGAGCTCGCGGATCCACCGCAGCCAGTGATGAGCAACGCCATCGTGGTCGTGATCACCAAAAATCCGGTCAGCGCTTGGTGGGTACCGTACAGAGAAGATTCGGTCATTTCGACTCCTGGAAAATGCACGACGACGATGGCTCGAAACGCCGTTGGTCTGCGGATCTAAGGGGAGGTTACCCCTCGCGCGCAGTTCTGTCACATACGGCGTAGCCCCGTCTGACGCCTCGTCGCCACAATCGGTTCACGGCCAGACGCCAGCCGACGATTCACAAGGCCTACTGGATCGGACTGAATCAATTGGTTACTGGCGCCGGGGTTCGGACATCGGTGGCATTTGCTGGGGTGGCAGCACCGGGACGATGATGCCGGCTCGGTCGAATGAGAGCTTGATGCGCTCGCGGATCGAGCGCACGAGTTGGACCTGCATCTCAGGCACTGCCTTTGCGGTCACGCGCACGACGACAGCATTGCCACTCATCGACTCGACGCCGGCGAATTGCGGCTGGCCGAGGAGCATGTCGTCATAAGTCGGATCCTCATCCATGTCGATCGCGACCTTCTCGATGAGATCGCGAACCCGGTCGAGATCGGAGTCGTAATCCACCGGGATATCAACGATGGCAAGGGTCCAGCCCTGGGACCTGTTCGCGACGCGCAGGATCTCGCCGTTGCGGACGTACCAGACGACGCCCGACATGTCGCGGAGCCGCGTGTACCGCAGGGACACCTCTTCCACGGTTCCGACAACAGGCCCGACATCGACGATGTCGCCTACGCCGAACTGGTCCTCGAGGATGATGAAGATGCCCGAGAGGTAGTCCTTGATGAGTGTCTGGGCCCCGAAGCCGAGGATCACCCCGATGACGCCCGCACTCGCGAGAAGCGGGGCGATGTCAACATTCAGGGCCTCGAGGATGACGATGATTGCGACACCCCAGACGGTGATCGCGATGATGCTGCTGAGGAGGGAGCCGATTGCGGCGGCCCGTTGTTCGGTGCGCTGGGTGAGGAGGATGACGGAGAGTTCAGCGGTGCGGGTGACTTTACGGGTCTGCTCGAGCCGCTCGCGACGTGCTCGTTCAGAGGTGCGCAGGACCACTCTTCTGATGATCCAGCCGAGCGCCTTTTGGAGGATGAGGGCGATGATGATCGTCGCGATGATTTCCAGTGGGGTGCCGATGAGCCAGTCCCAGAGCGTCACCCACCAGTCGTCGTCCTTCGCGGCAGCGACGGGCAGGGTCGCGACGATCGCCAGCATCCCCGTCACGTCCTACTCCAGACCCGTCCAGCGAGCGAGGAAGGCGAGTGTGTCGGCCGCCTCCTCAACTGATTTCGACATCGACCGTGCGCCGTGACCAACATCGCCCTCGGCCCGAATGAGAATGGGCCGAGTGCCGCTCGTGGCCTGCTGGAGTGCGGCGCACATTTTGCGACCGTGCATCGGATCGGTGCGGGTGTCGTTATCGAACACGGCGATCATCGTCGCGGGGTAGTCGGTCCCCTTGGCCACCCGGTGATACGGCGAGTAGTCGATGAGCCAGCCGAACTCCTCGGCGACCTCCGGATCGCCGTACTCGACGGTCCAGGTTGGCCCGAGTTCGGAGGTCGTGTAGCGGATCATGTCGAGGAGTGGGGCGACACACATGACGGCGTTGAAGAGCTCAGGGCGTTGGGTCATCGCGGCCCCGACGAGCAGGCCTCCGTTCGACCCGCCGTAAATGCCGAGCTGACTTGGAGTCGTCCAGCCTTCACCTATGAGATATTCGGCCGCCGCGTGGAAGTCATCGAAGACGTTCTGCTTCTTGCCGAGCATGCCGTCGCGGTGCCACTCCTCACCCTCCTCACCGCCGCCGCGGAGGTTCGCGATTGCCCACACGCCGCCCGCCGCCACCCAGGCGAGAATGGCCGCGGAGTAGCCGGGTGACATAGGAATGCCGAAGCCGCCATATCCGTAGAGCACTGTCGGGCGGGGAGCAGTCGGGCCCTCATCCGGTGACACGATGAACATCCGGACGATGGTGCCGTCCTTGCTCGGATACGTCACCACTCGTGAATAAACCCTTGGGACGTCGACAGTTCCCGGCGGGCTCGCAAAATGCTCGAAGGCCCCTGTGCGGGCATCGAACTGGTAGATCTGCGGAACGGTGGTGTGGTCGGTGTAGACGAACCAGGCGAGCGGGCCACCCTCCGGGTGCTCGACTGGGCCAGCGAGCGTGCCAACTCCAGGCAACTCGACCGACCGCACGAATGCACCGTCATCTGAGCGGTGCACCGACAGTTCGCTCACCCCGTGCCTCGTCCGAACGACGAGCAGCAGATCGTCCTCGAGCTCGTCGGCGTCGAGTACCGCGGCGTCGTCCAATACTGAGTCTGGATCCTCGGGGATGAGATCGACCCAGTGCTCTGCGCCCCACTCGCCGGGCCGGGTGACGGCGATTCGACCCATCGGCGCGTCGCGATCAGTGCTGACAAAGACGCGGCCATCGCGGGCGAACGACAGCGATGTCTGCGCGTCGACATCGCCTTGGACGACCACGAAACCGGGTGAGCGAGGGTCGCCCTCCTCGAGATCGGCGACCCACAGGTCATTGCGGGGCTCGGTCCCCTCCGAGCTCGAGACCTGCAGCCAGCGGCCATCCTTGCTGACCGATACCCCGTAGTAGTTCGTCATCGTCATGCCAGCGCCGAATACCTCGTCATCCTCGTCTGCCGGGGTGCCGACGACGTGCAGGTACACGCGGCGATGGAAGTTGCGCTCCGCCTCCGGGAGCAACTCCGGAGCGATACGCCTGACGTAGTAGAACGCCTCACCGCCGACGAGCCAGGCGATGGGCGAGAAGCGGCACCGGTCGATCGGTCCGTCGAGCACCTCACCCGACTCGACGTCCATCACATACACCTCGGACTCCTCGGTCCCGCCGACCGACAGTTGGTAGGCGAGGCGGTCGCCCTCCTTCGAGGGCTGCCAGCTGTCGAGGGTGGTGAGGCCCGTCGGATCGAGGACCATCGGGTCGATGAGGACGCGCTCGATGCCATCGGCTTCGACGACGTAGAGGACGGAGAACTGCTGGCCGGGCTCGCGGCGGGTGATGAAACGGCGCTGGCCCCGCCAGTAGGGGGGCGAGACGGTACCGGCCCCGAGCAGGCGCTCGACCTGCTCAGCAAATGCGTCGCGGGTGGTCCAGGACGCGCGCTCAGCCTGGGTCAGTTGCCGCTGCGACGTCGCCCACTCAGTGGTTCGCACGTCGGTCGCGTCCTCAAGCCAGCGATACGGGTCCGGCACGTTGGTGCCGTGAAGCACATCGACGTGATCGGCGCGGTGCGCATCGGGATAACTGGGGCGGGGAGCAGCTTCGGGCGTCATAGGGGAATCGTGTTCAGTCACCCCCCCACCATAAGGTGAGTGTCGTGGAGGCACGTCGCGCACGTGCGGACCAGCGATTCCCGGAGGCACGGTGAGTGAGTTGGACGGCGAGACGAGCGTCGGCGCCGAGCCGTTCATCGAGCCGTTCATCGAGGTGGGCGAGTCGTTGGCGCAGTTGGCGCAGGCCCACGGAGTTGCGACCGACTACTGGGATCAGTCTGGCCGCCTAGAGCGAGTGAGCGCGCGGACAGTGCGAGCGGTACTCAGGGCGCTCGGAGTTGAGAGCGAGACCGAGCCACATATCGCAGCCGCCCTCGAGCAGATACGGCTCCGCGATTGGCGGCGGACGCTTCCACCGACATTCATCGGCCGTCAGGGGCAGGATCGCCGACTACCTGTTCATGTGCCGCACGGGACGAAGGTCGTCGTGCGCGTCGAACTGGAGGACGGTTCACGCCGCCAGCTGAATCAGATGGATTATTGGGTCGACCCGGTGCTCGTCGATGGCGTCCTCATCGGTGAGGCGAGTTTCACGGTGCCGGGTGACCTTGGACTCGGCTGGCATACGGTTATTGCCCAAACCGCCGAGTGGCAAGTTTCGTCGACCCTCGTCATGACTCCAAGTCGCCTCGATCCTGAGGGCATCATCGGCGAACGTCAGTGGGGCTTTATGGCGCAGATCTACGCGACCCGTTCGCGGCGGTCGTGGGGGATCGGTGACCTTCGAGACTGTGCGGACCTCGCCTCGTGGAGCGGCCGCCGGCTCGGTGCCGGCTTCTTCCTCATCAACCCCCTGCACGCTGCGTCGCCGAGTGCACCCATGGCGCCGTCGCCGTATCTGCCGGTCACTCGACGGTTCGCCAATCCGCTCTACCTGCGCATTGAGGACATCCCGGAGTTCGTGTCCCTTCCGCCGGTGACTCGCGAACGCGCGGAGGAATTGGCGTCGATCCTGCAGCGAATGAACCTCACCGATGCCCTTCTCGATCGCGACACCTGCTGGGAGGCAAAGCGGTCAGTACTTGAGAGCATCGCGGCCCTGCCACTGTCACCTGATCGCGCGGAGCAGTTTCGCGACTATTGCCTGCGCGAGGGCATCGGGCTCGTGGACTTCGCCACCTGGTGCGTGATGAGCGACAAGTTCGGCGATGACCCGGCCGCATGGCCCGCGGAACTCGACCACCCGCGAAGCCCGGCCGTCGACGCCTTTCGTGCGACGCACGCAGCCGCCGTTGACTTCCACCGCTGGATGCAGTGGCAGCTCCAAATTCAGCTCGGCCGTGCCCAGCGGGCCGCGCGCGAGGCCGGGATGGCAATCGGGATCATGCACGATCTCGCGGTCGGCGTGCACCCTGCTGGCGCCGACGCCTGGGCCCTGCAGGACGTTCTTGCCCACGGTGTGAGCGTCGGGGCCCCTCCGGATATGTACAACCAGATGGGGCAGGACTGGTCGCAGCCTCCGTGGCGGCCGGATGCACTTGCCGAGGCCGGGTTCCTGCCGTACCGCGACATGCTTCGAACGGTGCTCCGCAATGCCGGCGGTATGCGGATTGACCACGTCCTCGGACTCTTCCGCCTGTGGTGGGTGCCTCGTGGCCTCCCGGCATCCCAGGGCACCTTCGTGAGGCTTGATCACGACGCCATGCTCGGCATCTTGTGCCTTGAGGCTCAGCGGGCCGGGGCTGTCATTGTCGGAGAGGACCTCGGAACCGTCGAGCCCTGGGTTCAGGAGGCACTCGGCGACCGAGGAATTCTTGGCACGAGCATCCTATGGTTCGAGAAGCAGGATTCCGGCGCGGTCAAGCCGCCGTCGGCATGGCGTCGCGAGGTGCTTGCGAGCGTCACCGTCCACGATCTTCCACCAACTGCGGGTTATCTTCGAGATGAGCATGTGCGCATCCGAGCCGAACTCGGACTCCTTGCTCGCCCGGTCGAAGTCGAGCGGGCAGACGCTGCCAGGGAACGTCGGGAGTGGGCTGCGCTGCTCGTGTCAGAGGGTTGGCTTGACCCATCGGCAGACCTTGCGACTGACGAGGGACTGGCGGACATGGTGGTTGCCCTGCACCGTGCGCTTGCTGCATCACCGGCTCGTCTCCTGGGCATTTCACTTTCGGACGCATTCGGTGATCGCCGGGCGCAGAACCAGCCGGGCACCGATCAGGAGTACCCGAACTGGCGGGTCCCGATGACTGATTCGAATGGTCGCCCGGTGCTGCTCGACGATTTCCTCGCCGCGCCGGAGCGAGTCGAGCATCTCGCCGTGACCGTCCGGCCGACGATGAGGCGTGACAAGCCCTTAGGGTAATGACGTGACTTCAGGCCAGGCTCTCCTCATCTTTATCGGCATCCCGGCGGCGTTCGCCGTGTTCGTCGCACTCCTAGTCTCCTCCGCATCTTGGACGCGTTCTGGGCGGGCCCCGGCGTCGTCTGAGTCGGGTGAATCCGGCGGCAGGCTATTCATCCAGACATCTGGTGCGCTCCCGGATCCGTCGCGGCTCCCGCGCGAGATCGGGGCATCGTCAACGTCAGCAGTGGGAGGTGGAGCACATGGCACCTGGTCGTGAATTCTCGAGGGGGCAGGTCAGCGACCTGCAACGGGTCATCGATCTTGGCCGCGAGATCAGTGGCCTGTCCTTCGGTATCTTTGTCGGCGACCTCCCAAGCGGGCGCGATTCAGCGGTGGCCAGGCATGCTGAATTGGCAGACGCGCTGGCCGCCGTGCTCGTAGCGGTCGATCCTGCTGCCAAGATCATCGAGATCGTGACCGGCAGCCATGCTGTGCGTGCTCTCGATGATCGGTCGTGCGAGCTCGCGGTGCTCGCCATGAAGTCCTCGTTCGAGGCCGGCGACCTCGTCGGCGGAATACGCGATGCGGTAAACCTCCTAGCCCAGCGAGCCCGCGCTCCCCATCTTGCCCAGAATCTGGGCGAGACAAACAATCTGGGCGAACTTCGGGGCTGATTCGTTCATCTGATCCGCTTGACCGCGGCTGATCAGCGCTGACGCCGGCGCGATACCTGCGCCGCTTGAAGGATTCGTCGCATGACCGCCTTCGGATTCGACATGATCTCGTCCCACGTCCAGCGGACCACCACGTAGCCGAGGGCGCGCAGCCGGTCCTCCCTGAGCTTCTCCCGGAAGATGTCGTTAGCGGTGGCGTACTTCAGACGTCCGTCCGCCTCTCCGATCACGCCGAGCGACTCCCAGAACATGTCTGCGTAGCCGATCAGCCCAGCGGCATCGCGAAACTCACGCTGCAATTCAGGCTCATTGAGGCCAGCGCTGACGAGGCGAAGGCGAGACAGGGTCTCGAGAATGGTCTGGGCCCCGGGGCGAGCAAGTTCGGCAGCCCGACGCGCCGTACCGATGCCACGGAGGAGGGGCCACTCGGCGATCAAATCGCCAAGGCTCGCGCGCGTGGCGGATTCGTCCCACAAAACCGCGTCCAGGAGGCCCACCGCCCAGTCGGGGTCGGAGTGGCACGCGGCGCTCACGGCGGCCAACGGTCTGAAGACAATTGGGATTCCTTGCCACGTCGTCAGCAGTGATTGAGGGAGTGAGTGACTCACGACGCAGACGTCCGAAAGTGATGGTGGCCGCTTTGCGGAACGGTTGAGCGCCCGGTTGTCGCGGTAGGGATGACGAACGAGACTGGGCTGGCGAACGAGGCCCCGCTGGATCGGCAACTGATGGAGGAGCGCTGCCGAGGGGCCGAAGACATAGGAGGGGAGGCGGAGGGCCTTGATCGCTGCGGCGCAGTCGATTGCGTGCGTCTGAGCCACATCCGACTGGGCCGTGATGAGATCAGCCCAGTCGGCATAGATGCCGTAACGGATCTTCCGCCAGTAACCCTTGCGGACCATCGACGGAACGACCGTGGCGTCGAAGCCCCATGTAGCGAGATCGTCTCGACGGAACACGTAGCCCTGCTTGGAGGAGTGCAGGCGCACGTCGTCGCGTAGGGCGAGTAATTCGGGTCTTGTTCGGTAGGTGGCAGGCATGCGATGACTCTTGAAGCATTTGCTGGCGCTTGCCAGCCGTTGCGTCCGGACTGTGGACGAGAATCGGAGCGGTGCGCTTGTCCACACAAGGTGGACAGGATGAACGATTCAGGCGAAATTCGACCCCGGTTCCTTTATCTCGCCCAGAATCTGGGCCAGATGAAGGAGTCGTTTAGGCGTCCTTGGCCCTTGCGCGCATTGCCCTCACGACTCCGTCCCTGCCCTCGCCCAGAAGCCTGCGCAGCGGAGATGCGAGATCAGGTGCCGCAAGGAAGGCATCGGTCTGGCTGAGCGTTTCTTCGTCGACGAGGTAAGCCGGGTAGAGGCTCATCGTGATGTCCTGGGCCATCTCCATCGTTCGGTCGCGCCAGACCCGGGGCAGCACCTCGAAGTAGGCGGCTCGATACGGGCGCAGGAGATCAACCTGATCGGGCTGGACGAAGCCGCCGATCGTCGCGTTCATGAGTGCGTTCGGCAGGTCATGGCGATCGATGATGTCGGCCCACGCCAGTTCCTTTGCGACGGCTGTCGGGCGCGCTGCCCGCGCGACTGCGGCCTGCCGGCGCCCGGTCGCGGTGTCGTCGCTGGCCAGCTCGGCCTCGATGAGCGACTCGTCGGCCTCGCCCTGCGAGACCAGACGCTGGAGTAGGGACCAGCGCAGGTCGGTGTCGATCGCCAGGCCATCCCACGTGACCGATCCGTCAAGCAGGCCCTTCAGGATGGCGAGGTGATCCTTCGTCACCGCGGATCCCAGGAACGCTCGAGTGAACGCGAGTTGCCGATCGCTTGCCGGCTCGGCGGCTGTTGCCAGCGCGAGCATGCCTGAGGCAAGGCGCTCGAGGTAGGCGGCTCGATTGGCAGGAGCGGCGTACACCTCAATCGCGGTCTTCAGCTGACGCAGGATGACCTGAACGACCCCGATGTCGGACTCGACGCCGACGCCGCTCAGCACGAGGGAGAGGTAGTCGCCGGTCGAGACCTCGGCATCACGCGTCATGTCCCACGCCGCGCCCCAGACGAGCGCTCGGGCGAGGGAGTCGTCGATCTGGCCGAGGTGGTCTACGGCGGTGGCCCATGACCGCTCGTCGAGGCGGATCTTCGTGAAGGTGAGGTCGTCGTCGTTGAGGAGGACGAGGTCGGGCTGACGGGTGCCGATGAGCTGCGGCACCTCGGTACGCGCACCGACGACATCGAGCTCGATGCGCTCGCGCCTCGTGAGAACGCCATCGTTGAGGTCATACAGGCCAATAGCCATGCGATGCGAGCGCAGGATCGGCTCGATGCCCGCGGGCGAGGTCGGCGGCTCCTGAAGGATGGCGAACGAGGCGTAATTGCCCGCCCCATCAACGGTGAGCGCCGGGCGCATGAGGTTCACCCCGCTCGTTCGAAGCCACTCTTGCGTCCAGTTCGACAGATCGCGGCCCGAGGTGACCTCGAGCTCGGACAGGAGATCGGAGAGCTGGGTGTTGCCCCACGCATGCTTGCCGAAGTAGGTCGTGACGCCCGCGAGGAACTCGGGCTCACCGACCCACGCGACGAGCTGACGAAGCGCCGATGCCCCCTTCGCGTAGGTGATCCCGTCGAAGTTGACGCGCACCGAGTCGAGATCGACCATGTCGGCGGCGATCGGGTGGGTCGACGGCAACTGGTCCTGACGGTAGGCCCAGGCCTTGCGCTGGTTGGAGAAGGTGGTCCAGGCATCGGTGTAGCGGGTCGCGTTGACGTTCGCGAAGTGCGACGCCCACTCGGCGAATGACTCGTTGAGCCACAGGTCGTCCCACCACGACATCGTGACGAGGTCGCCGAACCACATGTGGGCGAGCTCGTGGAGGATCGTGTTCGCGCGCTGCTCGTAGGCGGCATCGGTCACCCGGGAGCGGAACACCATGTCCTCGAGGAAGGTCACGCAGCCGGCATTCTCCATCGCGCCGGCATTGAACTCGGGGACGAAGAGCTGGTCGTACTTGCCGAAGGCGTAGGGGGTCTTGAACTGCTCCTCGAAGAACGCGAATCCCTGCTTCGTCAGCTCGAAGATGTCGTCCGCATCGAGGTACTGGGCAAGCGACTCCCGGCAGAAGACGCCCATCGGGTACGTGCCGTGCGGGCCCACGTACTCGTCGCGAACCTCGTGATACGGCCCCGCGACGAGGGCGGTGATGTAGGTCGACATTCGCGGGGTCGGGGCGAACTCCCAGCGGGCGACTCCCTCGGACACGGCTGCTGGCACTGGTGTCGGCGAGTTGCTCACGACCTTCCAGTGATCGGGGGCCGTCACCGTCAGTGCGAAGGTGGCCTTGAGATCGGGCTGCTCGAAGCAGGCGTACATGCGCCGGGCATCCGCGGACTCGAACTGGGTATAGAGGTAGACCTCGTCATCGACCGGGTCGACGAAGCGGTGCAGGCCCTCGCCGGTGTTCATGTAGGCGCCCATCGCCTCGACCACGAGGGTGTTCTCGGCGAGCAGGTTCGGCAGCGCGATGCGGGCGCCCTCGAAGCATTCGGCGATGTCGAGGGAGGTTCCGTTGAGGACGACGGAGGTGACGCTCGGTGCGATGAGGTCGATCCAGGTGGACGAGCCCGGGGCCCGGCAGCCGAAGGTCGCTGTCGTCGTCGTCGCGAACGTCTCGGCTCCGGTGGTGAGGTCGAGTCGAACGTCGAACGCGCGGCTCTCGATGAGGGATGCGCGCTCCTGCGCCTCTGCCCGGGTTAGGTTCTCGATGCCAGTCATGTGCGCATCCTTCCACTACCGTGGTGCTCATGACGACAACAGCCGACTTCTGGTTTGACCCGATGTGCCCCTGGGCGTGGATGACCTCACGCTGGATGCTCGAAGTGGAGCGGGTCCGCGATGTCACGGTGCGCTGGAACGTCATGTCCCTGGCGGTGCTCAATGACGGCAAGGAGCTGCCGGAGGAGTACGTAGAGTTCATGCGCCATGCCTGGAAGCCCGTGCGCGTGATCATCGCCGCGCAGCAGCAGCACGGCGACAGCGTCGTCCTTCCCCTGTACTCGGCCATGGGCGAGCGATTCCACCCCGGTGGCAGGAAGGACGTCGACGAGGTGATCGCCGAGTCTCTTGCATCAGTCGGGCTGCCCGCCGAACTCGCGGCAGTCGGCGACGGCGACAGCGTCGATGCCGAGCTGCGCGCCAGCCATGCGCGCGGTGTCGGGCTCGTCGGGACGGATGTCGGCACCCCGGTCATCGCCGTGCCCGGCGCAGATGGCGTGCTCATCGGTTTCTTCGGCCCGGTGGTAACCCCGGCACCCAAGGGGGAGCAGGCCGGACGTCTCTGGGACGGCGTGCTGCTCGTCGCCGGCACCCCGGGATTCTTCGAGCTCAAGCGCTCCCGCGACCAGGATCCGATCTTCGATTGACCGCGACCCTCGTCTTCGACGGCGACTGCGGCTTCTGTACCTCGTCAGCGGCGCGGCTCACTGCGTGGTCTCGAGGCGGGCTCGTGATCGTGGCGTGGCAGCGGGCCGACATCAGTGCGCTGGGGCTCACCCCTGAGCAGTGCGATTCTGCCGTCCAGTTCGTCCGTGGCGATCGCCGGACATCCGGTGGTGCAGCGATCGCGGATGCGCTCTCGTATTGTCGCCAGCCGTGGCGCGCTGCGGGGGCGATCATCGGCTTGTCGAGGCTGTCGTGGCTGACCGAGGGTGCCTATCGTGTCGTGGCCGCAAACCGGCACCGGCTGCCCGGCTCGACGACGGCCTGCCGTCCGGACTGAGGCTCATCCGAGATACGTCAGATCGTCATCTGCATCGCGGTGCCCCGGGCATCGAGCTCAGGGTGGGCGATGATCCCCTCGCTTTGGCCGGCGGAGTGACGCCTCGCCGTCCAGAGCGTGGCGAGGGCATCGAGGCTGTCGTCGATCGGCACGTCGCCCGGGCACGCTTCGAGCACGGCGATGACGTCAACGTCCGGCATGGCCAAAGCGAGCGATGAGATCCGGCGCGCCACCCCATTTGCCTGCTTCTTCGAGGGCAGCGACTCGCCGGCTATCCGCTGGAACACGAGCTCGGGATGCACCTCGAGGATCCGGCTGTCCGGCAGGCAGCCGTCGACGTCGAGGATGCGGGAGGCGAGGCCGAGCGCCTGCCGGCTCACGCCCTGGCCGGTGAGCTCCTGGGAGCGGCGCTGCACCTCATCGTTCGGAGCTGACAGGCCGAGGAGGATGACCCCGCGAGGGGGAGTCATGAAGACGCGCGCCCGAGCCGAGCCGAGGAGTTTCTTGGCGCGCAGGTCGCACGGGCGCCAGCCGCTGTCGGCGAGCCCGACGGGGATGTCGACGCAGATGACCGCTGCCCCGTCGACAAGGGAGGCGAAGCCGCCGATCGGCGCCGTGAGCCAATTGATCGACCCGCCCGCCCACACTGCGCCGACCCAGCCGCCCCGGTAGCCGTCGATGCCGATGAGGTGTCCTGCGGTCGCTGCCATTCGCCAAGCCTGTCAGGATCATCGGCATGCCCGAAGGTCACGTCGTCCATAGCCAGGCGAAGGCCCTGAAGCGAGCCCTTGCCGGGAAGCCGTGCTCGGTCGACAGCCCGCAGGGGAGATTCGCTGAGGGGGCGGCACTGCTCGACGGTTTGACGGTGACCGGGACGCAGGCGTTCGGCAAGCATCTGTTCATCGCGTTTGACTCCGGCCGCTCGATTCACGTCCATCTCGGGCTATTCGGCAAGTGGCGCATCGCCAAGGGCGAGGCGCCGGCCGAGCGCGGGCTCATCCGGCTTCGGCTGCAGAACGCGACGCACCATGCTGAGCTGCGCGGGCCGACGGCCTGCGAGGTGCTCACCGAGGAGGAGTGCCGTATCGCCGTGTCGAAGATCGGACCCGACCCGATTCGGACGGACGCCGACCCGCTGATGGCGTGGGAGAAGGTGACCCGAAGTCGGGTGGCGATCGGCGCCCTCCTCATGGACCAGCGGCTCTTCGCCGGGGTCGGCAACATCTACCGCGCCGAGGTGCTCTTTCGGCATGGGATCTCGCCCTTCCGGCCGGGAGTGCAGGTCTCGTGGGCCGATTTCGATGCGATCTGGACGGATCTCACGGTGCTCATGGCCGATGGGGTGAAGCGTCGGCGGATCGACACGGTCCGGCCAGAGCACCTGCCGGAGATCATGGGCCGGGAGGCGCGACGCGATCGGCACGGCGGCGAGGTGTACGTCTACCGGCGCGCGGGGCTGCCGTGCTACCTGTGCGACGACGTGGTGCAGGTCACCGACATGCAGGCCCGAAACCTGTTCTGGTGCCCCACCTGCCAACGCGGGTAGCCGAAACTCGAACGCACCCCACCCTCGAGTCATTTCGTACAGAATCCGGCGCAACTGACCAAGAATTGCGTCATTTGGCTTGCATCTTGGTCATCTCATCCAGCATTTCGTTCCGCCACTGTCAGCGCCCGGCCCTAGTGTCCGGGCGTGGAGTTCATAGTGATCGTCGGCGTCACAATCCTGTGGTGGATGCTCGTGAAGGCGAGGCGGGAGAATCAGCAGCGGGCGCAGGCACTGTCTGCCCTCTCGGCTGCGCTTTCCACCCCCTCGAACCTCGCGCAGGGCACGATCATGGCGAACACCGACGGATACGCCTACTGGTTCGTGGGACCCGAACTCGTCCGCGCTCCTTTGGTGCGAGGCGAGGCCGATAGGGATCATGCTGAGGCGGCTGATCCCGCGACCTGCTCCGACCTGACCCCAGAGATGGTAAGTGAAATCGCCGGTGCGCTTGAGCAGGCGGCGGATGATTTGTTGCGCGGGCGGTGGGATCAGGAATCGTGATCGCGCACGCAATCGAGTTGGATGAAATGACCATTTACGCGGTCACCTGACCAATTTCTTGGCCATTTCGACCGGAAACTGGATGAAATGACCGGGGGCGGGGGGCTAGTTGGTGTGGGGGTTGGTGCTTGATGACGTGACTGGGTGGCGGATGCCTTGGTGGTCTGCTGGCAGGGCGCGGCGGATGACGACCCACGAGAGGAGCACCGTGACGATGACGAGGACGTAGAAGATCGCACCGGTGACCGCGAGGCCCCAAACAAGTTGCTGCTCAATGAGGGGCACGAGGACAGCCGCTCGGATGAGGCATAGGGCCACCCATAGCCACGAGGCGCGTGCATAGGCGCGCATGAGATCCGGATCCTGGCGCCAGCGCATGCGGGTGCCGACGATCGGCCCGACGATGACACCGAGCAGGGGCCAGCGGACCATGATCGACACTGCGAAGGCGAGCGCCGAGATCAGATTCACGAGCACTCGCGGCCAGAAGAAGGCGACTGCACTGTCGGTCCTCACCGCGACGTAGGCGCTGATTGCCACGATGAGCAGGGCGCTGAGTGCCCTCGTTGGCCGCTTGCCTTCAGCTATGCGCCAGATCGCGAACACGATGGCGATCACGAGCGCGACCCCGACGGCCCAGCCGATGCTGCCCGACAGTTCGAACGTGGCGACGAACATCAGGGGAGGTAGGACACTCTCGAGGGCGCCGCGGGGGCCCCCGATGAGGATGCGGAGCGGATTTCGGTCGGGCGAGGTGGCCGGGGATTCGGCTGGTGTGCTCACGGGGCCCACGATACCGGCGGCCGGCCGTCATGTGGAGGTGACCGATGATCGACATGACCGCGGCTACGCTTAAGGTTCATGACCTTGTCCTCACCGCCCCGGTCCGTCGAAGCCCCACCGGCCCTGCATGTCGAGAGCAACGGAATCAACGTCATCCCGGAAGACGAACGGCACGGCACCCCCCGATCGCTTTTCTGGCCATGGGCCGCCTCCAGCATCTCGTTGGGCAACATCTCGATCGCTGCCTTGCTCGCGGCCTTCGGTATGAGCTTCATTCCAACGGCTGTCGCATGCGTGTTGGGGATTGTCGTGTCGTTCTTCGTTGTTGGCCTCGTGAGCCTCGCGGGCACGCGGGCGTCTGCCCCGACGATGGTCATCTCGCGCACCGCATTCGGCGTGCGCGGCAATGCGGTGCCGACCTTTGTCTCGTATCTTGTCTGCGTTGGATGGGAGATCGCCACCGTCGTCACCACGGTGCTGGCGGCGAACACGGTCTTCGCCCGACTCGGATGGCCCAGCGGCGGTGCTGTTGAGGTCGTGGTCTTCGTTGTCGCCGTTGGCGTCGTCATGGTCGCAGGAGTCTTCGGATTCAGGCTCGTCACTCGATTCCAGAGCTTCGTGACAGTCGCGAGCATTGCGATGACCATTGCCTTCATCGCTCTCACGATCGGCAACGTGAACTGGACGTCATTTGGCCGCATCGACCGGGTGTCAGTCGCGGGCTGCATTGGAGCCGGAGTGATCGCCGCCGCAGCCTTCGGCCTCTCGTGGACGAACAGCGGAGCCGACTACTCGCGATACCTGCCGAGGGGTTCGTCGAGCAGGGGCATCGTCGGCTGGACGACCTTCGCGGGGAGCCTGATGCCGTCAGTTCTCGTCATCTACGGGCTCATGCTCGTCACGTCCGACCCGAGCCTTGTCGGGCAGCTGGACACCAATCCCATCGGCGCATTGATGTCGCTGCTGCCGACCAGCGCGTTGATCCTCCTGCTCTTCCTCCTCGCGCTTTCGCTCGCCGCGACGGTAGCCGCCTCCATGGACCTCTACTCCTCCGGCCTGACGCTGCTCACCCTCGGGCTTAAGGTCCCTCGGGCGGTTGCCGCCGGGCTCGACGGAGTGCTCATGACCCTCGGCAGCCTCTACCTCGTCTGGTTCGCCGGGTCGTTCTTCGGCCCGTTCGAGGGCTTCCTCATCTTCCTCGGGGTGCCGCTGGCTGCCTGGTCGGGCGCATTCATTGCAGACGCCACCTGCCGCCGGCAGGACTACTCGAGCGTCGACATATTCGACGCGCGTGGACGCTATGGATCGGTGGGCTGGCCCGCGCTCGGCAGCATGATCGCGGGAACGTTCGTGGGCTTCGGCCTTGTCACCTCGAGCACCAGCATCACGATTCTCGCCTGGCAGGGGTACTTTTTCGACATCTTCGGGGTAGCCGAACTGTCGGAATGGCGAGGCTCCGACCTCGGGGTCATCGTTGCCCTACTCATCGGATTCGCCGGCACGTGGGCCTTCGGGCGAGCGCGAGTGCGCCGGCAGGAGACCGAAGGACGATGAACTGCTGCCTTAGGATCACCAGAGGTCCGCGGCTAATTCCGCCGTGTCCCAACAAGGAGGACCAACGATGACACAGGCCCGACCGACGACAGTTGGATTTTCGCGACGTGGGACGGATGTTCGAGGCCTCCGCACTGTCGGCCTAGCTCTTCTCGCGGGCGCAGCCCTGGCAGTGCTCCCAGCGAGCAGTGGATCGGCAGCCCCGGCCGGTGAGTTCACCATGTTCGAACTCGGCCCTGCAGGCGAGGGCGCCAACGCCATTGCGTCTGGCCCGGACGGCAACATGTGGTTCACGAACAACGCCAACAACTCGATCGGCCGAATAACCCCGAGTGGTGCAGTTACCTATTTTGCGGTGCCGACCACTGCGTCAAGTGCGTCGACAGGCGGCCCCGGGCTGTTCGCTATCGCCGCAGGGCCTGACGGCAATATGTGGTTCACCGAGTTCTTCGCGAACCTCGTCGGCAAGATCACGCCATCGGGCGTCATCACGACCTATCCGGTGCCGACCGCAAATGCGATGCCAATGGGTATCACTGCAGGTCCCGACGGGAACATTTGGTTCGTTTTGGACGACGCCAGCGGGATCGGCCGAATCACCCCCGGGGGAGTGATCACCGAGTTCCCCATCCCAACTCCCGGCGCCACCGGACCGGCCGTCATCACTTCGGACAATGGCTGCTTGATGTGCGGGTTTGAGATCACCGCAGGGCCGCTGGAGAGTGTGTGGTTCACGATCCCCGCGGCAAACAGGGTCGGACAAATCACGATGACGGGCGTGGTGACGACCATGCCGGTCACCACAGCGCCGCCTGCGTCGACGACGGGCACCAACCCTTCGATCGGCGCCATCACGGATGGCGACGATGGAAACCTGTGGATCACCCAAAACTCCGACGGCAAGATCACCCGGTTGACCACGTCCGGGGTGGCAACCGCATTTGCGCTTCCGTCTGCCAACGCGCAGCCGTCGTCAATCACCCCGGGGCCGGATGGCAGCCTGTGGATCGGCAATGGCATAGGTAATGCCCTGATCAAATTCGTCGGCCTCGGTGTGAAGAGCACCCCGGTCATCACCGAGTTCACCATTCCGACCGCGGGTGCGATGCCGACCTCGGTTGCTATGGGAGCCGATGGGAGTGTGTGGTTCACGAGCCTGGTGAATCCCACTCCGGCGCCGACCACGTTGCAGGTTGGCCGTCTCGGCACAGGTGTCGGCCCAATTTTGTCCGTAAAGGTTTCGGGAACGGCGAAGGTGGGCTCGGCGCTGACCTGCAGCTACATAAACAACCATGGCGGACCCCCCGCGAGTGCTCGCTACCAATGGCTGCGAGGGGGCAAGGCCATCGCCAATCAGAACGCGAAAAAGTTCACCCCCCGCGCGGGCGATGTCGATGCCAAGGTTTCCTGCCGAGTTGCAGTGACATACTCCGGCGCCCTGAACCAACTCGCGGCGACATCGAAGTCGGTTCGGGTCAAGGGCTGACGACGTGACCGATGGCGTGCGTCTTGTGGAGTTGTCCGAGCAGTGGCAGGACGACCTTGCCTCGTGGGTCATCCCGCCGTACATTCTCGATCAGGCGGAGGAGGCGCCATGGTCGCATCCGGTAGCGATGTTCACGGTTGGAGGAGAGATCACCGATTCGCCATCCCATCGGTTGGCGCGCGAAGGAGTGCCCGCCACCGGGAGCTTGCTCGATGTTGGGTCCGGAGGAGGCAGGGCCGCATTCGCGGTGACGCCACCGGCCGGTACCGTCGTTGCGGTTGATCACCAGCAGGCGATGCTCGACGAGTTCGCCGACGGCGCGGTGCGCCGAGGTGTCGTCCATCACCAATACCTCGGCGATTGGCCGGAGGTCGCCGATGACGTCCCCGAGTGCGATGTCGTGGTATGCCACCACGTCGCGTATAACGTCGCCGATATCGTCCCGTTCCTCCAGGCGCTCAACGATCATGCGCGCAGCAGGGTCGTCATCGAAATCCCGATGCACCACCCCATGTCGACACTCACCCCCCTCTGGAAGCAGTTCTGGGACCTCGATCGTCCAACCCGCCCCACGGCTGAGGACCTTTTCGCCATCTGCCGAGCGATGGGCTTCGAGGCGAACCTCGAACGGTGGGACGATCCTGAATTCGGCCACAGATCGCCGATGTCTGCGGCCGACGAGGTGAGGTTCACCCGTATCCGGCTGTGCCTGCCGAAGGAGAGAGCCGATGACGTCGCCGCGGCGCTCGCGCAGGCTCCCCTCAACGGACCGCGTCCACTCGCGACGATCTGGTGGGATCGGCACTAAGTTCATCCAGTGACCTACGACGTTGAACGATTGCGTGCCCGCATGCCCGCCCTCGAGTCGGGGGTGGCGTTCTTCGACGGCCCCGGTGGAACTCAGACCCCCGATACCGTTGCGCTCGCGATTGCCGGCGCGCTGACCGCAGGAATGTCGAATCGCAGTCGGGTAACCCAGGCGGAACGCAAGGCCGATGACGTCACAATGGCAGCCAGACACGCCGCAGCCGACCTTGTCAACGCTGATCCTCGCGGGATCGTGTTCGGGCGCAGCGCGACCTCACTCACCTTCGAGGTGGCGCGCACGCTAGCCCAGGGCTGGGGTCCCGGTGACGAAGTCATCGTCACGAGACTCGACCACGATGCGAACATCCGGCCGTGGGTGACCGCGGCGGAGCGCGCGGGTGCAACAGTGCGCTGGGCTGGGTTCGACCCGGCAACGGCGGCGCTGGAGCCACGGGCCGTGACCGATCTCATCAATGAGCGCACAAGGCTCGTCGCGGTGACCGGCGCATCGAACCTGCTCGGTACCCGGCCAGACCTCGCCTCGATCTCGGCCGTTGTCCATCAGGCAGACGCCCTGTTCTACGTCGATGGGGTACACCTCACCGCCCATGCGCCGATTGACATGCAGGCGATCGACGCCGACTTCTTCGTCTGCTCCCCCTACAAGTTCCTCGGCCCCCACAACGCTTTCCTCGCCGCGTCGCCGGCTCTCTTGGAGACCATGCACCCTGACAAGCTCAAGCCGGCCACCGAGAATGTGCCCGAGCGCTTCGAACTCGGCACCCTGCAATACGAACTGCTGGCGGGTGTCACGGCGGCGATTGACATGCTCGCGGATCTCGTTCCGGGGGAGGAGCAGGCGTTGAGCCGGCGGGCCCGTCTTGTCCGATCGATGGTCGCGCTTGAGGAGTACGAGGATGGCCTTCACGCACGGATGCGCGCCGGACTCGAGACGCTCGCCGGGATCGAGTTGTTCTCCCACGCTCCGGTTCGAACGCCAACCGAGCTGTTCCGGTTCGCTGGGATCGATTCGCAGGACGTCTACCGCGGGCTGGCCGAACTCGGAGTGAACGCGCCCGCAGGCTCGTTCTATGCCATTGAGCCGGCTGAATGGCTCGGGCTCGGCAAGGAGGGCGCGGTTCGTGCTGGGCTGGCGCCCTATACCTCCGTTGCCGATGTTGACCGCCTCATCGAAGGCTTGGCAGAGGTCACCGCTCGGCTGTGAAGCGGGGCTGAGGGAGCATTGCCTGATGTCGGCGTAGCGCGATCAACAGACGTGCAGGCTATTCGGTCCGAACCAGAATGGCTGCTGATCGCGGAGCCGAGCGGAGGTTTGGTACGGATCCTCGATGAATTCGGGTGAACGAAGGTCCAACGTTGGAGTCATGCTCACCTGCCTAGGGGCGCGAGGTGTCGGTCTCCTCGTCGGCCCATTGCCCGTGCTCCCGGCGCGCCCATGAGGTCGGTACCGAACCGGCGCGCATCCCAAGGCGCGCGATCGGATCGCTGTAGGCCATCCACATGTGACCGCCGATCATTACGGCGATGACGAGGGAGAGCCAGTCGTGGACGAAGGTGGCGCCAGTTCGCCAGGTGTCGCCGAGCCAGCCGTACATGATGATGCCGGTGAGGAACATGAGGATGATGGCGCCGAGGGTGAAGGCTGCGTTCAACTTCTGGCCGGCGTTGAACTTGCCGACCGGAATGCGCCCGGATCGTCGGTCGCGTGAGCGCAGCCAGGTCCAGTCTTCCTTCGTGAACCGATTGAGCCGGTCCGCGTCGCGGCGGAAGGCGACGAAGAATGCAACGATAATAAGTGGCACAGGAAGCGCGAACCCGGCGATGACGTGGATATTGCGCAGGAGCAGACGGTTGCCGGCGATCGAGCTGAGTTCGGGAAAGAAAAGGAATGCGGCGGTTACGAGAAGCAGACCCATAAGGATCGCGAGGATCCGGTGGGTCCAGCGTTCGGCCCTGCTGAACCGGCGCAGGGTCATCGGCTCGTCGACGACAAGGTCAGGTGATTGGGTCATCGCTGCGTCCATTCGATTCGCCGACCCAGGCATCAACGTCATAGCCGAGTTGCTCCCAGTAGCCGGGCACGACGGTTGCCCCAAGTTCTATCCCCGAGAGCCACTTCAAGGACTTGTACCCGTACATCGGAACGACGTAGAGGCGAACCGGGCCGCCGTGCTCGCGGGTAATCGGCTTGCCCCACATCGAGGTGGCGACGAGGACGTCGGGCGTGAGTGACTGTTCGAGGGTGAGTGATTCGGTGTAGACGCCATCGAAGGAAAAAAAGCGCAGGGCACGAGCCGAATCCTTCACGCCAGACTCTTGGAGTAGGTCGCTCAGGAGTACCCCTGACCACGGAACATCGTTCACTCGCCAGCCGGTGACGCACTGGAAGTCTGCGGTGATGCCGGTCTGGGGGAGGGCTCCGAGGTCGTCGAAGGTGAGGGTGAGTTCACGATCGACGAGGCCATTGACGGTGAGCCGGTAGTCGGCAACGGGCATCTCGGGGTAGCCGTTGGTGACGGTGTAGATGCGAAATCCACCGGTTGATGGAATGACGCTAGCAAGGCCCGGAGCGACTGCGCTCACCGTGTTGCTCAGGCTTTCGGAGAGTTGGCGGCCGACGCCAATGCCGACGACTCCGAGCCCAACCATCCCTAGCACGAGCCTGCGGCCCAGCGGGGTGCCCTTGGATGTGGTGTCCGTGGTGGTCTCCGTCATTCCGTAATGAGACATCAATTTTGGTCTCACCGCAACCCTTTGGTCGGCGGATGAGTCGCGACTATTCCATGAGGGTTGGGATCTCGTGGTCCCCAACTCCACGCAGACGCGCGTCCTTGAGGAAGAGCGCGAGCACAAAGGCCACGACGAGGATCGGGACTGCGGTGAGGAAGACGTTGCTCAGCGAGTTGGTAAATGCACCGAGAACGAGATCCCGAATGTCTGTCGGAAGGCTGTTGATGGTCGACATCGAGTTGGTGAGTTGAGCAGGGTCGATGCCGCCGGCGGATCCCGGCGGCAGGGTTTCGGCGAGGTTTCGGTCGATGCCGTTGACCATGACGGCGCCGAAGATGGTGGTGCCGAAGGTACCGCCGATCGATCGGAAGAAGGTCGCGCCGCTCGTTGCGACACCGACGTCCTTGGGGTTCACCGAGTTCTGCACGGCGAGGACGAGAACCTGCATGACATTGCCGATGCCGAGGCCGAGAAGAAGCATGTAAAGAGCGATCTGCCAGTACGGGGTCGTGATGGTCATCGTTGACAGCAGGGACATCGCGATGGTTGCGAGGGCCGTTCCGATAATCGGGAAAACCTTGTAGCGGCCGATTCGGGAAATGAGTCGTCCGGAGAGAACTGAGGCGAAGAGCAGGCCCGCCATCATCGGGAGCATCTCGAGGCCTGCCGTAGTGGGGGAGGAGCCGCGGACGATCTGTAAGAAGAGGGGCAGGAAGATGATGGCTCCGAACATTGCAAAGCCGACGATGAATCCGATGCCACTCGAGACGCTGAAGACGTGGTTGCGGAACAGGCTCATCGGGACGATTGGTTCGGGAGTCCGAAGCTCACGCCAAATAAAGGCGGCGAGCGACGCTACTGCGCCGGCGATTATGAGCCAGATCGTCATCTCGCCCCACGGGAACCTTGATCCTCCCCATTCGGCGACGAGGAGAAGGGTGCTGACGCCCGCGACCATGAATACGGCGCCGAGATAGTCGATCGTGTGGTCGACCCGTCGAACTGGGACCTTGAGGACTGCCGCGATGATGAAGAACGCCGCGATTCCAACGGGGAGATTGATGTAGAAGATCCAGCGCCACGAGAAGCTCTCGACGAAAAACCTCCGAGGAGGGGGCCGGCGATGCTGGCGATCGCGAACACGCCGCCGAAGAGACCGACGTAGCGGCCGCGCTCGCGGGGCGGGATGACATCGGCGATGACCGCCATCACGAGCACCATGAGGCCGCCGCCACCGAGGCCCTGAATACCGCGGGTGAGGATGAGCCACATCATCGACTGCGCCGCTCCGGCCGCCACCGATCCGACGAGGAACACGACGATTGCAATCTGGAGCATGGGCTTTCGGCCGTACAGGTCAGAGATCTTGCCCCAGATCGGCGTGGATGCGGTTGCTGCGAGCAGGTATGCCGTGACGACCCAGGCGAGCTGGTTGAGACCTCCGAGTTCGCTCGTGATGCGCGGCAGCGCAGTCGCGACGACGGTTTGGTCAAGGGCTGCGAGGAAGAGCGTGAACATAAGGGCGACCATGGCAATGCGCAATTGGCCGCCGCGCAGGAGGTCCTCGCTGGGGGCACCCTCCGCGATGAGTGTCGCCTCGGGGTCGAGGGTCTCGGATGGGTCCGGCTGGGCGCCTGCTGCACTCGTTGTTGTCATCGAGGGCCTGACCGGGTTCGATCGGCCTCTATTCGCAACATGTGTCAGCCCTTCGTGTCTTGCTGTTGTGTACTACTCCCCCACCCTAGCGGGCAAGGGAGCACCACAGGGCGCGCACCGCAACGACGCAGGCCCGTGGATG
Organism: Candidatus Nanopelagicales bacterium; assembly: GCA_040398845.1. Classification (GTDB taxonomy): domain Bacteria; phylum Actinomycetota; class Actinomycetes; order S36-B12; family S36-B12; genus WLND01. Next base: position 39,848 of record JBBATH010000018.1, on the reverse strand, counting down.
CTTTTCGGCCGTACACTGTGGGCATGTCGTTAAGCGCATCGGAGTTTTACGAGGCGGGTTTGGCCCTGCCGCCGTCGGTGCGCAAGGACGTGGCCCTGAGGTTGCTGGACTCGGTTGAGGTCGTAGATCAAGAGTCGGTGGACGATGCATGGACTCGTGCGATCTCGATCCGCGTTGGAGAAATTCTCAGCGGTGCTGTCGAGACCGTTCCAGGAGAGCAGGTCTTCGCCGAACTGTCCGTACAACGAGCCGAACGAGACCCCGCGCGTACTGCATGAACCTTGCTTTCGGCTTCCACCCCGCAGCGCGAGCCGAGTTCGTTGCCGACGCAGACTGGTACGACGAGCGGGATGCGGGAGTCGGAGCACGCTTCGTGGGCGAATGATCCAACATGGGATCGCCGGCGGTAGCGCATACGAAGTGTCGTCCTGGCTATTGGCAAGACCGAGTGACCCCTTGAGTAGGTTGGAGCGCCAAGAAGATGATGTGACGCCCGGAATCGCGCCGGGAATCAGCCGTTTTGGGTGGGAAAGGCTCGGGAGGCCATGGACTGATGAACCCCGAAAAGCGAAATCCAGATGATCGCTGAAGGGTTTCAGTGGAGCGGGTGACCGGGATCGAACCGGCATGGCCAGCTTGGAAGGCTGGGGCTCTACCATTGAGCTACACCCGCATGCCGCCTGAGCGACACCGCGAGTCTAAACGACCGGCATTTTTGGAGATGCACCCGGGACGAGGCCTGTGCGGTGTGGTCGCCGCCGCATCGGTTGGATTTCCTTTGAAAGATAGGTAAGGCTAACCTTCCTTCAAGGCCAGCAACGGGTCCAGCCGCGAAGGAGTCACATGCTTGCGAACTTTCTCATCGGCCTCCGCGAGGGACTCGAGGCCGCACTGATCGTCGCGATCCTCGTCGCTTATGTGGTGAAACTCGATCAGCGCCAACTGCTGCCCCGATTGTGGGCGGGGGTCGCGCTCGCCGTCGTCCTCTCACTGGGAGCCGGCGCCCTCCTCACCTTCACAACTGCATCGCTCTCGGACGCGGCCGCTGAGACCTTTGCCGGCGTCACGAGCCTGGCAGCGGTCGGGCTCATCACCTGGATGATCTTCTGGATGGCACGCAATGCCCGAGCCATCAAGGCCCACCTCCACGGTGAGGTTGATCGCGCCCTCACCCGCAGCGGCTGGGCACTCGCCGTCGTCGCATTCTTCGCGGTCATTCGCGAGGGGCTCGAGACGGCCCTGTTCCTCTATGCGGGCATGCAGTCCTCCGGTGAGCGCGGCGCCCCACTCATCGGAGCCTTTCTCGGCCTCGCCTTGGCAGTCGGGCTTGGTGTGCTCATGTACCTCGGCGCGGTGCGCCTTGATCTCAGTCGCATGTTCTTCTGGACAGGCATCGCTCTCGTCGTTATCGCTGGAGGCGTTCTGCGCTATGCCATCCACGAGTTCCAGGAGGTGGGGATCCTTCCGGGAGCGGACGATTATGTGTTCGACTTGACGGCGCAGATTGACCCGGCTGGCTGGTTCGCGACCCTCGTCCGAGGCCTTTTCAACCTCACCCCTGCGATGACTTCACTGGAGATCTTCGGCTGGCTGGCCTACTTGGTCATCGTCATGGCACTCTTCATTCGTACAGTCCGCAGCAACGGTCCCAAGCCACCTGCGAGCGTCTCCGTCCCGCTGGTTCGCACCGGCAGTGACGCCTGATTCGCTGCACGTGGTGGCCAGCCTCTAGACTCTTGCAGCCAACGCGGGGCGTAGCGTAGTGGCTAGCGCGCCTGCTTTGGGAGCAGGAGATCGGGAGTTCGAATCTCCCCGCCCCGACCGTCTGGAGCGAGTTCGCCCCGCCAGGCCCTGGCGGGGCCTCGCACGAGATGTTCGATCAACCGAGGAGACGGATCAGAAGTGAAGAGCGACGTCGAGACCCTGTCCCCGACCCGAGTCAAGCTCACGGTCGAGGTGCCCTTTGACGAGATGAAGCCGTCCTTGGACGCTGCATATGCACGCATCGCCAAGCAGGTGAGCATTCCCGGCTTCCGTAAGGGCAAGGTGCCGGCGCGGGTGATCGAGCAGCGCTTCGGCAGGGGGGCTGTGCTGGACGAGGCCGTGAACGACGCCGTCCCGAAAGCCTACGAAGAGGCGCTGCGCACCCATGAGGTCGTGCCGGTCGGCCGCCCGGAGGTCGAGGTCACCCAAATTGAGGACGGCCAATATCTCGCCTTCACGGCCGAGGTCGACGTCCGTCCGCAATTCGACCTCCCCGACTTCGCGAGCCTTCGCGTCGAGGTTGCCAATGCGGAGCCGCAGGACGAGGACATTGCGACCCAGGTTGACAACCTGCGATCGCGATTCGCAACCTTGAAGGAGGTCGATCGCGCGGCCGCTGACGGCGACGTCCTTCTCGTCGACATCTCGGGCTTCACCGCGGATGACGACCCGATCGAAGACCTCACCGGCAATGCGATGTCCTATGAACTCGGTACCGACGGCATGCTCCCGGGGTTCGATGATGCGGTCCGCGGAGCCGTGAAAGATGAGGTTCGACGGTTCATCTTCACCCCGGAGAACGGTGACTGGACCGGGGTGCCGCTCACTGTCAATGTCGCGGTGCAGCAGGTGCGCGAGCGTGAACTCCCGGCACTCGACGACGATTTCGCGCAGATGGCGTCCGAATTTGACACGGTCGATGAGCTGCGCGATGACCTCGCGAAGCGACTTGTCCGACTCAAGCGACTTGAGCAGGGGGCCGAGGCCCGCAACAAGGTGCTTGAGGTCCTCCTCGAGCGTGTCGACATCCCGCTGCCCGAGTCGGTCATCGCCGATGAGGTCGCGTCGCACTTCGAAGATGGCCATGACAGCGGCGAGGAGCATCGCGCCGAGGTTGAACAGCAGGCTCGGGCCAATCTGAAGAGCCAATTCGTGCTCGATAAGGTCGCCGAGACCGCCGAGGTGTCAGTCGGCGAGTCAGAGCTCTCCGCTTGGCTGGTGCAGCAGGCGCCGCGGTACGGCATGGCGCCCGATGCATTTGCCCAAGCGCTCGTCGAGGCTGGGCAGGTGCCGATGGCAATTCAGGATATCCGGCGTGCGAAGGCGCTGGCCACTGTCCTCGAGCAGGCGACCGTCGTCGACGCCGATGGCAATGTTGTCGATCTTAAGGCGCTCGACGCTGAGTTGAATCAACTTCCTGACATGGCGAGCATGTCGACTATGGAGATGGTCGAGGAGGAGTCGTAGCGCTCGCAGCGCAGTCGTGGGGGGCGACCGTGTCTTTGGCTACGGGCGAACATGACGCCCGGGGGGAAGCCCACGGCCGCTCACCGCGTTATGGTCAGGTGACGGTCTTACATCTGGAGGTTCGGTGAGTGGCATGACCCAGTTCGGTATCGAAGGGCCGGCATTTCGCGGCGGTGGCAGCATGTCAGGCTTCGGCGACATGCTCGATGAGCGGCTGCTTCGGGAGCGCATCGTGTGGCTCGAAGGCGAGGTACGCGATGAGAACTCCAATCGCATCGCCAAGCAACTGCAGGTGCTTGCGGCGGAGGATCCCGACGCCGACATCACGCTCTACATCAATTCCCCGGGCGGCTCAATCACTGCTGGGATGGTCATCTACGACACGATCCAACTCATTCCTAATGATGTGACGACCATCGCGATGGGCCTCGCTGCATCAATGGGCCAGTTCCTTCTCTGCGCTGGAGCAGCAGGCAAGCGATATGCCACTCCCAACACCCGCATCATGATGCATCAGCCACTCGGCGGCATCGGCGGAACCGCGAGCGATATCAAGATTCAAGCCGAGCAGATGCTCTTCATCAAGAAGCGCATGGCTGAGCTGATCGCCAGCCACACCGGCCAGACCCTTGAGACGATCGAGGCGGACTCGGATCGCGACCGATGGTTCACGGCAGAGGATGCGCAGACGTACGGCCTCATCGACCACGTGTACCGCAACTCGACGGATGCCCCGGCAGCGAACAGCGCGAAGAGTGTCAAGGGAGACAAGAAGTGACGTTCCTTAATCCGCAGAGCAGATACATCCTTCCGGAGTTCCGCGAGCGTCACGCGAACGGTGAGCGGGTCCACAACCCCTACACGAAGCTGTTCGAGGAGCGCATCATCTTCCTCGGGGTTCAGATCGACGATGCCTCGGCGGATGACGTCATGGCGCAGCTGCTGTGCCTGGAGTCGATGGATCCAGATCGTGACATCCAGATCTACATCAACTCACCCGGCGGCTCCTACACTGCCATGACGGCCATCTACGACACGATGCAGTTCGTGAAGCCGCAGGTGCAGACCGTGTGCCTGGGTCAGGCTGCATCAGCAGCGGCTGTCATCCTCGCGGCCGGCACTCCCGGAAAGCGCTTCGCCCTGCCGCACGCGCGCATCCTCATCCATCAGCCGTACACCGAGGGCGGTGGCCAGGGATCCGATATCGAGATCCAGGCGAACGAGATCCTCCGTATGCGGGTGGAGATGGAGGGGATGTTCGCCCTTCATACCGGCCGAAGCGCCGAGGAGGTCGCGAAAGATATCGAACGCGACAAGATTCTCACTGCGCCAATGGCGAAGGAGTACGGGATCATCGACCAGGTGATCGCGTCGCGCAAGGTGTAGTCGGGTGCGATGCAGGGCTCACCGGTCACGGAAATTTTCGATTATTGCGTGGCTCGGGCCTGCAAATGTCAGTGTGACACGGTAGCGTCAGATCCTGTTCGCGCGCTTGCCGGACGGGAGTGATTGCGAAGGAGCGATGTCGTGGCACGGATCGGCGAAAGCGGCGACCTCCTGAAGTGCTCCTTCTGTGGGAAGAGCCAAAAGCAGGTGAAGAAGCTCATTGCCGGTCCTGGCGTCTACATCTGCGATGAGTGCATCGATCTGTGCAATGAGATCATCGAGGAGGAGCTGAGCGAGGCCTCCGATGTTCAGCTGGGGGAGCTTCCCAAGCCACGTGAGATCTTCGAGTTCCTCGATGAGTACGTCATCGGGCAGGACACCGCGAAGAAGGCGCTCGCAGTAGCGGTGTACAACCACTATAAGCGGGTGCAAGCGACCTCCACCGACCGCCCAAAGGATGACCAGGTCGAGCTCGCGAAGTCCAACATCCTGCTGCTCGGGCCGACGGGCTCCGGAAAGACCCTGCTTGCCCAGACGTTGGCACGCATGCTGAACGTGCCTTTTGCCATCGCCGACGCCACGGCGCTCACCGAGGCCGGTTATGTGGGCGAAGATGTCGAGAACATTCTCCTGAAGCTCATTCAGGCCGCGGACTACGACGTCAAGAAGGCCGAAACCGGCATCATCTACATTGACGAGATCGACAAGGTCGCCCGCAAAAGTGAGAACCCGTCGATCACCCGCGATGTCTCCGGCGAGGGGGTCCAGCAAGCGCTCCTGAAGATCCTTGAGGGCACCACGGCCTCAGTTCCGCCGCAGGGCGGGCGCAAGCACCCGCATCAGGAGTTCATCCAGATCGACACGACGAACGTGCTCTTCATCGTCGGCGGCGCCTTCGCGGGACTTGATCGCATCATTGAGCAGCGGATCGGAAAGAAGCAACTCGGGTTCACCTTTGATCTTGTCGAGGGCGAGCGAGTGACCGATGACAACAGTGACCCAGCAGATATTTTCAGCCAGGCGCTCCCGGAGGATCTCCTGAAGTTCGGCATGATCCCCGAGTTCGTCGGGCGACTGCCAGTATTCACTGCAGTATCCAAGCTCGACCGTGAGGCATTGGTGGCGGTACTCACCGAGCCACGCAACGCCCTTACCAAGCAGTATCAGCGGTTGTTCGATCTTGACAGCGTCGGTCTCGAGTTTGAGCCGGCAGCGCTCGAGGAGATTGCGGAGCAGGCGCTCAAGCGGGGTACCGGGGCTCGAGGTCTCCGGGCCATCCTTGAAGAGGTCCTTCTCAACGTCATGTACGAGGTCCCGAGCCGAACTGATGTCGGAAAGGTCGTCATCAGCGGCGAGGTGGTGCGAGATAACGTGAACCCGACCCTCGTCCCGCGCGAGGTCGCTCCCCGGCGTGAGCGCCGCGACAAGTCCGCGTAACCCCGGAAGCGGCTAAGGCGCTTGGGCTACCTCGACCTCAACGGTGAGTTGCGGGCCTTCAGTGAATGTCAGCTGAGCGATCCGTCCAACCGCGGTGATGTCGTCGGTGGCCGTTCGAAGGCGTTCAATGGCGTCAGCGGGGGCGGTAATGACAGCTGACGTGACCTCGGCGCGCATCGAGGCATTGACGTCGCTCTTGGCCTTGCGAATCGCCGTGAGGACGCCGGCAAGGTCGGCCAGGAGCGCAGGGTCCTGTCCCTGAGCGAGCGCGGCCAGTGCCTCGCTGTCCGGCCAGGACGCACGGTGGATCGTCCCTTCCTGCCACCAACTCCAAACCTCCTCGGTGACAAACGGAAGGAACGGAGCGAATAGGCGCAGGATCGTGTCGAGGCTGACTGCGAGTGCTGCCTTGGCTGATCCTGCCTTCGCCGGTCCCTCACCGCCGTAGGCGCGCTCCTTCACGAGTTCGACGTAGTCGTCGGTAAAGTCCCAGAAGAAGGTCTCCGCGACCTCGAGGGCCTTTGCGTAGTTGAATTGCTCGAAGGCAACGGTTGCCTGCCGCACGGTCTCCGCGAGCGCTGCGATCCGGGCCTGGTCATGGGGCTCGGTGATCGCGGCGGCATCGGACGTCGGGTCGAGCATGAGGACGAACTTGCTCGCATTGAGAATCTTGATGGCGAGCCGGCGGCCGATCTTCATCTGGCCAACATCGAAGGCGGTGTCGGTACCGGGGCGGCCGGAGGCGGCCCAGTAACGGACGGCGTCGGAGCTGTACTCGTCGAGCATTGCCATCGGGGTCACGACATTGCCCTTCGACTTGCTCATCTTCTTGCGGTCCGGGTCCAGGATCCAGCCGGAGATGGCGGCGTCACTCCACGGCAGGCAGTCGGACTCGAGGTGGGCGCGGACGACGCTGCTGAACAGCCAGGTGCGGATGATCTCGTGGGCCTGGGGCCGCATGTCCATGGGGAACACTCGACTCCACAAATCCGGGTCGCGCTCCCAACCACCGGCGATCTGAGGTGTGAGGGAACTGGTCGCCCAGGTGTCCATGATGTCCGGGTCGCCCATGAAGCCATTGGGGACGCCCCGCTGATCCTCGGTGTAGCCGGCGGGGGTGTCGCTGCTCGGGTCGATGGGCAGGTCGGACTCAGCGGGCCGGAGGATCTCGTCGTAGCGCGGATTGCCAACCTCATCGAGGGCGTACCACACCGGGATCGGCACGCCGAAGAATCGCTGGCGCGAGACCAGCCAGTCGCCGTTGAGCCCGCCCACCCAGTTCTCGTAGCGCACCCGCATGTGCTCGGGATGCCAGTTGAGCTCCTTGCCACGCTCAATGAGGCGATCACGAAGCACGGAGTCGCGTCCACCATTGGTGAGGTACCACTGACGCGTCGTGACGATCTCCAGCGGCTTATCGCCCTTCTCGAAGAACTTCACCGGGTGCATGATCTCCCGCGGCTCTCCGTCGAGGTCGCCTGCTGCACCGAGCATCTCGACCATCCGCTCCTTGGCGGTGTGGCTCGTCGTGCCGATGATGGCCTCGTAGTTGCTCACGCCGACCGGGTCGGTGATCCAATCGGGGACGTCGGGAAGGATCCGGCCGTCCCAGCCGATGATCGGCCGGGTCGGAAGCTGAAGCTCGCGCCACCAGGTGACGTCGGTGAGGTCGCCGAAGGTGCAGACCATGGCGATGCCCGAGCCCTTCTCCGGGTCGGCAAGGTGATGCGCGACGATCGGGACCTCGACCCCGAACGCGGGCGTGCGCACGGTCGTGCCGAAGAGGGGCTGGTAGCGGGGATCGTCCGGGTGGGCGACGAGCGCGACGCATGCGGCGAGGAGCTCGGGGCGCGTGGTCTCGATGAAGACCTTCTCGCCTCGATCAGACGACCGCGGGAAGCCGATCCGGTGGTAGGCGCCGGGGCGCTCCCGGTCCTCAAGCTCGGCCTGCGCGACGGCTGTCTTGAAGGTGACGTCCCATAGGGTCGGTGCCTCGGACTGATACGCCTCGTCTCGGGCGAGATTGCGCAGGAACGCGAGTTGGCTCACGCGCTGGGCGTTCGCGCCAATCGTCTGATATGTCTGCGACCAGTCAATGGACAGGCCCATGCGCCGCCACAGGTCCTCGAAGACGACCTCGTCCTCCAAGGTCAGCTTCTGGCAGAGCTCGATGAAGTTCTTTCGGGAACAGGGGATCTGACGCTTGGCATCGGGTTCGGCGGGGGGCTCGAATGCGGGGTCGTACGGCAGGCTCGGGTCGCAGCGAACGCCGTAATAGTTCTGGACTCGCCGCTCAGTGGGCAGGCCGTTGTCGTCCCAGCCCATCGGGTAGAACACCTCGAACCCGCGCATCCGCTTGTATCGCGCGATGCAGTCGGTGTGCGTGTACGAGAACACGTGACCGACGTGCAGTGACCCGCTGACGGTCGGTGGGGGAGTGTCAATGGAGAACACGGCATCGCGCGATCGTGTGCGGTCGAACCGGTAGACATCCTGCGATTCCCAGGCGTCGGCCCACCTCGACTCGATTCCGTCGAGGGAGGGCTTGTCGGGCACGGCGCGAGAGACAGTCACGAGAGGTAAGCCTAACGAGACTGTAGACAGGTGAATCCACCGATCAACGAGAGCCTTCGTCGCCCCGGTAGCGATGTGAGACACCCTCAATGCAACCTCATGGCAGCACGTGGGCTGGCAGCGGAGTGCCGCACGCGCGCAGTTCGCGGGACCCCCTATCGGCAAAGTCTGAGGGTCGTGGTTGACGGGGGTCTCCGTTTGCCGCGTGTACGGGCTGGTGTGTTGCCAAGCCTCGCGGCCCTGCATTCGCAGTTGCTGACGGCGACGCCGCATTGCGCGTGTCGCTCGCTCAACGAGTGACCCAGGACTTGCTTCCGGGCATATGGCCGCGACAGTCGGTCCACCGGCGAGACCTGTCGAGCGAAGCCGTTGCTCCTCTGGCGTAGAGGAAACCTAGCTTCTGGTGGCCCTCCGACAATTCCCGGTCGCAGGGTGAACTCACCAACGAGCCGAATTGGTCAACGATGCGGTCGGTGGGGGGAGTGTAAGTGGTCGAGAAGGAGCCGAACCCGTATGTCATCAGTTGACGCCGTGCAGCATGGCGCGTGCACGGCGTTGGGTCGCTTCTGAGCAGCTATCCGGTTGTCTTTGAAATCGGACATATCGGACATATCGGACAAAAGGCGTTGAAAAGCCCTGAATACTGGTTGAAGAGCACCGTGTTTTTACGCTATCGCTCGCGCTCGCCGTGCCTTATCGTCACGAATACATAAACGATGATGGGACACAGTCCCAGTGAGGCTCGGTGCCACGATGAGTGCACGTCGTAGTCGGTTCAGCGGATTCGGTTCAATCAGACGGAGAGGGAAGGCCGCTGGCGCGGTCATCGCCTGCGCGGTGATGCTTCTTGCGGGCTGCGGCGGGTCGGACGCGGCGGATGCCGGTGGCCCCGTCATCAGAGGCGACGCGGGTGGTGATAATTGTTAGCCTGCCACCGGGTCGTGGACTGCGACGGCTGCGGTCGGCGGGGTCACCCGCACGGTCATCTTCACCGCGCCGACGTACACGTCGCCTTGGACGAAATTCACGGCCACGGCGAATACCGGCCAGAGCGCGGAGATCACCTCGTCGGCTGCGAGCGGGTCCATCCAATTGCGTGGCCTGACGAAGAAGGCGAACAACACGTTCATCGTCACGGGAACCACTGCCGACGGGTGCACCTACACGTCCCCGCCATCGATTACCGTCTCTGGCGTCGTTGAGGCTGTTGTCGCTCCCGGCGTCCCGACCATCGCGACGGTGACCGCTGGCGATGCCAAGGCGACGGTGACGGTGGCCGCCGCGACCACCGGCGGCACCCCCGCGTCGTACGCGGTGACCGCGTCGCCGGCCGTTACGGGCGGTGCGTGCACGGTGACGGGAGATTCCGGGTCGTGCGACGTGACGGGCCTGACGAATGGCACCGCGTACACGTTCACTGCCGCCGCGACGAACGCGGGCGGGACCTCGGGCGCGTCCGGGGCGTCGGCGTCGGTGACCCCGCTCACGGTTCCTGGCGCGCCGGTCATCGGGGCGGTCGCCGCAGCGGGGTCGACGTCGACGTCGGCGACGGTCGCGTTCACCGCGCCGGCATCCAATGGCGGCTCAGCGATCACCACATACACGGCGACCTCGAACACCGGCGCTAACACCGGCACCGTGTCCCAGGCGGGCTCCGGGACGATCACCGTCGTCGGGCTCACCGCGAACACCCCGTACACGTTCACGGTCACCGCGACGAACACGAAGGGCACCTCGGCCCCGTCCGACGCCTCGACGTCGGTCACGCTCGTCACCGCGCCCGCAGCCCCGGCCACGCCGACGGTCGTCGCAGGGGCCAGCAAGGTGACCGTGACCGTGGCCGCCGGAACATCGGGCGGCACCCCGGTGTCGTACACGGTCACGGTTTACGCGGCCGGTAAGGCCACGGGAGGGACGTGCACGGTGACGGGCGTGTCTGTGTCGTGCGACGTGACCGGGCTGACAAGTGGCACCGCGTACACGTTCAAGGCCACCGCGACGAACACGAAGGGCACCTCGGCCGCTTCCGGGGCGTCGGCGTCGGTGACCCCGCTCGGGGTTCCCGGCGCGCCGGTCATCGGCACGGCGACTGCGACAGGGCCAACCACTGCGACCGTCGCGTTCACCGCACCCTCATCCGACGGCGGATCGCCGATCACCTTGTACACGGCGACCTCATACCCTGCCGGGGGCACCGGCACTTTGACCCAAGCGGGCAGCGGAACCATCACCGTCACCGGGCTGACGGCCGGAGTCACCTACGAGTACTTCACGGTGACAGCCACGAGCATCGCCGGCCCGTCCTTGGCTTCGGCCCACTCGGAGTCGCCGTACCGGGTGGGGACCTACGGACCCGGTGGCGGAATAGTATTTTATGCTCCGGCCAGTGGGTTGACCATTGCAGCGGGGGTTATGGCGGATATGCAGAGGCCTAAATGCGCGACAACTAAGACGGGGTGCCACTACTTCGAGTGGCTAAGGGCGGAACCCACTTCAGAAGCTTGGTGCGACATCACAACCAGGCGGCCGGGAACAACTCAGCATATGTTGGGATATGGCTTCTCCAACACCTCGACCATGGCAAGAGAGTGCACCTCAGGCGCGGGAGTCACGGTGTGGAATTCAGAGAGCGGTGGAGTCAACGACTGGTTCCTGCCATCGATTGAGGAACTCAAATTGTTAAAGAGTTCGAATTACGGTGGACGGATGAAGGCTGCATTGCTGGAGGCCGGCCGCGGGGTTTGGAGTTCCTCGGAGGACGCTAGGCTCGAGTCGAGTTGGATTGGAGTTTATTTTCTCAATTACGATGAGTCCGAAAACAAAACGTTGCCGCTGGGGGATAGGACAAAAATGTACGCCGTTATCCAGGTTCGGGCTTTCTGACGGTTCATCAACGTCAGTTGAGGGGCGCACGAGCAGAGGCTCGCACCACCGCACTTCTGACGTGTGGGGGTCGGCCTTGCTCCTTGAGGCCGACCCCGGTTCGTTGCACACTGACGATGTCCGCTGGGGCCGTATGGCTGATCGCCTCGGTATCTGGCCCGGCATCGCTGGACCTATCGGATGGTCGCGAGGTGGGAGCAGTCAGGGCAGGAGACGTCATCGTCGCGCTGCCGCATGTGATCGTGATGGAAGGGGTGCGGCATGGCAGGCACGTTCGAGGTGTACGAGGACAAGGCCGGCACGTTCCGATCGATCGTCTTTGCACGGTAGTACTCACTGCCGCCGCGCCCTATCGTCATTCACGCATGCATGATGTTGGGAGATGGTCGTGGTGATGCTCGGTGCCCAATGAGTGCAGGCGTACGTCGCATTGGCGCATTTGGTTCCCGTCGTAGGAGTGGAAAGGCCGCTGACGGGTCAACGCATGCGCAGTCCTGCTCATCGTCGGATGCGGTGGTTCGGGTGGTAGCGCGGCGGATGCCGGTGCGCCCGCGCAACGTGATCGGGCTGACAACCATCGTCACGTACGCAGCGGCTCCTCCGGTGCAGCAGCGCGTCGCACTTCCGCGCTACCTCCTGCCGCTATCGTTCTTTCATGGCTCCCCTTGATCGCGTGACGCGGTCCATTGACGTGATGGGTGGGAAGCCGTGTGTGGGCGGAACCCGCGTGACGGTCGGCACCGTTGTCGGTCTCGTCGCGGTGGGCAAGTCGATCGCGGAGATCTTGGACGCTTACCCTTACCTAGTTGAGCAAGATGTGATGCAGGCCCTCGCCTACGCGGCCTGGCGAGTCGAGGAAATTGAGATCCCGATCTCGGCATGAGGTTCCTTGTCGATATGAACCTCAGTCCGATGTGGGTCGAATTTCTGGCAACCGCAGGTTACGAAGCCGTTCACTGGAGCGACGTTGGCGAGCGCAATGCTCCAGACCGCGAGATCTTGGAGCATGCGCACCGCAACGGGCAGGTCATCCTCACTCAGGATCTGGACTTCGGGACCCTCCTTGCTGTTGGGGGCCTGGCGACACCGAGCGTGATCCAGTTCCGCGCCCAAGCAGTCCTGCCGAGTGATGTTGGAGAGCAACTCCTGGCCTCCTTGGAGGTAACGCGCTCTCATCTTGAGACCGGGGCACTGGTCACGGTGGATCCGGTCGGGCATCGGGTCACAGTTCTACCCATCAGCATCGGGGGAGCTTAGGTCCGGACGGATCATTCACCGAATCTTCGGATGGATCCTCGCCCTTTCGCTGGCCATCGAGCAAGAGCTAGCCCTCGGCCACGCTACGTTGGCCGAAGACCGGTCAGGTGCGCTGCACACACCCTGATGGTCAGCGGTTCCCTAGACTGAACGCGTGACCGCTTCCTCGGACCGCGACGAACAGCAGCGGCACGCCGCATTAGTCAAGGATCTGATGGCCCGTTGGCCAGAGAACCGCATCGAACCCTCGCTGACCCGTATTGCGTCCGTTGTCGAACTCCTCGGCGACCCGCAGCGCACCTACCCCGTCATCCACGTGACCGGCACGAACGGCAAGACAACCACCTCGCGCGTCATCGAGTCACTGCTGCGCCAATTCGGGCTGCGCACCGGCCTGTTCACCTCGCCCCACCTCCTCGACGCACGTGAGCGCATCTGCTTCGACGGCCAGCCGATCTCCCCGGCGAGGTTCGCCCGGACATGGCAAGACGTCAAGCCGTATGTGGAGCTCGTCGACTCCCGATCCCTCGCCGCCGGCGGGATCGCCCTTTCCTTCTTCGAGGTGATGACGGCGATGGCGTTCGCCTCGTTTGCCGACGCGCCCGTCGACGTCGCGATTGTTGAGGTCGGAATGGGCGGGGCGTGGGATGCGACAAATGTGGCCGATGGCAGCGTGTGTGTCATCACGCCGATCGGTATGGACCACACCGAGTATCTGGGCGAGACCATCGAGGAGATCGCCACCGAGAAGTCAGGCATCATCAAGGCTGGCTCGCAGGTGATCCTGGCGCAGCAGGGCCTTGCCGCCGCGGAGATCCTGCTTGCCCGGTGCGCGCTCGACGGTGCATCCATTTCGCGCGAGGGCATCGAGTTCTCAGTTGAGTCCCGAGATGTCGCCATCGGCGGTCAGATGCTGACGATTCAGGGACTGCACGGTAGATATGACGACCTGTTCGTGCCGCTGTTTGGAGACCATCAGGCGCAGAATGCTTCGGTCGGCCTCGCCGCGGTCGAGGCCTTCCTCGCAACTGACGTACAACTCGATGTCGAGACGGTGCGAGAGGGGTTCTTGATGGTGAGTTCACCGGGCCGCCTTGAAATCGTCCGTCGCAGCCCGACCGTCATCGTCGATGCAGCCCACAATCCGCACGGTGCGATTGCACTCGCCGCGGCCGTTGCGGAGTCATTCGACTTCGAGTCGCTTGTCGGGGTCGTCGGCATTCTCGGGGAGAAGGACGCCCAGGGCGTCCTCATCGCACTCGAGCCGGTTCTCGACCATGTCGTCGTGACGACCCCCACGTCTGTTCGAGCGCTCCCCGCTGAAGAACTCGCGGTTATCGCCTGTGACATCTTCGGTGAGGAGCGGGTGTCGATCGAGCCGAAGCTCGCCGATGCCCTCGACCGTGCCGTGACCTTGGCCGAGGAGGTCAATGACTATGGCGGTGCAGGAGTTCTCGTCACCGGCTCGGTGGTGCTCGCCGGCGAGGCGAAGCGACTCATGGCACCTGGGCCCCGTTCGTGATAGGTCTGTTCCCATGAAAGTTCTGTGCTCGTCCGTCCTCGCGATCGAGGCGATCGTCGTGTTCCTTGCCAGTCTCGTGGCGTCTACCAACGGCTCGGTGGCGAGCCGTGGCCTTGCGATCGGTGTGGGGTCCGCCATCGCCGTGCTGCTCATCTTGTCCGTGGGCGTGCTGCGTCGTCCGTGGGGCGTCGTCTGGGGCTGGGTGATGCAGGTGATCGTCCTATCGATCGGCTTCCTCGTTCCCCTCATGTTCGTGGTAGGCGGCATCTTCGTCGTGCTGTGGTTCATCGCGGTGCGGACGGGCACGCGTGTCGATGCGCTGCGAGAGGCAGCCAAGGCAGCTGCCGAGGATGGTGCCGCTCCGGAGGGCGCGGCGTAGCGGTGCGCCGACGCAGATAGGATTCCGAAGCACCGCTCATGTGTTGCATTCATGATTCTGAGGAGATTTTCGTGTCCGAGCGCACCCTTGTCCTGATCAAGCCCGACGGCGTCGCCCGCGGCCTCGTCGGTGAGGTCCTCGGCCGCATCGAGCGCAAGGGCTACCGCATCGTGGCCCTCGAGCAGCGCACCCTGACCGTCGAGATTGCCGAGAACCACTACGGCGAGCATCGCGAGCGTCCATTCTTCGCAGACCTCGTCGCATTCATCACCAGCGCGCCGCTCGTCGCAGCCGTCATCGAAGGTCCCGACGCCATCTTGTCGTGGCGGGCCATGATGGGTGCCACAAATCCAGCGAATGCGGCGCCCGGCACCATCCGCGGCGACCTCGCAACTGAGACCCAGAACAACGTAACCCACGGGTCCGACTCACCGGAGTCTGCGGCCCGAGAGATCGAGTTGTTCTTCCCCGGCCTTTCCTAGCGTCCACGATGACGCAGTGAAGCCAGGTGCGCTCGCAGTTGCGGCTGGCATTGCCGTCGGGGCTGGCGTCGCCGCAGCATCACGCGGTGCCACGCTCGTACCATGGCCGTCAAAGGTCCGACAGTCGTTCCCGTTCATCCTCGGTGGGATTGCCGGTGGTTCGGTCGGACTGAAAGTGGGTTTCGCCTCATCAATCCTGAATGCAGGGCGCGGTCGAGGGCAGGGGCCGATCAGGTCAGTGACTCCGTTGATAGTCGGGGCCGGGATCGCCGGCGGGGTCGCGGCCGTTGCTGCCTACGGGCGCGGCGTCTTCCTCGCCAGAAGGGCCGCCGATAGCCGAGCACTTGATCCCGGCTTCTGTAGCCCGCCGACCGGCGAATTCGTTTCCGGTGGCGCCGGAAGTGCGGTGTCGATCGCGGAGCTCGGACGCGAGGGGGCCAGATTCGTTGGAACAGCGGTAGCCCCGGACGATGTCCGTTTCGTCACCCAGCGCGACCCAGTTGCGTCGCCGATCCGCGTGTTCATCGGTGTTGATGCGGCCGACACCGTCGAGCAGCGGGTGGGTCTCGCCATGGCCGAACTGCGTCGAACGGGCGCCTTCGCCCGGGCCGCGCTGCTTATTCAGGCCCCGGCGGGCACTGGGTACGCGAATGCGACCCCGGTCGATGTCCTTGAAATCCTCACGCTCGGCGATTGTGCCTCCGTCGCGATCGGCTACGGCTTGCTGCCCTCCTTCCTGTCGCTTGGGAAGGTTAATATGGCGGCTCACACGCAGCGACTCCTCCTCGAAGCGATTCGCCAGGAGTGTTCCGTGCTGGCAGTCGCACCCCGGATTCTGTTGTACGGCGAAAGCCTTGGCGCGAAGGTGCAGGAGGCCGCCGTACCCGCTGGGCCCCTTGACCTCGACCACTACGTGGTGTCAGGTGCGCTGTGGGTAGGCACGCCGGGTGGATCGACTGCAGATATCTTCCATGCGTTGTGCGCGGCGGAGTCGATCACCCTCGATCGCCCCGAACAGATCCCCAAAGAATTCGAGGGACCGAGGCCGCGGGTTTGGTTCCTCGAGCACGATGCCGATCCGTTCGTTCGCTTCCGGCCCGACCTGCTCATTCGTCGTCCAGCATGGTTGCCGGCCGACGGCACTCGCGGCCGAAACGTTCCCGAGGCAATGACGTGGAAGCCGGCCATCACCTGGGCCCAGGTTCTCGTCGACATATTCTTCGCCTCGAACATCAAACCTGGTGATTTTCACAGCCTCGGCCACGACTACCGGGCTGACCTCGGCGCGGTCGTGACGGCGGCCTACGGACTCCCGTGCGATCCGGCCACCTCGGAGCGGCTCGATAGCCGCCTGCGTTCCCTCGAGATCGCGCGGGCGACCCGAATCGGCTCGGCCGGCTGACTGCGCTCATGCGGCGACAAGGGAACACCGGGTGTACTGGGTACCGCACTTCAGTCCCGCGCGGCCCACACCTCGCCGGCAAAGGCGGTGGCGAGATCCCACGACGCTTGCCGGTACTCACGCCAGTTTGAGGCGGTGAAACGGCGCAGCTCGTCGATGTCGACGCCAGCCTTGACCATGGCGTCCTTGTAGACCGCAAGCCAAGAGTAGACGAGCGACGGGTTCGCCTCGATGTGGAATTGGACGGCCCACGCGCGATCATCGATCCGGTAGGCCTCCGTCAGTTCGCCCGTGCGGCCCAGCACGGTGGCCTCGGCGGGCAGGTCGAAGGTGTCGTAGTGAGATTGGAAGACGTGCAAGTTCAGACCGAGCGAGCCCAGCACCGGGTCCGTTGCTGCCTCGGGCTCCATGTCGACTCTGAACCAGCCGATCTCGGTGACCGGTGAACGGTAGACCCGCCCTCCGGCGGCGCGGGCAAGCAACTGTGCACCGAAGCACACACCCAGAATGGGAATGCGTCGGGCCAGCGCCTCCTCGAGGACGGCGATCTCGCCTCGTATCCACGGGGTCGAGTCCTCGTCCGTCGCACTCGCCAACGCACCCAAGGACAGGACGCCGTTGAAGGACCCAAGCGGCTCCGGAGGGGCATCGGAGCGGAAGGTGCACCAGGTGTCGATTACCAGGCCGGCGTCGGCCAGGGGCGCGGCTAGCTCGTTCAGTGAATCATCAAGATCGTGCTGAATGACGAGGAGGCGGGGAGAGGTCATGGGCCAAGAATAGAGACATGCAGGAGAAATGTGCTTGCGTTTCCACGGCCTCCAGACCTCACCAGCGCAATAATTGGTAGATGGGGTGGCCGCCATGCCGGAAGTTGTGGAACTGCGACGCATGTTCGGGATACCTGATATTTCACCCGCGTACGCGTCACCGATATTGAGCACCATGAACGCTGGCTCACCTCAGACATCATGGGGGATGTCGCCATCGCCAGGATGGGCCGCCCCGTGGATGCACTGCCGGTAACGCACTGGGCTAGCCGGTCGTCATCAACCGTATGACGCGTCCGACTGGAATTGCATTCCATCGCAGTAGGTATCCGCCGAGCAGGATTTTGCCGTCGGCCTGCACAGTGACCGAAGCGATCCCGTCGTAGGGGTCGCACGTGGCTCCGGTTCCGGACTGAAGAGTGAAGGACTTGTCGATCGTGCCGTTTGCGTTGAGCCGCACGATGTTCCCGACCTTGCTGCCCCTCCAACGCTTGAACTGCCCGCCGACGAGTAGCTTGCCATTTGCCTGGAGCGCAACTGACTGTACGTATTGAGGATCAGACCTCTGCGAGGTTGGGCCGATGTTCGCGGCGAATGCTCGGTCGAGCGTGCCGTCTGGATTCAAACGAACGATGCCATCCACGGCGCGCCCGTTCCATTTCGACAAGTAGCCGCCGAGCACGATCCTGCCGTCTGGCTGCTCCACGATCGAAGAAACCGCGTAGAGGATGGAGCCGCCTTCGGGGTTGGCGCCGGTGCCGGTGTTCGTTGTGAATGATCGGTCAAGGGTGCCGTCGCGGTTCAACCGGACGAGGCGCCCGACTCGCGTGCCGTTCCACGCGTTGAACACCCCGCCGAGGACGACCTTCCCGTCTCGCAGCACCGTGATAGCCCCGACGAATGGAGCGATGTATTTGTCGTTTGACACACCGGAGCCGGCATTCGCGACGAAGCCCTTGTCGACGTTGCCATCGGGATTCAACCGCACGACGCCGCCGGCCGGGAGTTCGTTCCAGCTGGTGAACTCACCTCCGACGAGAATCTTGCCGTCCGGCTGCACCGCGAGCGACGCAATGTCGTCGTCGGCTGTCGCGTACCCGACGGTGGCAAACGACGCGTCGCGCGTTCCATCGGGGTTCAACCGAAAGAGATTCATCCAATCGCTCACGAGGATCTTGCCGTCGGCCTGCAGGGCAAGCGCCTTCTTCTCGAAAATCCCGGCATCCGGGACGAACGCGGTATCAACGCTACCGTCGGGGTTCAATCGCACGAAGTCTCTCGCGGGGGTTCCGTTCCACTGGTCGAATTCGCCGCCGACGAGGACCTTGCCGTCGCCTTGGACCAAGACCGCGTTCACCACGGCGTCTGCGTCGTCACCGGGTCCGGTTGAGAAACTGGTGTCGAGACCGCCGCTTCCTGCGGCAAATGCTGGATGCGCAGCAGGTGAGGTGATTCACAAGGCAAGTGCCAACGAGAGGCTTCCGCCGGCCAGGAGGGCTCGACGCGATGGGCGACGAGCGGTGAGCGGAGTTGTGGCTCGAATCATCATCTTTCCTTTTCGCCGAACGGTCGTTGATGCCATTGGCCTTCCGGCCAGTGTGGGTATTGAAGGAGAAGGTCTGTCGGGATAGTGTCCGCCTTGTAGTAGGTCGGGTGCATTCGCCCTCTTGAGCCGAAGGACCTTCATGAAGTACAGGGTACGCAGCGTCGTAGTCGCGGTCGCCTCGGTTGTCGTTCTCGGAGCGGGTTCGTTGATCAGCACTGTGCCGGCTCAGGCCGCAGGTGCACTCACCGCCGCAAAGCAAGCCCGAGTCAAGGTGCAGTCGGCGGTTCCTGGCGCAGTCCTCTCCGTGAAGAAAAGCACCCGTAGCGGGCACTTGGCGTGGGCGGTGTCGATCGCGCGGGTGGATGGCTCGGTCGTCGTCGGCTACGTTGACGTGAAGACCGGGGTTACCTTCGATTGGACGCTCGCTGCATCCGCCGGCGCACCGGCCATTGATCTTGACGGTGCTGATTCGGTACTCAAGCCAGCGGAGCCGCCCAAGTCGCCTGAGACAACAGGAAGCGAGTCCCCGGTGACGGGACTTGGGCCAGTGGTGACGGACCCGTGCTCGGTGTCGCCGGTGACTGGGCTTTGCGCTGGTTTGGAGGTGCCACCAGGTGTGTCGCCGGTGACGGGCCTTGGACCCGGGGCTGGAACGGGTCCTGTGACATCACCCGGTGTGTCGCCGGTGACGGGCCTTGGACCAGTGGTGCCGGGTACGCTGACGCGATCGCCGCTCACTGGCCTCTGACCTCGAAACTAGAAATTGGCTGCGCTCGATAGTGGGTCCGTAGTCATTGGTGCAAATGGGCCATTTCGGCCACAGGTCCGATACGGCGTACGATGAAGGCCCAACTAGCCGACCGGAAGGTCTCTTCTCTATGGGTTCGTCATCGTTCGTCGGTCGCGACATGGCCCTTGACCTAGGCACAGCAAACACGCTCGTCTATGTGCGGGGCCGAGGCATCGTCCTTAACGAGCCCTCCGTCGTCGCGATCAACAGCAACACTGGCGGTATCCTGGCGGTCGGTGCAGAGGCTAAGCGGATGATTGGTCGCACGCCTGGCAACATTGTTGCGATTCGCCCGCTCAAGGACGGCGTCATCGCAGACTTCGATACCACCGAGCGCATGCTCCGCTACTTCATCCAAAAGGTCCACAAGCGTCGTCATCTGGCCAAGCCGCGTCTCATCATCTGCGTCCCCTCGGGCATCACCGGGGTTGAGCAGCGGGCGGTCAAGGACGCCGGCTATGCCGCTGGCGCACGCAAGGTCTTCATCATCGAAGAGCCGATGGCTGCGGCGATTGGTGCCGGGCTCCCCGTTCACGAGCCAATGGGCAACATGATCGTCGACATCGGTGGTGGCACCTCCGAGGTGGCCGTCATCTCGCTTGGCGGCATCGTCTGCAGCCTCTCGGTTCGTGTTGGCGGCGATGAACTCGACAACGCAATCATTCAGTACATGAAAAAGGAGTACTCCCTCATGCTTGGGGAGCGCACTGCCGAGGAGATCAAGGTCGCCATCGGCTCCGCATTCCCGGCGCCGGACGAACCGCACGCCGAGATCCGCGGACGCGACCTCGTCACTGGATTGCCGCGGACCATCGTGGTGACGGCCGAGGAAATCAGGCGAGCGATTGATGAACCGGTCAACGCGATCGTCGATGCGGTGAAGGCGACCTTGGACCGCACCCCGCCGGAACTTTCTGGAGACATCATGGACCGCGGTGTCGTCCTCACCGGCGGTGGCGCGCTGCTCAAGGGTCTGGATGAGCGACTGAGGCACGAGACTGGCATGCCGATCCTCATCGCTGATCGACCATTGGACTGTGTTGTGCTCGGCTCTGGCAAGTGCGTCGAGGAGTTCGACGCCCTTCAGCAGGTCCTCGTGTCGGAGCCTCGCCGCTAGCCCGTTCGAGCATGGGCCGAGGTTCCACCGCAGATCACGAGTCGGGAGGATGAGTAGATGTTTTCGCGCCGCACCAGATTCGTGCTCGCGGCGTTGTTCATCACGACCCTGACGTTCGTGATCATGGACCTGCGAGGCGGCCAAGGGCCATTCACGAGTTTTCGATCCGCGATGAGCGGAGCGGTGGGTGGCGGCGAGCAAGTCGGCTCCTTGATCTTCAGCCCGTTTCTGGGGGTGGCCGATTGGTGGGGCACCTGGGGTGATCAGCGCGATCGGATCGCAGTCCTCACTACCGAGAACGACGAACTACGCCTCCTCGTCGAGCGATCGGCAGCGGATCGAGCACGCGCCGAGCAACTCGATGGCCTGTTGCGGGTCGCTGGGGTTGGCCGTTACGAAATCGTCCCCGCGGAAGTCATCGCGGTGGGACCCGCCCAGGAATTCGCCTGGACCGTCACAATCGATGCCGGCAATGCCGACGGAATCGAGCGCGACATGAGCGTCATCAACGGCCAAGGCCTCGTGGGCCGTGTGCAATCGGTGACGAAGAACACCGCGACGGTGGTCCTCGTGGTCGACGCCTCGATTTCGGTCGGAGCGAGGGTGGCCGGGTCCAGCGAGATCGGCATCCTGTCGGGTACCGGGCGGCAGGACTCCCTCGAGTTCCAGATGATCGATCCGGGTGCCGGGCTCGATCCCGGACAGTCGCTCGTCACCTTCGGCTCCAAGCGTGGGCGTCCTTACTCGCCCGGAATTCCGATTGGCGAGGTGGTGAGCGTGGCAGGGACGGCGGGGCAACTCACCCGCATCGCCACGATCCGCCCCTTCGCTGACGTCTCGACCCTCGGAGTTGTGGGGGTCGTTGTTCGCCCGCCACGCGAGGATCCGCGCGACTCCGTCCTGCCTGATTCTCCGCGTCCTTCTGCGGCCGCGACAGTGCCGAACATCATTCTGCCGAGCCCGACACCTCTCGCGTCTGCCTCTGCCTCGCCATCCCCTTCAGCCTCGGCGATTGCTACCCCGGCGGGATCCCCGGCACCCAGCCAGGAGGTAGAACGGGCTGCAACCCCTGAGCCGGCGACCGGTAGGAGTAACTGACGTGTGGGGCCGGCAGACCGTGCTGTGCACAGTCCTCGTATTCGCAGCACTCGTTACCCAGCAGTCCTTCCTCACTCGCCTCGGACTCCCTGGAGCCACACCCGATCTGCTGCTCGTCACCGTCATCGCCCTAGCGTTCGCCTACGGTCCGCTGACCGGTGCGGTTGTCGGGTTCGGCGCCGGAATGGCGCTCGACTTCGCCCCATCCACGGCCGGACCAATCGGCGTTGCGGCCCTCATCTTTATGGTTATGGGCTTCGTCTCCGGAGCGGCAGTCGACCCCCGCGACCGGAACCCGCCGGTGCTCATCGGCATCATCGGTCTGAGTTGCGGGGCGTCCGTCATCGCCTTTGCCGCAATCGGCTCAATCCTCGGCGACGTCCGAGTTGATTGGGAGCAGGCACCAACCCTCCTCCTCACTGCGACCCTGTACGGCGCCCTACTCGGTCTCGCTGTCGTGCCCGTCGTGACGATTCTGGTGGGGAAGATCACCCCGGAGGTCGTTCTTTAGGGAGTGGGAACCGGTGCGGCTTGGTTTGCGTCGTACCGTGGGCAACGTACTGTGGCGGGGACGGTACGGATATCGGAATGGAGGAATGCGTGAGCCAGCGATCAACTCTTCGGCTCATGATCCTCGGGGTCCTCGTCCTCTCGCTGCTCGGGACCCTCGTATCCCGACTTATGTACCTCCAACTTCTGTCTGGGGAGTCGTATCGTGCGGCCGCCCAGAGCAACACCTCGCGGGAGGTGGTGAGTCCGGCGGTTCGCGGACTTATCGTCGATCAGGTCGGTCGGCCACTCGTCTCAAATCGCACATCGATGGTCGTGACGATCAACCGCGTGACACTCGAGCGTGAGGCTGATGGCGGCAAGCGGGTGATCGACCGACTGGCGAAGGCACTTGAGATCCCCGCCGAGCAGATCAGTGACCGGCTTATGACCTGCGGCGAGGAGGGCGCGAAACCCCCGCCCGTGTGCTGGAACGGTTCGCCTTATCAGCCGATCCCCATCACGAGCGACGTCAAGCCACTCACCGCCCTCGAGATCATGGAGAATCGGACCGAGTTCCCCGGAGTCATCGCACGGCTCGATGCCATTCGAATTTACCCAACCCCATTCAATGTGAACGCAGCCCACATCCTCGGCTACCTTGGACCGGTGACCGAACAGCAACTCGACGAGCAGGGCAAATCCAAGGCGTTCGATCGGCTCAGGCGCACCGATGTTGTCGGCAGATCGGGGCTCGAGGCCTACTACGACACGGTGCTTCGCGGCACCCCCGCGGTAACGACCCTCGAGGTCGACACAGGTGGACGGGTGACCGGCACACTCGATGAGCGACCGGCCATGCCGGGCCAGTACCTCGTCTCCACGATTGACGCGAGATTGCAATCAGTTGTTGAGAAGCAACTCGTCGATGCTGTTCAGCGGGCCCAAGAGCAGGGCTATCCAGGAGATTCAGGGGCGGCGGTGGTCATCGACGTCCGCAACGGCCATGTGCTCGCGATGGCGAGCTATCCGACATACGACCCGACGATCTGGGTCGGTGGGGTAACAAAAAAGCAGTTTGAAGACCTGATGAGCAGCGACTCACTTTCGTCAAATGCGATCCAAGGCCTTTACGCCCCAGGTTCGACGTTCAAGGTCGTGAGCACCGCCGCGGCGGGCAAGGAGGGGCTGAACCTCTACGGCGAGTACAAGTGTCCGAACCGATTGAAGCTCGGCTCACAGATCTTCCGCAACTTCGAATCGGCGGCCTACGGCAAGATCACGCTGGCGCGTGCCCTAGAGGTCTCGTGCAACACCGTCTTCTACGGCATCGCTGACGAGTTCTGGATTCGTGGAGGTGGTCCGGACTCAACGAAGGCATCTCCCGACCCGATCGCCGAGGTGGCCCGGATGTTCGGCCTTGGATCGAAGACCGGCATCGACCTTCCAGGTGAAGCAACCGGACGGGTGTCGAGCCGTCTGTTCAAGGGCGCGAACTGGGAGGCGAAGAAGGACGTCTGGTGCCGTAATGCGGTCAAGGGTTACCCCGAGACCCGCAAGACGGACCCGAAACTCGCCGACTACTTCACGGCGCTCGACAAGGAGAATTGCGCTGACGGGTTCCGGTGGCGTGAGGGTGACGCATTGAATGCGGCAATCGGTCAGGGTGACACGGCTGTGACGCCACTCCAACTGGCAATGGTCTACGCGGCGATTGCGAATGGCGGCACCGTGTATGAGCCGCAGGTCGTCAGGGGCATCATGAGTCCGGACGGCAAAGTCGTGGAAGAGGTCAAGCCGAAGGTCAAGTCGAAGGTCGCTGTCCCGAAGGCGACGATCAAGTTCCTGCAGAACACGCTGCCGGGGGTCACGACCGATGGCTCGGGGGAGACGCCGTTCGAGGGTTTCCCCCTCGATCAGATTCCGGTGGCGTCGAAGACAGGGTCGGCTCAGGTGACTGGAAACAAGGTCTCGACCTCGTGGTTTGCGGCATATGCTCCGGCAGACAAGCCGAGGTACGCGATCGTCATGATGGTGACCCAAGGTGGTACCGGTTCGAGGACGTCGGGACCGAGCGTGCGCGGGATTTATGAGGCGATCTTTGGTGTGACGGGCCAGGTGGTGAACCCGGCCGACAGCGTGTTCGTCGGGGGAGCGCCGCGCAAGGATCTCCCTGTCGTTCGGCCCGATGGCACTCCGGTCTCACCCCAAGGCAAGGATTCAGGCATGCAGGTCGTCGAGGCAGGAGCAACCGGATGAGCATGTTCTCGGTGACGGACGTCATGTCGCGCCCGAAGATTCCATCGAGGCAACGGGGGGCCGCCTACTGGCGCGAGCTCGACTGGGTCCTCGTCATCGCCTCAGTCCTCACCGCGATCTTCGGATCAATGCTCGTCTGGTCGGCCAGCCGGTCGGACATGGCCGCTGAGAACGACCCGCAGTCCTATCTCAAGCGCCACCTGTTGAATATTGCAATCGGCATTGCCCTCGGAGTTCTTGTCTCAAAGGTCAACTACCGATCACTGCTTGCCTACACCCCGATCATCTACGGACTGTCGGTCTTCACGCTCATCCTGCCTTTTTTGCCGGGGATCGGAGCAAGCGTTGCCGGCGCCCGGGCCTGGGTGGACCTCCCCGGTGGCTTCACGCTCCAGCCCTCGGAGTTCGCGAAGATTGCGGTTATTCTCATGATGGCGAGTGTTCTCGCCGAAAAGCAAGACTCCGAGAGCGAGCCACGCGATCGTGAGGTGCTGGTGAGCATCGGCGTCGCGGCGCTTCCACTGCTCATCATTCTTTTCCAGAACGACACAGGCACCGTCCTCATCCTGGGATCTGTGGTGCTGTCCATCATCGCGGTTTCGGGTGCGCGCACGAGATGGGTAGTCGGGCTCATCGGTGGCGCCGTAGTGAGCATCATGCTCGCCGTTCAATTGGGCCTGCTGAAGTCGTATCAGGTGGCCCGCCTGACGTCGTTCATAAACCCACATTCCGACACCGGTTCGACGGCCTGGAACGCGAATCAGGCGCGCATCGCGATCGGCGGCGGCGGCATGACCGGCTATGGGCTGTTCGAAGGCCCGCAGACGCAAGGCAGTTTCGTCCCGGTGAATGAGAGTGACTTCATCTTCACCGTCGTGGGTGAGGAGCTCGGCTTCATCGGAGCCATGGTGCTCCTCATCCTGCTCGGCGTAATCCTCGTACGCGGCATCCTTATTGCCTTGCGCGCCGACGACCTCTACGGCCGGCTCGTCGCGACGGGTGTCGTGGCGTGGCTCACCTTCCAGATGTTCGAAAACGTAGGGATGAGCCTCGGCATCATGCCGATCACCGGAATCCCGCTCCCCTTCGTCTCTGCCGGGGGGACGGCGATGATGGCCTGCTGGGTCGGTATTGGACTCCTTGAGAACGTGCGCCTGCATGGGCGCCGCACCTTGAGGTAACCCTCGCCTGACCCGCGACGACGTCGGTGGGTGAATTATGCACACGGGTGAGTTGTGCAAACGGGTGGATTAGGCAATCGCGGTTACACTCGCGGCATGACGCGCACCCTCCCGGCCCAATCGGGCGCCTCGGTCTATGACCGCCTTGAACTTCTCCTGCCACTCGTCTCCAAGCCGATCCAGTATGTGGGGGGAGAGTTGAATGCCACCCTCAAGGAGTGGGAGTCGACCACGGTGCGCTGGGCGATCATGTATCCAGATGCCTACGAGGTGGGCGCCCCCAATCAGGGGGTCCAAATCCTCTACGAGGTGCTGAATGAGCGTGACGACGTCCTCGCGGAACGTGCGTATGCAGTGTGGCCCGACCTTGAGGCCCTCATGCGCGAGCACTCGGTGCCGCAGTTCACCGTCGATGGCCACCGGGCGGTCGGCGACTTCGATGTATTCGGACTGTCGTTCTCGACCGAGCTCGGCTACACCAACATGCTCACCGCCATCGACCTCGCCGGCCTGCCGCTGCTCGCAATCGACCGCGACGAAACCCATCCGATCATCGTGGCCGGTGGTCATGCGGCATTCAATCCCGAGCCCATCGCGGACATCATCGACGCGGCCGTTCTCGGCGATGGCGAGGAGGCGGTGCTCCTCATCACCGACATCGTGCGCGCCTGGAAGCAAGGCGGTCGCCCCGGTGGTCGTGAGGGTCTGCTCCTCGAGCTCGCACGCACCGGCGTCATCTACGTGCCCCAGTTCTACGACGTCACGTATCTCGATGACGGACGTATCCAGCGGGTCGCGCCGAATCGACCAGATGTTCCCTGGCGGGTCCGCAAGCACACCCTCATGGACCTCGATGCGTGGCCGTACCCAAAAGCCCCGCTTGTTCCCCTTGCCGAGACCGTGCATGAGCGAATGAGCGTCGAGATCTTTCGGGGTTGCACGCGTGGATGTCGGTTCTGCCAGGCGGGGATGATCACGAGGCCCGTGCGCGAACGCAGCATCACCGGGATCGCGGCCATGGTTGAGGCGGGGCTTCAGAAGACCGGCTACGAGGAGGTGGGGCTGCTTTCCCTCTCGAGCGCCGACCACTCCGAGATCGCTGACATCGCCCGCAATCTTGCTGACCGATACGAGGACACCCAGACCTCGCTCTCGCTGCCGAGCACGAGGGTCGACGCCTTCAATGTCGACCTCGCCAATGAGCTTTCGCGCAACGGGCGGCGCAGCGGCCTCACCTTCGCACCGGAGGGCGGCAGCGAGCGGATGCGCCGGGTCATCAACAAGATGGTGAACGAGGAAGACCTCATCCGCACGGTGACGACTGCGTATGCGGCCGGGTGGCGCTCAGTCAAGCTGTATTTCATGTGCGGACTGCCGACCGAAACCGATGAAGACATCCTCCAGATCGCGACCCTTGCACGCGACGTGATCAAGGCTGGGCGTTCGGCCACCGGCCGCAATGACATCCGGTGCACGGTGTCGATCGGCGGCTTCGTCCCCAAGCCCCACACTCCGTTTCAGTGGGCCGCCCAACTCGATCATGAGTCGACCGATGCCCGACTGTTCAAGCTTCGCGACGCCATCAGGGCTGATCGTCAGTACGGCAAGGCCATCGGCCTGCGTTACCACGATGGCAAGCCTGGAATCGTCGAGGGGCTGCTGTCGCGCGGTGATCGCCGAGTCGGGAGCGTCATTGTCCAGGCATGGCGTGATGGTGCGCGGTTTGACGGCTGGAGCGAGCACTTCTCCTACGAGCGCTGGATGCTCGCTGCGTCAAAGGCCTTCGAGGGTGAGTCGGTGGACGTCGACTGGTTCACCATTCGCGAGCGCGAGCGTGCAGAGGTGCTGCCTTGGGATCACCTCGACTCCGGCCTCGACGCCGAATGGCTCTGGGAGGACTGGCAGGCATCGCTCGACGAGGTGGCGGTTGAGGACTGCCGCTGGACTCCATGCTTCGACTGCGGGGTCTGCGACCAGATGGAGACTGAGATCCAGGTAGGTCCGACCGGAATCACCAACCTGCCGATGCCAGCGATGCCGGCGCGCCCGCCGGTCCTGGCGTAACACGGGTGGCCCGTCGGCCGCCGGAGCGCGATGTCGCGCCGACCGTCCAGCGATTGCGCATCCACTATGCCAAGCGCGGTCGGCTGCGGTTTTCGAGCCATCGCGATTTCCAGCGGGCCTTGGAACGGGCGCTGCGCCGGGCTCAGGTCCCGATGGCCTACAGCGCCGGATTCTCGCCCCATCCGAAGATCTCGTATGCCAATTCGGCCCCCACGGGGGTGGCGAGCGAGGCCGAGTACGTCGAGATCGGCGTCACGGTGGAGTGTGATCCGGATCGCATGCGCACCGCCCTCGATGAGGCACTGCCGCCGGGCCTTGACGTTGTCGAGGTCGTGCAGGCCCGCACCCCGGATTTCGTTCAGCGACTCGAGGCGAGTTCCTGGCAATTCGAGGTGCCCGGGGTCAGCCTTGATGCACTGGCCCGGTGCGTTGAGGCGCTTCTCGCGGCTGAAACGGTCGAGGTGGAGCGGCTCACGAAGGCGGGGTTGCGCCGATTTGATGCCCGGGTGGCGGTCGTGACGATGAGTGCCGTAGGCGCGCATGACGCGCCGTTGACGTCCGTGGCGCCCGACTGTGCCATACTCACGGCAGTCGTTCGGCACGTTACACCGTCCGTTCGACCCGACGACGTTCTTGCCGCACTGCGGCGAGTGGCCGACCTTGTGCCGCCAGTGCCCCCTCGGGTGACCCGGCTGGCACAGGGGCCGCTCAACCCAGTGACTGCGACCGTGGGCGATCCCTTCGCCCCCGACCGCTCCGCCTAACGGTGCGAGGCGAGAGCACCAAGGCTTTGTGTGCGTGGCCGCCGGCCAGGCACACCCGTAGGGCTCAGCAGCACCCCGGTCGTCCGGTGGACTGAGCCGATGAAGGAGGTCGACCTGATGGTCGACGATATGAACACCGGTGCTGAATCCAATACCAGCGACCCTCTGGTGAACCCGCCGCGCGCGAGGCGCCGAGCGGCGAGCCGCCCGGCTGGCCCGCCCGCCGAAGTAGTCTTCGAGAAGGCTCCAGAACCGGCAGTTGCAGTGACTGATGAACCGGTGAAAAAGGCGACCCGAAAGACGGCCGCCAAGAAGCAGTCGGCTCGCGGGCCCGAAGATGCCGCGGCAGGCGACCTCGGTGACGAAACCGGTGGTGACGCTACCCAAAAGCCGGTTAAGGCGGCATCCAAGAGGCCGTCGCGACGCACGGTTACCCCGATCGTCGACAATGCCGCCGTCGGCGAGCAACTCGCGGAGACCGACGAGACACCGGCGGACTCGCGAGGCAGGCGTCCGGCGAAGGCAGTCGCGGCGGCGTTTGTCGCCCCGCTTTTCCAACCCCCCGTCGTGTCCAATGCCAACACGCGAAACGATGCCAACACGCGAAACGATGCCGACGCGCGAAACGATGCCGATGCTCGAAACGACGCCGACGCGCGAAACGATGCTGACGACAACACTCGTGCCCCCGGGGGCCGATCGCGCCGTCGTTCCGGGGGTGCGGTGGAGGCCGAGTCCCCTGCCGCCGACGACCAGCCTGAGCAAGGTCCAGATGGGGCCGACGAGGCCTCCGACGATGAGGGCGATGACGAGAGCAAGCGTCGAAGGCGCCGAAGGGGCGGACGGGGTCGCAGCCGTCGCCGTGGCGAGGAGTCTGAATCGGGCGACGAGGATTCCGACGAAGCCGGTGAGGCATCCGGCGAAGACTCGGAGTCGGGCGACGACGAGGGTGACGAATCGGCGGGGCGCAGGCGTCGGCGTCGGCGTAGGCGTGGCAATGACGAACTTGAGCCCTCGGCCGATGACCCGCCGAACACGGTGGTCAAGGTCCGCGAGCCGCGGACCCGGAACCGGGCCGCCAAGGGCTCCGACGATGTCGGATCGCTGCGTGGATCAACCCGTCTTGAGGCGAAGAAGCAGCGACGTCGTGAGGGCCGTGATGCCGGACGACGCAGGGCTCCAATCCTTACTGAGGCAGAGTTCCTTGCCCGCCGGGAGGCGGTCAACCGCGAGATGGTCGTCCGCCAGTCCGGTGATCGCACGCAGATCGCGGTACTCGAGGATGGCGTGCTCGTCGAGCACTATGTCACTCGCGGATCCTCCGGTTCACTCGTAGGCAATGTCTACCTCGGGCGAGTGCAGAACGTGCTGCCGAGCATGGAGGCAGCCTTCGTCGACATCGGTCGTGGTCGCAATGCCGTCCTGTACGCCGGTGAGGTGAACTGGGATGTGGCCGGCATGGAGGGTCAGCCTAAGCGCATTGAGTTCGCGCTCAAGTCAGGTGACCCCGTTCTCGTTCAGGTCACGAAGGACCCGGTTGGTCAAAAGGGTGCCCGCCTTACGAGTCAGGTCTCGCTCCCTGGCCGATTCTTGGTCTACGTGCCGGATGGCTCGATGACCGGGATCAGCCGGAAACTGCCGGATACCGAGCGATCCCGGCTCAAGGGCATCCTCAAGCGAGTCATGCCCGAGAATGCTGGAGTTATCGTTCGGACTGCCTCGGAGGGCGCGCCCGAGGATGCGCTCGAGCAGGACATCGCACGCCTGCAGGCGCAGTGGGACGACATCAGTGCCAAGGTGAAGTCGGCCTCGCCGCCGACCCTCCTCTACGGTGAGCCGGATCTCGCGACAAAGGTCGTCCGTGACATCTTCAACGAGGACGTTGCGTCGCTCGTAGTATCGGGCGATACCGCCTGGCAGACCGTGAGCGAGTACGTGACCTCGGTCGCGCCGGACCTCGCCGAGCGACTCCATCGTCATGTCGGCACCGGCGATCTCTTCGCCCTCCACCGCGTCGACGAGCAGTTGGCAAAGGCGCTCGACCGCAAGGTCTATCTCCCCTCAGGCGGCTCGCTTGTCATCGACCGCACCGAGGCGATGACGGTTGTGGACGTGAACACGGGCAAGTTCACCGGCCAGGGCGGCAATCTCGAGCAGACGGTTACCCGCAATAACCTCGAGGCGGCGGAGGAGATCGTCCGGCAGCTTCGACTGCGGGATATCGGCGGCATCATTGTCGTCGACTTCATCGACATGGTCCTCGAGAGCAACCGAGACCTCGTGCTCCGACGCCTCGTGGAGTGCCTTGGCCGGGATCGGACGAAGCATCAGGTGGCCGAGGTGACCTCCCTTGGTCTCGTGCAGATGACCCGCAAGCGGATCAGCTCTGGCCTTATCGAGTCCTTCTCCACCCAGTGCGAGGTGTGCGGGGGCCGTGGAATCAAGGTGTCGCTGCATCCGGTGGACTCGGAGCATGTTGAGTCACCCCGCAATCGGCGACCGGCAAATGCTGTCGATCCGGCTGATGTTGCCGCGCGTGCTCTCGCTGCCACCGAGGCGCTTGCAGTCGCCGAGGACCAGCTTCCGGACGAGGAAATCGTCGATGAGGTGGTCATTGACGACGACCTGGCTCACGAGGATCGGGACGAGACTGATGATCATGA
Source organism: Candidatus Nanopelagicales bacterium (assembly GCA_040398845.1). Classification (GTDB taxonomy): domain Bacteria; phylum Actinomycetota; class Actinomycetes; order S36-B12; family S36-B12; genus WLND01. Next base: position 8,557 of record JBBATH010000018.1, on the reverse strand, counting down.
TGATGAAGACGATCATGACGAAGATGAAGACGATCATGACGAAGATGAAGACGACCACGATGATGACGAAGACGAAGACGAAGACGAAGATGACGATGACGACGACGATGATCACGACGACGGCGACGAAGACGACGAAGACGACGACGACGACGACGATGACCACGATGATGACGAAGATGATGAGCGGTCAAACGGGGTCAAGCCGGTGTCGGTTTGACCCTGCGCCACGCGTGTCCGTAGGCTAAGCCCCCGACGCCCGAGTTGGGCGTCATCTCAATCGTGTCCTGCAGGCTGCGTGCCGGCCCGTTCGCGAATGAGCAATCGACAGGTAGGAGTACGTGGTGTACGCGATTGTGCGCGCTGGCGGCCGGCAGGAAAAGGTCGCCGTTGGCGATGTAGTGGTGCTCGACCGGGTTGCCGGGGAGCCGGGCAGTTCCATTGCCTTGCCGGCCCTGCTTCTCGTTGATGGCGCCGTCGTCACGACCGATGCGAGCGTGCTCGCCAAAGTGTCGGTGACCGCGGAGATCGTCGATCACCATCGTGGTCCGAAGATCGACATCCTCAAGTACAAGAACAAGACCGGTTATCGTCGTCGCCAGGGCTACCGCTCTGAGTTGACGACGGTGAAGGTCAACGACATCAAGACCGGGAAGTGATCTGAGATGGCCCATAAGAAGGGTGCTTCGAGCAGCCGCAACGGCCGCGACTCCAACTCCCAACGCCTCGGCGTGAAGCGGTTCGGCGGGCAACTCGTGAATGCGGGCGAGATCATCGTGCGGCAGCGTGGAACCCACTTCCATCCCGGCGACAACGTGGGCAGAGGTGGCGACGATACGTTGTTTGCCCTCGCCGCGGGCCGCGTTGATTTCGGTATGAGTCGTGGCCGCCGAGTCGTGAACATTCTCGCTGGCGAATAGGTCAGCACTACAAGGCTGGTGGACGAGGCGGGCCCGCTTGGGTCCGCCTCGACTCGTATTTGGGCCCCTGCGAATCCCTCCAAATGAAGATCCCAATGTCAAGAGCCCCAAACGAGTGAGAACGGGAGCATCCGGTGGCAACGTTCGTCGACCGCGTCACCCTGCACGTGCAGGCCGGTGACGGCGGCAACGGTTGCGCCTCCGTCCTGCGTGAGAAGTTCAAGCCGCTCGGCGGGCCCGATGGCGGGAACGGTGGTCGCGGCGGCGACGTCACCCTCGAGGTTGACTCCAGCGTCACCACCCTTTTGGAGTTCCACCACGGGCCCCATCGCAAGGCGGCAAACGGCAAGGCCGGCCAAGGCGGTAACCGCAATGGCGCCGAGGCTGACGACATCGTGCTTCGGGTGCCGCCGGGCACCATGGTCCTCAGCCCGACCGGGGAGGTCATCGCTGATCTCGTTGGTGCGGGTACCCGATTCGTTATCGCCCGCGGAGGCCGAGGCGGACTCGGCAATGCAGCGCTTGCTTCCCCCCGACGCAAGGCTCCAGGATTCGCACTCCTCGGCGAGCCTGGCGATTACCGTGATGTGGTCCTCGAACTCAAGAGCGTGGCTGATGTCGCCCTTGTCGGCTTTCCGAGCGCCGGCAAGTCGAGTCTCGTGGCGGCTCTGAGCGCGGCGCGACCCAAGATCGCCGACTACCCCTTCACCACCCTCGTGCCCAATCTCGGCGTCGTGACCGCGGGCGAGGCCGTATTCACTGTCGCTGATGTTCCCGGACTCATCCCGGGCGCGAGCGAGGGCAAGGGGCTCGGACTGGAGTTCTTGCGCCATGTTGAGCGCTGCAGCGTTCTTGTCCACGTGCTCGATTGCGCCACGATGGAGCCCGGCCGCGACCCAATTGATGATCTCGATGTCATCGAGGAGGAACTCGCGGCCTACGGGGGGCTGTTTGACCGCCCGCGCATCGTGGCATTGAACAAGATCGATGTTCCTGATGGCCGTACCCTTGCCGACATGGTTCGTCCGATCCTTGAGGAGCGCGGGCTTCAGGTCTTTGAGATTTCCGCTGCCGCGCGTGAGGGGCTCCGGCCGCTCACCTTCGCGATGGCCGCGCTCGTCATGGAAGCGCGCAAGGCTGCGATCCCCGATGAGGAGCCGCGGATCATCATCACGCCTCGCGCGGTCAACGACATCGGGTTCGAGGTGTTGATTGAGGACGAGGGCTACCGGATTCGTGGCGAGCGCCCGGAGCGCTGGGTGCGGCAGACTGATTTCAGCAATGACGAGGCCGTCGGTTACCTAGCAGATCGGCTCGCGCGCCTCGGTATCGAGGAGGCGCTCTACAAGGCCGGCGCGACCCCGGGCGCGACCGTGATGATCGGTGGCGAGGAGAACGCGGTCGTATTCGACTGGCAGCCGTCGATCATGGCGGGTGAGGGGCCCCATCAAGGCCCGCGCGGAACGGATGTGCGCGTCGATGTCCGACTCGAACGCGATGCCTGATGTCGGCGGCGCGCGCATCGATCGCGAAGGCTCCTAGGCTCGTCGTCAAGATTGGATCTTCATCGCTGACGAAGCGATCCGGCGGACTCGACGACGAGCGGGTCGAGGCACTGGTGGGCGATATCGCGGCCAGAGTGCGCGCAGGCCATCAGGTCGTGCTCGTCTCGAGCGGAGCGATTGCCACCGGTCTCCCGGCGCTCGGGCTGAGCCGCAGGCCGCGCGACCTCGCCACGGCGCAGGCGGCGGCGAGCGTCGGCCAGGGCATCCTCATCGCGGCGTACTCGCGGGCCTTCGCGACGTATGGCCTCACGGTCGGCCAAGTGCTCCTCACCGCAGGCGACGTCACTCGTCGAACCCACTACCGAAATGCGCAGCGCACCCTCTTCAAGCTCCTTGAACTCGGCATTGTCCCGATCGTGAACGAGAACGACACGGTTGCGACCGACGAGATCAGAGTCGGCGATAACGACCGCCTCGCGGCGCTCGTGGCGCATCTCGTGCAGGCCGACGCACTCGTCCTCCTTTCCGACGTTGCGGGGCTCTACGACGGTCCTCCCGGCCGTGAGGGAGCGACCCTCATCGAGACCGTTGCGACTGATGATGACCTCGCAGGGGTGCGGATCGGTGGTGTGGGCGAGGCCGGAGTCGGGCTTGGCGGAATGACCTCGAAGGTCGGGGCGGCGCGCATCGCTAATGCGGCCGGGATCCCGGTGCTTCTCGCGGCCGCCTCGGATTCCGCGCTAGCCCTTACGGATGCATCCGTGGGAACGCTGTTCCATGCCACAGGCGAGCGCTCCTCGACCAGAATGCTGTGGCTTGCCCACGCGACCACCGGCTCGGGACGGGTGTACCTCGACGCTGGAGCGGCCGATGCGGTCGTCCGACGCCGAATGTCGCTGCTTCCTGCGGGCATCACGAGCGTCGAAGGAACGTTCAGTGCCGGAGATCCGGTCGACTTGTTCGACGAAAAGGGTCACGCGATCGCCCGCGGACTGATCAACTTTGACTCCACGGAGTTGCCGGGCTTGCTCGGCAGGTCCACCCGCGAGCTTGCTCGCGAACTCGGAGCGGCATATGAGCGCGAGGTCGTCCACCGGGATGATCTCGTCGTGCTCTGAGGACTCGTCAAGGAGGGAGGCCGAAGATGCTCAAGGCCGTCCCAGATGATGAGCAAGAGTCCTTCGCCCGGATGTGGCACGTCACCTTGACCGTTGAGGGTGCACCGGTGACCGACCGGGAGATTAGAACGGCCCTCGAGCGGCTGAGCGACGAGCATCCCTTTCTGCTTGCCGGGCGCTATGCGCCCAGCCGGGCCGAAGTGCGCTACTGGGACGAGGCAGCCGATGCAGCGACCGCGATGAGTCTTGCCGCACGACTATGGAGCGAGCATCGGTTCAGTGCCGGTCTGCCCGACTGGCAGGTGGTTGGGGTCGAGGTGATTGACCAGGGCAACTTCCACCGCCGCCGCCAGATTACTCATGGGCAACTCAGTCTTGTGGCGGCCGGGCGCATTCTGCCGTTCTAGACTCGCCATGTGAATGACGAACAGGAGAGCGTGCTTGCCACGGCCCGTCGTGCCAGGGAGGCTGCCGCGGCGCTGCGCCTACTCACCCGGCACGAGAAGGACGCCGCTCTGCTGGCAATGGCAGATGCCCTGAACGCAGGAGCCACTGAGATCGTCGCGGCGAACGAACTCGATGTGGCGCGGGCCGAGGAGGCCGGTACCGCAGCTGCGCTCATCGATCGGCTGACCCTCACTCGTGCGCGGATCGCTGACATCGCCCAAGCCCTCCGCGACGTCGCGGGGTTGCCTGACCCGGTGGGCGAGGTCATCCGCGGCTACACGCTTCCCAATGGCCTTCAGGTTCGTCAGGTGCGCGTCCCACTCGGCGTGGTTGGCATGATCTACGAGGCGAGGCCCAATGTCACCGTCGATGCCGCTGGTCTGTGCCTGAAGAGCGGCAACGCCTCGCTGCTGCGCGGATCGTCGTCGGCCGCGTCCAGCAACGAGGCGCTCACCCGCATCATGCGTGAATCCCTCGTCAAGTCTGGTCTTCCCGCGGATTCGGTGCAGATGGTGCCGGGTGAGAGCCACGAGTCGGTGAAATACCTCATGACGGCGCGCGGCCTCGTCGATGTCCTCATCCCGCGAGGCGGCGAGTCACTCATCAGGAGCGTCGTCGACAACTCAACCGTCCCCGTGATCGAGACCGGAGTCGGCAATTGCCATGTCTACATCGACAAGGACGCCGACATCGACAAGGCGATTGCGATCGTGCTCAACAGCAAGGCCCAGCGGGTGAGCGTGTGCAATGCGGCCGAAAGCCTCCTCGTCCATCGCGAGATCGCCGGCCAGTTCCTGCCTAAGGCCCTCGCGGCCCTGCGCGATGCCAAGGTGATCATTCATGGCGATGCTGCCTTCGAGGGCTACGCGCTCGACGCCGGCATCGAGTTCCTGCCAGTGACCGACGAGGACTGGGCGGCCGAGTACTACTCCCTCGACCTCGCAGCGGGCGTGGTCGACAGCATCGACGACGCCATCGCTCATATCCGTACTTGGTCCTCTGGCCATACCGAGGCGATCGTCACCGACAGTCAAAGCGCTGCGCAGCGCTTTGTCGCCGGAGTCGACTCCGCCGCGGTCATGGTGAACGCATCGACCCGATTCACCGATGGCGGCGAATTCGGGTTCGGTGCGGAGATCGGCATCTCGACCCAAAAGCTTCATGCTCGGGGACCTATGGGCCTGACTGAACTCACGACGACGACCTACGTTGTTACCGGCGATGGCCACATCCGCCCCTAGCCATGCCCGCCGATAGAGTTCAACTCGCCGGGAACGAGGATTGAGTTTCGAACGAGTCGAAAGGAACCACATGAGCCTTATCCATGCCGCGGCAGTGCTGGCGAGCGAAGAGGCGGCGAACGCGTCGCATGGTGTGCCGGCCTATGTCGTGGGTCTGTTTGGCTTCGGTGTGCTGGTGGTGGGCCTTATCGCCACCATGATGATAAACGTCAATCGCTAGAGCGGCGACTGATCGACTTCCGGCCGTGACCGCGCAGCGCATCGGGGTCCTCGGCGGCACGTTCGACCCGATCCACTTCGGTCATCTCACAGCGGCCGCAGAAGTTGCCGATCGACTCCTGCTCGACACTGTCATCCTCGTTCCGGCGGGTGAGCCGTGGCACCGCAGGTGGGCCCCGATTGCTGGGCGTGAGCAGCGCTTCGAGATGACGTGCCTGGGGGCAGGTGTTGATCCGCGATTCGTCACGAGCCGGGTCGACATCGACCGGCAGGGGCCGACTTTCACGATCGACACGCTGACCGATCTCAGGCACGAGCGCAAGGAATCGGTCGGGCCAACGACCGATGGCGATGCTTGGTTCTTTATCACCGGGGCAGATGCGCTCGCCGACTTCATGTCATGGCGACGGCCCCTTGAGATCCTTGCCCTTGCCCACCTCGTCGGCGTTACCCGCCCGGGGCATCCACTGAAGGCACCTCCGCTGCCCGACGGGTCATGTACCCTCATCGAGGTCCCCGGCATTGACGTCTCGTCGACCAGGGTGCGCGATCGCATCCGAGATGGTGCCCCCGTGACCGAGATGATCCCGCCTTCGGTGGCGAACTACATCGTCGAACGAGATCTCTACGCCCGGCAGTCCCCGTGAACGACCGGAACCTCGCCCTGTGGCGCACGCGAGGCGGGATCATCGCGTTAGCCACCGTCGTCCTGATCGTCGGCACGAGCGCGGTTTTTCTCCTTCCCGGCACCGAGGCGCCGGTTCCCCAAGCGCAGACTCCTGAAACACCGAGCGTTTCGAGCGTCACCGGTCCAGTGGGCGCCTCGTCGCTTGAAGCGCAGACACCCGTGCAGCGAACCCTGCTGTTCCAGGTCACTGATAGGGAGGGCCTCGCTGTCGCGAACGTGCTCCTTGCCACGGGGGGAGGGGCGAACAGTGGCAGCCAGCTATACCTCTCACCCATCCTCCTCGTGCCCGTCCCGCTCCCGACCCCGCTCCAGTCGACCGTTGGGGCTTCCGACACCCTTCAGGCCAGCACCGGTGTCTCGATGCTCCTCGGCGTCAGAGTCGATGCGGCGGTGGCGCTGAACCGGCTCGCCCTCGCAGCGCTCGTCGATGCGATCGGAGGCGTGCCGATTTCGGTGCAGGAGTCGGTGCGCGTCACTGACGCGGCGGGCAAGACCATCGAGACGGTGCCGCTCGGGAACAGGACTCTGGCGGGCGTCGACGCGGCAACCTACGCCCTAACTCTTCAGCCGGGGGAGTCTCAGATGGCGCGTATGCGCAGATTCGCGGAGGTCATTGAGCGGGTACTCGCCAGTCTCCCGGACGATGTCGAGTCGATGCGCCAGGTGGTGTTGAGTCTGGGATCACTGGCGAAGTCGACGGCGACAAATGACGAACTTGTCGGCACCCTCATGGGTGTGCATGCCGAAGTGGCGACAGGTTCCTCAGTGGAGGCCTTCCTTCCGGTGACGACCCTGCGAGCCAATGAGGCCGCCGTCATCCGGCGACCGCTCGGCCCGGCACTCGTCGAGTCACTCCTGCCTGAGGTGAGGCTTACCCCGGGGGAGTCCCGGATGACCCGCGTCGTTCTTGCGCGCGCGGGGGCGCCTGTCGCAACAACGCTCGCAGCGACTGATTCCCTGATATCTTCCGGCTTTACCGTGGTTGAGGCCGGGCGCTGGCCGCGGGGCGAGACGATGATCGTCATTCCGGACGCTGATCCGGGGTCGGTCTCAAGGGGGGCCGAGGTCGCCGAGGCTCTCGGGGTGCCGCGTTCGGCGATTCGAATTGTTGGCGGCGGACAGCCGGTCGCCGATGTTCTCGTGCTCCTCGGTGACGAAGCACCGCCTCTGTGAGAGGCTGAGAGTCGAAAACCCTGACTAGAGGCGGATGACGTGACTGCAACACCCGAGGCAACGAGCCTGGCCATAGCGGCGGCCGAGGCGGCTGCCGACAAGATGGCGACCGACATCGTCGCCATCGACGTGAGTGAGCATGTCGTCCTCACCGACATTTTCGTGCTGTGCTCCGCGCAGAATGATCGGCAGGTGAAGGGTGTTGTCGACGCTGTCGAGGAGCGGCTCCTTGGTCTGGGCTCGAAGCTCCTGCGACGTGAAGGGGAACGTACGAGCCACTGGGTGCTCTTGGATTTCGGTGATGTCGTCGTCCATGTACAGGTCGCCGAGGAGCGCATCCACTACGCGATCGAGAGGCTTTGGAAGGACTGCCCCTTCATCGAACTGCCGGAATCCGTGACTGCGCCCCACTCCGTCCACGGAAACTGATCTGATGACCGCGCCGCGCAAAATCGTGTTCTGGCGCCATGGCCGCACACCCTGGAACGCCGAACAGCGGTTTCAGGGCCAGACCGACATCGACCTCGATGATGTCGGCACCGGGCAGGCGCTCCGAGCCGCAGGCATGCTCGCAACCCTCGAACCGTCGATGATCATCGCGTCGGACCTGCTCCGGGCGCGCGCGACGGCGCAGCCGCTCGCACGGATTCTCGGCCTTGAGGTACACCTTGACGCTGGCCTGCGCGAGACTTTTGCCGGGGAGTGGGAGGGGCTTAGGCGTCCCGAACTCGAATCCGGCTATGGCGACCTGCTCGCCTCATGGTCGAGCGGCGCCGACATCAGGCCCGGCATCACTGGCGAAACCCGTCGAGAGGTGGCGGCGCGGATGGCGTCTGCCGTTGAGAAGGCGCTCGCTGGGGTCGGTGCCGGACAGGTGCTCGTTGTCGTCACCCACGGCGGGGCGGCGCGCGCCGGTATCGGCCAGATGCTTGAACTGCCGCCAGAGCACTGGGCAGTGCTTGGAGTGCTCACGAACTGCTCGTGGTCGGTGCTCGTCGAAAACCTCTCGGGCTATGGGCCGAGGTGGCGGCTGCAGGAATACAACGCGGGCACGCTGCCCGAGACCGCCCTCGCCGACGATCGGTGACGGCAGCGGATCCGCGGGGGAGGGCCGAGATTTCGGCACAGCCCGCGGGCGCTATGCTTTCCACTCCCGCGCGAATGAGCGCATCGGGGCTGTGGCGCAGCTGGTAGCGCACCTGCATGGCATGCAGGGGGTCAGGGGTTCGAATCCCCTCAGCTCCAC
>JBBATH010000017.1:38393-96513 GCA_040398845.1 Candidatus Nanopelagicales bacterium | reverse complement strand
TAGCGCACCTGCATGGCATGCAGGGGGTCAGGGGTTCGAATCCCCTCAGCTCCACCGAGAAATCCGTAACGCTTCGGCGAAATGTTCGTGACGATGAGCTGCAGCGGTACTGCGTTTGGCACATCAATGCGAGGGCTCGATGACCCGCAGGCCGGGGAATCGTCGAAGGCCGCGATCGAAGGTTGCAAGGGTTGCGTGGGTTGACATCGCGCTTGCTGCAATCCAGGCATCAGGGATGTCGTTGCCGTGGAGTCCGAGGGAACGTACGAGGCCCCGGAATGCGATTCGGGTGACGTCGTCGCCCGAATGCGGTGTGACCCTGGGGTGGTCGAGGAGCCAGTCAACGAGGGCGAATGCTTCGTCGGGGTGCAGGGGTGACGGCATGATGCGTCGGTTGGTGACGATGCGGAGGAAGCCAGTTGCGACGGCGTCTGGGATGACGAGTGGCTCACGGGAAGCCAGCACTGCGGCAAGCCAGGCGCGCACTCTGGAATGACGCGGGGAGACGATATTCGCTGCGTGGATAAGAATATTGACGTCAACGCAAATCATCAGCGTCCTGTCCGGCATCGAACGCGTCCTGAACGGCGCGACTGTCGTCAACATCGACGCGAGGCTTGCCTATGGCCCACGCAGGCATTGGACCACTCGGCCCCTGACTCGCATCAGCTGTGCTGAGAAGGAGCCTCAATGCTTCTTCGACAATCGACGACACGGTGCAGCCTCGCCCGGAGGCGACGACCTTGGCCTGGCGGTAGATGTCGTCATTCAGTACCAGCGTTGTCTTCATGACAGTGAAGTTACCGTAGAAATGAAGAGGGCCGCCGTATGTACGGCGACAGCGTTGACAGCAATGCTGTCGCAATATAGCATCGCTCTATGGCTACGCTCACCATTCGCGGACTCGACGAACACGTCCGAGACCAACTCCGCGTGCAGGCGGCAACGCACGGGCGATCCATGGAGGCGGAGGCGCGGGCCATCTTGTCGGAGGCGGTGGCCTCGCCGGTTGAGCGCAGCCTCGTCGACATCATGATCGCGATGCGCGAGGCCCTCGAAGGCGAGGGATTGGAACTTCCCTCCCGCGCGGATGAGGTTCGGGATCCGTTCGCGTGATTGTCCTCGACACAAACGTGGTCTCCGAGGTGATGCAGGGCTGGGTGTCGTCACCTGCGCTCGCCTGGGTCGTCGCTCAGAACCCCGACGAACTCGCGATCACCGCCATCACGGTCATGGAGGTTTCAAGCGGGATCGCCCGGATGCCCGCTGGACATCGTCGTGACCGTGTCGCTGCCCAGTGGGACCTCCTTGAGGGCCAGTGGCTCGGCACCTTCCTGCCACTAGGCATGCATGACGCGCTGGAGGCGGGTGTGCTGAGCGCGAAGCGCATGAGATTGGGTCGGCCGATCGGCATGGCTGACGCCTGCATGGCGGGGATCTGCCTCGTGCGCGACGCCACCCTCGCAACCCGAAATTTGCGCGACTTCGACGGCATCGGCCTTTCGCTGGTCGATCCCTGGGCGGCCTGAGCCAATCGAGGGGCGACCCATCTTGACCGGCCCCAAGCCCCCCTCAAGTAGACCAGAGTTCGGCCAGTGTGAAGGTGAGGATGTCGCCCTGACCTGACCACCACGGCGAGTCGACGACATGCGGCATGGAGATCAGTAGCCGGGCCGGCGAGCGTTCGTGGGTGTTGATCTCCACCTTGATCCGAAGTGTGGTGCCGTCGGCCGGGGTGGGCTATGGCGCGCGTGCGCTCCATGCGGTGACGAATGCCTCGGGGATCACAGGTCAGGCTCCGCATCCGTGTTGATGACGAGGCCCCAGCGAGGATCGATTGGCCCGTGGTGGGGAGGGCGAGGATCGAGTAGTGTCGGTTTCGGCAGGGGCATGGCCTTGGCCGCGAGTTCGACAGGCGTCGTGTCGACGGGTGCCTAGACGAGCTCGAGGAGGTAGCCGAGACGGCGCACGGCGGTGGATGAGAAGCCGCCGGCCAACTGGGCAAGGTTCTCCGGAACAAGCCCCGTTGCCTCGGTCAGGTCAAACAGCACGGTGGCAACGTTGCTCAGTCCGCCGCCGAGTGTGGCCACTGGCGTTTCGTCCGGAGCAAACGCGACCGGCCCAAGTGATGCGGGCATCACCACGCTCGTCGCCCTGGTGGTGTCAACGGCGGCCATCTGGCTGTTCGCGGTGCTGTGCGTCATGTGCCTAGGCGGGGTGTGGAAGGGAGAACACCTGAAGCAGGCTGAAGGCGCTGGTGACGAGGAGCGCGCCAACGGACACCCCGATCTGCAGGGAGGAAGCGTGCAGGCCGCGTCGATTCTGCGGGGCTGCCTCGACGAGCATGGTGACACTCGCGCCGCCATGAGTGCCGGCTTGCGGCTGACCCGGTCGCCAACCTGACCCAACACGTTGGCCCCGATGGGTCGAGCCAGGGAACCGACGGCGAACACGACGAAGGATGAGTGGAGGACGGCCGTGGGACTGGATTCTGGAAAGAACTGGCTGCCGAAGTAAGGCACAAGGGGGAGGAACAGCACCGGAAGGTCCTGCCAGATTGTGCTTCCTTACAACAAGGGCTTCCACGGGTCGGATGCGTTGACCGAAGCGTGCCTGTCACTGTCGAATGACGGGCCAACTCCGGGTCCGTAGTACTGGCGACCGAGTGCTCTTGGTCGTTGGCGGCGATGGACCGAGAACATGGCAAGAGAATGATCACTATCTGCAAATATAGAAAGGAAATTGGAAATTCTTTACATTTGAGCATCAGGTGTGTCAGGGTCCCTCCATGGCGGTGGGCTGGCGTAGCGATGTCCCGTACAACGAGTTGTCGACCCCGCCGGATGCGGAGCGACTCGAGACCCGGGCGGTGTTGAAAGAGGCTGTGGAGGCACGGGCAGCGTTGGCACGTCTCGATGAGGCGGCAGGGTCGATCCCCAACCCTGCCGTTCTCATCAATGCGATTCCCCTGCTGGAAGCGCAGGCGAGCTCGGAGATCGAGAACATCGTCACCACAACCGATGCGCTGTTCCGCCATGCTGAAGATGACGCGCATGCGGACCCAGCGACCAAGGAAGCGCTGCGATATCGGACCGCACTACGCGCGGGCTTCGAGCGTGTTCGTTCGCGCGGTCTCACGACTTCGGTCGCCATGCTGGTGTGCAGCACGATCAAGGGCCATGACATGGACTTGCGCACGATGCCGGGGACACGTGTCGGCAATCCGGCGACGGGGGAGGTGACCTACAGCCCACCCGAGGGGAGGGAGGTCATCGCTGGAAAGCTCGCAGACTGGGAGCGATTCATCCATGCAGACGACGGCATGGACCCAGTCGTGCGCATGGCGGCCGCCCACTACCAGTTCGAGGCGATCCACCCGTTCACCGACGGCAATGGCCGCACCGGTCGAATACTTAACAGCTTGATGCTCGCCGATGCGGGCCTCCTCGGTCAGCCGCTGTTGTATTTGTCGCGTTACTTCATTGAGACGAAGTCGGATTACTACCGGCTGCTGTTGAAGGTCACGGCGGAGCAGGCCTGGGAAGACTGGATCCGATACGTCCTCAAGGGCGTCACCCAGTCATCCATTGAGACAACGACGAAGATCCGCGACATCACGACGCTGCAAGATCGCTTCGCCCACACCGCTCGTGCGACGTCCCGGGGAAGTGCCGACAGCGAACTTCAATCGGTGCTGTTCGAGCAGCCGTACTGCCGAATCTCCACCGTGATGGCGCGATGCGAAGTCTCGCGGCCGACCGCAGTCAAGTGGCTTGACGCGCTCGTGAGCGCGGGGGTCCTGACGGACGTCAAGGTCGGACGGGATCGGCTCTTCATCAACCATGACCTCCTCGAACTCTTGGCGAGACCGTAGCGGGGTACGCGCAACGTGCACCCACCGCACCCACCACGGTTTCCGTTGGGGCCATGCCCGGCGGAAGTTGGACCGAACCGGGCGGCGTGATGCGGTGCTTCGGGCACGGATCCGGTGAACGCCGGCACGAGCACTGCCCGGGGAGTCGTTTCGACCAGGGAAGTCTGCTCGACCCCGAGGTGCAAGCATGCCCGTTCGGCCACCACACGGTGCTTCACATTGATGAAGGAGAGCCGAGCGTCTACGCTCAATCTGATCTGTAGAGAATCGCCTAACCGTGTCGGTAGATACGATGAGGGGCAACGAGACCGCCGTAACTGGCGTCCGGCGGATTTCGGAAGAAGGCCCGAGATGAATCGTTCGACCCAGAGCACAGGCCGGGTCACGTCCACTCTGGTCTGCGTCCTCACATTTGTCTGCGTCCTTGCGCTTGCGCCGCCTGTTGAATCGGCCGGCATCACGCCGAGAGTCATCAACGGAACGGTCGAGCCCGTTTATGGGAGAGCTGCCGTCGCCATCGAAACCCCGGACAGCTACTGCACCGCAGGTCTGTGGAAACCTAGGGTCCTGGTTACCGCTGCCCACTGCGTGATTGAGGAGGGGAAGAAGGACTCGGTCATTGCGCCGTCGGACCTGACTGTCTTCAAACCTGGCGCAACTCGCAAGGCAGGTCCGGCACCCGTCAGCGTCACGGAGATCATCGTTGATCCGCGAAGGAGCGGGATCAAGAACGACATCGCTTTTCTCGTCCTCAGTGCTCCGCTTGGCACTGCGATCATCACCCGCTTGGCGACGCCCGCAGAGGTCGTGAGCCTTACGAAGGCCGGTGCCACCGTGCACTTCATCGGCTATGGACTCACTGGTTCGTCCAGCGATCCAAACTCCGATGTCAGCGACCTCCCGCTCGGAGTCGCAGAAGTTCTCGACGTTAACTCGAAATCCGGTGGGATCGGGTCATTCGAGACCGTCGGTAATGGCCAGCGCGGGACCTGCATAGGCGACAGCGGCGGGCCATGGCTTACGCAGGTCGGGGCAGAAGTGCTCTACCTTGGGCCCCTCGTTGGTGGCAGTGGACCTCCCTGCGACGATCCGCAGAACACTGCATGGTCGGCAGGTGCAATTGCATCCGCGCACGCGAAGTTCATCGCTAGGGCGCTTCTTGCGTCTGGGGAGACGGCTGAACGCGCTCCAACATCAGCCATCACGTGCACAGAAATTCGCGGATCCGAAAGCGACTGTGTCAACGGCACTTCATGGGTCTACGACCGTTGCTGGTCGGGCCGCAAGGCTTCCCTCGAGAAGTGGGTCGGGGGCGCTTGGAAGCGAGTCCAGAGAACAACCGCCCAGCGATCCGGTGAATGTGGGAAGCGTGACCCGTACAACGTTGTGTTCCGCGGTGTCGAGTCGGCTGGTACCGCGCGCTTTCGGGTTGTGCTTCCCAGGCAGACCGGCCTTCGACGAAACGCGACGGAGCATTTCACCGTTTCGTACACGTCGACGCCGGGCTGACCTGCGACTGGTTCCCGCCTATCTGTGCCTATTGGTCGTAGGAGATCTTCACGGTCACCAGACTTTCTGGGTCGGGGTTCCCGGCGGTGTCTGCGCGTGGCTTCCCGGGAGCGCACTCCAAACCATGCGCCGTGAGGTAGGCGGCCGCGGCGTTTTCTCTGGCGGTTGCGAGCGCGATATTTGACGGTGCGCGAGTTCCAACGCGGGTGACGGATGACGCAGTGCACCGGCTCGACGTCCCTACCGGAATCGTGCCAAGCATCGCATCGAGTGAGCCTTGCGCGGCATTGGTGAGTTGCGCGGACCCAGGCTCGAAGGTGATGTCCTTGGTAGCGATCGCTGTCGTGGCTTCGCGCACGGTGACGCCAACGGTGATCGCTGCGGTGTAGCCCTTCGGCGTGTACCCATTGACCTGCAGCGCGTCCGGGCCGAGCGTGGTTGCCTTCGGGATTCGTACCCACGCCGACAGGTTGCCGTCCGCGTCGGCGCCGAAGGTGCCCAGCGGCGAATCTGGCGCCGACAGCAGGTAGACGCTCACGGCGCTCGTGGGCCGAAGGCCCCCGGCGACCACGAACACGATCGAGCCACGTGCCATCGAATCCGAGGCGGCAACAGACGCGGTGCGCGGCGACTTCTTGGGGGCCGAACGAACCTCGCAGTCCACGGCCGTCGGCTTGCCGCTGGACCCCGAATTGGCTTGCGGGCCAGTTGAAGATTGGAACGCAGGCGGCGGAGTGAACTGGATTCCGGGATTGTTCGGGATGACGACGGGAGGTGTACCGACGCTCCCAGTAAAGCCGAACTGTCCGGAAGCAAACTGCTGCCTGACCCCGCCTCGATTCGATAAATTGATGAGTCCATCGACCACCTGCACGTACAAGCCGGGAGGCATTGCAGGATCGGCTGCGCGCGGGAGCATTACCGCAGCCCTGGTTGCGGTGCGCGACTTGGGCAGCGCGTTGCAGTACAACTTCCGACCACCATCGGCCTTCTGGCCCTCATCGGCTTTCTGGCCCTCCGCCTTGGCGTCCTTCTTGTCTTCCTTCTTGACGTCGTCCGTTGTTGGATTGGCCGTCGACGCTGTTGGAGTCGACACTGTCGGAGTTGTCGGAGTTGTCGGAGTTGTCGGAGTCGCCGGGGTCGCAAGTGACGGAGTTGCCGAAGGCGAGGCTGTCGGACTCGCGAGGGGTGACGGCTCGGTGAAGGCCGTGCCTGAATCGGGTAGTCGCCTCACAGGCCCGCAAGCGACGACGGTCCCCTTGTCATCTGTTTGTGTCGCGCACTCAGCGTCAAGTCCGGCGATCTGAACGGACGACGTTCCTGCAGGAGGTGTGTCTGCCACCGGGCGGGCGGTGGGGGAGTGTCGCTGACTGCCCGTGTCACCGGCGGTTCCGGAACTGCGGCCACGGGCTCGGCGGCTACGAGGGCGTCTTCGGAGGGATCGGCTTGGTCGTCACCTGGCTCAGCCTCGGTCGTCAGTGATTCGTCCGTATCGCCCGAGCAGGCGAGACCCTTGATCTCCGCCTCTGGATCGACTTCCTCCGACTCGCCGCTGTAATCCTGCTCATCGTCCATTAGTTCTTCATCGTCGATTGACGTTGAGTCTTCCTCCGTGGCCTCGTCGAGGCGCGTTGTGAGGGCTGCCTCATCGTCCGGGCTCTCGTCCTCTGGTTCGTCCGCGCAGCCCTTTGTCCCGAGGCTGGCAGCAGAAGCCTAGGCCGAGGCGGGCGCCACCGTCGGGCTGGATGAGCATGCGGAGAGGGCAAGGAGCATGGCGAACGGGAATGCCATAAACGCCAATGTACGTGGGTGTCGCATCGGTTCTCCTGACCCTGCTTTCCTTTGACGCACTGCTGTAGTCCGCACTTTGATCCTTGAGAGTACAGAGAGGCCTTTAGAGCTCAATGCACGCCCCGTGCGTCAAGCATGAGCAAGGTGCGGATTTGGCCTGTACCGAGAACATGGCAAGAAAATGGCCCTGACCCGTCAACCTCGAAAGGAAATCAGAAATTCGCTAAACAGTGTATTCACAATAGAGAGATATCTTTTGTAAAATTCTCTATTCAAAGGTATTTTCCCCTGGGAACGTGACGAAAACCACGTGAGGAGAATTGGAATGAGTTGGAAAAGACCCGGTCTGCGTGTCTCGTGGGCGGCAGGCGCTGGCACCGTGGCCTTGGCCACCGGATTGGTTGCGTCATTTGGGTTCGGAACAAGTTCGGTCAGTGCTGCACAGGCTTGGGATGGCAATGGTGCGCCGACCTTCTTGATCACCGCACCAACCGGCACGCCCATCAATAAGCCGGCAAAGAACACCACGTTCGCCTGCATCAAGGTGCCCATCCCCGGCTCCGACCAGCAGGCAATCCTCGGTCAACAAGTGGGTACGACGTTGACCCAGGCACAGACCCCTTGGGTTCAGGACGGCAAAGTCATCCTGTCGAAAATCGAGAAGGTACCCGGCAGTGTGAAGATGAAGAGCGTCTTCAACATCACTGAGACTGCGACAACCCGACGCCTTCTGGGCAATGGCATACCGAATCATCCGATTGGTACCTTCCCAATTCCCCCGACGTCGGCTGCGTACAAGTACTACGCAGCTCTCCCGGCGGAGGGCTTTGCCAACGCCGCAGAGATCCCCGTTAAGCCGTACCCCCTTGATGTGACACTGCCGCGCAATCCCAAGCTAGCCGCAAAGCCGAGCTGCATCACCTCTCTGATGACCGGCTTTGCATTAACCGGTGGTGCATGGCACACGGAGTTGGCGCCGGATGCATCCGTGAACATCTACGACCCCAATGCAGCACTGCCCACTGATCGCTGCTTCGGACATCCGTACGCGTCCCGATACCAATACCACGGTTACTCATGGAAGTGCATGGACCAAGGCAAGGCTGGCGCGCAGTCACCGCTCCTTGGCTACGCCCTTGATGGCTTCGGTATCTACGGTCCTCGCGGTGCGAACGGAAAGCTCGTCACGAACGCGCAACTCGATGAGTGCCATGGCATGGTGAGCGAGGTCATGTTCAACGGGAAGATGCAAAAGATGTACCACTATGTGCTGAACAACGAGTACCCGTACTCGATTGGCTGCTTCCGTGGCACGCCCCAGATGCCCATGGGTGGGATGCACTAACGCTCAGCAGTGCAGACATCGCGTAGACCACGGACGTGCGGTATGACCCTTCCCCAGGTGATACCGCACGCTACGTGGTGGGGGTGGTGTGCAGATACGTGCACGTCATCGCGGCGAGTTCGGTTGCCACGGAATTCTGACTCATGTTGATGCGCGAGATCTCGCCTTGATCAAACATAACCTGTTGAAACACGGCGGCAATGATCATGCGGCCGGCAATGTCGATCCTGCGCTTGGCATGAGCGTTGGCCGGTTTCGGGAGGTAGTTCCTCATCAATTGCGAAATAGAGTCGACGGCACCTAGGGCAAACTGTGACCCCATGGTTCGCCATTGCACATCTTGCGAGTTTCCCACGGCGAAGAAGTAGACCTGGGCTTTGTGGCGATGGGTGACATCGAATGCCCGAGTACACAGCGTCTGCAGTGCGGCGGCGAGATCAGGCTCCGCAGACGCCTGTTCAATCACTGCATCTAATTCGACAGCAAGCACCCTGAGCACGCGTTCGTGCATGGCGTCGAGGAATCCGCGCATGTCGCCAAACCGTGCATAGAAAGAGCCAGTGGAAGTCTCGGCCCGTTCAATGACTGCGTTAAGGGTGAGGCCCGGGTTTCCACCCTCAAAGAACAACTGTTCGCCTGCGTCGAGCATTCGATTCATCGAGGCGATGCTACGTTCCTGCGCCGGTGCACGACGAGCCATGGCGGACACCTCCAGGTTGACGTGGATGGATGTTTGGGAATGAAAGGAAGACTGCTGATCGAAGATTAGAGAATTCGATCACACTGGCCGTTATTGCTGTACTGCCAAACCGTTCCTGTTGAATTGCGCCACGTAGCCGTCTTCGACGCCCCACCGGCCGAGCAGGTCCAGATATGAGCCATCGGCCACCATGGAGTCGAGTGCCGACAGAATCGCCGCCTGAAGTGCCTCGTTTTCCTGTCCAACAGCGATGCCGTAGGGCTGGATCTCCACTGCGTTACCGACTGAGGCGAGCCGTCCGAAACTCGCACCAACCGCGAAACTCGCGACCGGACCATCCGCCACAGCGGCGTCGAGGCGCCCGCCAATAATCGCATCAGTTGCATCGGCTGGGGATTCAAATCCCGTGATTTTGAGCGGGGCTTGGCCTTCTGCGATGCAGGCCTGCGAGATACGTGGCAGGAAGTCGGCGAGTTGCGCGCTTCCGGAAACTGCCCCGACCTGCGAGCCGCAGGGAGCCTCAGCATCGAATGCTGAATCGCGAGAGGTGATCCAGTTGGTGCCGCCGGTGTAGTAGTCGATGAAGTCCACTCGCTGCTGGCGTGCCGGTGTGTCGAACATGCTGGCAATCCCGATGTCGGCGACGCCGCTTTCAACGTCGTCCAGGACGGAAGGGAATGCGACCGACTCGAACCGCGCCGCGAGCCCGAGCCGGCGGGCGATCTCCTTGGCCAGGTCGACCTCCCAGCCGATCAGCCGACCATCGGGCGAAAGGTAGGCAGACGGCGGTGATTGATTGAAGGTCGCGACGGTGAGGACTCCAGGTGTGACGAGATTTTCGAGGGCAGTCGTGCCTGCTCCGGCGACGACCGCCGTTGTCGGCGGCGACGAGGTGATCGCGTCCATGGAGGATCCGACCGATCCGCCGCACGCTGCCAGCATCAGTTGTGCCGCGAGACACAAGGCTACGACGCCACCCTTGACGAGGTACTCCTTACGATTCGCCGGCATGTCACAGTTCCTGTCGTGTGATGAGTTCGGCGAGCAATCCGCCTCGTTCGGTGAGTTCGGCAAAGGTTCCCTCCTCGACCATGCGTCCGCCATCGAGCACGATGATGTGGTCGGCGTGGCGGATGGTCGAGAGTCGGTGAGCGATGACGATGCGGGTCACCTTGAGGTCCGCGATGTTTCGGGTGAGTGCCTCCTGGGTGATGTTGTCGAGCGCACTCGTTGCCTCGTCGAGGAAGAGATAGGTCGGACGGTGCGCGAGTGCTCGCGCGAGGAGAAGGCGCTGCCGCTGGCCACCGGAGATCAGCGTCGCGTTCTCATCGATCCAGGTGTCGAGCCCGCCACTCATCGCCCGCACCGTGTCACCCATGCTCACGAGGTCAAGGATCGCCCATACCCGCGAATCCGGGAGCGGTCCCGACGACACCGTCACGTTCTCTCGAATTGTCCCGGAGAGCAGCAGACTCGATTGAAGAACGACACCGAACTGACGCCGCACCGCGGTGCGATTGAGGGCGGCAAGATCGCGATTGTCGTACATGATGATCCCGGTGCGCGGTTCCTCGAAGCCGAGAAGGAGACGCAGCAGCGTTGACTTTCCCGAGCCCGACGTCCCGACGATCGCGATGAACTCACCGGGCCGCGCTTGAAGCGTCACATCGCGAAGCACCCACGGAAGGTGGTCGGCATAGCGGAAGCTCACCCGCCGGGCCTCCAAGGTTCCTTCCAAAGCGCCGGGATCCTCAGAGCGTTCCGTCGCCTCGATATTCACGTCGATGAGTTCAGCGAGCCGCTCCAGGCTGGGCGCAATTGCTTGGAAGGCCCGGATCGTGACGATCATGCCGATGAGACCGAGACTGAATTGCCCGAATGCCGAAAGGAATGCAAGGAAGGGACCGGTTGCGATCGTGCCGGCCGGCAGGCGATACGCAATGACGACGAAACTCACAGTCATCGCGCCGAGGAGTGCGACGACGAGAAGATCGACTCGGAACTGCAGGGTCCAGCGGGCGTTGAATGCGCTCCGGTAGCGACCGTAAAGGCGCGCCCACCGCACGAATGCGGGCATTTCGCCGTTCGATGCGCGAAGCGGAATCCACCCGCGAAGCATGTCAGTGGTCGTCACCTGAAGTTCGCTTTCGCTTTCATACTCAAGGAGCCACCGCTTGCGCTCGGTCCGGATGATGAGCCACGAGACCACAAGCAGGATGAACCCGATGATGACGGCAGCCACGCCGAGGCTGGGAATGAGCCAGATGAGCAGGCCGCCGTTGAGCAGGACCACGATGGTGCTGATCAATCCAGTATTGACGTGAGTCTGGGCAGATTGCAGGGTAGGCCAGACCATGACACGGCCGGCTACGGCCGCAGATGGCCATTGCGCCAAGACATGCGCCGGCAAACGCATCAGGCGATCGAGAATGGCACCCCCGGTTGCCATTTCGGTTGCGTCCCCGATGCGGATAAATCCATAGACACGGGTATAGGTGAACGCGCCGACGGCGAGCGTGAGAAGAATGAGCGCAACGGCGATGGCGAGCAGGCGTCCCGAATCACCGGTTGGCACGATCTGGCTGAAGATGATGTCGGTCGCCAATGGCATGGCAAGACTGATCGTTCCCACGGCTACCGCGGCAGTGATCGAGACGGTCAAGTCTCGGCCCATGCCCTTCATCGAGAGTCGAATCAGTTCGCGAAGCTTCAAGGTGGTTGTGGCAAGCGGGCGAATCACCTCAATGGCCTGCCGTGAGATCGACTGCCCGATCTCGTCATCGACTCGAACCGGCACCTCGCCAATTCGATGCAGGATCGGTGCCGAGAACGGTCCTGGCATGACGATGGCCAAACCGGCAACGTCTTCAACCGCGAGCACCGGCACATTGCTCTCCCACCAGCGCTCGCCGAGGCGCACGGTTCGGGAGCGAATGTGGCAGCCCTCCAGGGCACTGGCGACCTGTTCGAGGAGCGAGGACTCCTCGTCGATGATGATTGGGCGGTACTCGACCTGGCACACACGCGCGAGGTGACTGACGATGTCGATCACGCGTCCGCCCACCTGCGGCCGGGGTGGCAGAGGGCTGTGCGGATTGAGCGGCCGCGCGAGGTAGGCCGCGGCCAGTGCTGCTTCATGGTCGCGTTGCAGCGTGGCCCGTTCGGCGGCCCTGTCCGCCTGCGAATTCATGCGTTCATCAGGTCTCGATAGAGGCCATTTCTTCGAACGAGCTCTGCATGACTGCCTCGCTCGTCGACGGTTCCACCATTCAGGACAATGATTTCATCTGCATCTCGAACGGTGGACAGTCGGTGAGCGACGACAAGCGTGGTGCAGCCGCGGGCCCGTAGTTGGCTGACGATGTGCGCCTCGGTGCGTGCGTCCATGGCGCTCGTTGCTTCATCGAGGATGAGCAGACGAGGCTGGCGCACGAGCGCCCTAGCAATGCCGAGCCGCTGGCGTTGGCCCCCGGAGAGGTCGCGTCCATCCTCACGCAGGATCGCGTCGTAACCGCCGGGTCTGGCGATGATGTCATCGTGGATCACGGCTGATTTGGCTGCGCTCACCACATCTCGATCGGAGATTTCCGGGTCGAACATCGTGAGGTTGTTCAGCACGCTTGCCTGATAGATGACTGCGTCCTGGTCGACGAAACCAACCTCGCGGGCGAGAGCCGCGCGTGGGAACTCGTCAATTTCAGTGCCATCGATCCGGATAACGCCACTCGAGGGCTGGTAGAGACCGGCGACGAGCCGCCCGATCGTTGATTTTCCGCTGCCGCTTTTGCCGACGATCGCCACGACTCGCCCCGGTTCGATGGTGAGGCTCACGTGTGAGAACAGGGGCGGCTCGCTCGGGGAATAGCCGAAGGTGACGTCGTCGAGTGTCAGGGTGGCGGCCCAGGGGTCGATGGCCAGCCCGCCGCGGTTACGCCGGCCGAGGCGGGCTACCTCGAGGAACGGGTTGGCATCATCCTCGCTCGTGGTGCCGGCCGCGGGGAGGATCGCATGAGAAACTCGTTCGATAGTGGTCGTTGATGCCATGTCGGTGAGGCCAGGCAGCGCAGTCACGGACTCATCGACATCAAGATATGGGTCACGCAACCGCGGGTCGACCCGCTGCTCGAGGACGTCGTTCGCCTGCTCGAGCTTGCCGCGGAGGCTGAAAAAGGCATCGAGGCTGGGGACAAGCACGGCGATCGGAGCGACAAAGGCGGCGAGGAGGATGGAAAAGGCCGCGAATGTCCCTAGGGTCAGCGACCCGCGAATCGCGAGCCATCCACCGATCGTGACGACCATGGTGCCGATCATTGGCACAGCAACGATCGGAAGCATTCCGAGCCAGCCCCACAAATGCGTGTAGCCCAGGGTCAACCGCCGACCCAGTGATGCGTAGATGCGATCGAAGGCGACGTTTTCACTGCCGGTGGCCTTGAGGGTTTCAAGGACCCGCATCGACATGCTGATCTCGGATAACGTCACGGCGGCCTCACGTGACTGGCGCTGTCGAACCTCTAGCCGCTTGGGGACGATGCGCATGATGAGGGCGATGAGGATCAGGTAGCCGATGAGCGCCACCCCGGCGAGGGCGGGGGAGAGAAAGAACATGATGATGAGGAAGAACAGGCTCGTGACCTGCGAGAGGATCGCGCTGGCAAGTGGGCCGGACATCACGAGCGCAATGGACTCGGTAAGGGCAACACGATTCGCGAGCAGGGCAGGGTCGCGCTGACCCATGAACCAAGCCGGCATGCGAAGGAGGTGCCAGAAAAATCGAGCACTGGCTGACGTCACCGTGATTGTCGTCAACTGGCGAAGGGCGCTGAGCTGCATCGCGGTGAGGACCACCGTGAGGATGAGCGCGAGGGCGAGGCCAGCGATGATCGTCGAGGCCCCGTCGCGGTTACCGGTCGCCAGGTATCCATCGATAAAGACGCGAAGAAGACCAGGGGTGACGATTCCAGGGACGATCAGGGCGAGTCCGGTGAGCACCACATAGGTCAGCCCCCTGTTGCTGCCGGGATGACGGCCCAACACGGCTTGGAAAAGTCCCGGGCGCCTGGGGCTCGGGATGAACTCGGGGCGGGTCTTCAGCACGATCGCGGGACCGACGAGTGATTTTGCAAGCTCTGTATTCGTCATGGAGCGACGTCCGACGATGGGATCGATGAGTTCCCATGACGCCCCTGACGGTGCGAGCAGCACGACTGCATGGCCTCCTTCCCACAAAGCGATCGCAGGCAGTTGTGATCCATCTGGATCTGGTGCGCTCAGCAGTGCGTGCACATCGACGGCAACCGCATCGAACCCAAATTGCTTGGCACCCTGGGTGAGCGCTGCGAGGTCAGTTCCGGAGCGACTCACGCCACATGCGAGGCGCACCTCCTCCTGCCCGACGACCTTGCCGGCAGCCGCCATCGTCATGCGTAAGCAGGTGATCCCCATTTCGGTGGGAGCCTGGGCGAGGAAGACCGGGACTCTCATCACGAACCGAAGAGCGTTGCGAGGGGGGAGCGGTCGCCGGTGATGATCTGGCCCTCCCACGGGGATCCCATGGGAATAGTGAACGGTGGTCCGGAGCCGACAGTCCAGGCGAAACCAGACGGGTTCGCTTCGTCTGTGTCGAGGTCGATGAGCACCTGAATGATCGGCTCTTTCGGGACAGTGAACTGCTCGTACCCTGCCACGCCGCCGAGGAGTTGCTCAATGAGGGAGACGCTCATCGGGCTGATCGCCACGGATGACACCGTGCCGGTGATGAACCCGAACTCACCTGGGGGTACCGAATCTGGTGAGATGAGCACCGCCTGGCCGGGCGTGACTCCGCCGGCCGCCGAGGCCGGGACGAGAGCGATCGCCGCGAGCTGCTGATCTATCCGCTGGATTGTCCCGAGGCTCTGCCCAGTTCGGACGAAATCGCCCTCCTGGGTGGCGATCTCCACCACCTGCCCAGCTATCGGGGTGCGAATCCTTACGGACCTGCCCTCGTCGTTCACGATGATGGCGAGGGTATTTGAAGGTTCGACAGCGGTGCCGACGGATACGAAAAGTGAGGTGACTGTGCCATCGAGCGAGGCGCCGATCTCCAACGGTCCGCCCTCGGTTGAGATGACACCGAAGGCACTCGTGATGACCGGTGGTCGCGCGAGTACTCCCCAGGTGAGGAACCCCCCGATGAGCGCGATGATGCCGACGAGTGCGATCCACATGCGCGGACTGCCAAAGAGTGCAACCTCATCAAGTCGCTGAATGGGCGACACGGACGTGCTCGCGTGTTCGGCTGAAGGCACGGGGGAAGTGTATGGCGCCCCACTTCTACGGGCTACGCCAACGAGTCAATCTGCCTGACGTAGGCAGACCTAGCACTGGCCTCGGATCAGGGCGTTAGCTGCGCAGGATCTTCTCCATCGACTTGCCCTTGGCAAGCTCATCGACGAGTTTGTCGAGATACCGGATCTTCTGCTCAAGGGGATCCTCGATGGTCTCGACGCGCATCCCGCACACAACGCCCGTGATCATCGAGGCGTTCGGGTTGAGGGAGGCACCTGCGAAGAAGTCAGGAAAGGTCGTGCCATCGTCGATGTGACGTCGCAGCGTTGGCTCGTCGAAACCGGTGAGCCAACGGATCACCTCATCGAGCTCCTCGACCGTGCGGCCCTTCCTCTCCACCTTTGCGACGTAAAGGGGATAGACCCGAGCGAAGGTCATCGTGAAGAATTTACTCATGGGCTTCGATGGTAGTGGCCGGCGCAGGAGTCCGTGGGCCGTGTCCGGTCATGGTGTGCTGGGCTGCCAACAGAAATCCGGCGGCGCACAGGCTGAGGACCCCGGTGGCCACCCAGGCGGCTGAGTAGCCGCGTGATGCAACGATGACGCCGAACATGACCGGGCCCACGGACGCGCCCGCGCTCGTGCCGATGGACACGAACCCGGTGGTTCGCGCAGTTGCCTGTCGCCAGTAGCGCATGACCACCGGATACAGCGCAGGGGGCCAACCCCAGCCGAGGGTCAGAGCGATTGCAAGGCCGATTGCTGCGACGGCCGGACTCGGAACGGCCAGCAGCACGACGCCACCGGCGCTAATGCCGATGATGAGTGCGGTACCGGTGAGTGAGGTGTGACCCCGTCGGTCGGCTACCCACCCGGTCGCGAGACGGCCGATGACAGCGATCGCGCTCGCACCCGCGAACATCGTCGCCGCGGCGCTCGCACCGACGCCCGACGAGACGAGCGTTGGCACGGAGAAGGCTCCAAGGGCAGCGATCGACACCGAGGCGCATCCAACGCCTGCGGCGATGAGCACAATGGCGCGATGTGGCGGAGTGGTCTCATGTGAGAGGTCCGGCGTGTCATCTCGCGGGCGGCTCACCGCATCGTTGCTCCGGTGCTGTCTCAAGTAGGGAGTCATGAGGACAGCGGCCGGCAACGCGAGCACGGCGCCAGTGAGAAATGCCCAACGCCACCCGAACGGTACGGCGATACCGGCGACGATGAGGCCCGAGGCCATCGCGATGATGGGCGGTGCGGTCTGCTTCAGACCGAATGCCCGACCTTGCCGGCTCCACGGAACCTCCCGGGCAATGGTGAGGTTGCTCGACTGGCTGCAAAGAGCCAGGCCCACTCCGGCGATCGCCATGGCCAGCATGAGGGTCGGCTTCGAGCCGACGACGGCAGCGAGGAGAAACAGGATGATTCCGGACATGGCCACTCCGAGTGCACCTGACGGGGCCCAGCCGTGTTGGTCCGCGCGGTGCCCGACGATCGGTGCCGCGACGGCATTCGTTCCCCAGTAGGCGGCAATCGCCAGGCCGATGTCGACAGGGGTCATGACGAGCGCGGCCTCGAGTTGCACGGCAAGGACACCAAGGAGTGCGACGGGGAGGTAACCCACCGAAAGCAGGGCGAACGAGGTGAATGAGGGTCGCCAGAATGAACCGAGTTCAGCCACGCTGAACGCTGACGTGTGCCGGTCGCCCATTTCTCACAGGCACCAGCCTCCCACGGCCCGGCAAACGGGCCCACCTGTCCAACGTCCGGACATCAAACTGGTGCCCCGTTCATGCCCGTGGTCAAGATCTGCGCTCGCCGACAGCGGCGCTGAACTGGCTCGAATCAGTGGTGGACCTGTCCCTGCTTGGCCCGCGAGAAAAATGTGGAGAGCAAGGTTTAGGTCGCCTATACTCCAATCGACGATAAGAGAAGTCGTATCGGAGGTTTTCGTGTCTGCATCAGTGCTCCTGCGTGCCGCACGCCACGCTCATGGCACCTCACAACGTGCGCTGGCGGATGCCGCTCGCGTAAGCCAGCCGGGGATCGCAGCCATAGAGTCGGGCGCTCATGACACAACGGTGAGTCGGCTCGAGCAGCTCCTCGCTGCGCTTGGGCAGCGCGTAGTGCTCCTGCCGACCGTCTGTCGTTCGGTGGCTGAGGCGGCAGACGGGATCCGCGACGCGCTTGAGTGTGGTGATGAGGACTGGGCGTGGCGTGAGGTCATCCAGACTTCGGATGATCTGGCACGCGAGGCGCCGGTCGTTCGTGTGGCTCTTTCAATCGTTCGACCCTTGCCGGTCGGAGATAAGCGGTACGACGCCCTGCTGGCTGCAGTAGTCGACTACTGGCTCACGCGTGATCGACTTCCACGACCCGGGTGGCTCGATCAACAAGCCTTCACCCTGGAGGAATCATGGGATGTCGAGGAGTTGGCTGAACTGCGTGCGCACGCTCGCAGCGCAACACCGAGGTCGATCTCTCGCCACGGGGTGTATCTCGCCGCGACCGAATTGGCGAGCACATGATTCAGTCGACGCTGACCCCTGCCGACATCGAGAGTCTCCTTCGCGAGTTGGCGCGCAGGGTCGATGCTTGTGGTGTTGCTGCCGGGATCCGGGTGGTTGGCGGCGCGGCGATTGCGTTGATGAATCCGGATCGGCGCGCAACCCAGGACATCGACGCCCTGCTCCTTCCGGAAGAGCCAGTGCGGAACATTGCGAGGCAGATGGCCGCTGAGCACGGTCTTCCACAAGAATGGCTCAATGATGCAGCCAAGGCCTATGTGCCGTTGGTTGGTCTTGAGGATTGGCAAGAGGTGTTTCGGGAGGGCGATGTAGCTATTTACGTCGGATCCATCGAAATGCTTCTGGCCATGAAATTACTTGCCAACCGGGGTCGCCGTGACACGACCGACATTGAGTTCCTCCTCGATCGGTGTCAAATTAAGTCTCTTGAGCAGGCCCAAGAAATCTACGAGCGTTTTCACGCTCAGGACGTCATTACCGACGCGGCTGCCGCACGCATCACCAGTTGGCTGGAACGGCAATGAGATGTCAGGCAAGTTACGGTTGTCCGAGCGCTGTGTTGGCCAGATCGCAGCCAGACGACGCAGATGAACTGCATGGCTGGGCCTGACGACGCTCGAAGTACGGGTGCCACGGCACGATGAAGCGAGATCCACTCCGGCGATCGCCAGTGCCCGCATGAGCCCCCGCCTCCCACGCCCGCGGCGCAGAGGGGTTACGAAATAGCGGTCATGGCAGGGTGGTATCAGGCACGTTCCCGGACACCTGATCGACGGGCTTGATCTGGTCGTTAGGCACAACGGACCGGGCGGCTTCGGTGGCGTGGGCCGTGATGATGACGGCGTCGTACGCCTCAGGTCCGTAGGAGAAATCGGTGACGTTGGGGTTGACCGCGAGCAGGGTGGCCTTTCATCTGACGGTCGGCCAACGCTCCGGGGATCGTTCCCTTGACCCATTCGAGCGCTCCTGCGGGCAGACCGGTGGCCAGGGAGTTGTCCATGTTCCCATCACGCAGGTAGGGCGTGACCTCCTGTGGCCCGATGCCTGCGTCGAGGAGGTTGCCGATCACGCATGTCACAGCACTGGGGCACTGTCAGTTGAACCGATGGTCTGCCGACGTGAAGGTCGGTGTGATCGCTAGCGGTATTTCCTTCGCTGCAGATGCAGCAGTTGACAGTTGGAGCAGTTGACGCGAAGATGATATCCGGAGGATAAAATGCCACGCATAACAGCAGTTTCACGCATTGATGCTGAGCCAAGCGCCCAAGCTGACATTGTCGGCATTCTGGCACTCCTCGAGTCCGACTCCAAGGTTCGGCTCGTAACCGATGAGGGAATCGAACGGATCCTCCCAGCACAGATGAAAGTTGTCCTGCGTCGTGCGGGCGAGATCATGGGCCAGGGCCACGACGTCGATGTGCTCGATGCCAACAGCGACTCGCTCACGCCGCAGGAGGCGGCAGACCTCATCGGAGTGAGCAGACCTACACTCCTCAAACTCATCGACGAGGGAGTCCTGATCGCGACCAACGTCCCGGGAAGCTCGCATCGGCGGATAGACCGGCTGGAGGTTGAGACCTTTCGGGACAGTCGGCTGCGGATGCAGTCTGGCCTCAACGCTGCTGCTGCTGAGGCCCGCGCTACAGGGCTGTTCACTCGGCCGCCTCGGAAGGCTCGTGCGCGGAACGCTCCATAGCGAACCGCCGGATTGTCGTCTACGCCGATACCAACGTCCTGTACCCGTACGACATCTCCGATCTTCTTTTGTGGTCGGCGTCTGATGGCGTCATACGGTTCATGTGGACGCGATACCTCATCGAGGAGGTCATTGACGTCGTCCCACGCAGGCGTCGTTACCTGGGCGTCGGACGTGACGAACACGCCGTGCGGAGCCAGTGGGATGCGGCACGTGCACACCTTTTCCGCGACGAGGTAAGCGAGGCCCAATGGCGGACCAAGATGAACTTCGCGGTGGGCCGGATCCCGACGATCACCGCACCAGGCTGCCGCGATTTACGTGCGGGCCGACTACCTGCTCACGCATGACAACAAGGGTTTCCCGGTTCGCACGCTGCTCGCGCTCGGAGTCACCGTCACAGGCGTCGATGAATTCCTGTGCGCACTTGTGAGTGCTCAGCAGGACGACGTTATGACCACCATTCTCCGCCGCTCCAGCAGTCTGACGAGGCCACCGATGACGCTTGCGCGCTACCTGGAAGGGATCGCACTGACAGCGCCACGGTTCGCGGCTCTCGCTGCAAGCGCAGCGGACGCCCGCCTGTCGCGGCTCGCGCGTCTGCGTGTATCTCTGCGCAGGATGGGCGTCCGTCTACGTCGTGTTGACTGACCCGGTCCAAGTTTCCCCCGTCTGTTTTCGAACACCACGGCTACGTGACGACTCTCAAGACTTGTGCGGTAGGAAACGAGCTTACGCATTTGCGGCCACTCGCGGACCGCGGGCGACGAGGCTGCCAGACGTGCGGTCCTTCCCATGAGTCTGCGCTAGTTCTGCACGATCTGCCGGGCGCTGTCCATGAAGTTCTCAGTTATCCAGCCGGTTTCTCGATGATTCCTTGCCCGTGACGTTGGTGTCCAAGTTCCATGATCGGTGCTGGCATTTGTTTGTCAAGGCGCTACCGTTACATCACACTTGACCGGACGTAGGGAGTTGTTCCCAGTGGCAGGAAGGCGGCGTGATGGTCGATTTCTTTGAACTGGCACCGGGTGCGCATGTCACAGCGGTGACGGTTGAGGAAGTCGCTCGCCGCGATCTGGCAAGCCCGTTCAGCGGGTGGGTGCCCGGCGTGGGCCATTGGCCCGAGTGATCGGCCTCAGGCGTGTGGCTCGCTCTCGAGCGCCGGTGCCTTGCGGGTCGCCATCCACGAGCCGATGAGTACTAGGGGGAATCCGATGACAATCCCGAGGGTGATGGGCTCAGAAAGGACGATGACGCCAAGGATCACCGCGACAGCAGGGTTGATATAAGTGATGAACGTCGTGCGCGACGGGCCAACCTCGGCGATGAGCGCGAAGAAGATGATGAAGGCGAGTGCGGTGCAGACGATGCCGAGCGCCGCCACCGAGAGCCAGGCGGTCGCGGGGACGGCCTCGGTCGGTCTGCTGATCCAGGCGATCGGGGCGTAGATGATGAGATTGATGACCGTTGATGCTGCAATCACCGGAAGGGCCGGAATCTCGGAGAGTCGTTGCGCGACGATGATCGGGCCGAGTGCATAGCCGAATGCGGTGACCGCGAGGGCGGCGACCGCGATGAACTCGCCGGTGGACACGTCCAGCCCGACTAGGGCCACGACGCCGGCGAACCCGATGCCCATCCCGATAAGCCGAGAGCCGGTGAGCCGGTCATCGAGCCCGGTTGCCTTGGCGAGCAGCGCCGTCATGATCGGGACCGTCGCGATGAGCAGCCCGGTGAGCGAGCTTGAAATGCGCTGCTCAGCGAAGGTCAGGCACCACCAGGTGAAGGTGATCTCGACGATTGCGAATGCGAAGACCCAGCGCCAGTGGCCGCGCAGCTGGGGGAACTGGCCCTTCGCCAAGACGATCGGAACAAGGACCATGGCTGCGAGGAGGAGGCGGCCGAAGACGATCATGCCGGGGGAGAGGGAGTCGACGGAGATCTTGATAAACAGGTAGGGCGTGCCCCAGATGATGGAGAGCGAGGCGAACAGGATAAATCCTCGGCGGGTCACGGCCCGAGGCTAGCCGACCGGAGAGGTCGCCCATGCGGTGCAGGGGCGGCTGACTATTCGAAAACTGCGTGCCGAGCGGACTTGGAGGGCCATGACACCGATGCCACGACGACGATGACGCCCGCCACGAGCGTTGACGCAATTCGGCTCGGGGCGGTCTGGTCGATCTGTTCGCCCATGAGTGACAGCAGTGCCATGACAATCACGGTGATGCCGATGACGGCTAGGGTGTAGTCAGTCGCGAGGAATAGGAGCATGACGACCGTTCCCAGTGCGACGACGACAGCGAGGCCGTAGCTGGTAATGCCGAGGACGTTGATGATTGCGATAGCGAGCGCCACGCCAACGATCGTGCCCGCGACCCGGGAGAGCACTCGGGTTGCCATGCCCGTGGTGTCGGGGCGGCTCAGCCATGCGACGGTCATCGGGATCCAATATTGGTGCGGCCAGTTACTTGAATGGCCGATGGCGGACGCCACCACCATCGCGAGTGCGAGGCGTACCCCGTGGCGTAGAAAGTCGTCTCGACGCTGCGAATGGGCCCGCAGTCGCGCGCGGATACTCGGCAGGTCGTCCTCCCGACCGCGGAGGAGCGCCCTGTTGCGGATGAGTACCGGAATGAGGAGGGCCGCCATCTGGATCATGGCGCCGAGCCCGACGAGGGCTCCCGATTCAAATGTTCCCGAGCCGGTGTCGGGGATGCCGGCATAGATCGCGTAGGTGACGAGGGTGAGGACGCCAACCAGGGCACCTCGACGCCCCAGCGCCCCTGCGAAGCCGCAGCCGGCTGCGACGATCGCCACGACCCCGAGCTCGGCCACGCCCACATTCGACATCAGCCC
The DNA here is from genome assembly GCA_040398845.1 of Candidatus Nanopelagicales bacterium. Classification (GTDB taxonomy): domain Bacteria; phylum Actinomycetota; class Actinomycetes; order S36-B12; family S36-B12; genus WLND01. The sequence continues at coordinate 73,947 of JBBATH010000017.1, read as the reverse complement.
ACCGAGGATCGAAGCGAGGCCGACCCACAGGCCCGTCCAGAGCATGATCCGCCACCGATGCCCGGGTGCTTCGCCGATCCCGCCGAGGCCGGTGAACAGCGAACCGACCGCTAGCGGAAAGGCGATCTCGGGCCTGCCGAACCAGATCGCTAAGGCCGTCAGGCTCCCGACGACCGAGGCGACCACGATCGTCCTGCGCCATGCCATCTCACTGAGCCGGATCGGGGCGGTTCCGAGAATGACCTTCCGCCACGTCGACGTTGGGTTCGGCACCGGTGAAGACATAGTGGCATCCTGCCGAATGCGAGCATGGTTCGCATCCCTAGGTAGGCTTTGGCCCTCATGACTGAGCACATTGAACGACCAGACGAGCCCGCCGGGTACGACTTCGAGTCGATCCAGGAACGGTGGCTTCCGGTATGGGACGACGTCGCCCCCTTCCGCTCCGGCCGCGCCGATGACGAGCGCCCGAAGAAGTACGTCCTCGACATGTTCCCGTACCCATCCGGCGACCTTCACATGGGTCACGCCGAGGCCTACGCGCTCGGCGATGTCGTTGCCCGCTACTGGGTCCAGCGCGGCTACAACGTCATGCACCCCATCGCCTGGGATGCCTTCGGGCTGCCGGCCGAGAACGCGGCCATCAAGCGCAATGAAGACCCGGTCATCTGGACCTACGAGAACATCGAGCAGCAGAAGGCGTCGATGCGGCGCTATGCCTGCTCCTTCGACTGGGATCGCGTGTTCAACACGTGCGACCCGGAGTACTACAAGTGGAACCAGTGGTTCTTTCTTGAGATGTTCAATCGAGGTTTGGCCTATCGCAAGGCGAGCAACGTCAACTGGTGCCCGAACTGCCAGACCGTTCTGGCTAATGAGCAGGTCGTCGCCGGCCTGTGCGAGCGCTGCGATGCGTCCGTCACGAAGAAGAAACTCACCCAGTGGTACCTGCGGATCACCGATTACGCAGACCGTCTGCTCGACGACATGGACCAACTCGTCGGCCACTGGCCCGACAAGGTCCTGCTTATGCAGCGCAACTGGGTTGGTCGCTCACGCGGGGCCGAGGTGTCGTTCGCGGTCGAGGGCCGCGACGATCCCGTCACCGTCTACACGACCCGCCCCGACACCCTCTTCGGCGCGACCTTCTTCGTCGTCGCCGCTGATTCTGACCTCGCAGCCGAGCTCGCCGCGGGCACCCCGGCCGAGGCCGAGTTCAGTGCCTACCTCGAGCAGGTGAAGCAGACCTCCGAGATGGACCGCCTCGACTCCTCGCGTGCAAAGACCGGGGTGTTCCTCCAGCGCTACGCGATCAATCCGGTCAACGGCGAGCGCATCCAGATCTGGGCCTCCGACTACGTGCTCGCCGACTACGGCACCGGCGCGATCATGGCGGTGCCCGCGCACGACCAGCGCGACCTCGACTTCGCACGGACATTCGACCTGCCGGTGCGCGTCGTCGTCGATGCCGGCGAAGACCCGGCCATCACCGGCGTCGCCACTGCCGACGACGGCCCGCACGTGAACTCCGGTCCCCTCGACGGGCTTGGCAAGGCCGAGGCGATCGATGCGATGCTCGCGCTCCTCGAGGAGCGTGGCACCGGCAAGCCGGCCGTCAATTACCGCCTGCGCGACTGGCTCATCTCGCGACAGCGCTACTGGGGCACCCCGATCCCGATCATCCACTGCGCAACGTGCGGCGAGGTTGCCGTGCCCGAGGATCAGCTGCCGATCGTGCTTCCTTCGGCCGAGGGTCTGGACCTTAAGCCCAAGGGCGCTTCTCCGCTGGGCGCGGCGACAGAGTGGTCGAACGTGCCGTGCCCGCAGTGCGGTGAGCCCGCAGTGCGCGATACCGACACCATGGACACCTTCGTCGACTCGTCCTGGTACTACCTGCGCTACGTCGACCCGACCGACTCGACCCGCGCCTTCGACCCGGCCAAGGTCGCCGAGTGGCTCCCCGTCGACCAGTATGTCGGCGGCGTCACCCACGCGATCCTTCACCTGCTCTACAGCCGCTTCTTCACCAAGGTGCTGTACGACATGGGCCTCGTCACGTTCACCGAACCGTTCACCCGCCTGCTCAACCAGGGCATGGTCGTCATGAACGGCTCCGCGATGAGCAAGAGCCGAGGCAACCTCGTTCGGCTGTCAGATGAGCTCGCAGTGCACGGGGTCGATGCGATCCGACTCACGATGGTGTTCGCCGGCCCGCCCGAGGACGATGTCGACTGGGGCGATGTCTCGCCGAGTGGGTCGAAGAAATTCCTCGCGCGGGCATGGCGCCTTTCGGGTGATGTCACGAGTGGGGTCGGTGCGGACGTCACTGCCGGCGATCTCGCGCTGCGCAAGGCCACGCACCGGGCGGTCCACGACGCCTCCATGGCAGTCGAGTCCTTCAGGTTCAACGTGGCCGTCGCCCGGGCCATGGAGCTCGTCAACGTCACCCGCAAGGCGATCGACTCGGGCTGCGGCCCGGCCGACCCTGCCGTTCGCGAGGCTGCTGAAGCCGTCGCGATCATGCTCTCGCTCGTCGCGCCCTATACGGCTGAAGACATGTGGATGCGTCTAGGGCACGAGCCGGCTGTTGCGCTGGCAGGCTGGCCGGTCGTCGATCCCGAGCTGCTCGTCGAGGATTCCGTTACCTGCATCGTCCAGATCTCTGGCAAGGTTAAGGAGCGGCTCGAGGTCGCGCCGACGATCACGGAGGCTGATCTTCGCGAGCTCGCGCTCTCCGCGCCGGCGATCGTGAGTGCGCTCGAGGGCCGCGCCCTTCGAACGGTGATCGTGCGGCCGCCGAAGCTCGTCAATATCGTTCCCGAGTAGCGGCCATGAGCGGTGTGATCGAACTCTCGAGCGATGATGCACGCCGAATAGCCTTGTGGCGTCAAGGCTTTCTCTCGCCTACCCTCACTCCGGCTGCTGCGGCTCGGCTGTCGGCGGCCGGGCAGGAGCGGGCGGTGCACGGCATGGTCCGCGACCTCGGGGCGGTGCAGCTCGACACCATCTCGGTGCTCGCGCGATCCCATGAGCTCATCGCCTACTCGCGCCTGGGCCCGCTGCCGCGCAGCGTGATCGAGGCGGCGTACTGGGGCGGCGACTCGAGCTTCGAGTACTGGTCGCATGCCGCCTGCATTCTGCCGATCGAATCATGGCCGCTGTTCTCCTTCCGCCGCAGGCACTATGCCCGCAAGGGGATCCGCTGGCATGAGGTGCCGCAGGCCGCCGTCGCAACCGTCCTCGCGAAGCTCACCTCTGACGGGCCGCTCACCACGAAGGAGATCGGCGGCGCGAAGAAGGGCGGCGAATGGTGGGATTGGTCCGAGTCGAAGGTGGCGGTCGAATACCTCCTCGACGTTGGGCAGGTCGTGTGCGCCTCGCGCATCGGCTGGCGGCGGGTGTACGGCCTCGCCGAACGCGTCGTCCCGATTGACCTGCGAGAGCATCCCGACTGGAGTGACGACGCCGGTGTCGTAGGACCCACCGACGACGCATGCATCCGCGCACTCGTGACCGATGGTGCCCGTACCGTCGGGGTCGGCACCTCGGGCGACATCGCCGACGTGCACCGCCTCACGATCGCGGAGGTCGAGCGGCATGCAAACGACGCCGGGCTCCTGCGAGTGCACGTGCCTGGCTGGCCACAGAAGTCGTGGGCTACTCAGGAGTCGCTCGACTGGCTGGCGGCCGGGGTGCGAGCAACCCACCGCACGACCCTCCTGTCGCCGTTCGACTCGCTCGTCTGGCACCGGGGCCGCACCGAGCGGCTCTTCGGCATGGCGCACCGGCTCGAGGCCTACACACCGGCGGCGCAGCGGGTGCACGGGTATTTCGCCATGCCGGTGCTCCATAAGGGTGAACTCGTGGCACGGGTTGATCCGCGGCGGGATGGGCAGACGCTCGTCGCGAGCACCGTCACGTTCGAGGCCGACAGCGCCGGTCGAGTCTCGGGCGAGTCGATCCGCGGGACGGCGGCAGCCCTCCGTGAGGCAGCACGGTGGGTCGGGTGCAATGACATCAGCCTTCGCACCGTGGTGCCGTCGACTGAAGCCCAGGTGCTCGCGAATGCGCTCAGCAGCGGCTGACTTGCCCGATGACGTCAACTGACGGATGACGTCCTCTGCTCGTCAGAGGCAACGACGCGAATACGCATCGGCACCCAACAAGAAACAGGACACTTCATGAGGCGAACGGGCATCGCAATGCTGGCAGCAGCAGGGCTCGCCATGGTGGCGTACGCGCCGGCGGCCGTCGCGGCGCCGAAGTCCTACACGGTAGCCGAGGTAGCCAAGCACGCCACGGCAGCATCGTGCTGGTCGATCGTCGGCAAGAGCGTGTACGACCTCACGAAGTTCATCCCGCTCCACCCGGGTGGCCCGGCGATGATCAAGTCGCTCTGCGGGAAGAACGGCACGGCAGCCTTCACCGGGCAGCACAGTGGCCAGGCAACCCCGGCGACCACTCTGGCGAAGTATCGAATCGGCGCGCTGAAATCGACCAGTTCTCGATCGCGGATGACATCCTGAGCGCGCTCAAGGGCTCATTTGCAGGCCCGGGCCCATCCAGCGACGAGGCCCGCGAGAACGAGCGTCGGGCTGAGGCATCCGGTCGGTTGTCCCGCCGCCGTTGACCAGAAATGACATCGTCGCTATGTGACCTGATTGGACTTTGCTCAATAGGCTCAGTCCATGAAGCAGGTAGGCATCCATGAGGCGAAAACCCACCTCTCTCGTCTCGTCGACGGGGCAGCCCGTAGGGAGGCCTTCATCATCGCGAGGTCCGGTCGGCCGATGGTGAAGGTAGTTCCGTTCGATGCGCCCGATGAACTGGCGCAGCGGCGGATCGGTTTTCTTGCCGAGGTGATTGAGGTTCCCGACGACTTCGACTCGATGGGTGCAGTTGACATCGTCGATTCCTTCGAGGGGAGCCGTTGATCGGCTGGTTCGTGACACTCGTGTCGTGCTGTGGGCCGCGATGGATTCACCCCGCCTCCCCGAGCGGGCACGCGACCTATTGAGTGACCCTGAGTCGCAGCTGTGGTTCAGCGCACGGGGAGCTCGCGGTGAGCGGCCAGCATGCGCTCGCGATCGCTGAACTCCCCGGTCGCGAACGCGATAAGCCCCCGAAGACTCCAACATGCGGGTCTGCAGCGCTGGCGCACCAGACGCCCGTCTTCGCTTGTACCCCGCCGGCGCAGCCGCCAACGCTTGAACGGTCAATCTGAATCAAACGCAGCAACCACCGTGCCGCGCGCAGCGGCTCCCTGCCACATACTTCGCTCGCTGTCCGCCTTGGCGATCATCCGCGCGACACGCATTTTGTCCTTGGGTTTCACCAATACGCGCATGCCGATGGGATCGTCGATCAGGCTCGTGAGGGTGGCGAAGTCAGAAACATGGCGCTCTCGACCAGGATCAACCGGGATCTCCAGGGCTGCAGCCTTACCCACGAGCGCACCCAACAGACTCGGCCTGATCACGTAGCCACGTCGATCGTCCAGCTCGACGGCGACAACCTGGGCGCGATCGAGCGCTTGAGTCCCGCCTGGCACTTGCACTGTGCGAGCGCCCGTCACGGTGGTTGCCTGGGCGGCCCTCTCGCTGAGGCCTTCGGGTATGAGCAGATCGATGACGGCGCGGTCGCGAATCCACCTGTGACCAATGTTTGCCGGGCTGCGGCCAACTTCTTCATAGCCGAATCTGGCGAGGTAGTCACTGATCCGGGTGAGGGATTGTCGGTCCGCGCGAAGGTCCACGATGAGGTCAGCGTCGGTAGTGACGCGTGGTGGTTCGACACCACGCTGCCAGCAATGCACGTGCACCATCTGCCCGCCGACGAGTGCCCAGCCGCTAGGTATCGACTCGTAGAGTCCGAGCAGAGTGTGCCAAACGCACAGCTCCTCCTCAGTCAAGTGCCGTACGTTGACAACGAGATCGGGGATGACGAATGGAGGATTTCCCCGTACGCTCAGCATGGTGAGGCACGCCTGTGCTTCGGCAATGGTTGGCGCACGCTCGTCGGTTTGGCTGGTGTCAAGACCCTGCTGGACTTGCCCGATGAGTGTGAGATCGGCCGGTGTCACTTGAGCTTCGGGGGACTGTTCGAGTACGAGCCCGATCAAGTCATCGCGGAGTACGTCAGCGCGCCGGCCCGTCAAGCGTGCAAGCTGCGTGACGACAGCGTCTGCAAGTGGAGTCACTAGCCTGCCGCTGTTCACTGCCCGATTCCGCGTTCCACGAATTGTCCTGCCGCTCGGATAGAACGATCATCGTCATGTTCGGACAGGTCGGCAGCCACGGCCGCCGATGGCACGTGGCCGGACTCCAGCAGTTGCCTGCCCACTGGATCCGACACCACGCGTAGTCGCACGTTCACCTCGCCACCCTTAACCATTGCGTGGTCGCGCTGCAACTGGGGAAGGTCGTCCGCGCGAATGTAGGCCTCGATCATCCTGGCGTCACGGATCGGTGAATGTGGATGGCTCACGCCACTGACATGGATGCGTGGATCTCTGGCGAGGCGCGCGAGTGGCACGGGGGCTAGAAAGAAGTCCTGCCGGTCCGCGCGATGGCGAAACCAGGCACGCAGGATCCCGGCCAATGCCTGATGGTCGCCTCCGGAGTCACCCCACGCCGAGCGGATCCTTGACCGCAGGCGCGATCGCGCTGACGGGTCCATGTGGACGGGGATGTCTGACAGGAGCGCGAGCGCGCGCCACGCTTGGGGAGACGACATTGGTCGACGGCTTGGCCTCAGCGCTCCATCCACCTGCGACGGTAGATCGACCAGCCACACTCCAGCGATCTTTCGGCCGGCAACACGCCCATCGGCCAGCATCGCGCGGACCCTCTGCGGACACACGCCCATAGCTGACGCTGCTTCGGCAACACCAACCTCTGGCATGCCACTACTATAGTGTTGACGCTATAGATCTGCCAACCTCACAATCCCGCCAACTGAAACCATGTCGATGGCCCATGACAGCAGCATTCCAAAAGTCCCGTTGCGTCACGAACTCACACCGGCGGTTCACGGGTTGTTCTGGAGGTAGGGCTCGGTGATGGTGTTGAAGGGCAGGGTCCAGGCTTCGGGGAGGAGGAGGCGGTCGGGTTCCATGCCGAGGGTCTGGCGGTCGCTGATGCGGGGGTCGAGGTATTGGCGCCAGGCGGTGGCCTCGGCGACACCGGGGCCCTACTCAAGGGTCGTTAGCTGGCTTGACGGTCGAGACGATCGGCGATCCATGTCTTGATGACGGCCTGACGAGTGATGCCGAGCCGGGTTGCCTCGGCATCCAAGGACGCGACCATCCATGCAGGGAAGTCGACGTTGACGCGCTGGGCATCGCGTCTGGGTCGACGGGCTGCGTCAAGGTCGAGGCGCTCGATGATGTCGGTGGCGTTCTCGTCGAACACAGCGTCGAGTTCAGTGGCCTTCATGCAGCGCCTCCTCAGATGGTCGTGCTCGACGGACCGAGATGATCCGTGTCGAACTTTGCCGCCGCGTGATGATGGCCGTCCACGCGCGCCCTTCGATGCGTCCGATAACGACCCAGCGAGGTTCGTCCTGCGTGCGGGCCGGCACCTCGAGATGGTCTTCGTCGTCCCACAGCGCCTTCGCGTCAGCGAAGTCGATCCCGTGCTTGGCCAAGTTCGAAGCGGACTTGCCTGGGTCGAACTCGAATTGCACGACCCGATGCTACATGGAATTGTCGAAAAGGGGATAGAAACTATCCCGACGCAGGTATCACACGCGAGGACTGGACAAAATGTGTTCATTCCGCGGCGGCATCCCCGCGAATCGGGATCATCCACGGCCCGTGTTTCTCCTTGCCTCTGACCGCTATTCCTTGCGCGACCGCCGCCAGACTGCCCCTCGGCCGACGCCCTCGGGGGTGATGAGTCTCTCGGTCTTGAGCGCGTCCAGCGTGAGCCGGATGGTCTGGTCCGACACACCTGGCATGGCGGCGCGGATGTCGGCAATCCGGAACACAGAGTCAGCACGGTGGAGTACGTAGTCCCGTACCCGCTCCTGCTTGGTGCCATGAGTGCGATCGGACGCTGCCTTGGATTTGAAGGTGTCGTAGGCAGTGGCGACCGTGTCGACGAAGTAGGACAACCACGGCCAGGGGTCGTTGGCCTCGTCGTGCCACCCGTGCTTCGATGCGAGGAGCGAGTCGTAGTAGTCGTCCGAGGTGCTGGCGATGATCCCCTCGAGCGATACGTAGCGGCCAACTCCGTAGTCAGCGTCGGCCAGGAGAGCATTGGTGAGCGCCCTAGCAACTCGACCGTTGCCGTCATCGAAGGGGTGGATGGTCAATAGGTCGAGGGCGAACAGCCCGACGAGCAAGATCGGGTGGTGAGCACCGGTCCCGGCGGCGGAGTTGAAACGGCTGATCAGTTCGGCGGTGTAGAACTCCGTACGTGCCGCGGGGACCGGCACGAACCGGACCTCGATCGTGCCGTCGGACGAACGGTCGACCACGAGGTTGTCGCTGGACTTGAATGCACCGCCCCCGCCTTCGGTCTTCTCGAAGAGCAGGGCGTGGAGGTGCAGGAGAAGGCCGATGTTCAACGGTTGCCACGTGTCGGTCATCAAGTAGTCCAAGGCTGCGCGGTAGCCGGCGAACTCCTGCTCACTCCGGTTGCGAAACACCGGCACCTTGCCCTCGATGATCCGGACCGCGCGGACGGGGTCCGGTACCGCGATCCCTTCGAGCGCGGAGGATGCCGTGATCGACTCGACTCGAGCTCGGAGTGCGAGTTCGGTCAGCAGCGCAGGCAGTTGGTTGCGGTAAAGGTCCTCACGGCCGCGACCGGTGTCGATGCGGCGGAGCCGCGCGACGACCGAGCCAGGAACCGACCCGATGGATCGCCCAAGGCTGGCAAATGACAGCACGCGAACCTCCCAATGAACGCCTTAATCATACTAATTGCCTCAACACTTAGGTTATTTAACGAGTCCGTGCGTGGATGGTCAATTTGTCGGGACACAGAGCACCGCTTGCTATGTTCCTGGTGTGGATCGCTCCACCATCGTGCGCGACGTCAGGTTCGATGCCGGCATGACGCAGTCGTGCTTGTCGGCTCTCAGCGGCGTCAAGCAGCCGAGCCTGAGCCAGGTTAAGCGAACGCGTTTTCTTGCCGTTTTCGACGGTGATCTCACACCGGTTGGTGAGGTGACGTTGAATGCGATCATCCGCAGGGCGAAGAAGCAGGGCATGCGGACGGTCGTGCTGTTGCGTCGTATCTGCGGGATCGTGGGTTGAAGGGCGAGTGCTCGATCCGTCGTGATGGCGTCGCCGGGCCTGGTGATGCGGCGCACGGAGAGCTCGCCCTTCACGCCGAGACTTGCCGGGCGGATCCGGCCGCTCACACCGTTTCAGTGATAGACCCCAGTTGCGTCACGGGCTCGAACCGACGGTTCACGGGGTGTTCTGGAGGTAGGGCTCGGTGATGGTGTTGAAGGGCAGTGTCCAGGCTTCGGGGAGGAGGAGTGCGGTGATGGGCAGGCCGTGGCCGGTGGCGAAGTCGAGGTGGATGCGGCCGGTGGCGGTGTTGGGGTCGGTGTCGGGGGTTGCGGCGAGCTGCTGGTCGAGGACGGCGAGGTCTTGGGGGAAGGTGGTGTCGCGCATGGTGGGGTTGAACAGGCTGAGGCGGTCGGTTTCCATGCCGAGGGTCTGGCGGTCGCTGATGCGGGGGTCGAGGTATTGGCGCCAGGCGGTGTCTTCGGCGATGCCGGGGCCGTGCTCGGCGGCGATGCGTTCCTGGTAGTCGATGAATGCCTGGTAGCCCTCGGCGTAGCCGGCGTCGATGATGGCGCGCATGAGGCCGAGCTTGGTGGTGAAGCGGATGAGGATGAAGCCTTCGCTCACGCCGGTCTTCGTGGCGATGTTGACGAGGCGGGTGCGGTGGTAGCCGATGGTGCCGATGGAGGCGAGGGCGTTGTCGAGGGCGAGGTCGATGCGGGGGTCGTCTGTGTTGAACGGGGAGTCGTAGAGGTGGCCTGCGACGGCGTCGGGCAGGGCGACGGGCGATGTAGCCACGGACGGGGTGCCCCTCGGGAAGCAGTTGACGATCCGGCAGCGGGGCATCGGCCTCGTGGTCGGGTCGCAGAATCGGCAGGGACCCTTCGGCGTTGGTTCCGCCCGATGCGCCCGCTGCGCCCGTCGAGACGGCGCAGCGGCGGATCGGTCTTCTTGCCGGGGTGATTGATGTCTCCCGGTACTTCACGCTCCGATTTGAATCCCCACGGGGGGTGGCGCATGATGAGGAATAGGTCGACGGCGTCTTGGGCGAGCGAGAAACTGGAGTCTTCGGCCATTAGCTCAAAGGAGACGCCATGAGGCGCAGGTTCATCACCGTCCTAGCAACAGCCGGGTTCATCGCCGTCGCCATGGCGCCGGCCGCCGTCGCAGCCCCTTCGTATACGTCCGCGCAGGTCGCGAAGCATGCCTCAACGTCGTCGTGCTGGACGATCGTCGGGACGAGTGTCTACGACGTCACCAAGTACATCAAGCGTCATCCGGGTGGCGCGGGCATGATCAAATCCCTGTGTGGCAAGAACGGCACTGCCGCCTTCACCGGCGAGCACAGCGGTCAGTCTGACCCCCGAAAAACCCTCGCCCGTTACCGCATCGGCGCGCTCAAGGTTGCTGCGACGCCCTCTTCGCCCTCGTCCTCGAGTGGGTCGGTCATTACTGCCGCTATGGTCGCGACGCACGCGACCCCCGCAGACTGCTGGACAACGATCAGCGGGCGGGTCTACAACCTGACCCCCTTCATTGCCAGCCACCCCGGCGGAGCCGCACGCATCATCGCGTTGTGTGGCACGAATGGAACAGCGGCATTCACTGGACAGCATGCAGGCAATCAGGCGGCGCTCGCGTCACTCGCACCCCTCCAGATCGGCACCGATGGGACCGCATCTGCCACCGCGACCGCTGTGGCGAAGGCGCCAAGTGTTGGCGACGATAACGACGATAATGGCGATGATGATGACGACGGCAATGGTGACGACGACTAGTCGACCACGAGCGAGCGACCTCAATGCCCTCAGGGAGGCGTCGAACGTCGCCAAAAGCGGATTGTTACCACCAATGTCATGAGCGATTACGGCCTCCTTTCGGAGGAGAACGTGCACTCGCGCCGGGTGCAGGATCCGGGGCGTCATGACGACTTCTACGCCGATCGCCCGACGAGTGAGAACGACCGCGGGGCTTTCGCGTCGGGTTTGCGGGGAGGAAGGCCGGGGGGCCAACTCGGGGAGCCGGCCGTTGAAGCCGCTCCTCCCCAGCCGGCTCGACGAGGGTTTTGGGGCCGGGTTGGCCGGTCGATCGGGGGCGCGTTCGGTGCGATCGGCAATGCCCTGGGATCAGGGCTGCGGCGACTCTTCGGTGGGGGTGGGCGGCGAGCACAGGAGCAGCCGAGGCCGAATCCTCGTCCGCCCGCCTTCGATGATTACGAGGAGGCCAATCTTGGGAACGTATTCCAGGGTGATCGCTACGCGCTTCCTCCTCGGCGGAGAGGAATTCCGGCAGAGATGGGCGTCCTGGGCCGGGCAGCGAACGCCGCCACCCGCGAAGGCCGAGCTGATCCCGCGAACGGGCAGGTTGGACCGGGCGGAAACGGCACCTCCTTAGTCGAGGAGGCAGAGAGAGAGGCCGGGGCCGCATTCGACATGCAGCCTAAGGCGATTGCGCTGCAACGAGCGATGGCAATGCAACGAGCGATGCCGCAACGGGGGCCAGACGCCGTTCGAGGGCGGCAGCAGAACCTTGGATCAGGTTCCCACGAGAGCAGCGAAAGCGTTCTCGGTGCCCGCTTTGATGAAATGGAGGACGAGGGGGAGGACCTGATCCCGCGGAACCCCGTGGCGCAAGATCGTTCGCAGGCGCCGGAGCAATCGCGCGAATCCTTCCTCCGCGAGCAGGAGCGGCGACGTGCTGGCTTGCCCGTGGTCCCGGGTGACATGCTCGATCACCCCTGGGCAGAAACTCTCTACCAGCCCCAGCGACGACGGGTCCACCAATAGGAACGCGAAGCCTTGACTGGTGCCCGCTGGCTGCTTCATGCCGTGAGCCGGCCGCGGGGCGAATAGGCTCTTGGCATGGTTGACCGTGTGGTCGTCGTCACCGACTCGACCTCCTACCTGCCCAAGGGCTGGGCACAATCCGAGTCGATCGCGGTCGTCCCCGTCCAAGTGATTGTTGGCGGTCGTCCGCATGACGAGACTGACGACGACCAGGCACAGGCCGTGATCCGGGCCCTCGAGCAGTGGCAACCGGTCACCACCTCGCGGCCTTCACCGGAACGATTCCTCCAGGCCTTTGCCGCGGCAGCCAAGGCTGGTGCCAGCCACGTCGTCGCGGTGACCCTCTCCGCTGACCTATCTGCCACCTACGAGTCAGCGCTGCTTGCAGCCAAGGAGGCCCCCCTCCCCGTCGAGGTCGTCGATTCGCGCACCATCGCGATGGGCCTGGGCTTCGCGGCAGTGGCCGGTGCGCGACTCGCTGCGGCGGGTGCGAGCGCTCTAGAGGTCGCCGAGGCAGTCAGGCGCAGAGCCGAAAGTGCCCAGGTCACCTTCTACGTCGACACCCTGGAGTATCTGCGGCGAGGCGGGCGGGTGAGTGCTGCGCGCGCCGCAGTCGGTCATGCGCTTCAGGTGAAGCCGCTGCTCCACATCGACGATGGTCGGGTGGCGATGCTCGAGAAGGTCCGGACCGCCAGTCGAGCCCTCGCCAGGCTCACCGAGATCGCATCCGAATTCGCCGGCTCACGACCGGTCGATATTGCTGTGCAGCACCTGTCCGCGGGCGCCCGTGCCGCGGACCTCGCGGCCAATCTGCGCACGCGACTGCCGGCAGCGTCCGTCGTCGAATGCCCCGTCGGAGGCGTCGTCGGGGCGCATGTGGGCCCCGGCATGGTTGCGGTGGTCGTGTCGGGTCGGGACGACGCATGAACGCGCTCGTCCGGTGAATATGTTGCTGTGGTGGGGGCTCGCGGCCGTCTGCGGATACGCGCTCGGATCCATCAACCCGGCGGTGCTCATCGCGCGGGTGTTCGGCAAGGACCTGCGACAGGTGGGTTCCGGTAATCCGGGGGCGACGAATGTCGGGAGGGCCCTCGGCCCGAAATGGGGAGTGCTCGTCGGGTTCCTGGACATCCTCAAGGGCCTCGTCCCCGCTCTCGTCTTCGGCATGCTCGCCGGTGAGATCGCGGGAGAGATTGCCGGCCTTGCCGCTGTTCTCGGCCACATCACCTCGCCCTTTCTCAAGGGCCGCGGAGGCAAGGGCGTCTCGACGACCCTCGGCGCGATCCTCGGCGTGCAACCCTGGTTCGCGATCCCTGTGCTCGCCGCCTTCGGCATCGGCGTGGCGGTGTTCCACCGCGTGGGGATTGGCGCGGCGATCGCAGCAGCAGTGCTCGCGATCACCGGAGTCGTCTACTGGCGAGTCGGCTGGGCCGATGGTTCCGACGCAGTGTTTGCGGTCGTGCTCGCCGCCCTCGTTCTCGGACGCCACTGGCGCAATCTGCGCCAGGCCATCTGGCACTGAGCGGCCAATCCACAGGGTGTCGAGCCGAGGGGATTTCCTCCCCAAGTTGAACCTCAGGCTTGCAGAGGCTGGTTCGATGTTCGTAACGTCCGGGCATGAATCCACGGATCCTTGCGGCACGCAACGACTTCGACGACCAGGTCATGAATCGGTTGCAGCGACTAGCGGACCAGTGGCGTCCCTTGGCAGTACCTGTCAATGACGTTGACCCTGAGGCTGTGACCGATCCTGATTCGGCTCCCGCACCGACACAGATCGCTGCGACCGGGATTCTTACCCGGCTGGATCGGCGGTCCCTTCGGGCGGTGATCGCGCTCGTCTGCGCCGCCGGGCTCATTGCGGGGTGGATGTGGTGGCAGGGGCGTCCGAGGGCCGTGGCGATGGCTCCGGTCCTGACGGCTGAGGGGAGCTCGGTGGCTGGCGCTGATCCAGCAACGGGCATTGGTGGCGCCGATGTCGTCGTCCATGTGCTCGGGGCGGTGCATAAGCCCGGGCTGCTGAGGCTACCGGCTGGAGCCCGGGTCGATGACGCAATCACGGCGGCAGGGGGAGTGAAGACCCCCAAAGCCCTATCGTCGGTTAATCTCGCCCGGATCGTCGTCGACGGGGAGCAGATCGTCGTCACCGCCGATGGAGCCCCGAACGGCGGGCAGGGCGGGGGCGCGGGCCCCGGTGTCGGACTCAATTGGGCGAGTGCGAGCGAGTTCGAGTCTCTGCCCGGGGTTGGCCCGGTACTCGCCCAGCGCATCGTCGACTGGCGAACCACGAACGGCTCCTTTCGTAGCATCGACGAACTCGGAGAGGTCTCGGGCATCGGGGATTCGATCCTGGAGCAGTTGAGGCCGCTGGTGCATGTGTGATCGACGCGCGACTGCTCCTGCCGGCGGCGACGGCATGGTTCGCCGCCGTGGTTGTCATCGTCGGGGCCGCATTCGTGGGGGATCCGGTGGAACGGCACGGCCAGGCGATCGCCATCGCTGCGTCGGTGTGCGCGGCGGCCCTCGCCCTCATCGCCTCGGCCATTCGACTACCGAACGCGTGGCGTCCAGCGCTACTCTCGGCGGCCTTGGGCCTCATGCTCGGCGCCTGTTCGGCAGGCGCTCAGGTCTGGGCCACCACAGCTGAGCCGGTCGCGGGCTGGGCCAACGCGCGAGCCTCAGCAGAGGTCATCGCCGTCGTCAACGGTGAGCCCGTCACCAGAGCCAATGGCTCGGCGGCGGTGTGGCAAGCCTCGTCCTCGACCGAGGTGCGTATCGCCACGAGCGTGATCTCCGCCCGCGGGGAGCGAGTGCTCGTCGACCTCCCGATCAGCATGCGCGTCGACGACCCCGATCTTGTCCCCGCGCCCGGTACCGAGATCGTGATATCCGGCAGGCTCGGGCCGGCGGCGAAACCCGATCTCGCGGCGGTGCTCACGATGCGCTCCAAATCCGGGATAGCAATCCTGCGGTCACCCGGCCCGATCGATGCAGCGGCATCATCAATGCGCGAGGGGCTTCGAACATCGCTCGCGGGGGTTGGGCCGGACGCAGCGGCACTCGTCGCGGGCCTGTCGGTCGGCGACGAGTCACTGCAGTCGGCAAGCCTCGATGACTCAATGCGGGCGTCAGGCCTCTCGCATCTCACCGCAGTCAGTGGCGGCAACGTCGCGATAATTCTGGCGGTCGTGCTCGTCATCGCACGGATGCTTCGCTGGCGCATGCCCACACGCGTGATCGTGGCGCTGGCAGCCCTCGGCTACTTCGTCGTTCTCGTTCGGCCGCAGCCGAGCGTCGTTCGCGCGGCCGTCATGGGGGTGGTGATGCTCCTCGCACTCCTTACCGGGGGCCGGCGGTCCGGGCCGGCGGTTCTCGCCACGGCAGTGCTCGTGCTCGTTGTCGTATCGCCCGCGCTCGCCGTCTCCTGGGCCTTCGGGCTTTCGGTGTTCGCGACCGGTGGACTCATCCTCCTCACCCCCTCCGTTGCCGCGGGTCTCGCGCGCTGGCGGATGACGAGGCGCTGGCCACCGGCCCTGCAGGAGGGCGTGGCCGTCACCACCGCCGCGCAACTTGCGACCCTTCCGCTGCTCGTCGCGATGGGGGTGAGCGTCGGATGGGTTGCGGTCCCGGCGAACCTACTCGCGATGCCCGCGGTGGCACCGGTGACGATCCTCGGCCTCGTCGCAGCAATCGTGGCGCCGTTCAGCCTCCCTGCCGCTGCCGGGATCGCTCAGGTGGCGGCGATGCCCGCCGCCTGGATCGCCTGGGTCGCGAGCACCTGCAGCACCCTGCCATTTGCTGCTCTCCCGTGGCCGACCGGTCTCCCGGGTGTTCTCCTCTTGGCCCTCGTGACCCCTTTGCTCTTCATTGCCGTTCGACTGATGCGCCGCCGATATCCGGAAGGTGTTCCGCGGCCCGTGACGACGGCCGCGATCGCGGTGATCGTCGTGGTTTCCTTGGTCCTCGCCATCGCGCCGCCGAGCCGGCGCGGGTGGCCACCTCCCGGGTGGCTCATGGTCGCCTGTTCAGTCGGGCAGGGTGACGGACTCGTCATTCGTGACACTGAGGAGGCAGCGATTGTTATCGACACTGGACCCGACCCTGCCCTCATTGATGCTTGCCTCGACGACCTCGGTGTCACGGCGGTCACCGCACTCATCCTCACCCACTTCCACGCCGACCATGTCAATGGCCTGCCGGGAATCCTGCACAACCGGCAGGTCGCCGCTGTGTTCGTGAGTCCCGTCAACGACCCGCCCGAACAGGTCGCAATGGTGCTCGGTTGGCTGGACGGCATCGCACCGGCGCCGGTGGCGGTGCGAGTGGGGGAGGTCCGGACAACGGGCTCGGTGAGTTGGCGGGTGGTGTGGCCGCGCCGGGTGATCCGCGCCGGGTCGATCCCGAACAATGCGAGCGTCAGCGTCGTCCTTGAGGCCGAAGGCACGACCTTCCTTCTTGCCGGAGATGTGGAGGCGGAGGCTCAGAGCGCGATCATCGCTGCCGAGCCCGACCTTCGCGTCGATGTCGTGAAGGTTCCCCACCATGGCTCACGCAATCAGGACCCGCGGCTTCCAACCTGGTCAGGTGGCCGGATTGCACTCGTGAGCGTGGGGGTGGGCAACACGTACGGGCACCCCGCACCAGAAACCCTTGGCTCATGGACGCAGGCGGGGGCTCTCGTCGGCCGGACCGACGAGCAGGGCGACCTCGCGGTCGTCCGCGGCGCGGATGGCAACCTCGGTCTCGTCACCCGCGGCAACTGACCGAGAGGCCCGAACGCGGCGATAGACTGCGGCCCCGACGAAGACGCTGGTAGGAGCACTGAGATGACTGACGTAAGTCCGGTTGACGCGCCACCACGATCGAAGGTGCGCTTCGGGTTGCGAATCAAGTTGCTCGTCGCGTTCGCGGCCGCGTTGACCTTGATGTTCGCCGTCCTCTCGGTCTTCACCATCACCTACGTCACCGACGCCGCGCAGGCGAAGATCCAAGCGGATATCCAGCAGACGGCCAACGGGACGGCCCTGGCGGTCAATGTCCCCGGTGTGGTGCAACTGCTGAGCGATCTTCCGAACTACGACCCTGAAAACCCCTATCCCACAACAAATGACCAATACACCAAATTCGGTGGGGAACTGTTCCACGTCCGCGAACTCGTGCCCCAGGCGCGTCCGTACCTGTACGGGGTCGATCCCAGCACCGGGGATCTCTTCTGGATCGCCACATGGGAGGGTCGCGCCTCTCCCGGGGGCGCACTGGAGCCAGGTACTCCGCCGCCCCCTGCTGGCGGACCGAATCCACCCCCTGCTGGCGGACCGGGCCCAGGCCCATCGGCCGGCCCGGCACCTGCACCTGTAACCGGACCAACCGGACCAACCGGAGCCCAGGAGGTCGGGCTGGTTGGTTACCGCGAACCGGTCTCTGCATCCGTCGATTCCGAGCGCCTCGCGCGCATGCAGGATGGGCTCGAGGCGCCGATCGGACAATCCCCGTTCACGAATGAGGATGGTTCGTGGATCGCCGCATACGCGCCGGTCGTCGGGCGCGACGGCACCGTCGTCGCGGCGGTCGGGGTCGACTATCCACTCGCCTACCTTGAAGATGTCCGTTCGGGGGCCGTGCGGGTGGTCGTTCCGCTCCTCCTCGCCGGGTATGTGGGGCTCCTCCTTCTCGTCCTTGTCGTCTCGACCTGGCTGACCCGCCCCCTCAAGCGATTGACCGTCGCCACGACCCGAATCGCCGAAGGCGAATACGACCTCGATCTGTCGGAGGTCTTGCGCACCCGATTCCCGGACGAGATGGCCGTGCTTGCCGAATCGTTCACCGCCATGGCTGAGAAGGTTCGGATCCGCGAGAGGACCCTCACCAGGCAGGTCCGGCAATTGCGGGTCGAGATCGACGCCTCGAAGCGCGAGCAGGCGGTCGCCGAGATCACCGAATCGGACTACTTCGCTTCGATTGCCGCGAAGGCAGACGCCATGCGTCGCCGTAATGATGAGCCGCCCGCTGACACTGGCGGCGACCCTCCTAGCTAGGCCACATCGATGGGTATCTAGATATGGGTACCCGTACCCAAGCTACCTTCGCCCAATGAAGACCACCGTTGAGATCAACGATGCGCTTCTGGCTCTGGCCAAGGATTTGGCCCACCGTCGTGGGTGCACCCTTCGCTCAGTGCTCGAGGATGGCCTGCATCACGTTCTGAAGCAGGACGACTGTCGGCACGAGTTTTCCCTGCGTGACGCATCCATCGGCGGTGGGTGGCTGACTGACGAGGCACGAGGACGGACCATGGCCGATCTCATCCACGGAACCTACGAGACGGAACAGTCGTGATTGCCGTCGACACGAACATCTTGGTGTATGCCCACCGCAGGGATGCTCCTGACCATAAGGCCCCGCGACCTCACCAGCCCATCGACCCGGGCTCAGGCAAGCGAGCAAATCGATGCCTGGCTCTAGTCGCCAACGCTCACGACGATCGTTGAATCAGGCCGGCACTGGCTAACGTTCGGGGCGCTTATCGCGGCCGGCAATATCGTCGGTAACCAAGTGCATGATGCCAAGATCGCTGCGGTCTGCCACGACGCGGGCGTGAGTGAATTCTGGTCGACCGACCGCGACTTCTCCCGGTACCCGACCCTGAGAATCCGCAACCCACTCGTCACCGAGTGATGTCGGGCGTGCCCCCAAGGGTTTGGGCGGAACGTTGTCGCTCCGGGCGCGTCAGGGCAGGGGGAGAGCGACATCAACCCGCCCAAACTCGGGCGAGGCCTTGGACTTGGCTGATGTTGTCGCGCTAATCCCGATCTACAGGATGATTGTCCCGCAATATGGGAAAAGGGCTTGACCTGGTGACGTTGGCAACGTATGGTCCCCAACCATGACGACCGATCCCACCGCCCGGTTTTCCCTCGCTGGAAAGTCCATCATCATCACCGGAGCTTCGGGCTCGATGGGCCGAGAGGCAGCCAAGGGCTTGGGCGCGGCAGGCGCCAACATCACACTCGCGGGCGGCAACCGCGCCGCACTCGAGGAGCTCGCCGCACTGCCAGAACTCGCTGGCGCGGCGATTGCACCCCACCGCCCCGATACACCCGAGGATGCCAAGGCCATCGTCGATGCCGCCATCGCAGCTTTCGGACGCCTCGACGGCATGCTCGTCGCCTCAGGCATGAACAAGGTCGCCCTCATCACCGACATGGATGTCGCCGACTGGGAGTCGGTCATGGACGCAAACGTCAAGGGCTCGTGGCTCATGGCGCAGGCCGCCGGGCGCGTGTTCATCGAGCAGGGGGAGGGCGGGTCGCTCGTACTCGTCTCGTCGACGCGCGGCAAGCTCGGCCACCCGGCCGGCTACACCGCCTACTGCCCCTCGAAGGCTGCGGTCGACCTCCTGGGCAAGACCCTGGCAGCCGAATGGGGTGGCTCGCAGATCCGGGTGAACGTCATCGCGCCGACCGTCTTTCGCTCCGAACTCACCGAATGGATGTATGCCGATGACGAGAAGGGCCGCGCGACCCGCGAGGCCATGTTTGCGCGCATCCCGCTCAAGCGCTTCGCAGAGCCAGAGGACTTCGTCGGCGCACTCGTCTATCTGCTCAGCGATGCCTCAACCTTCATGACCGGCCAAGTGCTCTACCTCGATGGCGGCTACACCGCGTGCTGACCGAGATCGAGCGCCCAGTTGCGTCCGTCGCCGTCGTCGGCGCCGGGCTCATGGGTCGTCGCATCGCTGGGCTCATGGCGCGCGCCGGGGTCAGGGCAATCCTGACCGACGTGAACACGGCCGTCCTCGATTCGGCCCTCGCCGACGCCCAGGCCATGTGCCCGGGAAACGAGCACCTAGTCGACGTGGATCCCGTCGTTGCCAGCGCAGTTGCCGGGGTCGACCTCGTCATCGAAGCCGTGATCGAGAACCTCGACATCAAGCGCACCCTCTTCGCCGAACTGCGCGCCGCCAACCCGACCGCCATCCTCGCGACAAACTCCTCGGTCATCCCGATCAGCGCGATCGCGGCTGACCTCGACGATGCATCGCTCACGGTCGGCATGCACTTTTGGAATCCGCCAGACCTCATCCCGATCGTCGAGGTCATTCGCGGTACCGGCACAGCTGATGAGGCCATGGACCGTTCGATGGAACTCCTGTCGCGCGTCGGGAAGATGCCCGTCCGAGTGGAACGCGACGTCGCAGGGTTCGTCGGTAACAGGCTCCAGCACGCGCTCTGGCGCGAGGCCATCGATCTCGTCGCGACCGGCGTCTGCGATGCCGAAACGGTTGACCTCGTTGTCCGAAACACCATCGGGCTGCGCCTCGCGGAGATGGGCCCGATTGAGAACGCCGACTATGTTGGTCTGGACCTCACGCTCGCGATTCACGAGCAGGTGCTCCCGAGCATCAATCGCGATCCGTTCCCAAGCCCACTCCTCGAACGGATGGTGGCAGAGGGCAACCTCGGCGCCAAGACCGGTGAGGGATTCCTCGACTGGCCCGCAGGCTCGCGCGAGGCTGCCGCGTCACGACTTTCAGCCCACGTCTCCGCCCAACTGGCGGCGCGTTCAACGCAACCCGAATCGAAAGGACCGTCATGACCTACACCTGGCCGCTCGGCGACGCAGAATCCCAGCTTGAGTTCGTCGAGCTTTCCCACTCCTGGGGCCTCGGCCAGCCATGCTGGCCCTATTTCGAGGACGTGAAGATCGAACGCCTGCACGGCATGGCGAAGAGTCGCGTGCTCACCCAGAAGATCACGACGGTCATGCACTCGGGCACCCACATAGATGCTCCCGGCCACGTCATCGAGGGCACGCCGCTGCTCGACGAGATTCCGTTGAGCGCGTTCTTCGGCACCGGCGTCGTGCTTGACGTACCGATGGGCAAGTGGGAGAAGATCATGCCCGAGCACCTGGAGAAGGCAGCGGAGAAGACCCCCGTCCGTCCCGGTGACATCGTCATCGTGAACACCGGCTGGCACCACAAGTACGCCGACAGTGCCGAGTACTACGCCTACAGCCCCGGCTTCTACAAGGAGGCCGGCGAATGGTTCGTCTCCAAAGGCGTGAAGGCTGTTGGCACCGACACCCAAGCCCTTGACCACCCTCTCGCAACCGCGATCGGCCCGCACGGGCCCGCCGAAGCTGCCGGCGGCCTGCTCCCGTGGGCCTGCAAGGAGTACGAGGAGGAGACCGGCAAGAAGGTCGCCGATGAGTTTGCCCTGTGGGAGCCGTGCCATCGCGAGATCCTCAGCCACGGTATCTACGGCTTCGAGAACGTCGGCGGCGACGTCGACCAGGTGACCGGCAAGCGGGTGACCTTCGCGGCGTTCCCGTGGCGCTGGCGCGGTGGCGACGGCTGCATCGTCCGCCTGGTGGCGATCACCGACCCGAAGGGCACGTACCGCATCGAGACGGGCAACAACTGACATGCATGTCACGAAGCACGCTGATGCCGTGCCGTACAACGCTCCATTCCATAAAGGCGTCGACACCCGGCGCCTTCAGGGAATGGAGATCGGCACGACCGAGGGCTTCTGGTTGGGCCTGTCGGTCTACCCGCCCGGCTCGTCCGCTGGCCCTTCAGAGGTGATGGGAGAGTCCATCTATTTGGTGGTCAGCGGAGAGTTCGTGCTTCGATGCAATGGCGACACCATCCCGCTGCGGCAGTACGACTCGGTGCACCTGGCCAAGGGCGACCACCGCGAGCTCGTGAATGAGTCGGACTCCGATGCCGTGCTCGCGGTGTCGATCGCCAATCCGCCGAAGGTCGGCTGATGAGCGTCGTCCTCACCGTCGCGCCGACAGGCCCCATCGCGACCAAAGCTGACAATGAGTACCTCCCGACCTCGCCGGAGGAGATCGCAGACTCCGTGTATGCGGCGTATCTCGAAGGTGCCACGGTCGCGCACCTGCACCTGCGCGATGAGTTCGAGCGGCCAACGGCCGACCTGAATATCGCTCGGCGCACGATGGATCTCATCGAGGAGAAGTGCCCGATCCATATACAACTCTCCACCGGAGTCGGCCTCTCGGTCGATTTTGAAGACCGCGAGAAGATGGTTGAGCTTCGGCCGCGCATGGCCACCCTCAATCCATGCTCAATGAGCTTCGGTGCGGGCGAATTCTGCAACCCGCCCGACGGCGTGCGTCGCCTTGCGTCACGCATGCGCGAGCTCGACATCAAGCCGGAGCTCGAGGTGTATGACACCGGTCACCTCGACGCGGTGATGCGCCTCTACGACGAGGGACTGCTCGCCGACCCGCTGCAGTTCTCGATCGTGCTCGGAGTAGCGGGCGGAGCCGCAGCCACACCGCAGAACCTTGTCATGATGGTCGAACGACTGCCGAAGGGCTGCATCTGGCAGATCATCGCGATTGGCAAGGCGAACCTCCAGCTCACCGGCATCGGGCTCGCCCTCGGAGGCAATGCCCGGGCCGGCCTCGAGGACACCCTCTACCTACGCAAGGGCGAGATCGCCCAGGGCAACACCCCACTCGTCAAGCGAACCGCCGACCTCGCGCGGTCCCTTGACCTATCCATTGCCTCGGTCGTGGAGACCGAGCGGATCTTGAGCCTGCCGCCGCGCCCCTAACGATGTAGGTGAGTTGATTGCGGTCAACGCCTCGGTACGGGGATCGTGTGCTCAGGCCAGTGCGGCCTGCTGAGCCTTCTTGGGAACGGGCACAGTGCGATCCCAGTGGACGACCGGGTGCGGACCAACGCTGGTGAGCTCGGTGACGGTCGCCTCGAAAGCGTCGTCATCGTCCGTCACGACGATGGGGGATCCGGGAACAACGGCATTGCGGTCGCCGCTCAAGAGTTCGGTCCATGTCGTATCAGACTGCCATTCGTCAACCGACAGATTCAGGTCGGCGAAGAAGACGGCTACTGGCCCTCTCATGGCCATGATTGTTTCCACTCGGTGCTTGATTGGCAAGCAGCCCTACCGGCTCCATCGCACCATGAGCGAGCGGAGCTGATCGATGGTTGCGTTGGTCGTGTCGGACAGTGCCACGGTGAAGTGGCCTGGGTCGGCTGTGGTCTTCACCACCGTGAACCCGTGTGCCTCCAAGGTTGTCCGTTCAGCGACCCAGATTGCATTGCGGGTGCTCAGCTTGTCGTCTGCCGGCGCAGCAGGTACGGCCGACACCGGGGCTTCGCTGCTGATCTACCGGCGCCGGACGAACGGGCCGGTCTTCAACGCGACGACGAGGAATGACAGGGCGCTGTACGTGTTCCTCGTCGCGGCGATCAGCCTCGGCCTCGTCACGACGATCGGCATGCTCCTGCTCCGTGCATATGTCGTCTATCGCGAGCGCGGTCCGCATGACCCGGGAAGCCGGGCACCACGTCGGGACTGGGAGAAGGTCGGCAGTTAACCGCGGCCGAGATCCGCGTGGCATGCTGCGTTCCATGGCTCGCTCATCGGCTCCGTCGCGCATCACCATCGCCTTCGGCGCGGAGGGTGCACTTGTCGATGCAGCCCTGAGCCAGACGATCGCGGCCATCCGCGACCTCGAGCCTGATGCGCAGAGGGTGACCATCGCCGCGAACAACCCCGACGGCGGCGCGCTCATTCGCGTTGCCGGGGCCCCGACCCTATTCGGCGACTCCACAATCCTCGTTGTGACGGGTGCCGACTCGGCCTGCGATGAGGTTGATGAGGCCCTGAGAGAGCTCATCGCGATGGAGTCCGACACGGTCTGGCTCATCGTCATCCACCCCGGCGTCGTGAAGGGCAAGAACCTCATGGACGCCCTGCGCCAGGCGGGCGCGGTGCAGATTGAGTGTGCCGTACTCAAGCGCGGCAAGGCGACGCTCGACTACCTCGCCCGCGAAGTGACGTCACATAAGCGTCACATGGCTCCCGATGCCCTCATGGTCCTCTACGACGCGATCGGCCAGGACCTGCGGCTTCTCACCGCTGCAATCTCCCAGCTCACGAGCGATGTCGAGAACGACCCAATCACCGCTGATGACGTCCGCTCGTACTTCGGCGGTGTCGCCGAGGTGAGTGGCTTCGCGATCTCCGACGCCGTGTGGGAGAGACGATCCGTTGATGCTTTCCGGTCTCTGCGCTGGGCGATGCAGTCATCCGACAACGTCGCGGTCCCCACGGTTTCCGCACTCGCCGCCGGGTTGCGCAGCATCGTCCGGGTCGCTGGTGTGGGGGCAGGGGCGTCCGAACAAGATGTTGCCCGCGAGGTTGGCGTCCCACCGTGGAAGGTAAAGGACCTGCGCCGTCAATGGGCTGGGTGGAGCGGTGACCAGCGGCGGCTCGCGGCCTGTGCGGTGGCGCTCGCCGATGCCGATGGTGCGGTCAAGGGCGGGGTTCTCGAGGGGTCAAGCTTGGACCCGGAGCAAAAGCGGATGGCCCTCGAACGGCTCATCATCCAGGCATCTGGCCGCGGCGCGTAGTCGCTGGCAGGCGCACCACCGGGTTCCCGTCCTCGTCCGAAACCTCAACCGTCGTGCCGAACGCGGTACTGAGATTGTCCGTGGTGAGTGCCTTCCGCGGCGGTCCATCAGCCCGGACGATGCCGGCGCTCATGATGATCATGCGATGACTCAGGGCTGCGACGCGGTTGATGTCATGGCTCACCAGGACGACCGTGCTGCCTTCCTTGGCGAGCGCCGCCACCGTGGCGTCTAGATGGCTGCGGCCAACGAGGTCGAGGTCGGCGTCGGCCTCGTCGAGGAGGAGCAGTGGTGTCTGCTGCGCGATGACCCGGGCGAGGTGAACGCGGGTCCGCTCGCCGCCGGAGAGTTCAGTCACCCTGCGGTCGCGCAGCGCAGCGAGGCCTTGGGATTCGATTGCCGCATCGATGATCCGGGCATCATCGCCCGCTGAGGGGGTGCGCCGCCAGGCAAGCCTGCCCCAGGCCACGACCTCATGAACGAGGAAGGGGAAGGAAACATTTGTCTCCTGCGCGAGCAGCGACCGATGACGCGCAAGCATCGTCGCGTTTATGGTGGCGCTTTCGTGCCCGTACATGAGCACCAGACCCGACGTTGGTTGACCATCACCCGACATGAGTCCAAGGAGGGTTGACTTACCCGAGCCGTTCGGGCCGATGATCGAGGTGACGGTTCCGGACTCGAACAACAGGTCGGTGGGATGCAGACGGACGTCGCTGCCGCTACCGAGGCCAGCCCCGCGCAACTCGAGGGGCGCTGACTCGCCCGAAATGCTCACGCCCACCCACCTTGCTGAGCCCGGGTGCGCCGCAGGAGCACGAAGAAGGCTGGCGCGCCAATGAGGGCGGTCACGGCACCGATCGGGATCTCGATTGGATTCGCGACAACCCTCGCGACGGTATCGGCGGCGAGAACGAGGAGCGCCCCCGCCAGCCCGCTCAGGATGAGGAGCCGTCCATGGGCGGGTCCGACGATGGCGCGCATCGCGTGCGGAATGAGCAGCCCGACGAACGCAATGATCCCGACGGTCGCCACCCCGGCTGCGACAAGGAGCACGATGGCCGCGAGGGCCCGATAGCGCACGCCAGCAACGTCAACTCCTACCGCCTGAGCCGCACGATCGCCGAGGGACAGCGCGTCAAGGGAGCGGGGGGTTGTTGCGGCGAGGGCAAGGCCGATGACGGCAAACGGCGCCACGGAGAGCACCCCGCCCCAGGTCGACAGCGCCAGACTCCCGGTGGTCCAGAAGGTCACCGAGCGCGCACCGGCGACGTCACTCATTGACACGAGGACTGATAGCGCCGCCGTCGTGAAAGCGGTGACCGCCACGCCGGCGAGGAGGAGGGTGACGACCTCGGGACGCGGATCGCGGACGGACACTCCCACGACGATGGCCACCGCACCCGCTGCACCAATGCACGCGGCGAGTGACGCGAACCCGGTATTGAAAGCGCCACCGACCGCAACGGCCGCCACCGTACCGAGCGCAGCGCCTCCCGACACACCCACGAGGGCGGGGTCGGCGAGCGGATTGCCGAGTGACCCCTGCATGAGGGCCCCGGCGACGGCAAGTCCGGCACCGACGATGACGGCCATCGCGATGCGCGGTGCGCGGATATTCCACACCACCTCCGGGGAGGTTGCGGCGACGCCGATGAGAAGCGCTGCGCCGGCGGCGAGGATGAGGGCCAGTGCGAGGGTGAGGGTCACCCATTGCCAGCGACGGCTCAACCGACGTCACTCAGAGCAGAGTGCAGGGCTTCGACGAGCCTGCCGGTGCGCGGGCCGAAGGAGAGCAGGAGCGTGTCATCAACCGCGATCACGCGCCGGTTCGCGCCGGCTGGCGTCTGGGCCACCCCGGGCAGGGACACCAGGCCATCGACACCCCTGACGGACTCGAGCCCCTTCGTCATGACGAGAACGACGTGGGGCTGCAGGGTTGCGAAGGCCTCGGGAGTGAGGGGAACGAATGGGTCTAGGCCCGCAGCGGCGCCGACATCGGTGCCGCCCGCAGCCTCGATGAGCGCATCGGCTCCCGAGCCCTTGCCGCCGATGAGATAAATGGCTGAAGTGCCGCGCAGGTAGAGGAAGGCAACCCTCGGCCCGTTCGGGGTTGCGAAGGAGCGCCCGGTGGCCTCAGCGGCAACCTTGTCGGCGTCGGCGGTTGATGCGCCGATTGCAGCGGCGACGGCGGCGGTCCGCGGGGAAATGTCGGCGAGCGTCCATGCCTCAGGCACCTCCACGACCCGCACCCCGGCTGCCCGGATCTGGTCTAGGGCCTCGGGGGGTGAGGTCGACGCATCGACGAGCACGAGGTCCGGCTCGAGCGCCAGCACCCGCTCAGCACTCACCGCGTGAGCCTTCGTGACGATCGGTGCACCGCTGATGGACGGGACATCGCTTGTCTCATCGCGACCCACGACCTGCTCGCTGGCGCCGAGTGCCGCGAGGGTCTCCCCGACCCCGGTTGCGAGCGAGACGATCCGCTTTGCCCCGGCGGATGATGGCCCCCGTGACGCGCTGCTCGTGGGCATCGAGAGGTCAGCAGAGGTGATCGTGCGAACACTCCCACGTGATGCGGTGTCGGTGGCGCCCGGAGATGACGCGGGCTCTTGGCCAGTCGTTCCTCCGCAGGCTGCAAGCAGTGACGCCAAGGCCGCGGCGAGCGTCATCGTCACCGTCCACCGTGGCATGAATTGATTATCGTCAAGCTGGAGGCGGAGCGTTCCGATACGGCGTCGGCATGACTCCGAACGTTGTGGGTCCAGCGAAGAGGCTGCTTGCCCGCGACAATCGGCTAACGTAGAATGCTGAGAAACTTGATAACCGTGGTAACCGTGAGAGAGGTGCGGATGTCGACCGAGAGATCAGTGACGTCGAAGATTGTTGGTGCCGCCCTGAACGTGAGCCCCGCGACGATTCAGGCCTATGCGCGCAATGGGAGGATCCCTTTTAGTGTCACTCCGGGTGGACATCGCCGGTTCGACGTTGCCGAGGTCCAATCAGCCTTGGAGCCGAAAGCGACCACGACGGACGTGAGGCTACTGTTGCGCCCGCTGGCTGAGCGAGAGTTGGAATTTGGATCGACACCTCCGGATCGCGTGCACCTTGCAGAGGCTGTCGAGTTGACCGGCTCCCGTCCAGAGCTGCCTTCGCAATCGCGGCGAGCGGATGCGATTCCGCCGGAGAACAGTGCCGTCCACACGGCGCTTTGGCAATTACTGCGCGGTGCGCGGTCATCTCGACTGGAGACCGTGGGCGCGTGATAACGCCGTTGGATAGGCGCGACGGCGACAGGCTCATGCAGTTGCTTCCGTCGGTCGCACAGGGCGACCTGATCAGCGTCGGAGTCGTCAACATCGTGGGCCGGGGGCCGTCGGTGGATCTTGCCGCGGTCGGAATCGAGGCGCCCGACGACGTCTGGAATCTTCTTGTCGTGAGTGAGATCGGCTGGTACGTCATTCTTAGCCAGGAGTGCGACATTGCCCGCGACCCCGCCGTCGAACCATGTCTGGTCGTGTGTCCTGTCACCCTGGTCGATGAAGGTCGCTATCGGCAGTTGCGTAACGGCGGGTATAGCCCGCGCGATTTCCCGCTTCCGGATCCGAAGTTGCGTGTAGCCACCGGCAGGTCGAAGTCGGAGCCCTTCTTCCCAGTGGCGAATCAGCGATTTGTCACTTCTGTGCTGAAGGAGGCCCTTCTGGCTCCCGATGTGAGAACCCTCCGGCCGTTGACCGGCAGGCAGCAGCAAAGGCTTCGAGCTTGGGCAGGGAGACGGTACGCCCGCACGCCGCACCCCGATGCTGCAGAAGAGCATGTACTGGGGAAAGCCGCCAACATCGTGGCCAGGTACGCACGGTCAGGTGCAAAGGGTGGGGAGCGGACACTTCAAGTCAAACTCGTGCACGCGACCGACATGTGGCTCGTGAGGTGTTCGGAGCTGAGTGTGA
Organism: Candidatus Nanopelagicales bacterium; assembly: GCA_040398845.1. Lineage (GTDB taxonomy): Bacteria > Actinomycetota > Actinomycetes > S36-B12 > S36-B12 > WLND01. The sequence continues at coordinate 45,549 of JBBATH010000017.1, read as the reverse complement.
CACTCTGCCCGATGCTCAGTTTGGACCGCGCCAAGTCCGCAGGGCTGCTGGTGAAGGCGACGGGTGAACTCGATGGGCATGCCGTCGTAGCCGGGTCCATGAAGCTGGGTAACGAAATCTCCGCGACCGTTACGCGCGATTCCGGCTTCCGCATCACCATTGAGCCTCGCACGTGGGAGTCGATGTCGGCAGGGGAGTTCGCCACCTTCGCGCCGTGGGTCTGGGAGTCCGAACCCGTCCCACTTCATGACGAGGTTCGTGTTCCGCTCAGTGATATCCGGTGATGATTGCCCGGAACATCACGTATCTTCTTGTCGAGGACATTTGCCGATGCGGCGTCGGCATGACCCCGACACTGTGTCGGGCGGAATTGAGCGGACCCGCTCTAACGTCACACCATGCCCACGACGACGAGACGCTTCGGTTCCCGGGTCTGCGCTGCATCGTTTGGGCTCCTCGCCTCGCTGACCGTGGTGGCAGTTTCGTCGCAGACCGCCCAGGCGAGCGTGCCAGCCGAGACGGTAAAGACCCCGACGGGTCTTGTTCTCACCGTCACGCCAACGACCGCGCTTGATCCCGCAGGATCGACGGTCACCGTGACCGGCCGAGGCTACGACCGGACCGTCGGGATCTATGTGGCCCTGTGCGTGACGCCGCAGGTCAGGCAGCCGCCGTCGCCCTGCGGTGGCGGCGTGAACATGACCGGGGCCAACGCCGCCTCCGCCTGGATCTCGTCGAATCCGCCCCCCTACGGCCAGAAACTGTCGACCCCCTTCGCCAAGGGCGGCCGTTTCAAGGTTCGTATCTCGGTGTCCTCAACCATCGGGACCGTCGACTGCCGGACCGTGTCGTGCTCGATCGTCACGCGCGCCGACCACCTCCATTCAGGGGACCGACGCTTTGACGTTTTCGTGCCCGTGGCGTTTCGACAGTGATGACGCTCGACCCAACTGACCGGTCAACACACCAACCATCGAAGGAGATCCACACATGTCCCGACGCACCCACACTGGTCTTGGAGCGCTCAGCACCGCAGCTGGCGCCGTCGCCATTGGCGCTCTCGCACTGGGCGCCCTGACTTCCCCAGCACTCGCTGCGGACGCCGTCTACAACGCAACGATTGCCGGGCAGCGCAACTACACGTCGCTCGTGAACCTGGCGCCGTCGTCAATGCAGCGGGTCGATGTCGTAAACCTGCCGGCAAATGTCGGCCTCTACGCGCTGCACTGCAAGTTGCCCGCCGATCCGCGGTCCGCCCCGACGCTCTGCGACTCGTCGATCGACAGCCTCGCTTACCTCACCGCCACGCCGGACGCCCGTGCCACAGTGGGCATCCCGTTCAAGTTAAACGGTGAGTTCTTTGGAACCGACCCGAATCCAACCGCAGGCGCGTCCGTGGGCGAGTCGGTCGACTGCCGTGTCGACACAGGGAATCCAAGGTCGACGACCTGCGCGGTCTACGTGCTGGGAGCCGGGCGGGATAGCGCGAACCCCGCTTACATGAGGATCTTCCCGACGGTGTTCTCACCGGTGAAGGCAGACCGAGCCACTGATGTGGCGACGATCAAACTCGTGAGCAGGGTCGTAGCCAAGGGGTCAACCCCCAAGGTGTCGGCGGCGGCCCCGGCCACGATGGAGGTGACCTTAAGGTCAGGTCTTAAGCCGACCCTCTCCTCGGACAACTGCTCAGTGACGGCGACGATGATCACTGCGCTGAAGCCGGCGGGAACCTGCACGGTGCGCATCGTGTCGACAGGCGGGGCGAACACCAAGCCGCTCGTCACCACCCAGGTATTCCGACTCACGAAGTAGCCGTCAGGCGCCGATGGAAATGACGACGAGGCCCTCCAGACGGAGGGCCTCGTCGACTTGGTGCCGACGCGGCAGGCGGAAGTTCTCGTATCAGGGCAGAATGAGGCACATGCCCAAGATCAGCGCCCCCACAGTGGCGGAGCATCGCGAGCAGCGTCGGGCCCAGCTCCTCGAGGCCGCAGCAGTCCTCATCGTCCGGGACTCCACGTTCACCGTCGCCCAGGTTGCCGCTGAAGTGGGCCTTTCGAGATCAGCGGTGTACGAGTACTACAGCAGTGCCGCCGACCTGATCGCCGATGTCCTGGTTGACGAGCTCGCGGAGTGGGCCAGTTCCCTTGAGCGGGTGACCTCCACGGTGGACGATCCGGCGGCACGAGTGACCGCTTGGACGACAGCAGTCCTGCACTACGCCGCGGCCGGACGCCATGCGCTGGTGCGGGCCGCCGGCGCCATTGACCTGCCACCCGCACGTCGTGCCGAGGTTCAGTCAATGCACCGCAGTCTCATCGCACCCTTGCATGAGGCCTTGGCCGCCATGGGAGACGTCGATCCCGGCCAGCTCGCTCGCTACGTGTGGGGCGTCGTTGAGATGTCGATTGCCCGGATCGAGTCGGGGGAGTGCGATACCGACCACGAGATCGCCACCGTCCTTGAGTTCGTCCACGGCGGCCTCGTCAGCGCGATCACCGCCCGAAACTGAACCAGTCCGGCCGCGGGCAGGATCTTCGGCGGGCCCGTCTGTAGAAGCGGGGACTGCGCCAGTCCGAGCAGCGTCCTTGGTTGAACCTTCTGGGACAAACGGAGGACAAACGCGAAAGCCCCGTCCGCAGGGGACGGGGCTTTCGCTGAAACTTAGATGGCTGCGGCGCGCTTGTTGATCGACGACTTGCGGTTCGCGGCCTGATTGGCGTGGATGACGCCCTTGCTCGCGGCCTTGTCGAGTGCCCGGTTGGCCTCGCGGCCCAGCGCAATCGCATCGGCGGAGCCGGCCTCGGCTGCCTCGCGGAACTTGCGCACAGCCGTCTTCAGTGAAGACTTCACGGCCTTGTTGCGCATGCGGGCCTTCTCATTGGTCCGGTTACGCTTGATCTGCGACTTGATGTTCGCCACGGGGCAATCCTCTTCACGTCTGGGTCAGCTTATGTCTGGGGCAATGATGCGCCTCTGGATGAGGCAGCACCCCAGATTACCCGTAGGCTGGCCTCAGCCCAAATCAGCCCCGCTCTCAGCCCTCTCCAAGGGGTCACGGAGCGCCATCTCGTGAGGATCCACGTGCCAGTCGAGCAGCCCGGTGCCACCGACCCGTCGGTGATCCGGAACTTCTCCATCATCGCCCACATCGACCACGGCAAGTCGACCCTTGCCGACCGGATGCTTCAGCAGACCGGCATCGTCGACCCCCGGCAGATGCGAGCGCAGTACCTCGACCGCATGGATATCGAGCGCGAGCGCGGCATCACCATCAAATCGCAGGCGGTGCGGCTGCCGTACGTCGGACTCGACGGCGTCGACTACGTCCTCAACATGATCGACACCCCCGGCCACGTTGACTTCACCTACGAGGTCTCTCGGTCGCTTGCTGCATGCGAGGGTGCGGTGCTCGTCGTCGACGCCGCGCAAGGCATCGAGGCGCAGACCCTCGCGAATCTCTACCTTGCGCTTGAGAACGACCTGGCCGTTGTACCCGTCCTCAACAAAATCGACCTCCCGGCAGCGCAACCCGATAAGTACGCCGCCGAGATCTCCCGCATCATCGGATGCGATCCCGACGAGGTCCTACGCATCTCGGCCAAGACCGGGGTCGGCGTTCCCGATCTCCTTGAGCGAATCGTTCGCGACATCCCACCGCCGATTGGTGATCCGAACGCCCCGGCACGCGCCCTCATCTTTGATTCGGTTTACGACACCTATCGCGGCGTCGTCACCTATGTCCGCGTCGTCGATGGCCGCATTGCGACTCGCGACAAAGTCCGCATGATGGCCACGGGCGAGGTCCACGAACTCCTTGAGGTCGGGGTCATCTCGCCAGATCCGGTGCCATCCAAGGGCATCGGTGTCGGCGAGGTCGGCTACCTCATCACCGGAGTGAAGGATGTCCGCCAATCACGCGTTGGCGACACCATCACACTCTCACAGCATGGTGCAACCGAGGCGCTCGGCGGTTACCGCGATCCCATGCCCATGGTGTTCTCGGGGCTCTATCCGATCGACGGCTCCGACTACCCCGAACTTCGCGATTCCCTCGACAAGCTCAAGCTCAACGATGCAGCGCTCGTCTACGAGCCGGAGACCTCCCTCGCACTCGGGTTCGGGTTTCGCTGCGGCTTCCTTGGCTTGCTCCACATGGAAATCGTTCGGGAGCGCCTTGAGCGGGAGGCGAACCTCGACCTCATCTCGACGGCTCCCAACGTCATTTATCGCGTGGTGGGGGATGACGGCAGCGAGATCGTGGTCACGAATCCCAGCGAGTTCCCGACCCAGAAGGTCGCGAAGATCTTCGAACCGATCGTCCGCGCCACCGTCATCTTGCCCAGTGAGTTCGTCGGGACGGTGATGGAACTTTGCCAGCAGCGCCGCGGCACCATGCAGGGCATGGACTACCTGTCGGAGGAGCGGGTCGAACTGCGCTATCAGTTGCCGCTCGCCGAGATCGTCTTCGACTTCTTCGATCAGCTCAAGAGCCGAACGCGCGGGTATGCCTCCCTCGACTACGAACTGCAGGGCGAGCAGGAGGCAGACCTCGTCAAGGTCGACATCCTCCTGCACGGCGAGCCGGTCGATGCGTTCAGCGCGATCGTGCACCGAGACAAGGCAATGGCTTACGGCGTCATGATGACCGCGAAGCTCAAGGAACTCATCCCGCGCCAGCAGTTTGAGGTGCCGATCCAGGCGGCGATCGGCGCCCGCGTCATCACCCGCGAAACCATCCGGGCGATCCGCAAGGACGTCCTCGCCAAGTGCTACGGCGGTGATATCTCCCGCAAGCGCAAACTCCTCGAAAAGCAAAAGGAGGGCAAGAAGCGCATGAAAATGGTCGGACGCGTCGAAGTCCCCCAAGAGGCCTTCATTGCGGCGCTGTCGACCGGTGACCCCGCAAAGAAGTAGCGAGCGACGTAGAAGGCACGCGTAATCAACGAAGGGCCGGCCGTGAGTGAACTCGTCAGGCCGCTGTCGATCTACGTCCACGTGCCGTTTTGTGCGAGCCGCTGTGGCTACTGCGACTTCAACACCTACACCGCAATCGAGCTCGGTGACTCCGTGTCGCGCGCGACCTTCCACGAGGTGCTTGCGAGCGAGGTCACCGTTGCAGCGAGAGCCCTTGGCCCCCGCGAGGTCTCCACGGTGTTCTTCGGCGGCGGCACGCCGACCCTCCTCGGCGCGAGTGCCCTCGGCGAGATCCTTGCGTCGATCCGCGAGGGGTTCACCATGGCACCCGACGCCGAAATCACCACGGAGGCCAACCCCGACAGCGTCGATGAAACCGCGCTCGAGACCCTGCGGGCAGCAGGCTTCACCCGGATCTCCTTCGGAATGCAAAGTTCAGCCTCACACGTGCTTCGGGTACTGGATCGGACCCACACCGCGGGCCGCAGCCTGGCCATGGCACGAGCGGCGCGCGCTGCCGGCTTCGAGCACGTAAACCTCGACCTCATCTACGCGACTCCAGGTGAGAGCGACGACGATCTACGCCGCACCCTCGACGACGTCATCGAGGCCGATGTCGACCATGTCTCGGCTTACTCGCTCATCGTCGAAGAGGGCACGCCCCTTGCCCGTCGCATCGGCCGGGGCGAGCTGCCGATGCCCGACGACGACATCGCTGCGAGCCGCTACGAGATCATCGACGACGCACTCGCAGAGGCGGGCCTGAATTGGTACGAGGTATCGAACTGGTCGCGTCCGAACGGTGAGTGCCGACACAGCATCGCCTACTGGCGCAGCGACGACTGGTGGGGCATTGGGCCGGGCGCCCACAGCCACGTCGCTGGCGTCCGGTGGTGGAATACCAAGCACCCGCGAACCTACGCCGATGCCCTCGCCTCGGGGACATCCCCCGAAGGCGGCCGAGAGGTCCTCACCGAAGATGACAAGCGCGTCGAGCGAGTGATGCTCGCCCTGCGAATGCGAGACGGGCTCGCCTCAAGCGAGGTGCTCGACGCAGGCTGGCGCGGGCGCACCGTGGACGCGGGACTCATTGACGCTGCCGCGCTGGCCGATGGTTCCGTCGTCCTCACCAGAGGCGGACGCCTCCTCGCTGATCGGCTGGTCCGTGAACTGATCGAGTAGTCACCACGAGCGCCACTTGTGACAACATCTACGTCGATACCGAAGGCCACAAGGGAAGGCTCGGCCGATATACATCCTGACTGCACTGTTGAGCGCGCTTCTGTTTGGGATTTGGTCATTCGGGATCGGCCAGTGGCGGGGAAAGGTCGCCGTTTTCAGTGTGATCCTGGTGAGCGCGGGCTCAGCGGCCGTGGTGTACGTGCTCGTCGGGTTACTCAGTCATGACCTGGTGTTTGACCCGAGGGACGCGAGCCACGGGGTGCTGGGCGGCATCGTCAATGTCACCGGCACCGTCCTCGTTCTCAGGGCCTATGAACGCGGGAAGATGGGGGTTGTCGCAGGTGTGGCATCGGCCAGCGTCATCGTTCCGCTGGCGTTCTCATTCCTCGGGGGTGAGCAGATGTCGCCGGTTCAGGCTGTTGGGATCGGCGTCATCTTCGCGGGCCTCCTCGTGTTCTACGTCCCGAGCATGCGCTCCCAGCCGGACTCGCCAACCTCGCCACTTCCCGTCGTTCTCGCCGCCCTAGCTGCGCTGGCGTGGGGCATGGGTGTTGTCATTATCGACATCGGCTCGCGGGTGAGCGTGACAGCGACGATGGCGGCCTCGCAACTGCCGCCGATGGCACTCGCCATCGTCATGGTGTTCATCGTCGCCCGATCCCTTGGCGGGCTGACCCGGCGAGCCATCGTTGCGCTGGCCGCGGCCGGAGTGGCGCTCGCCCTGGGGCAGATCACGTTCTTCACCGCAGCGAACGAAGGCAATATCGGCGTCGTGGCAGTGCTCGGATCCCTGACCCCGATCGTGGTGGCACTCCTCGCGCTTGGGGTGCTCAAAGAGCAGATGACCCGGATGGAGCGGGCAGCACTCGTCATCGTCCTGGTCGGCACCTGCCTGGTGGTGTACTAGTCGCCGCACTCCTCGCCAAGGTTTCGGCCAGATGCACCCCGAAACCGGACGAGATGGCCGTCAGAGCGCAACTCATCGGGATTCGGGGTGCATCTGACTCAGGCAGGACCCAAGGGGCTGACTGGGGCAGGCAGTGCTTCCCTACGTTGC
>JBBATH010000017.1:0-38293 GCA_040398845.1 Candidatus Nanopelagicales bacterium | reverse complement strand
TGCTTCCCTACGTTGCGCTGGTGAGGGCGCGCGCTCGACGGTGCTGGACGCTCACGATGGTCACCGCCGCTGCCCACCCGACTAGCAGGCAGACCATGACGATGCCCTGCGTCTGGCCGTTCGTGCCCGCCGCTCGCAGGAGTGTGTAACTGTTCGTGACGATGATGAGTCCGCCAACAGCCACGCCCATGATCCGCATAGGGAGCACGTGGGTGACCCTGGCGGCGATCGGCGCAGCGATGACGCCGCCGACGAGGAGTGGGACGAGGATGCGCCAATCGAGGGCGGAGAACCCGAGCGCGATGATGAACCCGATGCTTGCTGCGAGGGACACGGCGAACTCAGCGGTGTTCATCGTGCCGACAACCCGATTCGGTGCCATCCGACCGTCCACCATGAGGGCCGGAGTCGTGACGGGCCCCCAACCGCCGCCGCCAGTAGCGTCAACAAAGCCGCCAACGAGGCCGAGGGGGATGAGGAGCTTGGTACCCGGGCGGCCCTTGCGTAGGGTCACTATGCGATGCCGACTGAACCTGATGAGGACATAGACGCCGAGGATGAGGAGGAGTCCGCTGGCCCACGGCCGGGCGGCCTGAGTAGAGAGCCAGGCAAGGACAGTTGCACCGGCGAAGGCGCCGACCGCGCCGGGGATTGCGATTCGGCGCAGCACGGTCTTGTCGACGTTGCCGAGGCGCACGTGGGAGTAGGCGCTGACCGCGGTGGTGCCGAGTTCGGCGAAGTGGACCGATGCGGACGCGGCGGCGGGTGCGAGTCCGATGGCGATGAGGAGGGTGGACGAGGTCACCCCGTAGCCCATGCCGAGGGAGCCGTCGACGAGCTGGGCGCCGAATCCGGCGAGGGCAATAAGGAGAAGTGCGATCATTAGGATAATTCCTATCGAATTAGTAGGAATAATGCAAGCCGCCGCGTCGTACGCTTCCGCCAATTCGTCGTAGACTTGGCACTCGCTCGTGGTGAGTGCCAAAGGCGTGGAAGGAGGCGCAATGCTCGAGGATCGACGCCTCGCCGTGCTCCGCGCCATCGTCGAGGACTACGTCTCCACCCACGAACCGGTCGGCTCAAAGGCGCTCGTCGAACGCCACAGCCTCGGGGTGTCGCCGGCAACGATCCGCAATGACATGGCCGCACTTGAGGATGAGGGCTACATCGCCCAGCCGCATACGAGCGCCGGCCGAGTGCCAACTGACCTCGGCTACCGCCATTTCGTCGACCGACTCTCGGGGGTCAAGCCGCTCAGCGCTGCCGAACGACGCGCGATCCATGAGTTCCTCGGATCTGCCGTCGATCTCGACGACGTCATGATCCGCACCGTGCGACTCCTCGCCCAGATCACCAGGCAGGTTGCGCTCGTTCAATATCCGTCCCTCACCGAGAGCACAGTTCGCCATATTGAACTCATCTCGTTGAGTCCGACCCGAGTGATGATGGTGCTCATCGCGAACACCGGCCGGGTCGAGCAGCGGGTCATCGAATGCTCCGGGCCGGTCGACGAGTCCGCCCTCGCTGACTTGCGAGCCCGACTCCTCAGCGCCGTTGTTGGTCATCCATCAGCACGGGTCGATGACACTGTTGCAGGCTTCACCGATTCGTCCCCGCCAGAACTCAGGCCGCTCGCCAGTGCCATCGTCGCAACACTGCTCGACGCCATGACCGAACGCATCGATGAGCGTGTCATCCTCGGCGGCACTGCTCACCTCGCTCGCTACGGCGAGGCGTTTCCGCTCGCCATCCAGCCCGTGCTCGAGGCGCTCGAGGAGCAGGTCGTCCTTCTTCGGCTCCTTGGTGAAGAGACGATGAGTACCGGCGTCACCGTGCGAATCGGGCACGAGAATCCCGTCGAGGGGCTTGAATCGACCTCGGTCATCACCGCCCGGTACAGCCGGGGAAACAAGACCGTCGCGTCGCTTGGCGTCGTCGGTCCAACGCATATGGATTACCCCGGAACGATGGGCGCCGTGCATGCCGTAGCGCAGTACGTCAGCCGCATCCTGGATGAACAGTGAGTCCCGTGGCCACCGATTTCTACGCACTCCTCGGCGTCGCCCGTGATGCCTCGCCCGAGGAGATCAAGAAGGCATACCGAAAGCTCGCCCGTGAACTGCACCCGGACGTCAACCCCGACCCTGAGCATCAGGAGCGGTTCAAGATGGTGACGGCGGCCTACGAGGTCCTCAGCGACCCCGAGAAGCGCCAGATGTACGACATGGGCGGCGATCCGCGCGCGGCGGGTGGCGGGTCCAGCGGTGGGTTCGACTTCGGCGACATCATGGACGCCTTCTTCGGCGGCGGGTCGCAGCGTGGGCCGCGCACTCGGGCCAGACGGGGCCAGGATGCGCTCATCCGAATCCAGATCACCCTCGAGGACACCGTTTTCGGCGCCAACCGTGACCTCACCGTGGATACGGCGGCCGCCTGCGGCTCCTGCGCCGGGGCCGGCACCGCCCCGAACAGCCAGGCCACCACCTGCGCCATGTGCAAGGGACGCGGCGAGATCCAACAGATGCAGCGCTCATTCCTCGGCCAGATCATGACCGCTCGACCCTGCCCGCAATGCCAGGGCTTCGGCCAAACCATCCAGCACCCCTGCCCAGAGTGCGCCGGCGACGGACGAGTGCGCACCCGACGCACCCTCACGATCCAGGTCCCGCCCGGTGTCGACTCCGGCACCCGCATCCAGCTCACCGGAGAGGGCGAGGTCGGCCCGAACGGCGGACCGGCCGGCGATCTTTATGTCGAGATCGCCGTCGCCCCCAACCCAGTGTTCGAGCGGCAGGGCGACGAACTCCACTGCACCGTCACGCTCCCAATGACCTCCGCGGCCCTTGGCACCTCCGTCACCTTCGACACTCTCGACGGTGAACAGGTCCTCGACATCCGAGCGGGCACCCAGCCCGGCGAGGTGCTTCTCCTGCGTGGCAAGGGGGCGGCACGGCTCCGCAGCCCCGCGCGGGGCGACCTGCATGTGCATCTTCTCGTCGAGGTCCCGACGAAGCTCGATGATGCGCAGACCGCACTTTTGCGCCAACTCGCTGCCCTGCGTGCAGAGGAGGGTGCCCGCGTTGGCGCCGATACCCATGAGGCAACGGGCGGCCTCTTCTCCCGACTGAAGGACGCGTTCTCCCAGAAGTGACAGCCTCCGTATTCCACGCAACCCCCGCCGAGCTCGCCGGTGCACGGGTCGGCGCCTCGCTGACCATTGTCGGGCCAGAGGCCCGGCACTCAGTGAGCGTCATGCGCATGGAGCCGGGGGAGTCCATCGAAGTGGTCGATGGTGCGGGCAGGCGCGTGCGCGGAACCATCAGCTCCGTCGATGGTCGCGATTCGTTGGACGTGGACGTCGCAAGCGTTATCGACGAACCATGCCCAAGGCTGCGCCTCACGGTGATCCAGGCCCTACCGAAGGGCGAGCATGCCGAACTTGCCGTCGACCTCATGACCCAGGTCGGAGTCGATGCCATCGTCCCATGGGCCGCACAACGATCCATCGCGCAATGGAAGCCGGATAAGGCCGAGAAGGCACGGGCCAAATGGCAGGCCGCAGCAGCGACCGCGGCAAAGCAGTCCCGGCGTGCGCGAACCCCCGTTATCGGTGAACTTGCCTCCTTCGCCAACGCCTGCGCGCTGGTGTCGGGGGCCAACCTCGCCCTGTTGCTCCACGAGGAGGCCACCACGGGGCTCGCCGACACTCACCTGCCTGCTGGAGGCGAGATCGTTATCGTGGTCGGACCTGAGGGCGGCCTGGCCGACGACGAGCGAGCCGGGCTGCGCGATGCTGGGGCGCTGGAGGTGCGACTCGGCCCGAGCGTGCTGCGATCTTCACTGGCCGGAGCAGTCGCCGTGACAGCGATCTCGGCGAGCGCCCGCTGGCGGGCGGCTGACATGCAAGGATCATCCGCATGAGTGAATGTCTGTTCTGCCGAATTGTCGAAGGGGAGGTGCCGGCCGACATCGTCCTGCGCACCGACCGGATCGTTGCCTTCCGTGACCTCAACCCGCAGGCGCCGGTCCACGTCCTCGTTATCCCGACCTCCCACCATGCCAATGCTGCCGAGATCGCAGCAGCAGACCCGGCGCTGGCAGGCCACCTCCTTGCAGCAGCAGCGCAGGTCGCCGAGGCCGAGGGCCTCAGCAGTGGCTACCGAATCGTCCTTAATACCGGTGCCGATGCCGGGCAGACCGTGTTCCATGTCCATGCTCACGTCCTCGGCGGACGTGACCTCCTCTGGCCCCCGGGATAACGAGTGACCCTTCCAACATCTGCTCAGCCGCAGGCGCAATCAGATGCGCCCCAGGCGCAGGCTCGCATCACCATCCCGAACTCCCAGCCGATGGTCGCCCTCGTCGGTGCATCGGACGAGTACCTCCGCCTTGTCGAGGCCGGATTCCCACAGGCCGACATCCTGCTGCGCGGCAACGAAATCACCATCACCGGCAGCGCAGACGACGTCGGCATGATCGAGACCCTCTTCGGCGAAATGCTCACCCTGCTGCGTACCGGCCAAGCTCTCAGCGGTGAGTCAGTCGAGCGCAGCATCTCCCTCATGCAGTCGGGATCGCGGCCCAGTGACGTCCTCACCGCCAATATCCTCAGCAACCGCGGGCGAACGATCCGCGCGAAGACTCTGAACCAGAAGCGCTACGTCGACGCCATCGACACCAACACGATCGTGTTCGGCATTGGGCCTGCCGGCACCGGGAAGACCTACCTCGCGGTCGCAAAGGCGGTGCAGGCCCTGCAGGCCAAGCGGGTGAACCGAATCGTCCTCACCAGGCCCGCCGTCGAAGCGGGTGAGAAACTCGGCTTCCTCCCCGGCACCCTGTCGGAGAAGATCGACCCCTACCTGCGCCCGCTCTACGACGCCCTCCACGACATGATCGACCCGGACTCGATCCCGCGCCTCATCACCAGCGGCACCATCGAGGTCGCCCCCCTCGCCTATATGCGCGGCCGCACCCTCAACGACGCCTTCATCATTCTCGACGAGGCCCAGAACACTTCTGCCGAGCAGATGAAAATGTTCCTCACCCGCCTCGGGTTTGGCTCGACCATCGTCGTCACCGGCGATGTCACGCAGGTCGATCTCCCAGGCGGCGTGCAAAGCGGCCTGCGCGTCATCAGCGACATCCTTGAGGGCCTTGAGGATGTCGCCTTCTGCCGACTCACCTCCCACGACGTCGTTCGCCACAAACTCGTCGGACGCATCGTTGAGGCTTACGAGCGCTACGACGCGGAACGGGCGTAATGACCCAATCGCTCATCTCGGTCACGAATGACAGTGAGGCCGCGTGCGATCTCGAAGCCCTCGATCGACTCGCGGTGTTCCTCCTCGATCGGCTGCGGCTCCACCCGGATTGCGAGCTCGCCATCACCCTCGTTGACGAGGAGCGCATGACCGATCTTCATGTCGAGTGGATGGACGAGCCGGGGCCCACCGATGTCCTGTCGTTCCCGATGGACGAGCTTCGCAGCGCTGCCGAGGGTGAGGCCCCCGAGCAGGGCATCGTCGGCGACATCGCGATGTGCCCATCGTTCGCCTCCGTGCAGGCGGCTGAGAAGGGCCGCTCACTCGACGAAGAGCTGCAATTCCTCATGATTCACGGGTTCTTGCACCTCATCGGCCACGACCATCAAGAGCCAGACGACGAGGATCAAATGTTCGCGCTGCAGGACCTCATCCTGGCCGAGTGGCTGAACGGAGCCCGGGCATGATGTCTGCCTCCGACGGGTGGCTTGTGCTCCTGTCGATCGGTCTAGTGCTCCTTGCCGGGCTCCTCGTCAGTGCCGAGACCGCATTCGGCCGAGTGTCTCGCGGCCGAATTGAGGAACTGAGCCGCGAGAACCCCAAAGCGCTCCGCCTCCTTCGAATCCTTGATGATCGCCCCCGCTACATCAACGTCATGCTCTTCCTGTCGACGGTCGCAACCGTCACGGCAACCTCGCTCGTCACCTTCGTTCTCGTTGAATGGCTCACCGGCGAGCAGAGCTGGCCGATTGGCGGATCGCTGGCACTCGCGGTCATCATCATGGTGACCGTCTCGTACGTCGCGCTCGGTGTCGCGCCGCGAACCCTCGGCCGCCAGCACGCCGACCGCATCGCACTTGTCGCCGCAAGGCCCGCGCAGTTCCTCGCCGCGCTCCTCGGACCGCTCACCACCCTCCTCATCGTCATCGGCAATGCGCTCACCCCGGGGCGAGGATTCCGCGAGGGGCCATTCGCGACCCAGGCCGAACTGCGCGAACTCGTCGACATGGCTGAGGCCGACGACCTCATCGAGGACGAGGAGCGGCAGATGATCCACTCCGTATTCGAACTCGGCGACACCTTCGTCAAGGAGGTGATGGTGCCTCGCACCGAGGTCGTCTTCATCGAGCGCACAAAGTCAATCCGGCAGGCAATTTCACTAGGCCTGCGCTCGGGTTTCTCCCGTATCCCGGTGATCGGTGAGAGCGCCGACGACGTCGTCGGCGTCGTTTATCTCAAGGACATGGTCAAGCGCACCTTCGAGCATCGCGATGCCGAACACAGCGAGCGGGTCGAGTCGCTCATGCGCCCTACCTATTTCGTACCCGATAGCAAACCGGTCGACGCCCTGCTGCGCGACATGCAGTCAGCCCGTGTCCACATGGCGATCGCCGTCGACGAGTACGGAGGCACCGCGGGCATCGTCACCATCGAGGATGTCCTCGAGGAGATCGTTGGTGAAATCGCCGACGAGTACGACACCGCCGCACCCGAGGTCGCCGAACTCGGCGGCGGCTCCTACCGGGTGAGCTCACGGCTCCACGTCGAGGACTTCGCCGAGCTCATCGGCGCTCAGATCGATGCCGAGCAGGAGGGCGTCGATACCGTCCTGGGATTCATGGCCAAGCGGCTCGGGCGGGTGCCGATCGTCGGCGCCGGGATCGAGGTCGACGGCCACCGGCTCACCGCCGAGCAGGGCGCGGGCCGTCGGAACAAGGTGTCGACCATCCTTGTCGAGCCGATTGGCTCGCAGGGGTCACCAGGTGGAGATCATGACTGACGGACTCAGCAGCGAGGACGCGAAACTCGTCACCCTCGCCCGGGGCGCTCGCGGACGGATCGGAGCACTCGAGGGCGCAGCGATCCGCGACGAGATGGGTCGAACCTACTCAGGCGCGACGATTCACACCGCGTCCCTCCAACTCACCGCCTTGCAACTTGCGGTGGCGCAAGCGATCGCGGCCGGGGCCACCGGCATCGAATGTGCTGTCGTCGTCGGTGCGAGCGATAGCCTCGACATCAGCTGCGTCACCGATATTGGGGGGGCGGGGGTGCCGGTGCTGCTCTGCGCGCTTGATGGTTCAGCTCGCTTGCGATTGAGCACGTGACCCCGAAGGGCCGCGCGAGCCTGGCGGTGCTGGGCGCGGCGGTCCTGTTCGGAACCTCGGGCACCTCGAAAGCGCTCCTCGTCCCTGATGCCCTCCCGATCTCGGTCGCTTCCGTTCGTCTCATCGTGGGCGCAGCCGGCCTCGTTCTCTTCATCCGCTGGCTTGGGCGCACCGACCAATTCAAGGCGCTGCTGCGACGTCCGATCATCTGGCTCATGGGAGCCGCCGTCGCCGGATACCAAGGAATGTTCTTCTTCGCGCTTGGCCGAACCGGTATCGCGGTCGGCACCCTCGTCTGCCTCGGGTCTGCGCCCCTCATGGCTGGTCTGCTCGGTTGGGCGGTGCGCGAGGGGGCACCCGGCTGGCTGTGGGCCGGTGTCACCGCGATCGCGGTGACTGGCCTTGCGATGCTCACCCTCGGAAGCGACATCGCCCCCGATCCAGTCGGCATCCTCGCGGCGCTCGGGGCCGCTGCGAGCTACGCCGCCTACACCGTATTCGGTGCCCGGCTGGCCCGCGACGGCTATGACTCGTCCGCCGTCATGGCCGCACCGTTCGCGATCGCCGCCGTCATCCTCCTGCCCTTTCTCCTCGCAGGCGGCACGTGGTGGGTGTCATTGGACGGGGTCGTCATGGCGGTCTGGCTGGGGCTCGCCGCGACGACTGGCGCCTACATCCTCTTCGGCAAGGGCCTTACGCTCCTGCAACCAGGTCACATCGCAACGCTCACGCTGGCCGAGCCCGTGGTGGCGACGATGCTCGGCGTGGCCGTGCTTGGAGAGGTCATCTCTGCCCGCGGTTGGATCGGCTGCCTCCTCGTGATCGTGGCGCTGGCACTCCTCGGCGTTATGGAAAACCGCCGCAAGGGTGCGAAGGTGAGCGCATGACACTTCGCAGTGGGTTCGTCTCGATCGTCGGACGCCCGAACGCCGGTAAGTCGACCCTCACGAACCGGCTCATCGGCCACAAGGTCGCGATCACCTCCGATCGGCCCCAGACGACGCGCAGGCTCATCCGCGGGATCCTCACGACGGACAATGCGCAACTCATCATCGTCGACACCCCAGGCCTGCATCGGCCGCGAACGCTGCTCGGCGAGCGGCTGAATGCATCCGTCCGCGAGGCTTGGTCAAGTGTCGACGTCATCGGTTTGTGCCTGCCGGCCAATGAAGAGATCGGGCCGGGGGATCGGTTCATCGCCAAGGAGATCATCGCGCTTGGCCGCACGCCGATCGTCGTCATCGTGACGAAAGCCGATCGGGTGAATAAAGACACGCTCGCGCAGCGGCTGTCGGAGGTGGGGGAGCTAGCCGAGGAGCTCGGCTGCACCTGGGCGCAGGTCGTACCGGTGTCGGCTGTGTCAGGCATGAATGTCGAGGTGCTCACCGAGCAGCTCATTGCCCTCTTGCCCGAGGGCCCGCTCCTGTATCCCGATGCCGAGTTCAGCGATGAGCCCCTCGAGATCACCGTCGCTGAGCTCATCCGCGAGGCGATGCTCGAGGGTGTCGAGGACGAGCTGCCCCACTCGATCGCCGTCGTCATCGAGGAGATGGGCATGCGCGAGGGACGGCCGCCGGATCGGCCACTCATGGACATCAGGGCGCAACTGTTCGTCGAGCGCGACAGCCAAAAGTCGATCGTCATCGGCAAGGGCGGTGCGCGACTGAAGCAGGTGGGCACAAGGGCGCGCAAGGAGATCGAGGTGATCGTCGGCACGCCGGTGTATCTCGATATCCACGTGAAGCTCGCGAAGGACTGGCAGAAGGATCCGAAAAAGCTGCGGCGACTCGGCTTCTAGCCAGCAGCACGCGGGGGCCGCCCACTCACCGCTCGTCCCCGTCATTTCGTCCAGATTCCGGGTGAAGTGACCACGAAATCGGTCAAAACGCCCATGTTTTGGTCATCTCATCCCGCGGCCCGCAACGAATCCACTGCGGATCGTCGGCCGAGCGGCGTAAGTTACCACACGAAAGTAAACATATCTGGGAAATAGTGGGCCAACCGCCCTTCAGTGCCGTCCGACCAGCAGGCCCAGATTCCGGGTGAGATGAACGAATCGGAGCGAATACGCGGCGGATTCATTTGTCTCGCCCGGAATCCGGGTGAAACGGCGGGGTGGGGTGATGGTGCGGGTGGGTGGATTGTTGGAGTTGCGTTGTGCTTCCTGGCTTGCTCGTGAGCGTGGTGGGCGCTCGCACGCCCGAATCCGTAAGACAATGCGGTGTGCGCCTCTACCGTGACGAAGCCGTCGTCCTGCGTACCCAGAAGCTCGGCGAGGCCGACCGCATCGTCACCCTCCTCACCCGCAGCCACGGACGAGTGAGGGGCGTCGCGCGCGGGGTCCGCAAGACCTCGAGCCGCATCGGTGCGCGGCTCGAGCCATTCAGCCACGTCGATGTGCAGCTCTACGAGGGGCGCTCACTCGACTCGGTGAACCAGGTCGAGTCGATCGCTGCGCACGGAGCGGTGCTGTCCTCCGATTACCCCAAGTGGACCTCCGGCACGGCAATGCTCGAGACGGCCGAGCGCATGACCCCCGAGGAGCGCGAGCCGGCGGTGCAGCAGTTCGCCCTGCTCGTCTCGGGCCTTCGGTCCCTCGTCGCAGGGGAGCATGAGTCGAGCCTCATCCTCGACGCCTACCTCCTGCGGTCGCTCGCGGTGGCTGGCTGGTCCCCGTCTTTTGCCGACTGCGCGAAATGCGGCGAACGCGGCCCGCATCGCGCATTCTCAGTCCAAGGCGGCGGCGTGGTGTGCCCCGGCTGCCGGGTTGCGGGCTCTGTCGCACCTGCTCCTGAGACCCTCCTGCTCCTCGGCGCGCTACTCAGTGGTGACTGGGAGGTCGCCGATGGCAGTGACCCTCGGCAGCGACGTGAGGCGAGCGGGCTCGTCGCCGCATTCCTCCAATGGCACCTCGAGCGCGGGCTACGCTCCCTGCCTCTCGTCGACCGAAACGACAGACCCGACCGGAGCATCGGATGAAACGCACACCTTCGCCAAGCAGCCAACCACGTCAGCCAACCCCGCATGCGAGCGGTGCCCAGCCGCCGGCAATTCCTGCTGAGCTCGTGCCCCGTCACGTCGCGATCGTCATGGACGGCAACGGCCGCTGGGCGAAGGAGCGCGGCCTGCCACGGACTGCCGGCCACGAGATGGGCGAGGCCAGCCTCTTCGACTGCGTCGAGGGAGCGCTCGAGCTTGGCATTGGCTGGATCTCGGCCTACGCATTCTCGACCGAGAACTGGAAGCGGTCACCGGACGAGGTCCGGTTCCTCATGGGCTTCAACCGCGACGTCATCCGCAGGCGCCGCGATGAGATGAACGAGCTCGGCGTCCGGGTGCGCTGGGCGGGTCGCCGTCCGCGTCTCTGGCGCAGTGTCATCAAGGAACTCGAGGCGGCTGAGCAGCTCACGGCCAAGAACACCGGGCTCACGCTCACGATGTGCGTGAACTATGGGGGCCGGGCTGAGATCGCCGATGCCGTCGCGGCCATCGCCCGAGATGCCAAGGAGGGCAAGATCGACCCGGGCAAGATCGACGAGCGGATGATCAGCCGCTACCTTGACGAGCCCGACATGCCCGACGTCGACCTGTTCCTCCGCTCATCCGGCGAGCAGCGCACGAGCAACTTCCTGCTCTGGCAATCGGCATACGCCGAGATGGTGTTCCTTGACACCCTGTGGCCGGATTTCGACCGGCGGCACCTGTGGCATGCGTGCGAGTTATATGCCTCACGCGATCGCCGGTATGGGGGAGCAGTGCCGAATCAGACCCCTGACTTCACCTGAGGCTCGTCATCGACCGATCGGCGACGCCGCCGCAGGGGCACGGCGATCACTGCGAGCACCGCGAAGAGGGCAAGAGCCTCAAGCACGATCGTTGGCCCCGGGGGTACCTCGACAACGAATGACGTGACAAGGCCGCTCACACTTGCGATAAGGCCAAGCAGGACAGCGAGGGCCGTGGTCGCCCTGAATGAGCGCGTGATCTGCTGAGCGGCAGCCACCGGCACGATCATGATGGCGCTGACGAGCAGGAGCCCAACGACTCGCATCCCCACAACGACCACGACCGCTGCGAGCACGGCGAGCAGCGTGCTCATCATGCGCACCCGAATCCCTTGCACCGCAGCAAGATCCACATCAAGGCTCATTGCGAACATCTCGCGTCCGAAGACAGCAAGGAGGGCGATGACGAGCAGGCAGAGCGCGAGCAGCGCCATGACATCGCCGCTTGCAACAGTGGAGAGCGAGCCAAAGAGATAGGCATTGAGCGAGGACGACGCCTTGCCCGGCGCGAGGGACGCGAACAGGACACCACCGGCGATCCCGCCATAGAACAGCAGGGCCAGGGCGACATCGCCCGCGGTTCGACTGCGATAACGGATGAACTCGATCAGGAACGCGCCGGCAGCCGCGGTTGCCATTGCGGTGGGGATCGGCGCGGTGCCGAGGAGGAAGGCGAGGCCGACGCCGGTGAGTGCCACGTGACCCATGCCGTCGCCCAACAGGGCCAGACGACGCTGGACGAGGAACACGCCGATGAGCGGGGCAAGGAGCCCGACGAGGGCGGCGGCGATGAGTGCCCGCTGCATGAAGTCGTAGCTGAGCATGCTCATGCCGGTCCGAGTTCCACAGGCGGCGGCTTGTGGGCATCATCGTGATGGTGGTGAACGTCGTCGTCGAAGTCGGCCGGAACTGGCGGAGGCCCGTCGTACTTCACGGACTCGTGATGGTCATTGCGCAGGACGACCGCCCTGGTGACGAGGTCGCTGATGCCGGTGAGCTCATGGGTAACGACGATGATCGTGGTTCCGGCCGCGTGGAGATCGGCAAGGAGCCCAGCGAGGGCCTGGAGGTTAGCGGTATCGAGGCCGGCCGTCGGCTCGTCCATGACAAGAAGGTCGGGCGATGTCGAGAGCGCTCGGGCAATGAGGACCCGCCGCTGCTGGCCACCGGAGAGCGTGTCGAGTCGGTCGTGGCGCCGCGACCACAGACCGACGGACTGGAGGGCTCGCTGCGCCGCCTGCCGCGACGAGCGAGGGAAGGGCCGCCACCGACCCTTCGGTGTGATGCCGCCGGACAAGACCGCCTCCCAGACCGAGACCGGGATACTCGTTGCCCCTGGCAGTCGTTGGGGGACGACCGCGACCCGGTGCCAATCACGGAAGCGGCCAAGGGGGGTGCCGAAGAGGGCGATTTTCCCGTGCTCGAGCGGCTGGAGGCCGAGAATCGCGCGGATGAGTGTGGTCTTTCCGCTGCCATTCGGCCCGAGGAGAGCGATGAACTCGCCCTGATCGATCGAGAGGTCGACGTTCTCGAGTACGTGCTCGCCGTCGAACTCGACGCATGCGCGCGCGACGGAGACAACGGTGCCGGCACTCATGTGCACCCTTGCCCAGCGCGGAGGGTGGCGAGATTCTTGGCCATGATGGTCGGATATGAGTCGGACGAGCCTGCGATAAGGCCTTCGATTGGGTCGAGTACCGCGCTCGTGGCACCGGTCTCGTCGGCGAGGGTCTTGGCCACCTTGGGATCGACGAGCGTCTCGTAGTAGATCGTCGTGACGCCCTCGCGGGCGACGAGGTCTGCGACGTCACGCATCCGCGCGGGGCTGGGTTCGGCGTCGGGGGAGAGCCCGGAGATCCCGACCTGGGTGAACCCGTAGGCAGCGCCGAGGTAGGCGAAGGCCTCATGGCTCACGACCATAATCGTGGAACGGCAGGAGGCGAGTCCGGCGGCGAACTCTTCGTCGAGTGATGCCATTTCGTCGCCGAGGCTTGCGTTGTTCGCGGTAAAGATCGTGGCGGAGTCGGGGGTGGTCTCGGAGAGTCGGCCGGCGATCGCGGTGCCGATGGCCGCCATGTTGAGCGGGTTGAGCCAGACGTGGGGATCGGCAGCCCCCTGGTCTCCGTCGGGAGATTGGGGCAGGAGCGTGAGGCCCGCCGACACATCAAGGGAGTGATCGGCAGCCTGCTGGGCGACCGCCTCGTCGACAGCCGGCTGGTAGCCCTTTGCATACAGGACGAGGTCGGCGCCTGCGATCTCGGCGACCTGGGCAGCGCTGAGTTCCAAGTCGTGTGGCTCCCCGCCCGGCGGGGTGAGGCCGATGACCTCAAATGCGTCGCCGCCAACCGCTCGGGCCGCGTACTCAAGGGGGTAGAAAGCCGCCACGATGGTGGGCTGGCCACTCTCATCAGCAACTTGGGACCCGACCGAGGGCGTGGCCGCGGGCGACGTGCAAGCCGCAAGGGCGAGCGAGGCTGTGGCAAGGCCAAGCAGCAGGCGCATCATGAGAGGAGCCTGACACTAATGAAAATGAATGTCAATTCAAATTAGATGCGGCCCATGAACTTGAAGATCGCGATACCGACGACGGCAACGACGGTGATGAGTCGTACCGTTCGCGAGCCCATGGTGAGCACCGGCCATGAAAGAACGAGGAGCCAGGCGAGGAAGACCGCGACGAGCAGGAGCAGGATGCCGCCAAGCCAGGCCAGGCCACCGGTCTGGATGAGACCGAGGAACAACAGGGCTGCAGGCAGGACCACCATCACCCAGCGAGGCACCCGCTGCAGGGTCACGAGGAGGGGGTAGCTCTTCGTCTCGAGGGCTGAGCGCGCCGGGCTCGAGGGGTTGCTGAGCTTGGCCGGGCCACTCGGCTTCGATGGCTTGTCAGATGACGCTGGGCGACCAGCGGGCTTTCCCGAAGCCTTTGGCGGAATGGGCGGCGGACCGCCCGGACCCCGCACTCCGGTCGGCTGGTCGTTGTCCTGCTTGGCCATGAATCCTCCGGGAGTCTGGACGGGTGCTGCCAGCTCCCGCGCCCGAGCGCGGTGGACTAGCGTCCGTATGGTGTTTGACTCTAATACGTCCGCCCCCGGTCTTGTCGTGATCACCCGATTCACTGTCCCGGCCGGGCAAGCGGAGCAGTTCGCGCTCGATGCGCGGGCCGCTATTGCCGTGCTCGCGGAGCGCCCCGGATTCGTCGATGCAGATCTCGGGCAGTCGACCGATGATGAGTCGCTGCGGGTTATCACCACGAGGTGGGAGGGGATCGGCGCCTATCGACGGGCGCTTTCGTCCTACGACGTCAAGCTCTCGGCGATCCCCTTCCTGTCGCTGGCGATCGATGAGCCATCCGCCTTTGAAATCGTGCACGCGCGCAACCCGGAGGGCGCGCGCGAAGGGGTGAGCGGCCTCGCTGCTGATGCCGGGTCGATTGGACTCGGCTTCGCGGCCGGCCCCGACATCGCCTCGGTCACGGCATGACCACCCTCGAGAATCCATGACCTCCTTCGAGAACCTTGCGGACGCCGGAACAGTGCTCGCCGGTCACGTCCTCGAGAAATTGGACGTCACTGGCCCCGTCATCGTGCTTGCGGCCATTCCAAACGGTGTCCCGGTCGCGATTCCGGTGGCTCGTGCCCTCGGGGGCAAGGCGATCGCGCTACCGATCACGCGGACCGACGATGGACCCATCATCGGCGATGTTCCCGAGGTCAGCGGGCGTGTGGTGCTGGTCGTTGACGACGGAGTCGAGACCGGGTCCGTTGCCCGCGCGGCCGCCTTGGAGCTGCGCGATGCCTCTCCCAGCCGGCTCATCCTCGCCGTGCCGGTCTGCTCGCGCGAGGCCATGGCCCACCTCGCGCACCTGTATGACCAGATCATCGCCGTTGACATGCCGCTCGGCCGCCGCTCGCTCGCATGGCACTACGCCGACTTCGACACAATCGACAACGAGACCGCGGAGCGATTGCTTGATAGTCAATAGCTGCTCGTAGACTTGGGCGATCCGCCGACAACCAGCCGGAGTGGAGCGCACGTTGCGCTCAAAGAAGAGGAGCGCGTCATGGCAGCCGATCGTGTTGAATCAGTCGTCAACCTGTGTAAGCGGCGGGGATTCGTGTTCCAGTCGTCCGAGATCTACGGAGGCAGCCGCTCCGCTTGGGACTACGGCCCCAATGGTGTTGAGCTCAAGGACAATGTTCGTCGCCAGTGGTGGCAGGCGGTCGTTCGCGGACGCGACGACGTCGTCGGTCTCGACTCGTCCGTCATCCTTGCCCCGCAGGTCTGGGAGGCTTCCGGGCACGTCGGTGCCTTCTCCGACCCGCTTACCGAATGCAAGAAGTGCCACAAGCGCTGGCGCGCCGATCAGCTGATCGAGGCCTACGAGGAGAAGCACTCGAAGGCCCCCGCGAATGGCCTCGCCGACATCGTCTGCACGAACTGCGGCACCAAGGGCGATTTCACCGAGCCCCGCGACTTCAACGGCATGCTCCGCACGACCGTCGGCCCTGTCGAGGATGCCGGTGCCGTGCACTACCTGCGCCCCGAAACCGCGCAGGGCATCTTCGTCAACTACCTCAATGTCATGAATGCCGCGCGCAAGAAGCCGCCATTCGGCATCGGCCAGACCGGCAAGAGCTTCCGCAACGAGATCACGCCTGGCAACTTCATCTTCCGCACCCGTGAGTTTGAGCAGATGGAGATGGAGTTCTTCGTCGAGCCCGGCAGCGATGAGCAGTGGCACGACTACTGGCTCGAGCAGCGCTGGAACTGGTACATCGACCTTGGGATGAACCCCGAGAACATGCGCTACTTCGATCACCCGAAGGAGAAGCTCAGCCATTACTCCAAGCGCACGGTCGATATCGAGTACCGCTTCAGGTTCGCCGGCTCCGAGTGGTCCGAGCTCGAGGGCATTGCCAATCGCACCGACTTCGACCTCAAGACCCACGGCGAGCACTCCGGCACCGACCTGTCGTACTTCGATCAGGACAAGAACGAGCGCTGGGTCCCCTACGTCATCGAGCCCGCGGCCGGCCTCAACCGAGCCGTATTCGCTTTCCTTCTCGACGCCTACGCCGAGGACGAGGCCCCGAACGCCAAGGGCGGCGTCGATACCCGCACGGTGCTGCGCCTCGATCCGCGACTCGCCCCGGTCAAGGTGGCGGTGCTGCCGCTATCGCGGAACGCTGATCTCTCGCCCAAGGCAAAGGACCTCGCCGCCGATTTGCGCAAGCGCTGGAACGTCGACTTCGACGATGCCGGTGCCATTGGTCGCCGCTACCGCCGACAGGACGAGATCGGCACGCCCTTTTGCATCACCGTCGACTTTGACACGCTCGAGGATCAGGCCGTGACGGTTCGCGAGCGCGACACCATGCAGCAGGAGCGCATCGGCCTTGATGCCGTAGTCGGTTGGCTGGGGCAGCGCCTTCCGTCCAGCTGAATTGTCTATTTGCCCTGACGAGGCGAACAATCAGTCGCAGAGACAGCGCGCACTGCTCTCCGGCAGCATGGCGATGACCGAACCAGTCAGGTCGATGGCCAGGGCGCGGTTGTGCGCCCCCACCACGGCATAGGGGGCGGACTGCATCATCGACTCGACGACGTAGGCCGCCGTGAGGCCGTTCACGTCAACCACCGAGCCGATTTGGAACAGCGACGTCGTCTCGTCGATTGCGTCGTCGGCCCCTGCGCGAATAACAACCCGCAACTCTTCGGCTACGGCTCTCGCCGAGATCGACACCGCGATGTTGTCACGCTCGTCGCTGCCGGCGGCTACAAGCGCGACGGCGCCACTGAGGCCGGTACGGCGCAGGACGCGGCGGGACGAGGCATCTCCGATGACAACGGGGATCCCCAGGTCGCGCGCAAGGGGGAGCCCTGTTGCGTCTGCGTGCCGCTCGATGCCGACGACCGCGACGCCGATGGCGCGCAACTCCTGCGCAAGGCGCAGGCCAACCTGCCCCATGCCGGCGATGACTACATGCCCAGAGCGCGGCATCACCCGCCTGCCCACAAGGGCGACATGTCGGCCGGAGATGAGGTGATGGACGATGCCCGCAGCGAATGCAGCGGTGAATCCCATAACGAGGATTGCGGCCAGGGCCGCCCAAGCCAGGACCCACGTTTCGTCGGTGAGGTCGGGGGAGGAGATGGTTGCGGTTGTGCGGGTCGCGTCGTAGAGGGCACGGATGAGCGACTCATGTCGAAGGCCCACGAGGGTGTCAAGGCAAATCATGACAAGGAGCCCGAAGGCGCCGCCGAGTAGGACGGACGAACCCGAGTCGTAGGGATGTAACTGCCCGCGAAGTCGTCCGATGATCCCGCGCACTCGAAGACCGAAGGGCACGGAGTAGTCGCGAATGCTCGCCCGATCGGAGTCTGTGGGCTTGCTGATTGTCACCCACGAGCGGGCTGCCGTCGACCCTGACCGCCGGACCGCGAGAGCCTCCGGGGCGATCGCAGCGGCGACCATGCTCGGCACTGAAATGGCAGCGGGCGACAGGACGATGCAGTTGTGGACGGTGCGCTCGAGTTGTGCTCTCGCGGTTCCGTCGAACATCGCGACGAACAGTCGGATACCGGGCCGCACGTGCGCGATCATGAGGGAGTAGCGCAGGGCGCGCATATCGTCATGAAGGAGGACCGCGACGCCGTCGACCGGCGCGGCGAGCGCCTCTCGCACGAGCGCATCGGATGGATCGTCAAGATGAGTCGTCGACACTCCCCGAGACTCCAGGAGCGCGCACGCTCTGCGCCCAACATCGGTGTGCCCGATGACAACAATGTGCTGTGTGCTCCCCGTCATGACATCAGTCCTTCGCAACCGGGGGCCGGTAGCCCTCTGACTCGATCCTGGCCGCGTTCTTCGGCAGTAGGAAACTGGTGAGCAGGCCGAGCAGGATAAAGAACGCCGCGACCCACGCCACCTGCTTCGATGCATCGGCGAAACCTTGCGATGCCCCCTCGACGAGCACCTGGCCATCGGGTTGGGCGGCGAGAGCCGGGATTGCCTGGCCGGCGGATGACGCGACAGCATTCGAGACCTGCTCGGCTGATGCAGCAGGAACCCCGAGATCGGTGAGCTGACTGTTCACCGAGGTGCCGAGACCAATGAGAAGCGTCGTGCCGAGAATGGCGGTGCCGATCGCGGCACCGACCTGTCGCGACGTCGACTGCACGGCGCTCGCCTGACCGGATTCCGCCACCGGGACCTCCGAGAGAATGACACCGGTGAGCTGTGCTGTCGCGAAGCCGACGCCCATGCCGTAGACGAACAGCCACGGCGCCAGTCCCCAACCGGTGATTTCCGTCGAGATGACGGCTCCGATGCCGACGATGCCGATCACCTCAAGCACCATCCCGAGTTGCAGCACGCGCACCGGACCCACCCGCTGGGACAGCCCAGCGCCGGCCCCGGATGCTGCGAATGAACCGATCGCCAGAGCGAGCAGGATCACGCCCGTTTGGAGAGCGTCGTAGCCGCGTACGGCTTGGAGGAACAACGGGATCGTGAAGAGCAGGCCGAACTCACCAAAGCTCACGACCACGGCTACGGCATTTCCGGCCCCGAAGCTGCGGATCCGGAACAGGCGAAGGTCGACGATGACGATCTTGCCGGCGGCAAGGCGGCTCTTCTCCAGGGACAGCAGTCCGGCGAGGGCGCCGACGCCGATGATCGCCGCGACGAGCGCGATGGAAACGGTGTCGGCCGGCCAGGTGATGGGTCCGGCCTTGAACGGCGTGATCCCCACGATCCACCCGTAGCGCTGCCCCTCGATCATGGCGAATACGACCCCGAAGAGGCCGAGGGTGACGAGCACTGTTCCGGGCACGTCGATGCCGCGCCGCCCGGTCGTGTCCTTCGTCTCGGGGACAGTCAGGAAGGCGCCGATGATGACGATGATGCCGATCGGGACGTTGATGAGGAAAGCCCAGTGCCAGGAGGCGTTCGTGGTGAGCCAGCCGCCGACGAGTGGGCCGACCGCGGCCATGCCGCCGATGGTGCCGCCCCACACCGCGAACGCGACGGAGCGCGACTTGCCCACGAACACCGCATTGATGACCGAAAGGGAGGCGGGCAGGATCATTGCGCCACCGACACCCTGCAGGGCCCGGGCGCCGATGATTGTCATTGAGGAGTCGGAGGCGGCCACGAGTGCGCTCGCACTCACGAACACGATGACGCCGATGACGAACATGCGCCGTCGGCCAAAGAGATCGGCGAGCCGTCCGGACAGGATGAGGAGCGACGCGAAGGTGAGGGAGTAGGCCGCGTTGATCCACTCCGCATCATTTGTCGTGAGCCCAAGATCCTTGATCATCGACGGGAGCGCTACGTTTACGACCGTTGCGTCGAGGATGATCATCGCCACGCCTAGGGCGAGGAATAACAGCGCTGCCCACCGCTTCCGGCCGGTGAGAACGGTGCGGGCGTCCATTGACGGTTCTGAGCTCATGCTGGTCTCCAGATCGCGAACTGCGGTGCGTAAGCGCAGTCTGCCGCATCTGGCGCTGTGCATTTGTGCAGATGCGGTTGGGCGAACGTGGGTGTCGGATGGGAGACTCGCGGCATGACGGTGACCGACTTGGTTGTGCGCCGATCGGTGGGCCTCCAAGTCGGCGGGATGCTCATCGATCCACCCGTGGTCCTGGCGCCGATGGCCGGCATCACGAATCGTGCCTACCGCCGACTCTGCCGCGAGGCGGGGGCCGGGCTCTACGTCTCTGAGATGGTCACGTCGCGCGCGCTCGTTGAGCGCAATGCCGAAACAATGGACATGGTGTCGTTCGCCCCGGACGAGAACCCGCGGTCGGTGCAGTTGTACGGGGTAGACCCGCAGGTGATGGCCGAGGCGGTGCGCATCATCGTCGATGAGGATCACGCCGACCACATTGACCTGAACTTCGGCTGCCCCGTCCCAAAGGTGACCCGCAAGGGCGGTGGCAGCGCCCTGCCCTGGAAGCGTGATCTCTTCCGCGACATCGTCCGCGCTGCGGTGCGCGCGAGCGCCGGCCGCGTCCCGATCTCCGTGAAGATGCGAAAGGGCATCGACGAGGATCACCTCACCTACCTCGACGCCGGCCGAACGGCCGCGCAGGAGGGCGTCGCCTGGGTCTCGCTGCACGGACGAACCGCGGCGCAGATGTATGGCGATACTGCCGACTGGCAGGCCATCGCCGATCTCAAGGCTCTGCTCGAACCGCTCGGCACCCCTGTGCTCGGCAACGGCGACATCTGGACGGCTCAGGACGCGCTACGCATGATGGAGCAGACCGGCGCCGACGGCGTCGTCGTCGGGCGAGGCTGCCTCGGGAGGCCATGGCTGTTCGGGCAACTCGTCGCCGCATTCCAGGGGGACCCAATCCCGGCGGACCCGACCCTTGATGGCGTCCTGGGAACCCTGCGACGTCATGCTGAACTCCTGTGCGCAGACTACGGCGAGCACAAGGGCTGCCGCGATATCCGCAAGCACAGTGCCTGGTACCTCAAGGGGTTCAGCGTGCGACAGCACGTCCGCCACTCGCTTGGCACGGTTGGCTCCCTTGCCGAACTCGACGAGTTGCTCGGCCAGATCGACGGTGACCAGTCGTTCAATACCGAGGTTGGCTCGGGCCCGCGAGGCCGGACTTCGGGCAATCGTCGGCCGACCTTGCCCGAAGGTTGGCTTGATTCGCCCTACCTCGACGACGCTGCCGCGTGCTCGCTGCGTGATGCTGAGATCTCGGTAAGCGGCGGCTGAGCGCTGCGAACGTGACATAGGTCACCCTGAAAAAGACGTCTAGATGACTTTCGGCTTAGGTGGCAAGCGGTTGCAGGGTGTTACATGCGCAGATGACACGTGCGCCGCATCCAATCGAGTACGTTTTCACCTTCGCCCAGGGTGACCGATCCAAGCAGGACCTGCTCGGTGGGAAGGGCGCGAACCTCGCGGAGATGACCAGACTCGGACTACCGGTGCCGCCGGGTTTCACCATCACGACCGAGGCCTGTCGCTACTTCCTCAAGCACGGGCAGGCACCAGAGGGTCTACGGAACCAAATCGAATTCCACGTCGGGTGGCTGCAACGTGAGATCGGCCAACGGCTCGGTGACCCTTCCGACCCAATGCTCGTCTCGGTTCGGTCTGGCGGAAAATTCTCGATGCCGGGGATGATGGACACGGTCTTGAACATCGGGCTCAACGACGAGAGCGTTGGCGGACTGGCGACGAAGGCCGGCAACGAGCACTTCGCCTGGGACTCCTACCGCCGACTCATCCAGATGTTCGGCAAGACGGTGCTTGGCTTGCACGGAGAGGGCTTCGAGGCTGCGCTCGACCGAGCAAAGGACGAAGCCGGCGTTTCGACCGACGTCGAACTCCCGGTTGCGTCCCTCAAGGCTCTCGTCGACGCCTACAAGGCGATCATCCTCGCCGAGACCGGCCAGGATTTTCCGCAGGATCCCCAGGAGCAACTCGATCTCGCGGTCCTCGCGGTGTTCAAGTCATGGAACACCGACCGGGCGAAGCTGTACCGCCGGCGCGAGCGAATCCCGCACGACCTCGGGACTGCGGTCAATATCCAGGTCATGGCCTTCGGTAATGCTGGGCCAGGATCGGGCACCGGGGTTGCGTTCACGCGAGACCCCGGCACCGGAGCTCGCGGTGTCTACGGTGACTACCTCCCTAACGCCCAGGGTGAGGATGTCGTGGCAGGCATCAGAAATACCCTGCCCCTCGAGGCCCTCGGGGACCTTGACCCCGCCTCATATGAGCAGCTGCGCGACATCATGCGCCGTCTCGAACTCCACTATCGCGACCTGTGCGATATCGAGTTCACCATCGAGCGCGGCAAGCTGTGGATGCTCCAGACGCGTATCGGTAAGCGCACGGCGGGTGCGGCCTTCCGCATCGCCGAGCAGCTCGTTGAGGAAAACGTCATCACGATGGACGAGGCCCTCCTGCGGGTCACCGGCCAGCAGCTCTCGCAGCTGATGTTCCCCCGCTTCGCCAATGACGGGTCCCACCAGCTGCTGGCGAAGGGGATGAACGCATCGCCTGGGGCAGCTGTCGGAAAGGTCGTCTTCGACTCTGCCACCGCGGTGCAATGGGTGGAGGCCGGTGAGCGAGTCATCCTCGTGCGCCGCGAGACGAACCCCGACGACCTCGAGGGGATGGTCGCGGCCGAGGGCATCCTCACGAGCAGGGGCGGCAAGACCTCGCATGCCGCTGTTGTCGCGCGTGGCATGGGCAAGACCGCGGTGTGCGGCGCGGAGTCGCTGAACGTCGACACGAAGGCCCGTCGCATCGTCGCGACTGACGGCACGGTCGTGGTGGAGGGAGACACCCTTTCCATTGATGGCAGCACCGGTGAGGTCTTTCTCGGCGAGGTTCCGGTAAAGCCAAGTCCGGTCGTGCGGTTCTTTGAGGAGGGACTCGACGTTGCAGTATCGGACGTCGATGACGAAACAGCCGAGCTGGTGAGGGCGGTCGAACGCATCATTCGTCACGCCGATGTGAAGCGGCGGCTGCGGGTCCGAGCGAACGCTGACACGCCGGAGGATGCAGCCCGCGGACGCCGGATGGGCGCTGAGGGAATCGGGCTCCTGCGAACCGAGCACATGTTCCTCGGCGAGCGGCGCACCTACGTCGAACGACTGATTCTTGCGGAGTCGAAGGAGGAGCGCGCAGATGCCCTTGAGGCGCTCTTACCGTTGCAGCGCATGGACTTCATCCGCATCCTTGAGGCGATGGACGGCCTTCCGGTCACCATCCGACTCATCGATCCTCCCCTCCACGAATTCCTCCCCGACTTCACCGAGCTCTCAGTCCGTGTAGCACTGGCAGAGGAGAGGGGCGAGCCGGTCGAGGCGGATCTTCGACTGCTCCAAGCGGTGCACCGGCTGCACGAGCAGAATCCCATGCTCGGCCTTCGTGGCGTGCGCCTTGGCCTGGTATTGCCGGGCCTCTTCGCCCTGCAGGTACGCGCGATTGCTGAAGCGGCGTGCTTGCGCCAAAAGCTCGGCGGCAACCCGCAGGCCGAGATCATGATCCCGTTGGTCGGCTCCATCCAAGAGCTCGAACTCGTGACCGACGAGGCGGCCGGCGTGCTCGCCGAGGTCGCCGAGGCGAACGGGTGCACCCTGCGGTTCCCGATCGGGACCATGATCGAACTGCCGCGCGCAGCCCTCACTGCAGGCCAGATCGCCGAGGCAGCGGAGTTCTTCTCGTTCGGCACAAACGACCTCACCCAGACCACCTGGGGCTTCAGCCGCGACGATGTCGAGGCCGCGTTCTTCTCGGCCTACCTCGAGAAGGGGGTGTTCGGGGTGTCGCCGTTTGAGTCGATCGACCGCGAGGGTGTTGGCGAACTCGTGCGCATCGCCGTCGACAAAGGTCGCGCCACCCGGCCCGATCTGCACTGCGGGGTATGCGGCGAGCACGGTGGAGACCCGGAGTCCATCCACTTCTTCGAGGAGGTCGGCCTGGACTACGTCTCGTGCTCGCCGTTCCGGGTGCCGGTAGCCCGACTCGAGGCGGGCCGCGCGATCGTGGCTCGGCAGACGGTGAGCAGCGACACCCGCTGAACCACACCAGCCCCACTGGGCGCAGCGAGTGCGCCGACCTCGGACAAACGCACCCCGAATCCCGCCGAGTTGCCGTCTGGGGGCCAACTGGGCCGGATTCGGGGTGCATCTGGCGCCGGGGGGAGTCGCCACGCGCTCGTCCGGCCTGCGCGCCCCTGCCTGTGGACGCCCCCCTGCCTGTGGACGCCCCCCTGCCTGTGGACGCCCCCCTGCCTGTGGACAACGTGGACCAACGGCATCGGAACCTGCAGGGTGGGCGAATGCAGCGTCATGCTCAGGTTCTCGCGACGGTCCACGCGATCATCGACCTGGCCGGTCCCGGTGTGACGTCAACGAGAGAACTCATCGCCCGGGGCATCACCGACACGAGGATCGAGACCGCAGTCGCCCGCGGGGAACTCTTGCGCCTGCGCCGCGGATCGGTGCTCCCCACCTCGACATGGGCTGCAGCCGAACCTGCCGAGCGTCACCGACTCGCAGTTCATGCTGCGCTGATCGCCCACCCGACCGCCGTCGTCAGTCATACCTCGGCAGCACAGATCCTTGGCCTCCCGCTCGCCGGCTGGATGCCAAGGGTGATACCTCGCAAAAGCGAGCGACCTGATGGCATTTCCGATGCCCGCACCAGTGGACGAATCGAAAATTCCTCTGCACTGTCATGGATTCCAAACGTGCATCTGACGATCCTAGGTCGCCGCCGTACCGGTGCGTGGCTGCGAATCCACGGGTCGACTCTCCCGGCAGCGCACTGGACGACCGTTGGCGCGCTCCCGGTGACCGGCTACTCCCGAACCCTTGCGGACACGGCATCCATGCTCAAGCCCGGTCCCGCTCTGGCGCTCGCAGATGCGGCTGTTCGCAGGATCGTGGGAATGATCGACTCCCGTGCAGATCAGCGCCACGCCGTGCGGGATGACCGTTACCGCGCCGCAGCCTGCCGCGCGGTCAGTGCCGTCCTCGATTCCCGCGCGCATCGAACCGGCGTTGATGCGGCACGTCGGGCATTGGCCCTCGTCGATCCGGCGTCGGAATCCGTCCTCGAATCCATCTCGCGCTGGCACATGCACCGGCACCGAATCCCAATGCCTCAGTGCGGGATGCCGATCACCGGGGATGACGGGCGAACCTACTGGGCTGATTTCGTGTGGTTGAGCTTGAAGATCATCGGGGAAGCAGATGGTGCGCTGAAGTACGACACCCGAGACGATCTCATTCGCGAGAAGGCGCGGCAGGAGGCGCTCGAACGCGCGGGCTGGCTGGTCATCCGCTGGAATTGGGCGGAGGCCGTCACCGATCCGAGCATCATGATTCGACGCATTGAGCGTGCGATTGAGCGACGCCGGTTGTAAATGCCGGTCTTGTGCGGAGGTCGAAAAGAGCCGCCGTCGGCGTTGTTCAGACTCCAACGCAAGTGGTGTGTTGGGGTCATGTTCGGGTTCGGTGAGGACGGCCGTTATTGGCTGACCGGGGCTGTGGTCTGCGTCATCGTTTGGGCATGGCGATCATCGAGATGCAGGAAACAGGGCTGGGCGACCTGACCGACACCCAATCTTCGACGAGCCGAGCAGGCACATCGGCTGAGCCGTCCAACGCGGTGATGCGACTGCGCCGGCCCACCCGCGCTCGCGCCGAGAGCAGTGACGTGACGGCCCTATGCCTCTTCGTCCTGGTCGTGACCCTCGGACTGTGGTGGCAGCACGGCGGGGTCACCTCGATCATCGATGGAGGGATCGACCGGCTCCGTGCGTTCGGTCAGCTCACCGGACTCATCGCGGCACTCGCATCACTCGGGGCGATCATCCTCACGGCTCGGCCGGCCTTCCTCGAGCGTAAGTACGGGTTCGACCACTTGCTGGCTGCCCACCGCTGGTTCGGGATCACGACGGTCATCTTCGTCGTGGCACACAGTGTCATCGGCACTCTGGCGTGGGCCGCACTCGCGCAACTGAGTGTCACCAGTGGCCTGGTCGACCTGCTCGCGAATGAGGCGTGGATGGTGGCGGCATTTGTCTCGACCACGCTGTTCGTCATCATCGGGCTGTCGTTGTATCGACGCGTCAAGAACGCACTCGCCTATGAGACCTGGTACTTCCTCCACCTCACCGGATATCTCGCCGTGCTCCTCGGCTTCGGTCACCAACTCACCCTCGGCTCTGACTTCCTCGTCGACCGGATCGCCCGCTGGTGGTGGATCGGTCTTGCAGTTGCGACGCTCGCGATCGTCATCTGGTCTCGCATCGGCGTCATCGTGCGATCACTCAGGGGGCGCCTGTACGTCACTGCAGTTTCACTCGAGGCCATTGGCATCGGCTCAATCCACGTCAACGGGCCCAGCCTTCGAAGGATGCGCATCTCGGGCGGGCAGTTCTTCATCATTCGACCACTGGCCAAGGGACTGTGGTGGCAGGCGCACCCGTTCTCGGTCTCGGCGGCGCCGACCACCGCTGGCATTCGATTCACGATCAAGGAGCTCGGCGACGACACCCCCAACCTGCTCAACGTGAAGCCTGGCACGCGGGTCCTCCTCGAGGGGCCCTACGGGGTGTTCACAGCCGAGCAGGCGGCCGGCAGCCCGGTTGTGCTGATCGCGGGGGGTGTCGGGATCTCCCCGATCCGGGCGATCCTCGAGGACTGCGGTCCTGAGCAGCGGCCGATCCTTATTGTCCGTCTACGCCACGAGGGAGATTTCGCCCATCGCGCCGAGATTGAGGATCTCATCAGGGCCAGGGGCGGCCAACTCCACCTCTTGGTGGGCCCACGCGAGTGGTTTGCGGCGCGAGATCCCTTCGCGGTCCAGAGCCTGACGACCATGATCCCCGGCATCGCAGACAGGCACGCCTTCATCTGCGGACCGACGTCGCTGGAGTCCGCAGTCGTCAAAGGCCTGCGCAAATCCGGCATGCAGTCGTCCAACATCCATCTCGAGAGATTCGGAGTCTGACCATGGGAACCCTCGCACGACGCCTCGCACCAGCCGCTGCGCTCGGCGGGCTCGCCATTGCCATCGTGGGCCTACTTGACCCGGCACTCGCCGCAAGTAGATTGCCCGCTGGTGACGACATGACGGCCATGACTCCGACTGATACCGTCGCGCGGCAAGGCGCCGCATCCACCGCCACCTGCGATTCGGCTGAGACTGTGACTGGCCCGATCGTCACAACGAGGTGGGGTCCCGTGCAGGTCGCGGCGACGATCGCAGGGGGCACCCTGTGCGAGGCCCATGCCGTGGTGTGGCCGACCAGCGAACGGCAGTCGCGTCAGATCAGTACCGACGCGGTTCCCGAGCTCGATGCCCAGGCCACCCAGCAAGGGGTCATGCTCGACGGCGTCTCCGGTGCCACGTACACCACGGAGGGCTACCGCGACTCCTTGCAGCAGCTGCTGGACTCACTGTGAACGCCAGCCTTGCGGGGATTCGTCCCCGTCACAAGGTCGTGTTCGAGACGATGGGCACGATGGCAACACTGACGATCGCATCGAATGTCGATGCCGAACTGGCGGGTCACGCCGCCATCGCAGCGGAGGCCTCCCTCGCCGGCGATGACCATCGCTTCAGCCACTACGACGAACGAAGCGAGATCATGCGCTGGATGAACGGTGCGCCTATCGGCGAGGTTGCCCGCAGGGACATTCAGTTCGTCATGGATCAGTGCGTCCTGCTTGAGATTGCGTCCGAGGGTGTCTTCTCGGCCATTGATCCGGTGACGGGGCGATTGGACACGGCGGGGTACGCGAAGGGGCACGCCATCGGCAAGGCTGTCGAGGCCGTGCGCTCCACGGGAGTCCACGACTTCAATATCAACGTCGGGGGTGACACTTACTGCAGCGGACGTCCGGACTCCAAGCGCACCTGGAGCATCGGAGTCGCAGACCCGAGCCGAAAGCGACGCGTCATGGCGGTCCTTGAGGTGCGCGACGCTGCGGTGGCCACATCGGGGGCGGCCGAGCGCGGCTCGCACATTTGGAACCGCCGGCCTGCATCGAGCCTGCTTTCCTTCAGCGTCAATGGACCAGACATTGCAACCGCTGATGCCTACGCGACCATCGGATTCGCGATGGGGGAGCAGGGGATTGGCTGGGTTGGCCAGCATGAGGGCTACTCGTCCCTTGCGATTCGGGCCGACGGCGTGATCATCAGCGATGCGCTGGGTCTCCTCGCCGGTTGAGAACGCCTCTCGAGTTGGCCGCCACCACTAGGGTCTGACGAGTGGGCATGACACCGGGCTATGACACGGATGACGCGGCACGCTTCGTTGTCGAGCCCGTCAAGGAGACGGTCCGAAGTCCGTTTGCTCGCGACCGTGCGCGAGTTCTGCATTCGGTCGGCCTGCGAAGACTCGCGGCGAAGACGCAGGTGATGCTCGCTGGTGTTGCCGACTTCCCCCGAACGAGGCTCACTCACACCCTCGAGGTTGCGCAGATCGCCCGAGAGCTCGGTGATGCACTCGGTTGCGACCCTGATGTCGTCGAGGTGGCTGGCCTCGCCCATGATCTCGGGCATCCGCCTTTCGGCCACAACGGTGAGGAGGAGCTCGATCGCCTGGCTCGGGGAATCGGTGGTTTCGAGGGCAATGCACAGACCCTTCGTGTGCTCTCAAGGCTCGAGGCGAAGGTCACTGACGAGGCTGGCGCGAGCGCCGGGCTGAACCTCACGCGGGCATCGCTCGATGCATCCTGCAAATACCCGTGGCCGCGCAAGCCGGGACTCACGAAATTCGGCTATTACGCCGACGATGCACCGGTGTTCGACTGGCTGCGTCAAGGCGCACCGAGCGAACGCACCTGCCTCGAGGAGCAGGTCATGGACTGGTCAGATGACGTCGCCTACTCGGTTCACGACGCCGAGGACGCTGTCCACTCTGGCCTGCTCGACCTCGCGGAGTTCAGGTCGCCGGCAGTGCAGGAGGAACTCATCGCGATCGCGCGCGAACGATATGCACCCGACCGCGACGTCCATGCGCTGAGCGAGGCGATGGGACGTCTCACCAGACTTGAATACTGGCCTGGGCCCTTCGATGGCTCGATGTCCTCGCTGGTCGCGCTCAAGACCCTCACGAGCTACCTCATCGGCCGATTCTGCGTGAGCGCGCAGATTGCGACCCAGATCGAGTACGGCGGAGAGCCGCTCACCCGTTACGCCGCAAGCCTCGTCGTGCCGGATGAGGTTCGTGACGAGGTGTCGGTGATGAAGGCGGTCGCAGTGAAGTACGTGATGAACCGGCCGGGTGCGGACACGGAGTACGCGCGGCAACGGGAGATCATCGCCGAACTCGTGCACGGTCTCACCCTTGACGAGGGCCGGTCGCTGGAGCCGTGGCTCAAGCCGACCTACGATGCGGCCATGAGCGATTCGCAGCGCTTTCGGGTCGTCATCGACCAGGTGGCGAGTCTCACTGACGTCAGCATTGTCAGTTGGCATCGTCGCATCGTCAGGTGAACGACCCAATGATGGTGATAAGTCTGTCGATCTCGTCCTGCGTGTTGTAGGCGTGGGGCGAGATGCGCACGAGGCCCGCGATGCTGTGCCCGTCGAAGTCGATTCGCGAGTAGTCAGGCGTTGAGAGCGAAACATTGACGCCGGCTGATTTGATGCGGGCCGCGAGTTCAGGTGCGGCGATACTCGAGTGGGTGATCGTGACAATGCCGCTCGGACGCACGCCACGATCGAGGACGGTGACCCCGGGGATTGCGGCGAGTGACGTTCGCGCGTAGGCGGCGAGTTGCTGGATCCGCGCAGCGAGAGCATCGATACCGCAGTCGAGTGCGTAGTCGACTGCGGCGCCGAGGCCAAGGAGTGCGGCATACGACTTCTCCCATGACTCGAACCGAGTCGCGCCGGATGCGACCTCGTAGCCATCGGACTGCCAGACCGCTGAGTGGAGGTCGAGCGGGAACGGCTCGAGTTCGGTGATGGCACGGTCGGACGCGACGAGGAAGCCGGTGCCGCGGGGACCTCGAAGGAACTTGCGGCCGGTTGCTGAGAGGAAGTCGGCTCCGATTGCCGAGGCGGAGACTGCTAATTGGCCAACCGACTGGCAGGCATCGACGAGGTACCAGGCATCGGAGCCCGAGGAGCGCAGCGCGCCCCCTATCGCGGCAACATCATTCACGAGCCCGTTCTGCGAGGGGCAGTGATTCACGGCGACGACCGCAACGTCGGGACCGAGCATTGACGCGAAGGCCGCGACATCGGTGCATCCGTCGGGACCGTCCGGAATGAACTCGACTGTGACTCCGCGCGAGCGTGCGAGTTGCAGAATCGGCAGGACATTCGAGGCGTACTCGCTGGACGAGGCGAGGACTCGGTCGCCGGCCCCGAGCGGCCGAGTGTTGTGGATCGCGGCGAAGCCCCTGCCCCAGGCGGCGGTCGCGGACTCAAGGAGTGCCACCTGGTCGCGACGGCAATTGGTGAGCGTGGCGATGGAGTCGTAGACGGCATCAATGCGGTCCTGGGCGCGAGCGTGCGCCTCATAGCCGCCGATCGACTCCTCCAGGCGCAGGTGATCAACCTGGGTTTGGGTGACAACTGCGGGGGGAAGCGCCGAGCCCGCATTGTTCAAATGGGTGACGCTTTCACAACCGGGGGTCTGAGCGCGAAGCCGCTCGACGTCCAGGGCCGGGGGAGGAGGAATCGTCATAGGCTCATTCAACCGCACGTACACTCGCGAGCATGGCTGGCCGGATCCGCGACGACGATATTGCCGTCGTGCGCGAGCGGGCCCGCATCGACGAGGTCGTGCGGGAGTACGTCACCTTGAAGTCCGCCGGCGGCGGTTCACTCAAGGGGCTATGCCCGTTCCACGACGAGCGCAGTCCGAGTTTCCACGTCACCCCGAGCCGCGGCATGTGGTACTGCTTCGGCTGCGGCGAGGGCGGCGACGTCCTGAACTTCGTCCAAAAAATCGACCACCTTTCATTTGCTGAGTCGGTTGAGAAGCTCGCGGCCAAGACCGGGGTCGAACTGCGCTACGTCGATGGTGGCGCGGCGATCAACAAGCAGCAGGGCCAACGGACCAGGCTCGTCGAGGCCCACAAATTGGCCTCCGCCTACTACGTCCAGCAACTGGGTTCACCGGAGGCCCATGCCGGGCGCGAGTTCCTCACCCAACGGGGGTTCGAGCCCGATGTCGTGAAGCTCTTCGGAGTCGGCTTCGCCCCGAAATCATGGGACGCCCTGACTAAGCACCTGCGCGGCAAGGGTTTCACCGATGCTGAGCTCATGGCCGGTGGCCTAGTGAGCCAGGGCAACCGCGGCATCTATGACCGGTTCAGGGGCAGACTCGTCTGGCCGATTCGCGACCTCGGCGGCGATGTCGTCGGGTTCGGTGCCCGCAAACTCTTTGACGATGACGACGGCCCCAAATACCTCAACACACCTGAGACCCCGCTCTACAAGAAGAGTCAGGTGCTGTACGGAATTGACCTCGCTCGCAAGGAGATATCCAAGCAGCAGCGCGGCGTGATCGTCGAGGGCTACACCGATGTCATGGCCTGCCATGTCGCTGGAGTGACGACCGCCGTCGCCACGTGCGGTACGTCATTCGGTACCGATCACATCAAGGTGCTGCGCCGGCTCCTCATGGACGACGACCAGATGCGAGGCGAGGTGATTTTCACCTTCGACGGCGATGCTGCCGGCCAGAAGGCGGCGCTGCGGGCCTTCGAGGAGGACCAGCGGTTCGTCACCCAGACCTTCGTTGCCGTCGAACCGACCGGCCTAGATCCGTGCGATCTGCGGCTCCAGCACGGAGACGAGGCCGTGCAAGCCCTGGTGGAGCGCAGGGTGCCGCTCTTCCAGTTCGCTATCAAATCGATGCTCGTGGGCTACGACCTCGACAGCGCGGAGGGGCGGATCAGCGCACTCAGGGAGGCGGCTCCGGTGGTCGCTCGCATCAAGGATGCGGCGCTCAAGCCGGAGTACACGAGGCTTCTCGCTGGCTGGCTAGGGATGGATGTCGAGACCGTTCGTAGCGCGGTCGGACGAAAGCCAGCTGCTGACGTTCACGCGGGCGACCCTCGACCGGCCGCTCAGTCGTCCGGATCCCGCCGCGACCCCGGCCTCATCATCGAGCGGGAGGCGCTTAAGTGCGCATTGCAGCAGCCCGAGGCCGTGTCTGAGTGGTACGCGAGTGTCGAGGAGTCGGCATTCACCCATCCGAGCGCGCTGCAGGTGCACGCGGCGATTGTCGCGGCCGGACTGCCGAGCCCGGACCACCAGGGACTCACCTGGATAGACCTCGTGCTCGAACACTGCGAGGACGACGAGGTTCGCCGTCTGGTCAGGGAACTCGCCGTCGACCCGCTACCGGCCGAATTCGGTCAGGACGTCCGATACGCGAATGGTGTCATCGCCCGTCTCCTCGAACTCGATGCTTCGCGAAGGGTTGACGAGGTGAAGAGTCGGTTGCAGCGAGCCGACCCGGTAGAAGAGGCGCACGAGCATGCACGCCTTTTCACTGAACTGCTCGCGTTGGAGGACTATCGTCGGTCACTCCGGCAGGATTCCGTCGAGCGGGCCTAGACCAGGTATTCGGAGGGACACGCATGTTCGAACGGCTCGGGACTCCGAGAGGTCTGAAGTCGCGGCTGGGCGTACTCCCTGGAGAAAGGGTGGTCGCGTGGGGCTCGGGGCTGCGCACCACCGCCTCTGACGTTACCTACGTCGCCGCCACGAATCGCGCGGTCTACCTTCAGACGTCGGTCGAGCGAATCCCGTGGGACCGGATCAGCAAGGCGCAGTGGGATGAGCCGATGCTCGAACTCGTTGTTCTCGATGGGGCTAACCAGCCGAACCGGTTGGTGAGCGCACGCCTCGATCAGTCGAACGGTGTCCCGGCGGCCGTCCATGCTCAGGTGATGCAAAGCATCATTGCCTCGGAACGGCTCAATCTCGGTGGAGGCGCGGGAGCCGTCGCTGTCGCCCGCCGCAACCTCGACACTGACAGCATCTGGTGGTCGGTCGTCTTCGACGCGGGACTGAATCAGGGCGACCTAGGCCTACGATCGCGGGCCGACGAGGCCCTCGCGGCCTTACGGGAGTCCCTGGGTGTATGACCGAATGAGGGATTGATATTGTTCTCCTGCGCGAGTTCACGCACTGCCATATTCCCCCATAGCTCAATTGGCAGAGCATTCGACTGTTAATCGAAGGGTTTCTGGTTCGAGTCCAGATGGGGGAGCAAGGGCCGCAACGCTGAAAAGCATTGCGGTCCCCAATGTTTTCCGGTCACTTTTGCGTAGATCGTCGCCGTCACCATCGCGTCCTTGTGACCCAGACGCTCCGCGACGACATGCAGCGGAACGCCAGCGGCCGCGCATGTCTTCTTCCACTCGTCGTACATGGGTCCAGAAGGGCTCAGGCCGCCACCGTTGCGGTTCGTGAATACCAATTCGGAATCATGCCACGTGCGGGCCGCCAGCTGCGCCTGCGCCTGCGCCTGACGCTTACGTTGGAACCGAAGCACCTCTACGGTCGCAGCATCGATTGGGACGCTTGCAGGCATTCCGTTCTTCAACGTGTCCTTCGTGATGACCTTCCCGCCAATCGGGACCCTCGCCTGCCTGAAATGGATGACCCCCTCATCCGGGTCGACATCGGCCCAACGAAGCCCGAGGACTTCGCTCTTGCGGCATCCTGTCGCGGCGAGCACCTCACACAGGGCTCACATGAATTGGACGACCATGTGAACGGTCACAAGCCGCATCTGCTCAACCGTCCACGTCTTCTTCTTCGGCCTCGGAATGGGTACGTCCCTCGTGGGATCAGATTCAATGATCCGGCAGACGTGGCAAAGGCACGATTTCGCGGAGCGCTTGGAGTGGAGCTGCGCATGCAGGGGTGCACGTATGACGAGCTCGCCGTGATCTTGGAACACTCCCATCGGTCTTCGGCACGCAAGGCGGTGATGCGCACGATCAAGGTGAACCACGAGAGTTGGCTCGCTGCCTGCGGGGCATTGATGATCGGGCCATGCTTTTCGGGATTGGCTGGTCGTGCAGATGCTTGAGCCGCACACGAATGTGCATGTCTTGACTGGCGGGTCGAGGGTTGACGTGCGCGGCTATGAGCATTCCATCGCAGTGGAGGGCAGCCCGTCACGGATCGTGGTGGGTGAGGGAGGCCGTCATGGGAATGAGCTGGCGGTGATCCGCGAGAGCGTGTTGCGGTCGCTGCCGCCGCAGGAACATGCAGTGATGCTCGGTGAGTCGACGGAGGCATGGGTGTCGATGACATGCGACATTGTTTGATGTCCCGCGTAGAACCATGGCCCTAGGAGCGGAGCAGGTGGTGAGCGTGTCGGGGGATGTTGAAGTGGTGCAAGTGGAGGACGACCCTTACGTCATCCGCTGACAGGTGCCTGCCGGTTGGGTGGAACGTGGCGGGCGTCACATCGAGACCACCGTGTTTTAACGGTAGCGGAGATACCTGACGGGCAGTAACTTGTTGCAGTCCGCTCGTCGATGTGACCAAGTCCCCCAGAAGGAATCGTGTTGGCGATGGGTGCACGGACGAAGCGCTTCACGAGCCTTGCGACAGGTTCCGGGCGACAGTAGTCGTTGCGTGCGCGGTGATGCTCCTCGCGGGGTGTGGTGGCTCTGGCGGAGGCGCGACTGGGGCGGGTGCGCCCGTCATTCGGGGCGATGCGACCGCCACCATCCGCACCGTCACGTTCGACGCAAACGGCGGACTCGGGACGATGAACACACAGTCTGGTTCTACTCCTACCTCGCTGAACAGGAACTTTTTCTGGCGGGGGAATATGTTGGAGAACTCATGGAGTTATTGGAACTTCTTAGGGTGGGCAACTACCCCAACCGGGGACGTGACATACGCAGACGGTGGCGCATTCCCGTTGACCACTGATGCGACGCTGTATGCCCGGTGGGCTCCCAAGGTCAGGTTCTACCCCTTTACTCAAGATGGGGGGATGGGCTTCGGGACGATGCCCGATCAAACTGCCACTGTGCCAACCGCACTGACGAGGAATACGTTCACCAGGCCCGGCTTCGTGTTCCGAGGTTGGACGAACATGTACGACAGTGGTCGGGCCGTTAACGATGACGGGGCCGTGTACCCGTTCACCGAACACGTGAACTTGTACGCCCTGTGGGAAGTCGCAACCCTGTCGGGAGACGCAACCCTGCCGGGCGGTGCAACAGCGTCAAACACGAGCACGTCCGTCCGAACCGTCACCTTCAACGCGAACGGAGGGAGCCGCTCGGTCACTAGTGCGGGTCAGGGTGGTCCATTGGAGTCGTATCAAGCCGCATCGTCGGCGACGTCGCTGACGCTGGATCCATTCACGCGGGACTCAATTGTTGAGAGCGCGCGGAGATCGTGGGAGTTCGCCGGGTGGGCAACCTCTCCGACAGGCAGCGTGATGTACGCGGACGGTGCCTTGTACCCGTTCACCACGGACGCCGTGCTCTTTGCCAGGTGGGCACCATCGGTGAGGTTCGATGCGAACCGCGGCAACGGCACCATGCCAGTCCAGACAGCACTGACCGAAACGAGTCTCAGGAATAATGAGTTCACCCGGTCCGGCTACGTGTTCGGCGGTTGGGTTGACAATGGCCAAAATGCAGCGAGTCGTTACTCAACCGCCAAGTACGCGAACGGCGCCACGTACCCATTTACCGAACCGGTGAGCCTGTACGCCCTATGGCACCGGAGTGTCACGTTCGAGGCAAACGGTGGTACCGGCACCATGCCAGTCCAGACAGCAATGACGGAAACTAGGCTGAGTAAGAACACATTCTCTTGGCCCGGCCGCTCGTTTGACGGGTGGGCGACGACCGCCACCGGGGGCAAGGCATTCGCAGACGAAGCCTGGAACACCTTTTCTGGTAATTCGACGCTGTACGCCTGGTGGGTTTGCCTTCCGTTGAGTGTGACGGCCTCAGGTAATCGTGTGAGCGCGGACCGGGCCGAGGTGAGCTTCTCTGCATCGTCAAGCGCGTCACCGTGGACATCGTTCACCGCGACGGCGAAGGACGGTGGGCAAACTGCGACGGTCTCACAGTCTGCCAATAGCGGGAAGATCACGGTGAGCGGCTTGCGAAAGCACACCGGCTATCGATTCACAGTGACCGCGACGAACGCCGGAAAATGCTCGTACACATCGGAGCCGACGAACCGCGTGGAGCAGTGGAGGAAGTGAACCGGCCTTGTTGGCTCTCCGGTCATCCAACCGGGCACTGGGGAGGACATTGGGGCCGCCTCGTTCATTGAGTCGGCCCAGCCAAATATGGGGCGCGTGCCAAAAGACAGGTGAAGGCAGCCGATGCTACGGCTCGTGAGGGGTACCCGTCGGTGAAGCGGAGCATCCCAGGCATTGACCCGGAGGTCCGAGCCGTTCAAGGATCGCGGCACGCACGGAGGGGTCGTCGACGGTGAGCCGGATGATCGCTCGTGCGTGGCATCAGTCGTCTTGGCGAAGGGTCGCATGGTGAAGGCAGCCATGTCGGAAGTCGATGTCGAGACCACCGTGTTTTCACGGTAGCGGACCCGCCGGAACGGCAATAGCCTTCGTCTGGTTCGCACGTTGATGGGACGAAGTCCTCAAGCGGAATGGTGTTGGCGATGGGTGCACGGACGAGGCGCTTCACGAGCACTACGTCAGGTTCAATCAAGGCGAAAGCGGCAGGCGCGGCCATCGCATCGGCGATCGTGGTCCTCGCCGGATGTGGCGGTTCGCAGGGAGTGGCGGAGTCGAGTGCCCTCGCTATCCGAGGCGACGTGGCCTCGTCCGAAGCGTCCGATCCGGCAATCCAAGATCCTGTCTCCCCGTTCGATCCGGAGGTCATCGACAGTATTCTCAATTTATTCGCCAGTGGGGAGGGCGTAGGCGCGGAGCCCGGGACCATAATTCTTAGCACGGCGGAGCCCGCCACCATTGTTGAGTGGGATGAGCCATCCATGACGACCGTGGTGAAACCCCCTGTTGATGCTCCCGTGGTTATCTTCCAGCAGAACAAGTCCGTTGCGCCCGAGGAGGACGACGGGGTCGTTACGGATGAGCAGAGCGTGTACGTTCCTGGGGAGGACCGCGTGTACGTTCCGGGGCAGGACGATGTGGTCAAGGAGACTGTCCCAAAAATAGACGTTTGGTCCGTTGCGCCCGAGGAGGACGACGGGGTCGTCACGGATGGGCAGCGCGTGTACGTTCCGGACCTGCTGAGCGTGATCGTGGCATTGGAGAATACCCGCGAAGTCTTCGAGACCATCGTAAAAATAGACTTTTGGTCCTTAGAAATAGGTGCAGGGGAAAAGCTCGATCAGTTGACGCGGGACCCCAAGTCAGTCACCTTTAACTCGGGTGCCAACGACGCGACGGGGACAATGCCAGTCCAAATCGCTTCGACAGAGACGGCGCTGACGGTGAACGCGTACAAACGGCTGGGTTACGTGTTCGATGGGTGGGCCACCTCCGTGAACG
The DNA here is from genome assembly GCA_040398845.1 of Candidatus Nanopelagicales bacterium. Classification (GTDB taxonomy): domain Bacteria; phylum Actinomycetota; class Actinomycetes; order S36-B12; family S36-B12; genus WLND01. The sequence goes on along the minus strand of JBBATH010000017.1, from coordinate 1,126 downwards.
GGAGCAGCGAATACGCGGATGGTTTCAAGTATCCGTTCCTCTCAGATACAACGCTTTACGCCCGGTGGTTGGCGGCTCCATCGTCGACAGTGGCGTTCAATGCGAATGGCGGGGACGGAACCATGGTTGGCCAGAGCGCGAATCAGTTGACGCCACTGAAGGCGAATGAGTTCACGAAGTTGGGTTACGTGTTCGACGGGTGGGCCTTCATCTCAAGCGGTAGCAAGGCCTACGCGAATGGTGACGACTACACGTTTAATGAGAATGCAACGCTTTACGCCCGGTGGGTGGCGGCTCCATCGTCGACAGTGACGTTCAATGCGAATGGCGGGGACGGAACCATGGTTGGCCAGACCGCAAATCAGTTGACGCCGCTGAAGGCGAATGAGTTCACGAAGTTGGGTTACGTGTTCGACGGGTGGGCCTTCATCTCAAGCGGTAGCAAGGCCTACGCGAATGGTGACGACTACACGTTTAATGAGAATGCAACGCTTTACGCCCGGTGGGCTGGATGCCCGGTCATCTCGGGGCCTTGGACTGTAACCGCTGCGGTCGGCGGGGTCACTCGCATGGTCGTCTTCTCCGCGCCGACGATGACGTCGTCCTGGACCACGTTCCAGGCCAGGGCAAATACGGGCCAGAGCGCGACGATCAGTACCTCGTCGTCGAGTGGGGCCATCCAAGTGCGGGGTCTGGTGAAGAAGGCGAACAACACCTTCACCGTCACGGGTACCACTGCCAACGGCTGCTCGTACACGTCGCAGAAGTCGACGACGCCATAACAATGGTCAAGAACCGTGGGTATGGCGCGGAGACCGAGGCGTTCAGGGGCTCGCATCCCACCCAAGTGATCGAATGCGGTCGCGGACCAGGCGCGACCTCCGCAGGCGTGGGACGTGTCAGGAGGTGAGTGAAGGCACCGATGCGACGTTCGCGTGAGGGGTACTCGGGCGTAAAGCGGAGCATCCCCAGCCAATCACCAGTTGGCCGCCCTGCATTGCATGCCGTAAAAGGGCTGCGGGTTCAGGCGGCCCACCCGCGCCGCTTGCACGAGCCTTGGAGCGCTTGTGGCCCGAGTTCGACAGTTCATAGGTCAGTAATCGCTTCGTTCTAACGGACTTCCATT
>JBBATH010000016.1:0-102806 GCA_040398845.1 Candidatus Nanopelagicales bacterium | reverse complement strand
ACCAGCCAGCCCGACTGCGAACACGCAGCCGGGCTGGCCCCGTTCCGTCACGAGCAGCCCACTTCAGTCGAAGGGGTAGCGCACCCCGGTCAACTCCTCGCTCATGGTCCATAGCCGCTTGCCGTCCTCTGCCCGCAGGGCTGCGGTTGACCGGCCAACGATGCGCGGGTGTCCCCGCTGCTCTAGGAAGCCATCGGGCCCGATGTAGGTATCGCCGGGGAGTCCGGGCATGGTCGCGGCGTAGAGGGTCGGCAGCGCCCCCATTTCGGCTGACTGAGCGAACACGCTATTCGCCATCCTGCTCATCCGGGCCCCCAGCGAGGACCCTCGCATCGTTGGCCCGGCCGACTGAAGATTTGTGTTGGCGTATCCGGGGTGAGCTGCGAGGGCGAGCAGTGAAAGGCCCGCATCGTCGATTCGGCGCTGGAGTTCAGTCGTGAAGAGCAGGTTGGCGAGTTTACTCTGGCCGTATGCCCCCCACGGGCGGTACCGGTGGCTGCCCATGAGGTCGTCGAAGTCCATCTTGCCGAGGCGGTGGGCTTGGCTCGACACCGTCACGACCCGCGCTCCGGGCTGGGCAATGAGGGCCGGCAGGAGGTGGCCGGTGAGGGCGAAGTGGCCGAGGTGATTGGTGCCAAGTTGCATCTCGAAGGCATCCGCGGTCTCCCGCCTCGGGATCGCCATGATGCCCGCGTTGTTCACGAGGATGCTGAGCCCGCCCGCATGGGACGTTGACCACCGCTCGGCGAAGGCGCGGATTGACGACAAATCGGCAAGGTCGAGTTCGCTGACCTCGAGCCCGGCATCAGGATGCAATGTGCGGATTTCCTGGGCGGCGGCCTCTCCCTTTTCGAGGTTCCTGACGGCCATGGTCACGTCAGCCCCGCATGCGGCGAGGGCCGATGCGGTGAAGTACCCGAGGCCAGAATTGCCGCCCGTCACGATGACGCTCCGCCCAACGAGTCTCGGAAGATCTGCGGCGGTCCACGCTGTGCTCGATGATTCCATGACACCAGTCTGCTTGAACCGGTCCTCCCCGGCACCTGCGCCCATCGACTAGGCCGATTTCATCCAGCGGCCACCCTCGTATACGCTTGCGTGGCTTCACGCCCCCATAGCTCAGTCGGTAGAGCGTCTCCATGGTAAGGAGAAGGTCAACGGTTCGATTCCGTTTGGGGGCTCGACTACGGCGCACGTCCGGCAAGAGTCGGGCTGTGCCAAGTCGTGGCGGGGTAGCTCAGTTGGTAGAGCAAGCGGCTCATAATCGCTGTGTCGCCGGTTCAAGTCCGGCCTCCGCTACTCCGTGAGGAGCGGCAAGGAACGAAGTAGGATCGAGTCAACAGTCGCATTTCCGCGGCGCGCCAGGAAGAGGAAGACCCATGGGCAAGGCCACCGACGTCCGACCGAAGATCACCTTGGCGTGCGAGGACTGCAAGCACCGCAACTACATCACCAAGAAGAACCGCCGCAACGATCCTGATCGACTTGAGGCCAAGAAGCACTGCACCAACTGCAACAAGCACACAGTGCACAAGGAAACTCGCTGAAGCAACGTCTCACGGTGACGGGGGCCCCGCCGTGGCGCTGAACGCAGAATTCATCGGTCGGGCCTACCCGGTGAGCTCGCCTTATCTTGTCGGGCGCGAGAAGATCCGCGAGTTCGCGCACGCCGTCGGTGAAGTGAATCCGGTGTTTTTTGATTCAGTGGCTGCGAGGTCACTCGGGTATCCCGATCTCATCGCCCCGCCGACCTTCGCAACCGTGGTTGCGATGGAGTCGAGCCACGTGGTCATGTTTGACCCGGAGTTAGGGCTTGATTTCACCAGAGTCGTCCATGCGGAGCAGTCGTACGCGTATTCCCGTCCGATATGCGCCGGCGACGAACTCGTTGTCAGCACGATGATCGACAACATTCGGACTGTGGCCGGCAATGACATGCTCACCACGAAGGCGAGCATTGACACCGTCGATGGCGAACACGTCGTCACGGCGACCTCGGTCCTCGTCTCTCGGGGAGTCGACTCCTGATGGCCGCAGGCATCCACTACTCCGACATTACCGTCGGCACTGAACTGCCGAGCGCCTCATTTCCCCTCGCTCGCGTTGACCTGGTGCAATACTGCGGGGCCTCGGGCGACTTCAATGTCATTCACTGGAATGAGCGACTCGCGACTTCGGTCGGGCTCCCGAACGTCATCGCGCACGGCATGCTCACAATGGCCGAGGTCATCCGGGTCGTGACCGACTGGGTTGGTGACCCCGGGGCACTCGTCCAGTACGGCGTTCGGTTCACACGTCCCGTCGTCGTGCCAGATAACGACCACGGCGCAACGCTCGACGTCAGCGCGAAGATCACCGAGTTGCTCGACGACAACTGCGTGAAGATCACGATCACGGCTTCGTGCGAGGGCCAGACAGTGTTGGGTAAGGCCCAAGCAATCGTCCGACTCGCATGACCGAGGCAGCCGGTGTGCCCACGGAGGTGACCGCGCTTGCGGTCGAACGCTCTGCGGCCCGAGCCGACAAGGACTTTGCGAAATCCGATCTGCTCCGAGATGAGATCGCTTCCCTCGGCTGGGTGGTGAAGGACACTGCCGAAGGTTTCGCGCTCACCCAGAAGCCGCCGTTCGAGGTCCTTGCGAACCTTGCTGCGGTGGTTCCGTCTGGGGTGATTCTCCCTATGGTCCGCTGCACGGTTGTCGTGCTCGTGGATGGGTGGCCCGACGACCTTGATACCTGCCTGAGGGCGCTGCTCGCCAATACCAGCGACGATGTTGCCATCATCGGACTTGACTTCGGGAATGTTGACCGCGCGGGCGCAAGGCTGCACCAGATTGCCGCTGAATTTCCGGGCAGGCTCGCTGAGATTCACATCGATCAGTCCCTCGCCCGGGCGGGTTGGGCGACTGCCGTTTCCACGCTTACCGAGGTGGTGACGAGTGAGTTCTTCGCGGTGATCGACGTCTCGACGGTTCTCACGGGCGACGCGTTGACCCCGATTCTCACCACCTTCGAGGACCCTTCAGTCATTGCCTCGGGTTGGCGAGGCGTAAACGTCGATACCGGCGATGGCTGGCGCACCTTCGCCGATGCCGGCCCCGGCGAGGTGGATGCCGTGCTGGGCTACCTCATGGTGGTGCGCACCGGCGCCGCACGTGAATGTCCGCCAAATCCAAAGGCAACCTTCTACCGCAACGCCGACATGGAGTGGTCGCTCTGTCTGCGCGAGTATGGGTCGGCGAGCGGTGCGGGTCGCATCGTCGTGCCCGCAGCCGAGTTGCCGCTGCGTCAAGGCCGGCATCACGCCTACCACGACTCCGATCCGGCTTACCGAGACAAAGAGTCCAAGAAAACCTATGACCGAATCCTCCAACGATTTCGGGGCCGAGTCGAGCTGCTCAGCCCGCGCGAGTGATTCGACGTCGCGCCTAGGCTCAGGCTGTGACCAATCGCCTCGCTGACCATACGACCCTGCGAATCGGGGGACCGGTGGGCGACTTTATTCTCGCAACGACGCAGGTGCAGGTCATTGAGCAGGTCATTGCCCTTGATCAGGTCGGTCGACCACTTCTGCTCATCGGAGGCGGGAGCAATCTCGTATGCGGCGACGAGGGCTTCGATGGCACGGTGTTGGCGCTCGGCGTTCGCGGCCTGATGTTCACGGTGGCACCGGATTTCGTCGAGGTCGTGGCAGCCTGCGGCGAGTCGTGGGACGACCTCGTGGCCCACACCGCCTTGTCCGGCTGGGCCGGGATCGAAGCCCTTTCGGGCATCCCGGGTCTCGTCGGGGCAACGCCCATTCAAAATGTCGGCGCCTACGGTCAGGACGTTTCGCAGACTATCACGCAGGTTCGCGCACTCGACCGGATGACTGGCTTGGTCGTCGACCTCACAACTGCCGACTGCGCCTTCACATACCGGGGGAGCATCTTTAAGGAGCAGCCTGAGCGCTGGGTAGTGCTCGAGGTCACATTCCGACTGATCGTTGGTGGTGAGAGCGACGTGCGCTACGCGCAGCTCGCCGAGGAGCTCGGTATCGAGATCGGAGCGACAGCCACCCCGTCGCAGATTCGCGAGGCGGTTCTTCGGCTCCGTCGGGCCAAGGGGATGGTGCTCGATCCTGATGATCCTGATACGAGCAGCGCTGGATCCTTCTTCACCAATCCGATCGTCGGTGATTCAGTCGCGGCTACGTTGCCATTGGACTGCCCGCGGTACCCGGCACCGGCGGGGGTGAAGGTGAGCGCCGCCTGGCTCATCGAGCACGCGGGCGTGACCAGAGGTTGGCGGGCCCGGTCAGACTCTCGGGCCGCAATCTCGTCCAAGCACACCCTGGCGATTGCCAACCTCGGTGGCGCATCGGCGTCCGAGGTCATCGAACTTGCCTCGGCCATTAAGGACCGGGTTCAGGTCGCATTCGGCATCGAACTTGAGGCAGAGCCACGCTTCGTCAATTGCGAACTGCGCCGAAGCGCCGGCTGAATGGTCAGCCGGCCTCAGCGAGCAGCGCTGCCATGCGGCCCACGCCCTCGGTGATGTCGTTGTCTGACGTAGCGTAGGAAAGGCGTAGGTAACCCGGGGTTCCAAAAGCCTCACCCGGCACGCAGGCTACCTCGACCTCGTCGAGGATGAGCCCGGCCAGATGCGCTGATGACTCAATGGTGGCACCACGTAGCGAGCGCCCGACAAGGTCCCGAACGGAGGGGTACACGTAGAACGCCCCCTCCGGTAGTGGGCAGGAGATGCCAGGAATGGCGTCGAGGAGCCCGGTGATGAGGTGTCGGCGCCTATCGAAAGCGATCTTCATCTCGTCGACCGCCGAGAGGTCGCCCTGAACGGCTGCGAGCGCTGCGATCTGGGAGACGTTCGCGACATTCGAGGTTGCGTGCGACTGTAGGTTCGTTGAGGCCTTGATGACGTCGGCAGGGGCGATCATCCAGCCCACCCGCCAGCCAGTCATGGCGTAGGTCTTCGCGACCCCGTTGATGATGATGCAGGTATCGGCGAGCCCGGGAACGAGGACGGGCATCGACGAGAACTTGGCATCCCCGTACACGAGGTGCTCGTAGATCTCATCGGTGACGACCCAAATGCCGTTCGCCAGGGCCCATTCGCCGATCGCTTGCACTTCGGTGGGGGAGTACACCGCGCCCGTCGGGTTCGAGGGCGACACGAAGACGAGCACCTTCGTGCGCGGGCTCCTCGCGGCTTCGAGCTGCTCGACGGTGGCGCGGTATCCGGTGGTCTCATCGGTCATGACCTCGACGGGAACTCCGCCGGCCAGCCGGATCGACTCCGGGTAGGTCGTCCAATAGGGGGCCGGGAGGATGACCTCGTCGCCGGGATCGAGGAGGGTCGCAAAAGCGTTGTACAGGGCCTGCTTGCCTCCGTTGGTAACGAGCACCTGACCACCGCTGACCGCGTAGCCCGAGTCGCGCAACGTCTTCGTGGCGATGGCCTCCTTGAGCTCAGGAAGACCGCCAGCGGGGGTGTAGCGATGCCACTTCGGCTCGCTGCACGCCGCGATCGCCGCCTCGACGATGTAGCCGGGGGTCGGGAAGTCGGGCTCACCCGCTCCGAAGCCGATGACTGGGCGCCCAGCGGCCTTGAGCGCTTTGGCCTTTGCGTCGACTGCGAGCGTGGCTGATTCGGCGATGGCGGAGATTCGATGAGAGATCCGAGAGGTCATGTCTTTATCCTTTCAGGGGCTCCCGGCTCGCGTGAAGGGGATCCCGTGCGGCCAGTCTCCGAGGGCGCGATTGGACCGTTTCGTGCGCTGGACCGTAGACTCACGGCGCGGTTGGTACGTTGGCGTTAGCCTGCCTTCAGGGTGACGCCCGGACCTCCAAAGGGTCGTAGCTCAACTGGTAGAGCACCGGTCTCCAAAACCGGCGGTTGGGGGTTCAAGTCCCTCCGGCCCTGCGCAGCACGAAATGATGGTGAAGAACGGCACGTACATTCGCGGAAGACGAAGACCTTCGCGAAAGAGAAGCACAACGGGACGAAGAAGGCAGGCATGACCGACACCGACGTAGCGCACGAGCCTTCGGGCGGCAGTGCGCGTCCGCACAAGGGTCCGATCGGGCGGCTGGCGCTGTTCATCCGCCAGATCATCGTCGAATTGCGGAAGGTCATCTGGCCCACCCGCAAGGAACTCATCGCGTACACGATCGTGGTGATCATCTTCGTCTCGATCATCTCAAGCATCATCGCGGGCTATGACTATGTCTTCACGAAGATCGTGCTCTTCGTCTTCGGATAGCGAGTCCGCCTCCGTTGGATACGCGGACTCTCAGCAGATCGACGCGCACGACCATTTAGACTCGCACCCCAAAGTTTCCCCGAACAAGGAGATTGGCCACCGTGTCCGACCAGGACGAGAACGTCACCGCCGCGTCACCCGCGGTCGATCCCTTCGCGACGTCCCCGGGCGGCGAATCACCGGATGTGGATGCCACCGCCGTCGAGCACGATGCTCACATCATCGAGGAGGCGCTCGTTGACGATGAGGCGCTCGTCGACGACGCAGTGATTGAGGGAGTGATTGCGGCCCCCGTCGGGGAGACGGGTATCGAAGCCGACGATGAGATCGACCCCGTTGTCGCTTTTCGCGAGCAGATGCGCAGCGCGCCCGGCGACTGGTTCGTCATTCATTCCTACGCTGGCTACGAGAACAAGGTCAAGGGTAACCTCGAGTCCCGCATCGGTTCCCTCAACATGGAGGACTACATCTTTCAGGTCGAGGTCCCGATTGAGGAGGTGACCGAGATCAAGGGCGGCGTGCGAAAGCAACTGAAGCGCAACAAGTTCCCCGGCTATGTCCTCGTGCGCATGGAGATGACCGATGAGTCGTGGGGCACGGTTCGCCACACTCCCGGAGTGACCGGTTTCGTCGGGCATGGCCACCAGCCCTCACCACTGTCCCTCGACGAGGTTGTCGGAATTCTCGCCCCGGCCCCTGAGAAGAAGTCCGGTGCGGCTGTTACCGGAACCGGTCCCCTCGGCACGAACCTGCCGACCATCGAGGTCGACTTTGTGGTCGGCGATTCGGTGACTGTCGTCGACGGCCCATTTGCCACCCTCCATGCCTCGATCTCGGAGATCAACATCGAGGCACAGAAGGTCACCGGCATGGTCGAGATCTTCGGCCGCGAGACACCCGTTGAGCTCGCGTTCAATCAGGTGGTCAAGAACTAGTTCGACTCCCGAGGGCGCCGCTCTCGGGTCACACCAGAAGAAGGACCCGCACACCATGGCACCGAAGAAGAAGGTCGCCGGCCTGATCAAACTGCAGATCAAGGCAGGCTTAGCGAATCCAGCACCGCCCGTTGGTCCCGCTCTGGGCCAGCACGGTGTGAACATCATGGAATTCTGCAAGGCGTACAACGCTGCGACGGAAAGCCAGAAGGGGAACGTCATCCCCGTCGAGATCACGGTCTACGACGATCGGTCGTTCACCTTCGAACTGAAGACCCCGCCGGCATCCCGCATGATTCTCAAGGCTGCTGGGCTTGAGAAGGGCTCGGGTGAGCCGCACAAGGTGAAGGCCGGCTCGATCACCAAGGATCAGGTTCGTCAGATCGCCGAGACGAAGATGCCCGACCTCAACGCAAATGATGTTGATGCCGCGATGAAGATCATCGAGGGCACCGCTCGTCAGATGGGCATCACCGTCTCGGCGTAGCTGGGCACGCATGACCTCGGGGCCGGAATGGCCGGCCACCGAGCCTCGACGTGGGAGAGCCAGCGCGGCTCGCACACCACAACCTGCGAAGGAGCAGACATGAAGCGCAGCAAGGCATACCTGAAGGCAGCAGAGCAGATCGATTTCGATGCCCTGTACTCGCCGCTCGCGGCCGTCCGCATTGCGAAGGGCTCGGTGACGACCAAGTTCGACCCGACCGTCGAGGTATCGATGCGTCTGGGCGTCGATCCGCGCAAGGCCGATCAGATGGTTCGCGGCACCGTCAATCTCCCACATGGCACCGGTAAGACCGCGCGGGTCCTGGTGTTTGCCAATGGTGAGAAGGCCGATGAGGCGCGGGCGGCAGGAGCAGACTTTGTCGGCTCCGATGACCTGATTGAGAAGGTCAAGGGTGGGTGGACGGATTTCGATTCCGCCGTTTCCACCCCCGATCTCATGGGAAAGGTCGGCACCCTCGGCAAGGTTCTCGGCCCCCGCGGTCTCATGCCCAATCCCAAGACGGGAACGGTGACCATGGACGTGGCGAAGGCTGTTGCCGACATTAAGGGCGGCAAGATCGAGTTCCGTGTCGACAAGCACTCGAACCTGCAGTTCCCGATCGGCAAGGCCTCGTTCGAGGAGGCTCAACTCGTCGAGAATTACGCAGCAGCACTCGATGAGGTCCTGCGGTTAAAGCCCTCAGCGGCAAAGGGTCGCTATGTGAAGAAGGCGACATTCTCGACCACGATGGGCCCGGGTATCCCAGTTGATCCCAATCGTGTGAAGAATCTCACCGCGGAGGACGAGGTCTAGACCTCACCCGACCGAGTTCATCCGACCGGCTCATTCGCGCAGTGCCGCGGGTGAGTCGGTCGGTCTCGTGACGGGGCCGCTCCCCAAGGCCGGCTGGCTTTGACGTGGCGGGGTCGAAGCGTCTAGTGTCGCCAATGCCAAAGACCGCTGGTTGCGCACGTTCCTCGGAATGTGCGTCGAAGGCTCCGCACGATGTGGGCGGCCCGCGTAGGTGAACGTCGCTCCTGGCATCGAGTGTTATGCCGCGAAGCCCCGTGCGCCTGCGCCGGGGCGTTTGTGTTGTTCGGGGCCCGTTGAAAGGAGCCCCATGGCTGGAGCGAACAAGGCGAACACTGTCGCCGAACTCGCCGAGCAGTTCCGCACCTCGAGTGCAACCGTGCTCACCGAGTATCGCGGCCTTACGGTGGCGCAGCTGAAGAAGCTTCGCCGCTCGCTTGGTCCGACGGTGTCGTACACGATCGTCAAGAACACGTTGACGAAGATCGCAGCGAGCCAAGCCGGTGTCACCGGCCTTGACGACCTGCTTGCTGGACCGAGCGCTATCGCGTTCGTCAAGGGTGATCCAGTTGAGGCAGCGAAGGGCATTCGAAACTTCGCGAAAGAAAACCCCAACCTGGTCATCAAGGGTGGGGTGATGGATGGGGTCGTGCTTGCAGCGGCCGATATTCAAAGGCTCGCCGACCTCGAGTCGCGCGAGGTTCTCCTCGCAAAGCTCGCTGGTGCCATGAAGGCCAAGCAGTCCCAGGCCGCAGCGCTGTTCGCAGCGCCGTTGTCCAAGACGGCCCGTGCCCTCGGCGCGTTGCAGACCAAGCTCGAGTCGCAGGCCCCGGTCGCTGCTGCACCTGCAGCCGTCGCCGAGGAACGTGCGCTCGAGGAGGTTGCAGCGGAGGAGGTTGCGGCTGACGAGGCAGCAACCGAGGTAATTGTCACTGAAGAAACCGCTGAGGCGGTTGCCGAAGAGGCAGCCGTTGAGGAATCCACCGAGGGCTAAGGCCCGTCACCCTCCGGCCGCCCTCGGCCGGTACAACCCCGAAAGGACGCCACCATGGCGAAGTTGAGCACAGATGCACTTCTCGACGCGTTCAAGGAAATGACGCTGCTCGAGCTTTCCGAGTTCGTGAAGGTCTTCGAAGAGACCTTCGATGTCACCGCCGCAGCCCCGGTTGCCATGGCGATGGCCGCCCCAGCCGCAGGTGGCGGCGAGGCTGCTGCAGAGCAGGATGAGTTCGATGTCATCCTCGAGGCCGCTGGCGACAACAAGATCCCGGTCATCAAGGAGGTGCGGGCGCTCACGAACCTCGGCCTGAAGGAGGCCAAGGATCTCGTCGAGGCCGCCCCGACTGCAGTGCTCGAGAAGGTCACCAAGGAGGCCGCTGAGGCTGCCAAGGCGACCCTCGAGGGCGTTGGCGCGAAGATCACCGTCAAGTAGTGCACAGCGCGGCCACGAACCGCGCGTGAGAGGGCGTCCCGAAATCGGGGCGCCCTCTCAACGTTCCACCCACCCCCGGGTCATTTGAACCAGAATCCGGCGCAGATGACGAGATTCTTGGTCAGTTGACCGAGATTTTGGTCAGTTCATCCCGATGGCGCAGAGCGTGGAACGACTGGGCTGTCACTCGTGAATGACGAACATTCGAACTCAAGACCCACCTGCGCGGCTCACATCAGGCGTAGGTCGTGAGGCGGCGTTGATCGCCATGCCAAGGTTCACTGAAGTTCGCCCAGTGGAATCTGGATGAAATGACTAAATACATCCCCAAATGACGAGAAATATGGCTGTTTGAGCCGGATTCTGGTTGAAATGACGAGGGGGGTGAGGTTTAGGTGTAGAGGGGGGTGAGGTTTAGGTGTAGAGGGGGCTGGAGTTTAGGTGTAAACGGGGTGGTGGGTTTAGGTGTGGGGGGGGTGGGTTTGGATGGCGTGGTAACGACTTCATTGTGTGTCGGGTTGGTTACGACACGCCCGTTTGGCTTGACCAACGCGGCTTCACGGGTCATTCTTTGACTGCATCTGCAAATCCCGTGAACGAAACTCGCTCAACGAGGACGAGCCCGAGCAGGCCGACACCAGTACCGCTGTCAGGTGTCGTTGCCGCCGGGGAAGTCGAGGATGGGCCAGGGACGACGGGGTTCGACAGCGGTGTGCCCATGGGGTATGCTGCTTCTTTGCGCTGCCCTCACCCCTTGGTCCCCAATCCGGTTGTTTCCTTTGTCGCCCCAGCGGCGTCAAGTTGACAAGCTGGTTTGATTGCCATGAATCCGGGCGGCGCCTAAGCCACCAGCGCCCCTGGAAGGAACTCTCTTGGCAGCCAAGCGCACGTCGCATGTCACGCCGCTCTCCCCGGACCTCGTCCGAGCCTCATTCGCAAAGATTCGCGAGCCTCTCGCGGCGCCAGATCTGCTGGCACTTCAAACCGCCAGCTTCGACTGGCTGCTCGGCGGAGCCGACTGGCAGGCACGCGTCAAGGCGGTGCTCGCCACGGGCAATACCGAGATCCCCCAGTCATCTGGCCTGACTGAGATCTTCGAGGAGATCAGTCCAATTGAGGACTTTGCGGGAGCCATGTCGCTCTCATTCCGCGACCACCGTTTTGAGCCCCCAAAGTACACCGTCGAGCAGTGCCGCGACAAGGATTTCACGTACTCGGCGCCGCTGTTCGTCACCGCGGAGTTCATGAACAACGAGACTGGTGAGATCAAGTCCCAGACCGTGTTCATGGGCGACTTCCCGCTCATGACCAACAAGGGCACCTTCATCATCAACGGGACCGAGCGCGTCGTGGTCTCGCAGCTCGTGCGTTCGCCGGGCGCTTACTTCGAGCGGTCCGTCGACAAGACGACCGACAAGGATGTCTACGTCGCGAAGATCATCCCGAGCCGCGGGGCGTGGCTTGAATTCGAGATCGACAAGAAGGACCTCGTCGCCGTCCGTGTTGACCGTAAGCGCAAGCAGCCTGTCACGGTGCTGCTCAAGGCGCTCGGCCTCACGACCGAGGAGATCACTGAGCGTTTCGGCCAGTACGAGACCTTCATGGCGACCCTCGAGAAGGATCACATCGGAAGCCAAGAGGACGCCCTCCTCGATATCTACCGCAAGCTGCGGCCGGGCGAACCGCCGACGGTCGAGAACGCGCGAAATCTCCTCGATAACTTCTACTTCAACCCGAAGCGCTACGACATGGCCAAGGTTGGCCGCTACAAGGTGAACAAGAAGCTTGGTCTTGATCTCCCGCTCACCCAGAGCGTGCTCACCCGCGAGGACATCGTTCAGGCGGTGGAGTACCTCGTTCGACTTCACGCTGGTCTCACAACGATGGAGGGACCGCGCGGCGAGGTTCGGGTTGAGACCGATGACATCGACCACTTCGGTAATCGTCGTCTCCGCACCGTCGGCGAACTCATTCAAAACCAGATCCGTACGGGCCTTTCCCGGATGGAGCGGGTCGTTCGTGAGCGCATGACGACCCAAGATGTTGAGGCGATCACTCCGCAGACCCTCATCAACATCCGGCCAGTCGTCGCCTCCATCAAGGAGTTCTTCGGCACCTCGCAGCTCTCGCAGTTCATGGATCAGACAAATCCGCTCGCGGGCCTCACCCACAAGCGTCGCCTCTCGGCCCTCGGCCCAGGAGGCCTGTCCCGTGAGCGCGCCGGCTTCGAGGTTCGCGATGTCCACCCCTCGCACTATGGCCGAATGTGCCCGATCGAGACCCCTGAGGGACCGAACATTGGTCTGATCGGCTCGCTCGCCACCTATGCGCGGATCAACGCCTTTGGTTTCGTCGAGACCCCCTACCGCAAGGTTGTCGACGGTCGGGTAACTGATGACATCGACTACCTGACCGCCGATGAGGAAGACCTGCATGTGGTGGCGCAGGCGAACACCACGATCGACGCCGATGGCAACATGACCGACCCGCGCGTGCTTGTCCGACGTAAGGGCGGCGAGGTCGACTACATCCTCGCCAACGATGTTGACTACATGGATGTGTCGCCGCGCCAGCTCTGGTCGGTCGCAACGGCGATGATTCCGTTCCTCGAGCACGACGATGCTAACCGCGCGCTCATGGGCTCCAATATGCAGCGTCAGGCTGTCCCGCTGCTCCGCTCCGAGGCTCCCCTCGTCGGTACCGGCATGGAATTCCGTGCCGCGTATGACGCCGGCGACATCATCACGGCGAAGCAGGCCGGCGGGGTCACCGAGGTTTCAGCGGACTTGGTGACGGTGGCAAACGACGACGGCACGTACACGACGTACCGCATCGAGAAGTTCCACCGCTCGAACCAGGGCACCTGCTTCAACCAGCGCCCGATCGTGTCCGAGGGCCAGCGGGTGGAGGTCGGTCAGGTACTCGCCGATGGACCGTCCACCGAACTCGGTGAGATGGCCCTCGGCAAGAACCTTCTCGTCGCCTTTATGCCCTGGGAGGGCCACAACTACGAGGACGCAATCATCCTCAATCAGCGACTGGTCCAAGACGATGTCCTGTCGTCCATCCACATCGACGAGCATGAGGTCGATGCACGTGACACCAAGCTCGGTCCCGAGGAGATCACCCGCGACATCCCCAATGTCGCGGAGGAGGTCCTCGCCGATCTTGATGACCGAGGCATCATTCGCATTGGTGCTGACGTCGTCCCCGGCGACATCCTTGTTGGCAAGGTCACGCCAAAGGGCGAGACCGAGCTCACCCCGGAGGAGCGGCTCCTACGCGCCATCTTTGGTGAGAAGGCCCGCGAGGTGCGCGACACGTCGCTCAAGGTTCCACATGGTGAGTCGGGCAAGGTCATTGGCGTCCGCGTCTTCGATCGCGACGAGGGCGATGAACTGCCACCGGGTGTGAACCTGCTCGTTCGCGTGTACATCGCCCAGAAGCGCAAGATCACCGAGGGCGACAAGCTCGCGGGCCGCCACGGGAATAAGGGCGTCATCGCGAAGATCCTTCCTGCCGAGGACATGCCGTTCCTCGAGGACGGCACGCCCGTCGATATCGTGCTCAACCCACTCGGCGTACCTGGGCGAATGAACATCGGCCAGATTCTTGAGACCCACTTGGGCTGGGCCGCGGCGACAGGCTGGAAGGTCGACCCCGAGGACCCACGCGCCAAGACCCTGCCCGACATGGTGCGTGAAGCACCGCGCCGGACCAAGGTCGCGACGCCCGTCTTCGATGGTGCTCGCGAGGATGAACTCGCGCTCGTGCTCGAGTCAACCCTGCCGACGAATGATGGACTGACCCTGGTCGGCGCGGATGGCAAGGCGCACCTGTTCGATGGCCGCAGCGGCGAGCCCTACCCGGGCCGCGTCACCGTCGGTTACATCTACATCCTCAAGCTCCTTCACCTTGTTGACGACAAGATCCACGCGCGTTCAACTGGCCCGTACTCCATGATCACCCAGCAGCCACTCGGTGGTAAGGCCCAGTTCGGTGGCCAGAGGTTCGGCGAAATGGAGGTGTGGGCCCTTGAGGCGTATGGCGCTGCCTATGCACTCCAGGAGCTCCTCACCATCAAGTCGGATGACGTGCTCGGCCGCGTGAAGGTATACGAGGCGATCGTCAAGGGTGAGAACGTCCCGGAGCCAGGCATCCCAGAGTCATTCAAGGTGCTGGTCAAGGAAATGCAGTCGTTGTGCCTCAATGTTGAGGTGCTGTCGAGTGAGGGCGTCTCGATTGAGATGCGTGACTCAGACGAGGACGTGTTCCGTGCTGCCGAGGAACTCGGCATCGACCTGTCTCGCCGTGAGCCAAGCAGCGTCGACGAACTCTAAGGCAGCGACGCGTCGCTGCAGCGAGCACTCAGACCCAATGACGATCGAAACGAACGAAGGACACCCAAAGTGCTAGACGTCAACTTCTTCGATGAACTGCGAATCGGCCTTGCCAGCGCGGAGGATATTCGTACCTGGTCATACGGCGAGGTAAAGAAGCCTGAGACGATCAACTACCGCACGCTCAAGCCGGAGAAGGATGGCTTGTTCTGCGAGAAGATCTTCGGGCCGACCCGTGACTGGGAGTGCTACTGCGGCAAGTACAAGCGGGTGCGCTTCAAGGGCATCATCTGTGAGCGCTGTGGTGTCGAGGTCACGCGTGCGAAGGTCCGTCGCGAGCGCATGGGCCACATTGAGCTCGCGGCACCCGTGACGCACATCTGGTACTTCAAGGGTGTCCCGAGTCGTCTGGGCTACCTGCTTGACCTCGCTCCG
Organism: Candidatus Nanopelagicales bacterium; assembly: GCA_040398845.1. Lineage (GTDB taxonomy): Bacteria > Actinomycetota > Actinomycetes > S36-B12 > S36-B12 > WLND01. The sequence continues at coordinate 88,105 of JBBATH010000016.1, read as the reverse complement.
AAGGATCTCGAGAAGGTCATCTACTTCGCCGCCTACATGATTACGTGGGTTGACGTTGAGGGTCGACATGAGGCGCTGCCGTCCCTCGAGGCTCAACTCGGGGTCGAGAAGAAGCAGATCGCGAATCGTCGCGATGCCGATATCGAGGCGCGCGCCAAGAAGCTCGAGACCGATCTCGCCGAACTCGAGGCAGAGGGCGCAAAGTCCGATGTCCGACGCAAGGTACGTGAGTCGGGGGAGCGCGAGATGGCTGGGTTGCGCCGGAGGGCCGACACCGATACCGAGCGGCTCGACCGGGTCTTTGACCGCTTCCGCACCCTCAAGGTCCAAGACCTCGAGGGTGACGAGATGCTGTTTCGCGAGATGCGCGATCGCTATGGCCGCTGGTTCGACGGCGGGATGGGTGCAGCGGCGATCCAAAAGCGCCTCATCTCATTCGATCTTGCCGCCGAGTCTGAGATCCTCAAGGAGATCGTCGCGACCGGGAAGGGTCAGAAGAAGACCAGGGCCCTGAAGAGGCTCAAGGTCGTGACCGCATTCCTCAACACGACGAACACCCCCAAGGGCATGGTTCTCGACGTCGTACCAGTGATCCCGCCGGACCTGCGCCCAATGGTGCAGCTTGACGGTGGCCGTTTCGCAACGTCCGATCTCAATGATCTCTACCGCCGCGTCATCAACCGTAATAACCGTTTGAAGCGTCTGCTCGACCTCGGAGCACCTGAGATCATCGTCAACAACGAGAAGCGCATGCTTCAGGAGGCGGTCGATGCACTGTTCGACAATGGCCGCCGTGGCCGTCCTGTCACTGGGCCGGGCAACCGCGCGCTGAAGTCGCTTTCTGACATGCTCAAGGGCAAGCAGGGCCGGTTCCGCCAGAACCTGCTCGGCAAGCGTGTCGACTACTCCGGCCGTTCGGTCATCGTCGTTGGTCCGCAGTTGAAGCTGCACCAGTGCGGCTTGCCCAAGCAGATGGCCCTCGAACTCTTCAAGCCCTTCGTCATGAAGCGGCTTGTCGACCTCAACCACGCGCAGAACATCAAGAGTGCTAAGCGCATGGTCGAGCGGTCACGTCCGGTGGTGTGGGATGTCCTCGAGGAGGTCATCACTGAGCATCCAGTTCTGCTCAACCGGGCGCCGACCCTGCACCGCCTCGGTATTCAGGCGTTCGAACCTCAGCTCATCGAGGGCAAGGCCATCCAGATTCACCCGCTCGTGTGCACGGCGTTCAACGCCGACTTCGACGGCGATCAGATGGCTGTCCACCTGCCCCTGTCTGCGGAGGCTCAGGCTGAGGCGCGCATTCTTATGCTGTCGAGTAACAACATCCTGTCTCCGGCGAACGGTCGGCCCATCACGACGCCGACCCAGGACATGGTTCTCGGAATCTACTCGCTCACCATGAACGAGCCGGGTGCCATTGGCGAGGGCCGGGCGTTCTCGTCCATTGGTGAGGCAATGATGGCCTTTGATGCCAAGGTGCTGTCGCGCCAGTCGGACATCACCATCCGCCTCTCCGAGGGCCTGCCGCCCGAGGGGTTTGAGGCACCGGAGGGTTGGGAGCCGGGTCAACCGTTCCTCCTCAAGACGACTCTGGGGCGAGCGATCTTCAATGACGCCCTTCCTGCGGACTACCCGTTCGTCAATGTGCAGGTCGACAAGAAGGTGCTCGGCCAGACGGTGAACCAGCTCGCGGAGCTGTATCCGAAGGTCGAAGTGGCGGAGACCCTCGACAAGCTCAAGGCCCTCGGGTTCTACTGGGCAACCCGATCTGGGGTCACCATCTCAATTTCGGACGTCATCAGCCCGCCGCGCAAGGCCGAGTTGCTCGGTGTTGCGGAGGAGAAGGCAGAGAAGGTCGAGAAGCAGTACGCGCGGGGACTCATCACGGACTCGGAGCGTCGTCAGGAGCTCATTGAGATTTGGACGAGGGCGACCGACGAGGTGGCCAAGGCCATGCAGGAGAACTTCCCCCGGACGAACCCGGTTCACATGATGGTTGACTCGGGCGCCCGCGGTAACTTCATGCAGGTTCGTCAGATTGCCGGAATGCGCGGACTGGTCGCGAACCCGAAGGGCGAGATCATCCCGCGTCCGATCAAGTCCAACTTCCGTGAGGGACTGTCGGTTCTCGAGTACTTCATCTCGACGCACGGTGCTCGCAAGGGCCTCGCGGACACTGCGCTGCGTACGGCAGACTCGGGCTATCTGACCCGTCGCCTCGTTGACGTCTCGCAGGACGTCATCATTCGCGAGGTCGACTGCTTTACAGAGCGGGGCACCGAGATCGCGATTGGCGAACTCGTTGATGGAGTGATGCGTCCGCTCGACAACATCGACACCGCGGTTGCCACCCGAGTGCTCTCTCGGGATGTCGAGGTTGACGGCTCGGTCATTGCACTCGCCGGAGAGGCACTCACGGCACCCCGCCTTGACGAGCTTGTCGCACTTGGCGCCTCCAGCGTCCGGACGCGATCGGTGCTCACCTGTGAGAGCAAGGTCGGCACGTGCGCAATGTGCTACGGCCAGTCGATGGCGACCGGCAAGCTCGTCGATGTCGGCGAGGCGATTGGCATCATCGCGGCTCAATCCATCGGTGAGCCGGGTACCCAGCTGACCATGCGTACCTTCCACACGGGTGGTGTGGCAGGCGAGGACATCACCCACGGCCTGCCTCGCATCGTGGAACTGTTCGAGGCACGCACTCCCAAGGGCGTTGCGCCGATCAGTGAGTTCAGCGGACGGATCCGGATCGATGACTCGGAGAAGACCCGGAAGATCATCATCACCCCCGATGATGGCTCGGAGGAGATTGCTCATCAGGTGTCGAAGCGGGCGCGTCTCCTCGTCGAGGATGGCGGACATGTCACGGTCGGGCAGCAGCTCATCGTTGGGGCCGTCGATCCCAAGCAGGTGCTTCGCATCCTGAGTCAGCGCGCGGTGCAGTTGCACCTCGTCGAGCAGGTGCAGCTCGTATACCGCTCGCAGGGCGTATCGATCCATGACAAGCACATTGAGGTCATCGTTCGCCAGATGCTCAAGCGAGTGACGATCATTGACGATGGTGACTCCGGGTTCCTCACAGGTGATGTGATCGAGCGACACACGTTCGAAAACGTCAATCGCCGCGTCGTGGCTGAGGGCGGCACTCCGGCGGCGGGGCGTCCTGAGCTCATGGGCATCACGAAGGCTTCGCTGGCCACGGAATCGTGGCTCTCGGCGGCCTCCTTCCAGGAGACGACCCGGGTGCTTACCGATGCGGCCATCCATGCCAAGAGTGATCCGCTGCTTGGCCTCAAGGAGAACGTCATCCTTGGAAAACTCATTCCAGCCGGAACGGGTATGCCGATCTACCGCAATATCAAGGTGGAGCCGACCGAGGAGGCGCGTGCAGCGATGTACGCGAGCTTCTCCGGGTACGACGACATCGACTACACGACATTCGCGGCGTCATCTGGTGCTGCAGTGCCCTTGGAGGAGTTCGACTTCCGGGGATACAACGCCTAAGCGGGAGCAAACGAAGGAGGGGTCGGACATTCTGTCCGACCCCTCCTTCGTGTTGGTGCCTCAGTTCTGACGGTTTCTCAGTTCGTTCGCTCGTTCCTTCAGTCGTTGGAAGTACTCAGTTTCGGTGATCTCCTCGACGGCTTTCGCAACCTTGCCGTGGTCGACGACGACCGTCAGTCGCGCGACCTGCTCGCGCAATTTGCGCTCACGTTCGATGATCTCCTGGCCCATTCGCCTGAAGGTTCTGGCGAGTTCGCCGACCTCGTCCTTGCGTCCAGCGGCCGCATCCAGAGATGCGGGGTCGAAAGTGCCATCCGAGAGCGCAAGCGCCGCCCCGGTGATGGACTCGACGGGGCGAACGATGCGCCGACTCAGGAGGAGCCCACCGCTGAGGCCGATGATGAGGACGATGATGCTCAGCAGCGCCTGTTGGAGTGCGAGCTGTCGACCTGGAGCAGTCAGCTCTGAGCGTGGCGCGGCCGATACGAGGAGCCACTTGAGGGGATCGAAGCCTGACACGGTCATGACCCCCTCCTCGATGTCGCCGCCCTGGAGGCTCGCCTCATACCTGCGTTCGACGATGCGTGCGTCACTCGGCGCCGGTGAAGCCAGCAGGGAGGTAATCAATGCCTCACCGGACGAGGTTGACGTGAGCGCGTTGAGATCGGATCCCGTGGGAGACACGACGATGTCGCCAGCGTTGTCGAGGATGAAGAAGGTGCTGTTGCTCGTGAAGCTGACGTGGGCGAACGCGTCAGCGAGTTGACTCTCCACTGCTGCTTGTTTGACCGCAACCTCGGCTTCAATATCGTCGACGTAGACGCCGGTACCGATGATCCAATTCCATGGCTTGTAGTTGAAAACGTAGCCAATCTTGTCGGCGGGTACGGTCTCGCCAAGTCGCACCCAACGGTATTCAGTAAAGCCGCTGCCCTGATTCAGCGCGACGTCTCGCGCATCGCGAACGATGTAACGCCCGTCGGCGTCCTGGAGATCGATGAGATTTCGGCCTTGGAATTTCGGATCGGGGTGCGCCAACGCGGTCATGTTCTCGTCGTACGTGAAGAAATAGTCGTTGTTTCCGAATCGAATTGACTTGAGCATGGCGAGAGCGAGTGTTTGTGCCTCGGATGTTGTCATCTCACCCCGATCGACGGCGACCTTGAGCTCGTCAAGGGAAGCGATGACTGGAGTGGACACGTCGATGAGAGCCTGGCGCCGCCCTTCGAGTGCCGTGGAACGAAAATCGAGAATGCTCTGGTATTCGGCCGAAATGAGGGAGTTCACTGAGGCATGAACGTTTTCCATAGACTGGATTGTCTGGTCGTACATGGCGTCCTGAACAGATCGCACGGCAAATGCGGTGGTGACCACTGCGGAGAGAGCCAAGAGCACGGCGATAAGAAGCGCGAGGCGATAGCTCAACTTTGACCAGCGAGACTGGCGGAAAGGCATTCTCCTGTCGGCCAGGTCGGGCTTGGCGCTCAATGTTTCGACGTCAGGGGGGACACTCACTCGCATTCACCATTCTCCATCGACGCGCCCTCCTTGACGCTACGTTACAATGGGAGTTCGGATGGTGCCAGCCTGAACCCGATGTCCTTGAGTGACTCCCGTAGGCTGAACACTCCTGTGAACCCCGAAGCAAAGGATCCCCATGACGACCGTTATCTCCATCCATTCCTTTCGCGGTGGCACGGGCAAGAGCAACACCACGTCAAACGTGGCGGGCCAACTTGTGTCGATGGGCTACCGAGTGGGTGTGATTGACACCGATATTCAAAGCCCGGGAATTCACGTACTCTTCGGCTTTTCCGATGATCTCGATAACACGCTCAATGACTACCTCTGGGGCAAACTCGGGATCAAGGAGGTGGCGCATGACGTGACCTCGGTCATTGCGTCGACGACGACGGTTGCGCCTGGTGGCGCCCTCTACCTTGTGCCCTCGAGCATGAAGGCTGGCGATATCGCTCGGGTCCTACGCGAGGGGTACGACGTCGGCACGCTCAATGACGGGTTCCGGGATCTGGCCAAGGAACTCCAGCTGGACTACCTGCTCATTGATACCCATCCGGGCCTGAACGAGGAGACCCTGCTGTCGATCACCATCAGCGATGTGCTTCTCCTCATTCTGCGCCCGGATCGTCAGGACTTCCAGGGCACGGCGGTCACAGTAGATGTCGCCCGAAAGCTCGGTGTCCCAGCGCTCTACCTCGTCGTCAACAAGGTTCCGAGCGGCGTTGACCTCGACGACCTACGGTCTCAGATGACGGCTGCGTACGCCGCCGAGACGGCGGCGATTCTTCCGCTGTCCGAAGAGGTCGTGCAGAACGCTTCTGCTGGGCTCTTTTCGCTCACCACTCCTGATCATCCGTGGTCGGAGCAAATCCGCTTGATTGCGGCGCGCCTCACCGCCTAGGGTCGGGCGGAGTGGCTACAGGTCGGCGAGTCTGTCAAAAATGTCGGACGCCCCCGTTTTGGTGACCCGCTTGTGAACCGTCCGGAATCGCCCTGATTCCTCAATTAAGGCGCCATCGCGGGTGAGGAGTGCAAGGGCAGAGTTGATCGCGGCATCGTCTACATCGACAAGGAGGATCCGCAGTTCATCCAACGTGCTCGGTCCGGCCCGCAGGATGGCTGACACTACTTGGCGTTCGGTTGGTGACCGATCGAGTAGGCCTGCCATGCCTACGGAAATTGCCTCACGCGAAAGGCTCCGAACGACAGTTTCCTCAATGGCTATTGCGGTTTCTGCGCGCACCTCGCCCGTGGTGAGGCGAAGGTCGCCGCAGTGATTGCCCGGACCGATGACGGCGACACGTCTGGCCCGGCCGCTGGAATCACTTGCAATGATCTCGATCTTTCCTGAGACGGTGAAGATGATGCGGTCGGCAGGTGCCCCCTCGCGGTACAGAATGTTGCCCGCCGGATAACGCTCGGTGACAAGGCGCGTGAGGAGGGCACCCTTGGACTCATCGTCGATCCCCAGCACACTGAGGTCGACGTCGGTGGATGTCAGGCGAGCGGACCACAGTTGTGAGTAATCAGCATTGCTCATGAGCAGGTTCTCGTGGGTGTCGGTGTGGACATCGGTCCCGGTGGCGAAGATGATGAGGTCCATTGCGGACGCAACCTCGGCCGTTCTCACGGTGATAATGAGAGCCGGGAGTCGTGGAGTCCTCAGAGCATCGATGAGGGGCAACGCGGTGTCAGTGTCCGCGAGTGCAAGCACCGGACCGATGGAAATCAGGCGAGGTTCCTTGGCCAAGGCCATGGCGATCGCCAGGCGTTGGCGTTCATTGATCGTAAGGCGGTTGCCACCGGGCCCGAGGGGGCGGGTGAGGTCGTCGGAATTCGAAATGAGGTATCCGAGATCGACTCGATGCAGTAACTGTCGTGCACCCACCTCGTCTAGGTCCGGTACAGTGGATCGGAAGTGATCCAGGATCGATGCATCGAAAGCCAATGGTTCCTGGGGAACATGGATGCTTTCGATGTGACTCACGTCGGAGATCTGAGCGAGGGCCGCGTCTGCATCGATACCGGGCGGGGTGACGATTCCGACGAGGCAATTGTCGGGCAGATTCGTGACGCCGCGGGTTAATCCGGGGCTCCCCGCTGCAGACTGCGAATCGCCTGCAGCATCCTGGACAAGGATCTGATCGATCCGCAGACTGCTCACCATTCCGAAATGCACCTGACGGACCCACGGGGGCAGGGCCTCAAGGCCCTTTACTACTCCTTCGACGTAAAGGAGCGATGCAGCTACGGACGCGAGTCCGTCGCCGCCGACCGCGAGCCCGAATAGCACGATGGCCACGAGCCCCGCCAGTCCGGCGGCGTGAGCACCGGTGAGCAATCTAGCGATATAGATGCCCTGGTGATGCGATGCTTCACCGAGCTGGCGCGAGCGGTCCGTGAAGCGCGATTCGATCCACGGGCGAAGACGCATTCCGGAGATGGTGTGGGGGGAGGTCAGGGCCTCGTCAACACTCTCGCCCACGTAGCCCCGCGCATCAAAATAAGCGAGGTCAGCGGCGGCGAGGGACTTGGCCATTCGCATGCGCATGCCGACGAACGCCAACGCCGCAACGGTCATGACGATGCCGGCTGGCCATTCGAGCATGGTGAGCAGGCTGAGACTGATGATGACTCGGAGAATGCCCGGGATCCCGTCGACCAAGGTCTTCTCGAAGGCATCGCCCACGTTGTCGACATCGGTGGTGTGGCGACTTACGAGTGAGGCGCGATGGAGCCCATCGAGGCGACGACTCTGGTCGTCGAGCAGACGACTGAATACGCGTACCTGGAGCAGGCCCGAGGATTTGATCGCAAGGAGATGACTGCTCATGTGCGCAAGGTGGCCGATGCCGAGCTGGACCACGATCAGGGCGAGAAGCGTGCTTATGGCCGCTAGGTCCCAGACCGCGTGATGAAGGAGGTTCTCCACGGTGAGCGGTATCAGCGCCTGACAGGCGAGCACGACGGCCAAGCCAAGGGAAGTCAGGAGCAGTCGGGCCCAGAACGGCCGCACATACGGCCAGTACCAGCGGCCCATCGAGGTGAACGTCCGCTTGTGCTGGCCTTGATACGACTCTCGGGGTCGCGAAGGTGAGGTGGTCATTTGCCTTCCAGATGCTCAGAGCGGCTACAGGGTGGTGTGGACGGGCCAATGCGGACCGGGAGTGAGATCGCCTGGATCATACGCCGTGCGCCGGGGTCGGCAGTACTTCGATTGAAGGCGCTCGATAGATGATCTCGCTTCACGGCGACTTAGAAATCACCGAAATCGTGCATCGACATTTGGCTGATGACCGGAGGGCGGTCGGAAGCCTCGGCCGGGCGAAGGGACGCGGCGTGATCTGCAAGGGCGATGGCCAAGTCGGCCACATCGATTGAATAGCCGCAGGAGGCTGCAGCGTCGCGAGCGGCGGCAATGCTCTGGGCGGAGACGATCGATGCTGCGAACGCCGTGTCGGAACGAAACCTGGCGAAGAACGCCTCCCTATCAGTCATTGGCATGGCGTTCCCTCGGTCGGTGAAAGGACATTAACTGGGCATACGCAGGGAACCCTAGGCGAGCCAGCGATGGCTGACTACCGTGAAAACACGGTGGCCGCGTATCGCCAGCGTTGCCATACTGGCGTCGTGGAGAACATGCGGGTCCTCATCGTCGAAGACGAGCCGCTCTATCGTGAACTGCTCGCTGTCGGTGTCGTCTCCCGAATCCCTGCGACAACAGTGATTGGCAGTTTCGCGACGGCTGAGGAGGCCCTCGCGGCCGCGCCCGAACTGACGCCCGACATTCTTCTCACAGATATTGATCTCGGCACCGGCATGAACGGTGTCAACCTCGGAATCGCGATGCGCAGGGCCACCAACGTACGCGGAGTCGTGCTGCTCTCGAATCTGGCGCTCCCAACCGTCCTCAGCACCTTGCCGGCTGATGTTCGTGGCGGGTGGTCCTACCTGCTGAAGACGAGTGTCTCCGACGTGGGCCAGGTCGGTCGGGCCATGGAGAGCGCGGCGGTGGGGGAGGTACTCGTCGACGATCAACTAGTTGCGCTGCTCGTCTCCAAGCCCAACACTCCTTTGGACAGGCTGACACCCCGACAAATCGAGGTTCTCGCAGGGATGGCGAGGGGTTGGTCGAACCGGCGCATAGCAGCCGAGTTCCGGATCACGACCCGCTCTGTTGAGTCGATCATCTCGAACATCATCACGAATCTCGGGCTGCGGGAAAGTGAGGACGGTCTGAATCCTCGGGTGAGTAGCGTGCTGTTGTACCTGCAACATGCTGCGATCGACCTCTACTCGGGCGCGAACAGAGACCGTGCTGGCGATCGCTAGCAAGCAGGCGGTTATCAAGGCAGGGGCTCCTATCGGGCGACCCTCGCTCCGCTGGACTGCCACCGGGATGTTGGCAATGGCGGCGATCGCCGGGCTGGCACTCGGGGCCGGCAATAGCGAAGCCGGGGCCGTCGTGGCCTGGTCACTGCTTGCGGGGATCTGCGCGTCAGTCGTTGCCATTCTCGTCCTGTACCTGCTCTCCCTGGCGATCGAGCCCGCGACTCGTCGCATGCAACTCGCCGTCCAGTACTGCACCGGCATCGCCCCGGGCCTGTGGGTGCTTGTCTTGCTCAGCGATGAAGGGGCACTCAATCCCCGTGGGTCCGCAGGGACGGTGCTCGGCCTCTTGGCGGTGGTGGGTGTTCTCGTCGGAATAGTGGCGGTGGCCGCAAATGCCCGTGATCGCTCTCGCGAGGCGAACGTGGCGAGAGCGACGCTCGAGGATGCACTCGCTACCACCTCGCGGCTCAACCTCCTCCTCGCAGACGCTGAGCGTGAGCGTTTCGCGAGCTACCAGGGCGTCATCAAGAATCAAGTGAGCCGGCCACTGGCTGCTACCCGGGCGTGGGCGGCGCAGATGCCGGATGAATCGCTCGCGGACTGGATCGATCATTTCCAGGCGACCGTCATGCGACCGCTCGCTCACCTGCTTCACCCGGTGGGTGTTCGGGTCGGCCTCATTCCCGCGATTGCGGCACTCGGTCGCTCATTTGTCGTGAATGTCAGCCCGGAACTCACCGACCTTGACTCGCGTGGCGAACTCCTTGATAAGAACGTTCGACTTCAAGTGTTCAGATGGGTGAGGCACCTTTCCGCAAACGACGAGCCGCAGTCCCCTGATTTCAACATGCCGGTAGTGATTTCAGTGTCCGTCCTCGACGACCATCTTCATATTGCCGCTCAGGGCGTTCGTTGGTCGCGGGAGTTGGACCCTATCCAGAAGGTCGCCGGGTTGACCCTGCTGCCCGTCTCAGATGATGACGAGGTGCTTCTCGCTGCTCCGTTAAACGGAACCGCTGCGTCCATTGCCCTCCACCAAGGGGCCCCACGCGAACATCGCCCCCGGGTACTGCGCAATAAGTGGCTGCTGCTCACCCGGCCGCCGGTGATGGACGTTCGCCTGGTCCTTCTCGTCGGAATCGTGACCCTGCCATTCTCGTTCGCGATCCTTCGAACCGCCGACACACCTGCGCGCTTCCTCACCGCATTTCTCAGTGTGTTCGTACCGGTCGCTCTTTCGATTCCGCTCACGCGCGTTCGGGTAGCACCAGGTACGCCTCGGGGAACATTCACGGCCATCGGACTGTGGCTAGTGCTGGGACTTGCAGCCGGCCTGACGAACATTGCGATTGTGTCCGTCATCACCCCAGAGTCGGTGACGGGCTTGACCGTCCCGGTGCGTCTCGCAGGCGGGATACTCCGGTATTCGTGTGTGGGCCTGCTCATCGTCACGGCACGCGGCCTCTCTGCTCAAGCGACGTCGGATGCGATCGCACTGCGTGTCCGAATCGCTGCCGCCAATGCGGACCGAGCGGGCGTACTCGATGTGGCGGACGAGACCGACAGGTTTCTGTCGGAAACCCTCCATCGCACGGTGCAAGGCCGACTGGCGGCGATCTCGCTGCTCCTGCGCCTATCCCGGCGTGAGGAGGCAATAAACGAACTGGGGACCTTGTGCGAGGTGACACTCCCGAGTATCGAGGAGCGACTGCTCGCAGAAGCTCAGGGAGTTGGACCATTGGCACCGATCCTGAGTCCGGGAGCGCTGGGCATCCGGGTGAGTGACAGCGTCGACTGGGAAGCACTCACCGAGTCGGCGCCGTCTCTTGCACCGATCATGCGCTTGGTCATCGAGGAGTGTGCAATCAATGCACGCAGGCATGGGGGCGGCAGCACCATGGTCGTGGCGATGAACGAAGAAGCAGGTCGACTCACCCTCAGGTGCGAGGACAACGGGCAAGGGCCACCGGCTGAGCTCACCAGGGGCCTCGGATCGAAGCTCTTCGACGAGATCTGCGCCGAACACCAGGGGGAGTGGTCCCTAGAACGGCATAGCGGTGTGACTCGGTTCGCAATGTCCGTCGCGTCTGGCAGCGGTACCCCGCGTAATGTAATCCCATGAGTGATTCGAGCCCAGCAGCCAGCGACGCATCCGACCCCACCCCGACAGGCGATGTCCCTGTTCCGCAAACGACGACCTCGACATGGCCGGTCGGCTATTCAACGGGCGCTCAGGTCGCCGCCGCGGGGGCGATGGCGGTTCCAACTGAGCCCAAGCAGCCCGTTGCCGCACAGGGCCCCCAGACTTCGAGCAGTGCCATCGTCGCACTCGTGCTCGCGATTGCGTCTTGGGTTGTGTGCCCACTCTTTCTCGCCATCATTGCGCTGGTGTTCGCGTCGAAGGCCGATCGAGAGATCGCATCAGCGGGTGGAGCAATCCAAGGCGGTGGCCTCAGCACGGCCGCGAAGGTCCTTTCGTGGATCAACATCGGCATCTACATCGCGATCATCGTCGTGATGGTCATCATCCTCATCATCGTCGTGATCGCCGGCGCGTGGAGTCAGGTCACCCCCGCCGGGCAGGTCTGAGGAGCGCTATCCACACTTGAAGGAGCGCGTTCGGGCCTCGTTTTGACTAACGGAAGGCTTCCCGAGTAGATTTCCTCCCTGTGCCTGACCCCTCAGGTACACCCCGCATGCGCAACTTCCCCATGAGCGGCGCATTCACCGCAATTCCGTCCACGATCACGAGACGGAAACGCAAACGGAACCCCTACGTTCTGGCGCTCGCAAGGCCTTAATGCCGCGCGACACGCCCGACCGCGTGGGTCGGAGATCCGGTGGGTGTAGCGCAGGGACTGAGCACTGCTAAGCACGAGTTCGACCCGACACTGAAGCGAAAGAGGCGACGTTGCCAACGATCCAGCAGCTGGTCCGTAAGGGCCGGCAGGACAAGGTCTCGAAGACGAAGGCCCCCGCCCTCAAGGGCAGCCCGCAGCGGCGTGGGGTGTGCACTCGCGTGTACACGACCACGCCCAAGAAGCCGAACTCTGCACTGCGCAAGGTGGCCCGCGTGCGGCTGACGTCGGGTGTCGAGATAACGGCGTACATCCCCGGTGTCGGCCACAACTTGCAGGAGCACTCCATCGTGCTCGTCCGCGGTGGACGTGTTCGCGACCTGCCCGGTGTTCGCTACAAGGTCATTCGCGGTGCGCTCGATACGCAGGGCGTGAAGAACCGCAAGCAGGCACGCTCGCGCTACGGCGCGAAGAAGGAGAAGGGCTAATGCCTCGCAAGGGTCCCGCAGCCAAGCGGCCAATTGTCATTGATCCGGTGTTCGCATCACCGATGGTTACCCAGCTCATCAACAAGGTGCTCCTTGACGGCAAGCGGTCGACGGCCGAGCGAATCGTCTACGGCGCCCTTGACGGCTGCCGCGAGAAGACCGGCACCGATCCGGTGCAGACCCTGAAGCGGGCGCTCGACAATGTGAAGCCGACCCTCGAGGTCCGTTCCCGTCGCGTCGGTGGCGCCACCTACCAGGTGCCGGTCGAGGTGAAGGGCAATCGCAGCATGACCTTGGCGCTGCGCTGGCTCATTAGTTACTCGCGTCAGCGTCGGGAAAAGACGATGACCGAACGACTCATGAACGAGATTCTTGATGCCTCGAACGGTCTTGGCGCGAGCGTCAAGAAGCGTGAGGACACTCACAAGATGGCCGAGTCGAACAAGGCCTTCGCGCACTACCGCTGGTAATCGCTAGTACCCCCGAACCGACCCACCCACGAAAGCAACGGAGAGAATCGCGTGTCTACCCAGACGAGCCTCGATTTGGCCAAGACCCGGAACATCGGGATCATGGCGCACATCGACGCGGGCAAGACCACGACCACCGAGCGGATCCTGTTCTACACCGGTATCAATTACAAGATCGGTGAAGTGCACGAGGGTGCGGCGACGATGGACTGGATGGAGCAGGAGCAGGAGCGCGGCATCACGATCACGTCCGCTGCGACTACCTGTGTCTGGAAAGATCACACCATCAACATCATCGACACTCCTGGTCACGTTGACTTCACGGTCGAGGTTGAGCGTTCGCTTCGCGTGCTTGACGGTGCGGTCACTGTCTTTGACGGTGTCGCTGGTGTGGAGCCGCAGTCGGAGACGGTGTGGCGGCAGGCCGATAAGTACAACGTGCCGCGCATCTGCTTCGTGAATAAACTCGATCGCACCGGCGCGAATTTCTTCATGTGCGTCGACATGATTATTTCTCGGCTCGGGGCGATTCCGCTCGTGTTGCAGATCCCGATCGGCAACGAGTCTGACTTCCTCGGCGTCGTCGACCTCGTGACGATGCGAGCGCTCACCTGGCGTGGCGAGACGCAGAAGGGCGAGGACTACGCGATCGAGGACATCCCCGCCGATCTCGTCGATCAGGCTGCGGAGTGGCGCGAGAAAATGCTTGCGACGCTCTCGGACGCCGATGATGCGATCCTCGAGAAGTTCCTTGAGGGCGTGGAGCCCACGGTCGAAGAGATTCAGGCGGCGATCCGCCGCGCCACCCTGGCATACAAACTCACCCCTGTACTCACCGGCTCCGCCTTTAAGAACAAGGGCGTGCAGCCGATGCTCGACGCCGTTGTCGCCTACCTTCCGTGCCCGCTTGACGTCACGGCGATCACAGGGCACAAGATGGGTAATGAAGAGGTCCTCGTCGAGCGTCAACCAAACGACAAGGAGCCCTTCGCGGCGCTGGCGTTCAAGATCATGACTGATCCGCACCTCGGCAAGTTGACGTATGTCCGCGTGTATTCAGGCCGTCTCCAAACCGGTACCGCGGTGCTCAACAGCGTGAAGGACCGCAAGGAGCGCATCGGCAAGATCTACCGAATGCATGCGAATAAGCGTGAAGAGATCGATTCGGTAGGTGCCGGCGACATTGTCGCCGTGATGGGCCTCAAGGACACCACTACTGGAGAGACCCTGTGCGACCCGGCGAACCCGGTGGTGTTGGAGTCGATGACCTTCCCGGCTCCCGTTATCTCTGTTGCGATTGAGCCGAAGACGAAGAGCGACCAGGACAAGCTCGGTGTCGCGATCCAGCGGCTCGCTGAGGAAGACCCGACCTTTCACGTCCGCACTGATGAGGAGACCGGCCAGACCATCATCGGTGGGATGGGGGAGCTTCACCTTGAGGTGCTCGTTGACCGGATGCGTCGTGAGTTCAAGGTTGAGGCGAACGTCGGCAAGCCGCAGGTCGCCTACCGCGAGACCATCACAAAGTCCGTGACGAAGATCGATTACACCCACAAGAAGCAGACCGGTGGGTCCGGGCAGTTCGCCCGAGTCATCATCGACATTGCGCCGAGTGTCGGTGCCGAGGGCGCTTCCGAGGTCGGCTACTTGTTCGAGAACAAGGTCACCGGTGGTCGCGTTCCGCGCGAGTACATCCCGTCGGTTGATGCTGGTTGCCGAGAGGCCATGGAGAACGGCGTGCTGGCGGGCTACCCGATGGTCGATCTCAAGGTGACGCTCACTGACGGCGCCTACCATGATGTCGACTCCTCCGAGCTTGCCTTCAAGATCGCCGGCTCGATGGCGTTCAAGGATGCAGCACGCAAGGCCGGTCCAGTGCTACTCGAGCCGATGATGGGCGTCGAGGTGACCACTCCTGAGGACTACATGGGGGATGTCATCGGTGATCTCAACTCGCGCCGTGGACAGATTCAGGCCATGGAGGAGCGCTCCGGCGCCCGCGTGGTCAAGGCACTGGTTCCGCTCTCCGAGATGTTTGGCTATGTGGGCGACCTTCGTAGTCGCACGCAGGGTCGAGCGAGTTACAGCATGCAATTCGACTCCTATGCTCAGGTTCCTGCGAACGTGGCATTGGAGATCATCGCGAAGGCTCGCGGCGAATAACCGCGGATCACAGCAAGGCCAAATATCCAAAGAAACCACCGATCCGCGATAACGCCGGACGGCATAACGACAAGGGAGAACTCAGGTGGCGAAGGCCAAGTTTGAGCGCACCAAGCCGCACGTCAACATCGGCACCATTGGTCACATTGACCATGGCAAGACCACGCTGACCGCTGCGATCACCAAGGTGCTGCACGACAAGTATCCGGACGTGAACCCGTTCACGCCCTTCGACATGATCGACAAGGCGCCCGAAGAGCGCCAGCGCGGTATCACTATCTCGATCGCGCACGTCGAATACCAGACTGAGGCGCGTCACTACGCCCACGTCGACTGCCCCGGTCACGCTGACTACATCAAGAACATGATCACCGGTGCAGCGCAGATGGACGGTGCGATCCTCGTGGTTGCAGCGACCGATGGCCCGATGCCGCAGACGAAGGAGCATGTGCTCCTCGCCCGTCAGGTCGGCGTGCCCTCGCTCGTCGTTGCGCTCAACAAGTGCGACATGGTCGACGATGAGGATCTCCTCGAACTCGTCGAGATGGAGGTTCGTGAACTTCTCTCAGCCTATGAGTACCCGGGCGATGACATCCCTGTCGTTCGTGTTGCGGCGTTCCCGGCGCTTCAGGGAGACGCCAAGTGGGGAGAGTCGATTCTCGCACTCATGGACGCGGTCGACACCGGGATCCCGACACCGGAGCGCGAGGTTGACAAGCCGTTCCTCATGCCCGTCGAGGATGTCTTCACGATCACTGGTCGTGGAACCGTCGTCACTGGTCGCATCGAGCGTGGCATTGTCAAGGTGAACGAGGAGATCGAAATCGTGGGCATTCGCCCCGGCCTCGCACCCAAGTGTGTTGTCACCGGGGTTGAAATGTTCCGCAAGCTTCTCGATGAGGGACAAGCTGGTGAGAATGTCGGTCTGCTCCTGCGTGGCATCAAGCGCGAGGATGTCGAGCGTGGACAGGTGTGCTGCAAGCCGGGTTCGATTACCCCGCACACCGATTTCGATGCGCAGGTCTACATCCTCTCGAAGGATGAAGGCGGTCGTCACACCCCGTTCTTCAATAACTACCGCCCGCAGTTCTACTTCCGCACGACCGATGTCACGGGCGTCGTCTACCTGCCGGAGGGCAAGGAGATGGTGATGCCCGGTGACAACACGGACATGCGCGTTGAGCTGATTCAGTCAATCGCGATGGAAGAGGGTCTACGGTTCGCGATCCGTGAGGGTGGCCGCACGGTGGGCGCTGGTCGCGTCACGAAGATCCTGAAGTAGTTGGCGGCCGGGTGGCTGGCGACAGCCACCCGGCACCGCTCGCGGGCAACCGCCAGCATGAACCGCATGAACTTAACGCATCGGCACACGAGAAGTAAGGACACCAGCCACCATGGCGGGACAGAAGATCCGCATCAGGCTTAAGGCCTATGACCACGAGGTCATCGATTCATCGGCGCGCAAGATCGTCGAGACGGTGATCCGTACCGGTGCCAAGGTGGCCGGACCCGTGCCGCTGCCTACGGAGAAGAACGTGTACTGCGTCATTCGTTCTCCGCACAAGTACAAGGACAGCCGCGAGCACTTCGAGATGCGGACCCACAAGCGCCTCATTGACATCCTCGATCCCACGCCGAAGACCGTCGACTCGCTCATGCGGCTCGATCTTCCGGCTGGTGTCGATATCGAGATCAAGCTGTAAGGACGAGCAGACAATGAGCACCAACGTTAAGGGCGTACTGGGCGAGAAGCTCGGCATGACGCAGGTCTGGGATGACAACAACAAGGTTGTCCCGGTCACTGTGGTCAAGGCCGGGCCCTGTGTCGTGACCCAGGTTCGCACCCCCGAGAATGATGGTTATTCGGCAGTGCAGATTGCTTTCGGATCAATTGATCCTCGCAAGGTGAACAAGCCAGCGTCCGGTCACTTCGAGAAGGCCGGCGTCACTCCGCGACGTCATCTCGTTGAGATCCGCACCGACGATGCATCCGAGTACGTCCTAGGACAAGAGCTCAGCGCCGGCACCTTCGAGATTGGCCAGATGGTCGACATCGTCGGTACGACGAAGGGGAAGGGCTTCGCAGGCGTCATGAAGCGCCATGGCTTCCACGGCCTTCGCGCGACGCATGGTGTGCAGCGCAAGCACCGTTCCCCGGGTTCTATCGGTGGCTGCTCGACTCCTGGTCGAGTGTTCAAGGGGATGAAGATGGCCGGGCGCATGGGTGGGGAGCGCCAGACGACTCTGAATCTAAGAATTCAGGGTGTCGATTTGGAGCGCGGTCTCATTCTTGTCAAGGGTGCGATCCCGGGCCCGAAGGGCGGCCTCGTGTTCGTCCGCAGCGCCGTGAAGGAGGCATGAGCATGACGTCCGTTGATGTCCGCACCGCAGCAGGTAAGCCGGCAGGCTCGGTTGAGTTGCCCGCTGAGATCTTCGACGTGCAGGTGAACATCCCGTTGATTCATCAGGTCGTCGTCGCTCAGCTAGCGGCGGCCCGGCAGGGGACCCACTCCACAAAGACTCGTGCAGAGGTGAGCGGTGGTGGCCGTAAGCCGTACAAGCAAAAGGGCACCGGTCGTGCGCGGCAGGGCTCGATCCGAGCCCCGCAGTTTAAGGGCGGTGGCATCGTTCATGGGCCGAAGCCGCGTGACTATTCACAGCGGACCCCCAAGAAGATGAAGACGGGCGCGTTGCGTGGCGCGCTTTCCGACCGGGCTCGCGACGGCCGAATCCACGTTGTCTCGGAGCTTGTCTCGGGTGCCGTGCCTTCGACGAAGAAGGCGTTGGCTGCGATCAACGCGCTGAACTTGGAAGGCAAGGTGCTGTTCGTCGTTTCGCGCGAGGAGACCACCTCCTGGCTATCGCTGCGAAACGTACCGAATACTCATGTCCTCAGCCCCGATCAACTGAACACCTACGACGTCCTTGTGAGTGACCAGGTGCTGTTCACCAAGTCGGCGCTCGACATGTTCATGGCTGGATCCCCAACAGGCAAGAGCGTGAAGGCAGTTGCCGCTGAGAGCGAGGTTGAGGCATGAGAATCGCAGATCCGCGAGATATCTTGGTCGCGCCGGTGATTTCGGAGAAGAGTTATGGGCTCCTCGACGAGAACAAGTACACCTTCATCGTGTCACCGGATGCGAACAAGACCCAGATCAAGATTGCGGTTGAGCAGGTGTTTGGCGTAAAAGTGACGTCGGTCAACACCGCTAATCGCGCAGGTAAGCGGGTTCGCACCCGGACTGGCTTCGGCCGCCGCGCAGCAACGAAGCGAGCAATTGTTTCCGTTGCTGCAGGAGACCGAATCGACATCTTCGGGGGCCCGGTTTCATAACCGGGACTCCAGACTGAAGAGGAACAGCTATGGGAATCCGTAAGTACAAGCCGACCACTCCGGGCCGTCGAGGTTCGAGTGTGGCCGACTTCGTTGAGATCACGCGTTCGACCCCGGAGAAGTCGCTGGTTCGTCCGTTGCCCAAGAAGGGCGGACGTAACAACTCCGGCAAGATCACGACTCGTCATCAGGGTGGTGGGCATAAGCGCGCCTACCGGGTCATCGACTTCCGTCGGGCTGACAAGGATGGTGTTCCGGCGAAGGTCGCTCACATTGAGTACGACCCGAACCGAACGGCGCGCATCGCATTGCTGCACTTCGCGGATGGCGAGAAGCGGTACATCATTGCGCCCAACAAACTGAAGCAGGGCGATCCGATTGAGACTGGCCCAGCGGCCGATATCAAGCCGGGGAATAACTTGCCCCTGCGTAACATCCCAGTGGGTAGCGTTATTCATGCGGTCGAGCTTCGTCCCGCGGGTGGCGCGAAGATTGCACGCTCTGCTGGTGCCTCGGTTCAACTCGTTGCCAAGGACGGTCCGTATGCACAGTTGCGCATGCCGTCAGGTGAAATCCGGAATGTCGACCTGCGCTGCCGCGCTACGATCGGCGAGGTTGGCAACGCGGAGCAGTCGAATATCAACTGGGGCAAGGCCGGTCGTATGCGCTGGAAGGGCAAGCGCCCAAGCGTCCGTGGTGTGGCAATGAACCCTGTTGATCACCCGCATGGTGGTGGTGAAGGCAAGACTTCAGGTGGCCGTCATCCCGTCAACCCGAACGGTAAGCCCGAGGGTCGCACCCGTCAGGCCAATAAGGCCAGCGACAAGTTCATCGTCCGCCGTCGCAAGACCGGCAAGAAGCGCTAAGGGAACCCGACATGCCTCGCAGTCTGAAGAAAGGCCCGTTCGTCGACGGTCATCTGCTCAAGAAGGTCGACGTTCAAAACGAAGCCGGCACCAAGAACGTCATCAAGACTTGGTCGCGCCGTTCGATGATCATTCCGGCGATGCTGGGTCACACGATTGCGGTGCACGATGGTCGCAAGCATGTTCCGGTCTTCGTGTCGGAGAACATGGTCGGGCACAAGCTCGGCGAGTTCGCCCCGACCCGGACGTTCCGGGGGCACGTGAAGGACGACCGCAAGGCCAAGCGCCGGTAGTTGCGGGCGTGTGCTGGCAGTAGTCGGCGCAAGGGAATGTCGAGCAGGTACGGATAACGAGCACGTATCAACCAAAGAGCAAGGGGAAAGCGATGGAAGCCAGGGCCCAAGCGCGGTATGTCCGCGTCACGCCCATGAAGGCGCGCCGCGTCATCGACCTCATTCGAGGGATGAATGCCGGCGACGCCCAAGCGGTGTTGACGTTTGCACCGCAGGCGGCAAGCGAGCCGATTGGCAAGGTGCTGGCCAGCGCGATCGCCAATGCGAAAAACAACTATGCGATGGACGAGCGGGCGCTTGTTGTGAGCGCCGCGTTTGTCGACGAGGGACCGACCCAGAAGCGGATTCGTCCGCGAGCTCAGGGTCGGGCGTACCGCATCCGCAAGCGCAGCAGCCACATCACGGTGATCGTCTCCGACGGTCGTGAGGTGATCGCGGCCAAGCCGCTAGTGAAGAAGGCGCCTAAGTCACCGTCGGCTCCGGTTGCGGTGCCCGAAGAGAAGCCGGCCGCCAAGAAGGCGGCCAGCAAGTCGGCACAGGCGCCGGCGGCGAAGACGACGAAGAAGGCGGCTGCAAAGTCGACCGAGGCTCCCGCGGCGAAGACCACGAAGAAGGCAGCAACGAAGGCGTCCGCCAAGCCCGCTGCCGAGACGACCGAGACGAAGGACTGAGACCGTGGGCCAGAAAGTAAATCCGCACGGCTTCCGCCTCGGGATCACCACCGACTTCGCTTCACGTTGGTTCGCTGATTCATCGAAGCAGGGTCAGCGCTACCGGGACTACGTTGACGAGGATGTGAAGATTCGCAAGCTTCTGTCGAAGGGCATGGAGCGAGCCGGCATCTCCAAGGTCGAGATCGAGCGGACTCGTGACCGAGTGCGCGTCGATATTCATACAGCTCGCCCCGGCATCGTCATTGGCCGTCGTGGAGCCGAGGCTGATCGCATTCGCGGTGATCTCGAGGTGCTCACCGGCAAGCAGGTCCAGTTGAACATCCTCGAGGTGAAGAACCCTGAAATCGATTCGCAACTGGTGGCTCAGGGCATTGCCGAGCAGCTGAGCAGTCGCGTGTCATTCAGGCGCGCAATGCGTAAGGGGATGCAGAGCACCATGAAGAGCGGCGCCCTTGGGATCCGCGTTCAGGTGTCCGGCCGTCTCGGCGGTGCTGAGATGTCGCGCACGGAGTTCTACCGCGAGGGCCGGGTGCCGTTGCATACCCTGCGCGCCGACATCGACTACGGCTTCTACGAGGCCCGCACCACGTTCGGACGAATCGGCGTGAAGGTGTGGATCTACAAGGGACAGGCGCTTGGGACTCGCGCCGAGCGAGAGGCGGCCGCGGCTGCGGTCCGCCTTGGTCAGCGAGGCACCGCTGCTCCGGCGCGGCCACGTCGGCCGCGCGAGGACGCTGATGCAGCGGAGGCCGTTGTTGCTTCCGCCGTCGTTGTTGATGTGGTGGACGCTCCGTTGTCTGCCGAGGTCGTCGTTGAGGCGGCCACCGCTACTGAAGGACAGGAGGCCTGATTCATGCTCATTCCACGCAGGGTCAAGCACCGTAAGCAGCACCACCCAACAAGGCGCGGTGTCGCGAAGGGTGGTACCAAGGTAACGTTCGGGACGTTCGGACTCCAGGCACTTGAGCCGGCTTACGTGACGAACCGGCAGATTGAGTCGGCGCGTATCGCGATCACTCGTCACGTGCGTCGTGGTGGCAAGGTCTGGATCAATATCTACCCGGACCGTCCGCTCACCAAGAAGCCGGCCGAGACTCGCATGGGTTCCGGCAAGGGCTCACCGGAGTGGTGGATCGCAAACGTCAAGCCTGGTCGAGTGATGTTCGAGCTCTCTTATCCGGATGAGAAGGTTGCGCACGCCGCGCTCACCCGCGCCATGCACAAACTCCCGATGAAATGCCGAATCGTTCGTCGTGAAGAAGCAGGTGAGGATTAAATGGCAGCAGGGACGCAGGTTGGCGAATTGCGCAACCTCGATAACGAGGAGTTGATCGCGAAGTTGCGCGAGGCGAAGGAGGAACTGTTCAACCTTCGCTTCCAAGGCGCGACCGGTCAGCTTGAAAACCATGGCCGACTTCGTGCCGTGCGCAAGGACATCGCGCGGATCTACACGATCCTGCGTGAGCGTGAGCTGGGTATCACTCCGATCGAGGGTGGCGCAGCATGAGTGTGAATGAGGCTGGCGTGGAAGAGAAGCGCGGTTACCGCAAGACTCGCGAGGGGCTTGTGGTTAGCGACAAGATGCAAAAGACGGTGGTGGTGGCGGTCGAGGATCGCTTCAAGCACCCGATGTATGGCAAGGTTGTGCGTCGGACGAGCAAGTTAAAGGCGCACGACGAGGCTGGCACCGCCGGCATTGGCGATCGCGTCCTGCTCATGGAGACGCGCCCACTTTCAGCGACCAAGCGTTGGCGCGTGGTCGAGATCCTCGAGAAGGCCAAGTAATAGGTTCCGCCAGGCTCTAACACGAGAACCGGCAGACGATCAGGAGAATGAAGTGATTCAGCAAGAGTCGCGACTTCGTATCGCCGACAACACAGGTGCCAAGGAGATTCTTTGCATCCGTGTGCTCGGCGGTTCGGGTCGACGCTACGCCGGTATTGGCGACATCATCGTTGCTACCGTCAAGGACGCGATCCCTGGTGGGGGTGTCAAGAAGGGTGAGGTCGTGAAGGCGGTCATCGTGCGTACCCGCAAGGAGCGCCGCCGCCCCGATGGGTCGTACATTCGGTTCGATGAGAACGCGGCCGTCATCCTCAAGGGTGACGGTGAGCCGCGTGGCACGCGCATCTTCGGCCCGGTGGGCCGAGAGCTTCGTGAGAAGAAGTTCATGAAGATCATCTCGCTCGCCCCGGAGGTGCTGTAGCCATGCCGAAGTTGAGGATCAAGAAGGGTGACCTTGTTCAGGTCATCTCCGGCAAGGATCGCGGCGTCAAGGGCAAGGTCATTGAGGTGGTCCCGGACGCAGAGCGCATCATCGTCGAGGGTGTGAACCGGATCAAGAAGCACACGAAGATCGGCCAGAATGCACGTGGCGCCAAGACGGGTGGGATCATCACCACCGAGGCCCCGATTCATGTGTCGAACGTGATGATTATCGATCCCGAGGACGGACGACCGACCCGAATTGGCTACCGCAAGGAGCAGGTCGAGAAGCGACGTCCGGATGGTTCCACATACGAGGCAGAGCGCAGTGTGCGCGTCTCCCGCCGCACCGGTAAGGACATCTGACATGGCGACAGCAACAACGGAACGCGAAGTACCGCGTCTCAAGCAGCGTTATCGGGCTGAAATTGTGCCTTCGTTGATGGGGGAGTTCTCGTTCGGGAACATCATGCAGGTGCCAGGCGTGACGAAGGTGGTTGTGAACATGGGTGTGGGCGAGGCAGCCCGCGATTCCAAGCTCATCGAGGGTGCGATCAGGGACCTCACGGAGATCACCGGCCAGAAGCCTCAGGTCACCAAGGCCCGCAAGTCGATTGCGCAGTTTAAGCTTCGTGAAGGTCAGCCCATCGGCTGCCATGTGACCCTTCGAAACGATCGCATGTGGGAGTTTCTCGATCGACTGCTGTCGATCGCCCTGCCGCGAATCCGTGACTTCCGCGGACTGTCGCCGAAGCAATTCGACGGCAAGGGCAACTACACGTTCGGTCTCAACGAGCAGTCAATGTTCCATGAGATTGACCAAGACAAGATCGATCGTGTCCGGGGTATGGACATCACGATCGTCACGACTGCATCGAATGATGATGAAGGGCGCGCACTGCTTCGCCTTCTCGGATTCCCATTCAAGGAGGCCTGAAGCAGATGGCGAAGAAAGCGCTGATCCAAAAGCAGCAGAAGAAGCCGAAGTTCAAAGTTCGCGGTTACACCCGCTGCAACAAATGCGGGCGTCCGCATGCGGTGTACCGTAAGTTCGGGCTCTGCCGCATTTGCGTTCGTGAGATGGCACATGCCGGCGAACTGCCGGGTGTGACAAAGAGCAGCTGGTAACCAACGACGTTGCAGGTCCGGTCCGCATGAGCGGGGCGGAAACCACACCGAGGAAGGCCGTAGGCCACTAAATGACGATGACAGACCCTATTGCGGACATGCTTGCGCGACTGCGCAACGCGAATTCCGCGTATCACGACAGCGTGACCATGCCGCATTCAAAGATCAAGGTGAGCATTGCCGAGATTTTGCAGCGTGAAGGCTATATCGCTGGATGGTCCGCCTCCGACGATGTTGTCGGAAAGACGTTGACCCTCAAGCTGAAGTACGGCCCTTCGCGCGAGCGTTCGATCGCGGGTCTTCGTCGCGTGTCGAAGCCAGGCCTTCGCGTGTACGCGAAGAGCACGACGATCCCGCGCGTCCTCGGAGGCCTCGGGGTTGCAATTCTGTCCACGTCGGGCGGTCTCCTCACGGACCGTCAGGCACATAGCAAGGGTGTAGGCGGAGAAGTTCTCGCCTACGTCTGGTAGTCGGAAAGGAGTTCGAGGATGTCACGTATTGGGCGTCTGCCGATCCCGGTTCCGACTGGGGTCCAGACAACGATTGCTGGCCAGGATGTTGTCATCACTGGCCCCAGGGGCTCGTTGAGCCTCACGGTGGCCGTACCGATTGAGGTTCGCGCTGAGGAGGGCAACCTCATCGTCGTGCGACCCAACGATGAGCGGCAGTCACGTGCGCTCCACGGTCTGACGCGCACGCTTGTCGCGAATATGGTCACCGGCGTCACGACAGGGTTCGAGAAGAGTCTGGAGATCGTGGGCACGGGTTACCGCGTCGCGGCGAAGGGCTCAGACCTGGAGTTTCAGCTTGGCTTTAGCCATTCGGTTCTCATCACCGCCCCGGAGGGCATCGCCTTCCAGGTCGATAGCCCGGTGAAGTTCAAGGTTCAGGGGATTGACAAGCAGCAGGTCGGCGAGGTCGCCGCGAATATCCGTAAGTTGCGCAAGCCCGAGCCTTACAAGGGCAAAGGTGTGCGCTACGAGGGTGAAGTCATCCGCCGCAAGGCTGGAAAGGCGGGTAAGAAGTGAGTTCCTTCGGTATCAAGTTGGGTTCCGGCAACAAGGTTGCGGTTGGACGGAAGCGACGTCATATCCGAGTGCGCAAGAAGGTGTCGGGCACTCCAGCGCGGCCGCGTCTGGTCGTCACCCGGTCTGCGCGGCACGTGGTTGCGCAGATCGTCGATGACACGAAGGGCCACACGTTGGCGTCTGCGTCCACGATGGAGGTTGACCTCCGGGGTGCGGTGGATGATAAAACCGCCAAGGCTCGCAAGGTTGGGCAGTTGGTCGCAGAGCGCGCGAAGCAGGCCGGTGTCGAAAGCGTCGTCTTCGATCGTGGAGGCAACAGGTACCACGGCCGCGTCGCGGCACTCGCGGATGGCGCCCGCGAGGGTGGCCTGGACTTCTAAGTCGTAACCGGTTTTCGAAAGAATTAGAGAGGTATTCCTATGTCAGCAACGCAGCGCCGCGGGAGTGGCGCAGGCGAGCGCAAGGATCGCAAGGAACGCAGTCCTCGCGAGGAGAAATCCGCGTTCATTGAGCGGGTGGTCGCGATCAACCGCGTGTCGAAGGTCGTCAAGGGTGGCCGTCGGTTTAGCTTCACCGCTCTCGTGATCGTCGGTGACGGAGATGGCCAGGTAGGTGTGGGTTACGGCAAGGCCAAAGAGGTGCCGGCCGCGATTGCCAAGGGTGTCGAGGAGGCGAAGAAGAGCTTCTTCCGCGTCCCGAGGATTCAGGGCACGATTCCCCACCCGATTACAGGTGAGGCGTCAGCTGGGGTCGTGATGCTGCGTCCGGCCGCTCCCGGTACCGGGGTCATCGCCGGTGGTCCGGTTCGTGCGGTGTTGGAGTGCGCTGGGATTCACGACATCCTCAGCAAGTCGATGGGCTCTGATAACGCGATCAACGTGGTTCATGCGACGGTTAAGGCACTGAAGATGCTCGAGTCGCCGGAGGCGGTGGCTGCTCGTCGCGGCCTGTCATTAGAGGATGTCGCTCCGGCGGCCCTGCTCCGGGCTCGTGCAGCAGGATTGAGCGCGTCATGAGCCGCCTCAAGGTCACGCAGACAAAGTCGAAGATCGGTGGGACTTCGAATCAGCGCGATACGTTGCGCTCACTCGGTCTCAAGCGCATAGGTGACACCGTCGTCAAGGACGACCGTCCAGAATTCCGGGGCATGGTCAACATGGTGTCCCATCTAGTTGTCGTCGAGGAGGTCGACTAACCATGACGCTTAAGGTTCATCATCTGCGCCCGGCTCCGGGCGCGAAGACGGCGAAGACCCGCGTTGGACGCGGAGAGGCGTCGAAGGGCAAGACTGCTGGCCGTGGTACCAAGGGTACGAAGGCTCGCTACCAGGTCCCCGCTCGGTTCGAGGGCGGCCAGATGCCCCTGCATATGCGTCTGCCGAAGCTCAAGGGCTTCAAGAATCCGAATCGAGTTGAGTTTCAAGTAGTGAACGTCGCGGCCTTGGAGAAGTTGTTCCCGGGTGGTGGCGAGGTCACCGTCGCAGATCTCGTGGCCAAGGGAGCCGTCCGTAAGGGCCAGAAGGTCAAGGTCCTCGGGCTCGGCGATATCGCGGTCGCAGTGAAGGTGAGCGCTGATGCGTTCTCGGACAGTGCTCGTGAGAAGATCGTGGCCGCGGGTGGTTCGGCCACCGAGATCTGATTCAATTCGTTCATTCATGCATACCGAAATCTGAGCGGGAGGCACAGTGCACATCAGTGCGTTCGGAGCCGCCCTGCGTACGCCGGACCTTCGTAAGAAGATCCTGTTCACACTGGGCCTACTTGCAATTTTCCGGCTCGGGTCGGTGTTGCCGACCCCGGGAGTCGACTACGCGGCGATCCAGCGGTGTATCGATGTCGTCGAGGGTAATTCGATCTATGCACTGATCAACCTCTTCAGTGGTGGCGCCCTGCTTCAGTTGTCGGTGTTCGCGCTTGGGATCATGCCGTACATCACGGCGAGCATCATTCTGCAACTGCTCACAGTGGTCATCCCCCGACTCGAGACCCTCAAGAAGGATGGCCAAGCGGGTCAGGCCAAGATCACGCAGTACACGCGATTCCTCACAATCGGGCTGGCAATCCTGCAGTCGACCGCAATCCTGTCGCTGGCTCGGACTCCGGGGGCACTGTTCAGCGGTTGCAACGAGGCGATCATCCCTGACCAGGGTGTATGGATCATTCTCGTGATGGTCATCGTCATGACCGCCGGTACGGCCGTGATCATGTGGTTTGGTGAGTTGATCACCGAACGCGGTATCGGCAATGGCATGTCGCTCTTGATCTTTACCTCGATTATCGCGAGTGTGCCGTCTCAGTTCGCTTCCATCTGGGGAGCCAAGGGTCCGCTTACCTTCGCAATGACGCTGGCAGTCGGACTCGTCGTGATTGCC
Source organism: Candidatus Nanopelagicales bacterium (assembly GCA_040398845.1). Taxonomy (GTDB): domain Bacteria; phylum Actinomycetota; class Actinomycetes; order S36-B12; family S36-B12; genus WLND01. The sequence goes on along the minus strand of JBBATH010000016.1, from coordinate 60,927 downwards.
CTTGTCGTCTTCGTCGAGCAGGCCCAACGTCGGATTCCAGTTCAATACGCCAAGCGCATGGTCGGCAGGCGAATGTATGGGGGAACCTCCACGTACATCCCGCTGAAGGTGAATATGGCTGGAGTTATCCCGGTTATTTTCGCATCGTCGCTGCTCTTCCTGCCAACGCTGTTCGTGCAGTTGACCGGTAGTACTGCTCCGTGGTCGATCTGGATTCAGCAGAACTTCGGAACCGGCACGGGTGGTTGGTACCTTGCCTTCTACTTCCTTCTCATCGTGTTCTTCTGCTACTTCTACGTATCGATAACGTTCAACCCGGTTGAAGTAGCCGACAATATGAAGAAGTACGGCGGGTTCATTCCCGGCATCCGAGCGGGCAAGCCGACTGCTGATTACCTTGACTACGTCCTCACACGACTGACTGCGCCCGGGTCTATTTACCTGGGACTCATCGCGGTCGTCCCGGTGTTCGCATTTGGATTCCTTGACGTTTCTTCGAACTTCATCTTCGGTGGTACCAGCCTGCTCATCATGGTGGGTGTCGGCCTCGACACGGTGAAGCAGATTGAGTCACAACTTCAGCAGCGCAACTACGAGGGTTTCCTCCGCTAGGGGGGTTCTGCTGTGCGTCTGGTCATCATGGGCCCGCCCGGTGCGGGTAAGGGTACGCAGGCTGTTGTATTGGCGGCCGCAATAGGCGTCCCCCACATCTCAACGGGCGATATCTTCCGGGCGAATGTCTCCCAGGGGTCGCCTCTCGGAGTTCAGGCTCAGGCGTACATGGATGCCGGTGAGTACGTTCCCGACGGTCTCACGAATGCCATGGTGCGTGACCGCTTGTCACAGGCGGATTGCAGTGCTGGCTTCCTTCTGGACGGTTACCCTCGCACCTTGGAGCAGGTAGATGAGCTTGACTCGGTACTTGAGGGCACGGGCGCCGGTGTTGACAAGGTCGTTGAGTTGACGGTCGATGTTGATGAGGTGGTGAGCCGGCTGGTGAGGCGCTCAGTTGAGCAGGGTCGATCCGACGACGGCGAAGACGTCATCAGGCGTCGGCTCGAGCTTTACTTCGATGCAACCGCTCCGCTGACTGCCCTGTACGAGAAGCGCGGCCTGCTAGTCCAGGTGAGTGGCATGGGACCCGTCGAAGATGTGAGCGGCCGGGTGCTCGAGGCACTCGGCGTCAACGCGTAGTTCAACTGTAGAAGGGGCGAAAAGCCCGATGTTCCGCAAGCGCGAGTCGATTGAAATCAAATCCGTGCCGCAGATCGCCTTGATGCGTCAGGCGGGTCTTGTCGTTGCGACAACCCTCCAACTCGTTGCCGACGCGGTCCGGCCTGGCATCACCACTAAAGAACTCGACACCATTGCTCACGAGAACATCCTGCGCATGGGGGCGTCCCCATCCTTTCTGGGCTATCACGGTTTCCCTGCTGTCATCTGCACCTCGGTGAACGACGAGGTGGTGCATGGCATTCCGGGTCCCCGCATCCTTTTCGATGGTGACCTCATTTCCGTGGATTGCGGAGCCATCGTCGAAGGCTGGCATGGGGATGCTGCCATGAGCGTGCTCGTTGGTGACGTCGCACCTGAGGTAGCCGAGCTTTCTCGAGTTACCGAAGCGTCGATGTGGGCCGGGCTTGCGCAGGCGAGAGCGGGGGGGCGCCTGTCAGACATCGGCCATGCGGTCGAGGGGGTCATCAACGAGGCAGGTGACTACGGAATCGTTGAGGAGTACGTCGGGCACGGCATCGGGACGAGCATGCACATGCACCCGCCAGTGCCGAACTACGGCAAGGCGGGGCAAGGGCCGCATTTGAAGGTGGGAATGGCGCTGGCGATCGAGCCGATGGTGTGCCTCGGCAGTAGTGAGGTGGGCGTGCTCTCGGACGGGTGGACGGTGGTGACTTCAGATAAGCGCTACGCCGCTCACTGGGAGCACACTGTGGCTATCACTGAGGATGGCCCCTGGGTGCTCACCGCGCTGGACGACGTCCACCTGTAACGACGTCAGGGATGAAGGAACCAAAGATTCCGAACTCCCCGCCCCCCACCCCCGCCCCCCCGACCTGCCCCCCCGACCTGCCCCGTCATTTCAGCCGGATTCTGGTTTGAATGACCAGTGGAGTGGTCAGATGGTGGTGTTTACGGTCATTTCATCCATCGTGCCCACCAGTTTTCTGGTTCCGGGTTTGCGAATAGCGGATTGACCACCCCCAGATTATGAGGGACGGACGTTGCCGCGTACACTTCGAAGGCTGATGTGGGGCTTCCCCGTTCGTCCGCTCAACTTCCCCCGGTACATCGGGTGTCTTTGCGTGATCAAACGTGGTGTGCCTGCGCTCCCGTGAGGGGGCCTCCACTTGGAGATTGGCTCAGGCGGACGGAAGCTGAGGGTATGGGCAAGAAAGACGGCGCGATCGAGCTCGAGGGCACGATCACCGAGTCATTGCCAAACGCAATGTTCCGCGTGGAGTTGGACAACGGGCACAAGGTTCTCGCGCACATCAGCGGGAAGATGCGGATGCACTACATCCGGATCCTTCCTGATGATCGGGTGGTCGTAGAACTCTCCCCGTATGACCTCACCCGCGGCCGAATCGTCTACCGCTACAAGTAATCCGTCCCACCGCAGCCGCGTACTCGAGAAAGAGCCACGATGAAGGTCAACCCCAGCGTCAAGCCGATCTGCGACAAGTGCAAGGTCATCCGTCGTCACGGCGTCGTCATGGTCATCTGCGAGAACACTCGACACAAGCAGCGTCAGGGCTAGTCAGTCTGACGAGCGAGCAGCGCACCAGCGCGTGTTCGCGCCGTTGACCGGGGAGACAACCCGGGCTTCGGAACCATAGGAGATCCCGACCCCTCGCAGGCACACGAACACGCGAGGACGACACCTTCGGTCACGAGGCCGAAGACCAGCCTTGGCGGGCTGGATCGGATCCCCTTTCGAAACCTCGTGCTGAGAAAGAAAAGAGAACGCCACATGGCACGTCTTGTCGGTGTCGATCTACCACGCGAAAAGCGCATGGCAATCGCCCTCACATACATCTATGGAATCGGCCGATCGCAGGCTGTGAAGGCCCTCGAGGCCACGGGCATTAGCCCGAACCTGAAGTCCAAGGACCTCAGTGACGATCAACTTCTCGCCCTACGCGACTGGATCGATGCACACCTCAAGGTCGAAGGTGATCTTCGTCGTGAGGTTTCCGCCGATGTCCGGCGCAAGGTCGAGATTGGTTGCTACCAGGGACTCCGCCACCGTCGCGGTCTCCCGGTTCGTGGCCAGCGCACCCACACGAACGCGCGCACCCGCAAGGGCCCGCGTAAGACAGTGGCTGGCAAGAAGAAGGTCGGCAAATAGGCCGACCGGCTCACTTCCTCAAACGAACCAGGAGATAACGACTTATGGCACCAAAGGCAGGTTCCAAGGCCGCGGGCGCGAAGAAGATCCGCCGCAAGGAAAAGAAGAACGTGGCCCACGGTCACGCTCACATCAAGAGCACGTTCAACAACACGATTGTCTCGATCACCGATCCCACGGGTGCGGTCATCGCTTGGGCCAGCGCCGGTCAGGTGGGGTTCAAGGGCAGCCGCAAGTCGACGCCCTTCGCAGCGCAGCTCGCAGCGGAAGCTGCCGCGCGTCGCGCGATGGAGCACGGCATGCGCAAGGTCGATGTGTTCGTGAAAGGTCCAGGCTCCGGCCGCGAGACCGCAATCCGTTCGCTGCAGGCAACTGGCCTCGAGGTCGGCTCCATCGCTGACGTCACGCCCGTTCCGCACAACGGCACCCGCCCGTCCAAGCGTCGTCGCGTCTGACCGCGCGCAGAATCACAGGAGATATTGACTTATGGCGCGTTACGTAGACGCCGACTGCAAGCGGTGCCGTCGCGAGAAGATGAAGTTGTTCCTCAAGGGCTCCAAGTGCGAGTCGCCGAAGTGCCCCTTTGAGAAGCGTCCCTACCCTCCGGGCCAGCACGGTCGTGGCCGGACCAAGGAGAGCGAGTACCTGCTCCAGCTGCGCGAGAAGCAGAAGGCAACGCGTATGTATGGGGTTCTCGAGAAGCAGTTCTCGAACTACTTCAAGGAGGCGCAGCGCCAGTCGGGCAAGACCGGCGAGAACCTGTTGCAGATCCTCGAGTCCCGCTTGGACAACGTGGTCTTCCGCGCAGGGTTCGCGAAGTCTCGTGATATGGCGCGGCAGTTCGTCACCCACGGACACCTCACTGTCAATGGCCACAAGGTGAACATCCCGTCCTATCGAGTGTCGCCCAACGACATCGTCGAGGTTCGAGTTGGTTCGCGCGAGATGACTCCGTTCGTCATCGCGCACGCCGAGATCGGTGAGCGGATCGTGCCAGCGTGGCTCGAGGTCATTCCGTCGAAGATGCGGATCCTCGTTCACTCGCTGCCCGGTCGTCAGGCCATCGATACCCCTGTCAACGAGCAGCTGATCGTCGAGCTGTACTCCAAGTAGTCATGTGCCCGGGCCTCTTCAGGCCCGGGCTTCGTTCGCCAGCAGAATCGTGACGTCATATCGCGGTCGTCACGGGAAGGATGTACATCGTGCTGATTAGCCAGCGCCCATTGCTCTCCGAGGAGCCCATCAGCGAATTCCGCTCGCGCTTCGTGCTCGAGCCGCTGGAGCCGGGGTTCGGGTACACCCTCGGCAACTCGCTTCGCCGCACCCTGCTCTCGTCCATCCCTGGCGCAGCAGTGACAAGCATCCGGATCGACGGCGTGCTCCATGAGTTCACGACCGTGCCGGGCGTCAAGGAAGATGTCACCGAACTCATTTTGAACATCAAGCAACTCGTGGTGTCGTCGGAGCATGATGAGCCGGTCGTCATGTACCTGCGCAAGCAGGGACCAGGCATGGTGGTTGCGGCTGATATTCAGCCGCCTGCGGGCGTCGAGGTGCACAACCCCGATCTGCACATCGCTGAGTTAAATGGCAAGGGGAAGCTCGAAATTGAACTCGTCGTTGAGCGGGGTCGCGGTTACGTCTCGGCAACCTTGAACAAGCAGCCGGGTCAGGAGATCGGACGGATCCCCGTTGACTCGATCTACTCCCCGGTCCTCAAGGTCACCTACAAGGTCGAGGCGACGCGTGTTGAGCAGCGCACGGACTTCGACAGGCTCGTCGTTGACATCGAGACCAAGCAGTCCATGCGGCCACGCGACGCTGTTGCGTCCGCAGGGAAGACGCTCGTCGAGCTGTTTGGGCTTGCACGCGAGCTGAACCTTGAGGCGGAGGGCATTGACATCGGTCCGTCTCCGACGGATGCTTTTGTGGCCGAGCAGCTCTCGACCCCGATCGAGCAGCTTGATATGACGGTGCGTTCGTACAATTGCCTCAAGCGCGAAGGTATTCACACGGTCGGCGAACTCATCACCCGCAGTGAGGCTGACCTGCTCGATATTCGCAACTTCGGGGCGAAGTCGATCGACGAGGTCAAGGTGAAGCTCGTGAGTTTGGGCCTCGCGCTTAAGGACAGCCCGCCCGGCTTCGACCCGGGTGCAGCCGTCTACTACGACGACGACGACGACGCCGATCTCGCCTTTGCCGAGGACGAGCAGCTCTAACCACTACCCCAACGACTGAACGACTCTCGACAGGAGAACGACAATGCTTACGCCAACGAAGGGTCCCCGCCTCGGCGGTGGTCCGGCCCATGAGCGGTTGATGCTGGCGAATCTCGCCACTGCGCTGTTCCAGCATGGGCGGATCACGACCACCGAGGCCAAGGCCAAGCGCCTTCGTCCGTTGGCCGAGCGCCTCATCACATTCGCGAAGCGAGGTGACCTGCACGCTCGGCGCCGGGCGATGACGGTCGTCCGCGACAAGTCGGTGATCCACACGCTCTTCACGGAGATCGGTCCACGATTCGAAAACCGTCAGGGTGGGTACACCCGGATTACCAAGATCGGTCCGCGAAAGGGCGACAACGCCCCCATGGCGGTCATTGAACTATGCGAGCCGCTTGCCGAGCAGACCGTTGCTGAGGCAACTGCAGCGACCAAGCGGGCGGCCAAAGAGAAGTCGGCACCCGTGGTCGTCGAGCAAACGGTGGCCTTGGAGTCAGCGGTAGAGGCGGTTGTTGACGAATTGGGCGCTGCTGAGTCGGATGGTGGCGAGGCGGATTCGGTGGACTCCGAAGAGCCCACCACGGACGACACGAACGAGAAGTCCTGACAGCACGGCACGTTGTCAGCCAGCCCGCCTCCGGATCATCAGGGGGCGGGCTGCTTCGCATGCGTCTTGACATCTCCTACGATGGCAGGGAGTTTTCAGGCTGGGCCCGCCAAAAGGACCTGAGGACTGTTCAGGGTGATCTAGAGCGCGTGTTCTCCCAGATCTTGCGCGCGCCTTGCGCCATCACGTGTGCCGGCCGCACTGATGCGGGTGTCCATGCGCGCGGGCAGGTTGCCCACCTTGATGTTGCCCTCCCGCATTGGGACTGGTACTTCGATGCCGGGCGCGTAAATCGGGCCCTGCCAAACGATATTCGGGTCTGGACGGTCACCGTGGCCCCGGAGGGCTTCGACGCCCGGTTCAGCGCCCTGTGGCGGCGCTACAGCTATCGTGTAAGCGATGATCCGTGCGGTCCCGATCCCCTCGTTCGGCATGTAGCGATGCCGTGGTTTCGGCGGCTCGATCTCGACGTCATGAATGAGGCGGGAGAGAGCCTCGTCGGTGAGCATGATTTCACCGCGTTCTGCAAATATCGCGAGCGGGCGACGTCAATTCGAGACGTCACCCTTCTGAATTGGGAACGTGAACCGAGCGGAACGGCGGTGCTGAATATTCAGGCCGACGCCTTCTGCAGGTCCATGGTGCGCAGCATCGTGGGTTCGCTCCTGGCTGTCGGTGATGGACGGAAGCCGATCGGGTGGCCCGCCGAGGTTCTCGCTGGACGTGCCCGGACGCCTTGGGTGGCTGTGATGCCGGCCTACCCACTCATCCTCGAAGAGGTCGGGTATCCGCCCACCCATGAGCTAGGCGCGCGGCAGGCCATCACGCGTTCGTTGCGGTCTCCAGGGACCGCAGTCTCGAGCTGCTGAGGACCGAGCCTTACGGTGTCTGTCGTGGTCAGTTCTGTCGGCGCAGGCGCCCTCACCTTGGAACATTTCGCGCTCCCCCCCGAACTCTCGGTGACTGATGGAGTCTCAACCGGTGGTGTCCGCCTACAGTCGTTCGACGGCATCGAGGTGGGTGTGTGGGAGCACTCAACGGGGATATCGACTGACAGTGAGGCCAGCGAGGTGTTCGTCGTCATCAGCGGTCGAGGGCGGGTCACATGTGAGCAGGGTGGGGCCATCGAACTGGCGCCCGGGGTGATCGGATTCCTGCACGCGGGCGCGCGAACCCGCTGGGAGATCACTGAGCCCCTGCGGAAAGTATGGATCAGCCGTCGCCAAGACACCGTACTGTGAGTCACATTGACGTCCAGCGCGTTACCTACTCACTGTCGGACGGCCGGGTGCTTCTTGACGATGTGACGTTCCGGGTACCAGAGGGGGCGACGGCAGCGCTTGTGGGCGCGAATGGCGCGGGCAAGACCACGCTGATGCGGATGATCGCGGGCGACATTGAGCCGGAGCAGGGCTCCATCGTCGCAAGTGGTGGGCTCACCTTCATGCGCCAATTCATCGGACAGATGACGGAGGGGACGGTTCGCGATCTCCTCGTCCAAATGAGCCCTCTGCGGCTGAGAGAGGCGGCGGCGGCGCTTGATGAAGCGGAGGTCCTCATGATGGACCGCGAGGATGAGGCCACGCAGATGGCGTATGCGCACGCCATCACCGATTTTTCTGACGCCGGCGGATACGACGCAGAAGTGCTCTGGGACGTCGTGACGGTCGCAGCGATCGGGGAGCCGTTTGACCGGGTGCGCTGGCGTTCGGTGGGAACCCTCTCCGGTGGTGAACAAAAGCGCATTGTCTTGGAATACCTGTTGCGTGGTAACGATGAAGTGCTCCTCCTCGACGAGCCCGACAACTATTTGGACGTGCCAGGGAAGCTGTGGCTCGAAGAGCAGCTTCGCACCACGCCAAAGACAGTGCTCCTCATCTCTCATGATCGCGAACTCTTGAGCCAGGCCGCGAGCCACGTGATCGGCATCGAGCTCGGAGCTGCCGGTAACACCGCATGGGTCCATGGTGCGGGCTTCGCCACCTTCCACGAAGCTCGCGCTGCGCGCTTCTCGCGGCTGGAGGAGCTGCACCGGCGATGGGACGAGGAGCACGTCAAGCTCAAGACACTCGTACAGACACTCAAGGTGAAGGCAAAGTTCAACGACGGGCTCGCGTCTCGGTATCAGGCGGCTCAGACTCGATTGCGCAAGTTTGAGGAGGCAGGCCCGCCGTCCGGTATTCCGCGTGAACAGCAGGTGAGCATGCGCCTGCGCGGGGGTCGGACAGCCAAGCGGGCAATTGTGTGCGAGCAACTTGAACTCACAGGTCTGACGAAGCCGTTCGATGTCGAGGTGTGGTTTGGTGAGCGGGTCGCGATCCTCGGTGCGAATGGCTCGGGAAAGTCGCACCTGCTGCGGCTGCTCGCCGCGGGCGGCACGGATCCAGATACCGAGCACCAGCCGGTCGGCGACGTCGTCATCGATCCCGTCCGGCATTCCGGAATGGCTCGACTCGGCGCCCGGGTACGGCCGGGCTGGTTTGCCCAGACCCACGTACGCCCCGACCTTGCCGGACGTACCCTGCTGGAGATCCTCCACCGCGGGGATGGTCACCGATCCGGCATGGCACGTGAGCAAGCGGCTCGCGCTCTCGATCGGTACGAGCTCGCGGAGGCATCAGAGCAGGTGTACGACACCCTTTCCGGCGGGCAGCAGGCGAGGCTGCAGATCCTCCTTCTCGAGTTGTCGGGTGCGACCCTCCTCCTCCTCGACGAGCCGACCGACAATCTCGACCTTGCAAGCGCAGAGGCGCTCGAAGTCGGCCTGGATGCCTTTGATGGGACGGTGGTTGCGGTGACCCACGACCGCTGGTTCGCCGCGACGTTGGACAGATTCCTCGTGTTCACGTCTGATGGTCGGGTCGTCGAGTCGGACGTACCTATCTGGTCCGGATGGTGAGGAGACCACTGCCCTCATCATGGATGAGATGAACGAATTCACCCGTTTCAGGGCCCATTTCCTTCATCTCGCCCGGATTCGGGGCGAGATGAACCGGGGGGAGGTGACCGATATTCGGGCACCTCAGGGGGCGATTTGGCCGGGCACTCCTTGCGTGGGTATCCTTACGGGTCGTTGAGGTGCTTCCCCCGAAAATCCCCGGCGTCGCGACAGCGATCGAGGTTTTCAGGCGGTCGAGCTACACATCTGTTGTGCAACACAGTTCAGCAGTCCAGTCCCCAACGAGTAACGAAGGTGGCGTCCCGTGCGCACGTACAGCCCAAAGGCCGGTGAGATCACCCGCACCTGGCACGTCATTGATGCGACGGACGTTGTCCTCGGTCGACTCGCGAGCAACGTCGCAAAGCTCCTTCGCGGCAAGCACAAGACCATATTCGCCCCGCATGTTGATACCGGCGATTTCGTCATCATCATCAATGCTGACAAGGTCGTCCTCACCGGCGACAAGAAGAAGCAGAAGATGGACTACCGCCACTCTGGCTTCCCGGGTGGCCTACGCGCTACCTCGTACTCCGACCTTCTCGAGAGCAATCCGCGTCGCGTCGTAGAGAAGGCTGTGAAGGGGATGCTCCCCCACAACAAGCTCGGCCGCCAGCAGATCACCAAGCTAAAGGTCTACACCGGTTCCGAGCACCCGCACGCCGCTCAGTCGCCCGTGCCTTACGAGCTCTCCCAGGTCGCGCAGTAAATGCGTTCTCCATCTTCACACCGTAATCAACGAGAGGAACGTGGCAGTGTCTGAGGCCACCATCGAATTAGACGACGTCGACATCGACGTTGAGGACGAGGCGCCCTCGGAGTACACCTCCGAGACTCCGAATCGGCCAGTCATCACCCGAGAGATCGTCAAAGCCCCCGGGGCGGCGACTGGTCGCCGCAAGCAGGCTATTGCTCGAGTGCGACTCATCCCGGGTACCGGCAAGTGGACCATCAATGGCCGCGATCTTGATCAGTACTTTCCGAACAAGGTGCACCAGCAACTCGTCAACGAACCGTTCGTGACCCTAGGCGCCGAGGGCATGTTCGATGTGATCGCCCGCATCGGCGGCGGTGGTGTCTCTGGCCAAGCTGGTGCCCTGCGGCTCGGCGTCGCACGGTCGCTTAATGCCATCGACACCGAGGGCAATCGTCCGAGTCTGAAGAAGGCTGGCTTCCTCACACGCGATCCTCGCGTGAAGGAGCGTAAGAAGTACGGTCTTAAGAAGGCCCGCAAGGCACCCCAGTACAGCAAGCGTTAGTCCCTTGGGCCGACTTTTCGGTACCGATGGGGTCCGTGGGCTTGCAAATCGCGAGCTCACGGCGGACATGGCCCTTGACATTTCAGTTGCGGCGGCACGCATTCTTGCTGACGTCGATACATTCACTGACCGACGTCCGACGGCCGTGGTGGGCCGTGACGGTCGGGCGAGTGGGGAATTCCTCGAAGCGGCGGTAGTTGCGGGCCTAGCGAGCGCGGGTGTCGACGTTGTGCTCCTCGGAGTTGTCCCGACACCGGCCGTTGCCTACCTCACTGAATCTCTCCGAGCAGATCTCGGGGTGATGCTCTCCGCTTCCCACAATGCGATGCCTGACAATGGGATCAAATTCTTTGCGCGCGGAGGACACAAACTCGATGACGCGGTAGAAGACGCAATTGAGGCTGGGATCGGCGTGCAATGGGAGCGGCCGATTGGTGCTCAAGTAGGTCGGGTGCGGTCAGACGTGACTGCAGTGGACGCGTATCTCGACTTCCTCATCTCGACGCTCCCAAACTCCCTGGACGGGCTTCACATCGTGGTCGACTGCGCAAACGGTGCGGCATCGTCGGTAGCGCCCGGCCTGTACGAGCGGGCGGGAGCCCGCGTCCACGCAATCCACTCAAGGCCCGATGGTCTGAACATCAATGAGAACTGCGGCAGCACCCACCTTGGGGACCTCATATCTGTCGTGCTTGAGCGCAGCGCTGACGTTGGTATCGCCCATGACGGGGATGCCGATCGGTGCCTAGCTGTCGACAGCCGGGGGAACGTCATCGATGGTGATCACATCCTTGCCATCCTCGCGACTTCCATGAAGGATTCGGGCCGGCTCGTCGGCAGCACGGTCGTTGCAACAATCATGGCGAACCTCGGGTTCAAGATTGCGATGCGCGACGCTGGCATCACCGTGGTCGAGACGGGAGTGGGAGACCGCTACGTCCTCGAGGCGATGAGAACTGAGGGCTACGTCCTTGGCGGCGAACAGAGCGGTCACGTGGTCATGACCGAGTTCGCAAACACCGGTGACGGACTGCTCACCGCGCTCCACCTCCTCTCACGGGTGGTCCAAACCAAGACCTCGCTTTTTGACCTTGCTAACAGTCTCACGAAATTCCCTCAGGTCCTCGTGAATGTTCCGGGGGTTGACCGGTCACGCGCGGAGTCGGATCCGGTGGTGACCGCTGCTGTGGTGAGAGCGACGAATGAACTCGGCGATTCAGGCCGAGTGCTGCTTCGTCCATCGGGAACTGAGCCCGTCATCCGAGTGATGGTCGAGGCGGCCAGCCACAGCCAGGCTCTGCGGATAAGTGATGAACTTGCAGCGGTCGTGCTCGCAGAGCTCGCACTCGACGAGGCGTAACTGACAGGTGCGCGACACTGTGGCCAGTGAGAGGCTGCATGGCGCGGGCGACCTTTGGGCGAGCTTCACCTCCCGCTTCAGTGTTAACGTCTCAATATGGTTGCCCTGAGCGTGGCATAGGCTGGTCTCGCACTCGTCGTGGCACTCACCGGGCCCGTTTCGCAGGGAGCTGAGCAATTCCGGTTCCCTCGGTCTTTGCCAAAGGCATGCGTGCAAGTCGAAACAGGGGGAGTCCGCTTGACGAAACATGGGAAGTGCCGGGCGAATGAACGTCGCGTCACCCTGGTCAGGACGTCCGCCAACGACGTTCCGGGGCGCATACGCGTGTGCTTCGACCGAGCCGATTCGATCTGGTACCTACCCCCCCACCGCAAGTGTCGAGCGGACGACAAAGCCGTGTACTTTCGGGTGCGAGGGCCCAGTGGTGAGACTGGGGCGACCGGAGCAGCAGGAGCAGCAGGTGCAGCGGGGGGTACGGGTGCGACAGGAGCGGTCGGGGGAACGGGCGTCTCTGGTGGATCAGGCGCGACCGGCTTGACCGGGCCGTCTGGTGCAACCGGACCGGCATTCATCGGTGACTACGGCTCGTTCTACGACACTTCCAATCAGGTGAACCCCGTGCCAAACATCGCCCGTTCGATGACGCTCAACGAGGTGATCGACGGAGTGAACGGAGTCATCGCCAGCGGGATTTCGGTTACGACCGGGTCACGCATCACGATGGGCCACACGGGCGTTTACGACATCGAGTTTTCGGCTCAGATTGATAAGACTGACGCGGGTAGCGATGACATCGACATCTGGCTTGCCAAGAATGGCGCAAACCTCGCGTGGACGAATACAACGCAAACGCTCGTGGGCTCGACCGAGGAAAAGTACATCGCCGCCGGGAATTTCATCGTGAGCGCCGCCGCTGGTGACTACTTCGAATTGATGTGGTCATCGGCGGACGTGAATATGCAGATCGTCTCGGTTCCGGATGCGGTGGGTCCCGCCCGACCCGGGGTTCCGAGCCTCATCGTTAACGTGACACAGGCGCATTAAGACGGCGAACTCCGCGGAGCTACTGCAGCGGAGGGATTCCTTGACCGGGGGTCGTCGCCTTGTCGGGCGCGGTCAACGCTGCGAGCGAGGGCGGGCATTTCGCCGTGCACATATTCTCCCCCAGACGATCTGCTGCAGGGCGAGGGTTGCCCAGCCGGCGAGCGCCATCCCGATGATGTTGATTGCCAGCTGCGCGGTACTCCCGAGCACCTCACTCCACAGCCCGAAGATGAGAGCGAGGGCTACATTGCCTGATGCTGGAATCGTCGTGACGGAGATGAAGACGCCGACGAGCCCGTTGCCCTTAGCCGCGGTGAGGGATAGGACTCCGGCAGCGCCCGCGAGGACTGACACCGCGAGCGACCACCAGTTGGGCGTGTAGATGAAGGCAGTGCCCGGCCTGGCGCTCTCGATCTGGGAGACGTCAACGATGCCTGTGACCCTAGCGAGCAGCGCGACGACGGCGACGACTGAGATCGACACGGCGAATCCGATGAGGAGCGTGCGTAGGGCCTGACGGACCAGGCCTCGTCGTCGGCGAACCATGCCCAGACCCAGCGCGGCAATGGGCACGAACTCTGGTCCGAGAACCATGGCGCCGATGATGAGGATGACGGAGTCGGTGACGATCGCGATCGCCGCGAGCAGGGTGGCGAGAATCATGAAGCTCACGTAGGTCCAGGTGAGTTCGGTTTCGGAGTAGGCGCGCTCAGTGACCTCAGCCCAGACAACGGAGTCGGGGCTCCGGCCGGGGGCCCGTCGCTCCGCCGTGAGGCCGGGACGAGAAATCCAGGTTCCGACGGGGGTGAGGGTCACTGTGCCCTCGTTCTGCACACCGATATCCATGAGACTGTCGACGAGGGCGTTAGCTGTCTCGCGAGGGAGGTCGGCGAGAAAGACGTCGCCCGGCGGTGTCAGGCTCGCGTCGCGGTGCACCGTAAGGCTGCTGATCGTTGGCTCGGCGCGCAGGAGAGCCTCAACGGGTGCGCAGAGTGACGCGGGGCAACTGACGCGCAGGCTCAGCACGGACCAATTGTGTACCCCGCGGCGCGTAGGCTGCGCATCATGTGCGGAATCGTTGGCTATGTCGGTGAGAAGCAGGCTCTCGAGGTCGTGGTGGCGGGACTTCGGCGGCTGGAATACCGCGGGTATGACTCTGCCGGGGTCGCGGTCATCGCTGATCATCGCCTCGCCGTGCGTAAGAAGGCCGGCAAGCTGGTGAATCTCGAGACTCTGCTGGGGGAGGACCCCCTGCCGCAGTCGACGACGGGCATCGGACACACGAGGTGGGCGACGCACGGCGGTCCCACTGACCGCAATGCCCACCCGCACGTGAGCGAGGACGAACAGGTAGCGGTGATCCATAACGGGATCATCGAGAACTTCGCCGAGCTCCGTGACGAACTCCAAGCGGCCGGGGTGCGCCTCAGTTCGGAGACTGACACCGAGGTAGTGGCGCACCTGCTTTCCAAGGCGATCGCGGCGGCGGGCCACGACCTCGTGGAGGCGATGCGCAGGGTCTGTCTCCGTCTCGAGGGGGCTTTTACGCTTCTTGCCATCGATCCCCGGCAGCCCAATCTCGTGGTCGGCGCGCGGCGCAATTCACCGCTCGTCGTCGGCATCGGACAGGGTGAGAACTTTCTCGCTTCGGATGTCGCGGCGTTCGTCGAGTACACCCGTGATGCACTTGAGCTCGGCCAGGACCAGATCGTTGCCCTCACCCCTGAGGGGGTCATCGTCATCGACTTCGATGGCAATCCGGCGGACGTGACCCCCTTCAGGGTCGACTGGGACGCATCAGCGGCCGAGAAGGGCGGCCATGACCTCTTCATGCTGAAGGAGATCGCTGAGCAGCCCAAGGCAGTTGCCGACTCACTACGCGGACGTATCGGCCAGGACGGCTCCCTGCAGCTTGACGAGATGCGGCTCGCTGACGCCGACCTGCGGGCGGTGAGCAAGGTCGTCGTCATTGCCTGCGGCACTGCCTCGCACGCTGGCATGGTCGCCAAGTACGCGGTCGAGCACTGGACCCGGATTCCGGTCGAGGTCGAACTGGCGAGCGAGTTCCGGTACCGCGATCCGATCGTCGGCCCCGATACGCTTGTCATCGCGATCTCGCAGTCAGGCGAGACCATGGACACGCTCATGGCACTGCGGCACGCCAAGGCCCAGGGCGCCCGCACCCTCGCCATCTGCAACACCGTCGGCTCGACAATTCCGCGTGAGGCCGATGCCGTTGTCTACACATACGCTGGCCCCGAGATTGCGGTCGCATCGACGAAGGCGTTCCTTACTCAAATCATCGCCTCGTATCTCGTGGGTCTCTACCTTGCCCAGGTTCGGGGAACGATGTTCGCCGACGAGATCCGAGCGATCATGGACGACCTCAATGACATGCCACAGAAGGTCGACCTCGTTCTCGACACGGTTGAGCCGGTGCGTGCCATTGCCAGGGAGTTCGCGAATGCTCCGTCAGTCCTGTTCATCGGACGACATGTGGGCTTCCCGGTCGCCCTTGAGGGCGCCCTCAAACTGAAGGAACTCGCCTACATGCACGCCGAGGGATTCGCGGCTGGCGAGCTCAAGCACGGTCCGATCGCGTTGATCGAGGATGGCGTGCCCGTGGTGGTGATCATGCCCTCGCCGCGTGGGCGCGCCGTGCTCCACGACAAGATGATCTCGGCGATCCAAGAGGTGCGGGCACGCGGCGCCGTCATCATCGCGATCGCCGAGGAGGGTGACGAGAAGATCGCTGCCTTGAGCGACCATGTCATCCGAGTGCCGGTCGTGCCGACACTGATGCAGCCACTCGTTTCTACAGTGCCGTTGCAGGTGTTCGCGTGCGAGATGGCGACCGCGAAGGGCCACGATGTCGATCAGCCGCGCAACCTGGCAAAGTCCGTCACCGTCGAGTAGGTGATGGAGCACCTGCCCACCTCGGTCGTCGGCATCGGGGTCGATATCGTCGACATCACGCGATTCGCCGCGGTCCTTGAACGTACCCCCAGCTTCGTCGATCGAATCTTCACATCGGACGAGTCGCAAGCCGGCGATGGCCGCAGCCGAAGCGCTCAGTCGCTCGCTGCGCGATTCGCGGCCAAGGAGGCGGTGGCCAAGGTGCTCGTGCGCACCCATGGTCTGCAGTGGCATCACTGTGAGGTCACGACCGATGGTCACGGCAATCCGAACCTGCGGATCACCGGAACTGTCGATGAGGCGGCCCGGGCGCTGGGCATCAGCCGGTGGCACCTCTCACTCAGCCACGATGGCGGCCATGCCATCGCCTACGTCGTGGCAGAGGGGGTCGTGTCGTGATCAATGCCTACCGGGTCGCGGAGGTTATCGCCGCGGAGCAGGCCCATGCTGACCAACTTGAGTCGGGCGTGCTGATGGAGCGTGCCTCGGCCGGCCTGGCGTCTGTGATCCTGCGACTGCTCGCCGGGTCGGTTGTCGGCACCCGCGTCGTGATCGCCGTTGGCTCCGGCAACAACGGTGGCGACTCCCTGTTCGCCGGCGCCCTCCTTGCTCGCCGGGGTATGCGGGTCGATGCGCTCGGCGCCACAGCGGCTGTTCACCTCGAGGGATTGGCGGCGATGAGGCGGGCGGGTGGTCGCTTCTGCGTTTGGGATGCAGCAGGCTCACGCTCGGTCATCGACGATGCCGACGTCATCATCGACGGACTCGTCGGTATCGGGGCAACGGGAGCCCTGAGAGGTCCTGCCGCGGAGATTGTCCCCATCCTCAACGCGGCCAAAGGCATCCGGGTGTCAGTTGACCTAGCGAGCGGGGTCGATGCCGACACCGGTCAGGTTCTCGGCGTGGCCTTCGACGCAGACCTCACCGTGACGTTCGGAGCATTCAAGCCGGGGCATCTCATCGCTCCAGGTAAGGCGTTGTCGGGTGAGGTGCGGCTCATCGACATCGGTATCGCCGATTCCCTTGGCGTGCCGGCAATACGAGCCATGCGCCAGGGCGATGTCGAGGCTGAGATCCCGGTCCCGGAGTTTAGTGACCACAAGTACCGCCGAGGGGTCGTCGGAGTCGCTGCGGGCAGTGACGAATACCCGGGGGCGGCCCTGCTCTGCGTTGGGGCGGCAATGCGCGGCCAGGTGGGCATGGTGCAGTACCTCGACCGGGCGGATGGGGTTGCGCGCATGGTGGTAGCGCAGCACCCGGAGGTTGTTGCCAGCCAGCGAGTCGATGCCCCGCGGGTGACCACGTGGGTATGCGGTCCCGGGTTCGTCCCTGGAAATCGCGATCATGACGCAGTCGAGGCGTGCCTGCGAACAAGCGTGCCGGTCGTGCTCGATGCCGGGGCGCTCACGATCCTTGCTGGAAGCGAAGGGCTGCAACAGCTCGTGCGCGAGCGGGGCGCCGTCACGATCCTCACGCCCCACGACGGCGAGTTCGCCCGCCTCGGGGGCGTTGTTCATGGGAGCGGGCGCCTTGATGCTGCTCTCGCGATGGCGAGGCAGCAAGGCGCCGTTGTCGTCCTCAAGGGTCCCGGCACGATTATTGCCGCCCCAAACGGCACAGGCTTCGTTGATGTCGAGGGCGGTCCGGTGCTGGCGACCGCGGGTAGCGGCGATGTGCTGAGCGGTGTTATCGGCGCACTTTTGGCCCGGGCACAGGCGCGCGGGGGTGTCCACAGGGTCGACGACGCTGCGCGAATAGCGGCAGCTGGGTGCTGGCTCCATGGGCGGGCGGGCAATCTTGCAAGGGCGCAGGGTCAGCCGGTGACTGCCTCGTCGCTCATTGAGTCACTGGGTCAGGTGATGGCAACTCGCGACTGACGCCAGAGCCCCCAGGCAGCAGGAGGACAGCGAGCGCGGCGAGAATCGCAAGCGACGGTATCCGGTACATCTCGTGCGGGAACACCAGCGTTCGCCAGCCGAGGCTAGCCATCACGATGACCTGCAGGATGAGAATGGTGTCGAGGGGAGACCGGACCCTGCGTGCGGCCCACAGTGCGGCGAGCAGGAGAACGGCAAGCGCAATGAGGTAGGGCGGGGCCGTGCTGCCGATCTGATGGTCGACGAGATTGCTAGTGTTCTTGCTTCCGTAGGCCACCCTGAAGGATTCGATCCAGCCCATTGGCGGGAGGCTGAGGTTGCCCGGGTCATCGGGCCTAGGCCAAGTGCCGAACTGCGCATGGGCGTAGAGCAGCCACGCGGCGAGTGCGGCGGGCCCGGTGAGGAGCGCTCCCGCACGCCGGATGTCGTGCGATCGCCTGACCCCGCTTCGTAATGATGACCTCATCCCCTGCGCTCACCTTGCCTCGTCCCAATGGACGATGGCGGAAGTTCGGTCGAGGCGGCACTCGCCGCCCTGCTTGAAATAAGGGGGCGATCATTGCCAAGCCCCGAGAGCATTGGAGACCTCATCGACGAGGGTAGGCGCTGGTGACCTTCGTTCTGGACGCTTCGGTTGCCCTTGCGTGCGTGATGCCGGACGAGACCTCGAAGCGTGCGGCCGAGATGCTGGGCCGGCTCACGAAAACCCACGCGATTGTTCCGAGGCTGTGGACCTATGAGGTCGCGTCGGCGCTTCACAACGCGACTCGGCGCGGAAGGATGACCGAGGCTGACGGCGTCGTCGCTCTTCGAAGCCTCGTTGGCCTCCCGCTCACGCACATTGAGCCCGAGCCAGCTCGCCTCATGGAGATTGCTCAATTGACCGGCCTGACCGTGCATGACAGCAGCTACCTCGCTCTGAGCATGAGCCGCGGGCTGCCGCTTGCCACCCTCGATGACCGGCTAGCCGCAGCGGCCGTCAAGGATGGAGTACAGATGCTGCCCTAGGTAACCGGTGGTTTGTCGACACGCTCGACTGAGGTAGGGCTTCGTATTGACCGGCGGGCTACCGGCATGCAGAGAGTCGGAAATGACGAAAGCACCCATTTTCGATCGCTTGGCGATCCTCAGCAATTCCAACGTGCTTCCCATGGAGCCGCCTCGGGCCACTGAACCCCGCGCATACGCGATAAGAGTTCGTTCGAGAGGCAAAGAACATGACCAGAAGCGAAAACATCTATCTGAGTCTTTATGTGGGCGCACCCCCGGACACGGGCCGAAGGTCATCAGCCCACCAACGATGACGGGACTCCATCAATGGGGGCAGATTGGGCGAGGGCACCAAGGAGTTCTGCTTCAACCAGTTGCGGCACCTACACCCTTGGTTCCCTGGATCAACCATGAGTTAAGCCGCCGGGCTAACCCAAAAACCTCTATGCGGCCCCAGAACTCCTCACGGAATTCATGGGACCGCACAGAGGTTATAGCGAATCTGACTATTAACTCACCCAGAAGAACCGACTGTTGACGGTGGGTGCGTAACGAGCGTCACTGCTTGGAACCGTGGGCAAACCGTTCACCTGTGGAAAGGTGTTCAGGTAATCGAAGAGGGTCTGCTCATACGAGATTCCGAAGTTCACCTTCAGAGGGGCGCTCTCAAATGCTGCGTAGTTGTCGCCCCCAGATGCCGTGAACGAGTTCGTGACAACATTGACCACGGGTGCAGTAGCAACCGGGACACCGTTTTGAACTAATGCTGTTCCGTCGTCCAGGACAATCGAACGAACACGTGTTCCCTCGGTAGTGATCGTGCCAGCGGTGGCATTACCCACTGGAGTTGAAATAACCTGGGCAACTCCGCTTCGAGAACAGGTGACCTTCATTCCCGCGATCTGCAGGAACTGGCCTCCACCCGATGTGCTGATCGAGCAGGAGCGCTCGAAGATGCTTTTCAGTTGGGTGGCCGTCAGGTCTTGCACAACCGTCAGACGGTTGTCGAAGGGCAGCAGGCTGAAGGTCATGGCGCGGGAGATAGAACCTGCAACGCCGGTGTCAGGCAATGAGTTGATGCGAATGCCACCACCGTTCGTCGCAGCCACCACACGATTGGTTGCTGAGATCCCGGGCAAACCGGCAGCCGCTGCCCGCTGGCCGTAGGAGTTCAAGAATGAATCGGCAACCAAGTTCCCGCCATTGGTTTCAAGAGTGCGAACGCCCGGGGTAGTGGCACTGCCGCGCTGCGTGTTGAAAACAATCTGCGAGGCGGCGAACGGTACTTTCTGCCCGGCTAAGCATCCGGTCTCGAGTGTGCTTTGAACATCCTTGACGATCTCAGAATTAGGGACGACCGCATCGGTGAGACCCAGGGTTACAGATGCATCGCTCTTGATCACAACTCGGCGAGGAAATGATGTTTTTTGGTTGTATGTGACAACTCGTCCGGCCTTGTCGAAGGTGACGTCAAGCCGACCGAGATACTGGTAGTTGCCTGCCGTGGTGACCATCGGGACATCGACGACATTTCGTGATGTGACCATCGTTGGGTAGGTACCAACAGGTGTTGCTGCCCCCGGTAGAAGTTGCACCCCATTGGGAATGTTTGGGTTCGCAAGGAGGTCATCTCCACCTCCGGCAACTGCGACGTCAACACCACGAAGCCTTTGGATCAATGCAGTGTCGACCGAGATGTTCTGCATATGGCTGACCAAAATTATCCGGTTGAGGCCCTGCTTCTCGAACGCATTGATCTGCCCTTGCAACTGGGCCGCCAAAGCGTCAAGGTCGGAGGTTGTGACCTGAACAGGCAGCGGAGAAGAAATGGACTGCAGTGTTGGTGTGATGGCCGAAATGATGCCGAACTTGTTGCCCGTCTGAGGGTCCGTGAAAATCGCACTTGAACCGACAACCTTTTGATTCGTCACGGCAGAAGTGTCGACAACGCCGCCCTTGGCGAGAAGCGGAGCCAGAGCATCTGATGGAGCGAAATTCAGATTGCCCGAGATGAACGGTTGGTCCACCACGCCTGAAGCCGAGCGATAGGCCTTGATGTAACGAGCAAGGAAGGCGGGGCCGTAGTCGAACTCGTGATTACCCAGAGCGTGAACGTCGTAGCCCATCTTCTGCTGTGCGACGGCATCCCACACAGGAGCGGTCGACGTCGGGTTTGAGGGCTCTGAACAAATCAGAATGTTCGAGGCCAGGAATGAGTCGCCCGCATATGTTGCGAAAACACTGTTACCGCTGATCGCCCGCGCTCTTGCGCGTTCCCGGTCCAAAACGGTCTTGAATGCCGCGGCACTACCGGTTGCGAGTGGAGTGCCGTTAACCGACACGGTCTGGGGAAGGAGTGCGGACTCCCCGTCGTTGTTATGTAGAAGCGTTAATGTCACGTTACCTTCGGACGCCGAAGCGGTATTGACGATGGCAGATGAAGCGATGAGTGCTCCTGCCGACATTGCCACAAAGGCAAGTGTTGTGAATCGGTTGACTTTCATTGACGCTCCTTAGATAGCTGTATTCTTCCGCAAACGACGTTATCGATCCTCAGCGAATACAGAATGCACTCCTGACGTACAGAAAGTGAACTACTTCAAAATCGACGGAGCATCTGGATGCAATCGGTGAAACATTAAAGACGCATGCGTTGGAACAACCATCGAGTGGAGCGGCCTCAGTTCGGGGGCCGCGCAAACACCCGGATCTGCTGGGAGACGCTCAAGCCAGTCTTTCTGCCAGGCGACCAGATCAGTTTTACCGATGTCGAGTACGCAAATCGCCGGCGGGTCTCTCGCTGTCGGATGTGGGCTTGGAGGACGCGCTCTACGACTTGTATTCGATGCGCCGGTTTCCGGGTCTGGACTTCACGTTCGAGCAGGTCCCCCTACGCGACGAGCATCACTGCACCATCCTCGACCAAATCTCCCACGTCGTGCGGGCCGACGACGACGTCGTTTAGGCCGGCTACCAAGGTGCGGGGAAGCGTGCGGATGTCGTCGACGATCTGCACCTGTCAGAAGTTGGACTATCTGCACCTGTCAGAAGTTGATGGTGACGCAGGTGGCTGCCGGCTTGACGTACGAGAAACCTGTCTCGGCCGAGGCTGGCAATGTGGTGGAGCAGTCTGCGACGGTCGCGAGTCCGATGATCAACGGTGTGCGGATGCCCACTGGATTTCGCTGATGGTTGAGGCATGAACATTAAACGGGCTCGATGTGGCGATTCGGCAAACGTGCCTTTGCCGACCCGAATCGAACCGATGAATTCGCACCGCATCGCAGGTGAACGTCTGGGCCCGTGCGTCTCTTGCTCGAACTGCCCGGAACGAGGCGATAATGAACAGGTGATCCGCGCGGAGGCAGTTATCGACCTCGATGCCGTGTGCCGCAATCTGTCGACGATCGGCTGCGCACTAAACGGGCCGGTCGCGATGGCGGTCGTGAAGGCAGACGCATATGGCCACGGCATGGTCCCGGTTGCGCGGGCCGCGCGCTCGGCAGGCGTTCCGTGGCTTGGGGTCGCGCTCCTCTCCGAGGCGCGAGACCTGCGGGCATCAGGCGATACGGGGCGAATGCTCGCTTGGCTCTGGGCCCCCGGTGATGAAAACCTCGGGCCGTGCGTCGAGGCCGACGTTGACATTTCAGTCTCGTCCACATGGGCCCTCGCCGAGGCTGCCGAGGTCGCCCGCCGACTGGGCGTCCGCGCTCGCGTGCATCTCAAGGTCGACACCGGCCTATCTCGCAATGGCGCTGCGCTGAGCGAATGGTCGCAGATCCTTTGTGCCGCCAGGGTGGAGCAGGATCGTGGCTCAATCGAGGTCGTGGGCGTCTGGTCCCACCTCGCGAATGCTGATTGCCCTGATGACCAATCGGTGGCCGACCAGGTTGACTGCTTCGAGACGGCAAACTCAGCGGTCGTTGATGCCGGACTCGAGCCAGAGGTGCGCCACCTCGCCAACACGGCTGCGACATTGGGCTACCCGGGGAGCCACTTTGACCTCGTCCGGCTGGGAATCGGCTTGTACGGGATTCACCCTTCCACCCCGGGTTCCGCTGCTGCACTCGGGCTGACTCCGGTCATGACCCTGCGAAGCCGCCTTGCCCTCGTGAAGGTGATCCCCGCCGGCCAGTCGGTTTCGTATGGGAGTGCGTGGACGGCTCCGAGCGCCACCCGCGTAGGGCTGGTGCCAGTCGGCTACGCAGACGGGATCCCACGCGCAGCGAGTGGCCGGGCGGATGTACTCGCTCAGGGGGTTCGGTGCCCCGTGCTCGGTCGGATCGCGATGGACCAGTTCGTGATCGGGCTCGATGATCGCCTCGGGTCTGTGAGGGCGGGCGACGATGTCGTCATCTTTGGTGACGAGACCAGCGGCGCACCGACCGCGGCCGATTGGGCGGTTGCCTCCGACTCCATTGGCTACGAGATCGTCACCCGGGTGAGCTCGCGAGTCCCGCGGCGCTACGTTGGTGCGCCATGAGCAATGACTTTGCGAGCGCACTGAAGGTTGCGGGAGCCGGGCTGCTCGCCGCCGGCACCCTCGCCGCGGGCGCGGCGCTGGGAGCGGCTGCTGAGCGGGCCTTCATGGCGCGCACGGCGCGGCGCGATGATGAGTGGGAGCTTGAGGGCTTTGATGCTCAGATCCTCGAGCTGCCAGCCGAGGACGGCACGTTGCTGCACGTCGAGATCGATGAACCTCACGATCCAGGCGCCGCGGGGGTCACGGTGATCTTCGCGCACGGATACGCCCTGAGCCTGGACTCCTGGTACTTCCAGCGCAAGGAGCTCCACGGTCGCGCCCGGCTCGTCACATACGACCAGCGAAGCCACGGTCGGTCGGGCCGCGCCGAGTTCGACACCCACCATGTCGATCAGCTCGGACGGGATCTCTGGCACATCATCGAAGCTGTGGCGCCAACCGGCCCTCTCGTCCTCATCGGGCACTCGATGGGCGGTATGACCGTCATGGCCCTTGCCGAGCAGCACCCTGAACTCTTTGCGGATCGGGTGTACGGAGTCGTGCTCGTCGCCACGACTGCGGGTGGCCTCAAGCAGGGGTCACTTGGTCTTCCCCCCGTACTCGGGGGAGTGGTGAATCGGGTCGCCCCCATCGCTGCGGCTGCGCTCGCCAAGCGCAAGGACGTCGTCGAGCTTGGGCGCCGCTCGAGCAGCGACCTCGCGCTCGTCCTCACCCGGGCCTATTCGTTCGGGTCGCTCGCTTCGGAGCAGGCCGGACGTTTCGTCGCGCGCATGATCGATGCAACGCCGATCGATGTGCTCGCTGAGTTCCTGCCGGCGTTGCAGGAACACGACAAGCGCGGCGCCCTGCCCATCCTGCAGCAGACCGAGGTCCTCGTCATCGTCGGGAGCTCCGATCGCCTCACGCCCCAGAAGTACAGCGAGGAGATCGTCCGCGCGATTCCCGGAGCCGAGTTTGTCGTCATCCCCAATGGCGGCCACATGGTGAATATCGAGTTCCACGAGGGGGTCGATGCGCTCATCGGAGGGCTCCTCGACCGCGTGTGGCGCAATGTGCGGAGCCTGCGGGCTGCTCAGTGACGGTGCTTGTGCCGACGGCCGCCCGCATGCGTGATCTTGCGGCGGGCCTCGCCACCTCATGTCGCGCGGGGGACCTTATCGTCCTCATTGGAGACTTAGGTGCAGGTAAGACGACTTTTGTACAGGGTTTGGGTCGAGGGTTAGGCGTGAGCGACTCGGTGACAAGCCCGACATTCGTCATATCGCGGGTTCATGAGGTCGCTGATGGCGTCGATCTCGTCCACGTCGACGCCTACCGCCTTGGCGATGCTGTTGACCTCGATGATCTCGACCTCGATGCAACCCTCGCCGACTGTGTCACCGTCGTCGAGTGGGGGGAGGGCAAGGTCGAGCAGCTTTCCCCGGACCGGCTCACCGTGCGCATCGACCGGTCCGATGATGAGCGCGACGAGATTCGGCGGGTCACGTTCACCGGCCATGGAGATCGCTGGCCAGCGCAGGCCCTGGCCGATTTGGAGTCAGGTTGGTGACCCTCGCGCTCGACACGGCTTCGGCTTGGTCGACTGTGGCGGTCGTAAGCGGCGACTTCGTCATTGACGAGGCTGAGCATCACGATCCCCGTGGGCACGCCGAGGTGCTCGCGACACTCGTGTCGCAGGTGCTGGTGCGCGCTGGCCAACCGCGGATCGATGTCATCGCCTGTGGCGTCGGCCCGGGCCCGTACACGGGCCTGCGCATCGGGGTCACCACCGCGCAGGTGCTCGGGCTCGCATGGCGGGTGCCGGTCGTTGGTATCTGCTCGCTCGACGCGATTGCCGCCTCGGCTGGCGAAATTGCCGCGAAGTCAGGGGCGTTCGTCGTCGCGACGGATGCGCGACGTGGCGAGGTCTACTGGGCCGTCTACAGCGCTACCGGCGAACGTGTATCGGGACCATTCGTCGGTCGGCAGGATGCTGTCGACGAGGCAACCCGAGCGCTGCCCTGGATTGGCGAGCGGGCTGGCGAACAGCAGGTGCGCGCAGGGATCCTCGGCGCACTCGCGAACCGGTTGCTTTCGTCAGGCGAGGCGCCCGGCGCCCCCGTCCGATCACTCTCGACCCACGGAACCGACGATGGCGCCATGGCTGGTGAGCTCACCGGACAGCGACTCCTCGCCCCCTTCCCGTTGTATGTGCGGCGCCCCGATGCCATGACGGTGAGTGGGTCATGACTTCGGTGCGGGTGCGACCGATGCGCTGGCCTGACATCGAGGCCGTGCACCAAATTGAGATCAAGGTGTTCACCGTCGACCCTTGGAGCCTGGAGCAGTTCTGGTCAGAACTCGCCCAGCCGACTCGAAGCTATGTCGTCGCCGTCGATGGCGACCGCATCATCGGCTACGCAGGAGCCTTTCGCCTCGCGCCTGACTCCGATGTCCAGACCATCGCGGTGTCGCCGCTCGATCAGGGTCGGGGTATCGGCGCGACGCTGCTGCGCTCGCTCATCGACGAAGCGTCGGCGGCCGGATGTCGGCAGATGCTCCTTGAAGTCCGGTCTGACAATCCGGCTGCGATCGGCATGTACGAGCGCTTCGGATTCGAGCGCATCAGCATGCGGCGTGACTACTACGAGCGCGGGATCGACGCCATCATCATGCGACTTCGGCCAATCTCCGGGAGCACGGTGTGAACGAGCCCCTCGTCCTCGGCATCGAGACCTCGTGCGACGAAACCGGGGTCGGCATTGTTCGAGGCTCGACCCTCCTCGCCGACGCGGTCGCATCGAGTGTCGAGGAGCACGCCCGCTTCGGCGGAGTCGTCCCCGAGGTTGCGAGCCGGGCCCACCTCGAGGCTATGCTCCCGACCATCGAGCGAGCCTGCGCCGAGGCTCGTATTGAGCTCGCTGACCTTGACGCCATCGCGGTCACGGCGGGTCCTGGTCTCGTCGGCGCACTCCTCGTGGGCACCGCGTCGGCCAAGGCGCTCGCGCTCGCGCTCGGAAAGCCCGTGTACGCGGTCAATCACCTCGCGGGACACGTCGTGGTCGATGAACTCGAGCACGGCCCCCTGCCCCCCGTCGCGGTGGGACTCCTCGTTTCCGGAGGGCATTCCTCGCTGCTCCTTGTCCACGATGACGCTGCCGACATCACCCCCCTCGGTGCGACCCTCGACGACGCCGCGGGCGAGGCATTCGACAAGGTGGCCCGGCTCCTAGGACTTCCGTTTCCCGGCGGGCCATGGATTGATTCGTCGGCTCAAGAGGGTGATCGCGGGGCCATCGCCTTCCCTCGGGGGCTCACCGCCTCACATGACATGGCCGAGCACCGCTACGACTTCTCGTTTTCCGGACTCAAAACAGCCGTCGCCCGCTGGGTCAAGGCCCAGCAGTCTGCCGGGAACCCGGTGAGCGTCCCTGATGTCGCCGCGTCATTCCAAGAGGCCGTCGTCGACGTTCTTACTCGCAAGGCGGTCGCTGCATGTCTTGAGCATGGCTCGGAGCACCTCGTCCTCGGTGGCGGAGTCGCCGCGAATAGTCGACTTCGGGCGGTGGCCGCAGAGCGGTGCACTGCCGCAGGCATCACCCTGCGAGTGCCGAGGCCGGGCCTCTGCACCGACAATGGTGCAATGATTGCGGCGCTTGGCGCCAAACTTGTGCGACAGGGCGCGGTGCCGTCGGATCTCGGATTTGCAACGCGATCCGTACTGCCGATCTCGACCGTCGTGATCTATGAGGAGACAGTGACGTGAGTCGGAATGGTGATGTGAGATGAGCTCAGCACGAACGATCGTGGTCGTCGACGGCGGACTTTCAACGCAGTTGGAGTCGATGGGCTGCGACATCAACGGCCCGCTGTGGACCGCACGGGCGCTTCAGGAGAACCCTGCTGCCATCGAGGCTGCGCATCGCGCCTTCATCAAGGCCGGCGCGGATATCGTCATCACCGGCAGCTACCAGGTCTCACGGCAGGGATTCATTGAGGCTGGACATACTGCGGCGCAAGCAGATCGAGCCCTCGGCCTCAGCGTCGAGATCGCACGGCGGGCGGCAGAGGGCACCGACACGATCGTTGCCGCGAGTGTCGGCCCGTACGGGGCGATTAGCCACGATGGTCGTGAGTACCGAGGTAATTACGGCCTGACGGAGCGCGAACTCGCCGACTTCCACCGGGAGCGAATCGAGTTCCTTATCGCCGCTGCCCCCGACATGCTTGCCATCGAGACGATCCCGGATGTCCGGGAGGCTGAGGCCATCGCCGTCGCCCTCGGGGATTTTGGCGGGTTCCCAGCGTGGATCACCTTCGCGGCGATGGACGAGGGACATGTATGCGCCGGTCAGACGATTGAAGAGGCCGTGGCGGCAGCCGAGGCGATCCCCGGTCTTGAGCGGGTGGGCATCAACTGCACGGCGCCCGCGCACGTGAACGGACTCATCGACCGAATCACGGCTGCCACCAGCCTGCCGGTCATCGTCTACCCGAATGCGGGCGGCACCTGGGACTCGCTGTCGGGTCACTGGCTCGGCGTGACGCACGAGGACATTGTTCGCTGCGCGCGTGAATGGCGCGACCACGGAGCCACTTGGATCGGTGGCTGCTGCGGAACTGAGGCTGACGGGATTCGGGCGATCAGTGAGGCGTTACGAGGAGCGTGACGCGACGCCCCCTGCTCACCGTGATCACGATGGTCGCCGGGTTCAGGCCGTCGAGATCAAGGCGTTTGCGTAGGGCTTGAGGATCGATGCCGGTCGACCTGCCCCTGATGGTGAGGGCGCCGATCCCACGATCACGTAGGGCCCGTCGAAGGGACTTCGGGTCGCTCGGCAACATCTCCTTAACTGCGAAACTGCGAAGGAAGGGCGACGTCACGGGCTGGTCGCTGCTGAGCCAGCTGGAACTTGGGTCAAGGTGCCAGGCGCCAAATGTGACGCTGAGTTCGTCGATGAGTCCGGCCTTGATGATCGAGGGGTCGGGTTCGTGGAGCCAAGCGCCCAATTCCTTGACGATCGTGCCGCTCCCGGTCCCGGCGCCCTCGAACTCCGCGACGTCGCTTTCAGCGCTCACGATCCGCACGGCGCGCCTCGGAGCGTCGAATACTGGCCAGGACCACAGGCAGGCCTCGGTCGAATTGCCGCCCACGCTCGTCCACTCACCCTGCCATCCAAGAGGGACGTTGCCGGGGGGAAAGCTCGGGGTGGTCTTGATGCAGATCCGGTGATGACGGGCGAGGGAGGTGACAAATGACCACGGGGGCGACCATCGCTCTGGATCGCGCTCGGACTGGGCGCGCGAGCCATCGGATGTTCGACGACCGGAGGAATCGCGTCTGGCCGGGTCGATAAAGATGACGTCATCGGATCCGAGATCATGCGTCGCCTCGGCGAGGATGCTGGGATCGGTCG
The DNA here is from genome assembly GCA_040398845.1 of Candidatus Nanopelagicales bacterium. Taxonomy (GTDB): domain Bacteria; phylum Actinomycetota; class Actinomycetes; order S36-B12; family S36-B12; genus WLND01. Next base: position 32,468 of record JBBATH010000016.1, on the reverse strand, counting down.
CATCACCGAGGACGAGTCTGGCCGCCGAAACGTTGGCGGCGAGCAGGCAGGCGGTCTGGGGAGACTGCTCGACGACGGTCACGTCGAGCCCGGCAGCCACGAAGGCACTCGCGTCAAAGCCCAATCCGGCCGTGAGGTCAACGACCCGGGCAGAGCCTGACGCTGCGATGATCTGGGCGCGACGGCGTGCAATGACCGGGCGGGTGGCTTGTTCGAGGCCATCGCGAGTGAGGAAGCGTTGTTCCTCTATGCCGTACCGCTCTGATGCGAGGTCCCGAAGGCTGGCCTGGGTCAGGGCCGCCGCACATTGCTCGGGGGAGAGATCGGGGTAAGCGCGGCGGAGGGCTGCGGAGGTGGTGAGGGCGCCCGGTGCGCCCTGCGCGCCCTTTGCGAGTGAGGTCAGGTCCTGGGCTCGCTCGATGACCGGCACCGCAGACGGCCCGATGAGCCATTGGATGATGCCGAGTTCGGTCACACTCACATTGTCCCTCGTGGGACTGCTGGCTCGTCCGCGGTAACGTCCTGCTGGCACTCAACTTGACGGAGTGCTAACCGCTGCGTACATTTTGTTCTGGCACTCCCTACCGGGGACTGCTAACTGACGAAGCCCTCGGCTGTGCGATCGCAGGGGGCGCAGACTCACTCGAAAGGACGACACACGTGTCGGTCACCATCAAGCCACTCGAAGACCGCATCCTGGTTCAGACCCTCGAAGCCGAGCAGACCACTGCTTCGGGCTTGGTCATCCCGGACACCGCCAAGGAGAAGCCCCAAGAGGGCAAGGTTCTGGCCGTTGGCCCGGGCCGCATGAACGAGGACAACGTTCTGCGTATTCCCATTGATATCAAGGTCGGTGACATTGTCATCTACAGCAAGTACGGTGGCACCGAGGTGAAGTACAACGGCGAGGAGTACCTCCTGCTCTCCGCTCGCGACGTTCTCGCAGTCGTCGAGAAGTAGTACCCCGTTCCAACTCGTTGACTGGCCCGTCGTGAGAGCCGCGCACCTCGGTGGGCGGCCACACGACGGGCCATTCATGTCCTGAACCCCGGTCACGGGCGAGTTTTCGTGCCGGCGGCCGTCGAACGATTCATGAACCTGTTGGGAGAACGAACTCATGTCCAAGATCCTGGAATTTGATGAGGACGCACGGCACAGCCTCGAGCGCGGTGTGAATGCCCTCGCAGACGCTGTCAAGGTGACACTCGGTCCCAAGGGCCGTAACGTCGTCATCAACAAGAAGTGGGGCGCGCCGACCATCACGAATGATGGCGTAACGATCGCCCGTGAGATCGAGCTTGAGGATCCCTACGAGAACCTCGGGGCTCAGCTCGCCAAAGAGGTCGCCACCAAAACGAACGATGTCGCTGGCGACGGCACCACGACCGCTACCGTCTTGGCTCAGGCCATGGTTCGCGAGGGCCTCAAGCAGGTTGCTGCGGGCGCTTCACCGATGGACATTAAGCGCGGCATCGACAAGGCCGTGACCGCGATGATCGACGAGCTGCACCGCGTGGCACGTCCGGTTGCGGGTAAGGAGGAGATTGCCCAGGTGGCGACCATTTCCTCTCAGGATGCCGAGATCGGGTCACTTATCGCTGATGCCTTCGACAAGGTCGGCAAGGACGGCGTCATCTCCGTCGAGGAGTCGAGCACCACGGCGATGGAACTTGAGTTCACCGAGGGCATGCAGTTCGATAAGGGTTACATCTCGCCCTATTTCGTGACCGATCAGGAGCGCATGGAGGCCGTCCTCGAGGATGGTCGCGTTCTGCTGGTGCAGGGCAAGATCAGTTCCGTTCAGGAGCTGCTTCCGCTGCTTGAGAAGGTTGTGCAGGCGAGCAAGCCGCTCCTCATCATTGCTGAGGATGTCGATGGCGAGGCACTCTCCACGCTCGTTGTGAACCGCATCCGCGGCACCTTCTCCTCTGTCGCCGTCAAGGCTCCGGCATTCGGTGATCGTCGCAAAGCCGTGCTCGAGGACATCGCTGTCCTCACAGGCGCTCAGGTAGTCTCGGCCGAGGTCGGCCTCAAGCTTGATCAGGTTGGCCTTGAGGTGCTCGGTTCAGCCCGCCGCATCGTCGTAACGAAGGACAACACGACCATCGTCGATGGCGGTGGCGAGCACTCTGCGGTCACCGATCGCGTGGCTCAGATCAAGAACGAGATTGAGCGCACTGATTCCGACTGGGATAAGGAGAAGCTCCAGGAGCGTCTCGCCAAGCTCAGCGGCGGTGTTGTCGTCATCAAGGTCGGCGCTCACACCGAGGTTGAGCTTAAGGAGAAGAAGCACCGCATCGAGGATGCTGTCTCTGCGACTCGCGCGGCCATCGAAGAGGGCATCGTCGCCGGTGGCGGCGCGGCACTCGTTCAGGCTGCTGCTGTACTGACCTCAGATCTTGGCCTCACCGGAGATCAGGCAACTGGCGTCGGCATCGTTCGGCGCTCGGCAGTTGAGCCGTTGCGCTGGATCGCTGAGAACGCTGGCGAGCGCGGCTACGTTGTCGTGTCGAAGGTTGCGGAGCTCCCCCTCGGTCACGGCCTGAACGCGGCCACGGGCGAGTACGTCGACATGATCGCTGCCGGGGTAATCGACCCGGTCAAGGTCACGCGGTCAGCGCTTCAGAACGCGGCATCAATCGCGGCGATGCTCCTCACCACTGAGGTGCTTGTTGTTGAGAAGAAGGAAGAGGAGCCGGCTGCCGGTGGCAATGGCCACGGGCACGGGCACTCGCACTAGCAACAGTTCAAAGACCGCGCCGGGAGGATGCTCCCGGCGCGGTCTTTGCGTTTGCGCAGTTCGTCATAAAGGAATCATCGGTCGAAGGAAATGCTGACGTTCACCAGACTCTCCGGGTCGCTGCTACCAGTGGAGTCGGGTCGGGGTTCGGCAACGGTGCAGGCCAAGCCATAGGCATTAAAGTAGGCCGCCGTTGTGTTTGCTCAGGCGTCCGACAGCGCGCTGTTCGATAGAACCTGGTTGGCCGCACTGGTGAGGGGCCTTACGGTGCAGAGACTGACCGTCCCGACAGGGATCTTCTCAATAATGGCGTTAAGCGAGGCCTGTGACGAACCGGTGAGCTGTGACGAGTCCGGATCAAAGGTGATGTCCTGGTTTGCCGTTGCCGTGCTGGCATCACGAACGGTGATACCGACGCTTACTGATGCGGTAAATCCCTCTGGGGTGTAGCCATTCACTTGAAGGACGTTGGCGCCCAGTCGGGCGTCTTTGGGCAGTCGCACCCATGAGGACAGGGCGCCGTTCGAATCGGTATCGAAGGCGCCCAGCAGCGAGCCAGGTGCTGACAATAGGTAAACGCTGACTGCACTACGCGGGCGTAGATCCCCGGCGAAGATCAGTGCTACAGAGCCCCGCGCCATCGAATCAGCGGAGTTAACGGAAGGCAGGGCACGCTTCGATGCCACCCGAACTTCACAGTCGATGCCACCGGGCTTGTCAGTGATGATTGGCTTCACCGCAGGGCTGCTCGTCGCACCCGAGAAGGTGAAGGGGTGGCGAGAACTGGATCCCTGGATTCTTCGGTATAACGATCGGCGGGCTCGTGATCGCGCCGGTATAGCCAAACTGACCCGACGAGAACAGGGGAACGCTTCCACGGTTGTTCACGTTAATCAACCCATCGATCACGCTTACGTAGAGCCCTTGGGGAAAACTTGAAACGAGGTTATTGGCCCGGGGGAGGCTTCGGAGCTTGGGCAGCGAGTTGCAGAACAGCTTCTTCGAAGGTTCCGGCTTTCGAAGACCCTCGTCGGGCGGTGTCGTCTTCTTTCCGCAAGCCGTGATGGTGCCGGCTGCGCTCGTCGCGTCCGTGCATTCGGCCATGAGACCTGCGACCACGACCGTCGAGGTCCCAGCTTTCGGGGTTCAGCCGTTGAGAGAGGCTCGACCGGCAGCGGTTCGTTGCTTACCGAACGTGGCACAGGCGGCTCCGGCGCCGTCTCGGCCAATGGCGTCGGAGCGGGCCTCGGCGCAGGCGCCGCGCTGGCGGCTGTCGCTGATAGCGATGAACTGCTCGGTGAGGGGCTTGCGGTTGCGGAGGCTGTAGGCGTTGCTGAGACGCTCTCGCTTGGGGCGCTTACCGGAGTGGGGCTGCTGAGGGGTTCTCCGGCGGTAACGACCGGCGAATCTGGCGACTCGTCGGGTGCAGTGTCTCCGGGGCAGGCCGCTCCCTTCACGCTGAGTCGCTTCACGCTGAGTCCCTTCACGCTGGGTCCCTGCACGGCGAACCCGGGCGGCGGCAGGCGCGGATACTCCTCAGGGGAGCGAGGGCGGATGAGACCGTCGTCGATTGTGAGTCTGTCCCAGACCGATCCCGTCGAGCCGGCACTAGAACTCGTGCCATTGCTTTCGGTCGCTTGCTCGTCACCGCCTTCGGTATCCGGGGGCGTCGTGGGATCGTCGTCCACGCCAGGGTCGACCTCCGATTCGGCCTGCGCCGACTCCTCGAGATCCTCATTGTCGGATTCGATCTCGCTGTCGACCGACGCGGGCTGTTCGGGGTTGCTGTCAGCCGGTGCGCTTGGGCAGTTCTCCGCGCCTAGGCCTTTGGCGACGGGGGGAGTCGAGGTGAACGTCGGTGTTGGCGCCGAAGTCGTGGTGGTCGAGCAGGCCGAGATGGCCAGCAGGATCACAACGGGCAGGACGATCTGTACATTCAATCTGGCGAATCGCACTGCGACTCGTGAAGCCTTGCCCTGTGAGCGGAAGGCCAGAGGCCGAATCGCTGTTCCCAAGGACGATTGAATGAACTTGGGTACGCCCTGCGACTGTTCCCGAGCAGTAAGAAGATGCAGGACGTTGACAAGCGACTCGCGAAGGCTATGCGGAGTTGTGTGAGCGACGGCCGTAACGGGGGAATCGTTACGTCGACCTCGTGTTTCCACACCCGGCTTCAGTCCGGCCACGCTCAAGCCGCCGGCTTGTGTGTCGTGCGCGGCGTAGGGATGGAATGACCAAAACGGCGGTCAAATGACCAATTACTTGGTCATTTCGACCGGATTCCGGCTGAAATGACGGGGGTGGGTGGGGTGGGTGGCGCTGAGTGCGGTGGGTTAGCTTGCTTGGACGGTGAGCGTTATCGGCACCACTGCCAAGGCGTTGGCCTCGCGCGCTGCTGACTGCTTGCGCCGGTAGATCGCTTCGCGATCCTCCTCAGACATGCCGCCCCAGACTCCGTACGGCTCTCTGGCTGCGAGTGCATGGGTTGCGCACTCGTCGAGCACCGGGCAGCGCCGGCAAATACGCTTCGCCTGCTCTGCGCGGTTCTCGCGTGCGGTTCCTCGTTCGCCCTCCGGATGGAAGAAGGCATTCGGGTCTTCGCCCCGGCAGGCCCCCTGCAACTGCCAGTCCCAGAAGTCAGCGTTAGGGCCGGGAAGGCGGGAGATGTCGGCCATAGGGTCCTCCTGAGAAATTGTTCATTGAGTGCTCAATGAACGAGTAAGAGAAGCATACAAAACGTTTCATAGGTTGGTCAAGATGGGGCAGATTTGAGAATCTGCTGCACCGACGGTTCGATGAGATGCGATTCGGGACCGTGGCACTCACAATGTTCAGGTGTCTTCCGCTCGCGTCGCCCCAGGCCTCACGGTTTCGGCCGTGGCACGCCGATTAGGGGTTGCGCCAGCCACGTTGCGAACGTGGGACCGCCGATACGGGCTCGGTCCATCCGCCCATGAGGCGGGTTCCCATCGTCGCTACTCGGCCCAGGACCTGATCCGACTTGAGCACATGCGCAGGCTCGTTGTCGCCGGAGTGTCCCCTGTCGACGCGGCCCGTGACGCGCTCAGCGCAGAAATCCTCTCTCCGGACGACGACGCAACCGAGCCAACCGCTGTGCATATGGCCTCGGTAACCGAGCTGATCCGACGCCCCGCTGCAGCAAACGTCACGACCATTCCAGAGAGCACTGGCAGGCCCGGTGGCGGGAACGTCATTGCGCTGCCAGGTGCTTCAGCGACATCGCGCGGGTTGGCTCGGGCCGCACTGGCACTTGATGGTCCGACCTGCACCGGGATCATTGATGCGTCCATTGAACTAGTAGGAGTCATAGCGACGTGGAACGAACTACTCGTCCCGGTGCTTGCCGGCGTTGGCGAGCGCTGGAGCTTGACCGGAAAGGGCATCGAGGTTGAGCACATGCTCACCGGTGCCGTCGTTTCGTCGCTCTCAGAGGTGATGCACCGGCTCAAGGCCCCCCTTAATGCGCGTGCGGTGATCCTTGCTGCCGCCGACCGCGAGCAGCATTCCTTGCCGCTGTGGGCCGTGGCAGCGGGGCTTGCGGAGCGACAGATCTCCGTCCGCCTTCTCAACGAGCCAATGCCAGCCAGCTCCCTCGTCCAGGCGGTGCAACGCATCGGTCCGGCAGCGGTGTTCGTGTGGTCGCAGACCAGTGTCTCTGGCGATCCTCAGGAGATTGCGACCTTGCCTCACTTCCGCCCCGCTCCGCGGGTGCTTGTTGGTGGTCCCGGGTGGTGCGGTGACCTGCCTCGCGGGGTGGATCGCGTCACGAGCCTCAGTGATGCGGTCGCGCGAATCGCACATGCCGCCGGCGAGTAGCCTTAGTCGACCCAGCAGCACAAGACATCGGAGCCCGCGTTGGCCATCGGCAGGCAAGACGATCCCCTCGCCACCGAGGACGATGCCACTGCAGCAGGACATTCGCGCTCAAAGTTCGGCTATCTCGGACTCACCTATGACGATGTGCTCCTACTCCCTGCGGAGTCCGATGTCGTCCCGAGCGAGGTCGACACCACTTCTCGGGTGACCCGCAATATTGCCGTGCGCATGCCCCTCGTTTCCAGCGCCATGGACACCGTGACCGAGTCGAGAATGGCCATCGCCATGGCTCGTCAGGGCGGGGTCGGGGTGCTCCATCGCAATCTGCCAATCGATGAACAGGCGGCGCAGGTCGACCTCGTCAAGCGCTCCGAGGCCGGTATGGTGACAAACCCGGTGACCTGCCTGCCGACCGACACCCTCGAACACGTCGACCGACTCTGCGGTCGCTACCGAATCTCCGGAGTTCCGGTGGTCGATCCCGACGGCATCCTCGTTGGCATCGTCACGAATCGCGACATGCGATTCGAGGACGATATGAACAAGCCTGCCTCAGCAGTCATGACACGCATGCCCCTTGTCACCGCCCGGGTGGGGATCGACCCCAATGACGCCCTTGCCCTCCTCGCGACCCGTAAGGTCGAAAAGCTCCCGCTCATCGACGCGGAAGGCCGCTTGCGGGGGCTGTTCACGGTGAAGGATTTCGTCAAGGCTGATAAGTACCCGCATGCCACGAAGGATTCCAGCGGCCGCCTCGTCGTGGGCGCTGCTGTCGGCGTTGGCGAGGATGCCCGCAAGCGTGCTCATGCGCTCGCCGATGCAGGAGTCGACTTCCTCATCGTCGACACGGCGCACGGACACTCCCGGGCCGTCATCGACATGGTGCGGTTGCTCAAGCTCGAGACCTCGATCGACATCGTCGGAGGAAACGTCGCGACGAGGGCGGGTGCACAGGCGCTCGTTGACGCCGGTGCCGATGGCATCAAGGTGGGAGTCGGACCGGGCTCCATCTGCACGACCCGCGTCGTTGCCGGCGTCGGAGTCCCGCAGATCTCGGCGATCTACGAGGCCTCGCTCGCGGCCGGACCAGCCGGAGTCCCGGTCATTGGAGACGGGGGCCTGCAGTACTCAGGTGACATCGCGAAGGCCATCGTTGCCGGCGCCGACACCGTCATGCTCGGATCGCTGCTCGCCGGGACCGAGGAGGCACCGGGGGATGTGGTGTTTGTCGGAGGCAAGCAATTCAAGTCCTACCGCGGCATGGGCTCGCTCGGCGCGATGCAATCCCGCGGCGAGGCCCGCTCCTACAGCAAGGACCGCTACTTCCAGGACGATGTCCTGAGCGATGACAAGCTCGTCCCCGAGGGCATCGAGGGAGTGGTCGCCTACCGAGGGCCCCTCAGTAATGTCGCGCACCAGCTCGTTGGTGGCCTTCGGGCGTCCATGGGCTACTCGGGAGCCGCGACCATCGCCGAGCTGCACGAAAAGGGGTCCTTCGTCCGCATCACCGCGGCAGGCCTTCGCGAGAGCCACCCGCACGACGTCCAGATGGTCATCGAGGCCCCCAACTACTCAAGTCGATAGGAACCCGATGACCGACATCCAGATCGGCGGCCAAAAGCGAGCCCGCCGCGCCTACTCACTCGACGAGGTTGCGATCGCCCCGAGCCGTCGAACTCGGGATCCCCAGGAGGTGTCGACCGCCTGGACCATCGACGCCTACCACTTCGATCTCCCGTTCATCGCGGCCCCAATGGACTCCGTCGTGTCGCCGGCGAGTGTGTGCGCCCTCGGTGCCCTCGGCATGCCGGCCGCCCTCAACCTCGAGGGAGTCTGGGGCCGCTATGAGGATCCGGAGCCTCTCCTGCGCGAGATTGCCGGCCTCGACGGTGCACGGGTCACCTCGCGGATGCAGGAGATCTACTCGACGCAGCCAGTTAACCTCGATCTCGTCGCGCAGCGCATCGCGGACCTCAAGGCCGCCGGCGTCACGGTCGTGGCAGCGGTAAGCCCGCAGAGCACCGCGTCCCTCGCACCAGCCGCCGCTGCCGCGGGCGCCGACATGATCGTCATCCGGGGCACCACGGTCTCGGCTGAGCATGTGAGCGGCGATGGCGTCCCGCTGAACCTCAAGGAGTTCATCCACCGGCTCGATGCTCCTGTCATCGTCGGAGGCTGCGCGACCTACCAAGCCGCCCTTCATCTCATGCGAACCGGTGCGGCAGGCGTGCTCGTCGGCTTCGGCGGTGGCTCCGCACACACGACCGCCGATGTCCTCGGGGTCAGGGTGCCGATGGCGAGCGCCGTCAGCGATGTCGCGGCCGCGCGGCGCGACTACCTCGACGAGTCGGGTGGCCGCTATGTCCACGTCATCGCCGATGGTGCGATGGGTCGCAGCGGCGACATCGTGAAAGCCTTCGCCTGCGGAGCCGATGCCGCGATGCTCGGCTCGGTGCTCGCCCGGGCAACCGATGCTCCGGGGGCCGGGGCACACTGGGGCGCGGAGGCATGGCATCCGCACCTGCCTCGGGGTCAGCGCAACCTATTGCCGCAGGTCGGCGCCTTCGCGCAGGTGCTCCATGGTCCCTCCGACAATGCCGAGGGCACACTCAACATCGTTGGGGCTCTCCGCAAGGCCATGGCAACGACCGGCTACAGCGACGTCAAGGAGTTCCAGCGAGTCGAGATGGTGGTCACTGCGTGACTGATGCGGCCACTTCGATCGACCCCGCGGTTGTGAAGCGACTCCTCGGGCGCGCGACCCTTGGTGCGGATCCATCGACCCGAGTCGTTCTCGCTCCGTTCACCGGGGAGCCTGTCTACTCACTCCCTCTGTCAGGTGCGCCCGAGGTGCAACGCGCCGCTGAAAGGGCACGCACGGCACAGGTCGAATGGGCCGCGCGGTCAGTGCGCGAGCGCTGCCGCATCGTCCTCGCCTTCCATGACCTCGTCCTCAAGCGACGCGACACCGCGCTCGACATCGTGCAACTCGAGACGGGCAAGGCACGTCGCGACGCGCTGGAAGAACTCCTCGACGTCCTCGTCACTGCGCGGCACTATGCGCGCGATGCCCGCAGGCTCCTGCGCCCGACTCGTCACCGTGGCGTCTTCCCGCTCATGGTCGGGGTGCAGGAACTGCACCATCCGCGCGGCCTGGTCGGCGTGCTCGCGCCCTGGAACTACCCGCTCACCCTGGCGGTGAGCGACGGGATCCCGGCGCTGCTCGCTGGCAATGCGTTGATCCTCAAGCCCGATGTCCAGACCACCCTCACCGCGCTGTGGGCCATTGACCTCCTCATCGAGGCGGGTGTACCGGCGGATCTCATCCCGGTGGTGACGGGAGAGGGACCCGTCGTCGGACCCCTTGTCATCGAAGAGGTCGACTATGTGATGTTCACGGGGTCAACGCGGGTCGGGCGTGAGGTTGCCCGCCGCTGCGGCGAGCGACTGATCGGCCACTCGATGGAACTCGGCGGCAAGAACGCGATGATCGTACGAGCCGACGCCGACATCGAGCGAGCGTCGGAGATTGCCGTACGTGCCTCCTTCTCCAATTCGGGGCAACTGTGCATCTCGATGGAACGCATCTACGTGCATGAGCACGTCTACGAGGGGTTTACGGCGGCATTTGTTCGGCGTATCGGGGCGATGACGATGAAGGCCGGAGTCGGTTGGGGAGCCGACATGGGCTCGCTCATCTCGGTTACTCAGGTCGAGCGTGTGCTTGGTCACCTTGCAGACGCGACCGAGCGTGGCGCGCGTGTGCTGATCGGTGGCCGTCATCGGCCTGACATCGGCCCCTACTACGTCGAGCCAACAGTCCTGGAGAACGTGACCACAGAAATGGCCCTGTGCGACGAGGAGATCTTTGGCCCGGTCGTCGCGCTCTACAAGGTGGCATCCGACGAGGAAGCAATGACGGCGGCGAATGCCTCGTCCTACGGGCTCAACGCATCGGTGGTGACCCGAGATCATCGGCAGGGCCGTCGGATCGCCGCACGGCTTCGCGCGGGCACAGTGAACGTGAACGAGGGCTACGCGGCAGCGTGGGGGAGCACTCGAGCTCCCATGGGAGGGATGGGTGATTCCGGCATGGGTCGAAGGCATGGCGACGAGGGACTCCTGAAGTACACGGAGCCGCAGACGGTCGCCCATCAGCGATTTCTTGGATTCGGTGCCCCATTTGGGTGGTCGGATGAGCGCTGGGGCGAGACACTTGTGCGAGCCGTTGGCGCCCTGAAACGCTTGGGCCTCAAATAGACCAGCGCACCGCAGGAGGAAGCATGTCGGACGTTGACGTCGCGATCATCGGATCGGGCTTCGGCGGCTCCGTATCCGCCCTGCGGCTCACCGAAAAGGGCTACCGCGTGTCGGTGTTCGAGGCCGGTCGGCGCTTCGCTGATGGAGACCTTCCGAAGACCTCCTGGCGCCTGCGCTCATTCCTGTGGGCGCCGCGGCTCGGGCTCATGGGCATCCAGCGCATCCACATCCTCAAGCACGTCGTCGTCCTTGCGGGGGCCGGCGTCGGCGGTGGATCACTGAACTACGCGAACACCCTCTATGTTCCGCCCAAGCCATTCTTTGACGACGTGCAATGGCGCCACATCACCGACTGGGCCCAGGAGTTGGCCCCGCACTACGACCAGGCATCCCGCATGCTCGGCGTCACCGACAACCCGCTCATGACCCGTAGCGACCTCATCATGAAGGCGATCGCCGACGATATGGGCGTCGGCCACACCTTCCGGCTCACACCGGTCGCGGTCTACTTCGGCGACGGGCCCGGCGTGACACGCGAGGATCCATTCTTCGGCGGAGTCGGACCAACCCGAACCGGATGCACCCACTGCGGATCGTGCATGACCGGGTGCCGAATCGGTGCGAAGAACACCCTGCCGAAGAACTACCTCGGACTCGCCGAGGGTGCCGGTGCCGTCGTTCACCCCCTCACGACCGTTGTCGCGATCGACGAGCAGCCGGGTGGTGGGTTCGTCATCACGACGGAGCGCACCGGTGCCTGGTTCCGCCGCCGCCGCCGTACCTTCACCGCCGATCATGTCATCATGGCCGCCGGCACGTACAACACCCAGCGACTCCTCCACCGCATGAAGGACGATGGCCGGCTGCCGAACCTGTCACCGGCTCTCGGTCGACTTTCGCGCACGAATAGCGAGTCAATCCTCGGCGCGGTAGCTCGCTCCTCGGACAGCGACTACACCCAGGGCGTCGCCATCACATCCAGTTTCTTCCCCGATGAGAGCACTCATGTCGAGGCGGTGAGGTACGGCAAGGGCTCGAACTCGATGGGCCTGCTGCAATCGGTGCTCACCGTTCCGCAGGAGGGCCGGGCCCGCTGGCGGGTGTGGATGCGCGAGATGGTCCGGCAGCGCCGTCAGGCGGTTGCCCTCCTCAATGTGCATCGCTGGAGTGAACGAGCGGTTATCTCCCTGGTGATGCAGGCGGTCGATAACTCGCTCACGCTCACCGGCGGGCGTTCCCGACTCGGACGCTGGAAGCTCACGACGCGTCAGGACGAATCGCGCCCTGCCCCGACCTACATTCCGGCGGCGGCCGACGTCGTGCACCGAATCGCCGACAAGATCGACGGCGTCCCAGGGAGCAATGTCTTCGAGAGTTTCGACGCGGCCATGACCGCCCACTTCGTCGGGGGCTGCGTGATCGCCGCCGATCCGTCGCACGGTGTCATCGACCCGTATCACCGGGCATTTGGGCATCCGGGGCTGCACGTCGTCGACGGCTCGGCCATCACGGCGAATCTCGGCGTGAATCCGTCGCTGACGATTACGGCGCAGGCCGAGCGCGCGATGTCGATGTGGCCGAATAAGGGCGAGGTCGATCAGCGGCCAGCACTTGGCGAGGAGTACCGGCGGGTGGATGCGACGGCTCCAAGGAATCCGGTCGTGCCGGACGAAGCCGTCGGCGCCCTGCGCATCGTGTTGCACGGGATCCGATCGGCTGATGAGGCAGGGGCCGTTGCGACGGCAGTCCTGCGGACAGGTGCTCCGAACGTGGCCTTCGGCCCGATGTCAAGTGAGCGGCCGGTACCGGCTGGCACGCCTGAATCCGGTGCCCCGCCCACGTATCTGGGCTGGGGTGTGGCCGTGACAGCCTGCTGCTTCCTGCCGTTCGGCCTCGTCGCGGTGTACTTCGGGTGGCGCTCGGCGCAGGCAACCTCGGGCGGAAACCTCCCTGATGCCGGTCGATCCTCGGCTTTGGCGCGGCGCTGGCTTATCGCGGGGGTGGTCGTTGGCGTGCTCATCGATCTCGTGATCGTGGCTTCGCTCGGACTGCTCGGAGCCTTCCCTTCTGCTGGCTCTCAATAGGATCTCGGACGTGGCAGACGCGCAGCAGGTAGTCCTCGTCATTGATTTCGGGGCCCAATACGCGCAACTCATCGCCCGCCGGGTGCGTGAGGCACGGGTCTACTCCGAGGTGGTTCCCCACACCATCACCGCTGCCGAGGTCTCGGCCAAGAATCCCGGCGCCATCGTGCTCTCCGGCGGTCCGTCCAGTGTGTACGAGGAAGGTGCGCCTTCCCTCGACCGAGCGATCCTCGAGCTCGGCATTCCCATCTTCGGCATCTGCTACGGATTTCAGGCAATGGCCAATGCGCTCGGTGGCACCGTCACCAAGACGGGACTGCGCGAGTTCGGCGGCACTGAGCTCACGGTTACCGCGCCGGGTGTGCTCTTTGCCGGCCTGCCCGCCACTGCGAACGTGTGGATGTCTCACGGTGACTGCGTGTCGGTGGCGCCCGACGGCTTCATCGTCTCGGCAACATCCGCCGGTGCGCCCGTGGCAGCCTTTGAGAATGCCGAGCGCCGCATGGCGGGCGTGCAATACCACCCTGAGGTCAGGCACAGTGCGCATGGGCAGGACGTCCTGGTGCACTTCCTCTACGACATCGCGGGGCTCGCACCGACCTGGACCATGACCAATGTGATCGACGAACAGGTCACGCGAATCAAGGAGCAGGTCGGCGGTGGCTTGGTGATCTGCGGTCTCTCGGGCGGAGTTGACTCAGCTGTCGCCGCGGCGCTCGTGCAGCGCGCGGTCGGTGATCAGCTCACCTGCGTGTTCGTCGACCACGGCCTGCTGCGCAAGGGCGAGGCTGAGCAGGTTGAACGCGACTTCGTCGCAGCCACCGGCGTGAACCTCGTCGTCGTCGATGCGCAGGAGCGATTTCTCACCGCCCTTGACGGTGTCAGTGATCCCGAGACCAAGCGCAAGATCATCGGCCGCGAGTTCATTCGCGTGTTCGAAGACGCAACGGCACAGGTGATCGCCGATGCTGGCGCTCATGGTCAGACCGTTGATTTCCTGGTGCAGGGCACCCTTTACCCGGATGTCGTAGAGTCCGGCGGCGGATCAGGCACTGCGAATATCAAGAGTCACCACAATGTCGGCGGCCTGCCGGAGGACATGAAATTCGCCCTCGTCGAGCCGCTGCGCGCTTTGTTCAAGGATGAAGTGCGGCAGGTGGGCCTTGATCTCGGGCTACCAGAGGAGATCGTCTGGCGCCAGCCCTTCCCGGGTCCGGGCCTGGCCATTCGCATCGTGGGCGCGATCGACGCGGAACGCCTGGCAATCTTGCGCGAGGCAGATGCCATCGCGCGCGAGGAACTTACGAGTGCCGGATTAGACCGTGATGTTTGGCAGTTCCCCGTGGTCCTGCTTGCAGATGTTCGCTCCGTGGGGGTTCAAGGGGATGGACGCACCTACGGGCACCCGATCGTGCTCCGCCCGGTGTCGAGTGAGGATGCGATGACCGCAGACTGGTCGCGGTTGCCCTATGACCTGCTGGCGCGCATCTCGACACGCATCACGAACGAGGTTCGCGAAGTAAATCGCGTTACGTTGGACATCACATCAAAGCCTCCGGGCACGATCGAGTGGGAGTAACGCCGTGCAGTTTCTCTACAACGTGATTCTGGTGCTGCACTTCGTCGGACTCGCGAGCCTGCTCGGCGGGTTCATCGTGCAGGTGAAGTCGGCCGACAAGGGCGTGAATCCGGCCATGTGGCATGGCGCGCTCACCCAGCTCGTCACCGGGGTGCTCTTGGTCGGCATCGCCGAATCCGGTGCTCTCGAGGAAGAGCCGCTCGATATGGCGAAGATTTCGGCCAAGTTGCTCATCGTGCTCGTCATCACGGTGCTCGCGTTCATTGGCCGCAAGAAGCAGCCGCCGCAGGTTCCGCTCTGGGGCGTCATTGGCGCGCTCACCCTCGTGAACGTCGTGATCGCTGTCTTCTGGTAGGTCGCCCGCGCAATTCCGTCAGGCGGTGTTGACCACCATAAACGCCTCTGCGAGACGGCCATCGGGCATGCCTGCTTCGCCAGCCTGCATCGTCATCCACCCGCGGACTCGATCCGCGAGGTCGTCCATGTGGGCGGTCTGGCTGGTGTGAGCCCTGAGTGCTTCGATCTTGCGGTCGAAGTGCTCAGTGGCATCGACGTAGTGGTTGGGGGTGGGCGTGCCGAACACCCAGACCTCGGGAACGGCCCAATCGGCAAGGCCCTCGTCCTTGAACAGCACCGGGTGGGCGAATGGGTTCCGGGCATCGGGGTAGACGGCGCAGATCGCGGCCTCACCTGCCGCGAGGTGATCGGGGTGCGAACCGTAGATGCGGTCCCAGTTGCGCTCAGGGGACTGGATGAGCATCCGCTGCGGGCGTACCTGTCGGATCACTCGGCTGATGTCGCGACGCAGTTCATGGGTGACGGTGAGTTCACCATCGGTGTAGCCGAGGAAGCGGACGTCGTGGACGCCGAGGATCTCACCGGCGGCCCGCTGCTCTGAACGCCTGATGGCGGGGATCTCGGAGCGGGGAACGTCGTGGTCAGATCCGCCAGCATCGCCATCGGTGATGATGCAGTAGGTCACGGTGATGCCGGCTGTGGTCGCTGCGGCGACGGTTCCCCCAGCGCCGAAGTCAACGTCATCTGGGTGGGCCGTTACGACGAGGATTCGTTCGATCTCGGTGTCCTCAAGCATGTGTTTCCTCACAAGCCCGCGAAAAATCCGGGCGGTTCGCGGGACGGAAGGGTGAATTGGGCAAGGAAACCCCGAGTCTCAACGCGCCACAGTAGAAACTTTCGCCACTTCCGTGACACCATAACCAGGTGCTTCCCCACCAATTGGGGCATTCTGCCCTGCGCCGACTCCTGCCCGGCACCCCGGGTCAGGTCGTGGCGGGACTGCGGCGGGGGCCACTTCGCATGGGGCTGAAGCGGGGTCCGGTGATCGCCGTGGTCTCCCTCGTTGGAGCGGCGCTTCTCCTCCCCTTGGCCAACGCCGCGGATGCACCATCTGGATGGCAGTCCTCAAACTGGACCGGGGTCGTCGCCGGACCCCCCGTTCCCGGCACCGGGCTTCCGGCCGCTGTCGTTCCGGTGGGGACCACCCCGCTCCCTGCTGAGTACGACATTGATGCGACGTATCAGGGTCAGGCGCAGTGTGATCCGTCAGTCAAGCCCGGCGCCCAAAAGCTCGCTGACCTCATCAAGGCGACCTACGGCGCCGAGCAAACGGTGTGGATCCCTCGAGACTGCGAGGTCGGCGGCCAAAGCGAGCACAAGGAGGGCCGAGCCCTCGACTGGATGACCGATGTACGCAAGGCGCAGGAGCGTGCGAACGCGGAGGCCTTCCTCACCTGGCTTCTCGGTCCTGACACTGCGGGTCGGCCCTACGGCAATGCGATCCGCCTCGGCGTCATGTACATCGGCTGGAACGACCGCATCTGGCGCGGCTATGAGATTGACCGCGGCTGGACAGAACTCAAGGGTTGCTTCTCGAAGCCGGAGAAGTCATCCGACACCACCTGCCATCGAAATCACATCCACATATCGCTCACCTGGGACGGCGCGACCGGCAGCAACTCCTTCTGGGACGGTTCTGCGGCGACCGCACCCTATTGCCCGCGCAAGAGCACCGGCGCCACGACCGTTGATGAGACGATCAAGGGCGACATGATCGCGGTCGAACCGGTGCGCGTGCTCAGTACCGCCGACGGTGTCGGAATCGAGCAACGCTGCAGGCTGCAGCAGGACCGGTGGTCGGGGGACAGCCACCGAATCTTTGCACGGGTGATCGGGCAGGGAGCGGTTCCTGCCACCGGGGTTTCCGGGGTGAGAATTCGCCTGACCGCAGTCCAGTCCAATGCGCCGTCGACCGTACGGGTGTGGTCGCCCGGCCAGGCAAAGAGTCAGCCCGCGGTGAGGGTCGCCATGAGCACCGACGCGGCGGCCGAGGTCGTCGTGCCGGTTGCGTCGGACGGAACGATTGCGCTGGCGACTTCGGCGGGGGCGACGGATCTCGCGGTTGATGTGCTCGGCTACTACCTGAGCGGGGCCAGTGGCCCGGCTGTTCAACCTGCAGCGCCGCCCGGGGGAACTCCGGCGCCGCCACTGGCACCCGAGCCCACCGACTTCTTCCCACTGGGGTCTGTCGTCGGCTACGAGTCGGCCACTGATGGCCCTCTGAGGCCGGGGGAGGAGCGCAACGTCACGTTGGCGGGCGTACCGGCGCAAGCGCGATCGGCCCTCATCTTCGTGACGAGTAAGGATGCGACCCGAAAGGGATCTGTCCGGATCGGACGGATCGACGATAAGAAGGCGGCCGCCCGCTTTGCCTTCCCAAAGTCCAAGATGCACAAGGAAATCATGCTGGTGCCCGTTTCGGGCGGCCAAGTGCGGTTGACCGCGTCAAAGCGCCCGGCGGTGAGCCTGCGCGTCGAAGTACTCGGCTACGGCACCGCTGAAACGATGAGAACAGCTACCGGCATCACGCCCCGCCCGATGTTCTCGTCCGCCTTCGCTGCGGGCGAGACGAAGAAATTCAGTGCCGCCGGCCAGTTTGGGCTGCCCAAGAAGAAGCGGCTGAAGGCGGTGCTGCTGCGGGTGCAGACCCGCAAGAGCGCACAGAACGGCACCGTCTCGGTGTTCGCCTCCGATGGGGTCTCGCCTGGCACTCGCTCGGCCCCCGTGGTGGCGAATGCCCGGTACGCCGCGATCGTGCTTGCGCCCGTCGGTGCTGACGGGCAAATCGCGGTGACATCGTCGGTGTCGGCGAAGGTGAGTGTTTTCGTCGTGGGCTACGTGACGTAGCCGAACGCTGTATTCGTGGGCACCATCACCGGCGGTCATCGTTGAGACGGCCAAGCCGGCGTGCAGCTTTTACATAGACCTGAAGCGCCCTTCGCTCGCCGACTGCGATGGCTTCGACGCTGATTGCTTCACTGCGGTTCGGTAGGAGGCGATAGACGAATCGATACCGAGGCGACGCTGAGTCCTGAACATCGAAGTGGATCTTGTAGCAGTCCGAGAGGTCACCGACCGAGGCAAGGTGAGCCAATGGAATCCCGGCGATCAACCCCTTGCTCACGTCTGTCCAAATGGTGAGCACCCGCCGTTGTGGATTGGAGTCCGCGAGTTTAAACAAGTCTTCCCTGAACTTAGGCAGATACGTCCTGGTGAGAGGGCGGTCCATCGGCTACTCGAAGTCAGATCGTGCGAAACCGAGCTCGTCGACGAGTTCCTCGAAGGTACCGATGGAAGATGAGCCGGCTAGTCGCTCGCGGACAAGAACTGCCAGCTGGATTTCGGCGATCACCGGCAGCAGCTCCTCAAAGAGCGAGAAGGAGAGCATGGCTCCCTCGGGCTTGCGGTGGTTACCGAACACAACCGGAGCCGCTCCGAGGCCCTCCTCACGGAAGTGCGCAACAGTCTCCCCGAAGCGTTTGCGTGCCTCCCCGTTGGGAATGACCTCCAAGAATTCAGTCGCCATAAGATTCACGATAGCCCTTTCCTGACAAGAATGAGTACCAATACGTGTACAAGTAGCGCGCTCCATCGGGTGCCGAGGCGGATCGGACTCACCTCATGTACCGCAGAAGCCAGGCTACGGCGCAGGGCTGACATTCACTGGGGGCACGTCGGCGAATCCACGTTGTGGGTGCATCCTCCTACGATGAGTGCGTGACCGTCGCCTCCGATCGTGAGACTCGGCTCGTAGAGGACCTCAACGAGTCGCAGCGTGCCGCCGTCGAGCATCGGGGCGGGCCCCTCCTCATCGTCGCGGGTGCAGGGTCTGGCAAGACCCGCGTCCTCACCCGCCGGATCGCTCACCTCCTCGCGAGCGGTGCCGCGCAGCCGGGCGAGATCCTCGCCATCACCTTTACGAACAAGGCCGCGGGCGAGATGAAGGAGCGGGTAGCCGAGCTCATTGGCGCGCGAGCCCGGGTTATGTGGGTCTCGACCTTCCACAGCGCGTGTGTTCGCATCCTGCGAAGCGAGGCATCGCGCCTCGGGGTCACGAGCGGCTTCACTATCTACGACCAGGCCGACTCCCTACGACTCATGGGCATGGTGCTTCGTGATCTCGACCTCGACCCGAAGCGCTACACGCCTCGATCCTTTCTCGCGCAGGTCTCGAACCTGAAGAACGAGCTCATCGACTTCGAGACCTCCGCGGCGCAGGCCGCGAATCATATGGAGCAGACCCTCGCTGAGGCGTATGGCCAGTACCAGGCGCGCTTGCAGCGGGCCAACGCATTCGACTTCGATGACCTCATCTTCAGTGCGGTTGCCGTCCTTCAGCTCTACCCTGATGTTGCCGAGCACTACCGTCGCAGGTTTCGCCACATCCTCGTCGATGAGTACCAGGACACGAACCACGCTCAGTACACGCTCATTAAGGAGCTCGTCGGCCCGGGCACGCCGCAGTTGCCGGCCGGCGAGCTCTGCGTGGTCGGTGATGCAGACCAGTCGATCTACGCCTTCCGCGGCGCGACCATCCGCAACATCGAGGAGTTCGAGCGCGACTACCCAAATGCTCGGACCATCACCCTTGAGCAAAATTACCGGTCGACCCAGACGATCCTCACGGCTGCAAATGCGGTGATCGCCCGTAACTCGAGCAGGCGTGCGAAAAACCTGTGGACCGACTCTGGCGAGGGCGCGCCGATCGTCGCGTATGTCGCCGATGACGAGCGGGATGAGGCGTCCTTCATCGCGAATGAAATCGACCGACTGACCGACGTGGAGGAGGTCAGGCACGGTGATGTTGCAGTCTTCTATCGCACGAATGCGCAGTCTCGGTCAGTCGAAGAAGTGTTCATTCGGGTCGGCATGCCCTATCGCGTGGTCGGTGGCACCAAGTTCTATGAGCGACGCGAGGTCCGAGATGCACTCGCCTACCTGCGTGCCCTCGCGAACCCGACCGATGAGGTGTCCCTGCGCCGGGTGCTGAACGTACCCAAGCGTGGCATCGGCGAGCGAGCAGAGGCCATGGTCGATGCCTTCAGCCAGCGTGAGCGCATCGGCTTCGCCGAGGCCCTCGAGCGAGCGGCGGAGGCACCGGGCATCGCGACAAGATCCCTCACGAGCATCACCGGCTTCGTCCAGCTCATGACCGGTCTGCGCACCCTGGTCGAGTCGGGTGCGGATGCCGCCGTTGTACTCCAGGCGATCCTTGAGCAGAGCGGCTACCTCGCCGAACTTCAGGCCTCGGCCGACCCGCAGGACGAGACCCGGGTGGAGAACCTCGCCGAACTCGAGACGGTTGCGCAGGAGTTCGCGAATGAGAATCCCGATGGGACGCTTATTGATTTCCTTGAGCGCGTCTCGCTCGTGGCCGACTCGGACGATATCCCCGACGCCGATGCGTCGGGGGGAGTCGTGACCCTCATGACCCTGCATACAGCGAAGGGCCTTGAGTTCCCGGTCGTGTTCCTCACCGGTATGGAGGACGGTGTCTTCCCACATATGCGTTCCCTCGGCGATCCGAAGGAACTTGAGGAGGAGCGGCGCCTGGCCTATGTGGGCATCACCCGGGCCCGGGAGCGCCTGTATCTCAGCCGTTCGATGATGCGCTCGGCGTGGGGCTCTCCCGCGTTCAACCCGCCGTCCCGTTTCCTTGACGAGATTCCCGCGGAAATCCTCGACTGGCGCAGAGAGGAGCCGAGTGACATCCCAATTTCAGCAGGGGGATTCGGTTCCTCGCCGTCGAGTAGCAGTGCTGCACTGCGCCTTGGTGATCGCGTCGCCGGTGGCGGTCCGGTCGTATCTCTTGCGGTCGGCGATCGGGTGACCCACGAGAAGTTCGGCCTCGGCACCGTCGTCTCGACTGCCGGGGTTGGTGAAAAGTCCGATGCCACCGTCGACTTCGGTGCGGCAGGCGTGAAGCGGCTACTCCTGAGGTATGCGCCCGTCGAGAAGCTATGAGCCGGGTGCTCGTCGCCCCCGACAAGTTCAAGGCGACGCTTTCCGCAGGTGAGGTCGTCATGACGATTGCATCGGTGTTGCAGGCCGCTGGGCACCGGGTCGACGGGCTCCCGTTGGCCGATGGAGGCGATGGCACGATCGATGTCGTCCTCGAACATGGATTCGAACGCCGTGAGACTCTCACAGTTGACGGACGTGGCCGCCCGCGAACCGGGGTGATCGCCTGGCGTGGTGACGAGGTGATCGTTGAAATGGCGCAAGTGTGCGGGTTGGCAACCATCATCGATCTCGCACCGGACCCCTGGCGGGCCTCGTCACTCGGTCTGGGCCTCGCGGCTCGAGCCGCGCTCGATGCTGGAGCGTCATCTGTGACGTTGGCGCTGGGTGGCAGCGCATCGGTCGATGGAGGTGTTGGCCTGCTCGAGGGCCTTGGCTTCTTGGTCGTCGACAGGACTGGCCGACAGGTCACGCCCGACTTGGCCGGGCTGGTGCAGGCGCACACGTTTGAATCACGTGAGGTCGGCGGTGTGTGGCGAGTGCTTGTCGATGTAACAAACCCACTCGTTGGCGAGCAGGGGGCCGTGCGGGTCTTTGGTCCCCAAAAGGGCCTGTCACCCCGCGACCTCCCCCGGGCGAGCGCGGCAATGTGCCGGTGGGCGAGCCTGCTCGAGCGAACATTCGGTCTCGACATCGTGAGTACGAACGGCGGCGGGGCGGCCGGTGGGGTTGCCGCCGCTGCCCGAGCCGCGCTCGGCGCGAGCATCGAAAGCGGCGCTCGCTACGTCGCCGATCTCATTGGACTTCGCGAACGGGTGCGTGCCGCCGAGGTGGTCGTGACTGGCGAGGGTGCCTTCGACCACCAGACCTTCGGTGGGAAAGCTCCCGGACTCGTCATCGATATCGCCCGCGAGATCGGTCGTCCCGTCTACGTTGTTGCCGGGGTGTCTGGGCTGGATGAAGAGGAATGGCGGCCGCGCGGTGTCGCGGGGGTCATCACCTGTAGCGACCTTGCCGGGTCCTCGCAGGTGGCCCGTCGGGAGCCGGCCCGCTGGCTCGCTGCTGCCGCCGCGCAGTTGGCAGAGCGCCTGACCCCTTCGTCATGAAGGGCACCGCAACCACCTATGCTGCACTTTTGGCGGCCGTCAACCTAAGACGATGAATTCGAACTCTTCGCGCGACAGGTCCACAATGTGCCGCAGGTTCAGAACTGGTGAAGGGGCAGCATCGTGACAGCACCAATCCGCGTCGTTATGGCCAAGCCGGGCCTCGACGGCCATGATCGTGGCGCCAAGGTCGTCGCTCGCGCGATGCGCGACGCCGGCATCGAAGTCATCTATACGGGCCTGCACCAGACGCCGGCGCAGATCGTCGATGCGGCCATCCAAGAGGACGCCGACATCATCGGTCTGTCGGTGCTCTCCGGGGCCCACCTCACCTTGTTCGCCGAGGTTATGGACCTCTTGAGGGCGGCCGGAGCCGACGACATCATGGTGTTTGGCGGTGGAATCATCCCAGACGATGACATCCCGACCCTTGAGTCAATGGGCGTCGCGCGGATCTTCACTCCCGGCACCCCGACGCAGGCGATTGTCGACTGGGTCGAAGATCACATCAAGAAGGGCTCAGGACACCCCCGTACGTAACTAGGCTCAACCCGCAGCCATACGGGAGGCCTTTCGAAAAGGAGTCGATCAAGCGTGGACTTGTACGAGTACCAAGCCAAGCACCTCTTCGGCAAGCACCTCGTTCCGGTCACTCCGGGTGAGGTCTGCACGACCAGCGCAGCAGCGCTCGAGGCAGCCCGCAAGATTGGCTCTGCTGTTGTTGTGAAGGCTCAGGTGAAGGTCGGCGGACGAGGCAAGGCCGGTGGCGTGAAACTCGCCGACACTCCCGATGACGCGCAGGCGAAGGCAGACGCCATCCTCGGCATGGACATCAAGGGGCATACCGTGCACCGGGTGCTCGTCACTGAGGCGAGCGATATTGCCGAGGAGTACTACGTCTCCTTCCTCCTTGATCGCACGAACCGCGCATTCCTCGCCATGGCGAGCGTTGCGGGCGGCGTCGACATCGAAGAGGTCGCCGCAACCCGTCCCGATGACCTCGCGAAGGTCCCCGTCGACGCCCTCAAGGGCGTTGACGAGGCGAAGGCCCGTGAGATCGTGGCGGCAGCCCGTTTCCCCGAGGCCATCGTCGATCAGGTTGTCGCGATCCTCGTCAAGCTGTGGGTCGTTATGGTCGAGGAAGATGCCACGCTCGTCGAGGTCAATCCGCTCGTCCTCACGCCGGACGGTCTCGTGCTCGCGCTCGATGGCAAGGTCACCCTCGATGACAATGCTGGGTACCGTCATTCGTCGCACGCTGATTTCGTCGACCGCGAGGGCACCGACCCGATTGAACTGCGAGCCAAGGAGTTTGACCTCAACTACGTCAAGCTGCAGGGTGAGGTCGGGATCATCGGCAATGGGGCGGGCCTCGTCATGAGCACTCTCGACGTCGTTGCCTACGCGGGCGAGGAGTTTGGCGGCATCAAGCCGGCGAATTTCCTCGATATCGGTGGAGGCGCGAGCGCTTCAGTCATGGCGAACGGTCTCGACATCGTCCTGAACGATCCTGAGGTCGAGGCGGTGTTCGTGAACGTCTTCGGCGGGATCACTTCGTGTGACGCGGTCGCCAACGGGATCCTGCAGGCGCTCGAGATGCTCTCCGCCAATGGCGCGGAGCTCACCAAGCCGATCGTTGCCCGGATCGACGGCAACAACGCGATCGAGGGTCGCCGGATCCTCACGGATGCAGCTCATCCGCTCATTGAGATCGTCGACACCATGGATGATGCCGCGCGGCGGGTGGCCGAATTGGCCGCTGCTCGCAAGGCCGGAAAGTAAGGGCGCGCGCAATGGCTATCTGGCTCGACAAGAATTCCCGCATCCTCGTCCAAGGCATGACCGGCGGCGAGGGCACGAAGCACACGCGGCGCATGGTTGCCTCCGGTGCGCAGGTCGTTGCCGGAGTTACCCCAGGCAAGGCAGGCCAGGATGTCGATGGCATCCCGATCTATGACTCGGTTCAGGATGCCATGGCGGCTACCGGCGCCAATGTCACGGTCGTGTTCGTGCCGCCCCGTTTCGCCAAGGCAGCCGTCATCGAGGCCATCGATGCTCGCATCGAACTCGCGGTCGTGATCACCGAGGGCATCCCGGTCCACGACACCGCGAAGTTCTTCCAGTATTCGCAGAATTCTGGCGCGACCCGTCTCATCGGTCCGAACTGCCCTGGGATCATCTCCCCGGGGCAATCAAACGCGGGCATCATCCCGTCCGACATCACGCCCCCCGGGCGCATCGGGCTGGTCTCCAAGTCGGGCACCTTGACCTACCAGATGATGTACGAACTGCGCGACTTCGGTTTCTCGACTGCTGTCGGAATCGGTGGCGACCCCATCATCGGCACCACCCACATCGACTGCCTCGCAGCGTTCGAGGCCGATCCCGATACCGATGCGATCGTCATGATCGGTGAGATCGGCGGCGATGCCGAAGAGCGTGCGGCGGCATACATCAAGGACCACGTCACGAAGCCGGTCGTTGGCTATGTCGCCGGCTTCACGGCCCCCGAGGGCAAGACCATGGGTCATGCGGGCGCGATTGTCTCCGGCGGGTCGGGCACTGCGGCTGGAAAGCAGGAGGCCCTCGAGGCGGTTGGGGTCAAGGTCGGCAAGACGCCTTCGGCAACGGCTCGCCTCATGCGGGAGATTATGACGAAGGCGTAGGGCAGTGGCGCGGCGATGATGCCCGAGGTTTGGACGCCAGCGCTCATGTTGAGCGTCGCGATCGGGGTATTCCTCATGGGGTTCTCCAAGACCGCGATGCCGGTGGCCGGTGTGCTGTCCGGTCCGGTTCTTGCCGCGGCGCTCACCCCGACGGGTGCGGCCGGTTTCGCGGTGCCACTCCTCATCCTTGGCGACGTGTTTGGCTTGGCGCTATACCGGCAGCATGCCGACTGGGGTCTCATCCGCCGACTCGTCCCCGGCGTGCTCGTTGGGTTCGCGTTCACCGCACTACTGTTCCGCTTCGTCGAGACCGGCCTGTTGAGTCGGATTCTTGGAGTGCTCATCATCATCTCGGTCGGCCTCGAAGTGCGCCGCTTGCGTTCGGATGGAAAGTCCGGGGCGAAGCAGGCGGAAATGACGAATCGGGCGGCCATTGCGTTCTACGGAACACTCGCTGGCATGACCTCGATGGCCGCGAATGCCGGAGGGGCCGCCATGAGCGTCTACCTCGTCAAGATGCGGGTGTCGATGCTGGCGTTCATGGGGACGTCCGTCTGGTTCTTCTTTATTCTCAACGTCATCAAGGTGCCACTGGTCCTCGGCCTCGGACTCATCCATCCCGAAAGTCTGATTGCCGATCTTTGGTTCATCCCTGTCCTCGTGCTCGGCGCGGGTATCGGTGCCCTGGCATTTCGGGGGATGAAACCGCTGTGGTTCACGCGGATCGCGCTGGGCCTCTCAGCCGCGGCCTCTCTTTGGTTGATTGTGAAGGGTTGATGCTCTTCAGCGCGCCGGGACGCATCGACGGCGAATTCTTGAGAGTCTGAGCACGTGGCAGCCCCGACTTCAGCAGATAGGCGAGCAGTGCCTTCGGCGAGCAAGGCGCCGGCTGCGTCAACGAAGCCGAGTAAGCCAGCGCCGAAGCAGGTCGGGACTCCGCGCAGGATCTGGTGGGTGGCGCTTGTCGCTGCCCTGTGGGCTACCGGAATCGGCGTCGCCATCATCGCGATCCCTATCTTCGCAGTCTGGCTCACCGCGACTGGTGGCGAGAGTTCCTGGCTGGTGGCACTTCGGGATTCCGGGTTGGCCTGGGTGATCGCCCACGGCGTCTCAGTGCGCGCCGACTCGGCAACCTACTCGTTGCTGCCGCTCGGCCTGCTGCTCATCTGGCTGGCACTGCTCGGACATGCCGGCAGATGGGCTGCTCGGGCTACCGCGGTCACCACGCTCCATGATGCCGGGGCCCTGGCAGCAGCGGGAGCCGTGTTCTACGCACTCATCCTGGCCGGCGTGAGTTCGTTGTCCAACACCCCTGACTTTCGGACGAGCCCGACCCGAGCCTTTGGCGTTGGGCTGTTTGTGGCGGCGACCGGCTTGGCATGGGGAGTGCTGCGAGGTTCAGGACTCATGGCTGAACTACGGGCGCGCATGTCGCCGCATGCACGAACGATGGTTGCGGCAGCGATCGCCGGTGCCGTCGCCCTTGTCGGATTTGGGGCGATTGCTGCAGCGGTATCCCTCGGGCTCAATTTCCCGCAGGCGCTTGCCGCCCAGCGGCTCCTCGACCCTGGGCCGGTTGGCGGCCTTGCGCTGCTCCTGCTGGGCGTTGGGTACGCCCCGGTGATCATCATGTGGGCCACCTCCTATCTCGTCGGCGCAGGCGTCGTCCTTGGAGCAGGTGTGGTGATCTCCCCCTTCGCTTCGGCAGGTGAGTCGTCACCCCTTCCGCCTTTCCCGCTGTTCGCTGCGCTCCCAAACGACCTCGGATCCCTTGGCATGGCCCTGCCACTCGCGGGCGTCGTGGCCGGAGCCATCATGGGTGGCGTGATTGGACGTCGTACGGAACGGTCAGCTGTCGCGCGACTCAGCCTCGTCGTGGGCGCCGTCGTGATGGCGAGTATCTCCCTCGCTGTGTTGGCTCGCCTCGCTGTTGGCTCACTTGGCGATGACAGACTCGTGAGCATTGGGCCGCCATCTGAGACCGTTGCCCTGCTCAGCGGCGGATTGCTGCTCCTCGGGGCGATCCCGGTTGCACTCCTCATGCGATCGTCGATCGTCGCTCCCGATGACTGGGATATGACCGCCTACGATGCGCGTGGTCACCGATTCGAACCAGTGAAGGATCGCTATGTCTAACGAACCAACATCCATGCCAGGACCTGCAGCGCCACGGCCGCAGGTATCACTGGCGATCTCCTGGGCATTCGACACCTTCAAGAGGAACCCGCTGCCGTTCATCGCGCTGGCGGCAGTGGTGGCCGTGATCCAGGTGATTCAGCAGATTGGCTCGCAGCCTCTCGCGGCCATCGTTGAGGACTGCACCGACCCCCAGACGCCTGGACAGATCAATGCCTGCGCTGCAGCTGTCGGCCTCGCGGCGATTGTCGGCCTCGCTGTGACGTTTGTGTTCATAGCACTGTCCTTCCTCGCGACGATCGGCATCTATCGCGCCGCCCTAGACGTGAGCCGTGGAATCGCGCCTGAGTTCACGGTCTTGTTGAAGACTGAAAACCTCGGCCGCTATATCGTCTTTTCTCTCGCCTATCTCGGACTCGTCATCCTTGGCTTCGTCCTGTGCGTAATTCCGGGCATCCTTGTCGCGTTCCTGCTCCAACTCGGGCCGTTTTTCATCCTTGATAGGGGCTACCGCCCGGTGGAGGCAATGAAGGCGAGCTACTCGGTCATCAGCCGGAATGTAGGCCCGGCAATCGTCATGGTTCTCTTCAGCCTCCTGGTCACACTTCTCGGCAGCGTCTTCTACGGGATCCTCACCCTTGTCACCCTGCCGTTCGCGTCGCTCTTCATCGTGCACATGTATCGGCAGTTCAATGGCGAGGCTGTCGCGTAGCGGCAAGGATCCGCTGGCGGGCCCAGCGGTAGGCTCGGGCAGCGTGGAGTCTCGAGTCGTCGTACTGGCATCGGGTTCCGGCACGCTGCTGCAGGCCCTCCTCGACTCCGCGATCGGTGGGAGCATCGTGGCGGTCGCTAGCGATCGGAGCGACGCAGCAGCCCTCGGCAGGGCGTCGAGGGCCGGGCTGCCAGCCTTCGAAGTTGAGCCAGGCGGGTTCGCGACGCGAGGTGACTGGGACACCGCATTCCTGGAAGCTGTTCAGGCCTGTCGGCCCGACTGGGTGGTGAGCGCTGGTTTCATGCGGATCCTGGCTCCGGTATTCGTTTCCGCGTTCCCGGGTCGGATCATCAACACGCACCCGGCGCTGCTGCCGTCGTTCCCTGGCGGGCACGGGGTTCGCGATGCGCTGCGGCACGGGGTCAAGGTGACCGGCTGCACCGTCCATGTCATTGATGAGGGGGTCGATACCGGCACCATCCTTGCCCAGCGCGCAGTGCCGGTGCTCCCCGGTGACACCGAGGTCAGCCTCCACGAGCGGATCAAGGTTGTCGAACGCGAACTGCTCGTCGAGACGCTCACCCAACTGATCGGAGCCACATCATGAACACTGAGGGCAGGCGCCAGATCCGCAGGGCGCTCGTGTCGGTGTACGACAAGGCCGGGATAGACGTGCTCGCGCGCGCCCTTAGCTCCGCCGGGATCGAGATCGTATCGACCGGATCGACGGCGAAGACGATTGCGGCCGCTGGATGCCCGGTGACTGCCGTCAACGATGTCACCGGCTTCCCCGAGAGCCTCGATGGTCGGGTCAAGACCCTTCATCCGCATATTCACGGCGGCCTCCTCGCCGATATGCGCAAGCCCGAGCATGAGCGGGAGCTGGCTGAACTTGGCATTGCTCCGTTTGAACTCGTGATCGTCAACCTCTATCCGTTCAACGACACGGTGGCATCCGGGGCTGGTATCGACGAATGCGTCGAGCAGATCGATATCGGGGGGCCGGCCATGGTTCGGGCGTCCGCAAAGAACTACGCGAACGTTGCAATCGTGACGTCGCCGCGAAGGTATGACGAGGTCATTGAGGCAGTGTGCGGCGAGGGGTTCAGCCTTGAACAACGAGCGAGCTTAGCTGCGGAGGCCTTCGGGCATACGGCCTCATATGACATCGCAGTCGCGTCGTGGCTCGGTTCGGTCGTGGCGCCTGATCCGGTGGGCGAGGGCTTTGCGAGGTGGACGGGGGCCGCATGGGAGCGTGGATCGGTGCTCCGATACGGCGAGAACCCGCACCAGCACGCGGCCGTCTACTTGAACCACTCGCGTGACCCGGGTGTCGCAGGCGCCCTCCAGCATCAGGGCAAGGAGATGTCCTACAACAACTTCGTCGATGCGGATGCCGCGCGACGGGCAGCATCCGACCACCTCGAGCCCGCTGTTGCCATCATCAAGCACGCGAACCCCTGCGGCATCGCGATCGGTGCAGACATCGCGGCCGCCTATCGGCTCGCCCATGAGACAGACCCGGTCTCGGCATTCGGCGGTGTGGTGGCAGCCAATCGCGAGGTGTCGCTCGCGATGGCCGAGGCACTTATCGACGTCTTCACCGAGGTCATCGTCGCCCCGGGATACGAGCCCGCAGCACTGAGCCTCCTAGCCGCGAAAAAGAACCTGCGGGTCCTCGAAGTGGGTGCCCCCCACCCGGGGAGTCGGCTCGAGATGCGGTCGATCAGCGGCGGCGTGCTCGTGCAGTCGGTCGACGATATTGCGGCTGATGGTGACGGTCCGGCTTCATGGCGGTTGGCCTGCGGGGAGCCGGCGGACGAGCAGACCCTGGGCGATCTGGTGTTCGCGTGGCGGGCAGTTCGGTCAGCCAAATCCAACGCGATTCTCCTTGCTAGGGGCGGTGCGGCTGTCGGCATCGGTATGGGTCAGGTGAATCGAGTCGACTCCGCGAGACTCGCGGTTGACCGTGCGAGGGGCCGGGCTGCCGGTTCGGTGGCATCCTCCGATGCGTTCTTCCCCTTCGCGGATGGACTCGAAGTCCTCATCGACGCAGGCGTTCGATTCGTCGTCCAGCCGGGTGGGTCGGTGCGCGACGATGAAGTTATCGAGGCAGCCCGGAAAGCGGGGGTGACGATGTACTTCACGGGGACTCGCCACTTCTTCCATTGAACACCGTTCACCGTGCCGGGCCCGCTGGGCTCGCATCGATCTTTATGTTCGCGGGGGTGGCCTCGGCGCTCCAATCGAGGTCGAATGGTGAGTTGACCCAGCACTCGGGCAATGGCGTGAACTCTGCGTTGTTCTCGTTCGTCATCGGACTGTTGATTCTCAGCATCATCGCTGTCTCCTCCCGTGAAATCCGTGCGGCAATTGCTCGGATTCCGTCGACCGTTCGTGACGGCACCCTCGTCTGGTGGGCAGTGCCTGCTGGAGTTCTCGGGGGAGTGTTCATCGCCTGCGCGAGTTTCGCCGTCGCGATCGTCGGGGTGGCGCTGTTCGCGGTGGGGGCCGTGGTTGGCCAGACGGCCACCGCACTGCTCGTCGATCGTCTTGGTGTCGGGCCCAACGGCCGCACCGCCCTCACGTCAGCCCGGGTGATCTCGGCGATTATCGCCGTGTTCGCCGTTGTTGTTGCTGCGAGCGGCTCAATCAATGCCGAGGGATTCTCGCTCACAGCCATCCTGGCCGCCCTGCTTGGAGGGACCGCGACGACGGTGCAGCAGGGGCTCAATGGTCGGATCACGGTCGCGTCCCGTCAACCGCTTGCGACAACCTTCCTGAACTTCGTCTTTGGAACCCTCGGACTCCTGATCGGGACCGCGATCGGGGTACTGTTCCTCGGTGATGAATTGACGGTACCGACCGCCGGGCCCTGGTGGATGTGGTTGGGCGGCGTCTTCGGTTGCGTGTTCATTCTTACTGCCGCTTGGGCGGTGCCGAGATACGGCGTCCTCGCATTCACGCTCACGACGATCGCCGGCCAACTGACCGCGGCGCTCGCCCTCGATGTCCTGGTGCCAGTTGGGGATAACCAAGTCAAGGTGAACCTCGTTGCCGGAGTCCTCCTCACGTTCGTGGCGGTCGCCGTTGGGGCCCTGCGAGGTCGCCAACGGGCATGAGGTGGGTGGGTTGGCGCGCTCGTCCACGTCCGACACAATGAGCGCATGGTTGCGACGATGCTCGATGGCAAGGCGACTGCGTCTGAGGTGAAAGCCGAACTGCGAGCGCGCGTCGATGTGCTGAAGGCCGCAGGGAAGAGCCCAGGTCTCGGGACGGTCCTCGTGGGCGATGACCCCGGAAGCCACGCCTATGTGACCGGCAAGCATCGTGACTGCGCTGAGGTCGGTATCGAATCGATACGGATAGACCTCCCGGCCGACACGACCCAAGCACAACTCGATGACGAGATCCGCCGGCTCAATGAGGACCCTGCCGTCACCGGCTACATCGTCCAACTACCGCTTCCCCGACAACTCGACGCGAACCGCACCCTGGAACTCATGGATCCATCCAAGGACGCCGACGGCCTCCACCCGATGAATCTCGGCCGCCTCGTCCTCGGCCAGGATGCACCCCTGCCCTGCACCCCTCGAGGCATCGTGGCACTCCTTCGCCGCTACCAGGTGCCGATCGCCGGGGCGCATGTCGTGGTCGTTGGTCGCGGCGTCACCGTGGGCCGTCCGCTCGGACTCCTCCTCACTCGCAGAAGCGAGAACGCCACCGTCACCCTGTGCCACACGGGTACCAATGATCTCGCCGACTACCTGCGCAGTGCCGACATCATCGTTGCGGCGGCAGGCGTGCCGCATCTCGTGACGAGTGCGCTCGTTCGGCCTGGTGCGGCGGTCCTTGATGTCGGGATCACCCGCACCGAGTCGGGTCTCGTGGGCGACGTCGCCCCGGATGTCATGGACGTTGCAGGGTTCGTCGCGCCGATGCCCGGTGGTGTGGGCCCGATGACCCGCGCCATGCTCATCATGAACGTGGTCGAGGAGGCCGAGCGGCAGTGACCGATGAGCCTGATGAGCGTCTCGCGCAGGTTCGGCCGATCCGGCAACCGCGGAGCTGGGGTCGGCTGTCATTCGCTCAGTGGCCGATCAGCGTGGTGCTTTTCGGCCTCGGGGTGGCGCTCGTCATGATCGGGACCGACCACTTCCGGCGCGGGTCGATCGTGCTGTCAGCCAGCGTTCTTCTCGCTATGTTCTTGCGACTCATGATGCCAAATGGTGATGTCGGGATGCTCGCGGTGAGGTCGCGCAGGACGGATGTCCTGGTACTCGCAGCACTAGGGATCGGGCTGACGATCTTCACCTTCTGGGTCCCAGCCCCAAACTAAGCCCCTCCCACGCCCCCTTTCCCCGTCATTTCATCCGGAATCCGGCTGAAATGTACGTTTACGTGGTCATTTGGTGCTCTTCTTGGTCATTTCATCCGGACGGGCGTGGATGACGGATCAGGTGGTACCGGTGGTGAGCGAGGCGACGCAGGACACTCCACCGACGACGGGCGTGGGGCACAACGGTCGTTGAACGTGGCGGGCGCGGTGTTTGGGGGTACTGGTCCTTGCAGGCTGCGGGTCAAGCGCGACGGCCTCGGCGCCGAACGGCGCCGAGGCCTTGCCCTAGCAGTCCACTTCGACGAATCAGGCGCCGCTGGACGAATTGATGACGGAGAGAATGATGGTGACGAAGACGCCGATGACGCTAGCCGCGACGCCGACCACACCAAGCCAGAAAGCGGCTTGCGCGACGCTCCCATTTGTTGCAAGTCCGCGCTTCGCCCGGTCTATTCCGATCCTCCCCATGACAATCCCGATGACGCTACCCGCGAATGGAACGCAGCAGAAACCGAGGATGGCGGAGAGCAGCGCGAGGTTTCCGATCGTGTTGCTGACCCCGCTTGTCCTCGCCTGGGCTTGGAACTGACTTCCAGGTGGCGGCAGCACACCCGGGGTGCCGCCGGGTGGTGGGGTGGTGCCGCCGGGTGGTGGGGTGGTGCCGCCGGGTGGTGGGGTGGTGCCGCCGGGT
>JBBATH010000015.1:0-103768 GCA_040398845.1 Candidatus Nanopelagicales bacterium | reverse complement strand
ACGGCCGTTTCCGGACAGGAGTGAGCGGTTAAACCGTTCGTGTTTCGCGGAGCCGTTCGAGCGTACATTGCCAGAAGCGTACGGCCTCGGGGTGAATCGCATTCCGATTACCACCCAATTGGGGTAGACAGTGAATGGTCGATTGAAGACTCTCGTGGTCGGGTTGGC
Organism: Candidatus Nanopelagicales bacterium; assembly: GCA_040398845.1. Lineage (GTDB taxonomy): Bacteria > Actinomycetota > Actinomycetes > S36-B12 > S36-B12 > WLND01. The sequence continues at coordinate 103,600 of JBBATH010000015.1, read as the reverse complement.
GCTTGTAGCGGTAGGCGTGGCAGGGTGTTCGGCGACGAGCTCCAGTTCGTCGGGGGCGATGCAGGATGACGCGACGTCGTCGGCCGCGTCGTCGTCGGCAGCTACACCTTCACCGTGTGCACCGATCCCATGTCGAGGTGGAGGCATGGTTCGGATGGCCAGCGGGATGGAGGCAGCAGTTTTCGTGGGGGTTGATTGTCAGACCCTGGGGTTAGGTTGGGGTCATGTTCACGACGGTTGATCCGCTTACCTGCTCTGCAGGTGCGTTGCTTGCGGAGTTGTCGTGCCTGGAGCCGGGTTTGTTCGTGATGTCGTTGTTGCAGTCGGTCGATGTTGAAGGATTGTCGCCTGACGATGCGGTGTCGTATCTGCAGATCCATGAGCGGTGCCGCAGTTGGTGGGAGGCCCAGCAGGTACCAGCGATGGTGGCCGCCGCGGCAATCAAGCCCCGCATCGATGAATACCGGGTCGTGATTCCGCTGCACGATGAGGCGTCCTTGATCAAGATCTGTGACGTGATCCGCGAGGAGCTGTCCTGCGCACTGCGGGTGTCAGCGTCGGCGATGCAAAACGAGATCGATATGGCACGTCTCTTGACGGGGCCCCTCGCACCGACGTGGCGGTCGTGGGAGTTGGGGCAGATCACCCGCCGGCACGTCGCAGTCATGGTCGAGGCAGTGGGCCGGCTCCCAGGATCCACGATGCGCGACGACACTGAACGTGCGGAGTTCACGGTCGCATGCGAGCAGTTCCAGCAACGGGTCCTGACCCGGGCGATCAAGGGGACGGTCGCTGACACCCGCCGCGCAGCGAAGGCCGCGATCCTGGCGATCGACAGCGAGGGCCAGGCCCGGCGTCGCGAACGGGCGAAGGGGTCTTGCGACGTATGGGTCAGCCCCGACGTCGATGGCTTGAGCCTGCTCATCGCCACGATAGCCACCGAAGATGCCCTCGCCGTCATGACCCAAATCAACGCCTGCGCCCACGCCCGCCAACACGCCGCCGCCGAAAGCGCCGCCGGGGACAGCGCTGGGCCGACCCTGCCCGCACTGTGTTTGGGTGAGCATCGCGCTCAAGCGCTCGCCGCCCTCATTCTCGGCGGCGACCGCGCGCCGGTGAAGGCGCATGTGAACCTCACCATCGACCTCGCGACCCTGCTGAGCCTTCGCGACGCGACCGCCGATGGCATCGCCGCCGGACAGGTCGACCTCACCGGCGATGGACCAGTCTGCGCGACCGTACTCCGCGACCTCCTCGACAACCCCGACTGCGCGGTGACGATGCGCCGCCTGGTGACCGACCCCATCACCGGCCACCTCCTCGACTACGGCCACCGCACCTACGCCATCCCCCAACCCTTGCGCGACTACATCACCGCACGAGACACCACCTGCCGATTCCCCGGCTGCAGACGACGCGCCGACCTCTGCCAAATCGACCACGCCCAACCCTGGAACAGCGGCGGCGAAACGAACCCCACGAACCTCGGCGCCCTATGCACCAGACACCACCAACTCAAAACACACGCCGGATGGCGCATCACCAACAGCAAACCCGACGGCAGCTGCAGCTGGACCTCACCCCAAGGCAGGCAATACCACCACCACCCACCACCCATCGGCACCGCCGCCTGATGGCGGCCTGAAGTTGATAACCGTGGCGGTTAGCGACGTCCCTCAACGGCTCCCGCGATAGCAGCCAGCCGTGTAGGGGTAGTCCTCCGTGGCGACGTAGTGATACGTGACCACCGAAACACCGTCGAGGGTGATCTTCGAGGTCTTGCCGTGGCATATATCCAAATCAGCGGTTGTCAGCTTGACGCCGTTCTCCCACGGACCGGTGATCGGGAAGCCGTCGAGCATGAAGCCCCAGACCGGGCTGTTCTCGGTGGCAGACCCACCGCCAACGCAGGTCGACATCGTGTGGAAGTGGTACTGCCCTGAACGCTCAGGGTGACCCCAGCACTTGTCGAGTGTCTCGTAGGCCGCCGCATCCCGGTTGCCACCATCAAGAGCGTTGTAGATCGCCACGCCATTCGTCGAGTAGCCGATGGCACCGCCGTCAAGGCATGACGGCGATCCGGCAACCTGCGGTGCCGCTGGGACCGAGACGTTGAGCGAATAGCCTTGAATCGTGTTGGGGTTTCGGTCGTACTGGTAGGCCGTCGACGTGGAGCTCACTGGGAAGGTCCCCGCGAGGCTGGTGGCTGGCAGTCCGTTGCCGCTGATCACTCGACGCCCCGCGCTGAGCGAACCCGACACCGATCCCTTCAAATTGCTGGCGCCGTCGACCTTGACCTTCTCACCTGGGTACCACTGTGATCCTCGGATCCATGGTCCGGCAACTTGCGCCCCGCCCTGGCCGCTCATCAACCGACAAAGAAATATCGACCCGACCGCGGCCCGAGATGTCGAGATCTGCGAGCCCACCGGCTGCGATCCGCTCGAGAACAGGGCATTGCTTGAAGTCGGGGACCAGGGCGCGAACCCGAGTGCGGTGGTGAAACCCGGTGAACCGGTGCTGGCCCCGGTCGCAGTGGTGGTCGTGGGTGAGGGGGTGGGAGTCGCGGTCGCTGTCGTGACGGCCCAGACAAGTTTGCCATTCTTCTTCACACAGACGAAGCCACCAGGGAGGCGCTGACCCTTCGTCTTGCAGGCCTTGCCGGGGGTCGGCGCTGCGGGGGCACCCTGACTCGTCGACTGAACACCCAAAGTGAGCGCAGCGACCATAAACATCGCGGTGCCTGCCACGATGGGGAGACGAAGATTCCGACCGATACGTGATTTCATTTGCTCCTCTTTCGAATCATGGCGAGTCGGAACCTAGGTCACTCCGTCGATCCGTGCAAGTTCGCCGCCACTACACCTGATCCTGCTCGCTGACGCGAGGCCACGTCGCGAGAGAGTGTCCTCATGACCGAGCGAACATGGCTGATGCGCGAAGTGCTCAGGCGCGTTGTCGCCATCGCGCCCCTGCCACCGGCAACGTGGCCGTCCGTCGCTCGAAGGGTGCTCGTTGTTGTCGCCTTTTTCGCTCTGGGTGTGACGATCGGCGAACTCTCCGTCACGATCGCTGCTTGTTTCGGCGCATTGCAGGTTGGGCTCGTCGAGGCGGCGTTGCCCTTCCGCAGGTTGGCGCGACTACTCCTTACCCTCGGCGCGGTCTGCATCGCCACCATCGCTGTCGCGATGATCCTTGGTGGCAGTTGGTGGGCGGTACTCGGCATTGCCGCCCTCGCCTATGTCTTCGGCTCGACGGCAGGAACCAGTGCGAATGCGATGACGATCGGAGTCAGCAGTCTTGCGCTGGCAGTCATCTTTGCCGGCACGTCGCGCCCTCTTGCCGAAATCCCCAATGTGGTCGGCTGGTTCGCACTCGGCGTCGCCGTGCAGTCCGTGCTCTGGCTCATCACCTGGGCGCCCGAGCGGCGATGGTTCGCACGAAGAGCGCTCGCAAACAAGTTGCGGGCGGATGCTCGGATGCTGCGCTTCGCGACCATCGACGTCTCGTCACTTGTCCGTGCCCACACTCAAAGCGATGTCGTTGCGGAAGTTCTGCACATTGCCGGTTTCCCCGAGGAGGAGGATCACCGCTTCAGGTCAGCATTCTCTTCATCCATCGTGGCAACCCGTGCCCTCATCGCCTGGATCACCCTTGATCAGCCCGACGAATACGACCGCATGGCGGCGGGTATCCGCCTTGAACAGCAGGCGCACAGGCTCGACGGCTGGCCGTCGCGCCGCCGCATCGCACCCTGCTCACTTGAGGCATCGAGTGCCGCGTCCGAGGGCCTCGTCAGATCCCTTGAAGGAATCGATCGCTCGATCACTGCCCTTGATGACGGTGGTCCACCGTACGACGAAGTTCCGCTGACCGGCCCCGCGTGCCGAGAAGTAACCCCGAGCCCGGCCGCAACCCGCTTCCTCGCCGCCGTCACACCCGGTAGTGACGCTTCGAGGCACGGCCTTCGGATGGCGATCGGAGTTGGCCTTGCTGAAGCAATTACGGTGATTGTGCCACTCGGCCATTCGTTCTGGCTGCCGCTCACCGTGGTGTTCGTCCTACGCCCAGACTGGTCATTCACTGTCGTGCGGGGCGTCAATCGACTGGCTGGCAACCTCGTCGCTGTCGCCGCCGTGCCAGCACTGCTCCTCATTCTCAGCACGTCCCCATGGGCGATGCTCGTTATCCTCATCGGACTGGCAGCCGTGACAATCCGGTGGTTCTTTGGCAATTACGCCATCGCAAGCTTCGGCCTTGCCGGCATGATTCTGCTCCTCGGTTACGCAACGAATCCGGTGGACGACCTGTTCGCCGCCCGAGTTGTGTCGACGTTTGTCGGAGCCATGATTTCGTTGGCCGTCGTGCTCGCCATACCCAGCTGGTCGCGCCCGGTGGCCCCCGGGCAGGTTGAAGCTGTGGTCACGGTGCTCAAGCGTTGGCGAGGCGACGTCCTGCAGCGATCCCAGGACCCAGCCCGTGTTACGACCGATGCCCTCGATGCGGACGTCGCCGAAGCCCGCAACGCCCTTATCCGATTGGACCAAACGGTCACCGGGGTACTGCTCGAGCCCGGCGACCGCGGACGGCCCGTCGAACTCGCCATGGTGTTCGCAGCAGGGGTCCGTGAGATGGCCGCACTCACGGCCGCGACCTATGCCCTCATCAGCCTTGGCCCGCGGTCCAAGGGTCCATCCGGCGGCGAGCGACTCGACGTGGCTTCAACCGCGAATTTGAGTTCCCTCGCCGCCCAATTCGACCGGGCCCTACTCGCCTACCGCGAATCTGTAGCTATCACTCAATAAGGACGGCGAGTCCCCGATCACGACGGTGTCGGGGTCGACCCTCGAACAGGGGAGCCCCACCGCCTAGGAACGACTACCTGCTCCAAGCGTGCACGAGGTCAAGGAGCATCCGGTTCGGGGCACCCTCGATGAGCGACTCGATGGCACCCATGAAGGCCCCGAAGAAAGCATCACTATTCACCGCTGCCGCTGCATCATGGTCGCTGTAGACGGCTATGCCGCGCACGACGCCCGTGCCTTCGTCGCCGACGACGAGCACGTTCAGGAGTGCAGGGTTGAGGTCCATGTAAGTGTGAGCGAAGTCTGAGTAGAGCGCCAGTACCTCGGAGTAGTGGCCCGGCTTGACGTTCAGGGTGAATTCGACAACTTCTGACACGCGATGCTCCTTGATAGAAGTGAGTCTTCAACGTACCAATCGCTGAGCACCACCGAGCGACAGGATCAGGAGTACGGCCATGACCGGGACGAAGACCCAGTTGAGCGCAGCTCCCGGCGGGGTTCCCATGGCCTCAAGGGGCTTGAGGTGACCGGCGATTGCGCGCAGCACCGGCTCGATCAGAAACACGAGCAGCACGAGCGGAGTGAGCCCGCGATAGCGAAGTAGTAGCACCCAGAGCAGCCCCGCCAACAGCAATTGGATGGCCCCCCACTGACCGAAGATCGCAACGATATTGCCGCCGCCTTCAACCGAGGTGTCGATGGTCGCGATGGTCCCGGCGCCACCATCCGGAGCAATGACATGGATGAGGCTTCGGATGGTGAGTACTCCGAGATAGGCCATAGCAACCCATCGGACGAATCGGGGGCCCCGGTAGTCGCGGGCGTCTGCCGGTAGCAGATTGGAGAGGATCATGGCTCTGCCCCTTTCATTTGAATTGACGCCGCCTTACCTTTGACGGACTTCGCCCTCCCGCCCGATACGTTACGTGGCGAGGTGTCTCGCTGCCAAGCGCCCGCGAGATGAGGAGGCCACATGTGAATCCGCTGGCGAACCTGCTGCTCGGTGCGGCCCACATGGACCCGTCACGGCTCTTCCTGCGCACTCAGGCTGGCGACCACTGGACCTACAACGACCTCGATCACACCTCCGGACGCATGGCCCACGCCCTTCAGCGGCTCGGAGTCGCTCCCGGTGATCGTGTCGCCGTACAGGCGGCCAAGTCTGCCGATCTCATCGCCCTGCATGTCGCCTGCGCGAGAGCGGGCGCGGTGTACCTGCCGCTCAATCCTGCCTACACCGATCACGAGGTCGAGGCGCTTGTCGCCGACTCAGCGCCGTCACTCCTCGTCCGGCGTGATGCGATCGATGGGGCCCGCCGGCAGCTGAGCATGGCAACCCTTACCGCCAGCCTCTCGGATGAAGACCCGATGTTCGATGACGTGCCTCGCTCCGCCGACGACGCCGCGGCGATCCTCTACACGAGCGGCACAACCGGTCGGCCCAAGGGCGCAGTCATGACCCACGGCAGCCTCGTCTTTAGCGCCGAGACGCTCACCCGGGCCTGGGGATTCACGAAGGACGATGTCCTCCTCCACACGCTCCCGCTCTTCCATACGCACGGGCTGTTCGTTGCGGTCCACTGCGTGCTGGCGTCCGGCTCATCGATGGTGCTCCTCGAATCGTTCGAGCCGTCGCGCGTCATTGCCGAACTCCCTACTTCGACCGTCCTCATGGGGGTCCCAACCCACTACGTGCGCCTCCTCGCCGACCCTGGCTTCACTGCCGAGGCAACTCGCGGCGTACGGCTGTTCACGTCAGGCTCCGCCCCCATGCTCGTCGCGACCCACGAAGAGTTCACTGCCCGAACGGGCCGGGTGATCCTCGAGCGGTATGGGATGACCGAGACGTGCATGCTCACCTCCAATCCCCTCGACGGCGAGCGACGACCCGGCACCGTCGGACTGCCACTCCCCGGCGTCGAAGTGCGCCTTGGGAGGGGCGACCCGGGCGGAATCGAGGTCCGCGGGCCGAACGTGCTGCGCGGGTACTGGCGCCGGCCTGAACTCCAGTCCAGCGAGTTCACGACCGACGGTTGGTTCATCACCGGCGATCTCGGCCGCTTTGATGCGGGCGGCTACCTCGAAATCGTCGGACGCTCCAAGGACGTCATCATCTCCGGCGGGCTCAACGTCATTCCGAAGGAGGTTGAGGAGGTCCTTGACGCGCTCGAAGGTGTCCTTGAGTCCGCAGTGATTGGAAGGTCGGACGCCGACTTCGGCGAGGTCGTCGTCGCCGTCGTGGTGGCTGAGCCGGGCGCTACCTTGGATCCCGAGGTGCTGCGATTGATGGCGCGTGAGCGGCTGGCCGGGTTCAAGGTGCCCAAGCAGGTGTTCGTCGTGAGTGAACTGCCACGCAACGCACTCGGCAAGGTCGAGAAGGCCCGCATCCGAAATTACCTTAAGGGACAAGCGTTACCCCCGCAGCCTGCGTCACCCTGACTCAGTGGTGATGCCCCCGACTCCCCGAGACTCGGATACATCACATTAACTGACATTGCCGAGTTGCCCGCGATCATTATTGCTGTAAATTACTGGACGAAATGAGGCATCGACGTGCAGGTGGAGGCGCAATCCGTACTCGCAGTACACGTTCAGGGCCGCACAAATCGGTGGCCCCGCGTTGGCGTGCCCTCCGTGCCCTCGTAGCCTTCAGCCTCGTCGGCCTACCTTTTGCTCTCACCTCGGTTTTGCACGCCGAGGCCACGGAACCTGGTGAAAGGAGTTTCCTTCAATCCTTCGCGATACAAAGTGAAGGGAACGACCCCAATGCACTGAACCTCGGATCGCGTATGGAGACCAGCCAGGCGATCACCATCACCCGTATTCGCTTCTACAAACTTGCTGCCAGCACCGGGACTCACACCGCCCATGTGTGGTCTTCAGACGGCACGGTGATCGCGACCCAAGCCTTCACCAGCGAGACTTCGTCAGGTTGGCAAGAGGTCGCCCTCAGTTCACCGGTGGCGATCGCAGCGGGTGCGCAATTCACGGTCGGATACTTCACTGCGTCCGGCTACTACCCACGAGGCGTCTTCGCTTTGACGAGCGGCTCCCCATTCTCAAATGTCACCGGCGCTTACCAGTACTCCTCGACCGACGGGGCCTTCCCCCGCAATGGCCACGGAACCAACTACGGGATCGACTTCGACTACACCGGCGGGCTTCCGGACCCCCCGACCTCGGTTTCGGCGGTGGCCGGAGATGCTTCGGCCACCGTGGCCTGGGCCCCCCCGGCCAGCGACGGCGGAAGCGCCGTGACCGGCTACACGGTGACCTCGTCACCGGCCGGCGCCAACTGCTCGGTCACGTTTGCCAGTCGCACCGCCGCCTGCACCGGCCTGACAAACAATAGGTACTACACATTTACAGTGCGAGCCACGAGCAGCGCGGGCGACTCCAGGGAGTCAAGTGCCAGCGCGACAATCGTGCCAACGGTTCCCTCATCGCAGCCGGCGGGGACGTACAGCCTTTACCGGTCATGGGTCCCCGGAACAACCGTCAGCCCGTCGAACTCCGGGCGTGGTGAGAACCTCACCCTTGGGCTTAAGGTCCGGGCTTCGCAGAGCGGATCAGTGACGGCGATTCGCTACTTCAGGCCGTACGGCGATCTCGGCAGCCGCAGCGTCTCCCTGTGGTCCGTTGGTGGGTCGCGCCTCGCTACGGCTACGGCCAACAACGAGACATCATCTGGTTGGCAGCAGGTGAGCATTCCCAGCACCTCGATCGATGCAGGCCAAGAGTTCATCGTTGGCTTCACCCTCATTGATGGTGAGTGGGCCTACCGGACGCCATTCGCGAGCGCCACCTCAGGCCCGATCACCAGTGTCGAGCCACGATACGTCTATGCCACGGGGGCGAGCGCCTTCCCCAATAGTTCGTCCCAGAACAACTACGGAGTCGATCTCGTCTTCCAGCTGTCGTCGGCTCCTAGCGCCCCGCGGTCGGTCACTGCAACGGCAGGCAACAGCACAGCCACCGTCTCCTGGCTTGCGCCGCTCGATGACGGAGGCGCTGCCGTCACCGGCTACACCGTGACGGCTTCAGGCACCGGGGGTACCTGCTCGACACTCGTCGCCGTAACCCCGAATCCGCTCAGTTGCAGCTTTCGGAGCCTCACGAACGGCACGCCCTACTCCTTCACCGTCACTGCGACCAACGCCGTCGGCACCTCGGCAGCTTCGAGCGCCTCAGCGCAGGTGACCCCGCTCGCTCCGACACCACCGAGTTCTTCAGAGCCCGCCCCAGTTGCAACACCGACCCCGTCACCGTCGCGAACACCGACGCCCTCGGCAGAGCCCTCAGCCGAGGTGACGGCCCTGACCAATCCCGCACCCAGCGAATCTCCCACACGCTCGACAGCACCCTCCGCAGTTCCATCCGCGAAGGGATCACCAAGCGCGTCTCCGCGAAGCTCTCCGAGCGCCTCGGCCAGCGCTTCAGCATCCGACGTCGCTTCAGCGAGCGCGACGGCCAGCGCGTCAGCGAGCGCCTCAGCAAGCGCCTCCGCGGCCGTAATCGCGACGCCAAGCGCCATCGCCAGTGCCATCGCGGCTCCGTCCCCAAGCATCCCTCCCACTGATGGGCGCCCGCCCGCCTCGCCTCCCCTCGACCCGGTCGTTGCCGCAGCGGCGTTCGCCTCCGCGGCCGAGGCGCCGCCCGCTGCGGTGGCGGTGCCGGACGGCGGCATCTTTGGCGGCGCCGGGGGCGGGCCCGACCTCAATGTCGATCTCGGACTTGACGTGGGGTCGAGGGCCGCAGGCGCCCCTGTCGCCGTGGCCGCATCCGGCCTCATGCCGAACTCGCCGGTGCAGGTCGTCGTCTACTCGGACCCACAGGTCCTCGCGACCGTTCAGACGGACGAAGCGGGCAACGCCTACGTCGATGCAGTGATTCCGGGTGATCTTCCGGCGGGAGCACACACACTTGTCGTTCAGGCGATCGGTGCGGCAGGCTCCCCCGTGCAGGCCATGGGTGCGATGCAACTCAATGATGACGGCGTCGTCACCGCTGTGGCACCGCCCACGGATGCCACCGGGCTCACCCCGGGTGACGAAGCAATGACCCGGGCCCTCTCCGCGGGCAAGCCCGTCTATGACCCGCAGGGGCATCCGGTAACCGTCGCGGCAGTCGCCGCCACCGGTGCTGCCGTGGTCGCGATAGCGGGAGCCGCGGGAGCCGCCGCGGCGGGTGCGGCGGGTGCAAGCGGAGCGGCCGGTGGCAGTGCTGGCGGTTCGGGCGGTGGCGGCTCCGGGTCCGGTTCCCCCGGTCGCGCGGGCGGGTCTGACGACTCGCAGGATACGGACGGTGCGGTCTTCAGTCAGCGCAGCCTGCTCGCCGTCGGCGCAACGTCGTCTCGACTCGGTGATAGGTCGAAAACGTGGAGGCTCCCACTGACCGACAAAACCGACAGATTCACCTTGGCCTTTACATCACGTTCGAGTCGCGTCTCATTAATCCTGCCCCGGTGCCTGAACGACGGCCTGTGGGCACGCGCGATGTTCGGGTCAGGAGCGAATCTGCTCTGGATCGCCGGCATCTGCCTCGGCCTCGTGAGTCTGGTGCAGAGTGACTTTCGGGTCTTCCCATCCGGCACTGTCATCCTGCTCGCAATCATGGCCCTGGGAATCCTTGACTCAATGGCTGGTCTCCTTGCCTGGGCGACGATGTTCCTCGGCGCCCTCGTCACCGGCCATCTCAGGGATGTTTCCGACCTCAGAACGACGGTCGGTGTCGCCCTCATTGCTGTCACCCTGTCGATGCTCGCGAATTACCTGCGGCCGCTGAGGCGCCCCCGAGGCGAGGGGTTCGTCTACCTCTTCGACCGAATCGCCGATTACGCGATTCCTCCCATCGTCATTGCGTTCGGTGCGGCGGGCATGGTGAAGGCGCTGAACGGGCTCTCGGGGCTCGAACTCATCACCGACAGCGAAATTCCGGTCATCGAGGTGGTCGCCGGTCTCGCGGTCGTCGCTCGCCTGGCGCTTGAGGACCTCTCCATTCACCTCTACCCCGCTCGCTGCGCCGCTCTGACGCTCCCCGATCTGCCTCCGCCCTCACCACGGCTGAGGCTGATGACCATCGTTGCGCGCACCGCGATCACGCTGCTCGTTCTGTCGGCATTCCTCGGTCTGTCATGGCCTGCGATTGCGATTGCGGTGCTCTTGTCCATTCCCCTCGTCCTGCGAGTTTGGGTTGATCGCATACCTAACTCCCTGGCCGTTCATCGATGGACACCGAGGGGCGTTCTCAAACTCACCATCAGCACGATCATTGGACTCCTCCTCGTCGGATGGATCTTCGCCTCGGAGGGGCGCAGCGCACTCCTGCCCGGGATCCTCGCGTTACTCCTTCTGCCGTCAGCCGTGTGGAGCATCGTTGATGTCTTCGGACGCGCCGGAGGCAACTGGCACAACGTCTGGCCCAAGCGAGTGCTCGGCATCGCAGTGTGGTGCATCTGCGCAGGGCTGCTCACCGGAGTGATCGTCCTCGGAATCTGACGTACTTCATGTCAGCAGCCGACGAGGGCTGGGTGAAGGTCACCACCACAGGAATCATGGTTAGTTTCACCCATACCCGCCGGGAGGTCCTGCGAGGCTTGATTCCTCTCACGACGAGCATCACCACGGGCGGGAATCGAAACGGCGACCGTATCTCGACGCCGGCAGGTGCCAGTCGGCCCGGTGTTCCAGCGGATCATCGCCGCTCAGTTCAGCCGACTGCGCAACGTCTTCTTCCCCGGAGAAGGTAGCGGCTCGTCGTGGGAGTCGCGCGGCATGCTTGGTTGACCGCGCGTCCGTTGACTGCTACGTCCACTTGTACTCAAGGACGATGTTGACGCGGCGAGCCGCGGCGCTAGGCTGCTTCGCGACCCCGTCACCCCGGATCACATACGCCCCCTTGAGGCCGAGGTATCGCAGATACGCCGCGACGCTTTTCGCGCGCTGGGTCGACAGGGTCAGATCGTTCGTTGTCACCTTGGTGCCCTGGACGAAGCCGACCATCACGTTGCTTACGCCGGCCTTGCCCGTACTTTTCACCAACGCCCGCAAGGTCGCCATGCCGCCATCAGTTACGACAGATGACAACACCTCGAAGAACACCGCAGCCTTGGCCTTCTTGTTGGTAACAATGATCGCCGGCTTCATGATCACCCCGATCGACAGGCTCCGAACCCGGCCATCGGGAGCAAAACCATTCATCTGCAGGGTGTACACACCGGGTGCGATACCACCGGGCACCGGGACATCACCAGCGAAGACACCGGCCTTATCGGTCGTGAGATCACCCATGAGCGTGGCCGGCAGGATGTAGAACTTCACCTGTGAGTCGCTCATGAACCCCGTGCCGGAGGCCTGCGCCACCGGGCTCACCTGAGTGAGCGTCTTGAGACGCGCGGCCCGCGCCCGGACGGACTGCTGGGACTGCAGGATCAGGGCGCTTTTCTCCGTCAACCCCAACGGGTCATCCGTGTCACCGCGACCAACAAGCTTCGCACTCCAATCCTCACCACTCACATCTAGACCAGTCGGAGCAGTCCGCGCGTTCGGCACCACGGTTACCGATTGCGGTACTCCGCTGACCAGGAAGACCGATCCACCAGCCGGCACGCCCGCCGCTGGGATGTTCCCGTTTGCCTGACTCGCAATCGGATTCAGCAACAGTTGGGTAAGAACAGGAACTGTCACTGAAGTCGAGGTTGCCGATGGTGAGGGAGACGTCGTCGAATTCGAAGACGCAGCGCCACCACTGCTACCACCGCCACTGCCGCCACCGCCCGAACTCGTGAAGGTGAACGCGCCAGCGGCTGTGCCCGTCAGCGTGCTCGGATTTGTCACCACGACATTCTGAGCACCCGCGGAACCCGCCGGTGCGGTTGCCGTGATCGAGGTGGAGCTCACCCAGGTCACCCCCGTTGCCGCCGCGCCACCGATCGTCACCGTCGAGCCTGAGACAAATCCGGTGCCAGTGATGGTGATCGCCACTCCCCCAGCGTCAGTCCCACTCGACGGCGTCACCGAGGTGACCGTCGGTGCCACCGCATAGGTGAACGCTCCGGTTCCCGTGCCCGACAAGGTGCTCGGATTCGTCACAACCACGTTCTTCGCACCAGTCGTACCCGCTGGGGCGGTAGCCGTGATGGTCGTCGAATTGACCCAGGTGACGCCGGTTGCCGCGACGCCCCCGATGGTCACGGTCAGGCCCGCTCCGGCCACGAATCCCGTTCCGGTGATCGTCACCATCGTGCCCCCGCCCGTACTGCCGACACTTGGTGCGATCGATGTCACGGCCGGTGCAACCGGTACCGCGTACGTGAACGCCGCGGCCGCAGTTCCCGATAGCGTGCTCGGATTCGTCACCGAGACTGCCACCGCAGGGCCCGCCGCCCCCGCCGGTGTCACCGCCGTCAGCGACGTCGAACTCACCCAAGTCACGCTCGTCGCCGGCGCTCCACCGACCGAGACAGCAAGCCCCACTCCGGCTTCGAACCCGGTGCCTGTAATCGTAATCGTCGTTCCCCCAGCAGGGGCACCCTCAACGGGCGAGACCGCCGTCACCGTCGGGGCCACTGGCGGCACGTACGTGTAGATGGCTGAACCAGTCCCCGCTGAACCCCCCGCGTTCGTCACCACGACGTTGGCGGTCCCGGCCGAACCCGCCGGGGTCACCGCCGTGATCGAGGTCGAACTCACGAACACGACACTCGTCGCCGCCGACCCGCCAATGGTCACTGTCGCGCCAGTGATAAAGCCCGTACCCGTGATCGTCACCGACGTCGCTCCCAAGGTCGAACCCGAGCTCGGTGAAAGCGAGACTACGGTCGGCGCCACCACGGCGTACGAGTACAACGCGGTACCCGTTCCGGTCAACAGGTTCGGGTTCGTCACGACGATATCCCTGGCGCCAACCGCACCGGTCGGTGTCACAGCCGTCAACGACGTCGAGCTCACGAACACCATACTCGTCGCCGCTGAGCCGCCCACTGTCACCGTCGCACCCGACACGAACCCCGTTCCCGTGATCGCGACGGCTGTGCCACCCGCCGTCGAACCACTGACCGGTGACACCGAGGTCACCGTGGGTGGAGCGGCATACGTGTATACACCCGTGCCTGTCCCCGTGCCCGAGCCAGTTGTCACCGCCACATTCACGAGGCCAGCCGACCCAGCAGGAGTCGTCGCCGTGATCGACGTGGCGCTCACCACCGTTACTCCGGTCGCCGCTACCCCACCAATCGTCACCCCGGTCGCGCCGGAGAAACCCGTGCCGGTGATCGTCACCGAGGTCCCGCCCGAGGTCGAACCCGCCGCAGGCGATACCAAGGTCACCGTCGGCGGTCCGGCGACGTAGACAAAGGCCGCGATACCGCCGACGCCCAATCCGCCATCGCTCTGCGCCCCCGATGGGTTCGTCACAATGACGGATGCCGACCCCGCGGTTCCGCCCGGTGAGTAGGCAACGATGTAGCCCGAGCTATACGACACCCCTGTTGCTGACACGCCTCCGATTGTGACGGTGAGGCCCGTCACGAAACCCGTGCCATAGATCCGGATCTTCGTTCCCCCCGAGGTCGTGCCTGTTGCGGGTGTCGTCGACGTTAGGGGATCGTTTCTGGTCCGAGTGACTGTCGGGCTAATCGCGTATTTGATGACGACGATTCCCGAGCCGCCCGCTCCACCCCCCTGGGAAAGTGGCGTGTTCGGCGTGCCAGTCGGGGCATCAGCGCGGGCGCCGCCACCACCACCACCGGTGTTCACTGTTCCACCGAAGTTGACCGAGCGGCCGTCACCGACGCCGCCTCCGCCATAACCGCCGTACGGGACGACGTAGCCGTCCTTGGCACCACCACCACCGCCGCCGCCGTAGTAGGTCGTCTCGCCGGCAAAGAGTCCGCTCACCGGAAGGTAACCTTGACCGCCACATCCGGGTTTGCTGCTGCCGACAGAACCTGTTGTGGGACACGAAAGAGGGGTGCCGTCGGGAGACGCACCTGCAAGGCCGGATGCTCCGGCGCCACCACCGCCGAGGCTCCACTTGTAAGTGGGTGGATTATTGACCGCCGTAAACGAGGAGCCACCCGATTGGGTAGTGATCGCAGCGCTACCGAGGGTTAGACCCGAACTGCCACCCGTTTTGACCGCGAGGGCCGTTGTGTCGGTAGCTTGACCACCCGTGCCGCCTGCCGCAGACAGAGCGCCGAAACTCGAAGCCCCGCCGTCGCCACCGACGCCCGCTCCTCCTGCAGCGCCCGCAGTGCCGCCAGCACCGATCGTGACATTGATCGCTGTGCCAGGGACCACCACCACCCTTGTTGAGAAGGCGATATTGCCGCCGCCCCCACCGTTGCCAGCGAGGAGTGTGTTAGCGCCAGCGGTTGTGTCGCCGTAACTTCCACTGCCCCCACCGCCACCGCCTACTACGACAACATCTGCCCAAGTGACCAACGCCGGTGGCGTCCACTCGCAGTTGCCAGTGACGGTGACGGTATATGTGCCACTGAACTCTGTTGCGCTGCCGCAGGGAGCAGCGGAGGCAGGAGCCATCCCGATGATTCCTGAGGCGAGCACGACAGCGCCGGTGGTAACTCCCGTGAACCAACGCCGGGCGTCGCCTCCTTGCATTGCTCTCGGGGAGGCAAACCGATCGCAGGCGATGCGCAGGTTCATATCGAGTCCATTCAGGCCGCTGATGTCTTGAGGGAAAATGCCATCCCTCAAATACCAAGATGAGTAGTGCGCGGGTAATCACACGGTGATAATGGTATTTATACCCTAATTCTAATTCCACTTTTCGTCAAGCAAGGTAGCATCGGGGGGTGAATCCAGCCGCCGACCACGCTCCTGCGTCAGGTCAGCAGGCTAGGTTGATACGAAAGGAGGAGAAGGTCCTCGACGCGGTCGTCGCGATTGTCAGTACTGGCGGTTGGGCAGCGGCCACCCACGCCTCCGTGAGTCGGGCGGCTGGCCTCTCGACCCGGCCGGTTCATGATCGTTTCGCCGACCGATCGGCCCTCGCCGTCGCGACCTGGCGCGAGCGCACCGGTCCGGCACTTCACTCCGCCTTGGTCGAGGTCCTGTCGTCGTGCGGCCTGCTCGACAATGACCCGTCAGTGACCGCTCCCATGGCCGCTCCGGCCGGCCTTATTCCCCAGATGTCACCTTTAACGGCGCACTGGCAGGGCCTTCGAGTCACCGCCGAGGCCGGCTTCGGTCGCTCCGAGCTCGCGCGCACTCGGATTCGCACGAAGGAAGGCCAGTCCGTGCACCGCACGGCTGTTCACGAAGCTGAACTGGCCCTCGCCTCGCGGATTGAGGCCCTGCACGCTGCTATAGAAGCGACCGAGGAGGCCTCAGTCGCCGTCGACTTTGAGGAACTTCGAGCAGCTGGTCCTGCGGCCGCCTGGTTCACGATCGCTCTGACCTCGTTCGCCCGACCCGGACCGATGCTCCGAGCCGCCACTGAACTCCTCGTCATCTCCGAGTTCGATGACGGACTTGCGACGCAAATTCGCGCCCAGACAACTGCGCTCCTTCTGCAATGGTGCAGCCCAAATGATGACGACATCAGCCCGAGCAGAGCAGCCCAACGTGCCTATGTTCTGGCCGTCGCCCTCGGCCTGCTCGCAGCCCACCATCGCACCGGTTCAGACACCTTGCGTCTTGATGATGAGGCGGCAACCCTCTTCGGGGCCCTCTTGCTCGAACACCAGCCGATCGATCTCCCGGCGGGACAGGCAACGCACTTGGCCACCCAAACGCCGATTGAAACGGGAGACCCTGCCCTTGACTCACTCTTGAGCGCGACGTTGGCGGAGGTCGCCGCTCGGGGGTTCGACGGAACCACGGTCGATAGCATCGCTCGGGCTGCCGGCTGCTCTGATGGGTTGGTCTTCGGTCGTTACGAGTCAAAACTGGCTCTCTTCTTGGACGCAACCCGACGACAACAGGCCATCGCTTGGCGAGCCAACGAGGACTACCAGGCCAAGATTGCCGCTCTCCACGGCCATTCCATTGCCGATGCCGTTGCCATCCGAGAACTCCAACGACCCGAGGTCCGCACCCAGCGAGCGCTCTACCTCGAGCAAGTCCGCCTCTCATGGCATGACAACACGCTCAGGGATGCCCAGGCTGCCGAATACGAACGATTCATCGATGAAGCTCGCGACACCGACCTAGGCGGCCTCCCACTCGACAACCCTGCTGCCCTACACATGAGCATCGCTGTCGGCTTCGGCCTCGCACTCCTGCCCATACTTCTGCCCGAAGCATGGGATCTCCCCTATGACGTCGTCACCGTCCCACTCGCCGAAGTCACCAAAGGCGTCGACATGACCTTCGCCCCCTCAGATCAGACGATCGGGGCGCGAAGCCGTTCTGGGAGCAGGTCGCTGATCGTCGACCGCACGAGTGCCTCCGACGCCACGAAATTCTGAGCGTTGATCGCGTACTTGAGCAGGACGTAGACGCCGACGACATGGCCGCCGAGGTGAACCTCATGCGCATCGGCGCCAGTATTGAGCGTTCCGGGGGCATGGCTCTTGGTCGACTTGTGCGACGAGAAGCCCCCGTAGTTGCGGGGCACAACCGAGACGATCTCCCAGCCCTGCAGACCGAGCCGGTTGATCTCGTCGAGGAGGCTCGTCAGACCTCCTGCAACTCCGATCACATTCATCCTGGCATCCACCGGCAGGTGCTTTTCCACGTGGACGTACGCCGTTGTTCCGTTCTCGACGAGCAGTCGAAGGCGCGCGAACTCCTCTGCCTCGTGCTTCGCGATCTCGGCATCGCGCTCAAGGTTCAGGCGAGCGATTCGCTCCGCCTGCAGCCGCGCCTCCTCAGCTTGCCGCTCCCGGTCAGCCTGCTCGGCGAGGCGCTGCAGTTCACGCCTTTCTGCCTTCTTCGCCTTGTTCAACACTGCTTCTCCCTCATCAGCACGACACGCGACCAGAGCGTAACGAGTGTCAGGCGACCTGACCCGGATTCGCCACCGAATACCCGACCGCGTCGAGGACGTCAGGATCCCAGGTGAGGCCGCGTTCCATCGGGAGTTCGAGGAGGTGGGTGAAGTAAATGCTGTGAACGTCTGGGAAGGTGCGGGTCACCCGACTCGAAAGAACGGTGGATGAGACGTCTGCAGCGAGGGCACTGCCGAGGGCAACGAGCCCGTCATTGGGCCAGACCTCGGACACCCCTGCCTGCGAGAAGTAGTCGCCGCCAAGGAGCACGACGGGAATGCCGTCGAGCGCATTGGCCTGACGTTCATTCCAGCCGTCGGGCCCGCCGAGGTATCCGGCCGTGACCTCTTGGCCCGCCCCCTGAGACGACTCAGTGACAACCTGCGCAAACTTCGTCATCGACGCCTCGCACACCGGATCCCCCTGGCAGTCGGCGAGCGGCACATCCCCCGCGGCATAGTCGGCCGAGAAGGCTCCGGTCCACGGTGTGCCGATCGTGGTGAGTGAACGGAAGGTGAGGGCTGCCCCCTGCTCCTTTGCGAGCCGGATGGCCGCGCGGGAGAAAAGCCCGCCCATCGAGTGACCAACGAGGTCCAGGGTCGTGACTCCGTAGACCTCTTGGAGGTGCAACCAGAAGCGCAGCAGACTCGCACCTGCGGCATCGATATCGCCTACCGCATTGACGGTCATCGAGGCGGGCAGCACGAGTGGCGCCTGAGCGAAGCCACCCCACCCGGTGTCCTGCGCAACCTCACCTTCGCCAGCTGCCGCCGGTGAGGTGAAGACCTGGTGGCCCGCCTTGAGCAGCGACTCACGAAGCGCGGTGTCGGTGTTGCCCGCAGCCAGTCCTGAACCGCAGGCTTGTGTTGGTGTCGTGAACGGGCTTACTGCAGCGCCGCCCGAGACGATGACAACCGCATGACTCTCCGTCATTTTGGACCTCCATTTGATGACGCTCCACGTGACGATAGTTCACTTGATGGGGAATATGGTCGTGTGGGCCTCAATCGCAGACAATTCCTTGCTCGCCCACGATCATGTTCGCGCAGCCTGGGTCATGTTCCGCTCATGCAGTTCTTTCATCTCCGGGTCATCAAGTCGAGGATCGTCGACTTCGTGACCGGCGAGGATCCCATCGAGGTAGCGGCGGTCTGCCGCAAACCGTGACGAAGGGTCGTCAGTCGGCGTGCCGTGGCCCGGCACAAGTACCGCAGATCGGAGCACCACATCCGAAAGGCGTTCAAGGCCAACGAGGTACGGGACGAGATCAGCGTCGTCCTCGTCCGGGTAAGGAACCTCGACGTCGCTGAGCATGTCGCCGACGATCACCACCCTCGCGTCAGGGATCTCGAGCGCAAGGTGACCGCGGGCGTGCGCGTCATGCTCATGCAGGAGCATTTCCCTTCCCTGCCACGGAATGCTGTACCCAGCCGGCAATCGGGTGGCATCGGGATAGGGACTGCCTGGCACCTCGCTCGATCCACGCGGCGCATGTGGCACTGGTTCGACCCGGCCCACAAGTTCGAGGAGCTCATCGGGCAGGTCGCCAATGAGCGGCCGCAGGAGCCGCCCGCGATTCACCTGCCACGAAAAGACCGTCCACGGGGTGGCCCACCTCGGCACTGCCGGCAGGGATGGATGCCACATCACGTGGTCGTAGTGAAGGTGGGTCGCGATCCCGGCAACGCAGGTTGCCCCAACGGCTCGAAGGACCTCGGCGACGTCAGCTAACTCGTCAGGATCCCACGACGGATCGATGACGATGGCCTCGTTTCCCGCCACCACAATGGTCGTGTTCGTGGCATACCTGCGGGAGGTCATGACGAGCACTCCCTCGGCGACCTCAATCACTGCGCGTGTCATGAGGCGCTGTCGACCGGTCGCGGGCTCGCCGCGGCCGGGATGGCGCAGGCCACCTCACCACGAAGCCTGATCCGAAGTGCCACCGCCATGAGCCCCATCGAGATCACCGCGATGAACGGCTGCACCGGCGCAAACCAGGTCACTGCGATGGCCCTGCCGAATATCGGGCTGGGAATAACCGCCGTGGGGATGGCGATGAGCACTGCGGTGAGGACCGCTCCGACGAGGGCGACGATCCAGCGCTGGCGCGACCAGTTGGCCAGCACCTCCCAGTCACGTCCCATACCGCGAAACAATACCTCGAAACAATACCCCCATGGGTATCAAAGGCTCCGCGGACGGTTAAGCGCGGACGGCCTCCCATGTCCGCGCGACGGTGGCGGCTCGAACGCCACTGACTAGATTGGGTTGGGGCCCGATGAGGAGAGGACCGGGGGGATGGACGGTCACGTGAACGATGTCAGTGCCGTGCTGCGCGACACCTTCGGCTTCAGCGAATTCCGCGGTCGGCAGCAGGAGATCATCGAGCGGACGGTCGCTGGCAACGACAGCGTGGTGCTCATGCCGACGGGCGGCGGTAAGTCGCTGTGCTATCAGATCCCCTCGATCGCCATGCGTGGTGTCGGCATCGTCGTCTCCCCGCTTATCGCGCTCATGCAAGATCAGGTCGACGCCCTGCGACTCCTCGGCGTCAGCGCCGCCTTTTGGAACTCGAGCCTGTCAGCGGCGGAGGCGTCCAACGTCCGACGCGATCTCTTGCGCGGTGACCTCGACCTGCTCTACGTCGCCCCCGAGCGGCTCATGCTCCCGGACTTCCTCGACACCATCGAGCAGGTCGCCGCCGGCCCCGGGGTCGCGCTGTTCGCGATCGACGAGGCCCACTGCGTTTCGCAGTGGGGCCACGACTTCAGGCCCGAGTACCTGCGCCTCTCTGAATTGCGCGGCCGCTTCCCGCATACCCCCCGCATCGCGCTCACCGCGACCGCCGATGCCGTCACTCGGCGTGAGATCCACGACCGGCTCGGACTCGCGAGCGCCGAGGAGTTCGTGTCGAGCTTCGACCGTCCGAATATCCGATATACCGTCGAGATCAAGGAGGATCCGAAGCGTCAGCTGCTCGCGTTCCTTCGGGATGTCGACGGACGTGACGGCGAGGCGGGCATCGTCTACTGCCTCTCGCGCAAGAAGACCGAGCAGACTGCCGAGTGGCTGCGAGCCGCCAGGTTCGACGCCGAGGTGTATCACGCCGGGCTCGACCAGGAGACGCGTCGGCGCGTCCAGCAGCGGTTTCGGCGCGACGACGGCGTGATCGTCGTGGCGACCATCGCCTTCGGCATGGGGATCGACAAGCCCGATGTCAGGTTCGTTGCGCACCTCGACCTGCCCAAGAGCCTTGAGGCCTACTACCAGGAGACCGGACGCGCTGGACGCGACGGCGAGCCCGCAGAGGCATGGATGGCCTACGGCCTCGCCGATGTCGTGCAGCAGGGGTCATTCATCGCCGGTTCAGATGGCTCCGCGGAGCACAAGCGCGTTGACCAGATCAAGCTCGACGCCATCCTCGGGTACGCCGAGGCCGCGGGCTGCCGCCGTCAGATACTCCTCAACTACTTCGGTGAGCAGTCTGCGGCCTGCGGCAATTGCGATACCTGCCTGACCCCGCCCGAACTCTGGGATGCAACGGTCGCTAGCCAAAAGGCGCTCTCAGCAGTCGTCCGCACCGGCCAGCGGTTCGGCGCAGGCCACATCATCAGTGTGCTTCGCGGCGAGCGGACCCCACGGATGGAAAGCCTCGGCCACGACCAGTTGCCGACCTTCGGCGTGGGCGCCGACCTCAGCGCCGATGAGTGGCGCGGGGTGCTCCGGCAACTCGTCGCCCGTGGCGTCCTGCACCCCGACCCGAGCGCCATGGGCGCCCTTCAGCTCACCGATGCTGCGACTCCGATCCTCAAGGGCACGACCACCGTCGAACTGCGCCGGGCCTCGGCCAAGGCACCGGCCGGGCGACAGAAGCGAGTGGCAGGAGCGGCCGGGCCAGCGGCGTCCGTCTCGAGCGCCGACGAGGCACTCTTTGAGGCATTGCGCGTGGTGCGCAAGGAGCTCGCAGCGGCCGACGGCGTGCCCACCTTCGTGGTGCTGGCCGACAAGGCCCTGCGAGAGATCGCGGCGACAAGGCCTCGAGACCTCGCGCAACTCCTCGAGGTCAACGGGATCGGCCCGGTCAAGGCGGAGCGGTACGGCAGTCAATTCCTTGCGGTCGTCGCTCAGGAATAGCAGGGTTTCCTCAACCGAGCTGGGCCACGATCCGCTCGCAGTGAGGCGTGAGGTTCTTCTTTGCGCGCTCAAGTACCGCCTCCGATCCGGAGACGGCGATCATTGAGTGAACCGCCGAGTCGAATGCCTTTGGAAAGCCTCGCGCTAGGAAACCTACACGTGCCGTCAGCAAGTCAACGGATAGACCCAGAGTGGTCGCGGCCTTGTCCCACTGTCGCGAGGTCGTACAACGGCGCGACCCACGTGGCGCCGGACGCGTAGGATTGTAATCTTTTTCGAATGCCCGTCCGGTGCTCCCGCCACCACATTGATGATGAGGAAGTCGGCGAGCGCGAGAATGTCGGACTCCTGGCGAGTGGACTCTTGTCGAATCACGCGAACCATGTCACCGAGGGTTGGCCCCCCACGCTGCTCGTACTTCGCGGACGGCATCCGGCCAAGGGCCTGACAGAAGTCCTCCTGGTGCAGTCTTCCGATCCCGCCTCCACCCATGCCGAATCTGTCGAACCGTTCTGGCGACAATCGCCCATTCGTCCTCGAATTTGACGAAATTCGATCCAGCGATCTCGAGTCCTAATGCTGCAGCCGCCGACATGGTGACGTGCTCGACGAGCGCCTGGTTCTGCAGGTGCCTGATGCCTGGCTTGACGATGTGAGTGGTCGCCGCCGCGCCGTGCGCTTCATGCCACCTGCCACCGATACGTGCGAGCGCGAACTTCTCTTGCTGTCCGCCCAGTGACCAGTGCTCCGCTGGCATGGTCCATGACGCGTGGTCTTGCCTCAAGTCGCGCAGGCGCCCGGACAATCCCAGCCCATGCTGGCAAGCATGCCAAAGGGATCATCCGCGTTCGATGCGGTTCGAATGGCCCAGCGCTCCCGCGTTGCCTCACTCTCAGGGAGGAGTCCGTGCAGATACGGTGCCACTGCGCACGTACTCGGGTTCGTAGGTGAACGTGGGTTGGCCTGCCCCGCCGTCACGTTCGAGCCAGCCAATCAGCGTTCCAGCGAGGAGCACGCAAAGCCGCTCCCCGTTCACGCTCCACCGGGTGACCGGGCCACTTGCGCCGCCAACTGCCAGGACCGCTGCCGCCGCTCGGCAGCCGCTGACCGGGAATCGGCAACGGCCGCCTCCGCTGCGATGAGGTTCAGAACCTGCCCTGCCTCCGGCTCGCCGTTGAGGCCTCCCGGGTCGCTCGCTCGTGCGAAGAGTCGCAAGTCGAGTGCAGTGAACAGGCGCAGGATCGACTCAAGTTCCGCCCGGCGGTGCCCGGGTTCCAGCCTCGCTAACCAGGCACGGGAGACGCCCGCACGCTGAGCCAGTTAGATCTGGGTCCAGCCGCGCTCGTGTCGGGCTGCGCGCACGCATGCGCCCAGTTTGATCCAGTCCGAGATGACTGTGTCCGACACTGGACCATCTTCCGTCAACGAACGAAGACTTCACCAAGCATCTACGAGCGTAGACAATAGCAAATGTCCACGAACGAAGACGAATATGGTGCAGGAGCATCCGTCAGCGCGAGACTCCCGACTCATCGCCCAGTATCGTCGGAAGTCGATGAGAGGATGAGGCATGAACCCTGAGCAGTTCGAAAAGATG
The DNA here is from genome assembly GCA_040398845.1 of Candidatus Nanopelagicales bacterium. Classification (GTDB taxonomy): domain Bacteria; phylum Actinomycetota; class Actinomycetes; order S36-B12; family S36-B12; genus WLND01. Next base: position 80,109 of record JBBATH010000015.1, on the reverse strand, counting down.
AGGTCAGACCGGGGGTTTATCGCAGCCCTTGACCAGAGCGGCGGCAGCACTCCCAAGGCCTTGGGCCTCTACGGCATCGATGAGGGCTCCTACTCAGGAGACGAGCAGATGTTCGACCTCGTCCACCAGATGCGCAGTCGCATTGTTACGAGCCCGGCGTTCACCGGCGACCGTGTCCTCGGTGCGATCCTGTTCGAGATGACCATGGATCGCGAGATCGAGGGCCAAGGTGCCGCCGCCTACCTTTGGGACGTCAAGAGGGTTGTGCCATTTCTGAAGGTCGACAAGGGCCTCGCCGACGAGGTTGATGGCGCTCAGGTGATGAAGCCGATGCCCGATCTCGATGCCCTCCTTTCTCGGGCGAAGGACAAGGGCGTGTTCGGGACGAAGATGCGTTCGGTCATCAAGCTCGCCAACACGGCTGGCATTAAAGCCGTCGTCGACCAGCAGTTCGAGGTCGGACGCCAGATCCTCGCCGCCGGCCTCGTCCCGATCATCGAGCCGGAGGTCGACATCCACAGTCCCGAGAAGGCGGGTGCCGAGACCCTGCTCAAGGAAGCCCTCCTCGATCGGCTCGCAAGCCTCATCGACGACGAGGTCGTCATGCTCAAGTTGACCCTGCCAGAAGAGGACGACTTCTACGCTGACCTCGTTAGCCATCCCCGGGTCCTGCGGGTCGTCGCGCTCTCCGGCGGCTACTCGCGCGACGACGCCAACGCGCTGCTCGCCCGCAACCACGGCGTCGTCGCGAGTTTCTCCCGGGCGCTCACCGAGGGTCTCACTGTGCAGCAAAGCGATGCCGAGTTCAATGCCGCGCTCGACGCCTCAATCGAGAGCATCTACCGGGCCTCGATCACCTAGCCTCAGAGATTGACGATCAGGCGTGTCCTCAGGCCGGGAAACCGCGCAAATCCTTGATCAGCGGTCACAAGCGTTGCATTCATGTCAATGCTCGCGCTCGCCAGTAGCGCATCGTGGATGTCGCCGCCCAGGAAATTCTTCCCGCGGACGAGGCCCTCGAATACTGCCCAGCGGCTGTCTGTGGGCTCGTGAAGATTCGCCGGTTCGTGACCACCCTCAGAAAGCCCACGGCAACTTCGGGGCGGAGGGCGACTGGTTCGGTGCCGTGCCGCAGCACTTCTATGGCGGTCGGTGCAACCTTGTGGTGGGAGGCATCCGGTCGAATCGCCGAGACCAGCACGTTGACGTCAAGGCAGAGCATTACTGCCATCGGCTTCGTCCAGAACATCACGTACGGCGCTGTTATCCGAAGGGTCTACATCTGCAGCGAGCCCGAAGGGCTTGGTCGACACGAACAGCGGGGGCAAACGCCCGGGCGCGGAGGCCGGCTGGAGCGCCACCCGCAGGGATTCCTCAATGATCGAGCTCACCGTGCACCCGCGGTGGGCTGCGGTCGACTTCGCGAGCCGGTAAAGCGCATCGTCGATATCAAGGGTTGTGCGCACCGCCGCAGAGTAGCAAATTTCTGCATCTATCTGCCGTTGTGTGGACGCCAACTCGTCCGCTCACGGACGGCGTCGAACTCGGTCCCGGTGTGTCGCCCCAGCTCCAGTCCTCCATACTCTCCGCTATGTCGCACCTACTTCAGACTCGTGTCTCCGACAGCATCTGGCAAGCCCTCACCGAGCGATCACGGACAAGTGGTCAGAGCGTGAGTCACATCGTTCAGGCAGCACTCGCCGAGTCGCTCGATATTGAGCACCACTCCATCTTTCAGGTCTCGACCTCGGGTGCGCTCGTTCAGGGGCTCTACCAGGGCTGCGTTTCGGTTGCTGATCTGCGCCGGCATGGCGATCTCGGGCTCGGGACTTTCGAGGACCTCGACGGAGAGATGATTCTCCTCGACGGGCACTGCTACCAGGCCCGGTCCGATGGATCGGTCATCGAGGCCGACGACTCAGAGCTCACGCCATTCGCGTCCGTCGTGAACTTCGCGGCCGATTACGAAGAAAATCTCGCGGCCGTCCCGACATATGACGCCTTGACGGCAGAGATCGACCGCATGCGGAAGTCCGACAATGGATTCGTATCGATCCGCGCCACGGGCACTTTCACCTCCCTGAGCCTGCGCGCCGCCTGCAAGAGCGAGTCGGGGGTCGACCTCGTTGCGGCCACCGCCGGGCAGGCACTGTTCGACTTCGCGGACATCGCGGGCACCCTCGTCGGATTCTGGAGCCCTGCCTACAGCAAGTCCATCGCCATTCCCGGCCATCACATGCACTTCATCAGTGCCGACCGCCAACATGGTGGTCATGTGCTCGACCTGTCGACCGATGCACTCTTCGTCGAATTGAATGACGTCAATGACGTCCGTCTCGCTATCCCTGAGACGTCGGCCTTCCTCGGAGCCGACCTGACGGGCGACACCACCGAGGCACTCGATATCGCGGAGCGCCACGCCCGGAGGGCTAATCCGCAACCCGCGGACAACGAACGACCGTAGGTTCGGTACCACCAGCAACCGATCGCTACGTCCAAGAGAACTTCGATTCGGTGAACTGCAGGCGATGTTCTGCGGGCATTGATCGGTCGACCGCCCCGCGGCAGTGCATGCGAGAATGCGCTCGTGAACCCCGACGCGACCTCGAAGGACCTGCCGGGGCGCGCCCGCGTCGTCATCATCGGCGGGGGCATCATCGGCACCTCGATCGCCTACCACCTCGGCCACCTCGGCTGGAGCGATGTCGTGCTCCTCGAGCGCGATCGCCTCACCTCCGGCACCACCTGGCATGCCGCCGGCCTCATGGTCTGCTACGGATCAATGTCAGAAACGTCAACGTCAATGCGCATGTACAGCCGCGACCTCTACGAGCGGCTCGAGTCCGAAACCGGCCTCGCCACCGGATTCAGCCCGGTTGGATTCATCGAGGCCGCGGCTGATGACGCACGACTCGAGGAGTACCGGAGGGTCGCGGCGCTCAACCGGGTCTTTGGCGTCGACGTTCATGAGATCACGCCGAAGGAGATCTCCGAACTCTTCCCCCTCGCGCGAACCGATGATCTCAAGGCCGGGTTCTACGTCCCCGGCGACGGACGAGTGAACCCCGTCGACGTCACGATGTCGATGGCAAAGGGCGCCCGCATGCAGGGAGTCCAGATCATCGAGGGGGTGCCCGCAACCGGGGTTGTCGTGAAGCGCGGACGCGTCGCCGCTGTCACCACCGATCAAGGCGATATCGAATGTGAGTTCGTCGTGAACTGCGCGGGCATGTGGGCCAGGCAGCTCGGCGAGAGGTCCGGGGTGAGCATCCCCCTGCAGGCCGCCGAGCACTACTACCTCATCACCGACACCATCCCCGGTCTCGATGCCGGCCTGCCCGTGTTCGAGGACCCGTCCTCCTTCGGCTACTACCGCCCCGAGGGCGACGGCCTCATGATCGGTCTATTCGAGTCAGTCTGCGCACCGTGGCACGTCGATCGGATCCCCGAGACGTTCTCGTTCGGCGAGATTCCGCCGGACTGGGAGCGGATGGCGCCCTACCTCGAACGCGCAATGGACCGGGTCCCGGTCTCCCATGAGGTCGGCGTTCGCAAGTTCTTCTGCGGCCCGGAATCCTTCACCCCTGACCTTCAGCCGATCGTCGGAGAATCGCCCGAGGTCGCGAACTACTTCGTGGCCGCCGGCCTGAACTCCATCGGCATCCTCACCGGTGGTGGGCTCGGCCGAGTGCTCGCGAACTGGATCGTCAGCGGCCAGCCGGATGTCGACGTCACCGGGTTCACGATCAACCGGCTCCAGCCCGGCCAGGCCACCCCCGACTACCGTGCTGCGCGAACCGTCGAGTCACTCGGGATGGTCTACGCCTCACACTTTCCGAACCGGTCGATGCTCACCGCTCGCGGGGTGGGGCTCTCCCCCATTCACGCCGGTCTCGTTGAACATCAGGCGTTCTTCCGCGAAGTCAGCGGCTGGGAGGGCGCCGACTGGTTCACCCCGGCGGGCATCGAGCCGCGTGAAGCAACCCTGTCGTGGGGACGGGAGCACTGGTTCGACTACTGGGCGGATGAGCACCGGGCCGTTCGTGAGGGAGTCGGCCTCATGGACATGTCCTTCATGTCGAAGTTCCTCGTGCAGGGCCGCGACGCAGGCGCGGTGCTTGAGAGGGTCTCGGCGAATCGGGTCGACGGCGCGCCCGGCGTGATCACCTACACCCAGTGGCTCAATGCGGCCGGGCTCATCGAGGCCGATCTCACAGTGACGAAACTCGATGACGAGACCTTCATGGTGGTGGCATCCGACAATGCGCGCCAGCACGCGCTTGGCTGGCTCCGTCGTCACATTGGCGACTCGCATGCCTTCGTGAGCGATGTCACCGCCGCCTACGCCCAGATCAACGTGCAAGGCCCCCACTCACGTCAGCTCCTCCAAAGCCTGACGACCGTCGACCTCTCAAACGAGGCGTTCCCGTTTCGAACCGCGCGAATGATCGATCTCGGATTTGCCCGGGTCCTGTGCGTGCGCATCACCTATCTCGGTGAGCTCGGCTACGAGCTCTACCCCTCGACGGAGCAGGCGATGCACGTGTACGGGCGCCTCCTCGAGGCCGGTGCACCCCTCGACCTGCGCCATGTCGGCTTGAAGGCGCTCGCGAGCCTGCGCATGGAGAAGGCTTACCGCGACTACGGACACGACATCGACAACACCGACTGCGTACTCGAGGCAGGCCTCGGCTTTGCCGTTGCCCTCGACAAGGATCAGGGATTTATCGGCCATGATGCCGTGGCCGCGAAGAAGGCGGCCGGGCCGCTCAGGCGCCGCCTCGTCCAAGTTCTGTTGCTCGACCCAGCACCGCTCATGTTCCACGGCGAGGTCGTGTACCGCAACGGCCTGCAGGTCGGCTATGTGCGCGCGGCAAGTTATGGCCACACTCTCGGCGGGGCGGTCGGTCTGGCGATGATCGAGGCCGATGAGCCGCTCACGGCAGACTACCTCGGGCAAGGGGCCTGGGAGGTCGATGTTGCCGGAACGAGGTACCCGGCAACGGTTGACCTCAAACCCATGTACGACCCCGCCAACGAGCGCATCCGTAGCTGACCCGCGCTCCGCGCCTTCTTATTGGACGGTACCCTTCCGCTCATGTCAGGAATCCCCGGTGCATCGATCGGCCCACTCATGCACAGCCTCGTCCCGATGGTCTCGACCCTCGGGCTTGAGTATGCCGATGACATCACGCCAGAAAGCGCCGTCGTTGTCCTGCGCGACCAACCCGCGTACCGCAACCACGTGGGCGGCCCACATGCCGCAGCGATGTTCCTCGTCGCCGAGTCGGCAACTGGCGCGGCGGCAGTCGCCGCCTTCGGCGACACGCTCGACCGTGCCGTGCTCCTACCGATGACCGTCGGGATGGAGTTCCTCTCGATCGCCAAGGGTGACCTCACCGCAACCGCATCAATGACCGGCGACGCCGACGCCGCGCGCGCACTGTTTGACGCGGGGGGCCGGCCCGAATTCGAGGTCATCGCCGACATCACCGACGCTGAGGGCACGGTCACCGGACGCCTCCGAACCCGCTGGACGTTGAAGGCCCTGCGGCCTAACGGGCTCTAAGGAATCCTGGGTAGGCGAGGAAGGCTCGTGGTCGAGAGCACGAAGTTGCCCATAAGCCACGCGTGTCCATTGAAGGCCTGCTCGACCGTTTCCATGTTCGTGGCGGTCGTCGTAAATTCGTGGTGCTCCGTCGGGCCGGCAAAGAGACCGTAGCTCCGAAGCAGGCTGATCTCCCTGATGAAGATGACTAGGGTCGCATTCGAAGTCCCTGGTGCCGGCACACTCGCGACCTCCTTCATGAGGACCCGGTCCTTGTCGTCCTTGGCTGAAGATCCGACAGAAAGTGGCAGAAAAGACTGGACGAACTCGCGGCTGTCGGGGGTACTTGCAGTCGACGGATTGCAGGTCCACCGGGCCGTTCGATCAACCTTCAGGGAGTCGTTTGAGGCCTTCGATACCTTTCGGGTGCAGACCTCTTCATCTGTTACGTATTCAATCATTGTGCGCTTCGACTCGACGCTTCGGAATCGCGTGACGTCACCAATCTGAAAGACATCCCACCTCGGGTCAGGGGTGCCATCGAACACCCAGTCGGCGCCTGCCTTGAAGTCACCGTCCGATAGCGCCTCCATCCGGGCCTGCATGTCGAGCGTGATCGCGTTGGCACGGTATTCAGACGGCGACATGGTCACCCAGCGCTCCCCCGTCTGGGAGTCCACGAACACGCCGTATGGGTCGTTCACTGCGTTCGCAGGCGATGGAACAGCCCCGAGGGCAATGGACATTGCCATCAAAGCTACGACGGTGCGAATAATTGATGTCCTGAGCACCGTACCGCCTCCGACCCTCAACGTGAGAGTCCTATTGTGCCCTAGGTCACAAATGAACACCGTGTTTTCACGGTGGTGCAACTTCGGAGCAGCCGGCCCACACCTGCTACGACTACGAGGGCAGCATCGCTGTTGACCAAGGTGTCACGACGAGTGGTGTCGCCAAGGGCTCCCTTCGGTTCCCATCGTTCAGCGTTTGCGTCGTCGGCACCGGCGTGAGCGCCGGCAGCAACGTCACCCTCACCTCATGTGGCGCTTCCGGGCTCAAGGCGATCACCATGAACAAGAGCGGTCAGATCAAGCCGGTCGCATCCAGTTCACTGTGCCTCACCGCTGGCACGAACACCACTGAGGGCGGCGGCGGCAGCCCCGTTCACCTCAAGCGCGGCCTCACGTGGGACACCTGCAACGCGAGTGCAGCAACGCGTCAGCAGTGGAAGCTCAAGTCCTAACGGACATCCCACCGCTACCCTGATCGCGTGACCCTCGATGTGCTGCAGCCCGATGCGGCTGCAGCCTTCGAGGGGGCGCGAGCCAGGACCGAAGAACTCTGCGATCCCGGACTTTTTGTCCTCGTTCAAGATCGGATCCGCGCCACGCTCTGCGGGGCTCCAGCCAGCACCGAGCATGCTCCCTTGTCCGCGATGGAGGCCGACTGCCTCGCCCTCGTCGACCAGATGCTCATTGACGTGTCATCAATGACCGACGAGCAGGTTGCCGCTGCAGATCGACACTTTGCTCCGGGTGGCTTGTCCGATTTCGTGACGGCCGCGTATCTGACCGAGGCCAGTGTCCGTCTTGAGATCGCTTCGGCGCGACTCATCGGCGGACCTCGATGACCGAGCGCTCGACGCGGGTCGCGTGCGGGCCGGACGGCCGGCCCCTCGGCCGTGATCCAGAGTTGGCCTCGCTCGTGTCCGCCTATCAGGATGCCGTAGTCCGGTCGTCGCTCCTCGACCCCGTCACCACCGAGCTGGTCCGGCTGCGGTGCGCCCGTCAGCACGACTGCCGGATCTGCCAAACGCTGCGCCTCGCCGACGCCGCCGATCTCGGGCTCGACGCCGACATGGCTGCGAAGGTCGACCACTACGAGCAAAGCGATCTCGCCGAGCGTCACAAGATCGCCCTACGCATCGTCGATGCGTTCATCTGGCTCCCCACCGGCATCACCGACGACCTCGTCAAGAAGGCCCGCGAGCACTTCACTGACGCCGAGCTTGCCGAGTTGCTCTTCGACATCACTAAATGGAGCACCCAGAAGATCCATGTCGTGCTCGGTACCGACGGCGCTGATCGGCTACCAGTGAACAGCGAGGGCGTGAGCTACTTCAGGTTCGACAAATCGGGTCGTGCCACCGGGTTCTCGGCGACCTAGCGGCCGGTGACTTGGCGAAGCGCCGACTGCAGGAGGAGCGGGCGGTGGCTTGGATTCATGATCGCCACGAGCGTGAGGCCGGCACGGGCAAGGTGCTGCGCGAGCATTGCGGTGGCGCCTTCCACATCGGCAGCACGGCAGGCCCGGGCTAGCTCAGCGTGCTCCGCAGCACCCAACGACCAGCCGATGTTTCCTTGAGTGACGTAGACCCTGCGATAGCGCTCGGTGTAGTCGGCCCACTGCTCGAGCATGCTGCGGGTGCGCTCCCCCGCGTGGGCGAACAGCAGGGCGTGGAACCGCTCGTGGCACGCTTCCCACTCGGCAAATTCAAGGCCGGCCTCGGGACCGAGGCTGCTCACGAGGGCATCGAGCTCATCGAGTTGCTCATCCGTGAGTAGCGGAATGCTCACGGCAAGGGCGAGGCACTCGTTGACGATCCGCATCGCGTAGAGGTGCTCGGCATCGTCAGTTGACAGAGTCGTCACGCGCGCCCTGAAGTTCACCTCGGCCTCAATTAGGCCCTCGTGCTGGAGCAGCCGGAAGGCCTCGCGCACCGGCCCCCGGCTCACGCCATAGGACCGTGCCGCCTGCACCTGTGTGACTTCGGATCCCGCGGGCAGGGCACCCGAGAGGATACGCCGGCGCATATGCTCATATATCGCCTCAGGTGATCCCCGAAGCGATGTCTCGATCTCTATTGACCCGTCAACGAGGTCGAGGCTTGACTCCAGCCCCGCGGCTGACACGTTCAATTACCCGGGGCGTAGAGACCGAAGACGAGGTCCGGATCACCGGCCTTGAAGCTGCCGGCGACCTGCGATCGATGGCCGATGTCGCGCGTTCGCTCGAGCAGGCTGTGACCGAGAGCCAACTGACGTACCTCCCATGCGGCAAGGGCCTTCAGGACATCACCGTCGGCTGCGGCGATTTCCTCGGCGAGAATCCAGCCATCCTCCGCCGCCTTCGCTGTGCCCGCGGCCGCATGAGGTCGACAGGCGAATGCGGCGTCACCGATGAGGCAGACCCGCCCAAACGCCATGCGCGGCACCTCAATGTCGTACACCACCTGCAGGAATGGCTCCTTGATCCCGGTCACGACCTCGGCGAGTTGCGGCGCGAGAAGCGCCTTCGCATCCGCCCTCATTTCAGCGAGGTCGCGCTCGTTCACCAGGCCGGGTGGGATCGACACCGACCTGACGTCACCATTGACGTCGGTGAGGAATGACTCGAAATTCTCCGGAGAAACATTGCGATACCAGACGATATTCATGAGCCGGTGTCCCGGCTCAACTTCGCCTGCAAGGCCTGGAATCGGATATACAAGGATGTGGCTATGGTCCATCACCTGATAGGTGAGGGATTCATGGAGCGCATCGAATGTTGCGGGCGTGAGCTCCGACTCCGGGATCACTCCACGCCAGGCGATGTAGCCTGCGTATGCACTCTTGACATCAGGCAGCATCCTCTGGCGAGCCTCTGAGGCAATGCCATCGGCGCAGACGAGAAGGTCGACGACGTCGGTGCGCCCGTCAGTGAAATGAATCGTGACCTGCGCACCGTCGTCGACGAATGAATTCACCTCCGACGCGAGGTGGTAGTTCTCGCGGCCGAAGCCATGGAGCAGCACTCGATAGACCGCATTCCACGAAGACAGGTGATAGAGACGTTGCTCCTCGAATGCTGTCGATCCGTCGGCTTCGAGGAAGCGAACCCAACTCGTCTTCGCTGAGAAGTCGTCGGCCGGTACCGCGAGCCGCTGCACGGGGTACCGCCAGGTCGCCTCGAGTACTGCAATCCCTGCGCCCTTTGCCTCGAGCTCTTCGTGGGAGCGCTCGTAGACCGACACCTCGCAGCCGAGATCTCGCAGGAGCAGGGCTGCTGTGAGCCCTCCAAGTGAACCGCCGACAACGGCGACCCGAGGCATCGAGCCCACGGACGTTCCTTCCTTGAATCACGGCAGACGCCTGACGGAGTAGTCAGACAGAAACCTGTTGAGGTAGGGCTGTGGGCGCTTCGAAGCCTACGGCTGGCCGAAGGTCGCGATCGAGTCCACCTTGAGCTCGAACAGCACCCGGCGCTCGTCGAAGCCCGGATCGCGCAGTCCGTATGGAGGCTCCTGCCCGGTGTACTTGGTCCAGATGTGATCGAGTTGGGCGGTCACGCGCGGGCCTTCGACCGGATCATCTTCGCTGATCTCACGGACGGCCGTCGCCTTGATGCTCACCCAGTGATAAGCGTTGACGGGGTTGATGAGCAGGAAGCTCACCTGCGGATTCGCCCGCAGCCACCCGACCTTCTTGCGCTCAGTGGAGAGGTTGAGCAGGACGGTGTCGCCGACGTAGTCGAACCACACCGGCGTGAGATTCGGTCGACCGGTGCTCCCCATGACAGCGACGACGGCGGTCACCGGCTCATCGATCAGTCGCTTGTATATGGGGTCAAGATCATCGAGGCTGTTGACCGCATCGCGATCGCCCACCGTGAACTGACCATTTTGAGTCCCGGACGCAACGTCCTTGAACTTCGCAACCTTGATAGCCATCGACCACTCCCATCAGCAAAAGGCAACCGCTAGCATCAGCGAGTGCCGACACTTCGTGGAAGATAGCCTGACTATCTGCCTTGGTCAAGAGGAACATTGATGTCTGCCATGACGAGAACACCCGGTATCGTCTGGTTGAAATAATGCAAGTGTCAAGACTTAAGGGGTGCGTCAGTGTCAGGACCGCTGAGTGGGCTTCGGGTCCTCGACCTCACTCAGGTGCTCTCAGGCCCATTCTGCACGATGCTGCTCGCCGACATGGGCGCCGACGTGCTGAAAATCGAGCCACCCAAGGGCGATGTCGCCCGGGCCTGGGGGCCATTCCCTGCGCCGGCGTCAACCGCTGAACCCGCCTCAGGCGACTCCACTTACGGCGGTTACTTCGCGAGCATCAACCGCAACAAGCGCAGCGCGTGCCTGGACCTGGGCTCCCCTTCGGCCGCCCAGGCCTTCCTCGCTCTCGTCGATGAGGCCGACATCCTCGTCGAGAACTTCAGGGTCGGTGTGATGGACCGGTTCGGGCTGTCCTACGAGGTCCTGCACGCACGCAACCCCCGCCTCGTCTACGCGAGCATTCGCGGGTTCGGCGATCCCAGGACAGGCGAGAGTCCCTACGCCCACTGGCCCGCCTTCGACATCATCGCCCAGGCGATGGCTGGGCTGATGAGCATCACCGGTGCCGACTCGAGTCATCCGATGAAGGTTGGGCCTGGTATTGGCGACATCTTCCCGGCGGTCTTGTCAGCCTGCGGAATCCTCGCCGCCATCCATCACGTCACGATGACTGGAGAGGGTCAACTCGTCGACGTCGCGATGGCAGACTCGGTCCTCGCCCTCACCGAACGAATCGTCTACCAGCACTCGATCACCGGCCTGTCCCCCGAACCGCAGGGCAACACCCATCCGCTGCTGTGTCCATACGGCCTGGTTCGCACCTCCGACGGATTCGCCGCGATCGCCTCACCCACCGACAATCACTGGGTGGCGCTCGCGGGTGCGATGGGCCGCCCTGAACTCGGTTCGGACCCTCGTTTTGCCACGAATACGGCTCGGGTGGAGCATGCCGCGCACGTCTATGCTGACGTCGAAGCCTGGTCTGCGACGCTCACGACCGACGAGGTGGTGCAAGCACTCACCGGGCTGGTGCCCTGCGGGCCCGTCCATAACGCAGCCGATATTGCCGCCGACCCGCATACGAGCGCACGTCGGATGATCGTCGGAGTTCCGCACCCCTCGGGTCGAATGATCGACATCGTCGGCGCGCCCATCAAGTTCAGCGCCACCCCGACAAGCGAGTTCACCCGCGCACCCCTCCTCGGGGAGCACGCTGCACTCTTCCTTGAACCAGCTTTCGACCGCACCCGTACCTGAGCAACAACAACAAGGGAGGACCACATGACCGCTCGAGTGATCACAGAGGAGACCTTCAATCCGGAGGACTACACAGAGGAGTTGAAGGCGGCGCCGCACAACCTTGATGTAGGAACGAAGCTCTGGTTCGAGAACCCATCGATACGAGTCTGGGAGGTTCGTCTCAAGCCCGGTGAGCGAGGACCCTTCCACGCCCACACCCACCGCTACTTCTGGACAGTGGTCGAGGGCGGTATCGGACGACAGCGCAGTCAGGACGGCACGATGATCACCCGCGAGTACAGCGCTGGCGATACCAACTACTCCGAGCATTCGGCGCAGGACCCGTGGCTCCACGACTTTGAGAACTTCGGCGAGAGCGACATGCTCTTCATCACGGTTGAACTGCTGGACTGATATGGCGAGGGAACTTGCCCGAGCGATGGCCCGGGCGCTGCACGATAACGGTGTCACGACCATTTATGGAGTGCCGGGCGGTGGCCCGAATCTCGAGATGATCGGGGCCGCGCATGAATTAGGGATCGATTTCGTGCTCGCCCACGGCGAGACGGCGGCATGCATCATGGCGAGCACCCACGGCCGGCTCACCGGCGGTGTCGGTGTTGCGCTCGTCACGCGGGGCCCGGGGCTCACCAGCGCTATCAATGGTCTCGCGCAGGCGACCCTCGATCGCTCACCCCTCGTGCTCATCTCCGATTCAGTACCCCACGAGCAGCGCTCGCGCACTGCGCATCAACGACTCGACCAGGTCGCAGCTGCTGCGCCGGTAACCAAGTGGAGCGGGGTGCTCGGTAATCGCGACCCTGAGGTCGCAATCGCCGCGGCAATCGCCCTGGCGCGATCCGCTCCGCAGGGCGCCGTCCACCTCGCCTTCGACCCAACTCAGCCCGGCGACCTGCCGCCGGATCCCCCCTTGGCCGACCCCACGGAAGCCAAGGATCGAGACCGGGCTCGCAGCCTCATCGCGGCCGCGCAGCGGCCCGTCATCATCGTCGGGCTTGATGCGGTGGCGGCCTCGACCACGATCGGTGCTGCGGTCGAGGGCGCCGGCGTCCCCTTCCTCGTCACGTACGAGGCCAAGGGGATCGTGCCCGACTCTTCACCACACCATGCCGGGTTCTTCACCGGAGTCGCAGCAGAGATGCCCCTCCTCGCAGCAGCCGATGTCATCATCGGCATCGGACTCGACTCGGTCGAGCCCATGCCAGGGCCATGGCCCCATGCCGCAGAGGTCGTGCTCCTCCACAGTCACCACGTCGAGACCACCTACTTCGGCAGCCCAACCCTTGTCGTTGGCACCTACGAATCCCTCATTCCCGATGTTCTCCCAACATTTACCGGCACTTGGCCAGCGGGCTATGACCGACCTGATCTCGCTGCCGGACTCATGGAACTTGCGGGCAGTGCCCCCCTGCGCCCGCAGGATGTCGTGGCGGTCGCCCATGAACGCTGGCCGGAGGCCCTCATCACGGTCGATGCCGGGGCCCACATGCTCGTCGCCATGCCGCTGTGGCGCAGCGCCGCGCCCAATGACGTCCTCATCTCGAACGGACTCGCCACGATGGGATTCGCCCTGCCCGCAGCGATCGCTGCGGCCATTGCCCGCCCGGATCGCAAGGTCATCTGCTTCGTCGGCGACGGCGGACTCGGCATGGCGCTAGCCGAGCTTGAGGTGCTGCGTCGCCGAAGCCTTGATGTCACGGTCATCGTCTTCAACGACGCATCCCTCACCCTCATCAAGCTCAAGCAGGGCGAGGCGCAAGGGGGCACGGCCGCAGTCGGATACTCACCGATTTCATTCGCCGGCATTGCCACAGCGATGGGCATCGACTCGGCCACAGTTCGCGACGGTGACGGATTCCGCGGTGCCCTCGACCAGAGCGAAGGACGGCCGTTCCTCATCGACGCCTCAATCAACGCTTCTGACTACGCGGCTGTGATGAAACTGGCGCGAGGATAGGCGGATGAAGCACCACTACAAGTGCGCGGCCGCCAGCGGCACGACGAAGGGGAGACGGTCGACCTCGCTGGCATAGGAACCGACGAGTCCTAGCCCGAGGATCGCTTGCTGTGTCCGGCCACCGAGGACATTAATGTCCTGAAGCTCCGGGTCATGCTGCGCGACTCGAGCCAGTTCAAGCCTCAGCGCCCGCTGACCTTGAATCGCCGGATCTAGGTAGGCCCGCAGGAGCATCGCGTTCGCTACCGCCATGCCGCTGTTCACGGCGACCGATTTCAGCGCGCGTGTCTGCTCCGAGTGCGACACAAACATTGAGGCTGCAGCGCTCGTGACAAGCTCCGCCTTGGACTCGAATCTGGCGAACATCGATCCACTGCTCACTTTCGCCATTCGACAGATGCGTGCCACCGTGGCCCGTCGGTAGCCAACCCGACCGATCACCAAGAGTGCCGCCATCTGCAGAAGGTCCAGGTGCGGATCATTCGTGGAAGGTGTGCGCTGGAAGGTGATCAAGGGCAGTCGGGGCAACGCCTCAGCGCGGCCAGTCGCGAGCGACATGTCGATCTCCCGTTGGGCTGCGGCCCTGCCGGGGGCCGGAAGCCTCGAGTCGCTCTGCGATGCGAGCACACGACCGAAGACACCCGCTATAGACAACGCGCTCGCGGCAGAGGCGGGGCCCGATCGGCCGACGAGTCGACCGCAGTGCGAGTCCAAGAGGGCGGTCATGTCTGGGCCGATGACCTCGTGCAGATCATCGTCGAAGATTGCGGCAATCGCCAGGGACGTCGCGGCCTGCAGCTCATCACTTGGGTCGGACCACGACCTCAGGACCTCGGTCACCTCAGTCACCGAACCCGATGCGATGGACTCGACCAGCCCATTGAGCCCGACGGACAGCGCCGGGAAGAGCGTGGAGGTCCAAAGGTCGGCGCCGAGATCCGCCTTGCTCTCCGCGCGGCCGTAAACCGCTCCAACCGTGAGTTTTGCTCGCCTGGCAACCTCAGAGAATGTCATCGCATCCCAGCCGGAATCCACGATCACGGCAATGGCGGCTGCCCTGATCGCATCATCGTTTCGGATCGCCCGGGCCGTCCGACGCCGTCGAGGCAATTCGTCCATGCGCACCTGCGTGTCGTGACCATGTATCAGCATTCGCCAACACCCCCGCACCGCGAGACATGTTCGGGTGGGCATCCCCAGTGGGTGCCCGTGCGCTTCGTGGCAAGTGTTACTCTAGTGACGTAGGCAGCATTGCGTGGCAGGTCCCCTCAATTGACGAGGCCTTGGCCACTATCGAGAACTCAAAGTCGGTGCATGAAATACGGTTGCTTCATGCGCATACGGGTGATCATCGGACTGACGCTCGTTTCGCTCGCCGCCGTCTCCCTGCCAATGGCTCCGGCCTCAGCGGCAAGCGCACCCGAGTCCGTCCCGAAGTGGTCGATGGTGCCGATGTCGAAGGACAACGGCGGCGACGGCTTCATCGATGGCGATGGTGGTGTTCCATCAGCGGGCGCCCTCACGATGAATCCCTCCCCCACATTCGTCGGGGCGGGTAACGGCGTGGCCCAGCCCAATGAGCGTCTTATCGGGGGCAACCTCTCGTGGTATCTCGATCAGGCGGGCTACCCGGTGCGGCTTGACGCCTGTGATTCCACCGGTGACCGCTACACCTGGACAATCGTCGGACCAGCGGGCACGTCGACCATCACGAGCGAGCGGGCGCTGAAGAAAAAGACCTGCGGCACCACAGTGCTCCTGCCGGAGGGCAGCCACACCCTCACCCTGCGGGTGATCACCGGCAAGCAGTCCGACACCAAAGCCGTGAAGGCTGCCGTCTCGAACATCCTCATGGTCGCTCTTGGCGACTCCTACGCGTCCGGGGAGGGTAATCCACGAAACGTCGAGTCCTGGCTATCCCAGGGTGGACTGCTCTCTCGCTTCACCCCCTACTGGGACGACGACCCGTGCAACCGGAGCACGCGCGGGGCACCGGCGCAAGCAGCCCTCGCCCTCGAGCAGTCCTCAGCCAAGACTTCGGTCACCCTCGTCGACGTCGCATGCAGCGGAGCCACCGTGGCGGCGGGCGTCCTTGGGCCCTTCACAGCGGTCGGTCAGTCCAAGAGTCAGATCGAGCAGGTGCGCCAGATCATTGGTGACCGGCAGATCGACCTCGTGACCTTGTCCGTCGGTGGAAACGACGTCGGCTTCGCCTCAGTGCTCACCGCCTGCGCATCCGATGCGAACTGCCCCATAGGTGTACCACCTCGCGGGATTCTCACCGGCTATCCGACTCTGCAGGCTGGCGTCCAGGCCCGTACGGCGCAGTTGCCTGCGGCCTATGCCCGAATCGCGGGATGCCTCGGCGGAGCCTCGTGCTCGGTCACCGGCCCGGGCGCTGGGTCCGCTCCCCTACGCATGGCCCCAGGCGCGCAGATCTTGCCAACCCTCTACCCGGACATCACGCGGGCACCAAATGGGGCACCCTGCGACTACCTCACAATCCGAGCGGCGAACATGGCATGGGCGCGTGATACGACCCTCGTCCCCACCCCGGCAGCAACATACGACTACCTCACCACCGCCCGCACCCCTGTCACCTTTCCGATGACGAGTGGCACCCTCAACCAGCAGATTGCTGCGACAACTGCCCTCGGCTGGACTCCCGTGACCGGCTCGTGGTCGGCCTCCGGCGACTCGGCTGAGGGTCACGGGATTTGCGCCGGGGAGCGGGCATGGGCCTTCGGCCTCACCGCATTGAACGGCATGAGCAGCGCCTCCTTCCACCCGAATCCGGCCGGCCAGTTCGTTATCGCGACGGCGCTGGCTGGCGCGATGACCCCTACTGTTATTGTTTCCCCCGCGCGCCGCTAGCTCAAGTGGTAGAGCAGCTGACTCTTAATCAGCGGGTTGTAGGTTCAAGTCCTACGCGGCGCACCACGGATTTCCCTGATGAGACGCCATAGGGGAACCAGCGGCCGACGTCCTCCATCCCGCCGTGTTGTAACCGGTGTTGTAACTGACCTGCGGCAGGCAGATTTTTCATAGGCACGCTGCAGATCTTTACGCTGACGGGGCGGCACGTTGCGGGCACATTCGCACTCAGGGCACCAAGGGCGACGGGTCTATCTCGCAGTACCTGGAACGTCGCTACCGGGCTGCGCTGCCAATGCACGAAGGGATCAACCGGACGAAGGTGTGCTCAACGCCGCGAAGGGAAACGCTGGCCCTCCAGTGGAGAGACATCACCCTCGCGCCAGGCGCGATGATCGTCCAGCGTCAGGTTCAGAGAGTCTCGGGCGGATGGGCCTTCGACCTCGTCTTCACCTCGACTTCACCTCGTCTCAGGGCACGGGTTCGAAGACCGGGCCCGGGCGTTGGAAGACGAACTGGTTATCTCCACTGGCGAGGCACAGGCGCTGGCCCTGCAGCCTGCTCATCCGCTCAGCCGGGAGGTCCGCTTGGCCCGCACCAACCGCAATCATGCGGACCAAGCGACAATGACTTCCTAGTTGTCGAGCAAAACGACGGTGAAGCAATCAACGTCCAGTTGCGCAGCACAAGCCTTCTCTGCTTCGGCCAACGTGTCGTAGGCCTCACTCACGGTGACGAGCGCATCGTTGCCAGGACCAAACGGCCCCCAGTAGCGGTACTTGCCGACGTTATCCACGTACACTTCAAACTTCTTGTTTGTGACGACCGCAAAATTATCTGCTGTGGGCTTCTCGGTCACGTCCGGCGTGAGCACAACATCGGGCACACCCTACTCGAGAATGACCACGGAAGCATCAGCGGGGCTTTTCACCACGGTCTTAAAGGACTTCTCGTCCCTAACAATGACGTAAACGGGACCCTCCGCCACAAAAGTGATACCGGGGTCACTCTCCACGATCCTGTCGACACTCCTGGCGAACACGTTGAGGATCCGGTCGATGACCTCCGGGTCGAACGGGGAGGTAACGCCCGAATATTCCGGATCGGATGCGTCGGACGAGGCCACGTCGCCTCGGATAGCGGGGGCACTCGACTCCGCCGCACTCCCTCCAGAACCGCCGCATCCGGCGAGGACCACCATCGCCGCTGCGACGCCCGTGCCTACCACTGTCGCCTTCATCGAACCTCCCAAAAGGCCTACGAAGCGCCTCCTACTTTCCCTCAACGTAACACCGTGCCTCACCGGGACATCGTCCCATCACTGTGCGATTCAGTCGAAGACTATTGCCGTTCAGGACGGCGCACCACCGTGAAAACACGGTGATCTCGACGCGGCACCGTGTGCGCTCAACGGTTCAGGCGCCGGCGTCCGTGTTCGCCCGGCAACCAGACCTCGCCATCCGACGTATCGTCATCCCCAGCCTCCCTAGCCGGGCAGGCGTCGCAGTGGTGGGTGACTCCGCCGCCATGTTGGGGTAACCGCGGTTGGCAGCCTTCCCATCGTCCATCCTCGTCCTCCGCCACTCGATCGTGCCTGCCGCCGCACCGACGATCTGCGCAGCAATGAATCGGCAGCGAGACAGCCCGCGGTTGAGGTGTCGAGAGGCATATTCGCCCCTCCGCCAGTTTCACCTCCGATCGGAGTTGGTAAAGACCTGCGTCTACTTTCCATGAGTCGTTTCCCTCCCCAGACAGCGCGCTGGTGATTGTCAGAATGCAAAGCGCTCGGTGACGGCGACACCCTTACTACCTTCAGCGGGCGCGAAAGTGGCCGCGCTCGCCATCGTCGGGGCAAACATCCTCCCGCGCTTTCGTCAGCGGTTTGAATCCGCTGGAGAGTTCGTTCTCACATGGTGAAGAGGAGTAAGTCAGTTCAGCGGAAACACCACTGTGAGACGCGGGCCCGTGCGTTACGTCGTCAATTGACTCCCATTCACGCCGATTCCATGACTACCGATTTGCTTCGAAAAGTCCTCTCTGAATCGACGGAGCCCCTTTTCGCCTCCCCCAACCCGCTGATGACGATCCACTAGATGATGTCAACCAAGATGACGGTTCCCAGCTGCTGGCGCTGAGGCAAGTTACCTCGGAACCCAAGGATGCTATTCGTGTACGTCTCGGTGCTGCACTGATCCTTCGGCCGACTGGGGTTTTGAGCGCACTCTCGCGAAGCCATGTCCAACCGAAAATCGCGCCCCGCGCCCGCTTCCAATTTGCGTTCGAGGAACATTGAAAACGGCAGGTAAAGACAACGACCCCCCTGCCAGAACTCAGCTGGGCATTCTCCAAGAGGGTGGTTTGAGCCGGGGGCTTCACCCCCGAATCCTGCGGCGGGCAAACCGAAATCCTTAAATCTAGCGACGGTGCCACTGGAATCTGTGCGCCCAACAGGTGCATTCCAATCACCCAGAACGCTCCAGTCGGGACCGAGAAGGGCCGGCCGGCTCATGTTCACCACAGGACCCCCCTGCGCCGTCACCAGCCCGGGATCTGCCGCCGTGACCAGTCCGGAACCACCCGGTGCCGTGACCATCCCAGGATCTGCCGCAGTAACAAGGTCAGGACCTCCGGGCACCGTAACCAGACCGGCACCACCGGGCACCGTGACCAACCCGGGATCTGCTGGCACCGTGACGACAAGATCGCCCGCGCCTCCCTTGGCTTCAATGTCAGTCGCGCCGACTGAAGGCATCGCGGACGCCGCAACAAGAGTCTGCGGGAGGGCAGCGCACAACGGAACGACATACGCGAGGACATAGGCAAAGAACGAGTTCACCTCTTCAATCGTCGCGCCGGGATACTTCTTCACCTTCGTATCGATCACATTGGCGTCAATGACATTCGATCCAGGCTTCACCGCGGGGCAATACCCACCCGCCAGTACCTCAACCGGCAACGACGCCGGATCAACGACAGTCGCCCACTGCTCATCGGGCACCCCCGTCGGCCTCGGCGGATTCCAACCTGCCTCAGCGCCGCTCGTGCCGCCACAACCCGCGAGGAGCAGCACCCCGCACACGGCAACCGACCCGAGGACTGCCTTTACGTTGTTCGCCATGTCCATGTTCCATCCACGTCGGTCTTTTTTTCTCGCCAAAGGGGCGAGAGACTGCAGAAGACTAGGTGATCCGGCACATCCGCGCCATCGGGCACGCGGTCTGGAAACATGAGGGACGAGCGGCTGATAGCGGCGTCGTCAACGATTGATCCAGGTGCGAAGAGGAGCCTCATGATGGTTGCGGCGAATTGCGCCAATCGCACGCAATCTTTCCAAGATCTCCGCACCGCAGACACGGCTGGAACCTATGAACACTCACTCCACGCTGATGCCGCCCCGAGATCAAGCGTTCCCCTCGGGGCGGCCGCGGATACCACAGGTGCAACTACTGAGCCATTGAGCAGGCTATGCGTTGCGTGTTGTCTAGCCACTTTGCATAGACCACAGACCACTCCTCCTCGGTGCCACCGTACGCAGCAACAACAACGGCAACAGTCGAGTCGTCCAATCCCATGGCTGCTCGCAGCGTTTCCACGTCCATCCCGCAAAACTCCGAGACATCCTCCGGAGGCGCGTCCTTAAAGGCTTCATCCATGGACGCCAAAGATTTCTTTACCTCGGCCAAACCATCATCTGAGGCACCGGAAGGCTGCACCAAACCGTCAACGACACTCGTTGGCACCTCGGCTGCAGGGGATGAGGCGGCAGCGGTCGACGCAGTCGAACTGCCCCCGCAACCGGAAAGCAAGGTCGACGCCGTCAGGGCAAGCGCCCCAACTGCGACCATCATCGCTCTCGAAACCTTCATAGTGCGCCCTTCGCTCTAATCCAGCCACCACCTTGACGGCTCGCTCAGTTTGTCACAGGACAACTCATGGTGAGCGATATTGCCGCTCCGAACGAAATGCTGCACGCGCGATTCACTGTGGATCACTCGTGAGAAGCATCGCCGTGCGGTACCTCGACAATGATCCCCGCTCCGTCCTCGACTGGGGTGAGCAGACCCGGCCCGATGCGACCTTTCCGCTCCTATCGACGGACTCTGGAGGGCGCCGCACTCGTCATACAAGGCAAAGTCCTAGCCGGGGCACTGTAGTTTTCTTGTTCCACCACTAGATCGACGACTATCCTTCGCTTCATTGTTGAGATTCGCGAAGGGCTCGACTATGGATCGCACGTCGCGCAGGGCGCTGTTCGGGTTCACCTGCCTACTGCTCACCTTGCTCAGCACCGGCCTGCTCGGAACGGGCCTTGCAATCGCCGCAGACACTCCGACCGAACCGCCGCCTTGCGGAAACACCGGCCTGCCTTGCGACCCCGGCACACTGGTGCCCGGCACCGGCACGAAGCCGACATGTGGTGAGGGAGGTCCGGCCTGCACCGAGCCGCCGCCCGGCGAAAACTGGAAGACCCCCAATCCAGTCCCGACCCCGGCCGCCAAACCCAACTCGGGCCTGACGACACCGAATGACCCCGGCTCGACCAGCACCTCTTCACCGGGCGGCGGATCAACCACTGGAGGTTCGGGCGGTGGCGGCAACAACGGTGGTAACGCACCAGTTGTTGCCATTGGCGCCTCGGAATTGATCGTCGGCTCTCCCGTGCCGGTGTCGATCGCATTCATCGGTGGTGACGTCAACGAAGCGAATGCGGGGATGCTGATCCGGGTCACTGTCTCTGTCGAGTTTGGCACCGTCTCGATCGGAGGCGGACCTGCCGGGCCCAGCGCAACGATCACCGCACCGTACTCGTCGATCCGAGACGGGATCACCGACGTGCTCGTCACTGCGAACCGAGCCGGTGAAACATCGATCTCGGTGACGGCAACGCCAGCCGACGACGCTACCGGTGGCATAGCCGGTAGTCGGGCCTTGATCGCGGCGGAGCCCGCGGCACCGACCCCGACCGAGGTGCCAACACCGGCAGTCTCGCAGGCGTCATCGCAGCAGGTTGTCAATCCGGTCAGTGACGTAGCGGCGGCGAACGCGCGGGGCGCCACGACTCAGCAACGCAGCATCGCCCTGCCGACGTACGACCCCCTCGACCAGCCGCAACAGGTGGTCGACACCACGATCGCGCTTGTCGCCGTGCTCGGCGTCGTCGGGCTCTCGGCCGGGGTCATGGCCGGAGGTATGCCAGCGCCATCCCCCTCCGGGTCGGGATCCGGCTCGGGATCCGGCTCGGGATCCGGGTCGGGCTCCTCGGACGCCCAGAACAAACGGGCCGAGGATGTCGGCCGCCATCAGGGCGGTCATGTCCGCGCCGAGCGCAGCGAGGGCTCCCTGTCGAATGTCGACGTATCCTTCACCGGGATAGCTGCTGCCCTTGGAACGGCGGGTTCGGCTGACCGATGGCGGCTTTGGCGTCCCCCGCTTACTTCGCAGGTCGATCGCTCGCACCATGTCACGATCGCCTCAGCCTCACGGCTCTCGCCGCTCACGGCACGACTTTTCGCAGACAACACCTACCTACGGGCCATGTTCGGGTCTGGCGCCCTGCTCCTGCCGATAGCCGCCGTGGTCCTCGCAGTCCTTGGAGTGATCGGAGTGAACGGCCTTGCGCTGGCGCCGAGCGTCATGATCCTGGGCCTCATCACCTTCCTCGGCGCGCTTGATGCGATGGCCGGCTTTGCCGCATTCGCTGTGTTCACGGCAGGCGTCGCAATCTTGGGGGGCATCACCGGGGCCGACAGCATTCGAACGCTCCTTGGCCTGGGGGTCATCGGCTTTGGCCCCGCCCTCATCGCCGGATCCACGCGGCCCCTTCGTCGCGGGCGCGACGACTACGACCTGTGGGAGCGGCTCACTGATTTCGTCATCATCCCGCTCATCGGCGCATTTGCGGTGCAAAGCATGGTGGGCGCGCTAGCCGGGCTTTCGGGGTATCAGTTGCCGATCGTGTCGTCGGCAAACCTCATTGCCCTCATTGCCCTCGTCGGACTCATCATGAGAGTGAGTCTCGAGGAGTTCGCGGCGCGCGCCTTCCCCGAGCGCATCGCGGAGGTTGCCCCTGCCGTAAACCCGACCCCCGGCGCTCTCCACCGAAGCATCGTCGCCGTTCTCCGAACAGGCCTATTCATCTTCGTAGCGATCGCCTTTATCGGCACGTCCTGGCAACTCTGGGCTGGAGCCGCAATCTTCGCGGCCGCCCAAGCCTGCGAGATCATCGCCAAGTACCTACCGAACAACCCGCGTCTGTTTCATGCAATCCCGGTCGGCATCCCGAAGCTCGTCCTGATTCTGCTGATATCACTTGGTATCTCAACGGCAATATCACTCCTCGTCACCGATGGGCGCGACCTCGCGAGAACGTCCTTCGTCATCCTCATGCTCCCGGGCCTCGCCCTCGCGGCGATTGGCATGTTCGGGAGGGAACCCCGCGAGGGCGACACTCGGTGGTACCTACGGAACTCAATGCGCGTCTGGTATCGAATCGGCGGCGGCATCCTGCTCGTCACCGCCATCTACCTGACCCAGTTCAGCTAGGTCCGCAGGCGAGAAACCTGCTACACCACGAACTCGACCGTTGAGCCGGCTTGATCGACCACGACTGTCGAGCGGTCGATTGACCCGAACGGCAGCACGAGCCGCACCGTCCACGACCCCTGCGCCACGAAGAACGCGAAGGCGCCCCCCTTGCTCGTCGGGCTCTCCGCCACGAACTCACCGTTCTTGTCGAGGAGTCGCACATAGGCACCGGCCTTCCGCTCACCGTCAACAACGACGGTCCCGGTGATGGCGTAGTCCCCGGTCTGCGAGCGCTCAGGATTGGCACCGCACATCAGGCACCGCCCCCTGCGGGCGAACCAGCCTCGTCGCCGATCTGGACCGGGACCCCGACCAGCGAGCCGTACTCGGTCCACGATCCGTCATAGTTCGTCACGTTGTCCCAGCCGAGGACCTCATGCAGGACGAACCAGGTGTGAGCAGAACGCTCGCCGATCCTGCAGTAGGCGATAGTTGGGGCACCTTCGGTCAGGCCTGCCGCCGTGTAGATCTCGACGAGGTCGGCATCAGTCTTGAAGGTGCCGTCGTCATTCGCGGCCTTCGACCACGGCACGTTACTTGCCGTTGGGATGTGGCCCGGACGCTGTGACTGCTCCTGCGGAAGGTGGGCCGGGGCGAGAAGTCGGCCAGCGTACTCATCAGGCGATCGGACGTCGATGAGCTGGACCTTGCCGATCGCGGCGATGACCTCGTCACGCTTCGATCGAAGCTCGACGCGCTCGGTCGGAACTGGGTAATTGGTGGCTGCGCGCACCGGGACCTCGGTGACGAGCTCACGGCCGTCCAGCTCCCACTTTTTGCGGCCACCGTCGAGCAGCTTGACGTTGTCATGCCCGTAGAGCTTGAAGTACCAGTACGCATATGCGGCGAACCAGTTGTTGTTGCCGCCGTACAGCACGACGGTTGTGTCCGGGCCGATGCCGTTCTTGCTCAAGAGGGCGGCGAATGCTTCAGGCGTGACGAGGTCTCGGCGTACCGGGTCCTGCAGGTCCTGGCGCCAGTCGACCCTCACGGCGCCGGCGATGTGGCCGGTGTCATAGGCCGAGACATCCTCATCGACCTCGATGAGGACAACATTCGAATCCGCTGCATGGGTGAAAACCCAATCGGCGTTGACGAGTACATCCGTGCGTGACATGTGCGTCTCCAATGATTGTTGGTACTGCTGGGAGAAGACCCCTCGAGGGGCTTGACTGTGGTTCGGATGATCAGAGCAGAACTGCGAGGTGCGGGGCGGGTCAGGCCCGACATGCAGTCGCGGTCACGCGGCAGAAGTCGATACAGCGCCGCTTCGTGAGTTCGCTTCCGTTCTTCACGCGCCACCTGCCACAGCAGGGATGATTGAGATTTGGGCGTTCTCGCCGATCGGGGTATCGAGGCCGTCAAGGAATCGCACGTCATCGTCATTGACGTACACATTGACGAATCGGCGCAGGGCGCCGGCCTCGTCGAGGACTCGCGCTGCAATTCCCGGGCACTGCGCGTCGAGGTCGCTGATCGACTCCCGCAGGGTCGCCCCAGCGACCGTCACCTCCGCTGCACCACCGGTGTAGGTCCGAAGGATCGTGGGGATCCGGACGCTCGCGCTCATGCCGCTCCCCCGGCGTTGATCGCGTCGTAGGCGGCATCAAAGGCTGCGTAGGACGGGGTGATGGTCATGGTCGGCTGGCAGGTGGGTGCGACGGCGTCGAGCGTCTTGAGCCCGTCACCCGTATTGAGGAGCACAACCTCGGCGCCCGGATCGATGAGTCCGTCGCGGAGGAGTTTTCGATACGTGGCGACCACGACCCCACCAGCGGTCTCGGCGAACATTCCCTCCGTACGAGCGAGGAGTCTGATGCCCTCGACGACCTCATCGTCGGTGACGTCGGCGATGGCACCACCTGTGCGTCGCGCTACGTCGAGCGCGTAGGGACCGTCGGCTGGATTGCCGATCGCGAGTGATTTCGCAATGGTGTCCGGCTTGACTGGAGTGCAGAAGTCCTGGCCGGCGCGGAAGGCTTGGGAGACTGGTGAGCAACCGGTGGCCTGCGCGCCGAAAACGCGGTACTGCCGCTCGGCAACGAGGCCGAGTTCGGTGAACTCACGAAAGGCCTTGTCGACCTTGGTGAGAAGCGACCCTGACGCCACCGGCGAGACGATCGCATCAGGCAGGCGCCAGCCGAGTTGCTCGGCGATCTCGTAGCCCACCGTCTTGCTGCCCTCGGCGTAGTAGGGCCGCAGGTTCACGTTCACGAAGCCCCAGTTGCGTTGTGCTGCAACCTCGGTGCACAGGCGGTTCACGTCGTCGTAGTTGCCGTCGATCGCGACGAGGGTGCCGCCGTACACCGCGGTCGTGACGATCTTGCCGGCCTCGAGGTTTGACGGGACGAAGACGACGGAGGTCAGACCGGCGCGCGCCGCCGCCGCAGCGACCGCGTTTGCGAGGTTTCCTGTGGATGCGCAAGCGATAGTTTCGTATCCCAGACGCCGCGCGTTCTCGATCGCGACCGCGACGACACGGTCCTTGAACGAGTGGGTTGGATTGCCCGAATCATCCTTCACCCATACGGCCTTGGCACCAAGTGCCGCCGCGAGGTTGTCGGCGCGAACGAGCTTGGTGAGCCCGGGGTTGAGTCCTGGCCGTCCGGCCGCACCCGGCACGACCGGGAGGAGGGCTTCGTAGCGCCACATAGATTGGGGGCCCGCTTCGATCTGCTCGCGGGTGACCGTCGAGCGTTCATAGGCAACCTCGAGTGGGCCAAAGCACTCGAAGCACGCATAACTCGCATCGAGTGGGTAATAGGCTGCGCATTCGCGGCATTTGAGGGCGTGGGCAGAGCCGATGCTCGCCGTGATCGTTGCCCTTGGTTCGACAGTCGAAATAGACATGGGTTGAGGCCTCCTGGCTCATCTGTCCTGTTGTCAGGTCGGAGTTGGCACCGAAATCCAGCAGGCCTCAGAATCCGAGATGCACTCGGTTCATCAGTAATGCCAAATAGGTTGCCGGGGCTTCAACGGGCCGTTTCCCTCTGCCCCTCTTGATGAGGTATTCAGTTATGCGCGGAACCATAGCATGAATCGACGGCAGCGCTATCAGAGGTAGAGGCCCGTGCCGGCAGTGCTCGCGTGCTCCGCGGCAACAGCATGGATATCGCGCTCGCGCAGGAGGACGTACTCCTGCCCTTGCAGTTCGACGCTTCCGCGGTCCTCGGGCTCGAAGAGGACACGATCGCCAACCGAAATCGTTCGAACGTTCGGTCCTACTGCCACACACCTCGCCCACGCGAGCTTGCGGCCGACTTGGGCGGTCGCGGGGATGACAATGCCCCCACTCGAGCGGCGCTCGCCATCTTCGCCGGTCTCCCGCACCAGCACCCGGTCGTGGAGCAACTTGATGGGTACCGACCCGTCAGGGTTCGGTCGGGTATCAGGGTTGGTCATACGCCCGGCTACCGGCGCCGGCGGGTCATGATGCTCAGGGCGACCACCCCGACAACGACCGCCCCCACGATCGCGATGCGCTCCGGTCGAACCCCACCCTGCCCATCGGTGAACAGCCCAGTGATCGCACGGCCCCCGCGCTTGACGAGCGCTCCTGCCGAGGCCTGGCTCTTCAGCGCGGTGAGGGACGCTCCGAGTTCGGCGCGCGCGGCGGCGATCTCGGCTTGGAGATCGACGACGTTCGGCTTGGGCGCAGTCGGGGACGGTTCTTCGTGGGCCATGGTCCCGTAGCCTACGCGGGTCTGCGGAGCGCAACACCGCTGAGCCGGCACGTCCGCTCACTTATTGCTTATCTTTTGCAAGTAGCGCACATGCAGTTTAACCTCGTGCCATGGATAGCCCATTGAAGCGAGTCTTGGCCGCTGTCGTCGTGGCATCCCTCGGTGTCGCTGCGCTCGCAGCCTGCTCATCTCCTGCATCGACACCCGACACCTCGAGTGCCCCCGAGACCCTCCTCGTTGCGACCACGGTCTCACCGATTACCTCGATAGCAGCAAGCATCGGTGGGGATCGTGTCCGCATCGAGGGCATCGTCCCCGAGGGCACGAATAGTCACACCTTCGAGCCCGAACCACGCGTTGCCGCGCTGCTCAGCACAGCCGATCTCATCCTCGTCAACGGACTCAAGCTCGAGGATCCAACCCTCGAACTCGCTGAGGCGAACAAGAAGTCCGGCGCGAAGATCGTGGAGATCGGGACCGAGGTGCTCCCCGAATCCGACTACATCTACGACTTCTCCTTCCCCAAGGAGGAGGGCAAGCCCAATCCGCACCTGTGGACTGACACGTCGTACGCGATCAAATATGCCGCAGCCATCCGTGACGAGTTCTCGGTGCTCGATCCGAAGAATGCCTCGTATTACTCAGACAACTACGAGTCCTTCGTTACAAAAGTCAATGAGCTTGACGCCGCCGTGCGCAAAGACCAGCAGACAGTCCCGCAGGGCAACCTCAAGCTCCTCACCTACCACGATGCCTACGCCTACTTCGCGAAGAACTTCGGCTGGGAGGTGATCGGCGCTGTGCAACCCAAGAACTTTTCAGACCCCAACGCATCTGACGTCGCCGCCCTCATCGATCAGGTGAAGGCTCAGGGCGTCACGACCATCTTTGGGTCAGAGGTCTTCCCCTCCAAGGTCCTCGAGGAAATCGGACGCGCCACCGGCGCAAGATACGAGGCTTCACTCCGCGACGACGACCTGCCCGGAGTACCGGGCGAGGCCGGTCACTCGTGGCTCGGACTCATGAAGGGCAACTACACCACCATGATCAAGGGTCTCGGTGGCCAAACCCCGACCATCGATGCAGTCACCATCGATTCTTCGGTGCCTGACACCGCGATGTACCCGCAGTGACCGGCACCGGGGTCGGACCCGAACTCATCAGTCTCACCGGAGTGTCAGTTGGGTACGACCATCACCACGTCCTCAGCGACGTCTCCTTTCACATCCACGAGGACCAGTTCACCGCGGTGGTCGGTCCCTCTGGCGCCGGCAAGACGACCCTGCTCCGTGTGCTCCTCGGGGTACTCAAGCCCGACCACGGAACCATCACCTCGCAGCCCGGCTTGCGCGTCTCGTACGTCCCCCAGCTCGAGACCGTGAACTGGAACTTCCCGATCACCGTCTTTGAGTGCGTCCTTATGTCGCGCACCATCGGACGGCGCCTGCCGTGGCCGAGTCGGGCAGAGCGAGCTGAGGTGTCGTCGGTGCTTGAGCGCCTCGGCATCGGCAACCTCGCCACGCGCCACATCCGCGAGCTCTCCGGCGGTCAGCAACAACGCATGTTTCTCGCCCGAGCCCTGCTTCGCCAGCCGCAGCTCCTCCTCCTCGACGAGCCGACAAGCGGAGTCGACGTATCAACGCGGCACGACGTCCTGCACCTCCTCGCAGATCTACATGAAGATGGCGTCGCCATCGTCCTCACGACGCACGACCTCAATGGCCTCGCCGCCCACCTGCCCCACATCGTCTGCGTGAACGGCGGCATCGTCGCCGACGGTTCACCCGCCGAGGTCATCACCCCAGAAGTCCTCGAGCGCACCTTCGGTGCCCGAATGGAAGTCCTCGAGCACCTCGGCATGAGGGTCGTCGTCGATGAGGCACCCCACATGTTCGCTGCCAGAGGGGTGAACTAACCGTGGAGACGATTCTTGAGCCCCTCACCTATGCCTTCTTCGTCAAGGGCCTGTTCGTTGCGAGCCTCGCTGGTGCGCTCCTCGGGTTCATCGGGGTCTTCATCGTCCTGCGGGGGATGAGCTATATCGGCCACGGCCTGTCCCATTCGATCTTCGGCGGCTTCGCTGCGGCTCAACTGTTCGCCGCCCAGTTCTACCTGATCGGCGCCGGGCTCTGGGGCATCGCGTCAGCCCTCGCAATTACGACCGTAGCAAAGCGCGGTCGTGTCGGTGCCGACGCGGCCATCGGAGTGATCACCACGGCGTCATTCGCTCTCGGCGTCGCACTGTTCGCAAAGTTCGGCACCAGCGGACCTTCGTTCGAAAATGCCCTCTTCGGCAGCATTCTCGGCATCACGACCGAGCAGATCATCGGCCTCATGGCGGTGAGTCTCCTCACCGCGGCTTTCGTATTCCTCCGCTACCGCGCCCTGCTCTTCACCACCTTCGACCCCGATGTCGCCGACGTCTCGGGCGTACGCGTGGGCCGGATCGAGGCGATGCTCATGATCATCCTTTCGCTCGCCATCCTCGCAACCCTCACCGTGATCGGTGTGACCCTCGTTGCCGCGATGCTCGTCATCCCCGCTGTCGTTGCGCGCATGCTCACCGATTCCTTCGGCCGAATGCTTGCGATCAGCACCATCGTTGGTGTCTTCTCCGGCTTCGTCGGGATGTACGCGAGCTACTACGCCGGAGTGCCGTCCGGCACGATGATCGTGCTCGTCGGTGCAGCGATCTTCGTCATCGTCCTTGCCTTCACCGGGGGTCGAGGACTGCGCCGCTCGGCTGGACTCGACAGGCATGTCGATGCACCGCTCCTCACCCCGATCGGCGCCAAGTGAGACTCGACGTCGGAAGCCAAGCGCCAGCCTTCACCCTCCAAAGCGACGCCGGCGTTGAAGTCAGCCTCTCCGACTTCAACGGACGCACCGCGCTCCTGTATTTCTACCCGGCCGCCATGACACCAGGGTGCACGAAGCAGGCCTGCGACTTCCGCGACAACCTCGCGGTCTTTGACGGCTCCGGCTACGTCATCATCGGTATCTCTCCCGACAACCCGGCCAAGCTCGCGAGGTTCCGTGAGAACGACGGGCTGCCATTCACCCTCCTCTCAGACCCCGACCACCACGTCATGGAGCAGTACGGCGCCTGGGGGCAAAAGCAGCTTTACGGCAAAACCGTCACCGGGGTCATCCGATCGACCATCGTCGTCGGTCCAACCGGCATCGTCGAGGTGGCGCGGTGCAACGTCAAGGCCACCGGGCACGTCGCGAAGCTGCTGCGTGACCTTCAGCTTTCGTGACCGCCTAGACTTCTACTGCCAGCGGGAGTGGTGGAATTGGCAGACACGCAGGTCTTAGGAACCTGTGTCTTCGGACGTGCGGGTTCAAGTCCCGCCTTCCGCACTGGTCGTACCTCACAACATCGCACCCTGTGTCCATCGAAGCGTTTCGCGGGGACAAAGCTGCCCAAAATGGTGTGAGAAGAAGGTCCCATCCGAGGCCGTGGCGGCTGGCAACGTGTGGCCGCCCGTTAGAGGGTGTATTCTTCTTTGGGCGAAGCCGTGGCATACCCGCAGTAAAGCCGACCATCCAGAGATCGAAGTGACGACGGTTCCCCGGTGGCGCACCCACCTGAACGGCCATTGTGTTCTGCGCTTGTGCACGTTGAAGGGACGACGTCCTGGTGAGGAACGATCCACGATGAGTAAGGCAGCCGCGGTGCGCGCAGCCGTCTGGACGACGTTCCAACATGTCCCCACTATTTCGGTGGCGCGGCGACTCAGCTCACGGCGGACGCAGGTCACGTCAGAGGTCACGGCACGCACGCCGGACAACCGGAGCAGGCCGGGTCGACTGGAGTCATGGCGCACCCTGTCCGCTGCACTCGCCTTTGCAGTTGCGTGCACTGCGCTGGTGGCACCCCCGGCGCGAGCCGCCGCCGATGGCTCGATTGACGCGTCGTTCACCGCCAACACCGGAACCGGAGCGGACGCCCCCATCTACCGAGGCGTGACGCAGACCGACGGGAAAGTGCTCCTCGTCGGGGAATTCACCCACTGGGGCACAGTCCCCGTCGGGCGCATCGTTCGACTGAACGCCGACGGCACCTTGGACACGACGTTCACCGCAGGCACCGGTCTCGGAGCGAATAACTATGTGCTTTCGGTGAAGGTGCTGGTGGACGGTGACATCCTCATCGGAGGGCCGTTCACGTCCTGGAACGGCGCCGCCGTAAAGGGTATCGCTCGACTCAACGCGGACGGAACCATCGACCCTTCATTCACCACGACGGGCACCGGCCCAGCGGGACCGCCGCGAACGTTCTTGGAGCAGGCCGGGGGGAAAATCCTCGTCGGCGGAGGTTTTGAATATTGGAACGGCGCCCTCGTCAATGGTCTCGTTCGGCTGAATGCGGACGGCACCGTCGACCCTTCGTTCACCGCGAGCGGCGCCAACGACGGCACCTACACTCTCGTGAAACAGGCGGACGGCAAGATCCTCGTCGGCGGTGAATTCTCGCAATGGAACGGCGCCGCCGCCGGGCGCATCGTTCGCCTGAACGCGGACGGCACCCTCGACACGACGTTCAGCACCGGCACCGGCACCGGCGCCGACAGCAGTGTGCCCACCATCGCTGTGCAGGCGGACGGAAAGATCCTCGTCGGGGGGTATTTCGCGAATTGGAACGGCGCCACCGCCGGGCGCATCGTTCGCCTGAACGCGGACGGCACCCTCGACACGACGTTCCACACCGGCACCGGCGCGAACGACGGCATATCCACCGTGGCGGTGCAGGCCGACGGACGAATCATCCTCGGCGGGTATCTCACCACATGGAACACCGCAACGATTGGGCGCATCGTTCGCCTGAACGCTGACGGCACCGTCGACACGACATTCACCACAGGCACTGGTGCGAACTCCTTCGTGTACCCGGTCCTGGTGCAGTCGGACGGAAGAATCGTCGTGGGAGGAGGTTTCACCACGTGGGACACCACGAACGTCGTCGGCAGGATCGTCCGGCTCAATGGAACTGCACCGTCGGGATCAGGCGGCGGGTCAAGCAGCGGGTCTGGTGGCGGGTCGGCTAGTGCCACTGCTCCTGTTCGTGCTCCTGAGTCGCTCCCCCCAGTCGGGCCGGTCGCTCCCGCTTCGCCGGTCGCGGTCGGTGGGTCCGCTGCCATGGTGAACGGTGTCCCAGTTCGTACGACGTTCTCGGTGAACCCGACCGGCGGCGTGGTCGTCGAGGCGAACGGGGCGAAGGTCGCGATGGCTGCCGCGGGCGCCGGTGGCGGTGCGCTTCCGGCGAGCGGTGGGGGCCTGGGGTCGTCGGCGGGTGGCGATGTGGGGGTGCAGGCGTCGGGGTTCCTCCCACGGTCGCAGGTCGATGTGTACCTGTACTCAGACCCGCTGTGGCTCGGGTCGGCGGTCGTCGATGCTGCCGGCACGGTCACGATGACAGTGCGGGTCCCAGCCTGGGTCCAGTCAGGCAGTCACACCCTGCAATTCGTGGGATATCAAGGCGAATCGACCGCGCTGGCCCTGTCGACCGGTATTGAGGTCTCGTCCCGAGCCAGCACACCAACCGATTCGACTCAGGGTGCAGCGTCGAGTCGGGCTGTCGTCTCCTTCCTTCCCGGTGAGCGCACCTTGGCACGCAGCGCGAAAGCGACGGTGTGGACGAGCGTCAACCGAATCCGGTCCGGCTCCGCAACAAAACCGGTGGCCTGCACGGTCACGTACCGTTCCCCGGCCGGAAGCCAAGCCGTCACACTGTGGCAGCAGCGCCTGACCGGCATCACCGGGTTCCTCACCCGAGCCGGATGCGACACCGTCACCACGGTCACCGGCAACCTCAACGGTGTGACCGGGGTGACGGAGCAGACCATCCGCGTCACCACCAAGACCGGGTAGAAACCCGATTGTCAACACCAGCCTGGTGTGCCTGCACTGCCAGGCGACTTCCGTCGCCATGCGGCCTCATGAGCATGCTCCGTTGACCGTTGGGTCGCTCGGGTCAAACTCGATTTGGTCGTGCTCTTGAATCGCCTCCTACAGAGCCACCACCAGCGACCCAACCGGTAGATCAATGGAGTCTGCTGGCGCTGATGACAGAGGGGTCGCTTCGGCAGGTGCCGTGGTGGATGACTCCGGTGCTGACGTTGCGCCCGCAGCAGCGATGGATACCTTCAGTGTCGTGGCGGTTCTAGGTGCAGGCATTGCGATTTCCTTCCATCGCATTTTGGGGAACGCTATCGGATAATCCACGATGGGCCCACCTCCCGATCTCGTCGCCCACTCGGTGGCACCCGGCGCACAGAGCCAACTTAGTGACGCAGCCTCGACGGTCGTTTTCATCACGGCGTGGCCCACTGGGGCGACGGGGTCCGCCAAGCAAGCCTGCTCTTCGGCGACCCTGTTCGCTCAGGTGCTCATTGTCAACGCAGTTCGCCTGCTCAGTGGACTTCGTTGGCAGGGCCGCTCCAATGAACCGAGCAATCGGTAGCACGAGGGTCAATCTTCCAAGAGCCGAACAAGATAACCCGACGGGGGCAAAGTCAACCCGCAAGGCTTTCAGGACGCAGGCATCGGTGTTGAGTCGAACCGAGACTTGCCGGCATCACCGTCTGCCCGCAGACCCTGGTGCGCAACGTGTCTGCTGAACCTCCGACAGGAGCCCATTCGCTTACAGTTCGCCAAACGTCTGGGCTGGCATTGCTCTCGCCCCCTTGGCGCCGGTCGCGGGGGGAAGGTCGGCGCACAACGGCGCGACATACGCGAGAATACAGTAGTAGTAGGCGTTGAACTCCTGGGCCGTCGCCCCCGGATACTCCAGTCCCTTCGCATCAACCTCCGCCGGTTCCGGCTTCACCGCCTGGCAATACCCACCCGCGAGGTCCTCACCCGGCAACAACGACGGATCGCCATCCACGACCGTCGCCCACTTCTCGTCCGGGACACCGGTCGGCCTCGGCGGATTCCAGCCCGAGTCGGTGTTCGCGCTGCTCGAGCCGCCACATCCCGCAAGGAGCAGGAACC
Source organism: Candidatus Nanopelagicales bacterium (assembly GCA_040398845.1). Classification (GTDB taxonomy): domain Bacteria; phylum Actinomycetota; class Actinomycetes; order S36-B12; family S36-B12; genus WLND01. Next base: position 46,381 of record JBBATH010000015.1, on the reverse strand, counting down.
CACACACCGCCACCAAACCCAAGACTGCCTTCACGTTGACACCCATGACTGGCTCCAATTCACGACGAACCCATGTCTTTCCCGAGATGTCAGGAAATCCTTCCTACATTATGGGGCCACCGCAGCCGCCCACAGGCTCTAAGCCGGAAGTGTGACGTCTATGTCTATCCGTTTACAGGTCAGTGTGTGCGTCGATGTCCGACTCTCCTCAGGCAATTCGGTCTGCCAAGCATGCCTGCCTTCCAAGGCGACGAGCATGCGGAAACCACCTCGCTGACAGGTTCACTGAGTGCGCCGGTGCTTAAAGACGACCAAGGAAACTTCATTGGTCCCAGCTGCCAGAACAGACTCGCCGTCGACAAGGAGCACGCTTCGTCGCCTTTCAAGCACGCCAAGCCGGCCCGAGAAAGGGCGCATTTCAGGACGCAGACAACCCGGTGTGGGAACCGGCGTCACCACAGCACCGGCACACACACCCGCTCGCCAGCCGGTAAAGCACAGGCGCCCGAAAGAACGTCGACTCCGGCGAGAAGGCCGTGGCGCCATGCATCGAAGCAAACGACGCCTCCACTAGGAAAGCCGGGCCAGACAGCGTCGCTGCCGGAAATCCAGTCGCTGGCGGGGAGACATCGGCGGGGCAGCCCGCAAGCCGCGTCGACCGTCGCCTTTTTTGCAAGGTCCTTCGACAGTCCCAGCGGAACGTCACCCCAACCTAGACCTCTGTGGACGTGCGCAGGTAGGCCGTTGTTGGTGCCATCCACTGAGGAGGGTCACGATCAGACTCTTGACGATTCGAGCGGGCCGACACCAGGCCGGCAGGCTGCTGACGCTCCCCCGGTCGCGTTCGGGCATGGCAACGAGCGTTGAAGCGAGAGTTCGGTTGCCTCAATGCAAACAACGGTCTGTCCCCGGCGGGGACAGACCTGATGGATGACCAATTCATGGGGGTTCAAGTCACGCCTTCCGCACTGGTCATGCCTCACAACACGACCCGGCGAGCAAGAACCTTTCATGAGTTTCCCAAAGGATGCGTGAGTCCTTCGATGGATTCCCGTGAGACTTGGTCACGCACTTCAGGTACCGGTCGATCGAGACCGCCCATGGCCGCTGCAGCACCGTCACTGCGTCGATGGTCCCTCGCGGCCATTCGGTCGCAGGACTGCAGATGCCACCGATGCTTTATGGCGAACGAAGCACTGATTTTCCCATAACTCCTCATCCCCTCGGATCTCAAACGCAACTCACGAGTGACAATTCGACGCCCTGCGGAGCGAGAACCTCCAGTCGGGACGGCCGGTTAGCCGCTTCGACGTGTTTCATCATGAGCGAATCCCCGCCTCCTGCATGGACCCTTATTGGTTCGCGGACCGAGTCGTCTTGACGTTCGCCACGACCCCGGACTCCACACATTTTCCTCATGGATGGCCAATCTTCCCGCGCTCATTTCCCGCCTTCCACACGGTCATCGGACGCGCCCTGAGCGCGAATCTTGGCAGGGAGGTACGGTTACGCTGCTCGGGAGGATTTTTGGGCTGTCCAATGCCCATCGCAGATGGTCAGGAGTTCCTCCGGGCCACCGGCGAGGAGTCCGGAACAGCGATAGAGAGGGATGTGAGACGCATGGCAACCGATTACGACGCACCGCGCAAGACCGATGACGAGATCGCGGCCGAGGGCCTCGATGGCATCAAGGAGCGTGAGGCGGCCAAGACGCAGACTGCGGTCGACGTCGATGAGAACGAACTCGCTGAAGGCCTTGAACTGCCCGGAGCCGATCTTTCAGGTGAGTCGCTCGTCATCCATGTGATCCCGATGCAGGCGAATGAGTTCACCTGCACCAAATGCTTCCTCGTCAACCACTCCAGCCGGCTCGCCAGTGGTGACTCCGCCGTGCGGATATGCGCCGACTGCTGGTAGCAGTCGGCCGTTGGCGATCCTGGACCTTGGTGCGTTAGTTCGTCGACCAGTGCTCCACCGACGGTGGTGCCACGAAGAATCCCCCGATGATTGCGCGCCACGCCGTGAAGCGCTCCGATTCACGGAAACCGATGGTGTGATCTTCGAGCGTCTCCCACCTGATGTGAAGCCGGTACGCCTCCGGACGCTCGATGCCCTGATGGAGAGTGAAGTCGATAAACCCCGGGGATGCACTCAGCTCTTGCTCGACGGCCCGTGCGATTGCGGTCCTAAAGGCCTCATGGTTATCCGGCGCGATCTCAATGCAGGCAATCTCGAGGATCATGGTCGAAGCAGCTCCTTCAGAACGGGGACAAGCGCCCTCATGGCGTTGCCGCGGTGGCTCATCGCATCCTTCTCGGCGGGTGCGATCTCAGCAAGGGTCAGGTTGCCGCCGAGCGGCACGAAGATCGGGTCATAGCCGAAACCGTTCGAACCTCTCGGTGAGTCGATGATGGTGCCCTCCACCGTGCCCTCGACGACGCGAGCATCACCGTCGGGCAGGGCAATGGCCGCAGCACAGTGGAAGGCGCCACCCCTTAGACTCGGCGCGACGTCGGTGAGCTGTCCGAGGAGGAGCCCAAGGTTTGCCACGTCATTGCCATGGGCACCGCTCCACCTCGCCGAGAAGATCCCGGGCATGCCATTGAGCGCATCGACGGCAAGACCTGAGTCGTCGGCGATCGCTGGGAGGCCGGTGAACTCGCAGACCTCACGCGCCTTGAGCAGGGCATTCGCCGCGAACGTGGAGCCGGTCTCTGCGACGTCGGGGAGATCGGGGTACTCATCGGTGCCGACAAGCTCGATATCGAGCCCCGCATCTTCAAGGATGCGCCGAAGCTCGATCACCTTGTGGGCATTTCGGGTGGCCAAGACGACCCTGATACTCACGGAGCGGTGTCCATCAAGGCGAGAACCTGCATTCGCGTGAGATCGGCGCAGCCATCAGCGGCAAGGCCGAGCAGCTCATCAAGGAGTGCGCGATCGAAGGGCTCGCCCTCTGCCGTGCCCTGAACCTCGACGTATTTGCCGCTACCAGTCATGACCACATTCATGTCGGTCTGGGCACGGACGTCGTCGTCGTAGTGAAGGTCGAGGCGCGGCTCGCCGTCGACGATGCCGACGCTCACCGCGGCCACCGAGTCAATGAGCGGACTCGACTTCATCAGGCCCTCCCCGATCGCCCAGGTCACTGAGTCCATGAGCGCAACATAGGCGCCAGTGATGGCTGCCGTGCGAGTGCCGCCATCGGCCTGGAGCACATCACAGTCGATAACGATGGTGTTCTCGCCGAGTGCTGACATGTCGACAACCGCCCGCATGCTGCGTCCGATGAGGCGCGATATCTCCTGCGTACGGCCACCGAGCTTGCCCTTCACCGACTCGCGGTCATTTCGGGTGTTCGTCGCGCGCGGGAGCATCGCATACTCGGCCGTGACCCACCCATTGCCTGACCCCTTGAGCCAGCGGGGCACGCCGGCCGTGAACGAGGCGGTGCAGAGCACCCGGGTTCGACCGAACGCGACGAGCGCCGAGCCCTCAGCCTGTTCGAGCCACCCGCGCTCGAATGTCACTGGTCGAAGCTCATCGTTGGCGCGTCCATCTGATCGGGTCATGCGACGACCCTAGGCGATGACGGATCTCGGGGGTTGATGCACTCGATGCGGGACCCTCACCGGGCCTCTAGACCCACGACAACGCCGATCTCCGGGCCGAGGAACCTTCGCCCGAGTCGTTGGAAGGCGGCGGGATCCCCGGTCGCCATGAATTGGTGCACAGGCTCGGGGAGGGCAGGGTCTCGCACCAGGCCCTCAGCGACGAGGGTTCGATAGACATCCTTTGCCGTCTCCTCTGCACTCGACACGAGGGTCACCGACTCGCCCATGACGTATGACAGGACGCCGGTGAGGAGCGGGTAGTGCGTGCAGCCGAGGACCAGCGTGTCGACGTCGGCATCCCTGAGGGGCTGGAGGTAGTCGTGCGCGAGCGCGAGCAGCTCATCACCACCGGTGACGCCGGCTTCGACGAACTCCACGAACCTCGGGCAGGCCGCCGAAATGAGTTCAACGGTGGGCGCCGCGGCGAACGCATCGTCATAGGCCTGCGAGTTGATCGTCATCGCGGTGCCGATCACACCGATCCGGCCGTTCCTTGTCGCTGCCGCAGCCCGGCGAACCGCAGGGTGCACCACCTCGACGACCGGGACCTGATACCGCTCGCGAGCGTCGCGAAGGGTCGCGGCGCTTGCTGAGTTGCAGGCGATGACGAGCATCTTCACGCCGTCATCGACGAGCCGGTCCATGATCTCGATGGCGAACTCGCGAACCTCTGCGAGCGGCCGCGGTCCATACGGGCCACGGGCAGTGTCACCGACGTATCTCACCGGCTCGTGCGGGAGTTGATCAAGGACGGATCGGGCGACCGTCAACCCGCCGACACCGGAGTCGACAATGCCAATGGAAGCGTCAGACATCAGGCCGCCAGCCTACGGCGGGGCAATGCCTTGACCGGCGTCGCGCGTTACCCATGCGGGCGCTAGGCCCACAACTGTCCGTCGAGGGAATCCTCAGCCTCGTCGAGGGTGCCCTCGTACGCTCCGGTTGACAGGTACTTCCAGCCGCCATCGCAGACGATGAAGGCGATATCAGCCGGTTCGCCCGCCTTCACTGCCTTCGCAGCCATTCCGAGGGCAGCGTGCAGAATCGCTCCGGTTGATACCCCGGCGAAGATGCCTTCGACCTCGAGGAGTTCGCGCGTGCGCCTCACTGCATCCCGGGGTCCGACTGAGAACCGAGTGGTGAGCAGGCTCTCGTCGTACAGCTCCGGGATGAAGCCCTCATCGAGGTTGCGAAGGCCGTAGACGAGCTCGCCGTATCGCGGCTCGGCGGCAACAATCTGAACGTCAGGCTTCGCGTCGCGGAAGAACCTGCCGACACCCATGAGGGTTCCGGTGGTACCGAGGCCCGCGACAAAATGGGTAATCGTTGGCAGGTCGGCGAGCAACTCCGGGCCGGTGGACTCCAAGTGCGCGAGCGCATTCGCGGGGTTGCCGTACTGGTAGAGCATCACCCAGTCCGGGTTCTCGATCGCGATCTCCTTCGCCACCCGAACCGCCTCATTTGAGCCGCCGGCTGCTGGCGAGGTGATGATGCGGGCGCCCCACATGGTGAGGAGTTGGGTTCGCTCGGGGGAGGTGTTCTCGGGCATGACGCATACGAGGTGATAGCCCCGCTGTTTGGCGACCATCGCGAGGGAGATACCGGTGTTACCAGACGTGGGCTCAAGGAGGATCGACCCCGGACTGATGAGGCCATCACGCTCAGCCTGGTCGATCATCGCCAGCGCAGCCCGATCCTTCACCGAACCGGTCGGGTTGCGGTCCTCGAGTTTCGCCCAGAGGCGCACATCTGGCGAGGGCGAGAGCCGGGGCAGCCCAACCAGCGGCGTGTGCCCGACAGAGTCGAGCAGTGAGTTGTAGCGCATCGCTCGTTAGCCGCCAGCAACGGCAGGCAGGATCGTGATGGAGTCTTTATCGGCAATGGCGGTCTCGAGGCCTGCGAGGAAGCGGACGTCCTCATCGTTCACGTAGATGTTCACGAACCGTCGCAGACCGCTCTCGTCGAGAAGCCGTTCTCCGATCCCGGGGTGATTGGCCTCGAGGTCGGCGACGACCTCGGCGAGTGTGGCACCCTCAGCAGTCACCGCCTTCTCGCCGCCGGTGTAGGTGCGCAGGATGGTGGGGATTCGAACGTCAACTGACATGCCCCGAGTCTCCCACGGCCGCGCGGCTCGCGGCATCCCGGGATTGCGCTCCTGCACATCAATCGCCTGTCGCGACAACCAAGACCTCCTCCTCGGCCACCTCACCGTCGACAATGCGAAATGAGCGGAGTTCGAACGGACCCTCCTGCGCGCCCGTCTCCCGAGTGGAAACAAGGACGTAGTGCGCACCCGGTTCGGAGGCGAGAGCGATGTCGGTGCGGGAGGGGTAGGCCTCCGTGGCAGTGTGCGAGTGGTAGATGACGACCGGAACCTCGTCACGGTCATCCATGTCACGGTAGAGCCGCAACAGGTCCGTCGAATCGAACTCGTAGAACGTCGGGGATCTCGCCGCATTGAGCATCGGGACAAATCGTGTCGGAGTACCCGAATCGATCGGGCCGGCGATGACCCCACACGCTTCATCGGGGTGATCGGCGCGAGCGTGGGCAACCATGTCATCGACGAGCTTTCGAGAGATTTTTAGCACAACCCAACCCTAAGTGGCCCGTTCCGGTTGCGACGCTCAGAAAGTAGTCGCAGAATGTACGGTTGGCGGGACGCTTAGTTGGAGCGCTTCACGTCGAACATGGAAGTCATTTGTCATCACTATTCGGAGGCTTAAATGGAATCCGTACTCCAGCTCGATTATTCACAGTTCCAAACGGTATATAACGTGCTTTCGTTCGCTGTGGCCTCAATGCTCGCTGCCACAGTGTTCTTCCTCGTGGTGCAGGGCAGGGTTCTGCCGCGCTACCGCCAGGCGCTCATCGTCTCTGCAATGGTGACCTTCATCGCGGGCTACCACTACATCCGGATCTTCAACTCCTTCACCGAGGCATACGTCGCCGTCGGTGACGGCACCCCGGCCACCGCAATGAACGCGATGTCCTACGTGCTTGTCAATGGCGATGGCTTCAACGAGGGCTACCGCTACGTCGATTGGCTGCTCACGGTTCCGCTGCTGCTCTTCGAAGCCGTTGCAGTGCTCGCACTCGCCCCGCAGATCCGCAAAAGCCTCCTGCTCAAGCTCATCCCCGCTTCCGCGCTGATGATCATCCTCGGCTACCCCGGCGAAATCGCAGTCGACACGGCCACCAAGACGGTCTGGGGCGTCCTTTCGACCCTTCCGTTCATCTACATCCTCTACGTGCTCTTCGTCGAGCTCAGCAAGGCTGCGAAGAACCAGCCCACGCAGGTTGGCAAGGACCTGAACGGTCTTCGCTGGCTGCTCCTCGCAACCTGGGGCGTTTACCCGATCTCGTACCTGCTCCCGATGCTCGGGATCGCCGGTGCAGATTCCTTCGTGTGGCGTCAGGTCGGCTACTCGCTTGCTGACGTCCTCGCGAAGTGCCTCTTCGGCCTTCTCATCTACAAGATCGCCCGCGAGAAGAGCTTCACAGACGATCCGGCTTTCGCCGACCAGGAGATCAAGGCGGCTCCGTCCAGCGGAGCCTGATCAACGGCGCCCCGGCGCCTGCACCACCTGTAGGAGCGGTGGTCCCTCACATGGGGCCACCGCTCCTTCGCGTGACGGTCACCACGATCTCGCAATAATGGGGGGTGGGCTCGACCTTAGGAAAGGTCGTCGAGGTGCAGCTGGACGAGGGACTCCTGTAGATAGGTGAGCCAGTCGTAGAAGTCCAAGAGCCCCGCTCTGGCATCCTCATCAGGGAGGGCCGCGATCTCAGCGTGGTTATCGTCGGTCAGCCCAATACGGGTGCCGATCGCCAGACGGCCGTCATTGAGGAAGCCCAGCCAGCTCGCCTGCTCCTGATCCGAGAGGGTGACCTTCTCCCCCGACCGCTCAAGGACCTCGCCAACAGTGCGGGCATGCGCCGCCTTCGTCTCGCGTAGCGATCGCTCGGTGAAGCGACGGAAATCCATCGCAGCGTCGTCATCGTCTTGGTAGGCATCAGGCAGCAGTCGCGCGAGCGCCGGATCCACGGGGGCCGTCGCCTCGTCATCAATACCAATCATGATCGCGAGCGGGTCACGTGCGTCGCCAGCATCGTCCGGGGCAACGAACTCGATCACCTGCGCCGAAAGCGAGCGCAACAGGCTCTTCTCGACATCGTCAAGCCTGATGACGGTGCGGCCCGAGCCTGTGCGATAGAAGGCGTCCGGCATCAATCGTCCTTCTGGAGCGTCGCCCACAGGCCGTAGGAGTGCATCGCGGCGACGTCGATCTCCATCGCCTCACGGGTACCGTTCGACACCGTCGCACGGCCCTTCTCATGGACGTCGAGCATGAGGAGTTCAGCCTTTGCGCGGTCGAACTTGAAGTACGTCATAAACACGTACGTGACGTAGGACATGAGGTTGATGGGGTCGTTCCAGACGAGCGTGACCCACGGGCGTTCGGTCACCGTCTCCTCGGAAAGGGCGGTGCGCTCGGACGGCGCTATCGACATGCGGCCATTGTCTCGTACGCTGCTCAGCATGACGTCCGCAATCCCCGCAAAGCGTTCGGATCTGCCGAATCCAGCGATCCTCACCCGCATCCGAGAATCCGTGATCGGCGACGACCAAATCATGCACGGGCCATTCGGCCCCCGGCGCGTCACGTATGCCGATTACACCGCCAGCGGACGAGCCCTCAGCTTCATCGAGGACTTCATCCGCGGGGAGGTCCTCCCCCGCTACGCAAATACCCATACCGAGTCCAGTGGCACCGGCCTGCAGACCACGCGGCTTCGCGAGGATGCCCGCGAGATCATTCGGACCGCGGTCAATGGCGACGACACCACCTGCGTCATCTTCACCGGGTCAGGGTCCACCGGGGCCATCAACAAGCTCGTTGGAGTTCTTAATCTGCGGATCCCCGCGGACCTCGACGCCCGCTACCAGCTCTCCTCGCACATCCCTGCGGATGAGCGGCCCGTCGTGTTCATCGGCCCGTTCGAGCACCACAGCAATGAGCTCCCCTGGCGTGAGTCGATCGCCGATGTCGTCACCATCCACGAGGATCCTGACGGACATATCGATGTCGAGCACCTGCGCGAGGAACTCGAGCGCTACGCCTCGCGGCCGATGAAGATCGCCTCGTTCAGCGCCGCGAGCAACGTCACCGGCATCGTCTCCGACACCCACGCCATCACCCAACTCCTCCACGAGCACGGCGCCCTTGCCTTCTGGGATTTTGCCGCAGCCGCCCCATACATCGACATCGAGATGAACCCGCGCTGCTCGGACCACCCGCTCGCCTACAAGGACGCAATCGTCCTGAGCCCGCACAAGTTCGTTGGCGGTCCCGGCACCCCCGGCATCCTCATCATCCGACGCGAGCACCTGCGCAACACCGTGCCCGACGTCGTCGGTGGAGGCACCGTCGCCTACGTCAATCCGCAGGAGCACCGCTATCTCGAGGATCCCATCCACAGGGAGGAGGGCGGCACACCCGCGATCATCGAATCGATCCGCGCTGGTCTGGTGTTCGCACTCAAGAACGAGGTCGGGGTCAAGGTGATCCGTGCCCATGAGTCCGACTTCGTCACCCGTGCCATCGAGGTCTGGGGTTCGAACCCCTCAATCCAGGTGCTCGGCAACCTCACCGCCGAACGGCTGTCGATCGTCTCCTTCGTCGTCCGACGCCACAATGGACGCTATCTCCACCACAACCTCGTCGTCGCGATCCTCAATGACCTGTTCGGCATCCAGTCGCGCGGAGGCTGCTCGTGCGCAGGCCCCTACGGGCACCGACTCCTTGGGATCGACGTCGAACGCTCCCATGAGTTCGAGCGAGAGATCACCCACGGTTGCGAGGGGATCAAACCCGGCTGGGTCCGGGTGAACTTCAACTACTTCATCTCCGAACCGGTCTTCCATTACGTCGTGCAGGCGGTTGACCTCATTGCCACCGCCGGATGGAAACTGCTCCCCCAGTACCGGTTCGACACCGCCACCGGTCGCTGGCATCACCGGGGCGGGCCGGTCGAGCCACCCCTGCGCCTTCGGCAGCTCAACTACGACGAGCACGGCGTTCTTCACTACCCGCAGCAGCGTGATCAGGCACCCGAGTCGGCGCTTGCCGACTACCTCGCTGAAGCGCGGGCCCTGCTTGAGTCGCTTCCGATCGACGTCCTCGCCGAGGGCTCTGCGGCCCTCTCTTCGGACTTTGAACACCTGCGTTGGTTCGACCTGCCTTCGGTCTGCCTTGAACCCGCTACTTCACCCGGATCGTGAAGGTCTCCGACACTCCGTAACTGATGCCGCCGCGTGCATTCGCGGTCGCGCGATACGTGAGGACTCCCTTCTTACGCGGCATCTCAATCGTCACCTTCACGACTCCGCGGGCATCAGTCCTGCCTTTGCCGACAGTGCGCCACGCCGCGCCTCGCTGCACCTGGACGAGGATGACCTGCTTATTGCGCGCTGGCTGCGCAACGACCCTGATCACCGTGCTCTCCTTCGCCCTGACGACCACCTTTTTCGGGTGCGCGTTGACAACGGAGGTGACGAGCACCGGTACCGGATCACTCGCCTGCTCTGCCCTTCCGGCCACGCCGGGGACAAAGATCCGCCAGGATCCCGGTTCGGTGGCGGTCGGATTGAAGATGACGGTGCCGTCAGCACCGATTGGCGCGCTTGAGATCGCAGCCCAGTCCTTGGTTTGCGACTTCTGGAACTGAAGCGTCGCCTCGACGCCGGTCACTGCGACACCACCGGAGGTGACAACCGCCGAGACGGTCAGCGGCTGCCCAAAGGCGACCGTGGGCGGAACCGTCAAGGTGACCTCGGTCGCGGCTGGCGCCAACTGCTGGGCGTAGGCGCGGATCAGCGGCCATTGAGCGGGGTCGTCACCGCCAATGGTCCAATAGGCGGCGCCGGCGAGACCGAACTCCCCGACGAGCTGCGTTCGGGCGAGGACTGCCTGCGGACCTACCCACCAAATGATTCGCCTGGCTGTGCAGGTCTGGGTAGCGCCGGATGCATCCGTCCAGTTCAAGAGCTTGGGGTACTCGACCCAGTTCTCCTGCGAGGTTGGGTCCCACTGGATTGTTGCTGGGTCGACGCCCAAGGCGGCGAGCTGACCGGGAATGTCGGCGTCAGTGACGGACGCCATCGCGGTCAAGGCCTTATAGCCGCTCGTCCCGCTTGCAGGACAGTTCCCCGAAAGTTGGTAGCCGCCCGACGCTGTTCGCTTCGTCCATGCCCGGCCATACGTCGGCACACCGATCTGGATCTTGTTCGCCGGAACGACCGACGCTGCGTAGGCGACGATCGCACGCACCCACGGCATGGGGGCAATCGCGCCGATGCCCTGCACGTGGTAGTCGTAGGCCATGATCCGGATGCGATCGACGAATGGTGCGATGCCGGTCATGTTGTAGACCCAGTAGCCCTGCGTGGGCCCGCAGACACCCGAGATAGAGCAAGGGGGCGGAATCGTCGCCGAAAGGGTCTTGCCCTGGGCGTGCAGGGCAGCACCGAGCTCCTGTACGAAAGCGGTCCAATTCGGCTGGGTTGCAGCCCACGAGTCCCGGCCGTCGCTGAAGGCAAAGGTCTCGTAGTCGAGGTCCAGTCCGTCATAGCCGTTGGAGACGATCAAATTCACGAGGTCGGCCACATGGGCCGCGCGCCTCGCCGGGTCAGCGAGGACCGATGCCATCTTGCCCTTGCCCGAGCTGTCAGCGATGGCTGGCACGACCCGAAGGCCCGCGCCCCTGAGCTGAGCCATCGACCAGCTCATGTTTGCCACTGAGTTCGTGAAATTCGGGTTTACTCTCGGCTCGACCCCGGCCGCGCCCCCCTGCATTGCCGAGTACCAGAAGGGCGAGACCTCGCTCAGCAGGTCGGCGTTCGCGACCGCGGAGTTGATTCCTGCTGGCCTGGCAGGCGACGTCATCCAGTAGGGCAGCCAGCCGGTGGTGATCTTCGGGATCTCGGCACGCGCAGCGGGCGACGCTCCGAGGAAACCAGCAAGCAGCCCGAGAACCGCGATCATTCCGACGAGAACGCGGCGCAAGACATGACTCCATTCATCGAACATCACTGGCGACACACCATTGTGCGTCACGGAGCCCCCGGACCCCGACACTGGTGTGTCTATCGGCCTGTCGCAGGATGTACCGATGAAGCGGCATGGTGTTCTCCTGGCTCTGAGCGTGGTCCTCGTGTCTTCCGGGGTCCTAGCAGCGCCGCCCGCGGGCGCAGCACGAAGCGAGGCGACGGAGCAGGCCGAGGCTCGCATTAATGCTCGGCTCGCCAAGCGAGTGGAGAACCCGAGGTTCGGACGTGACGTCGCCGTGGCGGTGCTCGACGCCGCCTCAGGGCGCGTAATTTTCTCGCAAAAGGCCAACCAGCCGATGCTCCCAGCTTCAAACATGAAGATCATCACCGCGGTCACGAGCGTCGCGGCGCTCGGCCCCGACCGGGTATTTCGTACCGCCGTGTTCCCGGGAGCCGCACCCGGTGAAATCGTTCTTCAGGGTGGTGGCGACCCGCTCCTCACCTCGGCAGACCTGCGTTCGCTCGCATCCGACGTCGCGGCGTCCCTTGATCCCGCAGCCCCGATCACCGTGAGCACCGACCTCAACCTGTTCGCCCCGCCATCGCGCGCCCCAGGATGGCCCCGTCAGTACATTCCATCCGTCGCCTCGTCGGTTACGTCGCTGGCCCGTCTCGGCGACTACTCAAGGGATCCAAGTGTGGGTGCCCTCAAAGTGTTCAACCAGCGGTTGGAGACCCTAGGGTTCGCCGTACAGCGGGGTGCCGAAGTCGACGTCGCCGCGGACGCGACCCCATTGGCCTCGGTGGGCAAGCACAGCGCGACTGAGGCAGTGCACCTCATGCTTCGTGAGTCGGAAAACAATGTGGCCGAGGTGCTCTTTCGTCAGGTCGCGATCGCGAAGGGGCAGCCGGCCACCTGGACCGGTGGCCAGATCGCTGCGACGGCGACCCTTGCCGAACTCGGACTCGACACCGCGGGCCTTGCTCTCGTCGATGGGAGCGGACTCTCCCGCAATGACCGGCTCACCGCCCTCGCTCTGGCCAATGTCACCCGGCTGAGTAGCACCGGTGATCCGGCTCGGTTCGCCATCATGTACGACGCCTCATCCATGCCGATCTCTGGAGTGTCCGGCACCCTGGACTCGAAATACGGGCGATTCACCACGAAGCAGTCCCGCTGCGCTCAGGGGGCGGTCCGCGCAAAGACCGGAACCCTCTTCGACACGATCGGCCTGAGCGGGGTGACGACGGCCACCGATGGCCAGCAGAAAGCGTTCTCGATCTTGGTGAACGACCGCCCACAGCGGTTCACTGCCCTCGCGACCCGTCAGGCAGCCGACGGACTCGCAGCAACAGTGAACGGCTGCCGGTAGCCCCTCCCCAAACCTGACTGAAATGGGGTACTAGACCCCCATTCAGTCGGCACCGAGTGCGCACACTCCCCGTCTCGTCTAGCCTTTTCACATAGGAATTGACGGTCACACCGTGCCCCTTATGTTGAAGTGGCGGTCCTGACCAACTCATAGAGGGAGAAGGACGATGCGCGTCATCAACGTCGCTCAGGTGGCAGTGGTCATACCTGCCGTTGTGCTCCTCGGCATGCTCGCCGGGTGCAATTCAGCCGCGCCTGCACAGTCAGGCAGCGCTCCTTCGGCGTTGTCGGGGCTCAATGCTTCTGGGGACGATGCCAGCGGGGTCGTTGAAAGTTATCCGTTGCCAGACTGCACGGGCCAGGACCCGTCCGTGTGCTCCTACGACGGATTTGACCCCGCAGTCCACGGATTCAGTTTTGCTAACTGGGGCGCAAAGGGCAGCATCGGCGCAACTGAGTTGATCGCACTGTTCGGTAAGCGTGCCGTGTGCGCAAAGGTTGATGGAGATAGCTGCGTCCTATACCCCGCAGCTCGGCAGTGGGCTGCACAGGTCAACGAGTCGATGATTGGTGGACACTGCGAAGGCATGGCGGTGATGTCAGCACGCCTGTTCCGGGGCGATCTTCAGCCCCAGGACCTTGATCCGGCCGTCTCCGCGACATATGCGCTCACTCAGGAGGATCCCGATGTCGCGCGGGCGATCGACATGTGGTTTGCAACCCAGTACGTGCCGCCAGTCGAGAAGGCATTCATGGCCTACGGAAAGCTCCGGCCCTCACGGATCGCTGCGAAGCTCGCTGCCGGCCTCCAACGTGGTGAGGGCTACACGATGGGTATCTACTCCGAAGACGGCGGCCACGCGGTCACCCCCTTCGCGGTCACTCAGGAGGGCGACCGGATTGCCGTGTCGGTTTACGACAACAACTTCCCGGGCACCGTTCAGCGCATCATGATTGATCCCGCTCAGGAGCACTGGAGTTACGCGATGGGTTCCACGAACCCTGATGCTCCGGCCAATGGCTGGGAAGGCGGCACCGGAACCATCGACCTGACACCGATGAGCAGTCGGGCCCTCCCGACTTCGGCGCCATTCGCTGATCGCCGATCAAGGGGATCAAACCGAAACTCCTCCACGAGCCAACTGCTGGTGACCTCACCAGATCCTGCAGCTCGAGTCGGGTTCCTCATCACGGTCGATGGGAAGACCTACGACACCACCGACCCGACAGTCGTGCTCCCTGCTGGAGTGATGGCCCGCTCGTCCCTCGGTGCTGTCATATCAGGCACGGGCACGTGGGCCACGGTCGATCACTCGATCGTTCAATCCTTCACTGCAACTCCCGCGCCGGCAAACAGCGATTCATCCCGGTCACCTGCGACCATGTCCGTCGACGCACCAGGAAACCCTCGGGTCACCATGAGGACCGAATCCATTGAGTCAGCGAGCGATGACACCACGATGTCCGTGGATTCAGATGGGACCGTCAACGTTGCAGCCGCAGATGGCTTCGATACCGAGGTAAACGTCTCGAACGGTGTGAACGGCGTCGACTTTTCCCTCCCGGATGGCCTCGACATGTCTGTCGACCCTGATGAGGATGACGGTGTGGCCGACATTGAGTTCGTCGACGCTCAAGGGGTTGTCATCGGCACGTATGAGGTTGATGATGAGTCAAAAGATGGTTCTGTCGTCGATTCAACCGCCGTCCTCGATCCAGACACCGGAGAGTTCGACGTAGATACGGAATACGCCGAGGTGTCCTACGTGAGTGCTGAAGTCTTCGCCACGCTTGTTCCGGGTGCGGTCTACCAAGGCAAGGTCGTTCCGGGGCTCGCCGAATACGACCCGGACACCGGGGAACTCATTCTCCCCGATGGGTACGAGGAGCCTGAGTACTACAACGAGGATGGTTCGGATCCCACCGAGGAGTCCGACGAGACTGACGAATCCGACAGCGAATACGTCGAACCCGACATTATTGAGGAGTCCGACTCGAAAGGCACGAAGGTCACCCGTCGATAAGGGGGACCACACCCTCCGACAGGACCTAGCGGAGGGCTCTGGCGATCTCGCCAGCCGCCCGTGCGACCCGAGGTCCGACCTCCGCCTCGGAGAGTTCACGCATCGAGACCACGCCCACGCTGGCCTCAAGGCCAGGAACGCCGGTCACCGCGACGGCGATCCCATACGTGCCCTGTTGGCCATCGCTCGTCGCGACGATCCACGGCGGGTCAAGTGCCCGACCAGCCGCCGTGCGAGCAGCGAGAATGGCTCGTCCTCCGGCACCAGACTCAAGGGGGTGGCGCGCGCCCATCCGGTAGGCAACGTGGACATCGGACCGGGTCGGCTCCACCACCACCGCGGTAAGAGCTTCAGTGCCATCGACGATGGTGAGATGAGCGGTGGCTCCGACCGCGTCGGCAAGCAGTCTCAGGGCGGGAAGAGCGATATCGCGAACGACGGGCTGCACCTGGCGCCCAAGGGTCAGGACGGCGAGGCCGAGTCGACACCGACCATCCACGGATCTTCTCAGAAAAGCGTGCTGCTCAAGGGTGACGACGAGGCGGTACACAACGGTTCGCCCAATACCGAGCGTGTGGGCGATCTCGGTGACCGTGAGCCCATCCGCTGACTCGGAGACGACCTCAAGGACCCGCAGCCCGCGGTCGAGCGTCTGTGAGGTTTCCGCTGCCATGCATCCAATGTAGTCAACAAACAAGGAGCCCGCGGCGTTCTCGCCACGGGCTCCTCAAAGAACTCACGCCTGTATCAGGCGGTGGCGACCTTGCGGACCATGAACGACGAGATGATCTCGAAGATTCCCATGACGATGAGCCAGATACCAACGACCCACGCCAGGGCGATGATCGTTGCAGGTGCCGTAAGGATGATCATGCCGCCGATGATGATGACGATTCCGGCGAAGATGTTCCAGCCGCGACCCGGCTGACCCTTACCCTCGATGCCGAGGAACAGGATCGAGAAACCGCGGAACAGGAACGAGATGCCGATAAAGATGGCGAGGATCCAGCCCGCGAGGACGACATCATCGTCCCAGAAACTGCGAAGGGCGACGAATCCCAGGATGAGCGAGAGCGCACCGGTGATGATGAGCAGCGCGCGCATGCCACCCGAAATCTGCGACCCGAACGCGCGAACGATCTCAAAAATACCCGTGATGATCAACCAGACCGCAAACAGCCACGAGAGAGTTTCGATTGCGTCGACCGGCTGCATAACGCAGAAAATTCCGACGACGATGCTGACAACTCCGAAGAAGAGCAACAGCCACCAAGCGCGGCCGAGCGCTTCAAGTGCGCCAGCTTCGGCTTGAGCTTCGGTAGGACCGGCGTTCACCGATGCCATGAGTTCCTCCATGCTAAGTGGGGCGCAGGGAGCACCCCTTACAGGCGAAACTCTAGGTGCGCATCCGCACATTGCCTGCCGCGACACACCTCGTTCCGGCCATCGGGCGCCGGCCTAGTGCGGAAGGCGAGAGAGAAACTGCTGAGTCTTCGGCTGTTTCGGCTCACCGAAGATCTGCGCCGGTGGACCCTGCTCGAGGACGACACCATTATCAAGGAAGCACACCTGGTCGGCCACATCACGTGCGAAGCTCATTTCGTGGGTCGCCATGACGATGGTAAGGCCGCCAGCCTTGAGTTCGCGTACGGCGTCGAGAACCTCACCGACGAGGAGTGGATCAAGGGCCGAGGTGATCTCGTCGAAGAGCATGACCTCCGGCTCCATCGCAAGGGCCCGGATGATCGCGACCCGTTGCGCCTGCCCGCCGGAGAGCCGGTCGGGGTACTCGCCGGACTTCGATTCGAGACCGAATCTGCCGAGGAGTGCCTCGGCTTGATCCGCACTCTCGGCCCGGCTTCGCCCGAGCACCTTGCGTGGGGCGAGCGCAATGTTGTCCAGGACAGTCATGTGGGGAAAGAGGTTGTACGACTGGAAGACAATGCCGATACGCCGGCGAACGATGTCAAGGTCAGTGTCGAAGCTCGTCACGTCGACCTCTCCGTCGAGGATGATCTCCCCCGCATCAACTGTCTCGAGCCCGTTGATGCACCGGAGCAGGGTGGACTTGCCGGATCCAGATGCCCCGATGAGCACGACCGCCTGATGGGCCTCGACGTCGAGGTCAATGCCGCGTAGAACCGGTTGGTCGTCAAAGGATTTCCAGACCCCACGGACGTCAAGGACCGTCGAGGTCACGAGGTCCCTCCGGCGCGACGTCGGCTGCGGGATCGCGACTGAATCCAGTCGGCGAACCTCGTCATCGGGATCGTTAGCGAAATGAAGATGAGCGCGGCGCCCACATACGGGGTGTAGTTGAAGGAGGACGACGCGTCGATCTGCGCACGTCGGAGCACTTCAATTGGGCCGAGGACGGCGACGAGTGCGGTGTCCTTCTGTAGTGAGATGAAGTCGTTGAGCAGAGGTGGCACCACATTTCGCACCGCCTGCGGAAGCACGACGTGACGATTCGTCTGAAGCATCGAAAGGCCCAAGGAGCGTGCCGCCATGCGTTGACTCGGATGAACCGAGTCGATGCCGGCCCGAAACACCTCAGCGACATAAGCGCCGTAGGAAAGCACCAGTGCGGCAGTCCCCCAGAACACCGCATCCGTCGGCACCCCCTGCAACTGCAGTGCCGGGACGCCGAATCCGAGGAGGAAGATCACGAGAATCGTCGGGACGCCTCGAAAGACATCGACGTACAGGGTCGACACCATCCGAATCGGCAGGAACAACGGCGACCGAAGAGTCCGCGCCAGCGCAACGAGCAGCCCGATCGCCAGAATGAGCGGCTCGGCAATGAGGAAGATCCGGACATTGAGCCAGAAGGCCTCAAGGAGGCCGGGAAAGGTGGAGATGAACTCCTGGCCATTGAAGAAGGTCTCTTGAACGGCAGGCCAGCCCGGGGAACTCGTCGCAAGGAGGCTCAGGACAAGCACAAACCCTAGGAGGCTCGCCATCCCCACGAGAGCATCGCGCCGGGCACGACCGCGCACCCGCGCCCGGCGTGCAGGGTCCACGTAGACCACTGCCGCGCCGGGCGCAGGTGCAAGGCCGCTCACGATCGTGCGGTGACTCGGGGCTTCGACTACTTCTCGGTGAAGTACGGGGCAGTGGTGCCGGCCAGCCACTCATCCTGGATGGCCTTGAGCTCACCGGATGACTTGAGCTGCGCGAGAACCTTGTTCACGCACCCGACGAGCGGATTGCCCTTCTGGAACAGCAGGCCGAACTCCTCGCCACCTTCCTGCGCCTCGAACTGACCGACGATGAGGCTGTCCTCGATCTCGGCTGCCGTGACGTAGTAAGCGGTCGGCAGGTCGACGACGAGACCGTCAATCTGCTTGTTTTGCATCGCACTCTTCGCATCGTTCGTGTCGTTGAACACCTGGACATCCGAGGTCGGCTTGACGACCTCGGTGATGAAGTCAAGGCTCGTCGTGCCGACCTGCGCACCGAGCTTCGCTCCCTTGAGCTCCTCGACGGTGGTCGCTTTAGCGATCGGCGAGCCCTTCAGCGCCACAACCGCCTGGTTCACGGTGTAGTAGCCGTCCGAGAAGTCGACCACCTTCTCGCGCTTCGGGGTGATGGAGATCTGGTTGATGTCAAAGTCGAATTTCTTCTTTCCCGGTGCGTACGAACTGTTGAACGGCACCACCTGCCACACGACGTCGGTCGCATCAAGGCCGAGGCCTGCGGCCACTGCATAGGCGATTGCGGACTCAAACCCCTTGCCGTTGCTTGGATCATCATCAACGAAGTAGGGCGGGTAGGCCGGGGTATCGGTGCCAACGGTGAGTTTGCCCGCCTCGACGGTGGTGAGGTTCTCAGGGGCGCACTCGTCAGCGGGGGCTGCTTCACTGGCGGGCGCTGACACTGGTGCTGAGGGCGGGGTAACAGTGGACTCCTGCGCACAGGATGCCAGGAGGAGGGCTGCGGACGCGGCTGCGATGCCGACCGCTGCCCGACGGCGCATAGTCGTTGAGGTCATCTCACGCTCTCTTCTTCAGGTCACGGCGGGATGCCGGATCAGCGCACATTCTCTCCTATGGAGCGACCGGCTTCATCCGAGGGGCGACAAGTGCAGCCATGGAGACGACGGCTGCTGCGGCAATCCACATCACCGAGTAGGTGACCGCGGTCGCACCCGCTCCCGCGACTGCGTGCGCATAGACCGTTCCGATCAGCGCGATTCCAATGACGACGAGCACCGAGTCGACGATCTGAAGGGCAGAGGAGTTCATGCCCTGATCTGCCTCAGGTGACAACCTCATGGTTTGAACCGAGATCGACGGGATCGCCAGTCCCATCCCAAGGGCACCTACTGCCCAGAATCCGGCCGCAGACCATGCCGGGACAACCGGGATGAGGACGAGAGGCAGGCACAGGATCGAGGCGGCAACGATGAGTGAGCCGACGCGCACAGCGACCGAGCGGTCGGCGGTTCCGCTGAGTCGGCTCTGCGCGAAGGAGCCGACGGCCCAACTCGCTGCACCGACGGCGAGAGCGAGCCCCGCATAGGTGACGCTCACTCCCTTGATCTCGACGAGAGCGAGGGGCAGGAACACCTCGGCTGAGAAATAGCCGGCGGCGATGATCCCGCGCGTCATCACTGTCGTCGGGAGGCCTCGGGCGAATGTGAGAGCGCCGGAAGGAAGAAGGGTGCGGCCGGCCCCTAGGACCATGATGAGTCCGAGGCCTGCCTCTACTTCGCCCAGGAGGTTAACCCGCACGAGGCCATCCTGAATCGTCAGCAGGCCCACGGTCGCCACGATTCCAGCGATGACCCGTCGCCTCGCATGAGGGTTGGGGCTGCCTCCCTGATGCTCAGCGAGGCGTGGCAGGAGAAGCAACATCGGCGGGATGACGAAGATCGGAACGACCAGGAAGACAAGTCGCCAGCTGACCGAGTCGGCGACTCAGCCTGCCACGAGCGGCCCGATGAGCGAAGGCAGCACCCATGCGGCCGCAAGCGCAGAGAATGCTTTCGGACGTAACGACTCGGGATAGGCACGGGCGATGAGGACGTAGAGGCCGACAATGACGGCACCACTGCCAACGCCCTGGCCCGCTCGACCAACGATGAGGATAAGCATCGATGGCGCTGCCCCGGCCACGACGGACCCGATGGCGAACGCGGCAATCCCTGCAACAATCGGGCCTCGTGGTCCGGCGGCGTCGCACCGGAGTCCTGAGATCACCATGGCAAGGAGCGACGCCACGATGAAGGAATTGAAGGCCCACGTGTATCCGCTGAGGGCGTCGAGCTCGCGGGCTACAATGGGCATCGCGGTCGCCGTCGCTATCGACTCGAATGCAGCGAGGGTCATGACCGAGAGGATGCCGACCGTCAGGGGTCGCCATTGGCCAAAGAGCAGTCTGGGGTGCTCGGTCGGATCCAGACCAGGTTCGGCTGCTCGGGTCAGGAGTCCTTCCCCGAGTCGCCGCCACGCGGCAGCCCCTTGTGGATGTTGTCGCAGTCGGGGCAGATCGGGAACTTGGATGGATCCCGGTTGGGAATCCACACCTTGCCGCACAGGGCCTTCACTGGCGTCCCGGTGACGGCGCTCTCAACGATCTTGTTCTTTTCGACGTAGTGTGCGAAGCGCTCATGATCGCCATCATCGGTGAACTCGAGGCGCTCCTCGAGCAGGGTTCCGCCGGAGAGCCCGGGGGATTCGAGCGGCGTACTGGCCAGGGTCACTGATCGCCTCATGGGGGTCATCATATTTCGCCGGCCAGGGCCCGCGTCCAGCGCAAGCCCCCCCCCGGTCGTTTCATCCAGTATCCGGCGCAACTGGCCAAAAAAGTGGTCATTTGAGTGTGGTTGTGGTCATTTCATCCCCGACCACAGGACTATCGGCCGCCAACTTCTTCAGACCTGCCCTCAGGATGAAATGACCATTTACACAGTCATCTGACGAGAAACTTGGCTATCTCAGCCGGATTCCGGATGAAATGACCGGGGTTGTACCGTGTTTCCATGGCCACCGTGAATGTCACCGAAGAATCCTTCGCACGCACCATCGCCGAACACCCAATCGTCTTCATCGACTTCTGGGCGGCGTGGTGCGGTCCGTGCCGCACATTCGGCCCAGTGTTCGAGAAGGTGTCCGCTCAGCACCCCGATATTGTCTTCGCGAAGATCGACACCGAGGCCGAACAGGGTCTCGCCACCGCGGCCGGCATCTCGTCCATCCCTACCCTCATGGCTATTCGCGATGGCATCGTCGTGTTCTCTCAGGCTGGCGCACTCGCTGAGCCGAATCTCGCCAATCTGGTCCAAGCCGTCCGTGATGTCGACATGGATACCCTTCGAGCCTCGCTTCCCGGCTCCCAGCCAGCCACGTGACCTTCGCCCGGTGATATCGGGACCAATGACCATGTGTTGGCTTTCTTCACCCCCCTACTTTGAGGTTATGCCCCAACAACCGCTCGCACAGGTGCCCTGCGACGTTCGATGGTCTTGGCAGGAATTCGGGTCTTGTCGAGAGACCGACCCCCTCCTCTTCTTCCATCCTCAAAATGAGCGTGGCACCGCACGGGCCAAACGCGATCGCGGCGCGAAACTCGTGTGCGCCGGATGCCCAGTGCGCCTCGAGTGCGCCGACTACGCAGTGAGGGCGCGCGAACCGTACGGGGTGTGGGGTGGGCTCTCTGAGAGCGAGCGCGAGGTCATCTTTGCCCGTTTGGACTCGCGGCACTACCCGCGGGCGCAGGGCGAGGGCATCCGTGCTGCGGCTCGGGAGATCGCTGAAGCCGTCTCACCTCGGGTGCTTGGGATCGCCTGACACCGGGGCGCTAACGTGTGCAGGATGACACTGGCCGGACGCAACTTTCTCAAGGAATCGGACTTCACCGCCGACGAACTCGATCAGCTGCTCGTGCTCGCAGCGGAGCTGAAATTCGCAAAGCGTTCAGGAACCGAGATCCCCCGACTGAGCGGCAAGCAACTAGCGCTCATCTTCGAGAAGACATCGACCCGCACCAAGATCTCGTTCGAAATTGCCATGCGCGATCAGGGCGGCCATGTGAGTGTCCTGGATCCCTCCACCTCGCAGATTGGCCACAAGGAATCGGTGGCCGACACGGCGAGGGTGCTCGCTGAGCTGTTCGACGGGATCGAGTACCGAGGGGCTGACCACGCCAACGTCGAGGAACTCGCCCGCTATTCGAGGGTGCCGGTCTACAACGGACTCACCGACACTTGGCATCCGACCCAGATGCTCGCTGACTTCCTCACCATGCGCGAGCACGCCACCGGCCCGGAGATCTCGTACGCATATGTGGGTGACGCGCGATACAACATGGGCAATTCCCTGCTCGTCATGGGAGCAATCATGGGGGCGGACGTCCGCATCGTCGCCCCACAACATCTGTGGCCCAATGAAGAAGTTCAGACGCTTGCACGCGAGCGTGCCTCGGCAAGTGGCGCCCGCATCACCATCACCGATGACACAGAAGAGGGTATTGCCGGAGCCCAGTTCGTCCACACCGACGTGTGGGTCTCCATGGGCGAGCCGGTCGACGTATGGGCCGAGCGCATCGCCGCCCTCACTCCCTACCGCGTTGACAGCGCACTCATGGCGCTCACCGGCCGTGACGATGCCCGGTTCATGCACTGCCTGCCCGCCTACCACGACCAGAACACGGCCATCGGCCGCCGGATCGCCGACGATTTCGGGCTGGTCGACGGTGTTGAGGTAACAGGCGAGGTCTTCGAGTCGGAGACGAGCATCGTGTTCGAGCAGGCCCAGAATCGTATGCACAGCATCAAAGCGGTCCTCGTGGCAACGCTCGCCACCTAACCCCGCCGGACCGGCCCCCCCGCCCAGCCCCACAACGTTCGGGCGGGGTGACCCGAAGCCGGGAAGTACCCGGCTGCTTCGCTACTTGGTAAGGCGCTCGCGTAGTGCGGCGAGCTGATCGCGTAGCGCAGCCGGCACGCGATCGCCAAACAGGTCGTAGTAATCGCTCGTGAGGTCGGCCTCTGCCAGCCAGTTTTCGACGCGAACAGCGAACAGGTCCTCGATCTGCGCCTCAGTCAGGTCAAGGCCCTCGAAGTTCAAGGCACCCGGAGCCGGGAGTAGGCCGATCGGGGTTTCAACCGCCTCGGCGCTGTCGTCGAGGCGATTAATGATCCACTCGAGGACGCGAGAATTCTCACCATAGCCCGGCCAGATGTACTCCCCCGCAGCATCCTTGCGAAACCAGTTCACCTGGAAGATTCGCGGCAGCTTCTCGGGGGTGGTGAACCCGCCGACCGTCAGCCAGTGGCTCCAGTAGTCGGCCATGTTGTAGCCGCAGAAGGGCAGCATCGCAAACGGGTCACGCCGCAGCTCACCAACCGTGCCCTCGGCGGCAGCAGTCTTCTCACTCGATACGGTCGAACCCATGTAAACGCCGTGGTTCCAGTCGAAGGACTCGGTCACGAGTGGGACGTTCGTGGCGCGGCGTCCGCCAAACAGGATTGCATCGATCGGCACGCCCGCTGGATCCTCCCAGTTCGGAGCGATCGAGGGGCACTGTCCGGCAGGCGCGGTAAAGCGAGCATTCGGGTGGCTTGACGGCTCAGCCGATGCCGGGGTCCAGTCGTTGCCCTTCCAGTCGATGAGGTGAGCGGGCGCCTCGTCCGTCAGGCCCTCCCACCAGATGTCGCCGTCGTCAGTGAGCGCGACGTTCGTGTAGATGCAGTTGGCGTACAACGTCTTCACGGCATTGGCGTTGGTCGCCATACCGGTGCCCGGTGCCACGCCGAAGAAGCCAGCCTCCGGATTGATCGCGCGCAGGCGGCCGTCGTCGCCGAAACGCATCCAGGTGATGTCGTCACCGACCGTTTCGACCTTCCAGCCGGGCACGGTTGGCTCAAGCATCGCGAGGTTCGTCTTGCCGCAAGCGGAAGGGAATGCCGCAGTGATGTAGTGAACCGTCTGCTTCGGAGAGGTGAGCTTGAGGATAAGCATGTGCTCGGCGAGCCAGCCCTCATCGCGTGCCATGGCCGAAGCAATTCGCAATGCGAAACACTTCTTGCCCAGGAGCGCGTTGCCGCCGTAGCCGGAACCGAAGGACCAGATCTCGCGGGTCTCCGGGAAGTGGGCAATGTACTTCACACTGTTGCAGGGCCAGCTCACGTCATCGCGCGCGGCGCCGTCTGCGTCAATGAGGGGGTAGCCGACCGAGTGGATGGCCGGGACGAAGTCGCCGTGCTCGCCGATCTGGTCGAGGGCTGCTTGACCCATCCGGGTCATGATGCGCATGTTCACAACGACATAGGGCGAATCGGTGATCTCGACGCCGAGTTGCGCGATTCGCGAACCGAGGGGGCCCATCGAGAAAGGAACGACATACATCGTGCGACCGCGCATTGCGCCGTCGAAGAGCCCCTTGAGGGTGCCACGCATCTCGGCGGGCTCGGACCAATTGTTCGTGGGTCCTGCGTCGATCTCCTTCTGGGAGCAAATGAAGGTGCGATCCTCAACGCGCGCCACATCGCTCGGACTCGATCGCGCGAGAAAGGAGTTCGGACGGATTGCTGGATTGAGCCGGGTGAAGGTGCCTGCCTCGACCATCTGCTCGGTGAGTCGATCCCACTCATCTTGGGAGCCGTCGCACCAGATCACGCGCTCCGGCTTTGCGAGCGCCGCCATCTCGTCGACCCATTCGAGCAACTGCTTATTGCGGGTTGGGGGATTCTCCAGACCAGGGATGCTCATTCGGACTCCAGACGAAGAAGGGTTGCCGACATCGGCGTGCGCTTAGCATGCTCCCCCGCGGACTGAAATTCACCATGAAGTGGCGTGAAAACGCTTCCTTGTGACGAACTGCACAAGGCCCGGTGTCCCGATCCAATCTGACTGTGGGATAGGTCACGCAACTTCATCAGGAGTCGGTGGCGGCCACGGCCAGCTCGATCATCGACGCGTAGCCCTTTGCCCCCGCCGGCCTCAGGTGGATGCGATCGGAGTAGAGCCACTTCGGATGGCTCGCCGCCATTGCGTGCCAGTCGATGATGAACGCCTGACCCGGGTGAGCCGCGACGCATGATCGGATCACCGCATTATTCTTTGCCTCCCACGGGCGCGGCACTGCAAGGGTAAGGAAGAAGACTCGGCGCGTTGGCCCGGCGGCCTTGATCATAGCCACGCACTCATCCGCGGTGAAGGTTCCGTTCGTACCGAGGTGCACGACCACATTCGTCGGCAGACTCGTGCCGCGCTTCCGCAGCAGTGCGGGCCCCGCTGCCGCCTGTCGATTCTTTCGCGCGTCGACGATAGCGATGCCGTTCTTCTTCATCACGCCACGGGCACCGAGCATTACCGAGTCTCCGATGGTGATGATGCTTGAACCAATCGGTGCGCTCGAAATCGAAGCGGTGACAGGGTCCGCAGCAGCGTTACCGCCAAGTGGCACGAGGATCATGAGTCCGAAGAGAAATGCAGTTGCAAGTGTGCGCACCCGCAGTCGAACCCGCCCTTGCACCGAGGCACCCTTAGTAGGCGTCATTACCGTCACTTTGTGCCAGCGATCACGGCAATGAGCGGGTAAGTCGAGCGAGGATCTCCGCGAGAATCGACGGAGTCGTGCCGAAGTTCAAGCGGATGTGGCCTTCGCCACCGGCACCGAATGTGGGGCCAGCGCTCACTGCTACCCGCGCCCGTGCAAGGAAGAACTCCGACGGATCACCGGCGATGCCAGATGCGGAGAAGTCCATCCACGCAAGATACGACGAGGTGGGGGGCACATATTGAACCGTGGGTAACGACGCGGACACCTGTTCATGAACAGCGTGCGCGTTCGTGGCGATCTGGGCTCGCACCTGTTCGAGCCACGGTCCTCCGTCGCGATAGGCGGCGACCGAGGCGATGACCCCGAAGTGCCCGGTCGCATAGGTCACCTCAAGCGGCACCCGCTCGGCCATGATGTCCATGACCCGAGTCGATCCGGCCACCACCTGCGCACACTTTGCCCCTGCGATGTTCCAGGCCTTTGACGCGGACATGAGCGACACGGCGGTGAGGTCGCTGGACGACACCGACAGGAATGGCGTGTGGATGGTGCCCGGATGAGCGAGCGGGGCGTGTATCTCATCGGCGATTACGGCGACGCCGTGGATGAGCGAAAGCTCGGCGATAGCCGCCAGGGTATCGGCGGAGGGGGTGAGCCCCGTCGGATTGTGCGGGCTGCAGAGGAGATAAGCGGTCACCTCCTCCCGAGCGAATGCTGCGGCAAGGCCCTCAAGGTCGAGTTCGTAGCGGCCGCCCGTGTCGCGAAGGAGCGGGACGTCGACGAGTTCGCGCCCACAGATACCTCGAACGGTGCTGAAGAACGGGGCGTAGACGGGGGTGTTCACGACGACACCTTCGCCTGGTGCAGTGAGCGCAAATATCGCCTGGGCAACGGCGGTCAGGACATCGGGCAGTACAACGACGTGGTCTGGATTGAGGTCCCATCCCCAGGTGGCACGCGCGAAACTGGCGAGGGAATTGGGCAGCTCGCCTATCCAACGGTAGCCGACATCAGAGCGATCGATCGCCTCGTGCAGGGCAGCGGTGATCGGCTCCGCAAGCGGAAAGTCCATCTCTGCCACCCAAGCCGGGATGACGTCAGGCTCGTAGGTGCGCCACTTAGCGCTGGTACGCAGGCGAAGCGAGGCCAGCGAGATGGTCTCGACGTCGAATACGCTCACGCGAGTGAAAGGAAGAGCTTCTCAAGCTGCTCTTCGGTCATCGGGGCGTTCTCGCCCTCGAGAATGCACTGACGCAGGCCCGTTGCGACGACCTTAAATCCGGCGCGATCGAGGGCCTTCGACACAGCTGCGAGCTGGGTCACGACATCGGCGCACGGCCGATCATCCTCGATCATCTTGATGACGCCGTCGATCTGACCCCGAGCGCGCTTGAGCCTAGTGATGATGTCGCGGCTGACCTCAGGCTCGATATCCATGGCGATATGGTAACCCCGATACCCTTACGGGTATGGTGCCGCGACGGAATCTCCTCACCTATCTCGCGACCGCCACCCTCGCCAGGGCCGCCACCGAGGCAACCGGTCCTGCGCTATTGCTTGTCTCGATCGCCACTCTCGGCAGCGGGGCTACCGGCTCATATCTTGTCGCCTCACTCACCGGCGCGGCTGCCATCGGCGGCCCGGTTGTCGGAGCCTTACTCGACCGCTCCAGAAGGCCACGCCGCGCATTCAGCATGGCGATGCTTGGACTTTCGGTCGGGATCATCGCAATTGCCGTGTTCATCGGTCACGCGCCGTTGCCTGCACTCATGGCCCTGGCTGCTGTCACCGGCCTCGCCTACCCGGCACTCACTGGTGCCTGGACAGCGCAGCTACCCCCGCTTGTCACGCCGCAGATGCTCCCGCGCGCTTACTCCATAGATGCCGGCACCTATAGCGTCGCGTCGATTATTGGCCCTCCCGCAGCGGCCGCCCTCCTTGCGGTCTCGATAACCGCGCCGCTGTGGCTCCCGGCCGCTCTGCTCATCCTCGTTCTCATCATGCTGCGGTTCGTCCCGTTGGCCCCGCGCCCTCGGCATACACACCACTCGCTCGTGAGCGACCTCCGCCACGGCATGTCGACCATCGTTCGGCGCCTGTCCCTGCGCCGCACGATCATTATCACGACCATCGCCTTCGGGGGTCAGGCAGCCGTGTTCATCTGCTCACCCCTTATCGCCCAGCAACTCACCGGCTCACTTGCCTTCACAGGCGTCATCTTCGGGTGCTTGGCCGCTGGTGGCGTGCTCGCGGCCGGGCTCCTCCTCCGATTCCCGGTGACCCGCCCGGATGCCACGGTCATCGTCACGACAATCATCTCCGGAATCGCGCTCGCCGCCATCGCCTTGGCGCAGAACCCCCCGCTCGTCCTCATCGCAGCCTTCATCATCGGGCTGACCGAGGCGCCTCAGCTCACTGCGATGTTCCTCATTCGAAGTCGAGAGTCGCCAGAGCGGGTGCGGGGTCAGGTCTTCACGACCGCTTCGAGCCTGCGAATGAGCGCCTTCGCCCTCGGGTCCGCCGTCTTTGGCAGTCTGCTTGTGTTCGGTACCGCCACTGTGATCTGGGCAGGCGTCGCCCTCCACGTCATCGGGCTCGCCATCGGTCTGGCCGCAGGTCCCCCGATCAGGCGCCACCGCATGCGTCCCATGCGGTCACCCGCCGAGCAGGCCGCGGCAACCCCGACGCGCAAGAACTCTCGTACGCTGGGCTCATGACAGCCGGACGCATCGCCCTCGTCGGAAGCGGCGAATACCTCCCGGTCATGGCTGAGGTGGAGGCCTGGCTACTCGAAGGACGGCCGCAGCGCTACGTGCAGCTCGCAACGGCTGCTGCTCCGGAGGGCGAGTCATCGCTCAAGCGCTGGCACGACCTAGGTGCGACTTCAGCCGCCCGACTCGGCGCAGAGCAGGTCATCATCGATGTTCGAAAGCGAGCCGATGCCGATGACCCTGCATGGGTCGACAAGATCAAGGGCGCCGGCCTCATTTACCTCTCTGGCGGCAATCCCAGCTATGTGGCCCGGACTCTCGCCGGGACAAAGGTGTGGTCGGCGATCGAGCGTGAGTGGCGGGCAGGGGCATCACTCGCCGGCTGCAGCGCCGGAGCAATGGCGCTCGCCGGCTATGTGCCGGATTTTCGACACCCCCGCAGCGGTGGAGTCAACGGACTCGGCGTCGTCCCCGGAGTAAGGGTTCTGCCCCACTTTGATCGCTACACGAAATGGATGCCGGACTTCGCGATGAGACCCCTCGTTACCGAAGGGGCGAAGATCATCGGGATCGACGAGGACACCGCCTTCGTCGCCGAGCCGTCGAGCGCCCCGGATTGGACATTTAGTGTCCGCGGGCGCCAGTCGGTTTGGCGGATCGAGGCTGACCGTCGGTACCGGGTCAATTCACCGATGAGCCTCCAGGTCAACTGCTGAGCCGCTACCAGCAGTTGGGCTAACGTCGCCGACATGTCGAACCGTACCTACAAGCCGCGTCGAGGGCGGGTCACCCCACGTCAAGCGGCGGCACTCGGCATCAGTGACAGTCTGCTCGTCGAACTCGGCCGCACAACCTTCTCCCTCGAGGGTGAATGGCCCGGTCTTCCGGTCATTCTGGAGATCGGCTTTGGCACCGGCGCCGCGACCGCATTGATGGCCAGCACGCAGCCACAGTTCGGCTTGCTCGCCGTCGACGTCCACACCCCAGGCATTGGCGATCTCCTGCACCGGATTCGCACCATCGGGCTCACGAACGTCCGGGTCATGGAGGCCGATGCCCTCGAGGTCCTTCGCACAATGATCCCGGAGCGATCACTCGCCGGGATCCGAACCTACTTCCCCGATCCGTGGCCCAAGGCCCGGCACCACAAGCGCAGGCTTGTCACCGCCGAGCACGCGAGTCTCGTCGGTAGCCGAACGAAGACGAGTGGAACCTGGGATCTCGCTACCGACTGGGCCCACTACGCCGACCAGATGATCGCTGTGCTGAACAACCATCCGATGTGGGAGGGCGGCGCCATCGACCGACCTTCGGATCGCCCAGTCACGCGCTACGAGCAAACTGCGCTCGATCAAGGCCGGAAGATTACCCACTTACGCTACTCCAGAACAATCAGGTAGCCGGGGATCTTGGTCAGGACGCGGATCCAAACGCGCGACGAAGCCCCATACCGCTCATCTCGTAGACGGCATCGATCATGCGCATGTTCTCGACCGCGTCGTCAGCGTCAGTGGGAATGGTGCCACCCTCGCGTACCCACCGGGTGAAGGCCTCAAGCTGATAGGTGTAGGAGGTTCGAGTCCCCAGCCCTTCGACGCGCTCGTCGCCACCGATAGCCACGGTGATGCGGTCATCATCCGGCGGGGCGAGCAGGTTGTGCGCCCTCGCCTCACCCTTGGTGCCGATCACCCGCAGATTGAAGCGAACTGCATTCGCAGCCATGCTGCAATTCGCCGCCCCAGTCGCACCCGACGGGAACTCGAGGTCAGCCTCGATCCACTCATCGACCCCGGGGGCCCCGTGGTGCTCACGACCCCTGGCCGCGAGGAGCACGGGATCCCCGCCGAGAAACGCACCGAGGGTGCGGCACGCATGAAGGCTGTAGCAGCCGAGGTCCATCATGGCGCCGCCTGCGAGCTCGACGGACCACCGTGGATCCTCGAGGGGCGGTGCCGGAATCTCCATATTGGCTTCAACGCGCACAATGGTTCCGAGCTCGCCCCCTGAGGTAATGTCCATCATTCTCAGCATCACCGGGTGGTAGCGGTAGTGGAAGGCCTCCATGACTCGCACTCCGGCCGCGTTGGCGGCGTCGCGGACGGTCATGGCCTCGACCACATTGCTAGCAAAGGGCTTCTCGGTCAGCACGTGCTTGCCTGCGGCGATCGCCCGGAGGTTCCACGGCCCGTGCAGGCCATTGGCGAGCGGGTTGTAGATCGCCTCGACCTCCGGATCCTCGACGAGCGCCGCGTAGGAGGAGGCCACCCGCTCCACGCTGTGCTGCCGGGCGAAGGAGTGAGCGCGAGCCGAATCGCGCGCCGCGACCGCGACGAGACGGGCGCCGGTGAGCTCGGCCGGTATGACGATTGCGGGCTCGCTGATCCGGGCGGCTCCGAGCACGCCGATGCGAAGGGGTTCCATGGCATGACCCTACGGGTCGGCGTCCGGGGCCGCTCCTAGGTGAAGGACGCCACCGCGAGGGTGAGGAACGGGGCCACGATGAGCGCCGGAAGCATGTCGCCCACCGGCACCTGTCGAATATTGAGCACACGCAGGCCAACGCCGAGCAGCATCACTCCGCCAGTGGCGGCGATCGATGCGATAACGGCCCCTGAAAGAAAGGGGCCGACGAGCGCTGCCAGGATCGTGACGAGGCCCTGAACGATCGCAACTGAGATCGCCGCAGCAGCCACCCCCCATCCCAAGGAGGCAGCGAAGGCCAGCGACGCGAAGCCGTCGAGGGTGGATTTAAGCGCAAGTTGCTCGATCCCCTGCCCGAGTCCGTCACTGAGCGCGCCGAGCACTGCGAGCGGTCCGATGCAGAAGACGAGCGAGGTGTCGACGAAGCCCTCGACGAAGCGCGACTTCGACTCGCCGGTGCCGGACCGCGCGAAGGTCCGCTGGATGAATCGTCCACCCGACTCGAGCCGCTCCTCGATCCGAAGGAGTGAGCCGGTGACACCACCGATGACAAGTGCCCCGAGAACGATGAGCAAGGGGGCCGCATCACCAACAGCATCGGTGAAGTCATCGTCGGTGAGCGCCATGATGTTCAGTGCCCCGATGACAAGGGTGACGAGACCGAGTGCGTCGGTCACGGTGACACGGGCGCGCTCGGGCATGCGATGGCCAAGGAGCACCCCGAGCGACGCCCCAACGAGAATTGCCGCGACATTGATGATGGTGCCAAGGCCGATCACATGTTCCTCGCTAGCGGCAGACGGTGCGAGCGGCGGGTGGGGTGCCCTTGAGCAGGTAGGCATCGACGAGTCGTGAGATGCACGCCGACCCTCCACCGTAGGCCGTGTGACCATCGCCTTGATAGGTGAGCAGTGTGGAGGTCGGCAGTTGCCTATTGAGCGCCACCGACCAGGCGTACGGGGTGGCAGGGTCATAGGTGGTGCCGACGATCAGGATGGGAGCGGTCGTGGTGCTCGATGCCGGGGCCGGAACTCGGGTCGTTCGGCCATACCATTTCGAGCAGGGGGCATTACCCCAGGACATCGTCTTGGCCATCAATGGAACCCCGACCCCCGTCGCCCAATTCACGGCCGCCAGCCCTAGGCCTGCCGCCCCGGGAGGGGCCGGGGTATCCCAGCAGGAGATGGAGATGAACGCCGACGTGAGGTTGCCGTCGTAGGAGTTGGGTCCGGTGCGATCGTTCGCGTAGTCCGCGAGGTCGAGCAGTGCCGTCCCGTTGCCTTGGGATGCCTCGCGGAGCGCGTATCGCAGCGACGGCCACATCGTTTCCGAATACATGGAGGTGAACAGCGCGGTCACGGCCTCCGATTGAAGGAGTGATCGGCCCTTTGACGCCTTCATGGGCGAGCGGTCGAGTTGCTCGAGGAGCCGATTGATTCCATTGAGGACGTTGGCAGCATCGCCCTGATACGGGCAGTCCTTGTGTCGGGTGCAGTTCTCGGCGAAACGCTTCATCGCCAATTGGAATCCCGACGATTGACCCTTCGAGATCTCCATGAGGTCCAGGCTGGGATCCAAGGCTCCATCGAGGACGAATCGTCCAACCCGCTCGGGGAATGACTCCGCATACAGGGTGCCGAGGTAGGTGCCGTATGAGAACCCGAGGAAGTTCAGTTTGGTATCGCCAAGCACCTGACGCAGGATGTCCATGTCGCGGATCGTGTTCTCCGAGCCAACATGCCTCGCCATGAGTGGCGATTTCGTCAGGCAACCCTGTGCCAGCCCCGCGGAGAGGCGCATGAGCCGACGCACCTCGGCTGGCGTGTCCGGTGACTGATCCGTCTGAAGCCAGGTCGTGGTCTGCGGGCCGGTGAGGCAGACAATCGGCGCCGACTCGCCGACCCCGCGTGGGTCGAACCCGATAACGTCGAAGACTTTCGCCACATTCGGGGCAATGCCATCTGCAACAGACTTCGCGAAGTCGACGGCTGGCGCGCCAGGACCGCCCGGGTTGACGACGAGGGAGCCCTGGCGGCCCTCTTCAGGTCCGGTCATCGTCGCCTTGCTCACCCGCAGCCGGATCGTCGTACCGGCTGGCTCCGCATAGTCGAGGGGAACGGTGAGCCACGCGCATGTCAGGCCATTGGCGCAACTCGACCAGTCAAGGATCTGCCCATAAAAGGCCTCAAGCCCGGCGGGGGAATCGGCAGCCCGAGCAACGTTCGTCGGGATGACGAGCGCCGTGCCCGCGATGGCAAAAGAGATTGCGAGGGTGATCACCCGATGAAGCCCTCGGGATGGCTTCATCGGCCGGTGACTCGCTGGTTCCATGCGGCCACGGTACGTCATGATCCCGGCGGCCCGGTGATCTGCCCGAACCGCGAGAGCGGACCGAGTGCAGATTCGACCGTGGGATCGACATCGGCGACGGTCGTTCCCCACTCCGCCATCGTCCGCTCAATCGACCTGCGGGCTCGATCGAGTTTGCGTGCAACCATGCGCCGGGTCGCCCATTGCTGCTCACGCCGGCGAAGCGCGCCCTCGATCGCCTCAGCCTGCACCGAGGTTGAGGAGAGACCGAAGGCCCGCTCGATACCAAGCCGGGCATCAATCCGATAGTCGTGGCCGACCCTTGCAAACGTTCCTGGACGCGAGTTCATTCCGTTGAGTAGGTCGATTGTCGCGAGAATAAATGACGTGATGGGACGGAACTTGGCCTCGCGCGGGACAAGGGGCGGCCGGGTGGCGGCGTCGCCCATCCACCACGGCGGCTGTACGACCATCCGGAAACCGAACTTGCTCACTGGATCGTCGTCGTGAACGACCATGAGGTGACGTCCCTGCCCAGCGGATAGAACCGGCACGAAAGCCGGGTCGCTCGCAAGAGCGAGAACCCCTGCTGGGTCGACGGCCTCGGGGTTTGCGCGCCAGATATTCCACAGTTCGGTACGAAACGGGACACCGAGGTAGAGGCCTCCGGTGACCCCGAGTTCAGCCATGACGGGCATCCCGGAAACCCCGCCGGGAACCATCGCGATGTCCAAGGCAACATTGGCTCCGAGACTTTCTCCGACGACGAACACCCGCGGACGCTCCTGGGGTGACAGCCCCTCGATGCGCCCCCTGATGCCCTCGAGCACGAGCCTGGTGAGCTCCTCGCCATCTCGGGTGCGACCTAGGGCGAGGGCCGACGGGACGAGCGCGTACTGGGGCACGATGGTCGCGCAGTCGCCCCCTGTGAGGTATTCGAGGGCCTCCGCAACCGTGTAGTTGAAGTAGCCGACGCCGGTGGGCACCCCGATGCAGATGACGCTCCGCTCGAAGGCCCCGCATGCGACCATGTCCTGCACGGTGAGTTGGGCTCGCTCTGCGACGTCAGATGACGACTCGTAGCCCCCCACGACCCGCACCGGATCCATCGCGGGCTCGCCGGTCACTGACGTGATCTCGTGAGCGGTGAGTGCCATGAGGACGAATCGACGGCCCTCCTTGCCCATCGACGCGAACGGCATGGCGCTGCGCGGGCCGGCTGACACCCACGGCGAGGTGGGGGGCATTGGATAGGCGGGTTCGACGATGTCATCGCGGCGCTCAACCACCGAGGTGATCCGCTTCAGTCCGAGCGCACCGGCCGCGCCCATCGAACCGAGTACAGCGCCGTGGGCGAGGAAGGATCCGATGGCTCCCGTCTCACGGCCAAGGATCTTGGCGCCTAGGTGCTCAAGGCCCCGAGCCGCCAACTGCTCGCCCACCATAAGAGCACTCAGCCCCACGGCTGACGCCACCCCGAGCCCACCTGCCTTGATCATGGTGGTGGCATCGGCCGAACGGATCGCATGCCGCTGCGGCTCGACGAGCCCATAACGATGGGCCCGACGGGCTCCCAGTGCAACACTGAAGCCCACGACCGCTGCGCCGGTCGCAACGGCTGGGACAACGGTGGTGTCGAGCCTAGGGCGAAGGCCAAGTCGCCGCTGCAGGAGTTCTTCCCAGCCTGCCGCAGCTCCACCTGCCAGCCCCGCAAAGGCAATGAACCGCCCGGCAGTGCCCGCCACAGCGGCAGGTAGCGACCGATTCGCCGCCTGCGCAGTCGCCGTCGACGTCGCGACACCGCCTGCGATCGCCGCTCCTGCGACGAGCATGCTCGCGCGAAGGCTCGGCCGCGAGCCAGGCTTCGAGGCCAATGCCTCAAGTGCCGACCATGCGGTGGCGGTCAATTGGTAGTGGGCCGTGGCAACAACACCGGTGGCGACTGCCTGCTGAAGCGGTGTGCGTGGCAGCAGCCCTCGGGCGAGCGTTCCGGCGATCGACCACGACGCGCCAGCGACCCCGGCCTGCACGGATCGATCCCCCGCCCACGAGGTAACCCATGATGCGCGACGGAACTGGCGGCCCATGGAAGCATTGTGCCCGACCGCTCACCCGACGTTGCCCCTATCCTGATCACATTGTCATGAGGACATTGTTCCGAGGGAGCCACGATGGACTATTCAGCTCGAGCAGGACTATTCGGTTCGGCCTTCGCCGTCGGCCGTTCATATCAGCCGAATCTCCTCACCCGTGGTTCCGTCGATCAGGCCATCGTCACCGGAACGACTGCAGCCGCCGCCTACGGAGTACTGAGTGCGGGCAGTTCCGTCCTCACCGCCGTGGCGTCCCGAGTTTCCCGCTCCGAGTCTCCACCGGTCATCGCTCGCCTGCTCGTCGCTGGGGCGGTGGGGTCCGCCGCTGCGGGCGCCTCCGTTGCCCTCGCCTGGCGCGAACATGAATCGTCGCGCCGGGCCGTCGCTCGCCTCGCCGCCCACACGGCCCTCGCGACCGTCGCGGCGAACGTCACTGCCCTCGCAGCCCCCGGCAAGCCCGGGCGCCGCGATACCGGAATCGTGCTCGGCACCGCCGCAGCGATTGGCGCCGCCTCATGGGCGAGCGGTCAACCATGGAAAAGTGCACCCGGCTCCCTCGTTGACGCAGGCGTTGCGGGCTCGACACTCAAGGGATCCCAGTACTTTTTCGAGGACTCCGTACGCGACGTGTCCCCCGCGAAGTCCGTTGGTATCGGGGCTGTCGTTGGTCTCGCGACCTACGGTCTCGCGCGCGCGGAATCCGTCCTGACAAGCGTCTCGAGTCGCGCCGCGACCGCCCTCATTGGTGGCGAGCCGCAGGACCATCGGATGATCGGCCGCATCACCAGCGCAGGGATCACGCTCGGCATCGGCTGGTTTGCCGTCGCAAAGGCTTCGACCCTGTTGAGCAAGGGCGGCGGTTCCCTTGACGCTGCGCTCATCACCGCGCCCACGACCCCCGAGGTCACCGGTTCCCCTGCATCCGGGATCGACTGGCTGAAGCAGACTCGCGAGGGGGCACGCTGGCTGAGCATGGCCCTACCACCGGAGTCGATTGCGGCCGTTATGGGCGTCGATTCGGCCAAGCAGCCCATCCGTGTCTACGCCTCCCTCGAGGTCGCCCCCAACGACGAGGAGCGGGCGCGGGTGCTCCTCGCTGAGATCGATCGCACAAAGGCACTCGAGCGCAAGGCGTTCGCGATCTTCTCACCAACCGGCTCCGGATATGTCAATTACGTCGCCACCGAGACCTTCGAGTACCTCACCATGGGTGACTGCGCATCCGCCGCCATTCAATACTCGGTCCTGCCATCGGCCCTCTCCCTCACCAAGGTGCCGACCGGAAGTGCCCAGACCGCCATGGTTGTCAGCGGCGTCGTTCAGCGCCTCATGGCGATGCCCAAGGCCAAGCGACCGAAGTTCTACCTATTCGGCGAAAGCCTGGGCTCACAGGTGAGCGAGGAGATGTTCAAGGGCACCGGCACCCTGGGCCTCGAAGGCACCGGCATTCATGCAGCCCTGTGGATCGGCACCCCGGCCGCCACCGTGTGGCGTCGCCAGATCTGGGGCAAGCGCACGATCACCGAGACCCCGTCGGTAGGTCCGGCCGCTGCCTACCTGCCCCGGACCATCGCCGACTGGCGCGGGCTCCCCGCGGCAGATCGCGCGAATGTCCGATACCTGCTCCTCCAAAACGGCGATGATCCGATCCCGAAGTTCGGGTCGCAGGTGGTCTGGCGCCGGCCCGATTGGCTTGGACCAAACGCAACGAGGCCGCTCGGCACACCGAAGGGCACGCATTGGATGCCGGTCACGACCTTCATGATGACCTTCCTCGACATGCTCAACGCGCTCACGCCGACCCCGGGCATCTTCGCCGAGGGCGGCCACGACTATCGCCATGTACTCCCCGATGCCCTAAGCCAGACGTGGCAACTCCCAGCGTCCGACACCCAGATGGAGCGGATCAACACGGCGCTGCGCCAGCGTGAGCTCGCCTGGGAGCTCTACCGAGCTCTGGCTGAGATCCCGCACCTGCCCCCGGCCAAGCAGGACATCGCCCGCAAGAAGGCCCTTGAGCTCGCCTCAACCTCGACGGGCCGCACGGTCGACGAGTCGGGACTCCAGGTGATCATCGCCGAGGGACTCCAGCCCCGGCCCTGAATCCTGCGACGACCTATGCTGCCACCGTGCGCGCCCTGCAGTTCGAGTCCTTCGGTGGTCCAGTCAGCGTCGCGGATCGGCCTGATCCCGTCCCAACCGCTGATGGAGTCGTCATCGCTGTCGAGTCAACCGGCTTGTGCCGCAGCGACTGGCACGGCTGGCAGGGACACGACTCGGACATCACCACACTGCCCCATGTGCCGGGCCATGAGTTCGCCGGCACGATTGCCGCCCTTGGGCCCGCCGTTCGCGCTTTTCACGTCGGCGACAGGGTCACGGTGCCGTTCGTCTGCGGATGCGGATCCTGCCGATACTGCGACGCCGGCGATGCGCAGGTGTGCCCCGATCAGTGGCAGCCAGGCTTCAATGGTCCGGGGTCATTTGCTGAGTACGTCGCGATCCCGCGCGCAGACTTCAATCTCGTCGCTCTCCCGGAAACAGTCTCGATGGACGCGGCGGCCGCGCTCGGCTGCCGGTTCTCAACGGCTTTCCGCGCAGTTGCACACGTCGGCGCAGTTCAGTTCAAAGAGAACGTGGTGGTCCTCGGATGCGGCGGGGTCGGGCTGTCGATCATCATGGTCGCTGTCGCAAGGGGCGCCCACGTCATCGCTGTCGATACCGAGTCGGGCGCACTGAGCCTCGCGGAGTCATTCGGTGCCGCAGGCCTCGTGAACGCCAAGGCGCGAACCGACGTCACGACTGCCATTCGCGACCTTCTCCCGTTCGGGGCCGACGTCACCTTCGATGCCCTCGGGAGTATCGGCACCTGCCAAGCCGCGGTCGAGTCCCTGCGTCCGCGCGGGCGTCATGTGCAGGTCGGGCTGCTCCCTCCCGCAGAGGTCGATGATCGGGCGAGCGTGCCGATGCACCTCGTCATCGGACGTGAGCTCTCGATACTCGGGTCGCACGGGATGTCAGCCCAGGGCTACCCCGAGATGCTCGCACTCGTTGCCGAGGGGCGCCTCGACCCCCAGCGCCTCGTCACCCGCACACTTCGCCTTGACGAGGCAGCAACTGCACTCGAGCGGATGGGCCTCGACCCGCAGCCGGGGGTAAGCATCATCCATCCCCGGGCGAGTCGTTGATCTGACATCGTCACGAATATCCGGCGTGTCCAACGCCGCAGCCGTCCGCTAGATCTGAAACCGGCATACCCTCAAACTATGTACAGGATCATCGCGCTCGTTGCCACGGCCGTGATCAGCGGCGTCCTCTTCGGTCCGGCCACTCCAGCGAGCGCCAAGTCATACGACACGTGGAGGGCCGTGAGCGCAGCACTCGGGGGGAGCCAGACGCCGTGGGAGCCTCGGCGAACTCTGGGCCTGGCCCGTGATCCTGAGCTCGCTATCGACGTGACACGGTGCAAGGGCAAGGGCAAGAGGGGCTCGGCAATTCGAGTTCGGTACGCCTCCCCGAAGGCTCGCAGAATGTTCTACGTCGTCGAGCGGCCCAATGGAGTTGCCTGCGTCAAGACGACCATGGTGGGGTACGGGAAGGTGGGGATGGTGACCGCCCACGGGTTCAAGTTCGACATCTACGCCCGCTGCGGAAAGGCGACCTGCCCGAAGTCCAGTGTCCCCAAGCGGGGCATGGTCCAGATGCGTCCCGCCGGGGCCGGCGCCACTGTCTCCACGGTTCGCATGGCGACCAAGGGACTCACCTACGACGAGGTCGCCTGGATTACCGAGGGCCTGACCCTCAACACCTTCAACTAGTTCGGAACCGTACGGTTTCCGGGTGAGTCCGATCGATGATCACCTGGCGCGTTTCGGTCCCGAGCAGCGACAAGCACTTGAGTCAGTCCGCGACGTCATTCGATTGATACTCCCAGCCGCCGCCACGGCCTGTTCCCCTACTCGTCGCAGGTGGCTATCTCGTTGGAACGCGAGCTCGCCGGTTACGTCCGGACCAAAGGATCGATTCAATTCGAGGCCACGAACCCGTTTCCGGCCCCCCTTCTCCGGCGAGTTCAAGGAGTTTTACGCCAATGGCCGGCTGAAAGTCGTGGGTCGCCTGCGACACGGCGAGCGTCACGGGTCATGGACCTGGTTTCGACGTGACGGGCGCATCTCGCAGACCGACACCTTCGGGGCAACGACAAAGGGGGTCGCTCGCACCGTTGGCGCGAGCGACCCCCTGAGCGATGAACCCTGAGGTCAGGAATCGACCGAATCCCCAGAAATCGTCTTGTATGCGTATGCGACTGAGAGGGCCGAAATACCGAAGACCAGCACGCCGGCCACCGGCAGGGTGATGAGGAGGCCGACGACGAGCATCAATATGCCGGCGATCATGGCAATCATGATGAGCCCGAAGTCGATGATGACGATCAGGATGTATAGCCCCAGAAGACCACCAAAGTGCGGCATGACGAGTTTCCACGATGCGCCGAGGCTCGACAGACCGCGAGCATCGCGGTCAAGGATGAGGTAACCGAAGAACGTGAATGCGAGGGTCAGGGTGATGGCGAGGAGAATCCCGACGACAGAGCCGATCGCAGCCCAAAGGATGGCATCAGTCGAGTAGGCAATCAGCAGTCCCGGAACGAAGCCGACGAGGATCCCTACGACGACAATGATCCCGACGAAGATCGAGTTAATGATGTACCGGCCGTATCCTGCGAAACTGAACACCTTGCCGAGTTCGACCTTCTCTCCTTGCGTCACCGCGAGGGCAATGCGGATGACGCCGAGCGCGAGGAAAAGGCTTGCCAGCCACTGCACGACGCTCCCGAGGAGCGACAGGCCGAGATTACCGGTCTGCCAGATCTGATCGACGGTGATCGTGTCCGGGTTGGTCCAGTCGATGTTCGACGTGTCGATGCTGGAGGCTGATCCGGCACCGCCGATGAAGCTACCCAGGGCATTGATGATGCCGAACACGATCACGACGAGGAGCAGTCGCCAGAAGTTGGTCCAGGTCTTGCGCCACCCGAAACCGATGGCGCCACCGACGCTAAATGATTGGTTGGACGTGGGTGCGGATTCCACGACGGACATGATTTCCTCCAAGTAGGTGAGAGCCGACTGAACCATAGCGAACTTGGACATGAGCATGCCAGATTCTCGTTGGCGTGAATTCGATTATTGCGCGACGGTTACGCGGAAACGCCGCTTTCGTCTTGGCGGTGCCCTGTCCGCTCGGCGGCAACACCAGCGAGGACAACGCAGCCCATACCAACCACCTGCGCCCCGGCTGGGATCTGGCGGAGCACGAGTATGCCGATGGCGAGCGCCAGAGCCGGCTCCAGTGCCATGAGTGTCCCGAATGCCGCTTTCGTCAATCGCCTGAGTGCATACAGTTCGAGGGTCCACGGGATGAGCGGGAGGAGCACTGCTGCCCCCAGCGCGAGGAGCAGCACCTCGAGGGTCAGGTGCCCCCATGCCTGCGGCAGCCCAACGAACATTGTTACGACGGCTGCCACGGGCATTGAGATCGCCAGCCCATCGACTCCAGCAAAGCGGTCACCGACGTGCTGGGTAATGACGATATACAGGCCCCAGCCGATACCAGAGAGGACCGCAAAGCCGATGCCGAGAAGGCTCGGGGTTCCCTCCCATGGCTCCGTCAGGAGCACCACCCCGACGAGGGCCAGGGCCGGCCACGTGAGGGCGCGGCGCGAACGGCTATGGATTGTCGCGACAGTGAGCGGACCGAGGA
This sequence comes from Candidatus Nanopelagicales bacterium, assembly GCA_040398845.1. GTDB lineage: Bacteria > Actinomycetota > Actinomycetes > S36-B12 > S36-B12 > WLND01. The sequence goes on along the minus strand of JBBATH010000015.1, from coordinate 5,511 downwards.
ACTCGATGGCCACCGCCGTGCCCAATGGAAGAAGATTGATTGCAGCAAGGAAACACAGCGTCATGCCCGCCGAGACAATCCCGAGAAGGAACGGGGCACGCAGTTCCTGGCGTGACCATTTCCAGTAGCGGGGACGAGCAATAAGGACGAAGCCGATCGCACCGATCGTGATGCGTATCCACGCTGTACCTGCGACCCCGATCTCCTCGAACAGGCCCAACGAGATGGCCGCGCCGAGTTGCACGGAGATCATCGCGACGACCGCGAGCATCCACGCTGGCGCGCGGTCGATCGGGGTCGGTGTCACGGTGCAGAACTGGGGACCGCTCGAAACACTCGGGTTTGATCGGACATGCTGCTAATGGTCGTCGACCACGACCGGCCAGAGCCTGGCGCGATCGACCAAGAAGACATGGCATTGGCCGCCGATGCGTTGAAGTTCCGGATCGGCACCTTTGTAAAGTCGTCATACAGATACACCGTGTACCCAACGCTGGGGTCGGGAATCCTGACGGTTGCGGTGAGATCAATAGGCCGGGGAGCTGGCGCAGCAACCAGTCGCTCAGCCTCCTGCAATCCCTCCCCATTCGCATTTGAGGTCAATCGGACCGGGATCGTCACCCTGTCTGGGTCCTTGACACCGATCACAGCAATTGCGTAATTCGCGGGACGGTTGCGCAGTGAGTAGGTGGCGCCGTCAGGGTCGTTCGCCTGTGACCTGCTCTTCTGAAAAGGACCGAACCGGTAGCGGAATACTGCTGCGTCGGGCGAGGCGTTCCCATCAAGAAGTGCGTTGTCGCTGAACGTGATGACATCGGTAGCGCGGTACGTGCGGTTCGTTGCCGACAGGGGCGCTTGCGACCCGACTCCGAGGACCGGGACGCTGTGGTCGTACTCCGACTGACCATCCGATGAGTCATCATCCATGTTGAGGAACACCCCGATGATCACCGGGAACCCCCGAACCACCATTGACTTCACCCAGGTGAGGTACTGCCGCGTCGACTGCTGGGATTCACTGTCGAACGGGGCCGCCTGTAGTTTCATCGCCTCAGCCGCATCCATATCGTTCACCCCGAGGAGGAGTTGACTCTCCTCCTCGGTCTGCGGAACACCAGGAGACGCAGCATTTCGGGCTGTCCACTGTGAGGTGTACTGACCAAAGTACATACCAGCGCTGATGAAACTCGTCTCGCCGCAATACCCGTAGTTCGAATTCCACTGCACGCGTGGGGCTATCCCCAAGTCAGAGGAGTAGCGAGGGGCGGGGGCCGCAGGCGCCACAGCCACTGCGGGCACTGCCGACATGGCAGTCAGTGCTAGGGCGGCAAGAAGCCCTGCCGAGATTCGAGTGATGCTCACGGTGACGGGGCCTCCTATCGGGCAAAACGCAATAGGTGTGAGGATACGAGAAGGGAAAATCCTTGCGTGATTCGGTCCCTTGTTCCGGTCTCACCCTAGGCAGATCGGGCCGCTACAGCGCGTGATGACGCGGGACCCAAGCGCGGAGTCTGCTCAGCACTCAGCCCCTTCCGGGCCTGCCAGTGACTTCATTACCGACACGCATGTGTCCTTCCAGATGAACTGGAAGGACACATGCACGGCCCAGTCGCAATGGCTCACATTTCGCAAACCAGAGCGATCATGCGAAGTTCGTATTACTTTCCACCCGCGAGAGCGCCTGCAGGCTGCTTTGCTGCAGGAGCGGAGCGCTCTGGTTCCGCGTCAACAACCTCGGGGGTAACGGTGCTCGGTACCTCCATGCTGACAACATTTGTCGCCGTCACCACAGACGAACTCTGCTCCAATGACAAGGCCAAGTCCGATCGGCTCTGATCGGCGACCAGGGCGGCATTGTCCGCTTGCTGGAAGATCTTCGACAAATCTGTCTTCAGCAACTGAAGAGAATTCACGAGTGGTGTGGAGAAATTCGCGAACGCCAGCTCCATTGCCTGCAACTCAACCTTCAGCTCTTTGAGTGACTGGTAGTGGTTGTCCGTGGAAGACATGCACTGCTTGAGCGTCTCGTTTGCCGTGACCCTTGCCTCTTCACGAGCACGGGCGGCTCCGACCCGGGCAGCGTCCAACGTGGCCTGGGCGGTGGCGTTCGCGTTCTCCACGGCCTTCCTTGACCGGTTCGTCGCGCTTTCAAGTCGAGTCTGTGCCTCTTCGATAATGCTGTCGCGCTGAACCTGCGCCTCCAACAGTAGTTTCTCCGCCGCAGCCTTGGCGTTATCCACGGTCCTTTGCGCCTCAACCTGGCTGTCCGAAATGAGTTTTTCTTGCTTTGCCTTCGCCTTGCTCGCCACGTCACCGGCGAGGCGCTCTGACTCTCGACGCATTTCGTCAGCAGCGGCGGCGGCGCTGGCACGAAGGGCCGTCGCCTCTTCCTCGGCACGGGCGAGCTCTTCGCTGGCAGCCCTCTTCAGCTCAGTAGATTGGGCCCGCGCAGCCTTGATAATCTCCGACACAGCGCCCAACGACTCCGTTGCCAGATCCTCCGGCCCGAGATCCTCGAGCTTGGGACGGGTCAAGAACTCCTGCCGCTGCTTGTCAAATGCCTGCCGCTCGGCAGCCAGCGTCGACTCAAGTTCCTTGACTCGACCATTCAACGTGTCGATCTCCATTTTTGTACCCTTTGCCTTTGTCTCATCCGCGAGGGAACGAGAGGTTGCAGTTGATGTCTGGGAAGTTCCGTTTGTCGACGCGGTCGTGATCCCTGTTTCAGTTGCCCCGGCTGCACTCGCAGCCGCCGGCGCGATTAACACCGACCCCGGCGTAAGCGAACCGTTCGATACCTCGTCTTTGCGGGCGTCCCGCTCGGATTCCTTCTGACGACGCCAGAATCCACCCTTGCCGACTTGCTCAGAATTACTCATGAGTTCTTCCCGACGTAGTAGGACCAACGTTGGAAGAATACTTTTGACGGCCCACCCATCCGTGAAAAAAGCAGGGTTATCCCGGTTGCAGGTGGGAGTGCATCACTCCAGACATTTGCAGGCAAGGAGCAGCATCACCCTCGGCATCTTCCCGGGTCAGACGAGTCAACAGGCGATGGTCAATGTCGATCGCTTCGGTGCCGGGCATCACGCAACGTGCGATTCCAACGAAACCAACACGAATGACCGATCTGCCAATCATCGCCACGATTGAAACCGGCGACCTCCTCAGCTCTCAGCCCGGTGAACAAATCCAAGGAAAGGGTGACCGTAGCTAGGCCTGTTCAAGGCGAACGATGTCTACTTGGGAGGAAGTGCAATGTTGATCCGAGTGGGTGCCCGTGGTGAGTCACCTTGCTCAGCGTGCCTCGCCCGTAGTCCTACATCGGCGCATGTACGACCAAGTGTGGACGTGGGCAGGGCAGCGGCGCATACGCGAGAACAACATCGGCCGCGAGAACAACATCGGTGCTGCGCCCGGGCGGATTGTGGATTGCTGGAAGCAACTTCTAGGCAACGTCGCCTACTGGCTTGACCACGACACGTATGGCCCAGACGAGGCTTGCATCCGCTACCTATTCGAACAGCGGGAGATCCAGCCCTTCCACGACGGCAACAGTCGACTGCTGCGACTCGTTGTCAATGTTCTCGGAAGTCGACCAAGGGCGCGCACCCGGCCGCGGCTCGCTGTCACTGCATCTGCGCGACGTGCGTCAGTCTGCCGTCCGCGATCGTAAGGTGAAACAGGGCTTCACGACGCACGTTGGACACGAGCGGAGCGACAAGGACAGCCACACACTGGCCGAGCGGCCTCCTCACGGAGGGGTAGACGACTCCTCCGGCCGTGGTGGTAGCTAGTCGCGCACCCAGGGTCTGTCCGGCTGTGTGGGAGTCCGGATCAAGGCAGGCTCGGGTTGCTGGGCTGCAGTCGTCGAGGTGCGCGAAGTCTTGGCCGTGAATGTCGGCGACGAAGAGTCGATACGGGATGTCAGCCTCCGAACGGACTCCTGATTCGCCGAGGTGCCGGATGCGGTGGTGGGCGACTTCCGCGACGCAGGTGTCCAGGTCGAGTGCGCAGTACCAGGCGCCCTTACCACTGGCGCGGTGGAACCTCGCTCCTTCGCCGGGGTAGGCGAAGGCAGCGTTGACGATCTTCGAGAATGGAGTACCGAAGGTCATGTCTTCGCGACCGAGCCCGGCCGGGTGGCGTTCCTCCTGCGCCTGGATGCGGCTGTTAGTGACGGCGGCCAGCTGCACGAGGGCGTCCAGTTCGCCGTCGTCGTCGGCGAGTGCGGAGAGCGCGCGTTCGGCTTGCTCGGTGTACTGGCCGGGGATCAGGCGGTGGGTGTCGTCGAAGGAGACCGGGGCCATTCTTGGCCAGGTGACCGGGTGGTTCACAGTCCCCCGCGTCGACCGTCGAGCAGAGCTCGGACCTGCACCATGGCGGGTATACCACCTTCAGCCATTGCCTGAACCGGAGTTCGGTTGTCGAAGATCGGGTTGGTGTTAGGGCGGCTCACCCACGTGTCGGCGAGTTCTCCTGGGTGAAGGACGTGTAACGACGTGTAGATACCTAGGAGCAAGGAGATGCGCGTGAGCTGGTCGACGCCAAGTTCGGCTGGCGGGCTGGCCTTCCATGCATGCCAGGTGCTGGCGGAGATTCCGCCGAGCAGGTCGCCAGTCTGCTTGACGGACAGACGCCAGGTGTCGGCGAGCCGACGAGCGGCCTTTACGGCCGCAAGGGTCAGCTCTGCCCTCCGCCCGGGGTCGCTCATGTCTGGCCACTGCCCAACTTCGTGCCGTTCCGCTGGGGCTCGCACGTCCAAGAGCGTCATCGCAACCTCCATTTCTAGATTGATCATACTCCAGTTCTGGACAGTTGGTGAGATCGGGCCTATCGCAAGGATCTGGGACCACACATGGGCCGCTGGTGGGCGGCTTCGCCTAAGGAACCACTGATCATCAGGGGGTTCGCGGCGTCGGTTGCCTCCGGGCACGCGTAATGAGCCGAAGAGGGGCTGTTTCGGTCTCTGTGGTGGTGCTTTGGTGTGGTTCTGAGGTTTTTGGGCAGGCTTGCGCTAGCCGTCACCCCATCAGGGCGACGGCACGGGCCCGCATCACCCAGTTCGCTGAAACGAATAACACGTTGAGGTGGTTGAAGTGGTTGAGGTTCTTGGCCATGCCCCGGTATCGGGTCTTGGTGAATCCGAAGTCCCGCTTCACGATGAGGAACGGGTGCTCGACCTTCGCCCGCACCGACGCCTTGCGTGACTCTGCCGCGCGATCTGGGCCGGCCATCGCGGCGAGTTTCGACTTGCGGGCCGCGACCCGGAACTCCACCTGCGACAGGTGCGGATCGTCAGCGACATCAGGGCGCCTCTCGGCTCCCTGGTAGCAGGCGTCGGCGTAGACGACCTCGTCATCGGCCCGCACGAGGTGGGTGATCTGGTCCAGGTCGTGGACGCTGGCAGCGGTCGCGGTCATGGAGTGGACGTAGCCGGTCCTGGCATCGACGCCGATCGTCGCGTCGACGATGCTGCCGCCGCGCATGATCCAGCCCTGCTCGTCAAAG
>JBBATH010000014.1:0-107480 GCA_040398845.1 Candidatus Nanopelagicales bacterium | reverse complement strand
AGGGTCGGGCCGCCGCCGCACCTTCGCCATCGAACGCCGGGCGCCCTCGTACAGCGCGCCCGCCACGTGCCCTCCGTCAAGGGGCAGGATCGGTAGCAGGTTGAACAGGAACAGGAACAGGTTGAGCGATGCCGCGAGGCTCAGGAAGGTCGCGGCCTTCGCGACGATTGGCTCGTCCATCGCTGCAATCTCGCCACCGAGGCGACTCACGCCCACAACGCTCACCGGGCCGTCGACCGCACGCTCTCCCCCACCGATGAGCGTCTCGGAAACAAGTTCATAGAGCCGGATCGGAAGGGTGATGAGCGCTTCGACCGAGCGAACTGTGATGTCCCACATGAACGCCGGAACTGCGGACCACGGCTGCGGCACGTACTCGACGGCGGGACGGATCCCGAGAAACCCGGAGGTGACGGTCTCGCCGGTCGCCTTGCCCGCCTCGTCATAGATGGGTCGGTCGACCTGAGCGACGACGAGCGGCAGCGGGATCACGGCCCCATCACGATTGATCGTGAGGTCTGCCGTTGCGCCCGGGTGGCTTCGGATCCACGCTGTGACGTCGTCCCACTGACTCGCTGGGGACCCATTGAGCGCGACAATCGTGTCACCTGCGAGCAGTCCGGATGCCACGGCCGGTGAGTCGACGGTGCCAGTCGGGCACTGTCCCGAAGGCAGCGGATCACCCGTGGGCTGCGCGAGCGACGGGGTACAGGCAACGACAGCGCTAACCTGGAGAGATGGCTGAGGCAGTCCGATGCCGACGAGCACAATCGCGAAAAGGATGAATGCAAGGACGAGGTTCATCACCGGCCCGCCAAGCATGATCACTATTCGCTTGCGCACCGGGAGCCGGTAGAAGACCCGGTTGGCATCGTTCGGCCCAATTTCTTCCAAAGATGCACGCCTGGCATCATCAATCATCACCGCGAACCGACCGGTCGTCATCGAACGTGCGGTGCCGTCCGGGTCGCCCTTCGAGGGGGCGAGCATGCCGATCATTCGAATGTAGCCGCCAACGGGGATGGCCTTGACTCCGTAGCGTGTCTCACCCTTAACCTTCGACCAGACGGTCGGGCCAAAACCGATCATGTACTCGGTGACCTTCACGCCGAACCGTTTCGCGGGGATGAGGTGGCCGAGTTCATGCAGGGCGATGGACGCCCCGATGAGCAGGGCGAACAAGACAATCCCGACGAGTTCGAGCATCAGGCGGTTCCTTTCGCGAGTTCGAGGGCACGCGCACGCGCCCAACCGTCTGAGGCTATGACGTTATCCAGTGTGACATCGTTCCCTGACACGTGCGCTGATCCAGCGACGTCGCCCCCTGATCCTAGGTGATCATCGATCACGGCGGCCACCGTCGACACGATCCCGTCGAACGCCAGCCGCCCCGCAAGGAAGGCCTCGACACAGACCTCATCGGCTCCGTTGAACACCGCAGGAGCGGTACCACCTGCGGCCCCGACGCGGCGTGCCAGCGACACCGCGGGGAACGCATCCTCGTCAAGCGGGAAGAACTCCCAGGTCGCTGCCTTACCCCAGTCACACCCGGGGGCAGCCTCCGAGACCCGCTCAGGCCACGCCATCCCCAGGGCAATGGGGATGCGCATGTCGGGCGGGCTCGCCTGAGCGATCGTCGATCCGTCGGTGAACTCGACCATCGAGTGGACGACCGACTGGGGATGGACGACGACGTCGATCCGGTCGAATGGAATATCGAAGAGCAGGTGGGCCTCGATGACCTCAAGGCCCTTATTCATCAGCGTCGCGGAGTTGACGGTGACGAGCGGGCCCATCGACCAGGTCGGGTGGTTGAGTGCCTGCTCAGGTGTGACCGTGGCCAACTGATCGGCGGACCAACCCCTGAAGGGACCGCCGCTCGCGGTAAGGACGAGGCGGCGGACCTCGGCTGCCATGCCGGAGCGAAGCGCTTGCGCCAGCGCTGAATGCTCGGAGTCAACGGGGACGATTTGCCCGGGCGCGGCGAGTGCCTTCACCAGCGGGCCGCCGATGATGAGCGACTCCTTGTTCGCGAGCGCCAAGGTTCGCCCGGCTCGCAGGGCCGCAAGGGTTGGCTCAAGGCCGGCCGCGCCCGCCATGCCGTTGAGCACGACATCACAGGGCCACTGCGCGAGTTCCGTCGCGGCGGTCGGCCCCGCAAGGATCGCAGGGACCGAGAAGCCACCGGTCGCGTACCCCCGACGCTGTGCCTCGGCGTAGAAGGCGAGTTGCAGGTCCTCGACCGCCGTGGCGCGGGCGATAGCAACGACCGACACCTTGAAATCAAGGGCCTGCCGCGCGAGCAGGCCCACATCCGAGCCACCGGCGGCTAGTCCGACGATGTCGAAGCGGTCAGGGTTGCGCCGCGCGATATCGAGCGCTTGGGTTCCGATCGACCCGGTGCTGCCGAGCAGGACGATTCGACGCAATGCCGATCAGGCTTCCGGCTGTCCGTCAGCCGCGGTTTCGGCCACAAAACCCGCATGCCGGAACATCCGACGAAGGTCGGTGATCTGCTCGATAGTGAGGTCCTTGTTGTGATGGACGTTGAAGACTTCGGTCTCAGACCCGAGCACGACGCGCACATCGCCACCTGACTTGTCTTCGACACTGCCCACCGCAGCCAGCGGGCTCAGTACATCGACCCACTTGAGATTGCCGCTCGTCGGGTGGACGAACAATGTCTCGAGGGTGTTGCGATGGTGATGGCTCAGGTGCTCGTGATTTACGAATTCAGTCATAGCCCCACCTTAACGACAGGCCGCGCTCCCGCTCCGCCTTGATACCGAGCAGTGCAAAACCCGACGCGAATTACAGTGCAAGCTCGGTGAGGACGAGGACCCGCTCATGGGTAAAGTCGACCATCGCCGAGCGCAGCCCCTCGCGCCCAACACCAGAGGCCTTGATTCCCCCGTACGGCATTTGGTCGGCTCGGAAGGTTGGGGCATCGCCGATGATGACGCCCCCGACCTCAAGGTCGCGGTGCGCCCGGAAGATGTCCTGCAGATTGTGGGTGAAGACGCCCGTCTGCAAGCCGAATCGCGAGTCGTTGACGAGTTCGATACCTTCATCGAGGTCCTTGATCACCTGAATCGACATCACGGGTCCGAAGACCTCCTCACACGAGACTCGGACGGTCGGATCGACGTTCGAGAGCAGGGTCGGCTCCACGTACGTGCCCTCTCGGCCCCCGCCCGCGAGCAGGGTGGCGCCCGCGGCGACAGCCTCCTCGACCCACCCCTCAACCCGCTCGGCAGCGGACTCGCTGATCATCGGTCCGACGACGGTCGCGGGATCCCAAGGCGACCCGCTGTGCAGGCCGCGGACAGCCGCTACGAGCCTGGCGGTGAACCGATCGGCGACAGCCTCGTGCACGAAGATGCGCTGGACAGACACGCAGGTCTGGCCGGCTTGAGAGTTGCCGAACATCGCGATCCGCTGGGCGGCCCACTCGAGGTCCTTGTCGCTGGAATAGTCAGCGAGGATGATGGCGGCGGCATTGCCACCGAGCTCCAAAACGATGTGCTTGCTCGGCACCAAGCGTTGGATAGCAAAGCCGACCGGCTCGGATCCAGTGAACGAGATGACCGGGAGCCGGGGGTCGAGTGTGAGTGCCGGGGCCGCCTCATTGCCGACCGGAATCACCGAGAACATGCCTGGCGGCAGATCGGTCTCGCCGAGGAGTTCGCCGAGGAGGAGCGCGCCGAGCGGGGTGGCCGGCGCCGGTTTCACCACGATGGGTGCGCCGACTGCAAGCGCCGGCGCGATTTTGTGCGCGACGAGGTTGATTGGGAAGTTGAAGGGCGAAATGCCGAGGACGGGTCCGTGCGGGAAGCGCCTGATGATGGCGGCGCGGCCCGCGGTCGCGGCCTCCGTATCGAGTCGTTGAAACTCCCCATTGAAACGGCGGGCCTCCTCAGCAGCCCAACGGAAGGTCGATGCCGCGCGGGTCGCCTCGGCTCGCGCCCAGGTGATCGGCTTGCCATTTTCGGCCGTGATGAGCGCCGCTGCCTCCTCAACCCGCTCCTCAAGTCTTCGTGAGACATGGGTCAGCGCCGCAGCCCGCTGGGCAGCCGTGGTCGCCTGCGCCGCCTTGCGCACCTCCCAGGCACCCGCGATGGCCGCTTCGACGCTCGCTGCACTCGGCACCGTGTAGGTCCCAACCACCGAGCCGTCGCCCGGGTGAGTGACCTCCGCCCTCGTTCCGTCATCGGACGCAGCTCCAGCGATCCATGCAGGCCAATGGCGGGGGGTGCCCGCCGAAACGGCGACTGGACCTTGCGCGTTCTTGGAATCCGTGGAGGTCATGACCATCAATCTATGGCGAAATGACCGTGGAGGGGTATCCGACGCGGAGTCCAGTCGGGCCCGATACCGTCCGAACTGTCGACCCGTGGCCAGCCAACGGGCTATCCAGGTTCTCGAGAGCGAACCAGAGTTCAGCCCGTACGGACGCCGCATCCAGCGAGACGCCGAGCAGGGACTCAGCCCTCCGCAACCGGTGTCGAACGGTGTGGCGGTGAACGCCAAGGGCAACGCCGGTCGCGTCGATCTGACCGTGGTTGTCGAGCCAAGCCCGCAGGGTCGCGATCAGTTCGGTGGTCTCCCCAGAGGCGAGCACTCCCGCGAGCGCCACCTGAGCCCAGGCTCGACCACTCACCGGATCAATGAGGCCTGCAAGACCGGTCTGGGCCGGATCATCGAGCCGGGTGACGCCGGCGCTTCGCACGGCCGCCCGGCAGGCTCGTTCAATCGTCGCTTCGACCGCATACGGATCTGCGAGGTCGACAGGCCCGGACACTGCCGCGGACCTAGCCGAATCGAGGACTCGTCCGGCCTCACGGCCAATTGCCACCTGCGCCGGGAGGAAGGCGAGCACCTGTTGGTCATCGAGCACCGAGGCAATGGCGCCAGAAAGGACATTCGTCATGGACGCCAGCTCCCCGGCGTCACCTCTCGGCATCATCACGACAATGTGCGCGCGATCACGAACGAGTCCTCCGAGCCCGAGATCCGTCATGGGAATCGCCCCGGAGCCCTCACGGCGAATAACATCCATCGCGAGGCGATTCCAGGCCTGCCCTCGGTCGAGTTCGCGGACCATCCCCCATGAGAGAAGCGACGTCGCAAGATTCATGACGGCGATATCACCCGCACGCAGGGCCTGCGTCGATCCGACGATGAGAAAACCGCGGGCACTCCCCCGCAACCCGAGGGGCACGATCGCGACGTGTTCCTCGGCTGTTGCGATCGCGGAGGAGGCGAGCACACCAAGGGGCCGAAGCCGCTCGATCTCAGTGGTGAACTCATCGATCCTTCGGGCCGCAGATGCAGGGGTGGCGCAGACGGTCACTCCGGCGGCGTCGACGAGCATTGCAAAGCCCCCCGCATGCCTCGCAACCAGGGCAACGACTTTCGCATCGCCCTGCTCCTTCACTGCCGCTCGAATAAGGGCGCGCTGCGCCTCGAAGGAGCGCTCAGCATCCTCGTACTCCTCGGCGGCCAGTGCCCGCGAGACCGCCTTGCTCACAGCGACGAAGGGCGTCGGGGTCGGCACCTCGATAACTGGCAGCGCAGCGCGCTCCGCGGCGGTGAGGAGCGCCTCCGGAATCGTCTCGAAGGACAGCCCAACGCCAAAGCCGATCGCTGACACCCCGCCGGACCCGAGCGCGGCGACGTACGCCTCGCAGGCTGCCGGGTCATCGGTCAGTCGCATGCCGGTGGTGAGGAGGAGTTCGTCACCATCAAGCCACGGTCCAGGATCCGTGAGTTCGGACGTCGCAACCCAGCGAACAGGTCGCGAATGATCCCCAGAGTCGGTACGCAGGGCGAGGCCGAGCCCGGGCAACGCGACGACCTGCGCGATGGTCAAGGGCACGGCCAATTCCAATCCATCAGGTGCCAGTCGGCGTGTCACCCGTGATGGCGGTGACAATCGTGGACACCTGCACTGTACGAGAGTGTACGAACTGGAGTGGTCGTTGAACGCACTCTCGCCCTACGATGCACCAAAGATGCATCTACCGTCGAGAGACCAGATGCCCACTCACGTCGAAAGGCCCGCCATGACCCTGACGCCCGAGCGAACAGCCAGCGACCTCATCCAGGAGCGACGCCTCGTCACTGTGGTACCCGGCCCCAAGTCGCAAGCACTCCTCGCCCGCAAGACCGAGGCTGTCTCGGCTGGCGTCGGCATCAGTTGGCCGGTGTTCATCACCCAGGCCGGCGGCGGTATCCTCATCGACGTCGACGGGAACTCGATGATCGACCTCGGCTCCGGAATCGCCGTCACGACGGTTGGCAACGCGAACCCGTACGTCGTCGAAGGCGTCCAGAAGCAGGTCGCTGAGTTCACGCACACCTGCTTCATGGTGACCCCGTACTCCGGCTATGTCGAGGTCTGCGAGGCGCTCAACCGCGTCACCCCCGGCGACCACGAGAAGCGCTCGGCACTGTTCAACTCAGGGGCCGAGGCAGTCGAGAACGCCGTCAAGATCGCTCGCGTGTTCACGCAGCGTTCCGCGGTCGTCGTCGTCGAGCACGGCTACCACGGCCGTACGAATCTCACGATGGGCATGACTGCAAAGAACATGCCGTACAAGAACGGTTTCGGCCCGTTTGCCCCGGAAATCTACCGCGTGCCCACCTCCTACCCCTTCCGCGACGGCCCGCACGATGGCCCCGAGGTCGCCAAGTGGGCAATCAGCCGCATCGAGAAGGAGATCGGCGCGACGAACGTCGCGGCAATCATCATCGAACCGGTGCAGGGCGAGGGCGGTTTCATCGTGCCCGCACCGGGCTACTTCGCAGCGATGGCAGCGTTCGCCAAGGAGAACGGCATCGTGTTCGTCGCTGACGAGATCCAGTCCGGCTTCTGCCGCACGGGTGACTGGTTCGCGAGCGAGCACGAGGGTGTCATTCCAGACCTCATCACAACGGCCAAGGGCATCGCCGGTGGTATGCCGCTGGCTGCCGTCACGGGCCGCGCCGAGATCATGGACTCCGTGCACGCCGGAGGCCTTGGTGGCACCTATGGCGGCAACCCAGTTGCCTGCGCTGCGGCACTCGGCGCGATCCGCTGGATGGAGGAGGAGGACGCCCCCGGCCGAGCGCGCGCCATCGAGGCAGCGATGATGCCGCGACTGCGCTCAATGCAGGAGAATCACGCTGCCATCGGCGATGTTCGCGGACGCGGCGCCATGCTCGCAATCGAATTGATCAAGCCGGGCACCATGGATCCTGACCCGGAGCGCACCGCAGCACTTGCGCGGTTCTGCGTCGGCGAGGGTGTCATCGTCCTCACGACGGGCACCTACGGCAACGTCTTCCGGTTCCTGCCACCACTTACGATGCCCATGCACCTGCTTGAAGAAGCTATGGGGATCATTGAGCGGGGCCTCGAGGCCACCGCCTAGCACCGCCTGTCGATCCTTCCTTTCAGGAAGGATCGACAGGCGGTGTTCATTCGTTCATGTCCCAATCGGCCTCACACGTAAGCCCGCCATGCCCCCATCCACCGCCAGAGCCGTGCCAGTCGTTGCGCCGCTCAAGGGGCTTGCAAGGTAGGCAATGGCCCCAGCAACCTCTTGTGCAGAAACGAGCCTGCCGATTGGTTGACGTGCCTCAAGTGCGGCTCGCTCAGCCGCAGGATCGGCAGCTGAATCGAGCAGTCGTGCAACCCACGGAGTGTCCGCTGTGCCCGGATTAACAGCCGTGACCCGGATGCCATGACGTGCGTAGTCGGCCGCCATGGCCAGTGTGAGCGAGAGAACAGCACCCTTAGAGGCGCTGTAGAGAGCACGGTTGGGCAGACCTGCTGTCGCGGCTATTGAACAGGTATTCACGATTGCTGCCGCAGTTGACTTTCGAAGGTGAGGGAGTGCAGCCCGCGACACTCGCACCATTCCAAACACGTTCACCTCGAACACACGCTGCCACTCGAGGTCAGTGTTGTCCTCAACTGTTCCGATGGCACCGATGCCTGCATTATTGATGAGGATGTCGATACCGCCGAACTCGTTTGTCACCCTCTCGATTGCCAACTGCACCGAGGCATCGTCAGAAACGTTCGCTGCGACGTACAGGACACCAGAATCCTCCGGGGGCGGCGCCAAGTCCAACACAGCAACCCTTGCACCACGCGCCACCAAGTGCCGTGCTGTGGCAAGTCCAATACCCGAACTTCCACCAGTAACGACCGCCACCAATCCGCGAAACTCGCCCACGACCTGGCTCTCTTGTTCAGACAGCATGCGAAGGCTCCCAGGGGATCGTGGTTGACGGAAGAATTGAGGCATTGGGGGCCAAAAGTACCTTGCTGGAATTCAACTCGCGGCGGCCTAGCTTTGTGAAGATGTCTGGCCCCGACGTCATCGGCTCGACTGTGTCAATGAGTCGCGACGCAAGATCCACGTTCGCCTCGAGCCATCGGGCGGTCAGCTCGAAGTCACTTCGTGAATAGCAGAAGCTACCGACGATGGATCGCTCCGCAACCGACACTGAATAAGCAGGCACCTGCAACTGCGGACTGTCCATGCCTAGGAGCACCACGCGTGCACTCTTTGCTGAGTAGGTGAGGGAAACTTCGAGCGTCGCAGAGTTTCCGACGGCGTCAACCACAGCGGTTGGCCGCCGGCCGGCAAGCTCGTCCTCAAGGTGCTCCGGCGCAACCGACCGAATACCAATGCTCGACAGGAGGTCACGACGATGTTCACTGATCTCTGTCACGAGCACCGATCCGGCATGAACGCGCGCCGCAGCTAGGGCCACGGCCTGCCCGATCGGACCACCTCCAATCACGAGTAGCGACTCTCCCTCCTTCAGATTCGCTCGTCTCACTGCGTGGTAGCCGACAGCCAGTGGCTCCACGAGCGCACCTAGTGCTGGCGGAGTTGACGGGAGCAGTGGAACCAGGCTGCCGACGGGGACCGTGACAAACTCCGCGAACGCCGCATCTATGTCCGGCACGACACCCAGAACTCGCAATTCTTCGCACTGCTGCTCTTCGCCCGACCCACAGGCATCACAGACTCCGCAGACCATTCCTGGATTAATCGTCACGAGATCACCAACGTTGACGCGGTTGGACGTCACCGGGAGACTGTGAACAATTCCGACCGTCTCATGTCCCATGACTTGGCCTTGATGGCGTCGTCCAGTGTGACCTGTAAACCCATGGATGTCAGAGCCGCAGACGCCGGTGGCCAAGACCTCCACGATTGCTTCACCCGGGCCCGGCTCACGAATCGGACGCTCCTCAATCGCCATCTCCCAGGGTCCTTTGAACACCAGAGCCTTCATGAACGTCCCTCCTCATCTGTCATGCGGCCCGCGCGGCTGTTCGCAACTTGGGCAGCGACCGCATTTACGCCTGCGATAACAGCGTCTTCTCCGTTGGCCAGCGAAATGCGCAACCAACCCTCGCCTTCCGCCCCGAACGCCGTCCCTGGCGCGGTAGCAACAGCATGATCACGAATCAGTGCGAGGGAAAAGTCACGAGAACTCATGCCACTTTGGCGTATGTCAAGCCACAAATAGAAGGCGCCCTGAGGCGTCACAAAGGGGATTCCGTGCTCGCTCGCTACCCTGACTGCGGAGTCCCGTCGACTCCGGTACGCGGAGCGCATCGTGTCCACGCAATCCTGGGGGCCGGTCAACGCGGCAAGGCCCGCAAACTGCGCTGGGCTGCTCACACACGAAATAAGAGGCTCTTGGACTTTCGAGAGTTCACGTGCGATAGCAATCGGCACAGCCGCATAACCCACCCGCCATCCAGTCATCGCGTATGTCTTCGACATGCTGAATGACGAGATGATGCGGTTCTCATTATCAATGCGTCCCGGGCTGAATTGCGGTTGATCGAAGGTGATCTCGTCATAACACTCGTCCGAGATGATCCACAGGTTGTGACGACTCGCGACCTCGTACAGGGCGCGGACCGTTGCCTCGTCCATGACAACGCCAAGGGGGTTGGAGGGCGAGTTGATGAGAATTGCTTTCGTGCGCGGAGTGATGAGTTCGTTTACCTCAGCAGCATCCGGCATGAAGCCATTCTCGGAGCGCAGTGGGTAATAGATCGGGTGCGCAGAGAGCAGCGTCGCCATCATCGTGAAGTTGGGCCACCCCGGATCTGGAAGCAACACCTCGTCGCCAGGCGACAGAATCGTCAGCAAGGCTCCGTAAATCGATTGGACTGCCCCAGCCCCAACGATGATTTGATCGGCACCTACCTCAAAACCATTGCGAACTCGAATCTTGGCGGCCATCGCCTCTCGCAATTCAACGATGCCGGCATTCGGCGTATACCGAACCGCTTGCCGCCTGATCGCCTCTTCCGCTGCGCGTCCGATGTGCTCGGGCGTCGCGAAGTCCGGTTCGCCGACCTCAAGATGAATGACGTTTGGCGTGGCCCACGCAAGGTCCATCACCTCACGAATTCCTGAGCGTGGCATGTTCACCACCGATGATCGAACCATGGGCAACATTTAGGCTCCTCCAATTCCAAGTAT
This sequence comes from Candidatus Nanopelagicales bacterium, assembly GCA_040398845.1. Lineage (GTDB taxonomy): Bacteria > Actinomycetota > Actinomycetes > S36-B12 > S36-B12 > WLND01. The sequence goes on along the minus strand of JBBATH010000014.1, from coordinate 96,972 downwards.
TCGGGCCGCATTACCACCAAGGACGAGTCCTCGCTCTGCCTCCGAGAGGCTCGAGAGATGTAGATCGACGATGTCACCCACCGCTGCGTAGCCGGGCATCTCAGCGATCCACGGCCAGTCTGAGGCCCACAGCAATCGATCTGCTCCGTAGGCTGCGAGTAAGTCCAACGAGATATTCTTAAGGTCAAAATAGGGAAATGGTTCCTGACTAAAGGCATAGTGACCAGAAAAATGTACGGCCACCTGTGGGTAGGCCGCCATCGAGAGAACCTGCGGCAACGTGACGGGTGGGATGTCGGTTGAGATTCTCGGCCTTGCCCACTCATCCGTGAGTATCTCCGTCTGACAGAAGCCAAGATGATTGAGCACGACTTTCAAGTCAGGGAGTTGTTCAAGGACCCGAGGCAGCATGCGCATTTGGTCGGGAGAGGAATAGAACCAGGCGACGATGCCCCGATCGCTCATTTCCTCCAGCAGTGGAAAGAAGCGAAGATCCTTGACTGGAGCCCCGTCATCTCCGAGTTCCCAAATGCGGTAACCAATAATCGGCATCGCCGCGACCCTAGCTTTCAGGTCATGCACGGGATCGGGGTGTGCCGGATTCATCACGGCAACCGCAGAGAACTTGTCGGGGTGGGCCTTGACGACGTCGCGGGTGTAGTCATCATGTTCATCCAGCGACACGATCACTGAATGGGCGATGTCGTTATCATCCATCGTCTGGAGATAGTCCTCAACCAAAGCGGATCGTTCTCGTGGATACAGTGCGTGAATTCCACGAGGGTATTGCTCTCCGTTCGGCGCGAATAGGTGCATGTGAGCATCAATTCTTGGTGCAGTCACAACGTGTCCTTCCTCTCGGCTAACACCGAATCCCTTAGATCGCGCATGCGCAACTCAATCTCCTGCGGTGTCCCGGAAGTGAGCGAGCCGCCCATCCCGAGTGCCCAGGACCCGGCACGCAGCCACGACACCGCGTTCTGCGGCGAAATGCCGCCGGTAGGAACGAACTCAACGCCGTCGAATGGCGCTCGTAACGCCCCGAAGTACGCCAGTCCCAGGGTCCCCGCCGGAAAGAGCTTGACTCGCTGTGCTCCAGCTCCGAGCGCAGAACAAATCTCAGTTGGTGTCATTGCTCCGGGTAAAACGTCCATGCCTCGAGCGAGTGCCTCCTTGACGATCGCTTCATCGAAACCAGGAGAGACCACGAAACTTGCACCGCAATCGTGGGCATCCAGTACGTGCGACATCGTCAGCACGGTTCCCACACCGACCGCACCAAACCCCAGTTCTCCCGCGCGAGTAACGACCGCCTGCCATGCAACCGTGTTTGTCGTCACCTCGATGGCTGTCGCTCCACCATCTCGGAGTGCCGAAACAACATCGAGCGCGCGCAGAGGATCCCCGAGCTCCCGGACAATCGTGACGATCGAAAGTTCGCTCACTGCCTTGCCGAGACGTTCATCCACCCCCGACTTCGTCATCGACGAATTCTTCGTTCGGATGGGTTGGTGATCTCTTCCATGGTGAAGGCCGAGGCATCACCGGCAAGGGTCTGCTGGAAAGCCGATGCTCGTACCGATGCCTCCGCCGCCATACGAATATCGTTCATAGACGAATAGATGGCAATGAACGCACCCGTTCCGGCATCGCCGGCCCCCACGGGATCAACAACTCGCCCGGAGCATTCGGCAGTGAATTCGTCAACGTCGGTGACGACGGTCAGCGTATTGCTTCCTATCTCACCAACCCGCCCCCAGCGTCGCGGAATGAGGACGAACTGGTGGCCGTGCAGTGCAATGAGCATTCGAGCGGCCACGATGGGGTCAGAGTCAATCCCAAGGAGATCCGTGAGGTCGTGGTCGGACGCCACAAGCACATCGAACAGGTCCATAAGGCGCATCGTGGCCTCACGCGCCTCCGTTTCACTCCATAGCTTGCTTCGGTAATTCACCTCGAAGTATTTCAGCGAATTAGCACCACCCTCATAGAACTCCCTGAGAAGGTTCACGCTTCCCGCACCAAGTCCCAACGTGATTCCAGAGCTGTAGAGAACAGTCGCACCCGAGACAACTGCGCGCATGCCTTCGTTGAGTCCGTCGAGCAGACTCATCGCGGATTCGGCTCGATCGTAGATGACCGACACACCGCGTGGTTCTTCGCCAACTTCAACGAAGTACAGACCGACACGACTCTCGGACGGTGCGACCATCACCGTCACACCCGCACCTCTCGCCGCGCTCATGATTCGCTCGGCAAGCGGATTTTCCGGGAGAGAGCTGAGCCAAGTCGCAGGCATCCCAAGGGCAGCACTAGCGATTGCGACATTCAGTTCAGCGCCTCCGACGCTCGCGTCGAATTTGACGGATGTTGCAATCCTGCTCCCGTCCGGCGGGGATAGGCGGATCATTGCTTCGCCCAGGGTGCAAAGGTGAGCACGCGTCATGTCTTCGCACTCTTTTTCGACACGAACACCGTGATTGCCGCAACAATGATGGCTCCACGGAAAAGTCCCTGGGTGTACTGAGAAATCCCGACCATGTTGAGTGCGTTATCAATAAGCGCCAGCAGCACCGCGCCCCCCACTGCTCCCACTAGCCTTCCACGTCCACCCATCAATGAGGCTCCACCGATAACGACCGCAGTAATGGCAAGCAACTCCATTCCATCCCCTGTCGTGGGAGCCCCGACACCTGCTCGAGAAACCTGTACCAGTCCGGCAAGAACAGCAAACAGCGAACATGTGACGAGCGACGTTGTGATGACCGGGCCACTGCGAATCCCTGATCGGCGAGCGACTTCGATATCACCACCTACTGCATAGAGGTGAAGAGCCATACGCGAACGTCGGAGCCAAAGTCCAACCGCAGCCAAGAGCAACAGCAAGACGAGTATCGAGTATGGAACCGGGCCGATGTTCCCGTACAGGCTTGTCACGACTGGCGTCGGGATACTCCCCACACCCTTGATCGTGTAGGCCAAAACGAGGCCCTCGATGATTGAGAAGGTTCCCAAGGTCGCGATAAATGCTGGAATCTTTAACTTGACGACGAGAAAGGAGTTGAACAGTCCAACGCCAGCTCCGAGTGCAAACGCCAGCGCGACCGCGCCCAAGAACTTGCCCCCGTCACCGTCCGCGATCCCTGAAACGAGAACGGCCGTGAGCTTGACCACTGCCGCCACGGACAGGTCAATCTGACCGGCGATAATCGCGATAAACATTCCGACGGTGATGATGATCAGGGGAACGGCCTGGCCCAAAACATTTGGGACGTTCTTCATGGTGAGAAACGAGTCCGAGTACACGGTGGCCAACATTGCAAGGACGGCGACAATAATCCAGACGGCGATTCCGTCCGTGAAAGCGCTACTGATCCGCTCTTTCATCTGCATCACTTCCCCTGCACCGCGCTCGCGTGGAGGATCCTCGTCTCAGTCGCCTCAGCCCCTCGAAACTCTGCGGCAACCACGCCATCGCGCATCACCATGATTCGGTCCGTGAGAGCGAGGACATCCTCAATCTCGGAACTCACCACAATCACGGACGTCCCCCGTGCGGAGATCTCACCAACGATGTCTACAATTTCAGCCTTGGCTCCCACATCAACGCCCCTCAGCGGTTCATCGAGCAGGAGCAATCTCGGGTTGAGCGTGAGGCAGCGAGCGATGACCACCTTCTGCTGATTCCCACCGGAGAGAAACTGGACCCTTTGACCAAGATTTGCCGTCTTAATCTGCAACCGGGTCACCATATCTTCAGCAATGGCAGCGACTTTAGAACCGCGTAGCCAACCCACTGTGGCAATCCGACCAAGAACTGAGAGCACAATGTTGGATTCCACTGATTGCCCAAGAATCAAGCCCTGGCGCTTGCGGTCTTCAGGCACAAGTACGACTCCGTTTGCGATGGCCGCCCGTGGCGAGCGAATACTTATCGGCGCCCCTCCCCACGTGACCGACCCGGAGTCTGGCGGAGCAACTCCGGCTAATGCCCTCAGCAGCCGGGATCGGCCCGACCCTGTGAGCCCTGCGAGACCCAGAATTTCTCCTGGACGTAGTGAGAAGCTCACACCAGTTTCCTTCATGCCGGGGAGCATCAAATTCGAAACCACGAGACCGCTAGGACCATCAACTTCATGAACGTGGTGGTCGGACTGCCACTTGGGCGGGGCGTTGCGAGCAACCGAGCGCCCAACCATCGCTTCGATCATGACGTCGTGGCTCAATTCGCCCCTGGGCAACGACAGCACCACACTGCCGTCACGCATGACTGTTGCCTCATCGGCAATTTCCATGACCTCGTCCAGACGATGAGTGATGTAGACGACCGAAATCCTGGCGGCAGTGAGTCGTCCCACCAATGAGTAGAGCAACTCAAGCTCGTTATCGCCGAGAACCGCACTCGGCTCGTCAAGAATGAGAACCTTCGCTTCACGGGTGAGGGCCTTGCCCACCTCAATCATCTGTTGGGACGCAATGGTCAAATCACCAACTGTTGCCAGGGGCGAAATGCCTCCGGCCCCCAACCGGCTGAGAATCTCCCTCGCACCATCCACCATCGTCTTACGATCAAGAAGTCCGTTCTTCCTGGGCTCCATACCCAGATACAGGTTCTCTGCGACCGTCATGTCCGGCAGAAGACTGAGTTCCTGATAGACGGCCACGATGCCGCTAGCCAACGCCTCACTCGGATCTCGGAAGTGAACACCACTTCCCTCAATCTCGAGCGTTCCCGCGTCAGGCTGAAGAACCCCTGAGATGATGGAAATCAGCGTGGACTTCCCCGCTCCATTTTGGCCCAGCAGGGCATGAACCCGTCCGCCATACAAATCAAGGTCGACATTGGTCAGTGCAGGGACTCCAGAAAAAGCCTTGCTGACACCGCGTACCCGGAGGAGGGGGTCAAGGACCCCCTCCTCCGTTACGCGACCCTCGTCAGCAGAGCTTGAGAGAGGCAAGGAGATCCTTGCTCAGCAGGTCTGCGGGAAGCCACAGATCATCTGAGCATTCCATCTTCACGAACTGATCATTCTCAGCGTCCGTGAATACTGGCACTCCGACGTTCACAAACGATGACACCGGCTTGCCCTGAAGCGCCGCTACCGCCGTGTCGAGGCACTCAGCCGAGTGGCTGGGCGGGTATCCGACAGCAAGGAACTTGACATTATTCTCCTTGGCCAGCTTCAGGAATCCATTGAGCGGCTCAGCAGTCATCGGCGGGATCGCCTTGCCTGCTTCCTTGTAGGCCTGGATCACTCCGATGTCCTGCAGGCCACTGTCTGACCACACGGCGTCGATCTCGTCGCCGTACTTTGCCAGCAGTTGCTCCATGACCGTCTTGCCTTCGGTCGGTGACCAGTTGGTGTACTGCTTGTCCAGGATCTCGATGTCCGGGTACAGAGCGAATACCTCCTCCGCGCCAGCCTTACGAGTTTCCGCCGTCGGCACACCAGCGATGCCACTCAGCATGACAATCTTTCCCTTGCCGCCAACCTGCTGCGCGATCCACTCAGCAAAAAGGGCGCCATTGAGGCGGTTGTCACGATCAACGCGGGACACGTTTGACGTGGTGTCCACGATGCCCGTGCAGAGGATCACCGGAATCCCCTGCGCTGCTGCACGCTCGATTGGTCCCTTCACAGCGGGGCCCATCGGGGTGACAATGAGTGCGTCGATGTCCTTCGCGAGCAGGTCATTAATGTCATTGACCTGCTTGTCTTCCTTACCGTCAGCACCGGCGTACTCCAACGACACACCGAGCTCGGCTGCATGCGCCTTGAGGGTCTCGTCATAGATGGCAGCCCACGAGTTGGTCGGGCCCTGCGATGCGAATCCGATCGTGTACGGACCCTCCTTGGTGTACTGAGCTGTGTCGACCTCGACGATTCCAGCGTCAGTGGGAGTCAGGCCTGGGTTCGTAAGCCCAACCTTGGCCCAGTCCTCAGCCCACGCGGTGCTGAGAGCATCGGCTGAAACTTCACCGGAAACGGCAGCTGCGCTCTCCTCCATCGGTGCAGCGCTGGACTCAGCGGCAGCCGACACAGCTGCAGCTGAAGGCGCGTCGCTACTGGAACTATCACTGGAGCATGCACCAATGAGTGAAGAAACTGCGAGCACTGAAACGACGCCCGCTATCGAGCGTCTCCTTCGGGTGTTGAACATTTGTGTCCTTTCGATGACGATGAGGTACTGCATGACCGCTCTCACTGCCGCACAGAGCAGCAGATTCTCAGCTTCTTAACCCCCTCTCCTCGGTCTGCTCCAACGTGTCGTCTGAACCGCTACAGCAACGAGGATGATGGCGCCCTTGACCACGAGTTGGAGCCATTCATCTGCACCCGTGAGGACGATCATGTTCAGCGCTGACGCAATAACCACTGCACCGAGGAGCGAGCGACCAACGCCCCCGACGCCACCAGCAAAGGATGTGCCACCGATGACAGCTGCCGCGATCGAGTCGAGGTCATAGCCCACCCCCAGATACGCATCGACATAGCCGGCATACCCACCGAGCAGGAGACCGCCGAACACTGCCAGCAGGCTGCAAGCGATGTACGCACCCGCCGTCACCCAAGCGACCGGCACCCCGCTCATGCGAGCAGCCTCTGGGTTCCCACCTGCCGAATACAGCCAGCGGCCCAATATCGTGAACTTCAGAACAATCGCAACGATTCCGATCACAATGAGGGCGATATAGGTCGGGGCAGGAATACCGAGGATTCGGCTGGAACCCAGTTCAGCCAGAGCGTAAGGAATACCTCCGCCCGGTACTCCTTGAGTCCACGCTGTTTGGAATCCGACGATCAATACGGCCGTCGCGAGTGTTGCTACGAATGGCGGGACTCGGCGCCCCACGACGAGCACTGCATTAAGCGCGCCGACTGTCAGTCCGAGCAACAGGGCCGCGCCAATCGCAACCGCCAATTGGCCGTCGTTCCCCTCGCTAACTCGCGCGACGATCACCATGCTGAGCGTCATCACGGCGCCCACCGAGAGGTCAATGCCCCGCACTAGGAGAACGAGCGTCTGACCTGCCGCAACAATGGCGAGAATGGCCGCTTGGCGACTCAGGTTTCCGAGGTTTGCGGGCTGAAAGAATGAGGGGGCTAAGAATAACGCGATGATCAAAATCACGACGAGTCCAAGGACGGGCGTTAATGACGCCCAGTCACGTGGGGAACGAGTATCCGTCTGCTCCCGGATGCCCGCGCTCAAGCGTCGCCTCCACAGAATGTGCGAATCACATGTTCATAGATGGGCACGCTGTCGTGCAACGACTGAATGGAGACCCGCTCATCGGCAGCATGTGCCCGCTCGAGCATGCCTGGGCCGAATGCCGGCAAGGTGGGGATCCCAAGGATGCCTTGGAGCCAACACGCGTCCGTAGTCCCAGGGAACACGCCGGTGGGGACCTCGCTCCCGAGGACTCCAGCGACCGCACCCATGCATGAGAGAACGATCGGTGACGTTGGATCTACGGCAGTCGGGGGTAACCAGTCACGCGGCGCTTCCTCAAACCGGAAGTTTGACTCTATGGGCGTCGCAAGAGCTGATGCGCGATCAAGGAAGATCTGCAGGTCTCGTTCGAAGTCTTGGCGGTCCATGCCCGGTACCAGCCGAATATCCGATGCGAACGTCGCCAATCCAGGCACGACGCCAAAACCAATACCGCCGCTCACGGTCACCCCGGCGTTGACCGTAGGACCTACACCCCACTCGTTCGCGGGATATGCCGGCTTGAAATCGGAGGCAAACAGTGTGAGCAGCCGCGCCATCTGTTGGATGGCACTGACGTAGCCATTGACCTCGGACAGGCTCGAATGACCCTGACGACCCTTGACGTCAACATGGACATTTGCGATGCCCCTGCTGACAACATGCACCGCATCCCAATCCCCGGAGACCCCGCCGGGCTCCCCTATGACGATGGCGTCGGCATCCACCAGGCCGTTCTCCGCCAGATAGCGAGAGCCGTATTGGGAGCCAAACTCCTCATCAGCGGTGAAAACAAGGTGGAGCCGTCCCGCGCGAGGAGGCTGTTGAGCTACCTGTGCCGCCGCGAGAAGCATCGCTGCGATAGCACCTTTCATGTCGAAGGACCCCAGGCCGTACAGGTAACCGTCGTGAACGACCGGTGTAAACGGATCTGTTCCCCACTCAGCATCGCCCACGGGTTTCGTATCGAGGTGTCCGCTTAGCGCCAGCGTCCGGCCCCCGGGGCCGAAGTCAAGTTCAATCAGGACGTTGGGACGCTCGGCGAGCGCCCCCACGACCCGCCCCCTTCCCATTCCGAGCGAGCTCGACACCGACTGGACGGCATCGGCCATCGCCCGCTCGTCCCCAGGCAGATTGGGACTGGGCACCTCAATGAGGTGACTGGCCAAACTAATGAGGTCCACAACCCCTCCGTTCCATACAGTGGGACTGTGTTCCACTCCAGTAGTACGTTACGTTGGAAGTTGAGAACGGGTCAACGGGTTTCGATTACAACTTGGTTACATTGTTGAAACTAGAGGGTTGACTTCAGTCCTCTTTGTAGTGCTTGGCCCAGTCCACGCCCTGCCACGTCCACAAGCGCACGGGGTCAAGACGAAAGAGCCAGCGCTTCTTGTCCAGCGTTGGCTCGAGGTACGACGGTCCATTCGGTCCTAGATAACGAATTGACATTCGCTCGGCAATGGGGACCCAAGCCCCGCCGACGTTCGGGGGTTCCACAAGAGTCGCGGTGCACTGAGCAATAACTTTGCGTAGTGCACCCTCCTCATCAACGGTGATCGCGCAGCGAGATTCCTTCTCCAAGTATTCCGCCCAGGCGGATTTCATTCTCGCGACAACCCAGAACGACTCACCGTCCCACTCGTGCCAGCACGGCACGACGTACGGCCACCCCTTGTCATCAAGGCAGGCAAGGCGCGCGACCTTACCTTCGGCGAGGAATGTGTCGAACTCCTCCCGCTCTAACCCTCCGAGTTTCCCCCGCCAACTTTCATTTTGCATGACTTCTCCTCTCATGGGCGACCAGTGATAGGGCAAAGCCTCGGCCGCTCATGGCTCGTGTGTGAAGTCTCTTGACGATTCAGCGCTGGCAGACCCAGTCGTTGCGCTTGGATCTCGGTACCTTGATGGACGTGCCCATCCCACTTCTCGAGGATGGCGCGGATGCTGGTGAGGCTGTCAGTCGAGGACAAGTTGAGGTCGTTTCCCGACGGGTGGCCCTCCACAATCCCGAGCCACACATCAACGAGCCTCGACCACGACGCGAGAGCATTGGTGAAGTAGACGTGCCTGCGGGGATTGGTTTCAAACAATTCGAGGACTTCAGCGTGTTCGTCATTGGCCTCCCTGTCCATCACGAGATGGAGGTCCTCACCGGAGTTCGAATCAGTGAACTGCTCGACGAACCACTTGAAATCACGACCGGAGGCTGACTGGTCTGCCTGGCCGGTGAAGGCGCCACCTACCGGGTCAAGGGCCTTGAAGCCGGGCGCCAGGCCATTTCGGTCGTTGTGAGAAAATCTGATCATGATTGCGTTGCAGTGCGGCGCAAGGAATAGCCCCAAAACGTCAGCAACACCGCCCACCATCTCCGGGACTGTGGAGAACTGATAGGTGTCAGGCCCTAGTGGCTGAATTCCATATTCTCTCCAGCAGCGAGCGACCGTCGCGTTTCCCACGCCAAGCCTGCGGGCCAGCGACCGGCTCGACCAGTGGGTCAGTCCTAGGTTTTCGGGCGGGGGCGTCAACGTTGCGGCAACAATCATCTCGTGGCTTACGTGCCTTGGACGCCCTTGCCTTGGCTCGTCGTACAGTCCGGCAATGCCCTGATCCTGAAACCGCTTCCTCCAGAGGATCACTGTCGGGCGGGAAACACCAACTAACTCCGCGATCTCCGTGTTCGAGGTCCCCTCGCCCGCGAGCAGTACGATCTTCGCGCGCTGGGCCAAACTTGTTCGCACACTCGAAGCCCGGGTCAACTCCATCAGTGCAGCACGTTCGTCATCAGTCAGATCAATTGCTGGAGCAGGCAAGGCCGGCATGCGCTAGCGACTCATTCCACAGATCCGCCAGCGCCTCGGTAGCCCAATTGGCGAGAAATTCCTCGAGTTACGGCAACGAGTACCGGGCCCAACTCATGGGCCACCGAAAGCGTTATTCGCGTATCCGGACCTGCCAAGCTCACAGCAGCCACGGGCCTGCCATCGTGACCGAAGATAGGCGCCCCTATGCAGCGAATACCGTCCTCATTCTCAACATCATCGACCGAGTACCCGCGCTCGCGTGTGAGTGCGAGGTCTGCCCGAAGAGCGTCACCATCGGTGATTGAGAAACGGGTCGTGGCCTCAAGCGGCGACGAGCACACGTCATTGATGAGCGCATCAGCCGAGAAGGCGAGCAAGGCCTTGCCTAGTCCAGTTCTATAAATCGGGTTCATGGCGCCAATTTGACTGTGCATGCGCACAGCATGTGGGCTCTCGACCTTGTCAATGTAGACGACCCAAGGGAAGTGAAGAATCCCCAAGTGCGTCGTCTCCCCCGTCTGGTTGGTCAATTCCAACATTGCCGGATGCGCAATTTCCTTGACATCGGTCTGTCGTAGAAAGTTCATCCCCATTGCCAAAAGCATCGGTCCTGGACCGTACCGGCCCATCTCATCCATTCTCAGCATCGCCTCATCACACAGCACGCCCAGGAGTCGGTGGCACGTCGTTTTCGGAAGTCCGGACTCTTGCACGATCTCTGCCAATCGAAGCGGCTTTTGTGCACGAACGCCCACGACTTGGAGGAGGAGCACCGCCCTCAGTAACGAGCGGGTCGACCCATCAATGCCGCTGCCGTTCGTTGCTGATTTGGACAGCGCATTCACCGGGTGCCACGAACCTCTCGAATCGATTGACCAACATGCTAGCCGAGTTAAGCGGCAATGGACCGCAGTAAATCTCCGGTTGCAGGCACGCTCATGCCCCAAGCGACCGGGCACGGCAGGTGTCGTAGATACCCGTCCACGGACTGATCTGCTCAAAGGCCGCACAGAAGTTGAGGACGTCTGCATCCCCGAATCGGGATCCGATCACTTGCATGCCCACGGGCAATCCATCGGCCAGACCCACGGGAATTGACGCGGCGGGGTGTCCGGTGAAATTGGTGAGGTAGGTCATGCACCAGCCAATTGACGGATCGACCGATACTCCCTCGATGACGCTGGGGCCGAAGGTCTCCCCCCGCGTAGCATCGTTCAGCACGGGCATCGCCGCAACGGTTGGAGATAGCAGAATATCCACCGATGCAAAGACTCTCGAAAAGGCATCTAGGACCGTCGACCGCATCGAAAAATCAGCAATCAACTCCGGCAATGTCATCCGGCGCGCATAATCCACCCAACGCAGGTAGGCCTCGGGCATGGCGTCTTGGTTATCAGCGAGGAGGTCCGCTCCTGCCTCCCGCATCGACTCAATGACCCCGACGTTGGCAATCATGATCTGCCTGCACCACAGGTCGCTCAGTTCCTCCTGGCTGTACGTGAGGCCGGGGTCGATGCTCACAACCTGGCCCGCGTTGACTTCGACCATTTCCACCGCCCGCAGGACGCTTGCACGAATCTTCCCTTCAACGGGAAAGATCCCTAAATTGGGGCTGAAGCCAATCCTCAATCCAGCAAATGACGTTGCTCGACCAACCGTCACGGGAGTCGATCCGCGGCTAAACGGGTCCCTTCCGTCGAAGTCGCTCAGTGTATTGAGAACGAGCACGGCATCCTCCACCGTTCTCGAAATTGGGCCCTCATAAAGAAAAGGCATCATGTTTCCAAATGCATTGGGTCGTACCACTGAGGGAACTCGCCCGAATGAGGGTTGGTAACCAAACGTCCCGCACCAAGCGGAGGGGATCCGAATCGAGCCGCCTCCATCGGTTCCCTCCGCAAATGGAACGAGCCCATCAGCCACTGCAGCGGCGCTTCCTCCCGAGGATCCCCCTGAGTTCCTTCGCGAGTCGAATGGATTGCATGTGGGACCAAAGGTGGGATTGTCACATGTGCCGCGAAAACCCATGATCGGACTGTTCGTCTTGCCAAGAACTATCGCGCCTGCAGCCTCAATTCGCTGAGTGAAGGTGCACGCCGCGTCAACGACGCGCTCCCGCAGGGAAGGAATGCCGCCAAACGTCGCTGGCCACCCCGGCTTGAAGTCGAAAAGGTCCTTGATGAGCGTTGGCACCCCGTGCAGCGGTCCGAGTACTTCACCTCGCACCACCTCCTGCTCTGCAATTGCCGCCGAGTTTCGCGCCTCCTCGAACCCTTCGTAGACGATGGCATTCAGGGATGGGTTCCGAACCTTGATCCGCGAGATGGCATCGTCCACAACCTCAACGGGTGATATCTCCCGATCGGCGATTCGACGAGCGAGTTCGGTCGCGCTTACGTACGACAATTCAGACATGGCCGCAGGTTCCCACATGTTTGGCAGCCTCCGCTGCACAACGGCCAATCACCGATAGCGGTTCGTGTGCCCCCGAGTGTTCCCTACTCCCCGGGGATGCGGTCCGCCAGAAGGGGCTGCCGGGGATCCCACGTGGTCCCGTCGCGCTCGTCCTTGCGCCTGCGGGCAATAGCCGATAAAGCCTCGAGTACCACGCGGTTCCCGAGGAGCACGGTGATGTCGGCATGGTCGTATGGCGGTGACACCTCGACGACATCCATGCCGAGGACTGGCAGTTCGTAGCAGATGCGGCGCACTGCATCAAGAAGCTCCCGAGCGCTGAGACCGCCCGGTTCAGGCGTACCGGTGCCTGGCGCATGCCCCGGATCACATACGTCGATGTCGACGCTGAGGAAGACACCGTCACAGTCATCCATGGCAATCGCGAAGGACTCAGTGAGGACCTCGTCAAGGCCCCGAGCGACGATTTCAGTCATCTCGTAGGAGCGCATGCCCTGCTCGGCCATCCATTCGAGGGTCTCGGGCGGCGGCCAGTAGCCGCGCAAGCCGATCTGCAGAAATCGATCACCCCGCGCCGCCCCGGACTCGATGAGACGACGCATCGGTTGGCCGTGGCCGATGAGCGATCCGAACTCGATGTCACCAGTGTCAGCATGCGCGTCGAAGTGGATAACCGCGACCCGCCCCCAGCCCCGCGCCCGCGCGACACCAGTGACATCGGGCCAGGTGATCGTGTGATCACCACCCAGGACGAGCGGGATCGCACCGCTGCCGGCGACGCGCTCGATAACAGCCTCAAGATCGGCGCAGGACCGGGCGGCATCGCCACTGAACATTTCGACATCCCCCGCATCAACAACTCGAATGTCTCGCAGACCATCAACGCGCATCGCGAGCGACGGTCGAGATCCGTCATGGGCCAGATAGCACGTCGAACGCATCGCACCAGGTCCTAGTCGAGCCCCGCTCCGGTAGGACGTGCCTCCATCGAACGGCGCACCAACGATGATGACGTCGGCATCTGCAAAGCTCGACGGATCGTCAAGATCGCAACGGTCAACGCCGAGGAAGGTGAGATCTGGACCGAATTGGGAGCCGTAGCGGGTCATACCCGACCCTAACCTTTCGACGCAGAGTTTAAGGCGCCCGCCACTAGGAGTCGAACCCGAGCCCGAGCCGATCCAACGCCCTTAGCCACAGATTTCGTCGGCCCCCCTCTCGATCAGCGGCCGCGAGTGAACGCGTCGTCCAGTTGATTCCGAGGGATCTCAGTGGTTCAGGAGGAAAGGGCAACGGTCTGCTGCGAACCATGCTGAGGGTTGTGCGCTCAGTATCCTGGCCATCGAGCAGATCGAGCATGACCTCGGCCCCAAACCGCGACGATCCCACCCCGAGCCCGGTATAGCCGGCGACATATGCGGTTCGGCCACCATGCGCCGTGCCCCAGAAGGGACTGAACCGCGAGCAGGTATCGATCGCCCCTCCCCAACCATGCGTGAACGAAAGCCCCTCCAGCGCAGGAAAGGTCTGGAAGAAGTGCTCGGCAAGCCGGGCAAAGGCTGCGTGATCGACCTCGTGCGCGACTCCGAAGCCATTGCCTCGATGGTAGATCGCGTCGTATCCACCCCAAAGAATCCGGCCGTCGTCGGTCGTGCGGTAGTAGTGGAACTGGTTCCCGGCATCGCTCATGCCCTCGCGGCCATCCCAGCCAATGGCCACCCATTGCTCGACGGTGAGCGGCTCGCTCATGAGGACGTAGTCGTACACGGGCACGACGTAGTGGCTGACCCGCTTCAGGAGCGGCGGATACGCGTTTGTTGCCATAGCTACGCGCTCCGCGGTCACGCATGCGGTCGGCGTCGATGCCGACATCAATGCCCCTTCTCGACCGAGCGACACGACCGGTGTGCCCTCGAACACGCGAACTCCCAGCGATCGGCAGGCCCGCAGGAGCCCCCACGCCAGCCGTGCCGGATCTACAAGTCCGATGCCCGGCTCTGCAATCGCCCCCAGAAAACTCGCCGAGCGGACCCGTGACCGAACGGCCTCAGCGTCAAGCACTTCGACGGGCTCGCCAAGGGCCCGCGCGGTGGCCGCAGTTCGAAGCAGGTCTGCCACCTGATGCTCTTGGATGGCTGCAGTGACTTCATCCGCGCGCCTGAATCCACAGTCGATACCAAACGACTCGATCGCGGACTCGATCGCGTCAAGGTTTGCATGTCCAAGACGAAGCAACTCCGGCATCTCGTCTGGCCAGCGCTCGGATCCATTCGAAATCCCGTGGGTGAGCGAGGGTGAGACGAACCCACCATTGCGCCCGCTCGCGCCATCGGCGATCCGGCCGCCCTCAACGAGGACAATATCGCGCGCAGGTTCGCGCTGCTTTGCCAACAGTGCGGTCCAAAGACCACTGAATCCGCCGCCGATCACCAGCAGTTCGCAACTGAGGTCCGCTGCGAGCGGTGGCAGCGGCTCTGGCCTCACGGGAGTGTCGAGCCAGAAGATGGCGGTGCGCAGCCCGATGAGGGACTGCTGGGCGACGCTGCCCGGACTACTGGAGAAGAGCATGGGAGGCCTTTCGAGGTCGGCGGCGAGATGAAGCCGGAGCCGGCACTCCGACGTCCCACCAATCCCTTCGAAACCTCAAGCCTGCGAAACAGGGCCAAGCACGCTACGACCGGCGGTAGGCGTCCGCCTCAATCTCCACCAGCATGTCCGTATCAATGAATTGCAGCCCCGCGAGCATGGTAGCCGCCGGCCGGATCTCGCCGAACAGCTCACCATGGGCTCGACCGACGTCATCCATATCGGCTGCATTCGCGAGGAAAACGCGAGTGCGCACAACATCATCGAGGGACATACCAGCCTGGGCCAGCGCCTCCGCAATGATCGAGAACGCAGTGAGTGTCTGGTTGTACGCGTCACCTGAGTGCTGGAGGACTCCCCCAACAGTCGCGGTGGTGCCCGAGACGTGGACGTAGTCGCCGGCAACGGTCGCCCGCGAGTAGCCGATGACCGACTCCCACGGCCCGCCGCTGGAGATCAATTGGTCTGCAGCCATGCGTACTCCTTCGACATGCGGATCCCCATTCTGCGGGTTGAGAGGGTGGGAAAGGCGCTCACAGGGCGGACAGCGCCTTGCGACGCCGGTACTGGACAAACTGGCTCGTGAGAACAATAAGAAGCGCGATGACGAACACCAGGGTCGCCAGTGCGTTCACCTGCGGCGGAATGCCACGCTGCGCCGCTCCCCAGATGTAAATCGGGAAGGTGACGAGGGTGCCGGCATTGAAGAAACTGATGATGAAGTCATCGAAGGAGAGCGAGAAGCCGAGGAGTGCCGCGCCAATGATGCCGGGTAGCACGAGCGGGAAGGTCACGTACCGAAAGGTGGCCCTCGGGCTCGCGTACAGATCGCGCGCCGCTTCCTCGAGTCGTGGGTCAAGGCCTTGAAGCCGTGCCTTCACGGTGACCACGACGAACGAGATGATGAACATGATGTGCGCAATCGCAACCGTGACGCTGCCGAGCGGGAACCTCAGGTTCAAGAACAGTGCGAGCAGGCTCGATCCCATGACGACCTCGGGAGTCGCCATCGGCAGGAAGATGATGAGGTTCGTCGTGCTTCGGCCCCGGAATCGGTAGCGCACGAGCGCGAAGGCGATCATCGTCCCAAGGAGTGTTGCGCTGAGTGTCGAGACTAGGCCGATCTCCAGGCTCGTCACGAATGATGAGCAGACACCGGGAACTCCACAAAGGTTCGTCCAGGCGTTAAAGGACAACTCATTCCACGAAAGGTTGAACTTGCCCGCGGGCTTGTTGAAACTCAGGGCGGTGACGACCGCAATTGGGATGAACAGATAGATGAGCACGAGAATGCCGATGATCGTGATGAGATTGCGTCGCAACCAGCGCATCAGACGAGGTCCTCCGTTCCGGCCCTGCGTATGTAGGTGAACACCAGAACGAGGATCGCCGCCATGAGAGCGAAGGAGAGGGCGCTCGCGGTCGGATAGTCACGGAATTCGATGAAGTTCGTCTGGATCGCATTGCCCACCATTCGGTCCTTCGTCGATCCGAGGAGCTCGGCATTGATGTAGTCGCCAGAAGCCGGAATGAAGGTGAGGAGGGTTCCTGCTACCACGCCCGGCATCGAGAGCGGCCAGGTGATTTTGCGAAATGCGGTCGCCGGCGACGCGTAAAGGTCATTCGCAGCCTCGATCAGCCGCGGATCGATCCTCTCCAACGCGGCGTAAAGCGGGAGGACCATAAAGGGCAGGAAGTTGTAGGTGAGTCCCGCGACGACGGCAATGCTCGTATTGAGGATTCGGCCATCCGGCAGGAGATGCAGCGCATTGAAAAATGAGGTCACCGGGCTCTCGTCAGCGAGGATCGTCTTCCAAGCGTAGGTGCGGAGAAGAAACGACGCGAACGAGGGTGCGATGACGAGGACGAGCATGAGGCCCCGCCAACGGCCCGAGCGGAATGCGATGAAGTAGGCCAGCGGGTAGCCGATGATGAGCGCGAGCAGGGTCGCGATGCCCGCGTAGGCGAAGGACCTGACGAATGCCGGCCAGTATTCGGATAGGGCCGTCGCGTAGTTTCCGAATTCGAGACCGAGTTGGTAACGCCCGGTCTTGCCGGGGATCGGGCTCTGCAGGCTCGTGACGAACAACGTGACGAAGGGAATCGCGAAGAACACCGCTAGCCAGGTCATGCCGGGGAATAGCAACAGGTAGCCGGTACGCGACTTGCGCTGGGCAGCGGTCGATGGAGGGGCTAACGCAGCCGAAGGAAGGACTGGAGCCATCGGTACTACTCGCCTCCATCGAGGCCAAAGGAATTCTGCGGTGACCAATGTACGACGACATCATCGCCGACCTCGCAGCGATCACCGACGATGACATTCTGCTCAAAGACGATGATCTCCTGACCCCACGATGCCTTCACCAGGTACTGGGTCGAGACTCCCGTATACGAGACGTCGGTGACGCGGCCGGAAAGAACGTTGTGACCTTCCGGCACGCGCGCAGCGTCCGGGGCGTCGAGCACGGTCATCTTTTCCGGGCGCACACCAAGAATGATCGATGCGCCCGTGGCGGAACTGCGCTCCCGAGGTACCCGGAAGTTGCGGCCATGCGCCGCGACATCGAGCATCTCCCCAGCCCCAGCCCCAGCCACTCGTCCCTCAATGAGGTTCGACTGACCGAGGAAGTTCGCGACGAATACCGTGCGCGGGAACTCGTAAATCTCGGCCGGACTGCCCATCTGCTCGATCCGACCGGCATTCATCACGGCGATGGTGTCGGCCATCGTCATGGCCTCCTCCTGATCGTGCGTTACGTGCACGAACGTGGTGCCCACCTCGGTCTGAATCCGCTTGAGCTCAATTTGCATCTGCCTTCGCAACTTGAGGTCAAGGGCCCCCAGCGGCTCGTCAAGGAGCAGGACATCGGGCTTGTTGATGAGCGCTCGAGCCACGGCGACCCGCTGCTGCTGCCCACCTGACAACTGCGTGGGTTTGCGCCTCGCCATCGGACTCAACTCGACGAGTTCAAGCATCGCCTCGACTGTCGGCTTGATGTTCTTCACTCCGCGGCGGCGAAGACCGAACGCGACGTTCTCGAAGATGTCAAGGTGCGGAAACAGCGCATAGGACTGGAACACCGTATTCACCGGGCGCTTGAAAGCACGAAGACTTGTGACGTCCTTGTCGCCGATGCTGATGCTGCCGGAAGTCGGGTCCTCCAGCCCTGCGACCATGCGCAGAGTCGTGGTCTTGCCACAGCCTGAGGCTCCGAGGAGGGCGAAGAATGATCCGGCGGGGATCGTGAGCGTGAGGTCGTCGACCGCTGCCACCTCGCCGAACCGCTTCGTTAGGTTCACCAGGCGCAGGTCCTCGACGCGCTCGGTCTTGGCTGGCCCCACGTCAGTTGCCGATCGCCTTCTGGAACGCCCGCTGGTAGGCAACGTCTTGCTCGGAGGTGAGGGTCATGAACACGAATGAATTGTCGAGGGTCGCGGTGTCGGGGAAGATCCACTGGTTATCGACGAGGGCAGGGTCGATGGCGGCCATGGCCTCCTTGGCACCTGCCACCGGGGAGATGTACTGCACGTAGGCGGCGACCTCTGCTGCGACCTTCGGGTCGTAGTAGTAGTTCATGATGAGATCTGCGTTCTTCTTATGCGCGGCGAGGGCCGGGATGAGCATGTTGTCGGTCCAAAGCATGCCTCCCGTCTCCGGCAGCGCCACCCCAAAATCCTCGCCGAGCTGAATCATGTCGCCCGACCAGCCAATGACAGCAATGACGTCGCCGCTCTCGAGCGCACCGGCGTAGTCGTTACCCGTCACCTGGCGGATCTGCCCACTGTCAACCTGCTGGGTGAGCGCTTCGATTGCCTGGTTGAACTGGTCCTCGGTGAAGTTGCTCGGGTCGTTGCCCTGCCACGCCATGATGATCCCCATGGTGTCGCGCATCTCGGAGAGGACAGTGATGCGCCCCTTGAGTGCGGGATCGAAGAGCTGGTCGACAGACGACATCGAGTCCGTTCCGGTCGCCTCCTTCAGCTTCGCCTTGTTCCAGCCGAGCGCACCGAACCCGGACTGCCATGGCAGTGAATAGTCGCGATTCGGGTCGAAGGAGACGCCCTGCAACTTGGGGATGAGGTTCACGGAGTTCGGGATGATCGCCTTGTCGAGCTTCTGGGCGTAGCCGTTTTCAATCCACAGCGCCGCCATCCAGTCTGTGAGGACGACGATGTCACGGCCGATGTCCTGCCCCTGCTCAAGCTGCGTGCGAACCTTCGCGAAGAACTCGTTGTTGTCGTTCACGTCCTCGGTGTACGTGACGGCAACGCCCGAGGCCGCTTGGAATGCCTCGAGGGACGGACGTTTGCCGGTCTCCTCGTCAATGTCAATGTAGAGCGGCCAGTTCGACCAGTTGGCGACCTTGTCGGTGTCAGAGAGGTCAGCAGCCGTTGCCGCGCTTGGTGCGCTCGTCGCGGATGCAGCATCGTCGCCGCCGGTGCCGCACGCCGCGGCCGCCAGCGCCACCCCACCGATGCCTGCAGCCTGAAGGATGCGGCGGCGAGAGAGGCTCGATCGAACAAATGCTGCCATGTCATTGGCTGGTGTGGTCGAATTCTCAATCACTTGAGTCCCCTTCAAGTAGCTGTCGCCGCGATCGATTAGATATCGACGTTAACGTACTGTGATTTAGGTGCCCAAGACCGCAGGACTCTCGAATCACACGCCGCGAAGGGTGGGACCGGAGGTGGCTGCCGCAGTGAGCGCACCGAGCACCTCCTGAATTTGCGTTGAATCGTGCTCGTCCAGTAGACCGGTGGTCACGCGGATGTGGTGGCTCCGGGTAGGGGCAATCTCGAACGGTGTGCCCGGGGCAACGCGCACCCCCCTAGCAGCCAGCGTGATAAGCGCCGATCGCTCATCAGCCACCTCAACCCACGCATTGATGCCGTCGCCCATCGTGCTCGTGATCCCAAGCCCCGATAGCCCGGCCCGCAGGGCAAGGCTTCGGACAGCGTATGCCGTTCGTGCACGGAGCACTGCTGCCACGGAAGCCGGATCTGTGAGGAGTTCGACAAGTACCGCCTGGAGCAATCGGCTCGTCCAGCCGGGGCCGAGCATGCGCCTTGCCACGAGCGGATCAATGACATCGGCTGCCCCGCCAACCGCCGCGATTCGAAGATCGGGTCCGTGTGACTTGGAGTAGCTGCGGATATGGATCGTTCGCCCCGCCAGGTACCAACCGATGCTCACATCCTCGCCCGTCGCGATGTCGCCCGAGTGATCATCCTCGATGATCCACGGCTCTTCGCCAGTGCGCTCGGCATGACCGGCGAGCAGGTCTGCTATCGCGCTGCAGCGACCCGCTGTCATATTCGTTCCGGTTGGATTCTGAGCGCGGGGCTGGAGAAAGATCGCGACCGGGGCGAATTCGAGGGCCGCAGCGAGTTCATTGGGGATGATGCCCTCGTCGTCAAGGCCGACCGGGACGATATCCGCGCCACCGCGCTCAAGGAGGTCAATGAGCGGTGGAAATCCTGGGTTCTCCATGACAACGCGATCACCGATCCTGACGATCTGCTCGACGATGCGAGATAACGCATCGAGCGCACCGTCAACGACAGTTAATCGGGCCGGTTCAAACGGCCAAGTGTCGAGGAGGAGCTCAGCGAGCTGAGGCAGGACCGGATCGTCGAGATAGCTTGTCGTCCATGCGAGCGAACGCGTCGTGACGCGTTCCAATGCTTCGCGCAGTGATGGCAGGAGGGCCGGGTCTGGCGTGCCCGTCGACAGATCCAAGCCGTCTGCGCCCGGGGCCGCGCCGATTCCTAGGTAACGGGTCGGGAGTGAGGGCTCCCTCGTCGCTTGAACAAACGTGCCGGCACGACCCCTCGACGAAATGGCCCCCACCGCACCGAGAGCCTGCCAGGCCTCGCTCACGGTCGCGGGGCTCACCCCGATATCCCCTGCGAGCTCACGGACGGTCGGTAACCGATCACCCGTGACAAGTCGGCCGCCTCTGACCAGTCGGTGCACGGCCGCCGCGATTCCCTTGGGAGACCGGTCTGCAATGTGCTCCGCAACGAGAGACCGGACCGCTTCCTGCCGAGAATTCGAACTGGCCGTCTCGGGCGCCGCGGCAAGCGTCATGACCCTCCAGGTGAACTTTTTGAAGAATTTTACAGTTTCCGTGTTGTAACACATTGGAAACTGTCTAAGGTGGATAATCACACAAATAGCGACGACGAGGGTCCCTGCCAGGGGAACTCCACGGCAGTCTCATCGCCAATCAGCATTCGGCTGAATGGCGCCCGACAGGAGGACACGCATGACCGTAGTTCGAGCCGCACTCGTGCAGACGAACTGGACCGGCGACAAGGAATCGATGATTCAGGTTCACGAGGACTACGCGCGGCAGGCCGCTGCGCAGGGTGCCCAGGTGATCTGCTTCCAGGAACTCTTCTACGGCCCCTACTTCTGCCAGGTTCAGGACAAGGCCTACTACGAGTACGCCGAGTCGATCCCCGGCCCGACAACTGAGCGGTTCCAGGCGATCGCCAAGGAGCTTGGCATGGTGATGATCCTGCCGATGTACGAGGAGGAGCAGCCGGGCATCCTCTACAACACCGCCGCCATCGTCGACGCTGACGGCACCTACCTCGGCAAGTACCGCAAGCAGCACATCCCGCACGTCGGTGGATTCTGGGAGAAGTTTTACTTCCGCCCGGGCAACGGCGGATACCCGGTCTTCGACACAGCTGTCGGCAAGGTCGGCGTCTACATCTGCTACGACCGTCACTTCCCTGAGGGCTGGCGTGCCCTCGGGCTCAATGGTGCCCAGATCGTGTTCAACCCGTCCGCCACCAGCCGCGGCCTCTCCCAGTACCTGTGGAGCATTGAGCAGCCCGCCGCTGCCGTCGCCAACGAGTACTACGTCGGCGCCATCAATCGGGTCGGCATTGAGCCCCTCGGTGACGATGACTTCTACGGCCAGTCGTACTTCGTCGATCCCGAGGGTAGCTACGTCGGCGAGAAGGGCGATGCCTACAACCCCGAACTCATCGTTCGTGACCTCGACATGGATCTGCTGACCGAGGTGCGCAACCGTTGGGCGTTTTACCGAGACCGTCGACCAGATGCGTACCAAGACCTCACCCGTCCATAATCAAGTTCCACCCGAATTCATTCACCAACACGAGCACGAAGGAGTTGCCATGACCGTCCTTATCAAGAACGGCACTGTCGTGTCGCCCACCGGAATCATCAATGCCGACGTGCTCGTCGATGGCGAGCGGATCGCGGCCGTCCTCAGCCAAGGCGACACCTCACTTGGTGCCAGTCTCGAGTCGTCCGCAGACCGAGTAATCGATGCCGCCGGCAAATACGTGATCCCCGGCGGCGTCGACTGCCACACCCACATGGAACTGCCCTTCGGCGGCACCTTCGCGTCCGACACCTTCGAAACGGGCACGAGGGCTGCCGCTTGGGGCGGCACCACGACCATCATCGACTTCGCTGTGCAAAAGCAGGGTGAACGCGTGCAGGATGCACTCGCAGCCTGGCACGAGCGCGCCGGCGGCGAATGCCACATCGACTACGGGTTCCATCAGGTCATCGGCGGCGTCGATGACGACTCCCTCAAGGCCATGGACGAACTCGTCGACGAGGGAATAACGAGTTTCAAGCTCTTTATGGCTTACCCGGGAGTGTTCTACAGCGACGACGGCCAGATCCTTCGGGCCATGCAGACGGCGTCGAACAACGGCTCGATGATCATGATGCATGCCGAGAACGGCATTGCCATCGATGTGCTCATCGCGCAGGCGCTCGCTGAGGGCAAGACCGATCCCAAGTACCACTCCCTCACCCGGCCCTGGGAGACCGAAGCCGAGGCAACGAACCGTGCGATCATGCTCGCCCGCATGACAGGCGCGCCGCTGTACATCGTGCACATGTCAGCGAAGCAGGCGGTGAAGATCCTGCAAGAGACGCGAGACCAGGGCTGGAATGTCTTCGGCGAGACTTGCCCGCAGTATCTGTACCTCTCACTCGAGGACCAGCTGTCCCAGCCGGGATTCGAGGGGGCGAAGTGGGTCTGCTCGACGCCCCTGCGCAGCAAGGCCGAGCACCATCAGGACGAACTCTGGAAGTACCTACGGACCAATGACCTGTCGGTCGTGAGCACCGACCACTGCCCCTTCTGCTTCAAGGAGCAAAAGGAGCTCGGACTCGGAGACTTCTCAAAGATCCCCAACGGGATCGGCACCGTCGAGCACCGCATGGACCTGATCTACCAAGGTGTTGTCGACGGCCAGATCACCCTCGAGCGCTGGGTAGAGCTTTGCGCGACGACCCCGGCCCGCATGTTCGGCCTCTACGGCCGCAAGGGCGCCATCCAGCCCGGCTTCGACGCCGACATCGTCATCTATGACCCAGCAGGACGCACCGAGATCGGGTTCCACAAGACCCACCACATGAACATGGATCACTCGGCTTGGGAGGGCGTGGTCATCGACGGCCATGTCGACACCGTCATCTCCCGCGGCCGCGTCGTCGTTGAGAACAACGAGTACCACGGATCCAAGGGCCACGGACAGTACCTCAAGCGTGGACTCTCGCAGTACCTCCTGTAGCAGTGCTACACCTCCTATAGAAGTGCATCACCTCCTCCAGCAATACACACCCGCAGCACGAACCAACGAATGAAGAGTGGAGAACTCCTTGCGTACGATCGATCACTGGATCAACGGGGCCCTCGTTCCGTCTGCTTCCGGCCGCACCAGCCCGGTCTACAACCCCGCCACCGGGGAGGTTCAAGCCGAGGTCGGTCTAGCCTCGATTGCTGAGGTCGATCTTGCGGTCGCCAACGCGAAGGAGACGTTTGCGACCTGGCGCCTCACCTCGCTGTCGAAGCGTTCGGAAATCATGTTCGCCTTCCGCCAACTCATCGTCGAAAACCGGGCGAAGATCGCTGAACTCGTGTCGATCGAGCATGGCAAGGTGCCGAGCGATGCCGCCGGCGAACTGGCCCGTGGCCTAGAGAACATCGAGTTTGCCTGCGGGATCCCGTCGCTGCTCAAGGGCGGCTACAGCGAGCAGGTATCTGGCGGCGTCGACGTTTACTCGATCAAGCAACCCCTCGGGGTCGTCGCCGGCATCACGCCCTTCAACTTCCCTGCGATGGTACCGATGTGGATGTTCGCAAACGCGATCGCCACCGGCAACTGCTTCATCCTCAAGCCCAGCGAAAAGGACCCGTCCGTCACCCTCTTCATGGCCGAGCTCCTCGCCCAGGCCGGTCTTCCCGCGGGCGTATTCAATGTGGTGCAGGGTGACAAGGTGTCCGTCGATCGCATCCTCGAGCATCCAGACATCGCGGCAGTCAGCTTCGTCGGGTCGACCCCGATCGCCAAGTACATCTACTCGACCGGCACGGCGAACGGCAAGCGAGTTCAAGCCCTAGGCGGCGCAAAGAATCACATGGTCGTGCTTCCCGATGCAGACATCGACATGGCCGCCGACGCAGCCGTGAGTGCTGCCTACGGGTCAGCGGGCGAGCGCTGTATGGCGATCTCCGTCGTGGTAGCAGTTGGCGATGTTGCAGATCCGCTGATCCAAGCGATCTCTGCGCGCCTGCCCAAGATCAAGGTCGGTGCGGGCACCGACCCCGCCTCCGAGATGGGGCCGCTCATCACCGGTGAGCACCGCGACAAGGTCGCCTCATATCTCGCCGGCGCAGCCGGCGAGGGTGCAAGCGTCGTGGTCGACGGCCGCGATGCTGACGTACCCGCGCAGGGGTTCTTCCTTGGGGTCTCACTCGTCGACAACGTCAAGCCGGGGATGAAGGTCTATGACGAAGAGATCTTCGGTCCGGTGCTCGTCGTGACTCGAGTCGATACCTATGAAGAGGCCGTCGCGCTCGTGAACAAGCATCAGTACGGAAATGGCACCGCAATCTTCACCCGTGATGGCGGAGCGGCGCGCCAGTTCCAGTTTGAGATCAACGTCGGCATGGTCGGTATCAACGTCCCGATCCCCGTCCCCGTCGCCTACTACAGCTTCGGCGGCTGGAAGGCCTCGCTCTTCGGCGACAGCAACATGTACGGCCCGGCCGGGATCGAGTTCTACACCCGCACGAAGACCGTCACCTCGCGCTGGCCAGACCCGTCCACATCTTCCGTTGACCTCGGCTTCCCCCGAACTCGCTAACCGAAAGGCTCCCCATGGATATCGGCATCGTTCTCCAGACCACCCCACCGGCAGCGCGTGTCATCGACCTTGCAAAGCGAGCCGAAACATACGGGTTCTCCTATGTGTGGACCTTCGACTCCCACATCCTGTGGGAGGAGCCCTACGTGATCTACAGCAAGATCCTCGACGAAACTCGCAAGGTAATCGTGGGGCCGATGGTGACTAACCCCGCCACGCGCGACATCACCGTCACTGCATCGGTCTTCGCGACCCTCAATGAGATGTACGGCAATCGCACGGTGATCGGCATCGGCCGTGGGGACTCTGCCGTGCGCGTCACGAACGGCAAGCCGGTCAGCGTTGGCGAGCTACGACAGGCTGTCATTGACCTCAAGGGTCTTGTGAATGGCGAAACGATTGAGTACAACGGGAACAGCCTGCGGCTGCCCTGGGCCATGGCAAGTCGCGCCGAGGTCATGGTCGCCGCCTACGGCCCTAAGGTCCTCGCACTCACCGGTGAGGTCGGCGACGGCTTCATCCTCCAACTCGCCGACCCATCGATCGCCGCATGGACGATCAAGGCAGTCCAGGATGCAGCGCAGGCAGCCGGGCGCAACCCCGACGACGTCTACATCTGCGTAGCAGCCCCTGCCTACATCACCGACGGATCACCGGAAGCAACCGCCCATGCACGAGACCAGCTCCGCTGGTTCGGTGGAATGGTCGGAAACCATGTGGCAGACATCGTCGAACGTTACGGCGCCGATGGCGACGCGGTACCGAAGGCGCTTTCGGAATACATCGCGGGCCGCAAGGGCTACGACTACAACGAGCATGGTCGGGCGGGTAACTCGCATACCGAATTTGTGCCCGACGAAATCATCGATCGCTTCTGCATCATCGGCACGCCCGAAGAGCACATCCGCCGAATTGAGGAACTCAAGGCACTCGGCGTGAATCAATTTGCCGTCTACCTGCAGCACGACGACAAGGACCATACGATGGCGCAGTATGGAGAGAAGGTCATACCGGCGATCGCCAACTCCCTGCGAGCCACCGAGTAGCAGGTATTGCTTGCACCTCAACGCGCCTTCACAATTCGATCAGGTAATAGGAGCAAAACTCAAGTGAGCCAATCTGCGGCGGTGACGAGTGCCTCCCCCGGTCGCACTGCGCGGTCGAGTCGCGCAGGTCGGAGATTCAAGCACGGGGCCGCCTCTGCTGGTTGGGCCCTGCTCGGGATTCTGCTGTCCGTGATTATATGGGAACTCGTGAAAGCCGTCGGCAGCGTGGTGCCCTTCCCGTTCAACACAAGCGACACAACCATGCCGAACGTATGGACCATGGTTAATGGCGCCTTCCAGCCGGAGATGCGTGGCTCAAGCACAACGGTGCTTCAAGCGGTCATGATGGCGGCCGGCTACTCGCTCATGATCGCGATGGGCGGCTTCATTATTGGGGTAAGTGTCGGGATACTCTTGGCGATCACGATGCAGCGCTTCGCATTCATGGAGCGGGGGCTGCTGCCGTTCGTCATCGCCTCGCAGACGGTTCCCCTGATTGCCCTTGCTCCCCTCATTGTCGGCATCGGCAATCGATTCTCCGTTGGCCCCTTCGAGTGGTCCACCACCTACTCGGTCATGTTCATCGCTGCCTACCTCGCTTTCTTCCCGCTGTCCGTCGGTGCCCTGCGCGGTCTCCATGCGCCCACGCCCACCTCACTGGAGCTCATGCGCTCCTATGCTGCCAAGCCGCGGCAACTGCTCTTCAAGCTCCGCTTCCCCTCCTCGATTCCTTATCTCGTACCCGCTCTCAAGGTCTCTGCGGCTTCCGCTGTGGTTGGCACCGTCATCGCAGAGATCTCAACGGGAGTGCGCGGCGGCATCGGCCGACTCATCATCGAGTACTCGCGCGAGATCACCGGCCAGCCCGCCAAGGTCTACGTCGCTGTGTTCGGTGCCATCATTCTGGGCCTGGTGGCCGCAGCCCTTGTCACCGTCATTGATCTCTACCTCACCAGAAATCTGCCGAAGGAAGGCCCAGCATGAGCGTCACGTCTCCTGTTTCGACGACGGCAGTCCGGGCCGCTGGCATCTGGAAGGTCTTCAACGAGGGCCAATCAAGCGAGGTCACCGCCCTCCAAGACATTGACCTCACCGTGGAGGCAGGCGAGTTCATCTCGCTCATCGGCCCGTCCGGGTGCGGCAAGAGCACGTTGCTCAGGGTCATTGCCGACCTCACTCAGCCGACCAAAGGCACTGCCGAGGTCGCCGGCATGAGCGCGGCTGCCGCCCGCCAACAGCAGCAGTACGGCATGGCATTCCAACAGGCGGCCCTCTTCGACTGGCGGACCGTCCGACGCAACGTCGAACTCCCCCTAGAACTGCAGGGCTGGTCCAAGTCTGCTCGTGCGGCCCGAGCCATGGAACTGCTCGAGATGGTGCAACTTGCCGACTTCGCGGGTCATCGCCCATGGGAACTCTCCGGCGGCATGCAGCAGCGGGTGGCGATCGCTCGCTCCCTTGCAGTTGACCCTCCCCTCCTGCTCATGGACGAGCCATTCGGCGCCCTCGATGAGATGACGAGGGAGCGCATGCAAAACGAGCTCCTTCGCATTCGACAGGAGACCGGCAAGAGCGTCATCTTCGTCACCCACTCAATCCCTGAGGCTGTCTACCTCAGCGACAGGGTGGTCGTCATGTCAGCGCGCCCCGGGCGAATCACTGACATCATCGAGGTCAACCTGGGATCACGCGACGAGGACACCCGCGAGGCCGAGGCCTTCTTCGCCGGCGTCACCGCCGTGCGCGAGGCACTCCGAGGGCGCACAGGCGGATCCGCCGCCCGGGCTCGAGTTGGCGAGGTGTGATGAACGGCCGCCTTCGCGCTGTATGGCCCCCAGTCATCATCGCCCTGATATTCCTCTCGGCATGGCAACTCCTTGTCGTGGTACAGGACATCAAGCCATTCCTGCTGCCATCACCGAGCCTCATCCTCGGCAACTTCTTCGGCGACTTCACCCTCATGTTCAACGCGGCGATCTACACCGGTACGACCGCGATTCTCGGACTCATGTTCGGCACAGCGGTTGGCCTCGTCCTCGCGCTCATAGCCCAGCGGTTCGGGGTAGTGAACAAGCTCATCACCCCGCTGGCTGCTGGTCTCGCCGCAGTGCCGATCATCGCGCTCACCCCGATTCTCAACAACATGTTCAGCATCACCAGCCGCACTCCCAAGGTCCTCATCACGATGATCATCGTGTTCTTCCCGGTGTTCGTGAATGTCACGCGCGGACTCATTCAGGTCCAACCGGTGCAACTAGAGCTCATGCGCTCCATGAATGCCCGTCCCCTGACCGTCCTCCGCCAGCTCCGGATCCCAAACGCCATCCCATTCTTCTTCACCGCAATGAAGATCGCCGCACCACTTTCGGTGATCGCCGCCCTCGTCTCGGAGTATTTCGGGGGGCCCCAACAAGGACTTGGTAGTCGTATTGCATCATCGGCTGCCAACACCGCCTACGGACGAGCGTGGGCGTACGTCGTCGCATCAATCATCACCGGCCTGATCTTTTACCTGATCGTGCTGGCGGTTGAACGATGGGCGGCACCCTGGACGGGCCGAGCTCGATCGGCCTGACAGCCCTTCAATAAGGAGAAACTATGCGCGACATCGCACGTAGCCGGACTGCCCGCCTCATCGGGGTCGCAGTCGTCGGCGCCATCGCACTGTCGGCCTGTGGGGGAAGCACCACGACGACAGAGTCGTCCGCTGCCCCCGCGGCGTCCGAAGCAGCCGCTTCTGCTGCCGCACCGGCAGAGGAGTGCACCACCCCAACCCCGGTCAAGCTGCAGCTTCAGTGGTTCGTTCAATCCCAGTTCGCCGGCTACTACGCAGCCAAGGACAAGGGCTTCTACGCCGACGAGTGCCTCGACGTCACCATCCTCGAGGGTGGAGTCGACATTGTTCCGCAGACGGTGCTCGCTCAGGGCGGCGCCGACTTCGCAATCGCATGGGTGCCGAAGGCACTTGCTTCGCGTGAGCAGGGTGCGCTCATCACCGACGTCGCGCAGGTGTACCAGAAGTCGGGAACGCTGCAGGTTTCGTGGGCCGATTCCGGCATCACCTCGCCCGCTGACTTCAAGGGCAAGAAGATCGGCAACTGGGGCTTCGGAAACGAGTTCGAGGTCTTCGCCGGTATGACCCAGGCCGGGCTTGATCCCGCAACCGATGTCGAGAACGTCCAGCAGCAGTTCGACATGCTGGCCCTTCTCAACCGCGAGATCGACGCCGCAGAGGCGATGACCTACAACGAGTACGCGCAGTTGCTCGAGGCAGTGAACCCGGAGACTGGTGAGCTGTACACTCCCGAGGACTTCAACGTCATCAATTACAGCAACGAGGGCGTCGGAATGTACCAGGACGCCATCTGGGCATCCACGGAGCGTCTCGCGGACGCTGAGTACCAGGCGATCACTCAGAAGTTCGTCACCGCGTCGCTCGCGGGCTGGATCTACTGCCGCGACAGTGCTCAGGAGTGTGCCGACATCATCACGGCCAATGGCTCCAAGCTCGGTGCAAGCCACCAGCTGTGGATGATGAACGAGGTCAACAAGCTCATCTGGCCATCGCCGGCCGGCGTCGGAATCATCATGCCTGATCTGTGGGCGCAGACGGTTTCAGTCGCAACGAAGACGAAGAACCTCGAGGGCGCTACAGTCCTTACCGCGGAGCCTGCGGCCGAATCGTACACGAACAAGTATGCAGAAGCAGCAAACGCAAAGCTCACAGCAGCAGGACTCAACACCACCGGCGACGCGTTCGCGCCGCTTTCCGTCACCCTCAAGGAGGGCGGCAACTAGCAACATCTCGGCCGTTGATGGCCGAGTGACGGTGGGCCGGTGGCAGTTGCCGCCGGCCCACCGTCATGTCCGGCTCAGGAAGATCCCCCGCCGCGCTGGTCAGTGCATCGTCACGAAATCGATGAGCTCTTCGACCCGTCCGAGGAGGGCAGGTTCCAGGTCGGCAAAGGTACGGACGTGGCCCAGGATGCGGCCCCAGGCAGCGCCTGTCTCCAGGTCCCAGCCGAGCGCGGCGCACACCCCCTCCTTCCAAGGCTGCCCCTTCGGGATGACAGGCCAGACACTGATGCCGAGGGTCGTGGGACGCACCGCCTGCCAGACATCGACGTAGGGATGCCCGAGTACGAGCACATCACGGCCGAACGCAGCCGTCACCTCGCCTGCGATTCGCGTCTCCTTCGATCCTGGCACCAGGTGATCAACGAGCACGCCGATCCGGTGATCGCCGTCGGGCTCGAACTCGCGCACTCGGTCCAAGAGGTCGTCGATGCCACCGAGATGCTCGACCACGACTCCCTCCACGCGGAGGTCATCGCCCCACACTTTCTCGATAAGTGCTGCGTCCTGGGATCCTTCGACCCAGATGCGCGAACCTCGGGCCACACGAGCGCGATGCTGGGATACCGCGACTGAGCCGGAGGCGGTGCCCTGGGGGCCGGAAAACTTCGGCGGCGTAACAGGACGTACGAGGGTGACCGCCTTACCCTCGAAGAGGAATGCCGCCGGCCCTAATTCGAAGGGGCGGCGACGACCGTGCCTATCCTCGAGGATGACGGCCCAGCCGGTGGCCCCCCTGTCCCAGCCGACGACCGAACCGCACCAGCCGGAGGCCGCGCACTCGACGACGAGATCAGGATCAGCGACCATGGTCGGGACGGTCCGCTTGCGACCCCGCGGATCATTCGCAAGGACATCGGTTCCGTAAAGGTCATCCAACAAGGAGCCCGAGGGATGCGAGCTTCTCACGGAGTTGGGGATCAGGCGGCTCGGTGAGATGGGTGCCGTCCGGAAACACGATCACCGGGATCCACTGGGTGCCGCCATTAATCGCGATCGCACGGTCGCGAAGGGTATCGTCCTTGTCGACCTCGAGATAAGCGAAATCGACACCGAGGGTCGTGAGTAGCCGCTTGGACCTGATGCAGTCACCGCACCAGTCGGCCCCGTACAACTCGATCATCAGCTCTCCAGACTCGCCATGACGTGCTTGATGCGGGTGTAATCCTCGAACCCGTACATCGACAGATCCTTACCGTAGCCCGAGTGCTTGAAGCCGCCATGGGGCATTTCAGCAACGACCGGGATGTGCGTGTTGATCCACACGGCACCGAAATCAAGTCCCTTGGCCATCCGCATCGCGCGCCCGAAGTCCTTTGTCCATACCGAGGAGGCGAGGCCGTATGGGACACCGTTCGCCCAGCGAAGCGCCTCTGCCTCGTCGGTGAACTTCTGGACTGTCACTACCGGGCCGAAGATCTCGTTTTGGATCATCTCGTCGTCCTGGCGCAGGTGCGCGACGACGGTCGGCTCGATGTGGAATCCTCCCCCGCCCTGGTGCCTGCCTCCCGCAACGACCTCGGCGTGCGCTGGGGTGCGCTCAAGGAATCCGAGCACGCGTGCCATCTGCCCCGCGTTGTTCACCGGGGGGACGAATCCATCGCCGCCCGGTCCTCCCTCAAAGGTGGTCGAGGTGGCTCGAGCTTGCGCGGTGATCGCTGCGACAAAATCGTCGTACACCTGCGGCGCGACGAGCATGCGGGTCGCGGCGGTGCAATCCTGGCCTGCATTGAAGTAGCCGGCCACGGCCAGCCATTCGGCAGCAGCCTCGATGTCGGCATCCTCGAAGATGACAACGGGCGCCTTCCCGCCCAGCTCGAGGTGCACTCGCTTGAGGTCCCGGGCAGCGGACTCTGCGACCTGCATGCCAGCACGGACCGATCCGGTGATCGACACCATCTGGGGAACCGGGTTCTCGACTACGAGGCGCCCTGTATCGCGGTCACCGCAGATGACGTTCATGACACCGGGCGGAAGGGCGTCGGCCTCAGCGATGATCTCGGCCATGCGCACGGTCGACACCGGAGTCGTGTCGCTGGGCTTGAGGACGACCGCATTGCCAGCCGCGATGGCTGGTGCCCACTTCCACACCGCCATCATCATCGGGTAGTTCCACGGGGTCACCTGGCCGATGACACCCACCGGCTCACGGCGAATGATCGAGGTAAAGCCCTTCATGTACTCGCCCGCCGACCGGCCCTCAAGGACTCGCGCAGCCCCAGCAAAGAATCGAATCTGGTCGATCATCGGTGGAAGTTCCTCGGCCATCGTGACGGCGATCGGCTTGCCGGTGTTCTCGCTCTCGAGTGCGACCAATTCCTCGCCGTGTGCCTCAAGGGCGTCTGCAATCTTCAACATGGCCATCTGTCGCTCGGACGGCGTGCTGTCGCGCCAGATCTCGAAGCCGGCGGCCGCCGCCGCGTAGGCGCGGTTGACGTCCTGCTCCCCCGAGACCGGAGCCGAGGCGAACACCTCACCGGTCGATGGGTTCACCAGGTCGCTCGTGCGGCCATCGACCGCCTCGACGCTCTGGCCGTTGACGAAGTTCTTCAAGATTCGCTCGGCACTCATGTTGGGGTCTCCTCACGCGCGGCATGGTTCAGGAATGTCTCGGAGCATAGTCTCGCAAGATCGTTTACAGTGGGCAACCTAGTGATTCACTTCGGTATTCGTTGAAATTTTCCATTATTGATGCGAATTCACTTGCTATCGGCGCTAGTCTGCACCACGATGGGTGTATGGGCGTACGTGATCGGAATGCGACGCCTGTTCTCGACGCCGCCGCCAAGGCCATCATCGAGCAACTACAGCAGGACGGGCGCCGGCCCTACGCGTCAATTGGTAAGGCGGTCGGCCTTTCCGAGGCCGCTGTTCGCCAACGGGTTCAACGCCTACAGGACGCCGGCATCATGCAGATCGTGGCCGTGACCGACCCCATGCAGGTGGGGTTCTCGCGTGCCGCGATGATCGGGATTCAAGTCGAAGGCGATGTGGAGGCGGTAGCCGAGATCATTGAGGCCATGGTCGAGGTCGACTACCTCGTCGTGTGCACTGGCAAATACGACATCCTCGCTGAAATCGTGGCCGAGGACGACGATCACCTCCTCGAGGTGATCAATCGCCGCATACGCGCAATCTCAGCAGTCCGTTCAACCGAGACATTCGTCTATCTGAAACTGCGCAAGCAGATCTACTCATGGGGAACACGATGACAACGACACCGCAGTACGTGACCGAGCCCGGCAGCGATGCCCTGGCCAACTCGGCGCGCGATCACCTTTGGATGCACTTCACCCGTCATTCCACCTACTACGACGGCGGTCACGTTCCTGTCATAGTCAAGGGCGAGGGCTCCTACATCTGGGACGACCAAGGCAAAAAGTACTTCGATGGCCTCTCCGGCCTGTTCGTCGTGCAGGCGGGCCACGGCCGCAAGGAACTTGCCGCTGCCGGGGCCAAGCAGGCGGAGGAGCTCGCCTTCTTCCCGATCTGGTCATACGCGCACCCCCGTGCCATCGAACTCGCTGAGCGACTCGCCGGCTACGCGCCAGGCGACCTCAATCGGGTCTTCTTCACGACCGGTGGCGGCGAGGCTGTCGAGACCGCTTGGAAACTCGCCAAGCAGTTCTTCAAGCTGACCGGGAAGCCGACCAAGCACAAGGTCATCAGCCGCGCGATTGCTTACCACGGCACCCCGCAGGGAGCGTTGTCGATCACAGGTATCCCCGATGCCAAGATCCCCTTCGAACCGCTGGTGCCAGGTGGCGTGAAGGTCCCGAATACCAACTACTACCGGGCCCCTGACGAGTACCGCGGAGATGAAAAGGCCTTCGGACTTTGGGCCGCCAACCGCATCGCCGAGGCAATCGAGTTCGAGGGCGCCGACAGCGTGGCCGCCGTCTTCGTCGAGCCCGTGCAGAACTCCGGTGGTTGCTTCCCGCCGCCGCCCGGCTATCTCGAGCGAGTCCGAGAAATCTGCGACGAGTACGACGTGCTGATGGTCGCTGACGAGACCATCACCGGCTTCGGTCGCATCGGTGACATGTTCGCAATGAATCGTTACGGGGTCACCCCGGACATCATCACGTGCGCCAAGGGCATGACCTCCGGTTACGCGGCGCTCGGCGCGATGATCGCCAGCGACCGCCTGTTCGAGCCGTTCAAGCATGGCCAGACCAGTTTCCTGCACGGCTATACGTGGGGCGGCCACCCGGTTGCGGCAGCAGTGGCGATGGAGAACCTCGACCTGTTCGAGCGTGAGGGCCTTAACGCGAACGTTCTCGCCAACGAGGGCAACTTCAGACGTACCCTCGAGAAACTCAACGACCTGCCCATCGTGGGCGATGTCCGTGGCGCCGGCTTCTTCTACGGCATTGAACTGGTCAAGGACAAGGTGACGCGCGAGACATTCACCGGCGACGAGGCTGAGCGACTGCTGCGGGGCTTCCTGTCGAAGGCCCTGTTCGAGAACGGGCTCTACTGCCGAGCCGATGACCGTGGCGACCCGGTGGTGCAACTTGCGCCCGCCCTCACATGCGGGCAAAAGGAGTTCGACGAGATGGAGGGGATTCTCCGCTCCGTCCTCACCGAGGCCTGGACAATCCTCTGAACGAGAACCAAGGCGTGCAACCCGGGTCCACCGAGCGGACCCGGGTTCGCCGCTTCTCCGAGAAGGCTGTCACCGATCCCGACGCCATTCGACGGGTGCTCGATGCTGGCCTCGTTGCCCATGTCGCAGTTCAGGACTCCGAGGGCCAGCCCTACGTGGTGCCAGTTGCCTATGCCCGTCGCGGGGATCAGGTGCTCTTCCACGGTTCGACCGGATCGCGACTGTTCCGATCACTCGCAGAAGGACAGCCGACCTGCCTCACCGTCACCCTCCTCGACGCCCTGGTGCTCGCCCGCAGTGCCTTTGAATCCAGCATGAACTACCGATGCGCAATGGTGATCGGTGTCGCGCAACGACTCACCGGCGATGATGAGCTCGACGCCCTGCGTGTCATCACCGATCATCTGCTGCCCGGACGATGGGATGAGGCGCGTCAGCCGACGGTCAAGGAGCGGGCCGCGACTTTAACGCTCGCCCTCAACCTTTCCGAATGCTCGCTCAAGGTCAGTGAGGGTCCACCTGAAGACGACCCAGCAGACCTCGTCGATCCCGTGTACTCGCAGATTTGGGCGGGGATCGTTCCTATGCGTGAGGCATTCGCCGAGCCAGTCACCGATGAGCACACCCCGGCGGGAGTGGCGGTGCCCGAGTACGTGCGAGCATGGAAGCGATGACGAGCCTCGAGCCGAGCACAGACACCCAACCGCTGTCCCTGTGGTGGGACCTACTGCCCGCCGAGATGACCAACGACCTTGGCACGCAGATTGAGGGCGATGTCGAATGCGATGTCGCGATCGTGGGCGGCGGTTACACCGGCCTATGGACCGCCTACTACCTCCAGCAGGCTGACCCAGCACTTCGAATCTGCGTCGTCGAGGCCAATGTCGCTGGCTTCGGAGCCAGCGGTCGAAACGGTGGTTGGGCCTCGGCGCTCTTCCCCGCGTCCTTGCGGCAACTCGCCG
This sequence comes from Candidatus Nanopelagicales bacterium, assembly GCA_040398845.1. Lineage (GTDB taxonomy): Bacteria > Actinomycetota > Actinomycetes > S36-B12 > S36-B12 > WLND01. The sequence continues at coordinate 61,330 of JBBATH010000014.1, read as the reverse complement.
AGCGCAGCGATCGCGAGACCGCGATTCGGATGACGCGAACAATGCATGACTCGGTGACCGAGATCGGCCGGGTCGCCGCGGCAGAGGGCTGGAATATCGAGTGGAGCAAGGGCGGCACGATCGGAGTTGCGCGCTCGGCGCTGCAGTTGCGTCGAGCCGAGGAGGAGATCGAAGACATGCGCGCGTGGGGCTTCGGCCCCGAGGACTACTCGCTCCTCACAAAGGAGGAGTCCCTCGGTTTCACGCGGATGACGGACACACTCGGTGCAACCTTCACCCCACACTGCGCCGCTATCAATCCGGCACGGCTCGTCCGCTCGCTCGCGGCGACCGTGACCTCCCGTGGTGTCCGAATCTTCGAACAGACCCCGGCCACCTCGATAGAACCCGGGGTTGTGCGGACAACCCGCGGTTCGGTGCGCGCTCCAATCGTCGTGCGAGCGACCGAGGGCTACACGGCCTCGCTCGCGGGGCAAAAGCGCGTGCTCGCCCCCGTGTACTCACTCATGCTCGCAACCGAGCCGCTCTCAGACGACGTATGGGCCCAGATCGGACTCAACGAGCGACAAACCTTCCACGACGGACGACACCTCATCATCTACGGCCAGCGCACCGCCGACGGCCGGTTGGCGTTCGGCGGCCGCGGCGCGCCCTACCACTTCGGCTCGCGGATCGACCCCTCCCAGGATCGCAATGCCACAGTACATACTGCGTTGCGCGAGGTCCTCGTTGACCTATTCCCATCGGTCGCCGACGCCACCATTACCCACACCTGGGGTGGTCCCCTAGGTATTGCACGGGATTGGTGGGCGTCGGTCGGGATCGATCGCTCGACCGGCCTAGCCTGGGCAGGCGGATATGTAGGCGACGGAGTTGGCACGGCCAATCTGTCCGGCCGCACCCTCGCCGATCTCATTTTGGAGCGAGCGACTGACCTCACCACCCTCCCATGGGTCAATCATCGCTCTCGCCAGTGGGAGCCAGAGCCGCTTCGATGGCTCGGCACGAACCTTGGGCTTCAGGTGATGACGAAGGCTGACTCGAAGGAGCAACGCGCTGGCAAGGAGTCGCGGCTCGCGGCTCTGTTCGCCCGCAAGATCGGCCACTGACGGGTCGCAAGGACCGCTTCCTCGCCCCACCGCAAATTTGTGGATCCAATCTGCTATTTTGGCTCCAATCTAACCAGCCCCTCGTTGATCAACCGAATCGCGCCGAACCAAACCGAGTCACGCCTTACCAAGGAGCCCTCGCCATGCAACCCCAGTCGCCCTTCGCGCTCTTCTCAATTGACCATCTCCTCTCCGAGGAGGAACGCGCCATCCGCGATGTTGTGCGGTCCTTCATCGACGCTCAGGTTCGGCCCTACGTCGCTGACTGGTTTGAGGCCGGGAGCATCCCCGCGCGCGAACTCGCCCAAGGCTTCGGGGATCTCGGCTTGCTCGGTATGCACCTTGACGGCTACGGCTGCGCTGGCACCAGTGCGGTTGCGTACGGCCTCGCTGCCCTTGAGCTTGAGGCCGGTGACTCAGGCATCCGATCCCTCGTGAGCGTCCAGGGGTCCCTTGCGATGTACGCGATCCATGCCTTCGGATCCGAGGAACAGAAGGTGGAGTGGCTGCCGAGGATGGCCGCGGGCGACGCCATCGGCTGCTTCGGCCTCACGGAGGCTGATCACGGCTCGAATCCATCCGGCATGATCACCAATGCGAAGGCGGATGGCGCAGACTGGGTGCTCAACGGATCCAAGATGTGGATCACGAACGGGAGTGTCGCCGACGTCGCAGTCGTGTGGGCACAAACCGACGATGGCATCCGCGGCTTCGTCGTCCCGACAGCCACCCCAGGCTTCGTTGCGAACGAGATTCACAAGAAGATGTCATTGCGTGCCTCCGTCACCAGCGAACTTGTTTTCACCGATGTCCGGCTGCCGAAGAGCGCCATGCTCCCCGGAGTACGCGGCCTGCGCGGGCCGCTCTCCTGCCTGAATGAGGCCAGATTCGGCATCGCGTTCGGCACCCTTGGAGCAGCACGTGACTGCCTTGAGACCGCCATCAGCTATTCGCTCGACCGTGAGCAGTTCGGCCGACCCATCGCCGGGTTCCAGCTCACTCAGCGGAAGTTTGCCGATATGGCCCTCGAACTCGGCAAGGGCATGCTCCTCGCCCTCCACCTAGGCCGGCTCAAGGACGAGGGAATCATCACGGCTGAGCAAGTGAGCCTAGGGAAACTGAACAACGCTCGCGAGTCCCTTGCTATCGCCCGCGAGTGCCGAAACATTCTCGGTGGTAACGGCATCACCCTCGAGTACCCGATCATCCGGCACATGAACAACCTTGAGTCGGTCTATACGTACGAAGGCACGAACGAGATGCACACCCTCGTGATCGGGCAGGCACTGACTGGCATTGCCGCATTCAGGTGACTGGCGCCAGCACGAATGGGCCGAGCATGAATGGCCCGCTCGCCGGCATTGTCGTCGCTGACTTCTCCAGAGTCCTCGCCGGTCCCTATGCCACCATGCTCCTCGGCGACCTCGGTGCGACGGTCATCAAGGTCGAGCGGCCCGGCACCGGTGACGACACGCGATCGTGGGGGCCCCCTTTCACTGACCATGGCCAATCGACCTATTTTGAATCGGTCAACCGCAATAAGCGCTCACTCGCTCTAGACATCGCCGACCCCGCTGACCTTCGCATCGCGGTCAACTTCGCAAACCGAGCTGACGTCATGATCGAAAACTTCAAGCCCGGGTCACTCGCGCGATATGGCCTGGACTACCCAGCGATTTCCAGGCCCAATCCGGGAATCGTGTACTGCTCGATAAGCGGGTTTGGTTCGGGCCCCGGCAAAGACATGCCGGGGTATGACCTGCTCGTGCAGGCGATGGGCGGGCTCATGAGCATCACCGGTACATCGGAGCCCGCGAAGGCTGGGGTCGCCGTCGTCGATGTCTTGACTGGGCTGCACTCCACGGTCGCAATCCTCGCGGCCCTACGTCATCGCGAGCAATCAGGCGAGGGGCAAATGGTCGAAGTCTCCCTGCTCTCTGTCCTCCTGTCCTCCCTCGTCAATCAGGCTTCCGGATTCGTTGGAGCAGGCTACGTCCCAGGCCACATGGGCAATGCCCATCCATCGATTTCTCCATACGAGGTCTATCAAACCGCAGATCGGCCAATCGTCATCGCGGTGGGAAACGATGGACAGTTTGCACGCCTCGCGGCCGTACTCGGACTCCCTCGGCTCATTGAGGATCCAGATTTCGCCACGAACCCAAAGCGAGTTGCTCACCGCGACCAACTCTCTACCCTGCTCAACGGGGCACTGGAGCGCCAAGGCGCCGATCACTGGCAGCGTGATCTCACCGCGGTCGGAGTCCCTTGCGGACCGATCAATGACATCAGGCAGGCGTTCGCCCTCGCGACCGAACTTGGACTCGATCCGATTATCGAACTGAGCGGAGGTGCCAGCCGCCAGGTCGCGAATCCGGTGACCTACTCCCGAACCCCTGCCCGCTACCTGCTCCCCCCACCCGCGATTGGTGCCGGCAACGAGGAGATTATCGCGGAGTTCGATCTCGCATGACGAGTCTGCCCCAATGATGCACGAGAAGGCCCCGACGATTCAGGAAGTGGTCCTAGGCCTCCTTCGAACGGAAATCCTCACCGGAGTGTTGCGACCGGGCCAGCAGATCATCCAGGAGTCACTCGCGAGTCGGTACGGCGTCAGCCGGGCACCACTGCGTGAGGCGATAAAGGTACTTGAGGGTGAGGGACAGGTCTTCCACTCACCGCACCGCGGCTATTTCGTGACCGAACTCGACCTCGTGAACATGCGCGAGGTCTACCGGCTTCGCGAAATTCTCGAGACCGAGGCAATCCGCGCCGCTATCCCGAATCTGACAGATGCCGCCATTCATGCCATCGCGGCCATTGCCGAAGAGGTTGACGCAGCCGCCGTTTCAGGCGAATTGCTTGCCATCACCCTCGCGAATCGCCGCTTCCACTTCAAGATCTTTGAGGCAAGCCACATGCATCGGCTCATTCGCATACTCACGCAGTTGTGGGATTCGACCGATGTCTACCGGTCGGTCTACTTCTCCGCGCATGGGAGCCTGGACATCATCGCCCACGAGCACGCTGGCATTCTGGACGCCTTGCGGGCCCGCGACGTGGCCCAGGCGATCGGGTGGCAGGACACGCACCGGGACCACGCGCTCATCGGCATCGCCCATCAGTTGGACAGACGTCGACACCCCGTCATCACCGTCCAGTGAGCAACGGTGTGATGATTTCGAGAACCGACAAGTCTTCGATCGTGCTCGGAACCGGCTCATCACGGCCATCCGCGATCGCACGCATCGTCTTGCGCAGGATCTTGCCGGAGCGGGTCTTCGGCAAGGCCGGCACGATGATGACGGATTTCAACGAGGCAACCGGGCCAATCTCGGTACGCACAGCGAGCACAATCTCCGCGGACAGCACATCCGGGTCGATCTCCGCCCCCGCCTTTAGCACGACGAGGGCACGGGGCACCTGGCCTTTGATGTCGTCGTGGACGCCGAGCACCGCGCACTCCGCCACGAGGGGATGCGCCGCGACCACCGCCTCCATCGAGCCGGTCGACAACCGGTGCCCTGCAACGTTAATGACATCGTCGGTACGCCCCATGACGTACAGGTACCCGTCATCATCGAAGTACCCGCCGTCTCCGCTCGTGTAGTAGCCGGGGTTCGCGCTGAGGTAGCCCTCTATGTAGCGATCATCGTCACCCCAGAGGGTTGGCAGTGTGCCAGGCGGCATCGGCAGGCGCACGACAATCGAGCCCTCCTGGTGAGGAGTAGCCTTCCGGCCCTCGTCGTCAAGGACGTGGACGTCGAATCCCGGCACCGGAACCGTCGGGGACCCGGGCTTGATGGCCATCGGCGGCATCCCCCGCATATTCGAGGCGATCGGCCAACCGGTCTCGGTCTGCCACCAGTTGTCGATCACCGGGACCTCCAGATGCTTGGAGGCCCAGTGATATGTATCCGGGTCGAGTCGCTCACCCGCGAGGAAAAGTGTTCGAAGCGACGAGATGTCTCGTCCCCTCAGAAGGGTTCCCTCAGGATCCTCGCGCTTTATCGCCCGGATCGCGGTCGGGGCGGTGAAGAGTCCGTTCACGGAAAAGTCCTCGATGACGCGCCAAAACGCCCCAGCATCGGGAGTACCCACGGGCTTGCCCTCGAACATCACGCTTGCAGCGCCGCTGATGAGCGGCGCGTACACGATATATGAGTGCCCGACGACCCATCCGACGTCGGATGCTGCCCACCACACATCACCCGATCCCATGCCGTAGACATTCGCAAATGACCACGCCATCGCCACCGCGTGCCCGCCGTTGTCTCGGACAACACCCTTCGGCCTGCCCGTCGTTCCCGACGTGTAGAGGATGTAGAGCGGATCAGTTGCCCGGACCTCAACCGTTCCGTGCGCAATGGCTCCCGCCATTGCCTCCTGCCAGTCGAGGTCGAGTGGCCCCATCGCGGCTTGGCATTGTGGGCGTTGAAGGACGATGACACGCTCGGGCCTGTGTGTCGCAAACGCCACCGCCTCGTCGATGAGGGGTTTGTACTCGACCACGTGCCGAGGCTCGATACCGCAGGATGCGGTGACGATGACCTTCGGGCGCGCATCATCGATCCTGGCGGCAAGCTCATGGGGTGCGAACCCGCCGAACACCACCGAGTGGACCGCGCCGATTCTCGCGCAGGCGAGCATTGCCACAACAGCCTCTGGAATCATCGGGAGGTAGATGACGACCCGATCACCGACTCGAACGCCGAGTCCGTGAAGCACGCCAGCGAATAGGGCGACCTCGTCGAGTAATTCCCGATAGGTGATCGTGCGAGCAGAATCTGTAACCGGGCTGACATGGTGGATGGCGGGACGATCACCCCTACCCGCCTCGACGTGGCGGTCGAGTGCATTCCAACAAGTGTTCAACGTCGCGTCAGGAAACCACCGGTACAGCGGCGGCCGATCATCGTCGAGGACTCGATCGGGAATGCGCACCCAGTCGATCAGCGAGGCCGCCTCACCCCAAAATTCTCCAGGCGTCAGCCGGGCTCGCTCGTGCGCCCTGCGATAGTCAGTCATGTGGCGGCCCCTTCCTCGGTCCCGCTCGTTTCCCTCTCGCGAAGGGCCCTTGCTCGGAGCGCCCGGTTAGCGGTCCCCCCAAGAATCTTGACGGTCGCCCCGATGAAGGCGATATCGATTGCCATCTGGACCATGCAGGCCAGTCGTGCACCGTCACTGGCTGGGGCGATATCGCCGAAGCCGACTGTTGCGAGCACCGTGAGTGCGAAGTAGTAGGCACTGAAGTGGCCCAGGGGCTCGGTAAAGGAACCCGGCGACTGCGACGAGATCATCACGTACACAGCGGCGAAGACCGCGAGAAACCTCGTCGCGACGAGTACGAGCGCCTCAATGGAACGAACCTCCGGGTGCATCGCGTGGGTCACCTTGTTCAACTGATGCGCGAAGAACCAGCCGTATGCCGCAACACCCGCGACAACGAGGAGGATCGGCAGGATGACACTCGCGTCAGGCCGCTGCGGAACCAACGAGAGGACAAGAAAGATGATGGCCATACCCGCAACGGTCCGCGCAACCGACGTCGCCACAAGTCTCACGACCTGCCCGCGGGTGACGTCCTTTCCTTCTATGTGCACTGTCGTCATGCCGATCAGTCTGGCACGCACGATGCTGATTTCCGGCTCTGTCAGCCCGAGTTTGCCGCCGCGAGTTGGCCGCAGGCACCATCAATGTCGCGGCCTCGCGTGTCACGCACGGTGACCTGAACACCGCGCCTGCGCAGGGTCGCGACGAACTCCCGTTCATCCTGCGGCGTCGATGCTGTCCAGACGGACCCGGGAGTGGGGTTCAATGGGATGAGATTTACGTGCACGAGCTGACCCTCGACGAGGTCCGCGAGCAGGTCAGCGCGCCACGCTTGGTCGTTGATCTCTTTGATGAGCGCATACTCGATGCTCACGCGACGGCCAGTGCGATTGCCGTACTCCCATGCCGCATCGAGCACCTCCTGCACGGGCCAACGGGTGTTCACCGGAACGAGCGTGTCGCGCAGCTGATCATCCGGCGCGTGGAGGGAGACGGCGAGCGTCACCGGCAGTCCTTCGCCAGCAAGCTGCTGCATCCGCGGCACAAGGCCGACAGTCGAGACGGTAACCCCTCGCGCACTCATTCCCAGACCCTCGGGAGCTGGGGATACGAGCCTGCGGACCGCCCCGATGACCGCCGAGTAGTTCGCGAGCGGTTCGCCCATTCCCATGAATACGACGTTGCTGACCCGCCCAGGGCCTCCGGCAATCTCCCCACGATCAAGGGCGCGTGCGCTTGCCAGAACCTGTTCGACGATCTCGGCGGTGGAGAGGTTCCTCGTGAGTCCGGCCTGACCAGTTGCGCAGAAGGGGCAATTCATGCCGCACCCCGCCTGCGATGAGATGCACACCGTCACCCGCTCCGGATAGCGCATAAGCACCGACTCGACGAGCGCGCCGTCATGGAGCCGCCACACGCTCTTCACGGTCGTCCCACTATCGCAATCGATCGTTCGAACTCCTGTGAGTAAGCGCGGCAGCAGCGCCCCCGAGATCAGGTCGCGTGCATGCGCGGGGACGTCGCTCCACTCATTCGGATCATCGCTGAGCCGCCCAAGCCACTGCCTCGATACCTGGTCAGCGCGAAAGGCCGGAAGCCCGAGTTCAACAACGGCTGCCTTGCGCTCATCCCCGGACAGGTCCATGAGATGACGGGGAGTCTTGCCCCTCCTCGGGGCATCAAACACTAATTCACCGGGCGCCTGCATCGAGGTCAGCTGATTCCGCTGCCGAGGAAGATCGTGAAGATCACCCATGAGGCGAAGGCGTTCGGAATAAGCGAATCAAGTCGATCCATCATGCCTCCGTGCCCAGGGAGTAGCCGGCCCATGTCCTTGATGCCCAGATCGCGCTTGATGGCACTCTCCGAGAAATCACCCGCCGTTGCGGTAGCCGTGAGGACGACTCCAGCTAACACCCCCTGCCACCAGGGTGCGTCTAGGAGGAGGACAAACGTTGCAGCCCCGACCGCCGATTGAAGAACGATCGATCCGGCGAACCCCTCCCACGACTTCTTTGGGCTGATCTGCGCCGCGATCGGATGCCTGCCGAAGAACACGCCCGCGGCGTATCCGCCGATGTCGTTCGCGACCGTAAGGAGGATGAAGACGAGGACACGCGTCGGGCCATCGTCGGCGGCGAGGGTGAGCATGACGAACCCAGCCACAAAAGGCACGTAGGCTGCGACGAAGATACTCGCGGAAACATCACGCACATACCCTTCGGTCCCCAGCCGGATTCGCCAGAACATAACGAACAGCACAGTGATGCCGAGCACCACGACCTCGACCGAAAGTCCCCAGATGAAGGCGGTCGTCGGGAGGAGCACCGTCGCGATAAGGAGTGGTGTGCGCGCCACCTTGATGCCCCGACTGCCAAACGCCTGAATCAATTCCCGCACCGAGACGAGGAGCGCCGCAACAAGGACGACCCCGAATGTCCATTTCCAAGTGAAGAGCGAGATCAGTACCACAGCGGCTAGAGCAAGGCCCGACCCGATGGCAGCCGGAAGGTCACGACCCGCGCGCGACTTCGCGGCGTCACCGCCGTTATCTTCACCTGCGATCGTCAAGGGTCAGACCTCGAGCAGTTCGGCTTCTTTGTGCTTGAGAACCTCATCAATGAGCTCCACATGTCGATGCGTAACGTCGTCGAGCAGTTTCTCCGCGCGCCGAACGTCATCCTCCCCCACCTCGCCATCCTTCTGCAGTCGATCAAGTTGATCCTTCGAATTGCGCCTGATGTTGCGAACGGAGACGCGTGAGTCCTCAGCCTTCTGCTTCGCTACCTTGATGTAGTCCCTGCGACGTTCTTCGGTGAGTTGTGGGAGCGAAACCCTGATCACGGTTCCGTCCGATGTCGGGTTCACCCCAAGGTCACTATCGCGAATCGCCTTCTCGATGCCCGTGAAGGATCCCTTGTCATAAGGGACGATGACGATAAGTCGCGGCTCAGGAATCTGGAACCCCGCCATCTGGTTCAACGGTGTCATGGTGCCGTAGTAGTCGACGACAATCTTCGCAAACATCGCCGGATTGGCGCGTCCGGTTCGGATGGTCGCGAAATCCTCCCGCGCAACGACGACGGCCTTATCCATCTTCTCCTCCGCCTCGAGAAGGATGAGGTCGATCTGCTCGCTCACGGTGGACTCCTTAGGTGATGGCCGACGTCTCCGGGCTTTGACCTCGGCGGGCGGCATGGCTATTCGGTTGAAATGAGGGTGCCGATTGTCTCTCCCCGGACGGCCCTTGCGATGTTCCCGTCTACGAGGAGATTGAACACTTCGATCGGCAGGTGGTTGTCACGACACAGGCTGATTGCCGTAGCGTCGGCCACCTTGAGATTGCGGCTCAGTACCTCGTCATGGGTGAGGTTTCGAAACCGTTTAGCAGCGGGATTCGTGCGCGGGTCATCGTCGTACACGCCATCGACCCCCTTCGCCATGAGCACGACCTCCGCCCCGACCTCGAGGGCTCGTTGCGCAGCAGTGGTGTCCGTGGAGAAGTAGGGCTGGCCGAGGCCTGCCCCGAAGATGACGACGCGACCTTTTTCGAGGTGGCGGATGGCGCGTCTGGGAACGTAGGGCTCAGCCACCTGACCCATCGCGATCGCCGTCTGCACTCGGGTGTCAATCCCGGCCTTCTCGCAGAAGTCTTGGAGGGCCAGACAGTTCATCACCGTACCAAGCATGCCCATGTAGTCGGCGCGGGCTCTGTCGATGCCACGCTCGGCCAACTGGGCCCCGCGGAAGTAATTGCCGCCTCCAATGACGACGGCGACCTCCACTCCCGTCCGGAGAACATCGGCAATCTGGCCCGCGATACCCGACACAACATCGGGATCGACGCCGAGTTGCCCGCTGCCAGCGAACGCCTCGCCCGAAAGCTTGAGCAACACCCGACGCCAGCCACCCTCCGGTGCCTGCGGCCACCTATCGATGGTTCCGTCAAGGGAGGGCTGCACGGCTCCGATCGGCTTGCTTGGAGTCATGCGCCCCTCCCTTCACGAACGATTTGCTGGACTCGCAACGATCACCACCGTTACGGCACTGTACCGAGTTCACTTTCGTACTAGTGGCCAGCCTCAAAACGAGCGAACGCGGTCACCTCGGTGCCTGCGTCCTTGAGCACCTGGGCCACGGTCTTCTTGCTGTCAGAGACACTCGACTGCTCGAGAAGGACGCTGTCCTTGAAGAAGCCGTTGACGCGGCCCTCAACAATCTTCGGCAGCGCTGCCTCCGGCTTGCCCTCCTCCTTGGCTGTCGCCTCGGCGATGCGTCGCTCATTCTCGACGACATCAGCCGGGACATCCTCACGAGTGAGGTAGAGCGGGCGCATTGCGGCGATCTGCATTGCCGCAGCGCGCGCGGCATCCTCGGCGCCGGAGTAGGCCACCATCACGCCTACCTGAGGTGGAAGATCCGAAGCACGACGGTGCATGTAGAGGGCAACCGGAGTGGGAAGGACCGCAACTCGCCCGAGTTCGATCTTCTCACCGATCACTCCGCCCATTTCAGCGACGGCAGCATCAACGGTTCGGCCATCCGGGAGTCCTGCGGCACCAAGTGCAGCAGGGTCACCCAGTTGCCCGTCATTCGCGGTCTGCGCAATCGCATCAGCTAGGGCAAGGAACTCCGCGCTCTTGGCAACGAAGTCTGTCTCGCAGAGCAGCTCCACGAGCGCATTGCCCGAGGTGGCAACGAGGCCATTAGAGGTCTCCCGCTCCGCACCCCGCTTGGCTGCCTTAGCGGCCCCTGAGATTCGCAGATGCTCCACGGCCTTGTCGAAATCACCGTCGGTCTCTTCCAGTGCCCGCTTGCATTCCATCATTCCGGCGGCGGTGAGGTCCCGCAGCTTCTTTACTTCGGCGGCAGTGATGTTTGCCATCGTCATTCGATCCTTTGTTGGTCAGTTGTTGGACGGGTTACGCACGCCCGGCGCCGGAGAACCCGGCTCCAGGCACCGCGCTCAGGCCTCAGATGGACTAACAGTCTCCTCGACGACGATCTCCTCGACGACGGGGACTTCGACAACCGAGCCCTCGACAGCGGCAGCCGCCTCAGCAGACCCGGCGAGCATCTCGCGCTCCCACTCAGCTAGAGGCTCAGGTGCAGCGGCGCCCCCCGCAGCCCGACTCGCGCGGGCCATGAGGCCCTCCGCCACCGCGTCGGCAATGACGCGGGTGAGCAGTGCCACGGAACGAATGGCATCGTCGTTGCCCGGGATCGGGAAGTCAACCTCGTCCGGATCGCAGTTCGTGTCGAGGACCGCAATAACGGGGATGCCGAGCTTACGAGCCTCGCCGACGGCGATGTGCTCCTTCTTCGTGTCGACGACCCAGATGGCACTCGGGATCTTCGACATGTCGCGGATTCCACCGAGGGTCTTCTCAAGCTTGTCCTTCTCGCGACGCAGAACGAGAAGCTCCTTCTTCGTCAACCCCGATCCGGCGACATCATTGAAGTCAATGACCTCAAGCTCCTTCATCCGCTGAAGGCGCTTGAAGACGGTGGAAAAGTTCGTGAGCATCCCGCCGAGCCAACGCTGATTGACGTAGGGCATCCCGACGCGGGTCGCCTGATCGGCGATGGCCTCCTGACCCTGCTTCTTGGTGCCGACGAACATGATCGAGCCGCCGTGGGCGACGGTCTCCTTGACGTACTCATACGCCTGATCGATGTAGGACAGCGACTGCTGGAGATCGATGATGTAGATGCCATTGCGCTCGGTGATGATGAAGCGCTTCATCTTGGGGTTCCAGCGACGGGTCTGGTGACCAAAGTGGACACCGCTTTCGAGCAGCTGGCGCATAGTGACAACGGCCATGGTGATGTCTCCTTTAAGGCGCGCCGACGTGCCGGCGCGCGCAGGTTCGTTGGCACCGGGCCGGTTGGCCGATGCCCCTGACGCTCCTCCGGGCCCGCGCCCGCCAAGGCGGGACCGTGCGAACCCGAGCTCGGCTCGACTTCTCAGGTGGGACACGAGCACACGCTCGCGTGTGCGAGCGACCATGCTCCTGCCCGGTGAAGAGTCCTGCCGGCAAAGGTGCGTGCGAATTCCCCCGTCAGTTGACGAGGGTGTATGAAGTCTAGACGGTCTGTAGTCATGCAATTCACCAGGTGCTGCGGAGGTTCTCCCATCCCGCAGGAGCGTCCTCCACAGAGCAGTCTTCGCTCGGGCGCCATGCACCGCGATCCTCTGGAGGCAAGCGAGCCCCACGTTGAACGCCGAGGCTTCCGTCATGCCTTGGATCTTCATCCTCATCGTCGCCGGTCTGTGGTCGTGGCCGGTAACCCCCGTCCGAATCACGGAGAGGTTCGACATGCCCGAACACGTATGGAGCGCAGGCCATCGAGGCATCGACCTCGAGGTGCTCCCAGGAGGCATCATTCGGTCCATCGGTGGCGGGCGAGTGGCCTTCGTCGGCACCGTGGTCGGAACCCCCGTGATCGCAATCGAACATCCTGGAACCGGACTCCGATCGACCTACCAGCCGGTCAAGCCAACCGTGCAAATCGGCGACACCGTTACCGCAGGCGAAGCGATCGGATATCTCGCCGGGCCTCTCACCCAACAAGAGAAGGGGATTCGAGAGGGAGCCGGAGGCCACTGTTACGGGCACTGCCTGCACCTTGGTCTACGCGGACGCGATGGCTATGTCGATCCCCTGAGTGTCCTGCCCCGACGATCGGCAATCCTCAAGCCGATCATCAAGCTGGCGGTAGCTCCGATCGCGGGTGTGCCTGCACGAACGTGGCCCGCAGTCGCTCCACCGACACGTGGGTGTAGCGCTGTGTCGTGTCCAACGATGCGTGCCCGAGCAATTCTTGGACAGCGCGAAGGTCGGCCCCTCCCTCAAGGACATGGGTGGCGGCGGTATGCCGAAGCCCATGAGGAGCAAGTCGAGGCCCGCCTGCGTCACGGGTGAGCCGGTCGACAATGGTCCGCACAGCACGCTGGTCGATGCGTCCGCCCCTGCTCCCCACGTACAACGCCTGCCCAGAAGCGGCCAGCCGATCACGAACCTCGAGCCACGCACGAGTTGCAGTGGCCGCAGGCACCCCGAATGGGACTACCCGCTCCTTGTTCCCCTTGCCGATCACTCGCACGGTTCGGGACTCGAGATCAAGATCCCCTAGGTCCATGGCGCACAGTTCTCCAACACGGATACCCGTCGCATAGAGCAACTCGATGATCGACCGGTCGCGCTGCGCAACTGGGTCGCCGTCGTCCGCTTGGATCGCAGCAACGTCCATGACCCGCACCGCCTGTTGCGCATCGAGGACTGTCGGGAGTCGCGTTGAGACCCGCGGACTCGCAAGCCGCAGCCCCGGATCATGAGGCACTAGTCCCCTACGCAGGCACCATGCGGTGAATGCCCTCGCCGACGCAGCGCGACGTGCGACACTCGCTCGAGACCGACCGGCGCCATGCAAGGCTGCGAGCCACGCCCGCAAATCCGCGAGGGTGATCCCGGAGGGAACCTCACAACCCCTCATTGCGGCGAACGCGAGAAGGGAACGGATATCGCCGAGATAGGCCCGCACAGTGTGCTCGCTGCGGTTCCGCTCGTCACGCAGATGGACCTCGAATGCACCGAGGGCCTCGCCGAGGTCCCCAGGCAATTCGCTCGGCACCAACTCCATCCCCCCATCGTGGCAAGGACGAGCGCATACGTAGCTCAGGCGCGCCCGGCGAGCCGCCAGCCGCTGGGGCCCTCGACTGTGAATCCTCGGAGCATGAGCACGGCGAGCGCTCCCGAGACGTCAGCGGCACCGAACCCGGAATCAATCACGAGATCATTCATTCCAATCGAACCCCTCGCGGGTATCGCATCGAGGATGCGGGCCTGGCTTGGCGATAGGTCATCGATCGACCTTCGTTCCTGAGCTGGCGAGCTGAACTCTCCTAATTCGCCGATGACCTCGAGCACATCCTCGATCCTGGACGCCAGCAGGGCGTCAGTGTCGCGAATCAACTTGTGACAGCCGCCCGACATCACCGAGTTCACTGGTCCGGGCACGGCCATTACCGGCCGGTTCAGGGACATCGCAACGTTCGCGGTCGACGTTGTGCCGGATCGAACAGCCGCCTCGACGACGAGTGTCGCCCGGGTCAACGCAGCGATCAATCGGTTTCGGGTGAGAAAGCGCTGACGGCGCACCTCCTGCCCCAGCGGGGATTCGCTGATGACAAGGCCCTCATCCGCGATGCGGGCGATGAGTGCGTCGTGCGCACGTGGATAGGGGGTGTCAACTCCGCTGGCAAGCACGCAGATGGTCATACCCCCTGCCGACAATGTGGCGCGGTGTGCGGCGGCATCAATACCGTAGGCACCCCCCGAGACGACGGTAAATGAGTGCTCCGCAAGCTCCGAGCACCAGTCACGGCAAATTGCTTCCCCGTAGGCAGTCGCGGCACGGGCCCCGACCACCGCGATTGAGCGCAAGGCGGTCAGCCGAAGGTTGGCGGCGCCAAGCGCCCAGACCACCAGCGGACGGGTGGCACCGAGATCATCGAGTTGACTCGGCCACTCTCGGTCGGTTCGATCGATGATGCGGGCACCCACTGCATGCGCCGATGCCACAGCCGCGTCGACGTCGACCCGAGCGAGCCGGACCTGCATCGATGACCGCTCCGGCACTCCGATCTGCCCTGACCTCAGTCGTTCGCACACCTGCTCGGCACCCAACGTGTCGATGAGCGCACCGATGCGGGCATCGCCCGGCTCGATGGCATGCGCGAGGGCGATGAGCGCCGCCCGCTCATCTTGGATCTTCCCGCCACTCATGTCGTCTCACCACGATGACCCCCGCGCAGCACCATTGCTGACGCGACATGTTCTGCACTCGGTTGGTCTGCGCCCGCGAGATCTGCAACACTCCACGCGATTCGAAGGATCCGGTCGGTACCCCGCAGGCTGGCCGCGGAGCGCTCCAACGATCGAACCAAGGCTTCGGCTTCATCAGTGGGACGCCATCGCTGCCGGAGAGCTGCCCCAGGAACATGTCCGTTAAGGGACCACGGCTCCCCTCGGTATCGATGCTCCGCCCTCGACCGGGCCTCGAGCACTCGAGCGCGGATCTCAGCACTCGCCTCCTGCTTCGGGTTCGCCAGATCTGCGGTCGAGGGCTTCGGCACGGTCATGCGCACATCAATGCGGTCGAGGAGTGGCCCGGAAATTCGCTCGGCGTAACGGCGCCGGGCCATCGCTGTACACGTACATGCATCACCCCGACCGACGGCTAGGCCGCACGGACAAGGATTCGAGGCGAGGACCAGTTGGAACCGGGCCGGTAGCGTCGCTGAGGCGGCCGCCCGCATGATGGTGATCACTCCGGACTCCATTGGCTGCCGCAGGCCTTCAAGGCTCGGACGGCTGAACTCAGGCGCCTCGTCGAGAAAGAGGACGCCGTGATGTGCCAGGCTCAGCGCCCCTGGGAACACCTGCCTCCCGCGAGAAGTGCCGAGAATCGCCGCGGATGAGGATGAGTGGTGCGGTGCCTGAAGCAGCGGCCGATACACGATCCCCCGCTCAGTGGGCCACTGCCCAGAGAGCGAGGCGAGAGACGTGACCTCAAGGGCAATGTCAAGAGGTAGATCGGGGAGGATGGTGGGGAGCCTGGATGCGAGCATGCTCTTGCCGACGCCTGGTGGGCCAATCATTGAGCAGTGATGCCCTCCCGCTGCCACCACTTCGAGGGCGAACCGGGCGAACGGATGTCCGCGAATCTCGCTGAAATCGGCTTCGTGTTGAACCACTGAGGAGACGCCGGGGCCAGATGTGAGGTTCGCCCCCTCATCGGTGCACTCGCTCCAATCCCCCTGCCCGCCCGGGGCATCATCGGTCCCTCGCAGGATGCCAATGAGTTGACCGAGGTCGCGGATAACTCGCACCCTCAGCCCCGGAATGGCGTGAACTTGCCGAGCATTTGCGGGGGCAATGAACACCGAACCAACCCCGTGCCGGTGCGCCGCGATCGCGGCCGCGAGGGCGCCATCGACCCCGCGCACCGAACCGTCCAATCCAAGTTCGCCGATGAACGTGGAATCTCGCAGGGAGGAACGAGGAATCTGCGACGTCGCGGCCAGCACGCCAACGGCTATCGGTAGGTCAAGGCTGGTGCCGCCCTTCGGAAGGTCAGCCGGCGAAAGCCCGATGGTGATGCGGGCTGCTGGCCAAGTGGCGCCGATATTGCCGATGGCTGAGCGCGCACGCCAACGCGCCTCAGTGACCGAGGCCCCCGCGAGGCCAACAACCCCGACACTTGGGAGACCCTGCGCCACGTCAACCTCCACCTTCACCATGACCCCGGCGATCCCGGTTGTGACGACCCCCCACACCTCGGCGAGGCTCATCACTCAACTCCACGCAGATGCTCGACCACGGGAGCACCCGACAACTTCTGAAGGACTGAGATGACATCGAGTCGAACCGACGGTGCGTGTACCTCGTGCTCAGCGAGCCATCGGTAGGCGAGGTGGCGCATGCGGCGGAGTTTGCGAGGGGTGATCGACTCCGCTGGATGACCGAAGGCGAGCGAGCTTCTTGTCTTCACCTCGACGAGCACGAGGGTCGCACCCTCGCGAGCAACAATGTCGATCTCACCTTCTGAGCATCGCCAATTGCGCTCGACGACCGCGATACCGAGGCCCTCGAGATGTCGTGTCGCTACCTCTTCGCCGTACTGACCCAGCGCGCTTGTGCGTCGCATGTCCTCACCCCCTGCGGCACAACCTCCCGCTTTCGCACCGACTTAGGCCACCTCGACCAGCGAGCCTGTGGATGCCGCCCGCACGTGAGTGCTGTGGGGATAACACGTTCACCTGCCGACGCAGGCCCCGACCGAGTCAGACGGTGGGAATGATGACCGTCAGCAGTGCTCCCCGCCCCGGGCCGTTACTCGCCGCAGTCAGCGAACCCCCATGGTCACTCACGATCGCGCGAGCGATCGTCAGACCCAGACCACTGCCACCGCCATCGCCGCTCATTCGGGATGGGTCGACGCGATGGAATCGCTCGAACACCGAGGTCAGCTGGTCAGCCGGGATCCCCTCCCCCGAATCACGCACGCGGATCTCGAAGCATTCACCCGCCACGAGCGCGGCGACGTCAACCACGCCCCCGGGCGGCGTGTGCCGAAGCGCATTGTCTAGGAGGTTCGCGAGAACCTGCTGGAGCCTGATGTCGTCACCAAGGATCCGCGCAGGTTCGGGGCATGCGTCAAGGCTGAGCGCCACTCCCTTGGCTTGGAACCGAGGCATGACCGCTGACAGTGCGGCCTCCGCCACGCCGCGCCCGTCGAGCCGGCTCAGCGTCAGTCCGAGTGCATGCTCCTCGGCGGCAGCAACCTCGCGCAGGTCGGTCGCGAGTCGGCGAAGCCGGTCGACCTGATCTCGCATCGTCGCCCAGGACGCCGCATCGTGGGCGAGAACCTCGTCCTCCATCCCGTCGATATAGGCCTCGAGCGTGGCCAACGGCGTTCGAAGCTCATGCGCGAGGTCCGCGAACAACCGGGTCCTCGTAGTCTCGGTCTCCGCGAGCCGCTGGGACATGTGGGCGAATGAGCCGGAAAGCTGGACGAATTCTGCGCTGAACGTGACCGAGGGAACGCTCACCTCATAATGACCAGCCGCGACCGCCTCAGCTGAGTGGGCGAGTTCCTCCACCGGGCGCGCAACGCGTCGCACAATGAACCAGGAGACGAGCCCTGCAGCAATGAGCGAGGTGATAGCCGCTATCGCGCCCGCGATAGCAAGGGAGGATGCGAACGCCTCTTCAGCGTGCATCGTGACCTCCGGATCCTCGACTCCCCCCTGCATCAGGTGCTCGTGGAAGAGACTGGGCGCCACGAGCGCCGCAGCTACCACGAGCGTGAAGGCGCCGACGCTCACAACGACCGCTTGGGCGATCATGAGTTTGGTAGCGAGCCTCGGTGCCCGCCGAGTCGTCATTCGCCGACTCATCCCGGCCCCATCCCGTAGCCGACTCCGCGAACGGTGCGGATAAACCTCGGCTCGGACGCATCGTCGCCGAGTTTCATTCGCAGGTGCCCGATGTGCACGTCGACGACGTGCTCGTCCCCGAACCATCCTGGGCCCCACACGGCCTCGATGAGCTGCCGTCGCGTCAGCGCCGCCCGAGGCCGCGATGCCATGACCGCCAGCAGGTCGAACTCAGTCCTCGTCACCTCGATGGGGCGTCCGTCGACGTGGAGGGTCCGCGCCTCCGCGTCGAGGCAGAGTCCACCCACCTCGATCTGCGCAGCCGAGAGACCGTCCGTCGAGGACACGCGTGGCCGGCGCAGCATGGCCCGGACCCGTGCGATGAGCTCCCTCGGAGAGAACGGCTTTACGAGGTAGTCGTCCGCCCCCATCGACAGCCCGACGACCTTGTCGACCTCCTCGTCGCGGGCCGTGAGCATGATGATGTAGGCATCTGAGAACTGCCGAATCCTGCGGCAGGCCTCGATGCCGTCGAACCCGGGGAGCATGATGTCGAGCAGGATGAGGACGGGTGCGAGTTCGCGGGCCGACTCAACTGCGTCCGGCCCCGAGTGGGCGACAGACACGTCAAAGCCCTCACGCATCAGGTAGCTGCTCACCACTCCGGTGAGCGGGACCTCGTCATCCACGACGAGGACGCGCAGCCCAGCAATCACCTCGACACCTCCCGCAGCCATCGCCTACCAGGGCGCCACAAACCAACGCTCATTACGGCACGAAGGCGATCCTGCGCACAGTACTCCCGCTCGACCTTCATCAAATCTTCATGGGTGGTCCCGGGCTCCCGTCGTGGCAAGGGCACCGGCTCTGCGCGAGTTCGATGGACTTCGCCCGCTCATCGACCGGCGTGCAGGCCGAAAGGATCCGGTCGAGCGCCCGATCCGCGACAGCCTCTAGACGGCGACATTCAGTACGTTGAGAAGCTCAACCACGCGGCGGTTGATGTCGTCACGGATGGGCCGGACATCGTCGACGCTGTGGCCTGCAGGGTCCGAGACCTGCCAGTCCTCGTAACGCTTGCCGGGGAAGATCGGGCAGACGTCGCCACAACCCATGGTGATGACGACGTCGGCGGCGCGCACAATCTCATCTGTCCAGGGCTTCGGGAATTCGCTGGAGATGTCGATTCCAACCTCTGCCATCGCCGCCACAGCAGCGGGGTTCACGGCATTGCCGGGCTCTGATCCTCCGGACCAGGCGATGGCATTGTCCCCCGCAAGTTCCTTGAAGAAGCCGAGGGCCATCTGGGATCGACCGGCATTGTGAGTGCACAGGAACAGCACCACGGGACGCTGGTCGTCGCTCTTGCCCTCGACTCGAGCAAGCGCCGTGAGTCGTTCACGGGCGAACCTTTCGGCGAACATCGGGAGGTACGTGACGTTGTTCAGTCGCCCCGCGAACTCGTCGTACGAGGTGAGCAGGAAGCCCTCGATGGTTTCGGCGCTGAAGACGCCGTCGAAGTTCTTCTGGAGTACGAGGGAGGACGAGCGCAGGGTGCTCGCATGGAGTTCGGGAATGTCGTCGCGGTAGTGGCTGGAGGTCATCGGCTTGCCCTTCTGGATGAGATTCTGCTTCGGCGGTAACGCACGCGTGGAGCCAGTTGACTGACCCGTTCGCGCAGTTCCTCAACGACTGCGTCGAATGCCACGGGGGTGCCAGTTGCAGCCGGGTCGGGGATGGACCAGTGCATCCGGATGTTGCCCAACGCAGTGAGCTCCTCGTTGACGGCATCGCAGACCGACACAACCACGTCGTCCGTGCGAAGAACGTCCACGATGCGCTGCGGGGGACGCTCCTCGAGGCGCAGGCCGAGGCGGCTGGCAGCCTGGAGGGCTCCTGGGTTGATCCTGCCCGCGGGGTGCGTGCCGGCCGAGGCACTAGGGACGTCGCTTGCTTCGCGCCAAAGTGCTTCTGCCAGAACGGACCGTGCGGAATTGTGGGTGCACACGAACAGCACGCGAGGGGCCTCAAGGAACCCTGGTTCTGGGAGAAGACCGGCCATGCCATCCGCTACGGCGTGGACGTAGGTGCGACGCCTGTCGTTCTTGGACTGCACGCGCCGGACGAGGCCGGCTGTCTCCAGCACCTTGAGGTGGTGAGCCAACAGATTTCCCGGCACCTCGAGCGCGGCGGACAAGGCGTCAGGGGACAAATCCTGGACTGCAAGCAGGTCCATGGCACCGAGGCGGGTCGGATCACCCAAGGCTGCCAACGCCCGGGCCCGGCGCTCACGGCGCTCCACCCATGCGGTAGGATTCGATTCAACGTTCATTGACTCAACCATCACTGAACAATGAGGGCTTGTCAAGTGAAACGGGAGACAATCGATGGCTCACACCCTCCTGCGCCGCGCGAGTGGCGAGTTTCTCGGCACCTGCTTGCTCGTAGCGACGGTCGTGGGCTCGGGAATCATGGGCACCCTGCTCAGCGACAACCTCGCTGTCACCCTGCTCATAAACGCGCTTGCGACAGTCGCCGCACTCGGTGTCCTCATCTGGGCCATCGGCCCCATCTCCGGGGCGCAATTCAACCCAGTCGTTTCAGGCGTCGAAATGGTGCGTCGTGAAATTCCGTTGGGCGAAGGATTCCTATACATCGCCGCACAGATTGCCGGCGCCTGCGCGGGAGCCATTCTGGCGAACCTCATGTTCGCACTCCCCCCGATCACCGCGTCCACGCAGCTGCGGACAGGCGGGAACATCTGGCTCGGCGAAGTGGTGGCCACCGCCGGACTCCTGTTGATCATCGGCGCCCTCACGCGCACTGGCCACGGCAACCTCGGGCCGGTATTGGTGCCGGCGTGGATCGGCGCCGCCTACTTCTTCACCTCCTCGACATCGTTCGCCAACCCCGCCGTCACCATCGGCCGATCCCTGACCGACACCTTCGCGGGTATCGCTCCTGCATCCGTCCCCATGTTCATCGTCTTCCAGATCATCGGGGCAACGATCGGCGCCCTACTCACCGAATTCTTCTACCCAAGACGCGGAGTCATCCCCGAGCCGCTCGACCTGCCCGGACCCATCCACCACGGACCGCATAACCCATGACCGCCCCACGAGAAAGAGGCCCCCAATGACCGAGAAGCCCTCCGTGCTGTTCGTCTGCATCCACAACGCTGGCCGCTCGCAGATGGCAGCCGCCTACCTCCAGCACCTTGGCCAGGGCCGCATCGATGTGCGCTCCGCAGGATCAGTTCCCGCCGACCAGGTCAACCCCGCAGCCGTCGCCGCAATGCTCGAAGAGGGCATCGACATGAGCGCCGAGCAGCCCAAGATCCTCACCGACGCGGCCGTCCAAGACTCAGACGTCGTCATCACGATGGGGTGCGGCGACACGTGCAAGTACTACCCGGGCAAGCGATACGAGGACTGGGTCCTAGACGACCCAGCCGGCCAGGGCGTCGACTCCGTACGCCCCATTCGCGACGAGATTCGGCGTCGCGTTGAGGTGCTCATCAGCGAGCTCCTGCCCGCTGAGATCTGAGGAGTTCGTCCAGTAAGCGATGTCATGTCCGCACGGGATGCGAAGCGCTTCCGTTGTCCGGTCACTGACATCTGCATAAACCGACACTGTTGACATAAACATCTACTTATTCATATGGTCACTGCATGGCAACCCGTGCAGTGGCGTCCCCGGCGCATCGTGCCCGGGAAATCGCCCCCATCCTCAAGGCACTGTCTGACGAGAATCGTCTCGCGCTGCTCCTGGCGATCACCGACAAGGAATCTACGGTCACCGAACTGGCCGAGGTCTCGGGAATGTCGCAGCCCTTGGTTAGCCATCACCTCAAGACCTTGCGTGAGACCGGGTTGGTCACCTCCACCGCCGTCGGCCGGAGCAACGTCTACTCGCTCTGCTGCGACGCGATCGCCGAGCCGATCGCGCTGCTATCCGACCTCGCGACACCCTCCTGTGCACCGAAGGGCCGACCATGACGATCCACGACGACACCGACATCCGCACGGCCGTCCGCGAGCGGTACGCCGCTGCCACGACGTCAGCCTCGTGCTGCAGTCCGCTCGACTCCGCCCAGATCCCTGTGGGCCTCGACCTCCGCGCCACCAAGCCACGAACCACCGCACCCAAGGAGACCCACATGCCCGTCGTCCGCGTCTACGAGCCCGCCCTCTGCTGTAACACCGGCGTTTGCGGAGAGGATGTCGACCAGTCGCTCGTAACGTTCACGGCCGACCTCACCGCCCTGGCCGATCAGGGGGCCGACATCACCCGTCACAACCTCGCCAACGATCCCATGGCATTCGCCAGCAATGAAAGTGTCCGGGCCTTCCTGAATGTCGCCGGCTCCGAGGGCTTGCCCCTCACCACTGTGGATGGCGTCACGGTGATGACCGGCGCCTACCCCCGCCGCGACCAACTGGCCCGCTTCGCAGGCCTTCAGACGGAAGTGCCGGTGCCCGTCGGCGCCACCCTGCTGCAGGTCGCGGACGAGACATCCGATGCCGACTCCGCCTGCGGCCCATCCGGCTGCTGCTGACATGTACCGGTTCCTGACGGACCCGCCCCGGTTCCTGTTCTTCACCGGCAAGGGTGGGGTCGGCAAGACCTCGATCGCGTGCGCGACCGCCGTGCATCTGGCCGACCAGGGCAAGAGGGTCCTCCTGGTGAGCACCGATCCCGCATCCAACGTGGGACAGGTGTTCGACTGCCAGATCGGCCACACCATCACTGCTATCCCCGATCTCCCTGGGCTGTCGGCTCTAGAAATTGACCCGGAGGCCGCAGCGGAGGCGTACCGCGAGCGCATCATCGGCCCAGTGCGTGGTCTCCTGCCAGAACGCGAGATCGGATCCATCACCGAGCAGTTATCGGGATCCTGCACTACCGAGGTGGCCTCGTTCGACGAGTTCACGGCATTGCTCACCGATGAGAGCCTCATCAGCGGGTACGACCAGGTCGTGTTCGACACTGCACCCACCGGGCACACGATCCGGCTGCTCCAGTTGCCCGGGGACTGGAGCGAGTTCCTCGACGCCGGCAAGGGCGACGCATCGTGTCTCGGCCCACTCGCGGGTCTGGACAAGCAGCGCACAACGTACGCCAGCGCCGTGGCTGCACTCCAGGACCCCCAGAGGACCCGATTGGTCCTCGTGGCGCGGGCCCAGGCTGGTGCCGTGAACGAGATCGCCCGAACGAAAGCCGAGCTTGACCTCATCGGCATCCACGCCAGCAACGTCGTGATCAACGCTGTCCTTCCCGAGAACGTGACCGACGAGCCGCTTGCCGCCGCCGTCCGGCTCCGCGAACAGCAGACCCTGGATTTCCTGCCGCCATCACTGGCAGCCCTTCCATTAGACCTGCTGGACCTGAAGCCGATGAACGTGATGGGGCTGGCTTCCCTCCGCGCCCTCCTGAGTTCCGACGCCCTCGCATATGACGGACTCTCAACGGTTCACCTCGACGCCGTGGATCGGCCGCTCTGCGACCTGATCGACGAAATCGAGGCTGACGGACACGGTCTAGTGATGTGTATGGGCAAGGGTGGGGTCGGCAAGACGACCATCGCCGCCGCCATCGCCATCGCCCTGGCCGAACGCGGCCACCCGGTCCACCTGACCACCACCGACCCTGCAGCCCACCTAGAGCAGACCCTCGACGGTCGCATCGACAACCTTCGGGTCACCAGAATTGATCCTCTCCAGGCAACTCAGGAGTACCGAGACCACGTGATGGCGACCAAGGGTGCCACCCTCGACCATGCGGGCCGCGCGAACCTCGCGGAGGACCTGCTCTCACCGTGTACCGAGGAGGTCGCGGTCTTCCGGCAGTTCTCAGCGGTCATTCGGGAGGGTCGCAAGGACTTCGTCATCGTCGACACTGCACCGACTGGCCACACGCTGCTCCTGATCGATGCGGCCGGCTCCTACCACCGCGACATGGTCCGTCAGATGGGCGCGACGATTGACTTCAAGACGCCCATGATGATGCTGCAGGACCCAACCCTGACGAAGGTCGTCCTCGTGACGCTACCCGAGCAGACTCCGGTGCTCGAGGCGAGCATCCTGCAGGCTGACCTCGAGCGCGCCGGGATCCATCCGTGGGCCTGGGTGGTCAACGGATCGGTGGCAGCCGCGCATCCGACGTCAACCTTTCTGCGGATGCGAGCTGCGTCAGAGGCCGGTCCCATCGAGGAAATACGTCAGCGCGCAGATCGACTCGCGCTCGTCCCGCTACAGGAGGCAGAGCCCACGGGTAACGCTGCCCTTCTACGGATAGCGTCAATGACCGTCGCACCCACCTGATTCAGGGCCATACCGTTCAGCCAGGTGTCGGTAGGCGCCAGGACACGCGATGATGAGGGGTGGGGCCCAGTCGAGCCAATGCCTCAAGGTGATCGGGAGCCCCGTACCCCTTGTTATCAGCCCATCCGTACTCAGGGTGCTGATCGTGCAGCTCGACCAGCAATAGGTCCCGAGCCGTCTTGGCGAGAATGCTGGCGGCCGCAACGCCAGCGCAGCGCACGTCTGCCTTCACCATCGTGGTCACCGGCGGCACCGTACACAGCGGCGACAGCTGTCCAAACAATGCTGGCTGTTCGGGCTCGGAGATGTAGTCGTGGTTGCCATCGAGGAGGACGTGGTCTGGCGCAAGGGGCACGGCAGCTAGCGCCCGCTGACCCGCCAGTCGAAGGGCGGCCATGATCCCGATTTCATCGATCTCATGTGCTGAGGCCATCCCTACCGCATGAGGCGCCCAAGCTTGGATCCTTGGCATCAGTTCTCGTCGCTGCGCTGGGGATAGCAACTTACTGTCCCGCACGCCTCTGGGGGCGGCCGAGGTCGACGCAGTCACGACCACCACACCCAGACTCACCGGGCCACACAACGCACCCCTCCCAGCCTCGTCGGCACAGGCCAACGCCGTAATCCCCGCTCGCAGCATCGCACGCTCGTGACGGAGAGTAGGGGCGCCGGACGGGCTCGACACGCCCACCTGCTATTTCTCGCCTTGCCCCGGGGCCGCCGGGATCGAGCCAAATGTGGTGGGAATCGGCAAGGTGCCGAACGACGTGAACGGCCACACGACGAGCACGACCCGGCCAACGGCGCTCGCTAGCGGGATCGCTCCATTGTTCACTTCAAGGTGGTACCGCGAGTCGCGGGAATCGCCACGGTTGTCACCAAGCACGAACATCGACTGCGGCGGCACCACGATGTCGAACGCCACTTGGTCGGTTGGGCCCTCGATATACGGCTCATCGAGCCCCACGCCGTTGACCTCGATGCGCCCTTGGGCATCGCAACATGCCACCCGATCGCCGGCGATTCCGATGGCTCGCTTCACAAGATCTTGGCCGGTGTCGCTTGGGAGCAGTCCGATGAAGGTGAGGGCGGATCTGGCCTTGTTGCGAAGGGTATCGGCAGGGGGTGGGGGGTCGGGCAGCCAGTCGCCGGGATCACGGAAGACAACGACCTCGCCTCGAGCAACCCCTGAGATCCGTGTCGAGATCTTCGAGGCGATGATTCGGTCACTCACCATGAGCGTGTCCTCCATCGAGGCGCTCGGCACGTAGAACGCCTGAACGAGCAATGCCCGAACAAGTGCCGACAGGATGAGGGCAGAAACAATAATGAAGGCGGTCTCTCGCGCGCCGCGACGAAAGCCATCGCCCCGCGAGGGCCGAAGGTGCCGCCGACGGGTGCGCAAACTGTCGGCGCCGCCACTGCTCACTTCTCTCCTACTGACCGGCGTTGACGGCCGCGAAGGATTCCGGGATGGGCACGGTTGAGATGCGATTGAGCGGCCACAGCACGTTCATCACTCGGCCGACGACCCGACTCACCGGAACCATTCCGCCACCCGGATCACCGAGGTGCGCACGTGAATCGGCGCTGTTCGAACGGTGGTCCCCCATGAGCCACAACATGCCATCAGGAACGATGACGTCGAATTCCTGATCACTTGGGGCATCGCCCGGGTAGAGGTACGACTCCTCTTCCAGTGGCACGTCGTTCACGGTGATACGACCTGCCGCATCGCAGCAGACAACGTGATCGCCGCCCACCCCGATGATCCGCTTGACGAAGTCAGTGCCGTCCGGGGGGATGATCCCGACGGACTGCCCGACCCAGGTGAGGGCGCCACTGACCGGGTTGCGTGGCTCGATGACCTCCGCTGGCACGAACGAATCCGTGCCGTCGAACACAACCACATCACCCCGCTCGATATCGCGCAGGTGGTAGACCACTTTGTTCACCAGAACTCGATCACCCACCTCAAGGGTGTCCTCCATCGAACCGGAGGGTATCGAGAAGGGCTTTGCGACGAAGGTTGTGACGACGAGCACCATGGTGAACGCAAGGACAAGGGTAAGTGGGATGTCCCACCAAGACTGTCGCCCCTCGGTCACCGAAGGCACACGCTCCCTGTCAGGCGCTGGGCTTGGTAGGGACTCGATCGCGCTTCTCCTTGATCTTGGCCGCCTTGCCGCGCAAATCGCGCAGGTAGTACAGCTTCGCCCGACGGACATCGCCTCGCGAGACGACCTCGATCTTCTCGATGATGGGGGTGTGAAGAGGGAAGATGCGCTCGACCCCGACCCCGTAGGAGACCTTACGAACCGTGAATGACTCGGCAACCCCTGAGCCTGCCCGGGCAATGACAACGCCCTGGAAGACCTGAACACGGGTCTTGTTTCCCTCGACGACCTTCACATGCACCTTGAGGTTGTCTCCGGCGCGAAAGGCTGGGATGTCACTTCTGAGTGAACTGGCGTCGACTGCGTCGAGTGTCTTCATGTTGAGTCTCTTCCTGCAGGCGCCACAGGTCGCCCACGGTTGTGGGAGCGGATCTGGCTGCTAGTGCAGCGGTCGGAACACGACACCGGTGCCCTCCCCTGTGGCGGAGGGCTTCGGCAATGATTCGTGAGCCCCCCTATCCTGCCACAGCCCGCCCTCATGACCGAATCGGCCTGCTGCGCGAGGGTCGCCGGGCTGAAGAGAGGGGGGTTCGCTTACTGAATCAGGTCGGGGCGATGCGCCTTCGTCCGATCACGCGCCTGATCCGCGCGCCAGGATGCGATCTTGGCGTGATGACCGCTCAGGAGGACCTCGGGAATGCTCAGATCCCGCCACACCGGGGGCTTCGTGTACACCGGGCCCTCGAGGAGTTGTTCCATCGCCCCCGGAGCGAATGAGTCGTCCTCGATGCTCGCGGAGTTTCCGAGGACGCCGGGTATCAGGCGCACGACGGCTTCGATCACCACCAACGCCGCTGCTTCCCCGCCGGCGAGCACATAGTCGCCGAGCGAGACCTCACGGACGCCAGCCCAATCGCTGCGTCGCGCATAGTGCTCCATCACTCGGGTGTCGATCCCCTCATAGCGTCCGCAGGCGAACACCAACCAGTCGTCTCGACTCCACTGCTGCGCCGCCTGCTGGGTGAAGCGCTCACCGGATGGGGTCGGGACAATGAGGAGCGGCCTGGCGCCGGTGCCCGCCGTCGCAATGCGATCGAGGGCCTCGCCCCACGGGGCCGGGCTCATCACCATGCCGGGGCCGCCGCCGTACGGGGTGTCATCGACAGTGTGATGACGGTCATGGGCGAATGAGCGCAGGTCATGGACGTGGAGGTCGATAAGCCCGCCTTCGACTGCCTTGCCGACGAGCGATAGCCGTAGGGGCTCTAGGTAGTCGGGGAAGATCGAGACGATGTCGATCCGCACGGCTAGTCCTCGACGTCGATCAGGCCGGCGGGGGGGTCGATGACGATCCGTCGTGCAGCAGTGTCGACGGTGGGGACGAAGAGGGTAATGAATGGGACGAGAAGATCCCGTTCGTCCAACGTTCGGATCGCAAGCATGTCCTGACTCGGAAGATGCACGACCTCCGTTACGACACCGAGGGTGTCACCATTGAGGACCTCGACGGTGCATCCGGTGAGTGCGCTGTCGTAGAACTCCTCGGGGTCGTCGGGTGTCTCATCAACGCCGCGCTCGACCTCTACGACGAACCCGCGAAGTGACTCCGCATCGGTGCGGTCAAGCACGCCATCGAAGGTGAGGAGGAGCCTGCCTGAATGCCAATGGATCCGTTCGACAGTGAGACGTCGATCGGATCCATTGACGTAGAGCACGGTTCCGGGCGCAAAACGCCTATCTGGCTCGTCGGTGCGTACTTCAACCGTCACCTCACCACGAATTCCGTGGGGGCGACCGATACGACCAACGACAACGCGCACGACCAGACTGCGAAACTCGTCAGCGCTCGGCGGCATCAAGGAAATCGATGCGAACCCCGCGGCCGTCGTTGAGCGCAGTAATGACCGTTCGCAGGGAGGACGCGGTCCGCCCTGCCCTGCCGATGACTCGACCCATGTCGTCGGGGTTCACCCGCACGTCAAGGCACTGGCCACGGCGCTGGCTGCGCTCGCTGACGCTCACGTCCTGTGGATGATCGACGATGCCGCGTACGAGATGGCCAAGGGCCTCCTCGAGCATCAGGCGACAACCGTTGGCTCAGCGCCAGTCTCGACGACGTCAGTCTCCACTACGTCGGCGACCTCAACGGCTTCGACCGACTCGACGGTTTCAGCCACCTCGACGGCCGCAACGACCTCTGCTGCGTCTGCCTTCGGCGCGTCCGCTGCAACGTCAAGTTTCGGCTTCTTCGCGGGGCTCTTCGGCTCCTTCGCAGCCTCTTGTACTGCAGCTTCGAATACGAGGACCTTGGCGACCTTGGGCTCGGCAACGCGAAGCGTGCCCTCTGTTCCGGGCAGTCCCTTGAACGTCTGCCAATCACCGGTGACCTTGAGGATCGCAGTGACAGCCGAGGTGGGCTGTGCGCCTACGCCGAGCCAGTACTGCGCCCGCTCGGAGTTCACTTTGATGATGCTGGGGTCGTTCATCGGCTGATAGATGCCGATCTCCTCGATCGCACGACCGTTGCGGGCGGTGCGAGCATCAGCAACGACGATGCGGTACTGGGGTGCATGGATCTTGCCGATGCGCTTGAGCTTAATTTTTACGGCCACGGTGGGCGTTTCTCCTGTTTTTTGGGACGGTGCGCGCCGTCCATCGCGTGGGGACACGACATCGGGCGAAAACCTTGCGGGGTGCCACGCCGGAGGTATAGAGGGCCAACCGGAACGGCAAATGCCCCCTTATCCTGCCAGATGTCGCAGGGTGATGAACACAGGTACCCCCCGAGCACCGCGATTGGCCCGATACCGAGGCGACTTCCGCCGCGATATCGGCTATCCGAGGAGACGCTTGAGCTCATCCGGCAACTCGAGGGCCGCCGGGTTGTCGGCAGGCCCGGGACCGCCCATCCCGAGCATCGAGCCCGTCCCCGCTGTGACTGGCGCGGCCACCGACAGTCCGGCCTCCTGATCGGCACGCTTTGCCGGGTTGCCGGATCGACCCTTCTTCGCTTTGCCCTGCCCCTGCGACTTGCCCTTCGACTTTTTGGCACCACCGCCCATTCCGGGCATTCCGCCCATTCCCGGCATTCCTGGCATTCCTCCGCCACGGCCCATCTGCTTCATCATCTTCTGTGCCTGGGCAAACCGATCGACGAGGCTGTTGACCTCGGTGACGGTCGTGCCCGCACCCTTCGCTATGCGCAGGCGCCGCGACCCGTTGAGGATCTTGGGGTCCCCCCGCTCGCCTGGGGTCATGGACTGGATGATGGCGGCCACTCGGTCGAGGTCCTTGTCATCGACCTGATCAAGTTGAGCCTTCATATCTCCCATACCGGGAAGCATCCCGAGGATCTTCCCGAGCGAGCCCATCTTCTTCACTGCCTGCATTTGCTCAAGGAAGTCATCAAGGGTGAAGTCCTCGCCCTGCGCAACCTTCTTCGCCATCCGCGCGGTTTGCTCGGCATCGAAGGCCCGCTCCGCCTGCTCAATGAGCGTGAGCATGTCGCCCATGTCGAGGATGCGGGATGCCATGCGGTCCGGGTGAAAGACCTCAAAGTCGGTGAGTTTCTCCCCGACGGAGGCGAACAGGATTGGCTTGCCCGTGACACCCTTGACCGAGAGTGCGGCCCCGCCGCGGGCATCGCCGTCGAGCTTCGTCAGAACTATTCCGTCGAATCCGACGGACTGCATGAACTCCTCGGCGGTGCGAACGGCATCCTGGCCGATCATCGCATCGACGACGAACAACGTCTCATCAGGTTCGGCAGCCGCCTTCACCTCGCGGAGTTGCTGCATAAGTTCAGCGTCAATCGCAAGTCGACCAGCAGTATCGACGATGACGACATCGTGCTGCTTTTGCACTGCGTAGGCCCGAGCATCCTTGGTAACCCGGACTGGATCGCCAACCCCATTGCCCGGCTCCGGGGCGAAGACTGACACTCCCGCCCGTTCAGCCATGACGCGAAGCTGATCCACCGCATTGGGACGCTGCAGGTCAGCGGCGACGAGCAGTGGGGTGTGGCCCTGACCCTTGAGCAGGAGGGCCAGCTTCCCCGCGAGTGTGGTCTTGCCGGCACCCTGAAGCCCGGCAAGCACGATGACAGTGGGGGGCTGCTTCGCAAGGCGAATCGGCCGGGCCTCGCCGCCGAGGATGGTGACGAGTTCCTCGTGGACAATCTTCACGATCTGCTGCGCCGGGTTAAGTGCTCCTGACGCAGCGGCGGCCAGCGCCCGCTCCTTGACGATGGCCGTAAAGGCTCGCACCACCGGTACCGCCACATCGGCCTCGAGGAGAGCCGTTCGAATGTCGAGTACGGTCGCGTCGACATCTGCCTCGGACAGGCGGCCCTTGCCACGCAGTCCCTTGAAGGTGCCGGCCAGCCGGTCTGAGAGGTTCGCGAACACGGGTTCAGGGTACTTGCTGCTCGACCGCCCGCATCACCGTGACCTTCACCTCCGCAGCGCGCCCCTTCCCAAGTGGCAACCCGTCTGCGTCGACGAGGAAGAAGACATCGACTGCCTCCGAGCCCAAGGTGGCGACGTTGGCACCGGTGATCCCTGCCCCCGCCGCCGCCACAGCGCTGGCTATTCGGTGGAGGAGTCCTGATTCGTCGTGTGCCCGCACCTCCAAAATCGTCGAACGGTGCGCCGCGTCAGTGAGCACATCGACGCGCGCCGCCGGTCGCGCGACCACGGGCGTCCGCGCATACGCAGCATCCCGCTCATGCAGCCGAGCCGGCACATCGATCGCCCCATCGAGAGCCCGCCTCAGGTCCTCAGCGAACTGGCCGACGCTCGGCGGGTCACCGAACATCGGCTGGACGATCCACACCTGAGCCGCACGGTCGCCCACCGTGACGACTCGGGCAGCCCGAACCTGAAGCCGATGCAACGACAGCAGGCCCGCAACCGTCGCGAGTAATCCGACCCGATCAGGGGCGCCGACCGTCACGTTGAAGTGGTCCTCATGTGGTTCGATCAGGACAAAGACCCCGTCCTCGGCGAGGGCCGCTTGCTGCCCCGGCGTGAGTGCCGGTGCCTGTTGAGCGGGGCGCCCAGCCAGCGCGGCATGGCAGCGGTCGGCCAAATCATCGACGAGCCTGCCGCGCCAATCGCTCCAAGCGGCCGGGCCCGTCGCACGAGCGTCGGCCCTGGTCAGGGCGGTGAGAAGTTCAAGGCATTCAATTGTGTCGACACGCTCTGTGATGAGGGCCACCGTTGCAGGGTCGTCGAGATCGCGCCGGGTCGCCGTCTCGATGAGGAGAAGGTGGTGTCTGACGAGCGCGACAATAGTGGCCGACTCCTTCTCGTCAAACCCCATCATTGGTGCAAGGGTGGCGCTCATCTCGGCGCCGACGACACTGTGGTCTCCCCCGCGGGCCTTGCCGATGTCGTGCAGGAGCGCGGCAACGAGGAGGAGGTCCGGTCGATCGACGGAACGGGTCAGGGAACTCGCCTGTACGGCAGTTTCGACGAGGTGTCGATCAACGGTGAACCGGTGGACGGGATTGCGCTGAGGAGCCGACCTCACCACATCCCAGCCCGGGAGGAGTGCTGCAATGATGCCCGCCTGATCGAGTGCCTCCCAAACACCGATGGTGGAGGTGCCCGCGCCTAGAAGGGAAACAAAAGACTCCCTCGCTGACCGAGGCCATGGGCTCGGGAGCGGCGCTCCTTCGTCAGCGAGACGCTGCACCGTTATTGGTGCGAGTGGGAAACCCGCCTGAGCGGCCGCGGCCGCTGCTCGCAATGCCAGCGTCGGGTCCTTCTCCGGGCGGGCGTCGGTTGCGAGGACCACCTCACCCGCCTGCACGACGACTCCATCGGCGAGCGGGACGCGCCTGGTATTCGCCCTGTGCACCGAACGCAGCGCGAATCTTGGTGCGATTCGAGGCACCCTGGTCGTCAGCCGGTTCACCCTGTGCCAGGTCGAGTCCGAGGCGTAGGCGATTGAGCGAGCGGCCGCATACGTCTGACGCAGCAGTGCATCAGCGTCTTGGAGCCCGAGCGCGACAGCTACCTGCTCCTGCTCTTGAAGGAGTAAGACATCGCCAGGTCGGCCAGTCAAGGCATGGAGTGCCCACCTGACATCGAGGAGAAATTCAACCGCCTCCCGCCAGCCAGAGTGCGGAATGTCCGTGATCCACGAAGCGGCGATAGCCCGCAGGCAGGTTGCCTCACGCAATCCCCCGTAGGCTTCCTTGAGATCAGGCTCGAGCAGGGTTGCGAGTTCGCCACACCGATCGCGGCGGCTTTCGACGAGTGCCCGCAGGCTTGGCATTCGCTTCGAGGCCATTGAACGCCAATCGGCAAACACACTCGACCTCAGCTGATCGGCCACCGTCTCGTCGCCTCCGACGACCCGGCCGTCAAGGAGACCGAGGAGCACTTTCATGTCGTCGCTCGCGAGGCGCCTTGCCTCGCTCACGGTGCGCAGGCTGTGATCCAGCCTCAGACCTGAGTCCCAGATCGGATACCACAACCGTTCGGCCGTTCGAGCAGCTCGTCGCGGATCGGTGCGGTGAAGCACGACAAGGTCGAGGTCGCTGCCTGGCGCTAACTCCATCCGACCGTGCCCGCCCACGGCGAGCAGGCACATGTCGGATCCGGTGCCCTCAGCCGCGCGAAACAGCTCCCTGAGCCAATCATCGGTGAGGAGGGTCAACGCCGTTCGCCGCTCCGGACCTACTGGCCCGGGGCGGCGAACGAGTTCACTGCGCGCAGCGAGGAAGGAGTCCATGATCGACGAGTGTGAAGAGGGCGACCGCTAGAGCGCTTCTGCGCCGCGCTCGCCGGTGCGGACTCGCACCACCGACTCAACCGGGACCATCCAAACCTTGCCATCGCCGATTTTGCCAGTCTGGGCAGCCCCGACGATCGCATCGATGACTCCCTCCGCGTCAAGGTCGTCGACGAGGACCTCGACACGCACCTTCGGCACGAGGTCGACCGTGTACTCGGCACCACGGTAAACCTCCGTGTGGCCACGCTGCCGGCCGAAACCCGAAGCTTCAGACACGGTGAGCCCGTGGATTCCCTTGGCCTCGAGTGCAGCCTTCACGTCCTCGAGCTTGAATGGCTTGATGATCGCGGTGATGAGCTTCATGATGACTCCTCGGTCTTGACTCGGGCTGCGTGTCCGACGCCGGCGAAGATCCCGCCGCCACCTGACTCACCTAGGACATAGGCCGACTCAGCATGCTCGGCTAGGTCGATTCCGTTTATCTCCGACTCCTCCGAGATCCGGAAGCCAATGGTCACCTTGATGAGGAAGGCAATGATGAGCGTTGCGATGAGCGAGTAGACGAGCACCGCACCCGCTCCGATCGCCTGCCTACCCAATTGCTCAGTACCACCACCGTAGAGCAGACCGTTCACTCCCGCCGGTGCTGCTTCCGTTGCCAGGATGCCGATGAGCAGGGTGCCGACGAGTCCGCCAACGAGGTGTACCCCCACGACGTCGAGGGAGTCGTCGAACTTGAACTTGTACTTGAGGCCGACTGCGAGCGCGCACAGCACACCGGCAATCGCTCCGATTGCGATTGCTCCGATCGGACTCACGGCCGAACAGGCCGGGGTGATCGCCACAAGACCCGCAACGACGCCTGATGCCGCACCCAGGCTGGTGGCGTGCCCATCGCGAATCCGCTCCGTGGCGAGCCAGGCGAGCCCGGAAGCACAGGTCGCGATGAAGGTGTTGAAGAACACCACCGAGGCGGAGTTATCCGCGGCAATCTGCGAGCCAGCATTGAACCCGAACCATCCGAACCACAGCAGCGCGGCCCCGATCATGACGAGGGTGAGGTTGTGCGGCTTCATTGGAGTCCTCGGCCAACCGAGGCGACGACCGATGATGATCGCGAGGACCAGTGCTGCCGCGCCCGCATTGATGTGCACCGCGGTTCCTCCGGCGAAGTCGATCACGCCCAACTTGTAGATCCATCCGCCCTCGTCACCATTGAGGTTGAACACCCAGTGTGCGACCGGGAAGTAAACAATGGTCGCCCAGACTCCGGCAAAGATGAGCCACGCACTGAACTTCGTTCGATCCGCGATCGCTCCGGCGATGAGTCCGACAGTGATGCAGGCGAACATCGCCTGGAAGGCGACGAATGCCATGGCAGGCACGCCGGCCTCAGGGTCATCAACCATGAGTCCTTCGAGCCCGAGGTACTGCGTCACATTGCCGAGCAGCCCGGCCTGGCCATACGAGGCACCGAAGACCATTGAGTATCCGTAGATCACCCAAAGGATGCCGACGATGAAGAGCGCGCCCATGATCATCATGAGCATGTTGAGGACCGACTTCGACCGGACCATGCCGCCGTAGAAGAAGGCCAAGCCCGGGATCATGAGCAGCACGAGCGCGGATGCGGTGAGCAGCCACGCGGTGTTGCCCGTGTCTAGCGCGGATTCCATTTGAGTCTCCCTCTCGTAGGGGGGTATTCCCTAGGAAGGAGAGTGGACCCTCGACGTTTCCGCCGGATCGTCGCCGCGTTACTGGGCGATCACGTCGATGGTCGCCCGGTAACGTCCGTGTTACACAAGACTCGGATCACGTTCGGGCCCAGCTCAGGACACCGACTGCGACGTCAATTCGCGACGAGAGCATCAATGAACGCGATCGGATCGAACGGCGCGAGATCATCGGGACCCTCTCCGAGCCCGACGAGCTTCACCGGGACCCCAAGTTCGCGCTGTACGGCGATGACAATGCCCCCCCTCGCCGTGCCGTCGAGCTTGGTCAGGACGATCCCCGTGACGTTGACCGACTCTGCAAACACCCGTGCCTGAACGAGGCCGTTCTGCCCGGTAGTGGCATCGAGGACGAGGAGAACCTCGTCGACGGCAGACTGCTTTTCGATGACGCGCTTCACCTTGTCAAGTTCGTCCATGAGCCCGGCCTTCGTGTGGAGGCGGCCAGCCGTGTCGATGACGACGGTATCGGCGCCGACCTTCACTCCTGTCGATACTGCGTCGAAGGCCACCGCCGCTGGATCGCCGCCCTCCGGTCCACGAACGACGGTGGCGCCAACCCGGTCGCCCCACGTCTGGAGCTGTTCGGCGGCAGCCGCCCGGAAGGTGTCGGCAGCGCCGAGGACTACCAAGCGACCCTCCGCAACGAGAAGTCGGGCGAGTTTGCCAGTTGTTGTCGTCTTCCCGGTTCCATTCACGCCAACGATCATGAGGACGGCGGGCCTGCCAGCCACCTGGGTAACAAGTTCGCGTTCCAGACTTGGGTCGACGAGACCCAGCAAGGCTGAACGAAGCGCCTCACGGACATCATCCGCGGATCGTGCTCCGCCCTCGACCTTGAGCGCCGTGCGCAGCTGCTCGATGATCTCGTTCGTCGGGCCGACGCCAAGATCTGCGAGAAGCAGTGTCTCCTCGACCTCATCCCAGGTCGCTGCGTCGATCGAGTCGCGACTCAGGAGCGCGAACAGGCCCTGACCGATTGCCGTATTCGACCGGGCCAACCGAGCTCGAAGTCGGTGCAACCGGCCGGCCGCCGGATCGGGGACCTCGATTTCCAGCAACGCTGACGACTCAGCGACTGCTTCGACTCTCGCTGACGCCGCCAACGGTTCAGCGCGACCATGACCACTCCGTCGTCGGAGCGCCAAGGCAGCAACGACGACCACGAGAATGACCGCAATGGCGATCCCGGCATACGCGAAGCTCGAGTCCATGGCGGACATCCTCTCAGGCGGTTGCCGCCTCGCGTAGCCGTTGTCCGATGACCTGGGTCACGCCATCGCCCCTCATCGACACTCCGTAAAGCGCGTCGGCAATCTCCATCGTGCGCTTCTGGTGCGTGATGACAATGAGTTGCGAGGTTGAACGGAGCTCTTCAATGATGTCAATGAGGCGACCAAGATTGACGTCGTCGAGCGCCGCCTCAACCTCGTCAAGGACGTAAAAGGGGCTGGGACGGGCCTTGAATAAGGCAACGAGGAAGGCAACGGCCGTGAGCGACCGCTCGCCTCCGGACAGGAGGGACAGTCGCTTCACCTTCTTACCCGGCGGCCTCGCCTCGACGTCGACGCCGGTATTGAGCATGTCCGAGGGGTCGGTGAGGATGAGCCGGCCCTCCCCGCCCGGGAACAATCGCGCGAAGACGCCGGTGAACTCCCGCTCGATATCGCGATAGGCCTCGGTGAACACCTGCTCGACCCGACCGTCGACCTCCTTGACGATGTCAAGCAGGTCGTCGCGCGAGCGCTTCAGGTCATCGAGTTGCTCGCTGAGGAAGGTGTGGCGCTCCTCCATCGCCGTGAACTCCTCGAGCGCGAGGGGATTCACTCGCCCCAGGAGCGCAAGGCCCTTCTCGGCTTCCTTCAGCCGCTTGGCCTGCTCAGCTCGGACATACGGATAAGGCTCGGGCTCGGGCGCGTCAGCCGGGACCTCATCGCCCGGTGCCACCGGACTCGGCGGCACGAGTTGATCGGGCCCGTACTCCGCGATGAGGACCGCGGTGTCGATCCCGAACTCCTCGAGGACCTTGTCCTGGACTCGCTCGATCCGCATTCGCTGTTCGGCTCGAGCCACCTCGTCGCGGTGCACGCTGTCCTTGAGCCGGTCAAGTTCAGCGCTCAACTCACGAATGCGACCGCGCACGACAACGAGGGTCGCATCCCGCTCCTTCGTGATCCGCTCGACCTCGAGTCGGGCCCGACTGGCATCGGCTACCGAGGCCTCGATCCGGGACAGCGCCACCCTTGACGCGATCAGCACGGCCTGGGCCACGACGAGTTCACGCGCACGACATTCGCGCCGCTCGACTGCGGCGACCCGCGCCTGACGCTCAGCCTTCGCAGCGCGTTCCAACTGCTCGGCCCGAATTCCGACCGCAGC
Source organism: Candidatus Nanopelagicales bacterium (assembly GCA_040398845.1). Classification (GTDB taxonomy): domain Bacteria; phylum Actinomycetota; class Actinomycetes; order S36-B12; family S36-B12; genus WLND01. The sequence continues at coordinate 23,929 of JBBATH010000014.1, read as the reverse complement.
CACGCGCTCCTCGCCGGTGCGCAGGGACAGTCTCGCATCGACCTCACGCTGCCTCGCCTCCTTCGCCACCACGGCGAGCTCACTGCGAAGATCCTGAAGATCGGTCGTCTCCGGCTCAACCTGCGCCGAATCCAGCCGCTGCTGAAGCTCCGCAACAGCAGCCACGTCAGTCTCTCGAGCACTCTGGGCTGCGACCAGAGCCAGCCCAAGCCGCTGGGCCTCCGCCACCGCCGCACGGGCAACCTGCCCGAGCTGGCCGAGTTGCTCCGCGACCGCGGCCATTCGAGCATCGGATTCGTGAAGTCGGGTGAGTGCGCTCTCGACCCGCTCCGCGGCCCGCTGCTGCGTCTCCTTCGCGGTGACTAGGTCGAACCGAGATCGCTCGACCGCATGGGTTGCGACCTCGAGGGCCTGCGCGGTCTCGTCGTAGGCAGCCTTCACTTCGAGCAGGCTCGGTGCGCTCGTCGAACCACCGTGTACGACGCCATCGGCGAAAATGTCGCCCGCATCAGTCACGAACACGAGATCTGGCCGCTCCTGCTGGGCGCGCGCCACCTCGCTGATATCGCTGACAAGTACACATCGAGCCAGCAGGCGATCAACGACCGGGCGAACATCACCATCGCAGCGGACGGTCTCGCGCAGCCACCGACCGATGGAGAGCGGCCCAGAATCAGGCGCCACCTCTCCCTCGTGGGAGCTCAGCCCTGTCACGACCAGGGCAGCGCGGCCGGCGTCCTGTTCCTTGAGGAGGACCAACGACGACACCGCAGAATCAAACCCGCGGACCACCACGGCGTCGGAGATATCACCCAAGGCTGCAGCGACCGCCGCCTGCGCTCCCGGCTCAATATGGAGCAGGCTCGCGAGCGATCCGAGAACCCCTGGAAGCTGCTCGGATGACGACACGAGCACAGCCGCAGCATCCTTGCGAGAGAGCCCGAGTTCGAGTGCTCCGAGGCGGGCGCTCAACGCGCCTCGCTCTCGCTCATTCACCGACTCGGCGGTGCGCAGTTCCTCGACCACCGCGTCGGCGACCTCAAGGAGTCCGTTCGCCTGCTCATACTCATCATCAAGGCCAAGTTCACCCTCGTCTAGGCCAGCAACCTGGACCTCAATGGCCTGGAACTCGGCTTGGGCCGCCTCCCCACGCTCGCGCGCCTCCGCCACAGCGGCCTCGAGTCGTTCAATTTCATTGGACCGTGTCTCGAGCCGTGATCTCGCAGCATTGACCTGGCCGGTGACCTTCGCCAGCCCCTCCCGGCGATCGGCGGCAGCACGTTCCGCGCTGGCGATACGGCGCTCCTCAAGAACAGCCGCCTGCTCGGCAGCATGGCGTGCAGCCTCAGACGCTGCCAGTGCCTCTCGTGCGACCTCAACCTCGCGGCCAAGGTCAAACTCCTGCTCCCGCAGCCCGCGGGCCTCGGTCTCAATCTGCTCGGGATCGCGGCCGGACGACTCCTCCTCGGGCTCCGGCTGGAGGTGACGGGTTCGTTCTGCACCCACCTGGACGAGTCCGTTGAACCGCTCTCGCAGACCGCTCAGGGCAAACCAAGTGTTCTGCGCATGAACGACCCGCGGGGCCTCTAGTTCGACCGCCGCCTCGGCATCAGCCTCCTGGGATCGCAGCCCAGCGAGGAGGCCATCAACCTGGGCCTGCCGGTCGCGCAGGGCAGTTTCATCCGCGACCTCTGCGGCGAGCGCGTCGCGCATCTGCGTGAGGTCATCGGCCATGAGTCTCAGCCGCGCGTCACGGACATCAGACTGAATAGCCACCGCACGACGAGCGACCTCGGCCTGCCGGCCCAGCGGCTTCAGTTGGCGACGCAACTCATTCGTGAGGTCCTGGAGCCGAACGAGATTCGCCTGCATGGACTCGATCTTTCGCAGGGCCTTTTCCTTGCGCTTCCGGTGTTTGAGAACCCCGGCAGCCTCCTCGATGATGCCGCGACGGTCCTCTGGGGTGGCCTCGAGGATCGCGGTAAGCCGGTTCTGCCCGACGATGACGTGCATCTCACGACCGATCCCCGAGTCGCTCAGCAGCTCCTGGACATCGAGCAACCGCGCCGTCTCACCGTTGATGGCGTACTCCGATCCGCCGTTGCGGAAGAGGGTGCGCGAGATGGTGACCTCGGCGTACTCGATTGGCAGCTTGCCATCGGAGTTATCGATGGTGACAGAGACCTCCGCACGTCCGAGCGGTGCTCTGCCGGTCGTGCCGGAGAAGATGACGTCCTCCATCTTGCCGCCGCGGAGAGACTTCGCCCCCTGTTCCCCCATCACCCACGCGAGCGCGTCGACCACATTGGATTTGCCGGAGCCATTGGGACCCACGACACACGTCACCCCGGGCTCGAGGTGCAGCGTCGTTGAAGATGCGAAGGACTTGAAGCCCTTCAGGGTCAACGTCTTGAGGTGCACGGTTCTCCGGTGGTCGATGGGTGATGCGATTCGTCGGTTTGTCTGAGCCTGTGCAGCCTACCGGGCGGCCAATCGATGCAAGGCAATCAAGATATCGCCTGACATTGCGGACAAAAGGCGCTTGAGCGATTCATGAACCGCTCTCGTTCGATCAGCGTGCCGCAGCGGGAGCACGGCTCCCCCTCTTGGCCGTATGCATCTAGGGAGCGGTCGAAATATCCACTTTCGCCATTGACGTTCACGTAGAGGGAATCAAAGCTCGTGCCTCCCTCGGCGAGCGCCTCGATCATCACCGCACGCACGTGGGTGACGAGATCTTGAACCCTTGATCCATCGAGCGACCCGGTCCTGCACCTGCCATGCAGCCCGGCCCGCCAGAGCGACTCGTCCGCGTAGATGTTTCCGATACCCGAGACGAGGGACTGGTCGAGGAGGGCTCGCTTGATCTCAGTGTCGCGAGCGTGCAGGCGCGTCTCGAAGGCCCTCTCGTCGAATGCCGGATCGAGCGGATCCCGGGCAATGTGGCTGATGATCCCGGGCAGTTGCCCTCCGGCACCGTCGGCCACGAGTGGGGCAACCATGAGCCCGCCGAAGGTTCGCTGGTCAACGAAGCGGAGTTCGGCTCCATGGTCTGTGAAGGTGAACCGCGCACGAAGGTGCGTCTCATCAGGTGTCAATCCGGGCTGCATAAGCAGCTGGCCACTCATCCCAAGATGTGCCACGAGTGCGGCGTCGGATCCGCTGAGCGGCATCCACAAATACTTTCCGCGACGGCTCACGCAACGGATCTGCTCACCGACAAGGTCGTCGCGCAGCGAGCCCACGTGCCTGCGCACCGCCCGCGCATGGAGCACCTCTGCATCGGCGATGATCCGGCCAGTTACCCATCGATCAAGACCGCGCCTGACGACCTCGACCTCCGGGAGTTCGGGCACGTCAGCGAGCTCCCGCGCGTTTAACGAGCGCGCGATACGCCTGCTCCGCGGCCTCCTGCTCGGCTACCTTCTTCGACCGGCCGTGGCCGAAACCGAGGGCTTCACCCGCGATGACGACACGTGCATCGAATTCCTTCTCATGGTCAAGGCCTGAGTCCTCGACCTGATAGTCGGGCAATCCGAGGCCCGCGTTGGCTGCGGCCTCCTGCAGGGAGGTCTTCCAGTCGAGGCCGGCTCCAAGGAGCGCCGAGGCCCTGATGAGCGGGTCGAAGAGCCGGTGGACGAGCTCGCTCGACTCGGACGGCCCAGCGGATAGGTAGACGGCGCCGATAACCGCCTCCATGGCATCCGCGAGGATCGAAAGTTTGTCGCGACCACCGGTGGTCTCCTCACCCCGCCCAAGCAGCAGGTAGCTGCCAAGGCCTAGGGTCCGCGCCACGTCGGCGAGGGCCCGGGCATTGACGACGGCGGCTCGAAGTTTGGCCAATTGGCCCTCGGGGAGCTCGGGATAGGTCCGATAGAGGGTGTCGGTGACAACGATGCCGAGAACTGAATCCCCAAGGAACTCCAGCCGCTCGTTATGCGGAAGTCCGCCATGCTCGTAGGCGTAGGAGCGATGGGTGAGAGCAAGGTTGAGCATCGAGGCATCGACATCAACGGCGAGGATCTCGCGCAATTCCTGCAGGCGGGCGTCCCGCTTGTTCATGACCCGCCTTCGTCATCGATGTTGGCTTGACCGTCAGCCAGTGGCCCGAGCAGCACATCGCGCACCGCCCAGACACCACCGAGTGCTTCACCGAACCACTTCGCCCCATCAGTCATCCCGATGACGTCAATCGAAGCGGAGGCAGTCGGGAGGGACCGTCGCCGCCCAAGAGTTCTAGGGCGACTCGGGCCTCTTCAGCCTAGACGTCGAGGACGCGGCGCTTGGCGTACGTGCCACAGGTTGGGCAGGCCGTGTGAGACAGGCGCTTCTCCCGACAGGTGGCGCATGTCACGAGGTTCGGCACAGTGGTCTTCCACTGCGCGCGACGGCTCCGGGTGTTGGAGCGCGACATCTTCCTCTTCGGTACTGGCACGTTTCTTCCTCTTCTTCGCTACTGCTCATCTGGCTCCACGAGGTCGGCGAGTGCCGCCCATCGTGGATCGGTCAGTTCATGCACATGCCCGGGGGCACTGTCGAGCCGCACCCCACACTCGGAGCACAGGCCCGAGCACTCCGCGCGACACACCGGCGACAGGGGCAGGCCCAGCACCACCGCATCACGCAGCGTCGGCTCTAGGTCGATTAGATCGTCCCGAATCCCCGGCAACGGGTCTTCATCATCACCGAGTTCTACGACCGCCCCTGCACGATCATCCGTGTCGAGGTAGACGAACAACTCGCTGAAGTCCACTGCCTCATTCCATTCGAGCGGATCCAGACAGCGCGCGCACTCGGCGTCGACATGGATGTCCGCAGTCCCGGAGACCAACACCCCCTCCATCACGGATTCCAGCCGGAGTTCAAGTTCGACTGGTGACCCTACGGGGACGGTGGCCAATGCGACGCCGAGGCTGCCCGGCGCCGGCACTGTTCGGTCGACAGTGATCATCGACCCGGCCCGCTGTTGCAGGCCCAGCGCTAGTAAGTCAAGGACAAGCGCGCCGGATGGATCGAGGGTGTTCACTGCTCCCCTTACGGATGAGGCATGGGCAACTGTGGCCCCGCGAGAGGCTGTTTGATCAAAGAGTAGCGCGGACGGCGCCTCAGGCGAAAACGAACCCCCGCTGCCACGGCCATGGCGGCATCAACGCGGGTCGTCAGCGCCTCTCGTCGTAGAGCTCATCGACGTAAGTGAGCGGCTCGGGTGCCAGCTCCTGATAGATCTGACCGCGAAGTCGGTCACGGGCACGGTCGACGATCTGGAGGCTCTTTTGGAGGGTGATCTCGAAGGTCGCCAGCTTGGCATCGATGTAGTCGTCGGTCTCCCGGCGCATGCGATCGCTCTCCGATTCGACCTGACTGCGAAGGGCCTGCGCCTCGGACACCGCCGCGAGGTAGACCTCGTGCCCAGATGTAAGTCGATCTGCCTCGGCTCGCGCCCTGTCGATGATTCGATTCGCCTCCCGGCGGCCCTCGAGGACGACAGCTTCACTGTCCGCGAGCAGGGCATCCGCCCGATGGACGGACTCAGGCAGCAGATGCCGAATTTCGTCGATGAGGTCGAGCACCAACGGCCGGTTGACGATGCATGAAGCCGACAGCGGCATCGACTTCGCCTCCTCGATGAGGACGGCGAGTTCCGACAGTCTTTGTTGCACGTCCACTCGGTGATCTCCTCCGTTTCCCTGCAGCGCAGGGAGCGCCGACGGTCGGCTCAGCGCCCCGCTGATCCCATTGTGTCTGAGATCCGTCGCTGCAGTCGCTCCAACACGACCTCAGGAACCAGACCGTGAACATCGCCCCCGTAGGTCGCAACCTCCTTGACGAGACTCGAGGAGAGGTAGCTGTAGAGCGGATTCGTCGACACGAACAGGGTCTCGACCTTGGCCAGCCGGTAGTTCATCTGGGCCATCTGGAATTCGTAGTCGAAGTCACTCACCGCCCGAAGGCCCTTAACGATCGCCTTGATTCCATTGTCACGGCAGTAATCGACGAGGAGGCCGTGGAATGAGTCGATGCGGATGTTCCCGAGCGGCGCCACCACCTCACGAAGGATTTCAATGCGCTCATCGACGGTGAACAGGCTGGACTTGGACTTGTTGTGCAGGACTGCGACGACGACCTCGTCGGCGAGGTCCGCTGCTCGCGCGAATACGTCAAAGTGGCCGTTCGTCACCGGGTCGAATGATCCCGGGCACACCGCAATACGCATCACTGGCCTCCAGAATCCCCGTCAACGACCTCCGTACCCGAAGTGCGCTGACCGTACCAAAGGGCGGTATCACCGTAGGAACGCTGGCGGACGAATGACCATTCGGGAGGAAATGGCGATGTCTCGTCGGCCCGGGGCCGTTCGACGACCCCGATGGCGGCCGGCGCAATCCAGCCCCCCGCATCAAGCTCGCTGAGCTCCTTGGCAATCGTCGTGGCTCCGAGCTCGTAGGGGGGATCTAGGAGGATGAGCGACGAGGGATGGCCTGCCTTCTGCCGACCAGCGGCAGTCCGCACTGTCGTACAGACGACGCTTGCTCCCGATAGCCCGAGTGATGCAATGTTTCCTCGGATGACATCTGCGGCCGAGGCCTGACTCTCGATGAGGACGACAGACGCTGCACCACGACTGAGCGCCTCGAGCCCGAGGGCCCCAGATCCGGCATAGCAATCGAGCACGTGAACCTCACGCCAGCCGGTTCCTTGTTCGACCAGCATCGACGTGACCGTGGAGAACAAGGCCTCCCGCACTCGGTCGGAGGTCGGGCGGGTACCTCGGATCGGGACGCTGAGCCGGCGGCCCCGTGCAGAGCCGGCAATAATCCGGGTCACCTCCGGCCTCCGATCGACACGCTCGTCACGCCTTCTCCAAGAAGTCCGCCTGTACGTCCGGCACGAGTGCATGGATTGCGCTCACAAGGCCTGGTGCGGAAGCCAAGGTGGGATCGGCCTCGACGATGGAAACCGCGGCCGCACGGGCCCGCACAATCACGTCCTCGTCGCGCACGACCTCGAGCAGTCGCAGCGAACTGCGCACGCCGGATTGAGACGACCCGAGTACGTCACCCTCGCGACGCAACTCAAGGTCGAGCTGCGCGAGTTCGAAGCCGTCGGTTGTCGCCGCTACTGCGTCAAGTCGAGCGCGCGCAGGACTCCCCTGCGGCATCTCGGTGAGCAGCAGGCACAGGCTCGGAAGGTTCCCTCGTCCGACACGGCCGCGGAGCTGATGGAGCTGGGAGATCCCAAACCGGTCAGCATCGATGATGACGATTGCCGTGGCATTCGGCACATCGACCCCAACCTCGATCACGGTGGTCGCGACGAGAACTTCGATCCGCGTGTCTCCGGTGTCGCTTGCGAATCGGCGCATCGCATCGTCCTTTTCCTCGCCGGTCATGCGACCGTGGAGGACGCCGACCTGAAGGCCGGCCAGCTCACCGTCGGCCAACTTCGCGGCAACGGAGATCACCGAGGCTGCCGTTGGCTCCTCCCCTGTGATCCCTTCATCTTGGGGCGCGACGTCATCATCCGGCACCTTGGTCTCGTCTTCGCCAATTCGCGGGCACACGACGAATACGCGCCGACCCGCATCGACCTCCTCTCGTACCCGAGCCCAGGCCCGTTTGACTAAGGCAGGTTGCTCGCGAACTGGCACCACATGGGTCGCCACCGGTCGTCGGCCTGCCGGGAGTTCGCGAAGGGTCGAGACGTCGAGATCTCCGAACACAGTCATGGCGACGGTTCGCGGAATCGGCGTCGCTGTCATGACGATGACGTGCGGTCGAAGGTCACCCTGCGCCTTCGCCGCGAGGGCAGCCCGCTGCTCGACACCGAATCGGTGCTGCTCATCGATGACGACGAGCCCAAGATCGCGAAACTGGACGGTGTCCTGAATAAGTGCATGCGTTCCCACCACAATTCCGGCATCCCCTGAGATGACATCGAGAAGCTCACGACGCCGGGTGGCCGTGCGCTGCGAGCCGGTGAGGAGTGCGACCTTCGTTCCGTTGAAGTCGCCGCCGAGCGTCCCCGCCTGGGCAAGGGGGCCCAGCATGGCGGTGATGGTCCGGTGGTGCTGCACGGCGAGAACCTCGGTCGGAGCGAGCAGCGCCGCCTGCCCGCCGGCATCGACGACACCGAGCATTGCGCGAAGCGCGACAATCGTCTTCCCGCTCCCCACATCCCCCTGCACGAGCCGGTGCATCGGGTGGCGAGCAGCGAGGTCAACGGCAATCTCCTCGCCGACCTCAATCTGGCCCCGGGTGAGCGCGAACGGCAGATGTTCATCGAAGGCGCGCTGCAGGGGTCCATCGCCCACGACTCTGGCCGTAGCTGGCAGCAAGGCCATCTCAGCGCGCCTCTGGGCAAGCACCACCTGCAGGACGAATGCCTCCTCGAACCGCAGTCGGTCCTGCGCCTGGCTCAGCTCGATGTCGTTGGCTGGGCGATGAATCTGGGCAAGCGCAGGAGCCAGCCCGATAATGCCCTCGACCTGCCGTACCTCCTGCGGAATGGGGTCGGGGAGGTCGCCGAGGGTATCGAGGACGATGCGAATCGCGTCAGCAATCTGCCACGAAGTGACGGTTGAGGTCGCCGGGTAGACCGGGATGAGTTCGCTAGCAAAGGCTGCGATCACCTCAGGGTCGTCATCGACGCCATCGGGCAGGAGCAAACAGTTGGGATGGGCGAGCTGCCGCCGTCCGCTGAAGGTGGAGATCTCACCCGCGAAGAGTCCGCGCCGTCCGGGACGCAATTCTTTCTCTCGCCACTTCTGGTTGAAAAAGGTGAGCACCAAGGTCCCCTGTCCATCGGTCACGATGGCCTCCAGGATTGTTCCACGACGCTCCCGCATCGCCCTGACCTTCACCGTCTGGATATCTGCGAGGACGGTCACCGTGACACCCTCGTCGAGGGTGTCAAGCTCCGTGAGGATCCCTCGTTGGGCATAACGGCGCGGATAGTGGCGGAGCAGATCGTCAACAGTCGACATTCCGAAGGCCTTTTCCAACGCCTTGGCGCTCTTCCCGCCGATCACCCTCGACAGCGACTGCCCGAGGTCCGTCTGCTCCAGGCTCACTCGACTCCAATGATGACCGGCCACAGCGGCTGGCCGCCGTCAACCGCAGTGGCCTCCACCATCGGATGATCGGTGGCAAGCCACGACGTCACGTTGTCGGCAAATGCGGGCGTCACGTCACTTCCGAAGACGAGGGTCACGAGCTCACCCCCTGCGGCAAGCATGGCGTTCAACAGGTCGCGAACCACGCCTGCTGAATCCTCGCCCACGACGCTGATGTCACCATCGACGAGGCCGAGGACGTCGCCGATGCGACACGGACCCGCCGTGGTCAGCACCTCACGCGATGCCACCGTGACCGCGGCGTAGCGGGTAGCGCCCGCTGCTCGGGTCATCGCGACGACGTCGTCCTCGAATCGTGCCCTCGGATCGTGAACAGCCGCCGCCGCGAGCGTCTGCACGATCGCCTTCGTAGGAATGACAGAGACTCGAACGCCGCCGGCCCGCGCCTCGGCAGCCGCGACGCCAGCTACGGCGCACGTATCGCCATCACTCGGAAGGATGATGACGTCATCCGCACCCGACGCAAGGACCGCCGCGAGAAGTTCCGCTGTCGAGGGACGAGTATTCGGCAGTGCTGCGACGGTTATTGCCCCGGCCTCTCGAAGGAGGGCGGCCGTACCGGGGCCGTGGGTCACCGCGACCAGGGCGCGGGGCTGCCGCTCGGCTCCGAGGCCCCGGGTGTCGAGGGTCGTGATGCGGATGCCATGCGGTCGGCCGACTTCCATCCCCGCCTCCACCGCGGCACCGGGATTGTCGGTGTGGACGTGGACATTCCAAAGCGGTGGTGCACCGCTCACGACGAGGCTGTCGCCAATTGACGCTAGGACCACCCGGAGCCTTTTCACTGAGGGCTCATCGGCGTCGAGGAGGTACATCACCTCATACTGCGGCCCCGAAAAAGAGTGCGGCCCGGAGACTTGCACGCTCGCACCCTGCACCATCGAGGCTTCCGCCCTCGGGGCTTGCACCCGCGAGGCTTGCGCAGGGGTGCGCCTTGCACCTGAAAGGACGTCGACGAGGGCCTCGAGCACGACGACGAGCGCTCGCCCACCAGCGTCGACGACCCCTGCGATTCGCAATGATTCAAGCAGGGAGGGCGTTTGCTCGAGGGCCTGCGCCGCTCCATCGCTCGCGGCCCCTGCAGCCTGCGCCGGAGAGACCGCGGATGAGTGGCTACTTGCCGTGCGCGCCGCGTTCGCAGCGGCTCTCACGACGGTAAGGATGGTCCCCTCAACTGGCTTCGCGACCGCTAGGTACGCAAGTTCTGTCCCGCGCTCGAGCATCGCAGCGATGTCCGTCCCGCGAATATCTCGCTCGGAAGGGATGGCGGCGAGAACCTCAGCGGTTCCGCGGAGGATCTGCGACAGGATGACTCCAGAGTTGCCGCGGGCCCCCAGGAGGGTCCCGCGGGCCAACCCCATCACCGCGGACGGCATCGAGGAATCAACGGCCATGGCCTCGTCGATTCCCGCACACCCGGCTTCCATGGTGAGGTAGACATTCGTGCCGGTATCACCATCAGGGACAGGGAAGACGTTCATGGCATCAATCTCGGCCCTCGCCTCCCCCAACCCTGCGAGGGCGGCATGGGCCCAGTCGCGCACGAATGCGGGATTGACGAAGGCCGCCGGATTACCAATGTTCACTGCTTTCACCGGTCCCTACCCTTCCACAACCTCGCTTGACCTCACCCCAGATTTGGGCAGCAGCGCCCGCCTCGGCTATTCTTGGCCTTTGCGTGCTTCACTGCAGCATAATGTTTCGAGGATTTACCGAATCTCGAGTTCACCAGTTAACGAGGTTCGACCGTTCACAAGACTTCGGCCCGGCCAACCGGCCGCGCCGGCACGATTGATGCCAATGTGGCATCACACATGAAGGAGTGCACCGTGGCTGCCAACTGCGATGTCTGCGGCAAGGGCCCAAGCTTCGGGCACAGCATTTCTCATTCACACCGTCGAACGAAGCGTCGTTGGAACCCGAACATCCAGCGGGTCCGTACGCTTGCCGGAAAGACCCCGAAGCGCCAAAACGTGTGCGCATCATGCCTGAAGGCCGGCAAGGTCGTCCGCAACTAGTCGTCCGCGACGAGTCGTCCCCTGTAGGGAAAATCCGAGTCTGCGGCCATGACCAACGCCCCCGGAAAAGCGCCTCCTCCCCAGGGGGGAGCGCGAGACTACTCGGGGCCAGTCCGCTGGGAGTATCGCCCGCAATTGGACGGCACTCCTGATCCCGGTGAAATCGTCTGGACATGGGTCGCCTACGAGGACGAACCTGACATTGGCAAGGATCGCCCAGTCGTCATCATCGGTCGCGCCACTCGGGACCGCCTCGCGGTGCTGATGCTCTCGACTCGTGATCATTCCGCAGACGCCCGCTGGCTGGCGATTGGGCCGGGAGATTGGGATGAGCAACACCGCCTGAGTTGGGTCCGAGGTGACCGCATCCTGGCAGTCGTGCCCGAAGCGATCCGACGCGAGGGCTCCGTTGTCACTCGGCAGACCTACGAGTCAATCCGAGCCGGATTTGCACCACGCGACTCGCGGCTGCGCACCAGCATCCGGCGCCTGTTCGGCAGGTCCCGTCCATCAAAGGACACCCCAACCTTTCCACGGTGAATGTCATTCCACCGAGAAGTGGACGTGCCCACCCAGCCCGCGCCTCCGCACGCCATCAACGATGACCCCCGGGCCATCTGAGGCCATCACCGATCCGATGATGCGAAATCCCGCCGGAACCACCACACCGGCAGGGAACGTCGCGAGGAGCGCATGATCCTCCCCTCCGGTGAGCATCCATTCCCGCGGATCGACGCCGAGGGCTGACGCTGCGGCGGACATGGACTCAGGGATGATCCAGCCGGCGGAATCGATCACGATATCGACGCCTGAGGCCTCGGCAAGATGCCGTGCGTCTGCGATGAGTCCATCGCTCACATCGATCATGGCGGTGGCGCCGGCGTCCGCAGCAGCGGGTCCAGCCGAGTACGGCGGGTCAGGGACCTGGTGGGCATCGATGAGTTCCGCAGGCGAGCACGAGCCACCGGACAGCACCGCCAGCCCCGCGGCCGACCAGCCGAGACGGCCTGCCACCGCGAGTACATCGCCCGCATGTGCCCCTGACCGAAGAACCGGACTTCTCCCCTGGAGATCGCCGAGCGCCGTGACACACACCGTGACGACCGATGACGCAACGACATCGCCTCCGACGATGCAGGCACCGGCCTTCGTCGCCTCCGCGGTGAGGCCGGCCGTACACTCAAGGGCCCACTCGACGGGGAGGTCACCAGGGGCTGCGAAGCCCACGAGGAGCGCGGTCGCCACACCACCCATAGCCGCGATATCCGCGAGACTAGCGGCGGCAGCCTTGCGGCCCACATCCGTCGCACTCGACCAGTCCCTGCGAAAGTGCACTCCCTCGACGAGGACGTCGATGGTCGCGAGGACACTCCCGGAGCGTGTCGCCACGAGCGCGGTGTCATCGCCGGGGCCGATGATGACCTCAGCCGTTCGGGGCAGGATCTCGGTGATTCGAGCGATGAGGTCGAACTCACCAGTCTCACCAATTGTTGTCTCGCTCAAGGCTCTCCTTTCCTGGCACGGACACCCACGCGAGCCGCTAGTCTCCCAGCATGGTCGTCCAGTCGTATGTGCTCATCCAGACAGAGGTGGGAATGGCTCCGACGGTGGTCCGCGCCGTCCGAGAGATCAGCGGAGTGATCACCGCCGAGGATGTCACCGGCCCCTACGACGTCATTGTCCGGGCCGAGGCAAGCACAATGGATGAACTCGGCCGCCTCATCATTGCGGTCATCCAGGCGGTGCCCGGTATCACGCGAACGCTCACCTGCCCGGTCTTGAATCTCTGATAACCCGCCTCAACATCTTTGGCGTTTCGCCTCAACGTAACCCAGTACCTCGACGCTGGGCATCCCGCACCAGATGCGACACCAGATCAGCGTAGGCAAACCCCGACGCACCCCACATCCGCGGGAACATCGAGATCGGCGTGAAGCCCGGCATGGTGTTCACCTCGTTGATAATGACCTCACCAGTCGGATCGGTGAAGAAGTCCACCCTCGCCAGTCCTTCGCAGCCGAGCGCTTCGAATGCCAGGCAGGCCTGCCGACGCACCTCGGCCTCAAGCGCATCGTCAAGATCCGCCGGAACGACAAGGGTCGTCGAGTCATCGAGGTACTTGGCATCGAAGTCGTAGAACTCGTGGCCTCCGCCGATGATGATCTCCGCACAGCGACTCGCGCGCGGCACCCCAAACTCGTCCTGGATCACCCCGCACTCAATCTCCCGAGCACCCTCGACCCCCGCTTCCACGATCACCCGCGGATCGTGCACGCGAGCGGTTTCGATCGCCGATTCAAGGGCCTCAACGGAGTGCACCTTGGAGATGCCCTGCGATGACCCCGCTCGGGCCGGCTTTACGAACACCGGAAACCCGACCGCGCTCGCCCGGGCCAGCGCGGCCACCCGGTCGAACCGCCATTGACGATCGGTGATCACCGCATATTGGCCGACTTCAAGTCCGGCAGACGCAAAGAGTGCCTTCATCGTGGCCTTGTCCATGGCAACGGCCGAAGCCAGGACGCCGGACCCGACGTAGGGGATACCGGACATCTCCAGGAGCCCCTGGATCGTGCCGTCCTCGCCCCAGGGCCCATGCAGCACCGGGAACACCACGTCAATGTCGCCGAGGTCGGGTGATCGGAGCGTCGGGTCGGGGCTCAAGACCACCGGCCGGTCACCCGGCTCGACCTCGGGGACAACACCATCGATGATGCGCAGGAGATCGGGATTGACGTCTTGGAGGAACCACCCTCCATCGCGGGTGATACCGATGGCTACGGGGTCAAAGAACCGCGGGTCGAGCGCCCGCAGGACGCTCCCTGCACTGACACAGGAGATACCGTGCTCGCTGCTACGACCCCCGAAGACGACGGCAACTCGGACCTTCTGCACGTGCTGACCGTACCGGTCACCACGGCGTTCCAGTATGCAAGGTCCGGGGCGGGAAAGTATGGTCGGTCCGTGTCCGATCCTACGAGTTCACCATTGCGTGCTGAAACCTTCGTTGTCACGGCCGGGAGACCGGCTCGCAGCCCCGATGCACCGCTCAATACCCCCATCGTTCCGGCGTCATCGTTCGTTGCCGGCGGGCCGATGGAGTACGCCCGCGAGGACTCTCCAAGCGCACAGGCACTCGAGGAGGTCATCGGCGGTCTTGAGGGTGGGACCGCCACCGTCTTCTCCTCCGGCATGGCCGCTGCCGGGGCAGCCATGGACCTCATTCCGCTCGGGGCCATCGTCGTCGCCCCCAGCGCGGCCTACACCGGCGTCGCTGTTCGGCTTCGGGAACTCGATTCGATCGGGCGCATCGGGCTTCGCATCGTCGACGTCGACAGCACTGACGAGGTCACCGATGCCTGCGAAGGCGCGCACCTGCTGTGGCTGGAATCGCCAACAAATCCACTGCTACAGGTCGCCGATCTACCCGCGTGCATCGATGCTGCCCACGCTGCTGGCGCTCTCGCCCTCGTCGACAACACCTTCGCCACCCCGATGATCCAGCGTCCGCTGCAGGATGGCGCAGATATCGTCCTCCATAGCGTGACGAAAGGGCTCAGTGGCCATTCGGACCTGCTCATGGGCGCTCTCGTCGCCCGCGATCTGGAGTTGGCGGAGCGTATTCGGCGCAGGAGGGTCTTACTCGGTGGATCCACGAGTGCCTTCGACTGCTACCTCGCACTGCGCGGGATTCGCACGCTGGCCCTGCGGGTCGAGCAGGCCCAAGCCAGCGCTCGAACCATCGTCGACCGGCTGCACGCCCACCCGGCCGTGAGTCGGGTTCGGTACCCAGGATTCGGGACAATCGCCGCGATCGAGATGGTCGGTGGAGCCGATGCTGCCGACGCCGTATGCCGCAGCACCGCGATCTGGACCCATGCGACGAGCCTCGGCGGAGTCGAGTCACTGCTCGAGCGCCGACGCAGGTGGGCTCTGGAGAGCACGGCGGTGCCGGAAAGCCTCATTCGACTTTCATTCGGGATTGAACACGCGGACGATCTCTGGACCGATCTAAGCGACGCCCTCCACGCATCCTTGCGCGATGATTGAGGTCACTCGTATCTGCGAGCCCGACTAGTCGATGGCCGCAACCGTTTCGCGTTTTGTATCGCGCGCCATGAAGGCCGCTGCAAGCGACTTCGGGGAGCGACCATGGTGCAGGACTTGAACCACCTGCTCGGTGATCGGCATGTCGACCCCGTGCTCCTGGGCCAAGGCCAAGATGGGCTGGCAACTCTTGTATCCCTCGCAGGTCTGCTCTGTCACTGCGATGGTCTCCGCGACCGTAAGCCCGCGACCGAGGTTCAGGCCGAAGGTGCGGTTACGCGAAAGCTGCGACTGGCAGGTCGCGACGAGATCACCGACACCGGCGAGACCCTGAAAGGTGAGCGGGTCTGCTCCGAGTGCGACGCCTAGTCTCGCGATCTCCGCGAGTCCGCGGGTGATGAGCGAGGATTGCGAGTTCTCCCCAAGGCCCATTCCGACCGCCATCCCGTTCGCGAGGGCGATGACATTCTTCACCGCACCTCCGATTTCGGTCCCCACGACGTCGGTTGTCCAGTAGGGGCGGAAGTAATCGGTCGTGCAGGCATCAGCAAGCAATCTCGCGCTCGCCTCAAGGTCGCAGGCAATTGTCGTCGCAGTGGGCTGGTGCTCAGCAATCTCCCGAGCGAGATTGGGGCCAGAAACGCAGGCGACGCGGTGGCTCGCCGCTCCCGTCACTTCAGCGATCACCTCGCTCATGCGCTTCATGGTCTCGAGTTCGATTCCCTTGATGAGGCTGACGAGCACCGAGTTGCCCGGGATTCTCGGGGCCCACAGCTCGAGGTTCTCGCGGAGCACCTGTGCAGGGACCGCTAGGACAACGAGGTCAGCGCCATCAAGAGCACTGGCTGGATCGGTCGTCGCAGCGACCGAGTCGGGCAGATCGATGCCCGGGTGATACGCCTCATTGCGATGGAGGCCGTTCACTTGATTCGCAACAACTTCGTCGCGGGTCCAGATGGTTACCTGACTTCCGGCATCAGCAAGGACCATCGAAAACGCTGTCCCCCATGAACCGCTGCCCATGATCGCTACCCGGCTCATGAGGACCCGTTGCGCTCGAACACCATTCGCTCCTTCGGCGGGCTCTCGTGACGTATGTCGGCGAGGAGGTCGGTCATGGCATCCATGAGTCGATTCGTCGCGATGTGCAATGTATCGGCATCGAGCGGCTGATCAGCGAGATCAGTGAGATCGATGGGGCAACCGATCCGCACGTGCATCGTCTTTCGCGGAAAGAGTCGAAGCCGCTTTCGGTAGGGCGCCATGACCTCTTGGGCTCCCCATTGCGCGAGCGGCAGCAGCGGCCTGCCTGTTGCGAGTGCGATTCGAGCAGCCCCCGTCTTGCCATGCATCGGCCAAAGGTCCGGGTCTCGAGTGATCGTGCCCTCAGGGTAGACGACGATGCATTCGCCACGCTCAACGGCGGTGACGGCATCACGGACCGCGTCTGCCGCCTCTGCCGTCTCGCGATAGACCCGCACCTGGCCGGCACTCGTGATGATCGGCCCCATGATCGGGACCCGAAACACCGACTCCTTGGCGAGAAACCTCGGGGGACGGTCAACACTCCACAACATATGCGCGACGACGAGGGGGTCAAACCAGGATGTGTGGTTGGGGGCGACGATGATGCCGCCAGAGTCAGTTTCCAAATGCTCGATCCCTTGCCAGTCGCGCTTGGTGAGCAATTGCATCGGCAACCACAGCAGGAATACAGCGACTCGAAACCCCCAGCCCAACCGCCGAGCACGCCTCGTCCGGGTCATTTCCACAATCTAGCGCCCGAAGGATCACGGCAGGGTCACGAGTGAGATCCCGGGTTTGATTGGATGGGCACTATGGAGTGGACGGCGGTGATTCCAGTGAAGTCGCTTCCGGACGCCAAAAGTCGTCTCCTCCCTGACGCCGACCCGACTCGACCCGAGCTCGCGCTTGCGTTCCTCCAGGACGTCCTCTCCGCATTGGCCGGCGCCGCTGGCATCGCCCGAGTCGTCGTCGTTACCGATGACGAGCGGGTCCAGCGTCTCGTAGATGCCTCGTCCGCCATCTGGCTGCCAGAGGCACCGCATGTGGGCCTCAATCCGGCCGCAGCCTTCGGTGCCGGCAGTCTGCCGAACGACACCGCAGTCGCCATCATCGCCGGTGATCTCCCCTGCCTCATCCCTTCGGCAGTTGACCTGGTGCTCACCCTGGCCGGTGCACATGACCGCGCCTTCGTGAGCGACGCGCAAGGCATCGGGACCACCATCCTCCTCGATCGCACGGCAGGCACCTGCAGCCCGGCATTCGGTGAACGATCACGCGCCCGACACGTTCAGCTCGGCTACGTCGACCTCGGCCTCGACTCGAACGCCCAGGCACGTCGGCTCCTCGCACGCGCTCGACGCGATGTCGACACCCAGGTTGACCTATGGGATGCCAGACGCATCGGCGTCGGTGCTGCGACGCAAGCGGTCCTGCTCAACGGCCCCGCCCGGTGATCCCGGCAACCGTTCGATCGACCTCTCCTGCTGGCGACGTCATCGTCGTCAGCGACGACGGCTTCTCCTTGACGGTGCCACGATCGGTCGTTGATGCCTCCGTGTTCCGGCTGCTGCGGGTCGGCCAGCGACTCGCCGTCACCATGGACGATCGCATCCCCGTCCGAATAGACCTTCCCTGACCGACCGCTCACACGCTCCGTCCACGACTAGATTTCTCACATGCGCTCGACGGAGATCAGCACGACCGAGGTCGATGTCGTTGTGCTCGGTTCCGGGGCTGCTGGGCTCGTCGCTGCCCTCGCCGCGCGTACGGCCGGCGCGACTGTCGCCCTATTCGAGAAGGCCGATCTCATCGGTGGCTCCACGGCCATTTCCGGCGGCGTGTGCTGGGTTCCGATGAACCACCACATGGACGAGTCCGGCGCGCCCGATTCGAGCGAGGCAGCCCTTGCCTACCTTCACTCATTGTCGCTCGGCCAGATGAATCCGGCCCTCGCCGAGGCATTCATCGGGGGCGCGCGGGAGACCGTTGAATGGCTCGAGTCGGTGACCGACCTCGAATTCACTCTCATCCCGGGCTATCCCGACTATCACCCTGAGCATCCGGGCGGACGACCCAGCGGCGGCCGCTCCCTCGATCCGGGCCTGTTCAGCTACGAGCGCCTCGGTCCGTGGGCCGCAAAAGTCGCCAAAAGCCGGCGCAGTGCCCGGCTGCGAATCACCGACACCACGCTGGGAGGGGGTACCGGGTTTCTCGACGAAGAGACGCTCGCCTATCGCGAACAGCACGATCTCCGGGGCTGTGGTGCAGCCCTCGTCGGGCCACTGCTCGCCGCACTCCTGCGCGCAGGCGTCGAGCCCGTCCTCGAAGCCCGCGCAACCGACCTGATCGTCGAGGATGGGCGTGTGCGCGGAGTGCGGCTCGTCATCGGTGCGGTTGACGATCCCGAGCAGGTTCATCATGCGTTCGCGAGGCACGGGGTGATTATCGCCACCGGGGGCTTCGAATGGAATCCACAACTGGTGAGCGCATTCTTGCGCGGGCCCATGACTGCGCCTGCTTCGGCGCCGTCAAATGAAGGTGACGGCCTACTCATGGCGCTTCGCGCTGGTGCTTCTCTCGCGAACATGCCGCACGCATGGTGGGCGCCCACCGTTTCTGTTCCGGGCGACGAAGCCTTCGGACGGCCACGTGCGACCCTCCTCAACCGCGAGCGCACCCTGCCCGGATCAATCATGGTGAACAGCTCAGGACGCCGATTTGCCAATGAGGCCGCCAACTACAACGCCCTCGGCGGCGCCTTTCACACCCTAGACCCGGTTGACTTCGGCTACCGGAACCTGCCGTGCTGGCTCATCTTCGACGGTCGCAACGCGCGAGACTTTGGATCATTCGGCACTCCTGCCGGCACTCCGATCGCGCCATGGATCACCCGGGCCGCGACAATCCCCGAGCTCGCAGACGTCCTTGGCATCAACGCTGAAGGCCTCAGCGAAACGGTAGCCCGCTGGAACGCTTTCGTCGACGCCGGCGATGACGCCGACTTCGGCCGCGGACGAAGTGCCTACGATCGTTGGAGCGGTGATGGCCGACACCGCGGACAGATCGCCTCGACCCTTGGTCGCCTCGATGAGGCGCCGTTCTTCGCGGTCCCAGTGCACTCCGGCACTCTCGGTACGAGCGGTGGTCCACGCACTGACACCGATGGCCGGGTCCTCGACACAGCGGGAATCGCGATCCCGGGCCTCTTCGCCGTCGGGAACGCTGCCGCGGCACCAACCGCCCTCGCCTACGGAGGTGCAGGTGGCACCCTCGGGCCAATCATCGTGTTTGGACGGGCCACAGGCCTTGCAGCCGCGACATCAGGTTCCGAGCGGTCGGCCGTCGCTCGGACGGTCGACTGATCCCTGTCTGAAGACTGACGGGTCCATCGGCATTGGGGCGCTCGGCAGGGTCGTCGTACCCTCGTGGACGCACACCCGGTGGATGATTCGCCATTCGTCACCACGACGCTCGTAACGGTCAAGATACCGGCCCAGCCACAATGACCACGGGCCGTCATCATCGGGAATCAGGTAGGTGAGATTCGAGATCTCCCCTCGAGCCGTCATTCCTCCCTCATCGAATTCGATGCTGTGGTTCATGTTGCAGTGCATCGTCGCGCGCCACCGACCGTGCGTTGACATGACTCGATCGACGAATTCCCAACCATTTCCACTGAACCGTCCGTGATCATCGATCGCGTCAGGCCAGTAGGCCGAACGCATCAGGTCGGCATCGAGTCGGTCAACGCCGCGCGCATAGCGATAGGTCACCTCGCGGATTGCCTCGCGGGCTACCAGCGCGGCCGTGACACCAGCCCCGCTCCATCCGATGGCGAACACATCAGCTTCAGCTTCGCTCATTCCTCACTCAATCCTTCGTTCATCGATGTGCTCACGTTCACCACATGCTTCATCACCCGACGGATGCGCCATCAGTGGTGAACCTCCAAAAGGTCTGCCGATGGGGGCAGAAAGATTCCGTTACCAGAAACCAAATGACCTCAGCCTGCTCCTGCGGCCGCGGCCCGGCCGATTCCGGTTGCCGCACCTGTGACAATGGCGATGCGGGGCTCATCCGGATCTGGTCTCAACTTGATCAACTGCAGAGTGAGGGGACCCCCGACAGCAATCGGGGATCCCCTCACCTAGAACTTGAGGCCAAGTTTTGGGCTAAAACTAGCGTGAAGCTGCCTTCTTTGCAGGGGCTGCCTTCGCAGGTGCGGCCTTCTTGGCGGGAGCCGCCTTCTTCACGGCAACGGCCTTCTTGGCGGGGGCCGCCTTCGCAGGAGCGGCCTTCTTCGCGGCCGGACCTGCCGGCGCCTTTGGAACGAGCTTCTTCGCACCCGACACAACCGCCTTGAACTCCGTGCCGGGGCGGAACTTCGGAAGCTTCGTTGCCTTGATCTTGACCGACTCACCGGTTCGCGGGTTGCGTCCGAGTCGTGCTCTGCGAGCCTGCCGTTCGAACACGCCAAAGCCGCTCATCGTGACCTTTTCACCCTTGATGACGGCCTTCTTTGTCTCTTCAATGAACGCTTCGACGATGTCGGTGACGTCACGCTTACTGTGTCCGAGACGTGCAGCCACGACGTCGATAAGTTCAGCCTTGTTCACGAGAAAACCCCTCCGAAGGGTACGAGGTCGACCCTATGCCGACGGCGATAACATACTGCGATTCATGGAATCACGCGCGCTGAGGCTCGACCTCTCGCCGGCAAACAATTGCATCCCCCTTGTTTCGCATGCTCTTTCGCGTTTTGCGCAGGCTAAGCGGTCTTCGGCATGAAGCTTGGACGATTGGACTCAAAGGTTGAAATCGCATCGACATGAGCCAGCGTGATGCCGATATCGTCCAAGCCCTCCATGAGCCTCCAACGCACGTAATCGTCGACGTCAATCGGGGCGACGATTGAGCCCGCCCTCACCTGACGCTCCTCAAGGTCGACCGTGACCTCAAGGCCAGGGTTCGCCTCGATCGCATTCCACAAGGCCTCGATGACCGACTGATCGACATGGGCGGTAAGCAGGCCACCCTTGCCTGAGTTCCCTCGGAAGATGTCCGCGAAGCGCGACGACAGCACCACCTTGAATCCGTAGTTCTGCAGCGCCCACACGGCGTGCTCCCGAGAGGATCCGGTGCCGAAGTCCGGGCCGGCAACCAGGATGCTCACGTCAGCATGATGCGGTTGGTTCAACACGAAGCCCGGATCCTTACGCCAGGCAGCGAAGAGGCCATCCTCAAACCCGTGACGCGTAATGCGCTTGAGGTACTCCGCCGGGATGATCTGATCGGTATCGACATTGCTTCGGCGCAGCGGCAGTGCCGTACCGGTATGGCGAACGAATGATTCCATGATGACTCCCGGTTCAGGCGATGGATGCGAGGTCGGACGGCGCGGCGAGGTGGCCGGTCACCGCGGTGGCAGCAGCGACAGCGGGCGAGACGAGGTGGGTCCGTCCCCCAGGGCCTTGCCTGCCTTCGAAGTTTCGGTTGGACGTCGAGGCACTGCGCTCCCCGGGAGCGAGTTTGTCGGGATTCATCGCCAAGCACATCGAACAGCCGGCTTCACGCCATTCGGCCCCCGCTGCGATG
This sequence comes from Candidatus Nanopelagicales bacterium, assembly GCA_040398845.1. Taxonomy (GTDB): domain Bacteria; phylum Actinomycetota; class Actinomycetes; order S36-B12; family S36-B12; genus WLND01. The sequence goes on along the minus strand of JBBATH010000014.1, from coordinate 2,110 downwards.
AAGATCTCGTCAAGTCCCTCCTCCTGCGCCTGGTGCCTGACTCGAACGGAGCCTGGAACGACGAGCATGCGAACCGACGGCGCGACCGCGCGGCCCTTGAGTACCTCGGCAACCGCACGCAAATCCTCGATTCGACCGTTCGTGCACGAGCCGACAAAGACGGTGTCGACCGCGATGTCGCGCAACGGCATGCCGGGCGTGAGCCCCATGTACTCCAGGGCGTGTGCAATGGCTGCTCGCTCGCCCTCGTCCGATGCGTCCGCAGGGGATGGCACGGATCCGGAGAGCGGCAGTCCCTGGCCCGGGTTGGTACCCCAGGTGACGAAGGGACTCAGGGCGGAAGCATCGAGGATGACCTCAGCGTCGAAGGTTGCATCGTCGTCAGTGCGCAGCGTGCGCCAGTATTCGACCGCCGCGTCCCAGTCGGCTCCCTTCGGCGCGTGATCTCGGCCCTTGAGGTACTCAAAGGTGGTGTCGTCCGGCGCGATCATGCCTGCACGAGCGCCAGCTTCGATCGACATGTTGCAGATCGTCATGCGACCCTCGATCGACAGCGCCTCGATCGCGGAGCCGCGATACTCGAGCACATACCCCTGCCCGCCACCTGTCCCAATCTTCGCGATCACGGCAAGGATGACGTCCTTGGCTGTCACACCCGCGGGAAGGTCGCCTTCAATGGTGATCGCCATCGTCTTAAAAGGCTTCAGGGGCAACGTCTGGGTTGCAAGCACATGCTCGACCTCGCTCGTACCGATACCGAAGGCAAGCGCCCCGAAGGCACCGTGCGTCGAGGTGTGCGAATCACCGCAGACGACAGTCATGCCAGGCTGGGTCAGACCGAGTTGCGGGCCCACCACGTGAACGATCCCCTGTTCGATGTTGCCGAGCGAGTAGAGCGGAACCCCGAACTCGGCGCAGTTGGTGCGGAGGGCTTCGACCTGGGCTCGCGAGATCGGATCAGCGATCGGCTGGTCGATGTTGATGGTCGGAATGTTGTGGTCCTCTGTAGCGAGGGTGAGGTCGGTGCGACGAACGCCACGGCCAGAAAGCCGAAGGCCGTCGAACGCCTGAGGCGAGGTCACCTCGTGGACGAGGTGCAGGTCGATGTACAGCAGGTCTGGCTCGCCTTCGAATCGGCGCACCACATGGGATTCCCATACTTTCTCAGCCAGCGTCCGACCCATGCTCACTCCTCAACTCCTGGCCGCTCGAGCGGTACCCGCGCAGCACGTTTACTTCGACTCCGAACATCCACAAACTTGACGTCTCACATCGTGAGACAGCAGTATCAGTACGTGGACAAGCCTAGCGGCGTCGGCGTCGTCGATAAGACGGTGTCCGTCCTTTCAGCCGTGAGCGGCGCGCCATGCTCCCTCGCCGACCTCGTCTCGACGACCGGACTGCCCCGCCCAACCGCCCACCGCCTCGCCGTCGCCCTCGAGCATCACGGAGTCCTCGACCGTGATGCCGACGGAAGGTTCGTTCTCGGTCCCACCCTCGCCCGCTGGTCGGCGGGCGCGGACCCATGGCTCACCCGCGCCCAGCAGACCGTCCTCCGCCTTCGTGACGAGACGGGTGAGAGCGCTCAGGTGTATCGGCGGGCACACGGTGACCGCCTGTGCATCGCCTCGGCTGAGCCCGCCAGCGGCCTCCGCGACACCGTGCCAGTCGGTGCCGTCCTCACCATGAAGGCAGGGTCGGCGGCGCAAGTGCTTGCAGCCTGGCTGCCGTCAGATGAACGATCAGCAATGCTCCGCGGCGCCGCGTACACCGCAGCCACCCTCGCCGAAATTCGCAGGCGAGGCTGGTCACAGAGCATCGGCCAGCGTGAGGCGGGGGTCGCATCAATTTCTGCACCCGTGCTCGGAACCAACGGCATTGTGATCGCCGCCGTCAGCATCTCCGGCCCGATTGAGCGCCTTGCAACCCCGTCTGTTTCCCAGCGACGACAGCTCATGGCCGCCGCTGACTCTCTCGCATAAGCCATCGCGATCACGAAGGGATGGCCCCGAGAATGGAGAAGGGACCCCCCACTTGGTGGGAGGTCCCTTCCAGCGTAGCCCCGACGGGATTCGAACCCGCGCTACCGCCTTGAGAGGGCGGCGTGCTA
>JBBATH010000013.1:0-108113 GCA_040398845.1 Candidatus Nanopelagicales bacterium | reverse complement strand
GATCAGGTCATGGGCATCGCGTTCGGGAAACGTAAGAATCCCAGAATGATGGAACCGAACCGATGTCTCAACGGTGGCGGCAAGGCGACTCGTCCACCGTTGAATACCAAACCCCCGGGCCAAGTGTGGCCCGGGGGTTTGATTGAGAAGTGTCAAGCGACTGGCTTCAGGCCCTTTGCAACCTTGACAAGCTGAGCATACGAAAGTCCCGTCGTTTCAACCTGGACGGTTGGGTTCTTTCCGGAAGGGGCGATCAGAATGAGGCCGCCAGTTCGAGCAACATCGGACCGCTTGCATGGCCCTCCGTTGTACCCGCTCACGGGAGCCTGAGCCTGAGCGTCCCACCCGCACTGGGCGGAAATGATCGCCTTGCCGGCTGGAGTTGAGACAGTAGAAACTTTCCCGAACCACGTGGCCGGGTCCGGATCGCAATCAGATGCGGAACCAACCTGCTTCATGGTGATAGTCGGCCCCTGCTTCACCGCGGTGGAGCGGTCGTACTCTGCGGAAATCGAATACCCGCTCCCGCACTTCTCAATTTTGATGTCAGTGGTCGAATGCAACGGAAGCCCGGCGGTGTACGTCGGCTGAATTACATTCTGGACAGCTTTCACGTTCGCGGGGGTCTCTGACCAGTCCTGAATCCCAGATGGCGCGGCGCTGGCGGGCGTAGCGAGAACGAAAACCCCCAGCCCAACGAGGCAAGTCATGGCAGAAACAACAGTTGACTTCATCTACATATCCTTCGGTTGACGAATATCCCTGATCCGTATGCCAAAGGCTACTCGCAGTTTCTAGTGCCGAGCTAATCCTTTCCCGCTAATGGTGGCAACGATTTCTTTCAGGGAAAGACCAGAGCTTCTGGTATGGAATCCCGGCTTACCGTTGATCGCTCCCCCGACCAGTGTGGGGAGCAACCGGGCGTATGGCTCAGGTCCGAGACCGTCACACGTGCCCCGAGCGGGGCGGGCCCTGGCGTCGGGCGGCCTTCCTGGACTTTCCGTCCTGCCAGGGAGAGGTTCCGATCATCTCGCCGGTTGTCAGACGCTCAACTGCCCACGTGAGCTTGTCGACGAGGCCTGCTGAGATGCCCGCTGGCGGGTCCACGTTTCGAATCGCGCCCGCGCACGAGGCGATTGCGTCCTCCACGGCCGAGGAGGCCAGACCCGGGCTTGTCACGCGCCACGACTGGGCCTCAGCGACCAGCGCATCGACGCTCATCTGCCGGTGGTCGAAGGTGCCGTTGACGGCGAACGCCATCCGGAAGCCCTCGTCGATCATGTCGCGTGCGGAGAGTCCAGGAACGATGTCGTACGCAGGTGCCAGGGCAGTGCCGTGGGCACTGTGCAGGAGAGCGATGTTCTTGGCGTGCGCATCGTTGTCGCCGAGGAGAATGCTGAGTACCAGCCTTCGAACCCACTCACGCACCAGCGTGCTGCCGCCCGGACCGGAGGCGAGCAGTTGCGCCACGCGCTGGGCGGACGCCCGCGACGGATTGCCCGGCCAGAGCGGGTCCTGGAACTTTGCATCCGCGGTGCGCCAGTCCAGGCCGAGCGCCTGTGCTGCGTCCTCTTGGTGAATGAGCCCCACCGCGCCGTCCGGGAGGACCTGCCGATCGAATCGCTGGATCGCTAGGAAGGTCATGCCGTCGGCCTCGAGGAGTTCCGAGGAGAATCCGGACAGTCCGGCTGCCCGGGCCATGAGGTGCCCGTAGTGCTCGTCGACCAGCCGACTGGCACGCTGCGGAACCTGCGGCTTGAGGATGTACGTGGAGTGCGCCGAGCCACGCGGCTGCGCCCACCCGCCGGCGACCCTGTGCGCGAGTACCTTCGGCTGGAACCCTGGCAGAGTTGAGCGGCTGTCATCAGACACGGCCTGGTCGGTGTCTCGCAGGGCTTGTCGCAGCCGGTCGCCCAGCGCCGCCTCGGACAGGTACTCCAGCCACCCAAGCGTTGGGGCGTCGTCCGGGTTGTCGGGTGGCCGAGCCGTCAAGGCGCCTGCCAGCGAGCCGCCGAACTCGCGTAGCAGCGCGAATAGGTCCCCAGCGTCGATGCCCCGCCGGCTGGCCATGACCAGGCGGTGATGACCTTCGGGCACGTATCCGCCGAGGAAGTTAGACACCGTATCGCTGGGCGGTTCGCCGCCGGGGACGGCAGTGAAGCTTTCGGTGAGCGTGATCTGCCCGGGGTCGAAGCCCGCATCGACGGCCAAACGGACTCGCGACGGGTCGGTGCCCCGCGTCAGGCGACCAACCACGAGGTCGTGGAGGCGCACGACCAGTGAGTCAGGCATCGTCCGACTGCGACTCGTCGACGACCTCAGGCAAGGTCAGCACGACGTCGACACGCAGCTCGCCCAGCAGCCGCATCAGGCGTGTCACCTGAAGGCCGAACTGGCCGGACTCGAGGTCGCCGACGTAGTCTCGTCCGACGCCGATCCGATCCGCGAGCTCAGCCTGCGACCATCCGCGGCCTCGTCGCGCCGCAACGAGTGCCGCTGACAGGTCCCGGGGCTTGCGCGCCCTGAGCTGCACCATGGTTCCTCCTTCTGTCAGCTTCGCCAACGATATTGCGCGTAGAACCCCGCATGGCAAGTATGCGGGAATATCGCCACATATTTACAATGCGGCATTATTCCCACGGTATGGGGTCCTCGGATTGCCCACACTCTTCTCCATTGAACGCAGAGTGGTGTGGTCGTAGAAGCGAGTCATTTTTACGGGATGCTCACCGAAATGGTGAGGGGGGCGCCGCACTCATGGCGATCCTGTGCATGACGGTGGACCGCCTCGACACCGGCCCTGCTTCTGCCAGTGCTAACGCGCAAGCGTCAGAAGCCGCACTTCGTACCGCACTCGCAGCGGGAGGCCACGACCGACATCGTCATGATCACCATTCTCGTGAAGGTGTCGACGTTCAACGTCCTCGATAACCCCACGAGGATCGGCGGCGCCTTCCTGATCGCAGTCACACTGGTGATGGCTCCGGTCGGCACCTCCCAAACCATCAAGCCGTCGATCTTCCGCGCACTCGGCACGATCGCAGGATCCGTACTCGTCATCGCGGTGTTCGCTCACCTGAGCGGGCTCGCGTGGCGACACTGCATTTTTATGGTGCCCGCCACCTCGTGCCTCAACTCGACGACGCTGACACAGGTCGGCGAACTGGGCGGGTCGCCAAGGCGAGGCGAGGCGACAGACTCCGACCACGAAAGAGAAGCCGCGATGCCGGCAAAGGCAGCGGCGGGGAGCTGAGCCCACTTGCGTCTCGCTACTGCCTCTCGCGGCCACGTCGCCGGAAAGAATTCCGTCGTCCAACGGGTCGTTTCGGACGTGCCGGCGGTTCCCAACCGTGCTGTGCCTCGGGTACCTCGGTGGCAGCTAGCCACTTCGAGGTTGCTGTCATGCTGTCATCTTTGCGGCGACTCCCTGCGCGCGGATGCGACACCATCCGTCTACGTAGAATGTGCAGCGTTGGGTCAGCCAACGAGGACAAAACCGACTTGACGGTGATGTTCAGGACCTGTACCGGGATTTTCACGGGATAGCAGCACGGCGGCACGGTACGAAATGCAAGACCGTCGCACGGGAAAGCCCTCACTACCAGGGGGTTTCTGCCCGAGCACGGGTCGCTAGCTCAATGGTAGAGCTGCGGACTTTTAATCCGTAGGTTCGGGGTTCGAGCCCCCGGCGACCCACCTCGAAACATGTTGCAGCACAACCACTATCGGTGTTGCAAAGGGAAAACGATAACTGGCAAATTGGGAGTTTGGGCGTTTCTTTGGCCCTTTCTTCTTCAACCTACGGATAATCAATCCGCAACTTGAGCCGTTTTTGGTGGACATTTCTTGACGGCACTGTTGCGTTGACGGATCGCCCTGTATTGGTGAGGGTGGTGGGATGAAGCGCATTCGCCGTTCGAGACCGCCCCTGCAGGCTCCGTCGGCTTTCGCCGGGTTCCGCTTCCCTCCTGAGGTGATCTTGCTCGATTGAAGGCCCGACTGAGACCGATGCGTGGACTGAAGACCGACCGATCGGCCAGCGTCGTGATCCGAGGGCACGCATTCATCCAGAATCTCCGCCGCGGACACTACGAGCCGGGAATCGAGGTCGCGCCGGTGTTCCGGCTGGGCACCGCATTCGACGAACTTCGGCTCCCGATCTGAATGGCTCCTCCCTAGTCAACGATCCAGCACACCCTACGATCGCGCGACGCAACAGTGCCACTCAACGCGATGCGCAGGGTCGGTGCCACGCGCTTGGCCGCCCCTTCGCCGCAGCGGTCACGGTCCGGGGTGCCGGGTATCCTTGCGAAATGTCGATCCAGGCCGTGGGGGATGCCGCCGTGGCGGCGCGTTCCTTGCTGTCTGTCGGCCCGATGTCTGGTGAGGATCTATGGCGTTTCGGGGTCCTGCAGTTTTTGGACGACTACGAGTCGGTCCGTGCCCGTGACGGCGTGGATGCTGCGGCGAGCTTGATGGTCGAGGCTCCGGGGCCTACTGGTCACTCCGGCCTCGATGCCGCGTTTGCTGGGCTGGCGTGCTGGCTCGCGGACCGCGATGGGTGGACGGCCCCGCAGTGGACACTCGCGGATGATCGCGTGGCGCGGCCGTGGTGGTTTGTGTCGTCGTCGGCCTATGGCCGTGCGTGGGCGATGGTGCAGTCTCCGGCGCAGTTCCGCATCCGAGGTGTGTTCATCACCGAGACGGCGCTAGAGCGCGTATGACGAGCCTGGACGCGGAGGGGATCCGCAGGCTGCTGCATGCCCTCGACGCGGAGCTGGCGGCGCGGGGTACGACGGCAGATGTCTATCTCGTCGGTGGTGCGGCGATCGCGCTGTCGTTCGATGCTGCACGCACGACTCGGGACCTTGACGCGGTGTTCGTTCCCACCACGCAGGTCAGGGCCGCAGCTGAGGCCGTCGCCGAGGCGAACGGGCTTGCCGGCGACTGGTTGAACGACGCGGTCAAGGGGTTCGTCCCCCCGGGAACGGACGCGCACCAGCGCGTGGTGTTCGAATCGCAGCACTTGCGGGTCTGCGTCGCGGGCGCGGAGCACCTCCTCGCAATGAAGGTGGCAGCGGCCCGGGTCGAGCAGGATCGCGGTGACCTGGCCCTGTTGGTCGACGTCCTGGGACTGTCGAGCGCGGACGAGGCGATCGCGGTGGCGCGAGCCTGCCTAGGACCGGCCTACCCGATCCCCCCTCGGGCCCAGTACCTGCTGGAGGAGATCTTCGAGCAGGGCACCAATCCCACGGATCCGCCTACCCGTGCGCGGCCTCCGGTCGAGCATGGCCCAGGTTCACCTGACACCGCGCAACCGCCTCGCCCCGACAACGGCTACGGGCTGTCTTGAAGCGGACAGGAGCTTCGAATGAAGAGCGAATTGGCCCTTGCCCGGCTCTTTCATGCACGGGGCGGTGGCCCTTTCTTGGCAGGCCCGGGTGGTTCTGGGCAGGTCGGGAAGGCCCTTAATCCGTAGGTTCGGGGTTTGAGCCCCTGGTGACCCACTCTGAAAAAGGCTGCAGTGCAACCACTATGGGATTTGCAAAGGGAAAACGATAACTGGCAAGTCGGCAGTTTGGTCCTTTCTTGGGCCCCTTCTTCTTCAACCTACGGATAATCAATCCGCAGCCCATGTGAAATGGGATCTGCTTGGTCCGTCGACGGCCAGGTCTGCGCATCGTCGCTTGCGTCTCAGCTAGTCGGTGAGGAGGGCCTCGTACTTCGCAGGTTGGTCAGCACTTCCTTGAGTCCCCTTCGATTCCTTCTTTGATCCCATGACATCCTCCAACGCTCTAGGCGTTGCGACGTTCGCTGGAATTCGCCTCACTGCCTCGGTCCACCGAAGCCCGGCCCAGGATGGCAGGAGCACCGGGTCGCTTGTCTGCCGGCACGAGGCGTCGGTCGAAGGGATATTCGGATCCGCTCTACGCGGGTTCGGGCTCATTCGATGCGTGGGTGCGACCCGCAACCTTGCAGCCACCGGAGCCTGGCGCGCCTCCCCTTCACCACAGTTCGGACCTGCGTGACGGGCCGTGATTGTCCCACCGGAACGGGCAGAAAGTCGGCGGTATGACTTTTCACCGAGGCCAAGACGAGCTGCCGGTGATGACAATCACTGCATCCCCCGGAGCAAAGGCGACGGTGTTGAACTTAGGCGGATTGACCCGGATCCCACCAGGGAGGGCGCCCTTTTGCCCGATGGCCGAAGCTGATCGATAGCCGATAGCCGATGGCCACGGCATCTGTCTCACGAACGGCGGCAATGACCTCTGCGAACGTCATAGGACGCGGATCGACATAGCGCTCGATGGGGTGCATTGCCACCGCGCTTCCGTCAGCATCAAACAGATCCTCTAGCACCGGGGCCAGATGCGGACTTTGACTCAGCTGGGTCAGCAGAAGGCTCACGAGACGCTGACTCACAATGAAGTCATGACCATCCGATGCCCCCGCGAGCTCCACTCGGTTCGGATCCAGGAGTTCAGCTACCACATTGCCACCCCCACCCTTGGTATGCGCACGCACCTGCATCAGGGCGAGTAGGACCCGTGCATCCGCCTCATCCACTTCGAAGTGCTGGCGCTCGCAAAGGAGAATTACATGCGCATACTCTCGCTCGTCCAGTGCTCTGGCGATGACGTCACGACCGATGGCGTCGCCAACGCGTACTGACCACGAGAGGTTGGTCAGCTGCAGGCCGCTCAATTCCCGGGTCAGTGCATCGGCCTCGTGAACGTCCTCATCCACCAACACCACCAAGGTCGACCCAGGGGCCACGTGCGACTCCATCTCGCCGACCACCAGTGAACCCAAGGGGCTCCACCCGATCATCAAGACATTCGTCACGGGCCATGGCTCCGCCAGTCGTACGCGTTCTTTGGCTGGCTGCCAAACCGGCGGGTCAAGGTCTAGAGAGAAGACTGAGTCATCTGCGGCGATGCCGATGGCCTCATCTCCGGAGACCAGCACACGCGTTGGATGGGGATTCACGAGCACATCTCCGGTAGGGGTCCGCAGACCGAAGATCGTGCCACGCGAGGATGCCAGTTCCAGCTCCCCGAATGTCCGCCCTGTGAGATGGGCGGGAATCGACGTCGAGTACATCTCATCGCCCGCGAAATCTAGGAGTTCCTGGTAGACCGCACCGAGTCCGGACGCTCGTGAAACCTGGGCGGTGATGCGGGCCACAACGCGCGCCGGCGTGACGACGATGAGCCGCTCACCGACGGTCTCCTTCAGAGCTGACGCGACATCTAGATCGTTGACCTCGGCGACGATGACAGCCGTGGACTCTGCAGGGATGAGCTGATGCAGGCCAAGGACGGTATTCACCACGGCAGCCGAGCCGCCTTCGTCAAGCACGATGGCGGCGCGAGCCAGCTGAGGATTGACTCGGGCGAGGTCGCTCAGTCTTGTTGGCTTGCCATTGCGCACCACCAGGCGCGATGTGCCAAGGTCCTTCAAATCCCTGCGGATCTCCCGGGAAACTTCTACGGTGTCTTTATCGCAGAAGACGACGATGGCGCGGCCGCGTTCACTGCGATTCGCCTCGACCAATTCGGAGATGACCAGCGGCAACTTGTCGGACTGGCCGATTACGAGGGTGTGGCCCACCTCAATGACGAGCGACTGTCCGCGCCGCATTTCATCGAGTCGGCGATCGATCCAACTGCAGATAAGGCCGATGATGGCGGCGCCGAGGAAGATGCCGGTGATTGTCACGAGCATCATGATCAGTCGGAAGACCGTGCCCTGGTCATCCCTAAATGCACTGGGAGGCAGTGAACGCGTCATTGCGTACCAAATGCCCTGCAGGAATGACGTTGGTTTGTCACCCGGTCCGATCTTCGTCAGCCACAGCACGAGCGCGATCGTGAGCAGAAACGTAACGGCGAGCCCGCCGAGCCAAAGCAGGACGACCCAGACACTACGAGACAAGGCATTGTCGAAGCGGTACCTGAAGCGTTGGCGCAACGAATACCGGAGCATGGACTACCTTTCAGCGGAGCATTCGCGAGGGGAATAAGCGGCAGTGGCCAACCGTGACGGCAACACCGACTCTCGCCCCGATCCACCGACCTCTCATGCCACTTCGCTCGGGAAAATGCGATAGCTGAATTCGTCTTCGCTGGACAAGGAGTGGTAGCGGAGTTTCCGACCTGTTCATCGGGACTTCATCGTGAAGTCGACAATAGGGAGTCGCAGCGGGAAGGGGTACTGGTCGTTGATCCAGCCACCGTATGTACGTGTTGGCGGTCGGCGGCGTCGCACATGACAGCAAGGTTCCTTGCGGAGATATGTACACGCGGGGTAGGCGCCCTTCGTGGAGAGCGCTTCAATCCCATGCACGTGAGGTCTATTTCGAAGGTTGCACCCGGTGGCCCCCTCCTTACTGCAGCGTGGGCCGCATCAGTCGGCGAGCGGCCAAGTCGCGTATCGCGGGCTCAAACGCTTCACCGTAGGTGGGAAAGGAGTGGACGACGTCGGCAAGAACTGTGAGCGGGATTTGCGCATGGATGGCAAGCGCCGCCTCGGCGAGCCACTCATCTGCCTTCGGCCCAATCGCGGCGGCTCCCACTAGTATTCCGAGGGCTCGGTCCGCCGTCAGCACCAGAATCCCGCCGGTGGGGCCGTCGATCGCGGCTCGCGCGGTCTGGTCCAAATCCATCGTGGCGGTGATGAGGTTGTCGTCGGCGTCCTGCGCACCCGCGCTGCGTCCGACGCTGGCGACGGGCGGATCGGTGTAGATCGCTCGCGGAATCGCCACGTAACTCGCGGAATTCTCGACACCGAGGAGGTTATCGACGACGATGCGTGCTTGGTAACTGGCAGTATGGGAGTGGGCGATGCCAGTGACATCCCCCGCCGCCCATACGTGCTGGTGTCCGTCGACGCGGCAATGGTCATCGATCGCGATGGCACCCAGGTGGTTGACCTCGATACCTAATGTCTCCAGTCCGAGTCCTTCGGTCGTCGGGCGCCGTCCCACGGCCAGGATGATTCTCTCAACGTCGACACTCGTCCCGTCCGAGAGGCTGGCACGCGCCGTGCCTGCTGATGATTCAATGTGAAGGACCGTCGTGTTCAGCCGAATGTCGATCCCGTCGTCGTCCAGCACTCGGGTAAGGCGCTCGACGACCTGTGCCTGCTCTCGGCCAGCCAGTTGAGGCCCTGCCTCCACGAGTGTTGTGGCTGTACCGAAACGGGCGAACACCTGCGCGAGTTCGCACCCGACGGGACCACCCCCCATGACAAGGATCGATGAGGGGCGGTGCGAGCTCGAAAGGGCCTCGTCGCTCGTCCACGTCGGCGCTGCTCCGAGACCCAACAGATCGGGGGTGATGGGTTGGGAACCCGTGGCTATCAACAGATCTCTCCAGCCCAGCTCCCGATCGCCCACGGTCACGACCCCGGGTCGAGCGATGCGGCCTCGACCACGAGCCAGCTCGACGCCAGTCGCCTTCAGCGCCGCAGCAGCCCGGCAGTCCTGTCGATGATCGGTGATCTCGTCCCGGCGCCCAACGGCCCGCAGGAACGCCGATTCGTCCTTGCAGACACGTGACAGGAGGAATTCGTCGCCGAGTGGATGGGACGTCATGTTCTTGTGGTGATCCTTGGCACTCTTCAGCATTGACTTGCTGGGCATGCAGGCGACGTACGGGCACTCGCCGCCAACGCGGAGATCTTCGACTAGCGCGACAGACCGCCCGGCGGTGGCGAGCAGTGTCGCGGCGAGTTCACCGGCCGAGCCCGCTCCGAGAATTACCACATCGAACTGCTCCATCATCGGCTCCTTCGGGTTCACTAGTGATCTCGGACAGGCCCTTGCGGCGGAGGCGGTCTCGAGACCGATCCGGCCACGTCCAATAACTGGGCCTTGCGTAGAGGGAGCTCACTCCGCTTGCTGTCCTGCACACGACGCAGTTCGTGGATGCCGCCCACAGGTGACCTTCCGGCTGTGAGGAAGGGTCGGGGTAGACGACTGCGCCGAAGCAGCGCTTCGCTTGAGTGCCCGTTGTGATCGTCATGGCACCATCCCAAGTGGAGCTTGGATCAGTCTGCCGGGTCCGGGACAGGGCGGTTGAGGACCGTCTCTGCGAGTATCACAGGCCCCTTCCCCACCGTCAAACGTGTGAACGGCACCTCGCACGGGGCATCGAAGACTCCGTGGCTCTAAGTCCAACCCACGATGGCCAGGCCCGCGCCGAGGCCGGCGCATGCGGCGAGAACCTTGAGGGTCCCGATCCGGAACCGGAACACGAGGATCGCTGCGAGCACCGAGATGGCCACAGATGCGAGGTTGATGCTATTGAGAGTCGGTACAGGCAGTGTGAGTGGTCCGATCGCCGTATCGCTGACAGTGTCAAAGGCGGTGTGAAGTGCAAACCAGAGTGCAAGGCTGAGAACGACTCCGGCGACCGATGCACCGACAGCGGTGAGGGCATGGCTGATCGAGGTGTTGTGCCGGAGCCGTTCAACATAGGGGGCGCCAAGGAAGATGAACATGAAGCACGGAACGAAGGTCACCCAGACCGTGAGGACGGCGCCGAGGAACCCGGCAACGAGGGGTGGAAGGTCCCCGGGTGAGTTGTACGCCGCTAGGAACCCGACGAACTGCACGACCATGATGAGTGGTCTGGGCGTGGTTTCTGCAAGGCCGAGTCCGGTAATCATGTCCGCAGGGGTGATCCACCCGTAGCGGTTGACCGCTTCCTGGGTGATGTACCCAAGGACGGCGTAGGCACCTCCGAAGGTGACGAGGGCGCTCTTGGAGAACAGGATCGCCTCCTGAGCGAAGACGTTTTCGGCGCCCAGGACGATAACGATGGCGGCGACCGGCAGCAGCCACATAGCGGCGCAAACAAGGGCAGCCCGCATGGCTGAGCGGGTGGCGTCGGGGGTGATGGCCTCTTCATCTGAGAGGAGCGCCGTCCGCCCGTCGGTCGAACCACCTCCACCATGGCTCCCGAGCGGGAACCATGTGGGCTTCTGGCGGCCGATGAGCCAACCGGCGAGTGCCGCAGCGACAACGATGTAGGGGAAGGGGACCCGGCCAAACGCGATGGCAATGAACGCCACGGCGGCGGTCACTTGAAGCGCTCGACTCCGCAGGGTGCGCTTGCCGATGCGGATGACAGCCTCGATAACGATGGCGACGACGGCTGCCTGCAGCCCGAACAGGAGCCCCTCGACCCAGGTGACGTCTCCGAAGAGGGCGTAGGCGGCGGCGAGGATGAGCATCGCGATAAACCCGGGGATGACGAACAGGCTCCCGGCGATGACTCCGCCACGAGTGCCGTACATGAGCCAGCCGATGTAGGTGGCGAGCTGTTGGGCCTCGGGTCCGGGCAGGATCATGCAGTAGTTCAGCGCGTTGAGGAAGCGATGCTCACTGATCCAGCCGCGTCGCTCGACAAACTCGCGGTGCATCACCGAGATGTGCCCGGCTGGCCCGCCAAAGCTATTGATGCCGACGTAGGCCCAGACGCGGGTTGCCTCGCGCAGTGACACCCCATGACCGGGCAGGTTTGCGGGGCTAGTCACGCGCCTGGCTTCCGCCGTACGTCATGAATCCACGCTATCGCTCGCACACCTCGCCTGGCTGCCTCGCCCGCGAAGACGTCCTCTTCGAGACGGAGATTGTCAACCTGAGGTTCACTCGGATTGGTCGTCGAGGCTCTCGAACCGGAAGCCGCAGAATTTACACACGCGAGCTCGTTGCAGTACCCGCTCGGCGCAGTCAGGGCAGACCCGCTTGGGCTGTCTCATTCGTGAGATGCGCGCGATGATGGCGTGGGACTGGACTCCGCCCCCGGCTCCGTCGAGCGCGTGTTGGCAATACGACGAGAGTTGACGAGCATCACTCGCGACGCGCTTGTTGGGATGCTCATGGAGTTCTTCACAGATGGCGATGACGGCGCGAAGTGCCTCCGCGTCACCTTCACGCAGGGAGGTGTCGACTGCTCGCCAGGCCGCGCTGAGTGCCCGGCGCGGGTGGCCGTGGGCCAGATAATCCGTTGCCTTACGAACCTCGTCTGACGCACTCATGTGACGAGCGGGGCCCCTCTTATCGATCTGATCCCGCGGCGCCAATTGGTTTTGCGCACCGAGAGCCACTGCTGGACTTGTGAGCCTAATGGGCGCCTAAGTCCGTGAGCCTCAGGGTGAAGGACTCGCCGCCGTCGAGTGATTCAAGAACGGTGTCGCCTACGAGAGCGGCAACGGTGGTTCCGGTGGCTGCGAGTGATGTGGGCTGCGACGCCACGGACCCCATTGGCTTCCAGGTGACGCCATTGTCGGTTGACGCAAAGATTCGACCGTCTAGCGCTGCGCCGTATAGGGCGTCGCCGCTCCATGCGAGGAGGGCGAGCAGTGGCGCGGATGCCAGTGGCTGGAAGCTGGCACCGGCGTCGATACTTCGGACGGGTCCGCTTTCGGTCGTGCCGACAATGATGGCCGCGTCGGAGGGATTGACGGCGAGGTCGTAAAGACCGGGAACTCCGAGGTCGGTCCAAGTGGTGCCGCCGTCGTCCGAACGCAGGAGTCGCCCGTCGTGCGCATTCAGGCCGACGACGACCGCGCGTGATGCCGCGAGGCGGTGGAAGTCGATCTCCCCACCGAGTGAAAGCTCGGTCCAGGTACGGCCTTGGTCGGTGGACTGCAGGAGTCCGAGGTCGGCGGGTGCATCCATCCCTATGCCGGGGTGTCCCGAGGCCAACCAGAGGTCGCCGGTGATGGTGAGGCCCATGACGTCAAATGGCTGGACGGACACCTGAAAGGGCGGTGAACCGGGAACTTGTCCCCACAGACCCTCATGGGTGCCCATCAGGAGCTGGAGTCCGTCGTAGGCAAGGTTATGGATGTGACCGACCACCTCAGCTCCGCTCATCGACTGCGCTGGCTCAGGCGAGCCAGCTGATGGCGCTGCCAATACGGGGGACGGGGATGGTCCCTGGGCAACGTTCGCGCTGGTCCCACAGGCAGCGAGCGTGAGTGCGGCCGCGAGGCCCATGACGCGAGCAATCTGCATTAACTGGTTCACATCACAACTATGCCCTAATCGGCGCCAGCGTAGACGCTGAGGCTTCCGCGCCCCCCGGATCCGGCGGCACCTTCAGTGAATGCAATGGTGGCTCCATGAGCAACTTGACTCGAGCTGCAACGGTAGGTGTGATTCTTTTATCGGTGCTGCTACCAATGGCGCCCTCCGCGGGGGCTGCGACCGGTGATGGGTGGGTCTCGCAGGTGGGAACCTACGACTACCTGGTGAAGCCTGACTATGACGGCCTTGCTCCTGTCGGTCCCGCGACTGCCGGTATGACACTGGGCCTCGGAACATTCGATCACCTCGACGGTGAACTCGTGATGATCGGAGGCATTGTGTACCGGGTCGGCACCGATGGAGTTCCCGCGGTCGCATCACCTGCCGCCACCACGCCCTTCCTCCAGACTGTTCGCTTCGATCCCGATCGATCCGCACCTGTGCCGCCGGGAACCCTCTGCTCGGGGCTGCCCGCCCTCGTTGACGAACTGGCGGGGAGCACGGAGGGAATGGTCGCGGTTCGGGTGAGGGGGACGTTCACGAACCTCGTCACCCGGAGCGTGCCCGCCCAGACGGAGCCCTACCCGACCCTTGCGAGTGTCGTGGCAACCCAGACCCTGTTCAACCTTGGCTCAAGGCGCGCCGTGCTCGTGGGATTCCGAACGGGCCCTGATCTCGCAGGAACCGGAGCCCCGGGCCTGCACCTGCATGGGATCACGGCTGACCGAACCGCCGGCGGGCACGTGATCTCGTGCGTTGCTGGCACAGATGTGCATTTGTCGATTCAGGTTGCCGATGGTGTGCGGGTTTCCAGCCAGCATGCACGTTAATGTCGCGAAATCGCCGAAATTGTTAGGTTTCACGACAGTAACGTGCAGGTTTGGGGTGGGCGCGCGACGAGGGCTGGGCGCAACGGATCGTCGGCACGAATGACGAGATCGGCGAGCCTTGTTGGATTGCGTTCGCTCTGGTAGCGATTGAGGGCGGGGAGGGTCCACGAGTCGGTCTCGGGGGTCCGCCTCGTGAGTGCGGCAGCGGAGAGATGGACGTGGACCGCAAGGTCGAACGGCAGACCGCGGCCGAGCAGCACTGAGCCGGCCACGACGACTACCCCATCGGGTGGCAGGTCGATGTGCGGCTGGCGCAGTGAACGGTCGGTGCCGCGGTCGCGGAGCGCCGGTAACACCCGGCCCGTCAGCAGGGCTGGGTCGAGCACCTCGCGGCGCACCGCCCCATCGTCGAGCCAGTGATCGAGCCACGCGTCGGCGTCGTGGCGTCCGTCCTCGAATCGAAGGCTGGCTTGGCGCCAAAAGTTATCTGCTCGAATGAGCACTCCACGTCGAGGAGCGAGTGCCTTGACGACCTCGGCGCCGAGTCTTTCGGGCTCCGAGGCGGGAGCACCATCGATCGCCACGCGAACTCGGCCGTGCGACGACTGGATGAGGTTGGCGATCGCTGCGACGACTCCGTCGGGGGTTGAAGGCTGAACGGGGGTCACGTGATCATCGGTCGATCATCTGGCCGAGTCAGGCGGTGGTGTCGGTCGCGATGGCCTCGTCATCCGAGGTGGCGTTGCGCGCCGAGGTCTTCTGGCGGACAAGTGCGACGCCGATCGTTGCGAGCCCGAATCCCGCGAGGGCCAGAGCCGAAAGGCGCTCTCCGAAGAGCAGGTACGCCTCGAACAGTGTGACGGGCGGCACGAGGTAGTACAGGCTCGAGACGCCGGTTGCGGTGCCGACGCGCAGCAGCCAGAACATGATGAGGACGGCCCCGATCGATAGGGCCACGATGAGCCACGCCATCGCCCCGATGAAGGCCGGGGTCCAGTCGATGGTGATGTCCTCGGTCGCCAATGCGAGTGCCCCGAGCACGACCGCCGCGGCGGTATACTGCACAGCGGTGCCGGGCAGCATCGCGATTCCGGCGCCATGCCTCTTCTGGAGCAGGGTCGCGGCGGCGGCAGAGCACAACGCAATGAGCACCGCGATGACGGCGGCTGGTGGGTATGCCCCGGGACTACCTTGCTTGAGCAGCCCAGGAGTGATGACAAGCAATGCGCCGACAAGACCGAGGGCAATGCCGAGCCACTGCCGAGGGATGAGCCGCTCATTCAGAGTAGGTCCGGCGAGGACGGCGACTACGACCGGCTGCAGGCACACGACGAGAGCCGTGACACTCACCGGCAGCCCGACGCTGATCGCGTAGAAGACCCCGCCGAGGTAGCCGGCATGAAGAAGGACACCGATGACGGCGGATTGACGATACGCGTCGGTGCGCCGCGGCCAAGTGGATCGAACGATTGATGCCATGACCGCGAGTGCGGCAGCCGCTATCACCATTCGCACGGCGAGCAGGGTGAAAGGCGGTGCGTAGGGGAGTCCGTACCGGGCGCCGACGAAACCGGTGCTCCACAGCAGCACGAACACGACCGGTGCTGCGAGCGCGACCCAGTGTTTCACAGCGCGAGGCTATCGGGGTCGATCGTTCACGCTGGACGTCTCGGTTTGCCGGGGTTGCCCTTGAGGCGTCGGACGCCCAGACTCGGACTCATGCAGCATGACCCTTCTGAGGATTTCTCGCGAGTGCCCAGCGCCGGGCCCGATGCCGAACTCGACCCTCACTGGGTCGAGTTGCGCGGGCCGGTGACGATGCCGCCCTTCTACCTGCCCCCGGCGATGCCCGGCAGGCATTCGCGTCACGCGAAGGCGCTCGCCATCGTGCTCATCGGCGTGTTCATCCTGGCCACTGCGGTGGGTGCCTGCCTCACATACGGGCCGAAGCTCGCCTGACTCCAAACGCTCACACGACGGTGACTGCCTCTTGGGCGGATGCGCAAGTAGGGCGGAGCGGTCCCGAAGTTGAAGAATTGACTTGCAGCCTTGAGCGAAGAGTCAGTGCGACTCTCGGCTCACGGCTGAGCCGCTGCCCCCGACCAGGAAGTCGAGATCGGCACCGGTGTCGGCCTGCTGCACGTGGTCGACGTAGAGCCGCTCCCAGCCCCGGGTGGGGTTTGCGAGACCGTCGAGCATCGCGGTGCTTGGCTGGCGCTGGGCGAGGACGTCATCGGGCACATCGAGTTCGAGCTTCCTCGCGGCAACGTCGAGCACGATGAAGTCGCCATCCTGGACGAGGGCCAGTGGCCCGCCGACTGCTGCCTCGGGCGTCACGTGGAGCACGACCGTGCCGTAGGCGGTGCCGCTCATGCGGCCATCGCAGACCCGCACCATGTCGCGCACCCCCTGCTCGAGCAGCTTGCGAGGCAGCGGCATGTTGGCAACCTCCGGCATGCCGGGGTACCCGCGAGGTCCGCAGCCACGCAGCACGAGCACCGAATCGGCATCGACGTCGAGATCGGGATCGTCGATCCGCGCGTGGAGGTCCTCGATAGTGTCGAACACGACGGCCTTGCCACGGTGCTGGAGCAGTTGGGGCGAAGCCGCAGCCGGCTTGATGATCGCGCCGCCCGGGGCCAGGTTGCCGCGAAGTATCGCGATGCCGGCGTCGGGGATGAGCGGCTCGGTGCGCAGGCGGATGACATCCGGGTCCCAGATCGGAGCGTCGTGCAGATAGTCGACGAGCGGCTTGCCGGTGACGGTGATGGCTGCCCCGTCGAGCAGGTCGACGACCTGTCCGAGGACGGCCCGAAGCCCGCCTGCCCGGTAGAGGTCGTCCATGAGGTACGAGCCGGCCGGCTGGAGGTTGACGAGCAGCGGCACACCAGCGCCGATCACGTCAAAGTCGTCCAAGGTGAGATCAACGCGGAGACGTCCGGCAATCGCGAGGAGGTGAACGACAGCGTTCGTCGAACCGCCGATCGCGGCGAGCGTCACGATTGCGTTGTGAAATGAGCCCTTTGTCAGGATGGTGCTAGGGCGGCGATCCGCCTCGATGAGGTCGACGACGAGCTTGCCGGTGGCATGCGCACCCTCGAGGAGTCGGCTATCGGGGGCGGGTGTGCCGGCGAGCCCAGGGATCACGGTGCCAAGTGCCTCCGCGAGCAGGCCCATCGTCGATGCGGTGCCCATCGTGTTGCAGTGCCCGCGGCTACGGATCATTGATGACTCGGACCGGTTGAAGTCGTCCTGCGAAAGCTGGCGGCCGCGGACCTCCTCGCTGAGTCGCCACACATCGGTACCGCAGCCCAGTGCGGTGCCGCGGAAGGTGCCGGTGAGCATCGGGCCGCCGGGCACGACGATCGCTGGCAGGTCAACAGAGGCGGCCGCCATGAGCAGCGAGGGGATCGTCTTGTCGCAACCGCCTAGGAGTACCACGGCATCGATCGGGTTGGCGCGCAGCATCTCCTCGGTCGCCATAGCGGCCATGTTTCGCCAGAGCATTGCGGTCGGGCGGACCTGTGTTTCACCGAGCGACACCACGGGCAGATTGAGTGGGATGCCTCCCGCCTCGAAGATCCCATCACGCACTGCTGCAGCGACCTCGTTCAAATGCGAGTTGCACGGAGTCAGGTCGGACGCGGTGTTCGCGATCGCGATGTGAGGCCTACCCGAGAACGCATGAGCGGGCAGGCCTCGGCGCATCCACGCACGGTGGATGTATGCATTGCGGTCGTCGCCCCCGTACCACTGGGCACTACGAAGATCCTGAGCCATCGCGTCCCCCTTTCCCGAGTGGTCATCTAGCATTCGAATCGATATGGACCATACGCCACCGGCTGATGCCAGCCGTCGATGAAGACGTACGAGGCGGTGCCCGCGAGCGCGGAGCGGTTCCTGCTTGGCGAGGGCCCGATTTGGGACGGTGCCAGCGAGCGACTCCTCTGGATCGATATTGATGCCGGTGCGGTGCTCATCGGACGCCTCGACGGGGATCGGGTGATCGTCGAGGACCGGCTCGAATTCGCCGGCACGGTAGGAGCGGTGGCCGTCGGAGCTGATGGACAGCTACTGGTGGCGGCCTCACGCGAACTCGTCGAGGTCGACGCGGAAGGTAACCGATCGAGGGCACTGCTCCTCATCGCCGACAATGAGCACCGTCGGCTTAATGACGGCAAGACGGACCCTTCCGGACGATTCGTCATCGGGTCCTGCCCGACCGCAGAGCCAACGGGGGATGAGTGGCTGAAACGGGTCGAGCATGACGGGTCAGTCACCACGATCGACACTGGCCTCGGCCTGTCGAACGGTCTCGCCTGGTCGTGCGACGGCTCGCGTTGCTACAGCATCGATTCCTTTCGCCACGTCGTCTGGGTGCGTGACTACGACTCCGCAACCGGTGCAGTAGGCGAGCGCTCGACGTTCGTCCGGATCGAAGACGGCTATCCCGATGGCATGTGCAGCGATGCCGAGGACCACCTGTGGATCGCCGTCTACGGTCGTGGCGAGGTGCGGCGCTACAGCCCTGAGGGCAACCTCGTTGCAGTCGTTCGGGTCGCAGCGCTCCAAACGACGAGTGTCGCCTTTGCCGGATCGGGCCGTGACATCCTTGTCATCACAACGGCGAGCCGAGGGCTCACTCCCGAGGAGTTGATTGACTACCCGGACTCTGGACGCATCTTCACGGCACGGGTGGATGTCCAGAGCGCCGAGGTCTCACCGTGGGTCCCTGTCTCGTCCGATTGAAACTCAACGTCCGTTCCGGTTCGATTACCTAACGAAGGAGTCACTGTGTACCTCATGCGCATTGGAAATGTTGGTAACGAGAAGCCGATCGTTCGCATCGATGATGAGACCTATGTCGATGTGTCCGATATCGCCTCCGACTTCGATGAGGCCTTCTTCGGTAGCGGTGGCATCGACCGCATCAGGCCAGGCGTCGAGCAGCGCGCCGCTGCCGGGCAGGTTTCACGCTTCGCCGGCGAGCGGATCGGCGCACCCTTCGCGAGGCCGCATCAGATCCTGTGTATCGGGCTGAACTACAGCGACCACGCGGCCGAGACTGGGCAGACCGTCCCCGACGAGCCGATCCTGTTCACCAAGTCGCCGAACACCCTCATTGGCCCGAATGACGATGTGCGAATCCCGCGGGGTTCAACCAAGACCGACTGGGAGGTTGAGCTCGGCATCGTCATTGGCAAGCGGGCCAGCTATCTTGACTCGGCCGAAGAGGCCCGCGATGCGATCGCTGGGTTCGTTGTCGTCAATGACGTAAGTGAGCGCGCATTCCAAATGGAGCGAAGCGGTCAGTGGTCCAAGGGCAAGTCGGCCGAGACATTCAACCCGGCCGGCCCGTGGCTCGTCACCCCTGACGAGATTGCCGATGTGAACAGCCTTGGCATGTGGCTCGACGTGAGCGGAGTGCGCCGCCAGACGGGATCGACCGCCACGATGGTCTTCGACGCCTACTTCATCGTGCAGTACCTCAGCCAGTTCCTTGTCCTCGAGCCGGGCGACCTCATCAACACAGGAACTCCTCCCGGCGTGGGCGTCGGCTTCAAGCCGCCGGTGTTCCTGCAGCCTGGCGATGTCATGGAACTCGGGATCGACGGACTCGGCTCCCAGCGCCAGATTGTTCTTGCTCCTCGATGACCGCGACAATGCGCGCCTTCGTCGTGACCGGGCCCGGTGAGGCCGCGGTCTACGAGGTGGAAGCGCCCGATGCCGGGCCTGGCGAGGTCGTGGTCGATGTCCAGCGGGCCGGCGTCTGCGGCACCGATGTCGAGTTCTTCACCGGTGATATGCAATACCTCCACGATGGCCATGCGCAGTTCCCGATGCGACTTGGACACGAATGGATGGGAACGGTGTCGGCGGTTGGCGCGGGGGTTGATGCGGCCTGGCTCGGCCGTAGGGTGACCGGCGACACGATGCTCGGCTGCCAAACGTGCCCGCGGTGCCTCAGCGGACGACAGCACGTGTGTGATGCCCGCACTGAGATTGGGGTGCGCGGCGGCCAGCCAGGTGCACTTGCCGAGCAGTTGGCTGTGCCAGCCTTCGCGTTGCACGCTCTCCCTGACTCCATCGACGACGATGCGGGTGCGATCATCGAGCCGGCGGGTAACGCCCTTCGTTCCGTCGAGGGTGCGCTGGTCGGCCCGGGTGATCGCGTGCTCATCCTCGGTCCCGGCACGATCGGGCTTCTCTGCGCGATGTTTGCCCGTGCTGATGGAGCAGAAGTGCATCTCATGGGTCGCTCGCCGCGGTCGCTCGATTTCGCTCGTGGCCTCGGGTTTGCGAGCAGTTGGACGCAGGATTCGCTTCCTGACCTGCCCTTCGACGCCGTAATTGACGCATCCAATGCGGCGGCGCTGCCGTCCGTCGCCGTCGACCTCGTCGAGCCGGGCAAGCGAGTGGTGTTCGTCGGGTTAGCCGGGAGTCCGAGTTTCGTTGACTCCCGGCGGTTGGCACTCAAGGACGTCACGGCGGTGGGCGTGCTCAGCGCCTCACCGGGAATGGCGGGGACAATCGAGCGCTTTGCTTCGGGCGCGGTGGATCCCCGACCGCTGGTCTCGGCAACCGTGGGCCTTGATGGTGTGGCCGCGGTGCTGGCCGGGGAGCGTCCGGCCGGTGCTGGGTTCGGCCCGAAGACTCTCGTCGATCCACGAATCTGAGACAGGGGAACGAATATGGGTGAGTTCGATGGCGCGTCGGCCGTCGCGTTCGTCAGTGTGCCGTCACGTGCCCTCCACAGCGCGACCAAGGGAGCAGTGGCCGCACTCACCCCTGCAACGCGAACATGCGCGTTACTGTGGTGAAACCACCGGTCTAGCGATGTTTCGCGACAGTAACGCGCATGTTTGGGGCTGTGCGGCCCGCACTAGCGGACGGTATAGGTCCTGCCGGTGGTGAATGCGGCCCACTGCCCCGGCACTGAGGGCGCTGAACCGGTGACCTGGCATGAACCCTTCTTCACGAGATTCACCTTGACGTTTCCACCGGCCCGCTTGATCTTGCAGGACTTGCCACCCGAGGTCACCGACCAGCTGATCGATTGTCCGAGATTGGTCTTCGCCGTGACTGGAGCGAGCAGCAACTTCGCACCGACCCGGTAGATGCCCGACGCCGCAGGATTCACGGAGGCGCTCTGGGTGCCCACTCCTGTGACGATCTGGTAGGTCTGATTGGTGGGGGCGTAGCCGTTACCGCCTGGGGTGGAGGCTGTGAGGGTGCAGGGCCCACCGACGCCGTTCACGTTCAGGGTGTTGCCACTCATGCTGCACGGACCGACGACCGAGAGGGTCACGGGCAGGCCGGACGCACTTGAGACGCCAAACTGAACGCTTGCTCCATTGGCAAGCCCCTGGGTGGAACCGACGGGCCACGGACCAGCGGCACCTGCCGGGTTCAGGGTGATGACATCCGCCTTGAGCGGCTGAGTGACCGTAACCCCATTTGTGGCCGTGGCACCAGCGACCCCGCCGCCCCCGCTGTAGACGGCCTTGAGGGTGTAGTTGCCAGTCGATGCCGGGACCCAGTTGATGGTTGCGACGCCGTTCGCGACGTTGGCCGATCCGAGGGCTGAGCCGTTGGCGGAGAAGGCGACCGAGCCGGTGCCGTTCGGCGGGTTCACCTTGGCAGTCAACTGCGCGGGCGAGCCGACGAAGTTGGACTGGGGGGCCACGAGGGACAGTGAGCTCGCAGCGGCGGAGACCTTGATGGAGTCAGACCCGCTCTTGCCCGACGCCGTGGCGTTGGAGTCGCCGTTGTAGACGACGTAGAGGTAGACCGTTCCTGCGGCCGCCGGAGTGGTGTACGCAATTGAGGTGCGGCCGCTGCCGTCGAGGTTCCCTGAGCTGATTGCGCTGCCGTTCGATGTATAGAAGGTCACCGAGCCGGTTGGATTGTAGGCGCCGACCTTTGCTCGCACCTGCGCGGCGAGGGTGACCTGTGTTGATGTGCCGGCCGACCCGGGGGTCGTAATCGAAGCAGAGGTGCTTACCGATGCGATGGAGACGGAGGTGGTGTCGCTCGTGCCATCGTCGAAGGTCGCGGTGATATTCGTTGAGGGTGAGGCCGACTGCGGGGTCCAGTTGATCGTCGCCGTCGTGCCGCGCTGACCACCGACGGTATCCGTGCCGATCTGGGCGCCATTGGCAGTGAAGGTCACGGTGCCGACACCCCCGCCAATGTCCTGCCCGGAATCCTTGACTGTCGCCGAGATGGTCTGGGACACCCCGACCGTGCCGTTGCGGGCGCTCAGGGTGACCGTGAGGGTGGCAGCATCAGCAGGTGCCGCTGAGATGAGCGAGGCAGCGACGACAGCAATCGCCGAGATGATTGGGAGGATGCGCTTCACGTTGGACCTTTCGCAGATCATGGCGGAAGTGATACGTACCTGAATAGAAGAGTATTTCTTCTTACTTTACATGCGTCGTAGTCCGTGAGCGGGCTAAGCGCTGGCAATCTGGAGCAGGTCGCCGACGCTCACGCGGCCCGGAGTGAGCGTGGTCGCGTACACCCCGAAGTTGAACCCAAGGCCAAAGATGGATTCCTGCCGGCCCCGATAACCCCCAATGAGGGTGAGGGTGCGCAGGTCGATCTCGCCTGATGAGGGATCACGGGTCGTGCCTGCGCAACGCTGCACCGGACCGCCGCCCGCAATGACCGCTTCTCCGACGGTGATGACGCGGCCATTCCACGTGTCCTCCTCGTGCGGAGTTGCTCCGTCGAACTCGATAAGCATCCGAAAGCGCCGGCTGTCGACCTGGTCGAGCCCGGAGCGTTGGGCGAGTTCGGCGGTGGAGGCGTCACCGAGGAGTGTGAGCGGTTCGACGTCGCGCCCGCCGTTCGACTCGTCAGCTTTGACGAGTCGAAGGGACTGACCCGCGATGTCAGAGAACAGCTGCCCCCACGCACCCTCGACCAGTCGCCCCTGCGCCTGCCTGAATTCGAAGAAGTTCGCGTGGTGCGGGGCACCGACAGTGATGCTGCCGGCGTGGACCATGCCGCTTGAGTCACTGATTGATAAGACCTGATGGTCTGCATCCCACTGCGCCGAGAGGCCGACGAGGGCTCCCGTTTTCGCGATCGACACGAGTCGGTCGTCGGCGTCGACGAGGTAGAAGGCTCGGTCGCCAACCGCTCCGGTGTCGGTGACGTCGATCGAAGGGGGGTGGCTGAGTGCCAGTCCCTTGATCGGCGTCACCGACAGGCGGGTGACGTGCATCGTCACGTCGTTCTCGTTATTGGTGTTCGTGACCTATGAAGCGTCGGTGTCGATGACGTAGGCGCCCTTCTTATCCACCTTCAGGATGTAGACCGGAACCTTCGTGCGGTTTCCGGTCTTCGGACCGATGGTGATGGTGCCGGTCTGTCCCGCGTAACCCTTGGTGCTGAGCAGTTTCTTCATCACTGCCGAGTAGTCGGTGGAGTTCGCCTTGGTCATCGCCGCGAAGAGGACGTTCGCGGAGTCGTAGGTGAAGGATCCCCACACACCGGGCTGGGCCTTGAACGCCTTCTTGTAGGCGGTGACATAGGCCGATGCATCGGGCATCTGGGCGGCCTCGGGCACCCCGCTGAAGCGGCAGTTCTGCGATGCCGGGATGCCAGCGCCAGTCACGAACGCGGGATCGACATTGGCCAGACCCATGAAGCAGTGGGCCGTGGTCTTTGAGGCCGCGATCGCGGTCGCGATTTTGCTGCCCTCGGGGTAATAGGTGCTCACGTAGAGGATGTTCGGGGAGAGGGCCAAGGCGGAGGCCACCGTGGCGGTGTAGTCGGACTGACCGGGGGTTACCGGGATGCTGGCGACGGGGGCTCCGTCACCGCAGATCATCGCCTTGCCGATTCGCTCCGCCATTCCCGCCGTGTAAGCCGATGGGTCCACGAGCATGACGACCTTCGGGCAACCGGAGTAGCCGTATCCGTTCTGCAGGAAGTTAACCTCAATGGGCGAGATCTGGCTGTTCTTTGGCTGGACAGTGACGCCCTGGCCGGTGGTGGCGTCGGTGGACGTGAGATGGACGGGCACGATCTTGTTCGACACGTAGAACGGAAGATTGACGAGGCCGACTGAGGAGTTATAGGGACCGACAACGGCCACGGCGCCCGCGGCCTTGACCTTCTGCGCGACGGAAAGCGCAAGGTCCGGATTCGCCTGATCGTCGGCCTTGACGATCTTCACCTGACGACCGAGCACGCCGCCCTTGGCGTTCACCTGGTCGACTGCGAGCTTCACGCCGCGGTACATGTCGATGCCGTTGCCCGACTGCGAGCCGGTGAGGGGGGCCTCGACCGCGATAATGATCGGAGATGGGGCGGCAGATGCAACCGGTGCGTAAGCGATGCCACTTGCAAGGAACAGTGCGGTGATAGGAATGAGGCGAAAAGCGCCGCTAGATTTCATGGGCACAAGACTACCGCCGGCCCCGTAATTGTCCAGTTTCGTGCCCCTTCGCAGACAACAGTTCTGGTCTATTGCGACGGTGTCACTCTCCGAGGTCACGGCTCGGCCGATGACCTGACCACGGTTGAGGAAATGGCCAAACTCGTGGCCGAACGACGAATGCGCCAAGCGGGTGAACGCTGATGCGCCGGGCAGCGAGATGTACGCCATAGTCTTGGCACCGGGCGCCCGCCGCTCAGGGACCCATGTGACGGACTCTGGCGTGCCAGGCGCGGCGAGTACCGCGTTCGCTACCGCATCGATGAGCCAAACCACCGCATCGTTGTCCTAGACATTGATCATCGGCGTGACTCCTACCAGTACTGACCAATTGGAAACCATCATGTCGCTACCACCCTGACCGGTACGCCGTTGAGCACGGCAGTGCCGGCAAGTTCATCGAGACCTCCCGCCGGAGTCAGGAGATTCGCGTTGACCCCTGGCTGCTCCAAAGCGGTCGGCCCCCAAGTCCCCGGCGTGAGGTGGCCCCAGCCGTGGGGCAGACTCGCGACTCCGGGCGGTACGACGTCGGTGATCTCGACGATCGCGACGACGCTGGCAACCTCGCTCGTCACGGTCGCCTCGCCTCCATCGTCGAGTCCCAGTTTGGCTGCGTCATCTGGATTGAGCCACAGCGTGCAGTGATTTGCCCCCTTAGCGAGCAGCGGGATGTTGTGCATCCAGGAGTTGTTGCTCCGCAGCGACCTTCGACCGACAAGGAGCAACCGGTCATCGGATTCGGTACCTACCTGCTGCATCACCTCCCCCATGCGCGCTGCTTCGGCGATGAGTTGCGGTGGGGCTAGTTCGATTGCCCCGCTCGGAGTCCGCAGTACTTCGGGGAGTCGCGGCTTGAGCGGCCCGAGGTCGATCCCGTGCGGGGCAGACTCGAGCGCGGCGAGCGTGAGCCCGCCGGGCTCAGTGCCGAATCCATCTCCGTAGGGACCGGACCTGATCATGAGGTCGAGGAGTCGTTCGACGCTCCGCCGTGGCGTGACAGCTACGAGGAGCTCGGCAGGAGAGCGGCCGTAGGCGCGTGAGGCCTCCGACTTCGATGCACGGGTCGCGACGTCAAGCGCAACGAAGTCATCCATCGTTTCGTGGGAGCTGACCCCCCCGGCCGCCAAGCTGGCAAAGCGCAGGAGGATCTCGGCCTCGTCCATCTCGTCGGCGTGATCGTCATGCCGGAGGGGAACAGACGGCGGGCTCCAATGGGCGATGTTGCGCACGGCGAGATTCGTGAAGGCAATGTCGTAGTGACCGCGGGCGAGCGACGATGGTGCTGGTAGGACGACGTGGGCGTGGCGGGTGGTCTCGGTCAGGTAGGCGTCGATGCTCACCATGACATCGAGGGTGGCGAGGGCGGCATCGAGGCGTCCTCCATCGGGAGTGGAGAGGACGGGGTTGCCGGCGATCGTGATGAGTCCGCGCAATCGTGTTCCGTCCAGCGAGTGCGTGTCGATTTCTTCCGCTAGTGCTGCTGACGGGAATTCGCCGAGGACGCTCGCGAGCCCCCGCACCCGCGTGCGCTCGGCTCCCGGGATTCGAATTCCGTGGCCCACCCCAGACTTGCCGGAGGTCGATGGTCCACCGGCGGCGGGCAGCGGCCACATGATCCCGCCTTCGCGGTCGAGATTCCCGGTGAGGATGTTCACGGCATTGATGAGCCATGACGTTGCGGTGCCGAAGGACTGGGGTGCCCGGCTGGCAACGGCGACCCCCGCCGTGGTTGTGCCCATGCGGCCGTAGATCGCAGCGGTTGGTGCGACAGACATCTCGCGGGCGAGTCGAATGATCGTCTCGGCCGGAATGCCGGTGAGGCGCGCCACGGCGTCAGGTGTGAAGGGCTCGACAGCCTTGGCGAACTCCTCGAGGGACCCCTCAGCTAGGTGCTGCTCCGACGATTGAGGTCGCGCGCGGCCCTCGGTGAGGATCGTGCGAGCCATCGCCGCAACGAGGAACGCGTCAGTGCCTGGCCGGATGCGTACGTGCTCATCTGCCACCTCGGCGGTTCGGGTCCGAATCGGATCGACGACAACGAGTCGCCCTCCACGTGCCTTGAGGGCGCGAAATCGTCCGGGGATATCAGGGGCGGTCCACAGCGACCCGTTCGAGACCATCGGGTTGGCGCCAAGGATGAGCATGAAGTCGGTGCGGTCGATGTCCGGGATCGGAATCGACAGACCGGTTCCGAACATGAGGCCGGCGGCAACCTGTGTGGGCATCTGGTCGACGGTGCTCGCGGTGAAGACGTTTCAGGTGCCGAGCGCACGAATGAGGGCTGGCGCGTACAGCGTGGTTGATGAGTTGTGCACATGCGGATTGCCGAGGAAAAGGCCGATGGCGCTGTTTCCGTGCGCCTCCCGCACTGGGCGCAGCAGGCGGTCGATCTCGGCCCATGCCTGCGGCCAGGTGGCCCGGCGGTGGACACCGTCAGCCCCCCGGATGAGCGGGTACCGCAGCCGTGAGGGGTCGTTATGGAATTCACCGAGGGCGATGCCCTTGGGACATACGTACCCCTTCGAGAAGACGTCCGCGTCATCTCCGCGGACGCGAGTGACGGTCGCTTCATCGAGGGTGATTTCTAGGCCGCACGTCGCTTCACAGAGCGGGCAAGTTCGAAATGCAGTGACCGTCATGGCCCGAGCGTAGGCGTTGAAAAGGGTTGTCATGTCCATGATCCATGTCACACGAACAACCCACGAATCCCTGCTTGGGATGTGACCTACGACATACCCAAACAGCGTATTTCGGTCATTTCGCGTCCAAATGTGGCTGGGCAAGATTCGCTTGGCGAGCAAAGTCTGCCTAACCTCGACGACGTACGAAGCCTGTTCAGCGGCGCTGGGCAGGAAACGTGACACCTCCACTGGCGCAGCAGTTGAGAGCAGGATTGCCAACACTGTCGAGGGCGTGCGAACCGCTCCGGCCGGCGATCGTGCTGGTGAGTCGGGAGAGACAGACAGAGGTCTCCACCAGGCATCGACCCGTGTCGCGACCACGCATCGGGTGATCGCTCGCCTGATGCCGGCAATAGAGGTGAGATGTTCCGCTCAGCAATTGTCCGTCGCATTGCAATGATCATCGTGATACCCGGAAGCCTCGTGCTTTCAGTTTCGCCGGCCCTGGCAGCCAACGCGCCGGGGGCCGTTGGGGCGCAGGCCGAAGCGTCAGCGTCAACAACCCTCGCGGCGGCGAGTGAAGTCATGACCGCTGCCCAGCAGATGCTCCGATTGACGACCTACTCAGCGCAGACCCGCGACATGCGCGGTGTCGAGCCGAGCATGTACCAAGGCCGCTTCTTTCAGGCATCCATCGAAACCAAGCGCCGGTGCATCGCTGAACGTGAGAGCGAGGGCCAGTACGACGTCGTCTCG
Source organism: Candidatus Nanopelagicales bacterium (assembly GCA_040398845.1). Lineage (GTDB taxonomy): Bacteria > Actinomycetota > Actinomycetes > S36-B12 > S36-B12 > WLND01. The sequence continues at coordinate 80,411 of JBBATH010000013.1, read as the reverse complement.
CGCAATGGCTACTACGGCGCCTACCAGATGTCCCCGGCGTTGGCCCGGGGCGCAACGTGGATGATGTCGCGCGAGCATCGGGTCATTCTTGGAGACCAAGCAGCCGTCCGTGTGCTCGCGAAACTGCGAGACACGCCACTGAGTGAGTGGCCGAGGTACTGGCAGGACGCCGCGTTTAGCACGATCTACAACTGGCGGGGTACAGGTAGCGGCGCTGCGCACTGGCGCGGAGGCCGCTGGCACTGTTAGGGAAACGCTGATTTTCCTCGCCCTCCTGATCCTCCTAGGTCTCACCTGAGGCAGATGCACCCCGAATCCCGATGAGTTGTGCTCGAACGGGGATCTCGTCGGGATTCAGGGTGCGTCTGTCCAAAACTTCGCCCTCCACCCCTGACCGTTTGGAACCTGCGGGATAACAAGGAACCCGACATTGACCTACTCATCGACTTCGACCAGGCGATGAGCCTGTTTGGCATAGCGGGCCTTGAGCCGTTCAGTATCAAGGCCACTGACGGAATCTGCGGCTAGCGGCGGCCGCGTCGTCGCGACGTCACGTAGTCGGTCACCACATAGTCGCCGAGTTGGTCGCCCGTCGCGGCGAACACCCGCCCCCGATTGCGGCGCGCCATGTCGTCGAGGAACACCTCGAGTCGGTGCTCGTCGCCAAGCCTGAACCACGAGATCGGGATGCGCCGGGCCGTCATGCGGTCGACCTCGGCCACGGTGCTGGCAATCGTCTCGCGCGACGGCGGCCAGTCGAACCACCAGCCGCCGTCGCGTTCAAGATGGGCCGTGGGCTCGCCGTCGGTCACGACCATGACGATCTGGTCGGCATCGCGGTGCCGGTCGAGGAACTGCCCGGCGAGCAAGAGGGCGTGCTGCAGGTTCGTGCCCTGGATGCTGCTGGCCTCGAGGTCGGGCAACTCGTGCGGTGCCACGACCCGGGCCAGGTTCGCGAAGGCAATGATCTCGAGGGCGTCGAGCGGGAAGGCGGACGAGGCGAGGGCATGGAGTGCCATTGCCGTGGTCTTCGCCGGCCGCCAGGTGTCATTCATGACCATGCTGAACGATTGGTCTACGAGCAGCGCCACGGCAGCCCGGGTTCGGGTCTCGGTCTCGCGCACCTCGAAGTCCTCAGCGAGTAAGCGTGTCGACCCCTCGCCGAGCAGCACCCGCCGCTGCACCGCATTGCCAACAGTGCGTACGACGTCGATTGCCTCCTCGTCTCCAAACTGCCAGGCGCGGGTGCTGCCGGTGAGCTCGCCAGCCGCCCCGGTGCGCCGCACCTCGTGGTTGCCGCGCGTCGTGGCCTCGAGGGAGGAGAACACCCGATTGAGAGCCGCCTTGCCGAGCCGCCGCACCGCCTTAGGCGTGAGCTCGAGGCGATCCCCCTTTCGGACGAGGTAGCCCTGCCGCTCCAGCTCGCGCTGCATGGCCCTCAGCGCCTTGACGTCGTCGACGGCCTGACGTCCGAGCGCACGCTCGACCGCCTCCTCATCGATGTCGTCGAGTGAGGCCCCCGGGTAGTCCTGGCCAAGCTGCTCGCTCAGGGCATCAAGGTCGGAGAGCTCGGCGAGGGCCTGCGTGGCATCGGGCAGGCCCATCGGGTCGCCGCCGTTCATGCGCTGGCGCCCGTTCCAGGGCAGATCGGGCCGCAGGGCGCGCAGGCTGTCATTGAGCCGGGCCATCTCGGACTGCAGGTCCATGTCGGCCAGCGCCGAGGACATGAGGTCCTGAAGCTCGGCGCGCTGCTCGGGGGTGAGCGAGTCCATGAGGCGCTGCATTGCCGCCGCCTGACGCGCGAGTTCGTCGAGAAGCTCCTCGAAGGTCTCGGGACGGTTGGGGAACAGCTCGCCGTGCTTGTCCATGAACTCGTCGAAGTCCTTGGTGACATCACCGCCCTGGCGGTGCTTGTCGAGCATTGCGTTGAGATCCCCCAGCATTTCCTTCATTGCCTGCTGGGCCTCGGGAGAGCCCATATCGCCGACCGCTTGGCTCATCTGTCGGAACTGCTGGTCCATGACATCGGTGCGAAGTCGCTCCTTGATCTGCTCGTAGATCTCGCGGGCCTCGGGGGAACGCCACTCGTAGTTCGCCAGCTCGGGCACGGCGCGCGAGGGCTCACTCGGGAGGCTGTCGAGCTGGGCCTCCCGGAACCGGGCATCGTCGGACGGGTCGGGGAAGAGCGCCGACCGTTCAAGCGCGACGGCCTCATCGAGCATTTCGGCGATGTCGGTGAGCAGGCCGTCGAGGCGTCCAGATTTCTGCAACTGCCGCCTGCGCTGCTGAATGCGGCTGCGCAACTCGTCGAGCCCGCGGCGTCCGTCCGTGCCCTTCCTCATCAACTGCGAGAGGGCCTCGGCGACGGGCTGACCGTCGAGGATCTCATCGCTGAGATCCTCGATCGCCTGACCAACATCGAGGGGGTCGGCGAGGGGGTCTGGCCCACCGTGGAATCGCCCGTAGCGATACCTGCTCATACCGGGGCGATGCCGTAAGTAATGGTGCCGTCGGCGTCGTCCTTGTCGATGCGCCGGGTGAGCCACAGGCCCTCGAGCGCGAACTCCAGGCAGGCGGCCGCGACACCGGGCGATTCGCCGGCCGACCCCTCGAGCGCGCTTACGAGTCGCCCGAGACCGTCGACCGAGCCGATGCCCGCGAGCACGTCGGCAGCGGTGACGATATCGCCGGTCTCAACCGCATTGCCCTCATCGAACCAGGCGGCGAGCGCGTTCATCACGTCCTTCATTTCGGACGAGCCGAGCCGGAACCGGAAGGTCTCTGCGGCTGCCCGGCGGGCGAGGGTTTGGAGGATCTCCTCCTCGCGACCCTCCTCGCTCACGTCGAACTCGACCTTGCCGCGCAGGGTGGGCACGATGCCGGGCAGATCGCCGATCCGGGCGACCGGATCGGACTCGCCGCGAATCGCCGCCCGGCGAAGTGCGGCCCCCGACAGTGACTCGGCGCACGCCACGGCAAACCGGGCCGAGACGCCGCTGCGCTGGTCGACCGCCGGTGATTCGCGCACCTGGCGGGTGAAGCGGGCGACCACTTCGAGCAGATGCTGCGGCACCACCGCTGGCATTGCGGCCTCTTGACGCAGCAGCGTCACCTCGTCTGACACCTCGAGTGGGTAGTGGGTGCGGATCTCGGCGCCGAAACGGTCCTTGAGGGGGGTGATGATGCGCCCGCGGTTGGTGTAGTCCTCCGGGTTCGCGCTGGCGACCATGAGCAGGTCGAGCGGCAGTCGCAGGGTGTAGCCGCGTACCTGGATATCGCGCTCCTCGAGCACGTTGAGCAGGGCAACCTGGATCCGTTCGGCGAGATCTGGCAGCTCGTTCACGGCGAAGATGCCGCGGTTGGTGCGCGGCACGAGGCCGAAGTGGATGGTCTCGGGGTCGCCGAGCGTGCGCCCCTCGGCGACCTTTACGGGGTCGACGTCGCCGACGAGATCGCCGACGGACGTATCGGGGGTCGCGAGCTTCTCGCCGTAGCGCTCGCTGCGGTGACGCCACGAGACGGGTAATCCGTCGCCGAGCTCGGCGGCAAGGCGTCGGCAGCGGGCGCATACCGGCATCGTCGGGTCGTCATTGATCTCGCACCCGGCCACCACCGGCGACCACTCGTCGAGGAGGTTGACGAGGGTGCGGATGAGGCGGGTCTTGCCCTGGCCGCGCTCGCCGAGGAGCACGATGTCGTGTCCGGCGAGCAGCGCCCGCTCGATCTGCGGGCGCACCGTCTGATCGAAGCCGACGATGCCCGGGAACGGGTCATCGCCATTTGAGAGGCGCTCTATCAGGTTCGCGCGGATTTCATCCTTGACCGTGCGATAGGCGTAGCCGGTGGCGCGAAGTGCGCCGAGGGTAACCGGAAGGTCGGACGGGGCCTCATTGGACGAACGGCTGGGCGCGATGGTTGCCATACGAGGACGGTAGCCGCAAAGCGCGCTGGCGGCACGGGCTGCTGAATCCGGCCGGTGGCCTCGCGCCCCTGTGTTAATGTCCAAACTATGGTCTTTGGTCGCGTGTCGTGACTCGCCGAGGCGGATATTGAATCTGCACATTGGTGTTTATGTAGTGAGACGGAGTTTGGGATGTTTGCTGGACATGGGCGCGTAACTGGACTGGCCGTGGGCGTCACGATGGTGTTGATTCCCCTTGTTCACGGGGGCGGGCCCGCTGCCGCAGACCTGTTGTCGGCCGCTCCCAAGACAGCCGCGGTCAGCGCACCAGCTCAGGTGCCGATGGCCAGCCGCGTGCCAACCGTTGCCTTCACCTCGGGGCCGAAGCTGGGCGTGCGAGTCCGTCCGGCACAGGTGGGCCCGGGAGCCTGGAAGTTCACGCTCCAGCGCGAGGAGGGCACCAAGTGGGTGTCCGCAGGTGCTTACCGAACGATCGGCACGCTGGAGGAAGCCGCACTTCCCGTTGGCGAGGGGACGTATCGAGTCGTCGTGCCGGCGCAAAACGGATTCCGGGCAACGGTGTCCGGGGCGTAGCGGTACTCGCCAGCACCCACCGTCAAGATGAGAGGCGGCAGCCGACTTGAAACGACGGTGGCGCCTGTCTCCATGCGCGGCGCTGACTGGACGATGACCCTCGAGCGCAAGTCGGCACAGGGCTGGTCGAAGGTGCACACCGTGGCCTCCAATGGTATCAGGCCGGTCGTGTCAGCGGTAGACAGCGGAACTTACCGGGTGCAGACGCAGGCGCAGGGCAGATTCCCGGCCTTCACGAGCACGCCCTTCGACTACACGCAGCAGGCACCCGCCGGCCCGGTGGACTATGCACTCGTTGAGGAGGCGTTCCCGAGCGACAGCAAGACTCGGTCGATGCCTCGCGCGTCATCGGGCGGGTGCGGCTCCGTTGCGACGTTGACCGGCGATGGCCTGAAGATCGCAGGGGGATTCATGGCCTTGGTCCCAGTTGCAGGCGGTGCAATGGGCGCAGTCACCAAGACGACGGGCATCATTATTGGGGCCGAGGGCGCGCAGGCCGGCAACGCCTGCGTCCAGGCGGAGTTTGCGGCAATCAACGTCCAGTTGGCCTTTCAGGAGTCGCAGATCGAATCGCTGCAGGCGCAGCTTCAGGCGACAACGAGCGCGATCATTCAGGGCGCCTACGTGCTGCAGTCTGGGATCACCGGCCAGGCCGCTTACAACTACAACACGGCTACCTCGGCTGTTGGAGGGACGTTCAACACATTCATGCTCGACGGTGGATTCTGGCTCGGGCCGCAGACCCCGAATCCCAACGCGTCTGTGCCCTCAAGTGCGTCCACGCCTCAGTACTTCAACAGCTTGCAGGCCCTCGCCGACGCGCAGACGACCTTCGTCTCGAATGTCAGCAATGTCTCCGGAGCGAATGTCCCTTGCAGCGGGGCTCTCCTGCCCCCATCGGGCGCCGAATCCGACCCCGACTGCTACAAGAAGGTGACGATGAACGCAGGCTCAGCGCTCGTCGATCTGGACAAGACCATGGCAACGCAACTTCAGTCGCAGATCCTCGTCAACCGCAATGCCGGAGAAAATGTCGTCCCGCTGTTCGATCAGTACAACCAAGGCATTTCGAGTTTCTATCAGCAGTCTGTGAGCGCGCTTCAGCAGGCGTTCATGGTGGAGTACACGATCAATCAATTGAACTACTACAACGGCGCGGCTGCGATCCAGTCGCTTGGTGAGGTCCCGGGCACGTATTACTCGTTCCCCTCCTTGAAGCAGGTGCTCGGCAACACGGCGCCCACTCCGGCTCAGCAAGCCTCGTATTACAACCGAGCTCAGAAGGCCCTGTCGCAGGTGTACGCCGCACGAGTGAACGAGCTGTATCTCAACTCGATCGGTTTCGTCGTGACTGACGTCCCGATCAGCGGAGTCCAGTCGTACCCGCCGTCGCAATTGATCCCAAAGAACGGGTCTGTCCCCGCGTATTACACCCCAGACTACTCGGCAGCAGTCGGTGCGTACGTCACCAGCGCACCTGGAGTCACGGCATCGACTCCGATTGGCATGCTGCCATCCATCGCGACCAAGGGGGCAAGCTGGACGGCCGATGCCGCGCTCTACCAGTACTCAGGTCTGAGAAATATTCAGGTCTGTGCAGCGAGCCTCGAGGCGTACAACGCAGTGAATGGTTCCTCGGGAGTGCTGACCGGCCCAACGGGTGCGCTCAATGAGACCACCTGCCCATCAATGCTTATCGCCGCGGGCGGGGTGCCAGTGTCAGCCCCGCAATTCACGGGATCGGGGGCCAGTTGCGCCTTCTACGCAAGCCCGCAGAACACGGTGGGCGACGGCAGTTGCTACGACGGCAACAGCCTGATCCCTTACTTCGGCCAATCCGGTCAGGTGATCCTCGGGTCTGCTGTGATCAACAACCTCATGCTCTGCGATGACAGCGACCCAACGTTGACCCAGTTCCAAGTCGGGGCCGCTAACGCCGGCAACCTTGCTGGGCTCACGGCGGGGGACCCCGCGCTTACGTGCGCCAACTGGGGCCAGACCGGCTCGAATAACTTCCCGGGCTCGACTTCACCCCTGTTCTGGAGTGACGAGTCCACCGTGCCTGAGGCGCCGTCGTGGGCCTCGCCCGATCCAGCTCTGTGGCCGCTCGTCCCCACGTCCTACGGGGGTGGCTCATATGTAATCGACTCGGGCTACTACTACTCGCCCCTGACTGCGGTCCCCTACCAATTGATGAACCCACCGCTCAACATCGGCGGGCCAAACCTCCAGACCGCCGTCAATTCGGGCAGCAACAACTTTGGAGCCAATGTCACCTTCCCGAAGACCAGTACCGGTGTGTGCTCGGTGGTCTGGATGGGCGACAGCAGCGTCGACCACAGCACGTCTGGGAGCAACTGCAACCTGGACTTCATGGGCGTGAGCCTCAAGTGCGTGCAACAAGGGCCCACGTCCTGCCTGTCGTACTCAACCCAGTACACCTCCGCGACAATCGGGGTGCGGCTACCCAACGCAGCCACCGGCTTGATCGACGGCGGCTTCGTCCTGCCGCTCACGATCGGAACCTTCGGCGGCTACCCGATCACCCTTGGCGGCAGTCCTTACTGTGCCGACAACTGCACCCTGCTGGACATGTGGGTCATCGGAAATACGACGATCGCGAATCAGGGATTCACCATGTCATGCACCGAGTTGACGAACAGCTACGGCGTGGTTGCACCCTGCAGCGTCGTCCTGCCGGACGGTGGCATGTACCAGATCAGCGTCGGCCGGACCAACAACGGAACCGGCAACTTCCAGATCACGCCGACCACGGGGATGGGCACGCCCCGGTGACGCCAGCCTTCTAGACAGCCGTGCGGTATTTGGGTGCAACGGCACCGCCGAGTCGGGCGCAACATCGGCGTGAATGCCGTGAATTGTACATTTGATAAACCTTGTTCATGACGGTCGCGATCGAAATCAGTGTGACGCAAGCGCGAAAGGAACTGGCCGAGATCATCGACCGGGCACGTGTCGAGCACGAACCCGTGTACCTCGTGCGTCATGGCCACCGAATCGCCGCAGTCCTTGATGTCGTGGACTACGAGCGCCTCGTCGCGCTAGCCGAGGACATGAGCGACATCCTGGCCGCCCGTGAAGCGCGCGATGAAATGCGACAGACTGGCGTGACCCCAATCCCATGGGACGACGTGAAGGCGGATCTGGGCCTCGCGTGACGTACACGGTTGTGTTGGCCCCGGCGGCGTAGCGGCAGCTCCGCAAGCTGGACCCGTCTGCGCGCCGGCGCATCCAGGCGGGACTGGAGTTGCTGGCTATCAATCCAAGGCCTCCGGCCGCAGTTCAACTTGGCGGCGGCGAGGGCGAGTGGCGGGTGCGGACAGGTGATTATCGGATCGTGTACGAGGTCCATGATGGTCAACTCACCGTTCTCGTTCTTGCTGCGGGGCATCGCCGGGAGATTTACGACCGACGCCCGAGCGGATGAGTGGTTGCAACGTGGTGTCCGGCCTAGGCGCTTGACGCAAATGGGTCGAACGCTAGCGTTGATGGCATATGGGAGGGACTTTATGGCTGCGGTGAGCGTGCAAAACCCGGATGAGTTCGTGAAGGACCGCCTGAGGGTACGGGCTGCTGCTCACGGGCGATCGATGGAGGCGGAGATCCGCGCAATTCTCGTTGAGGCTGTCACCGATGCCCATGAGCGTGCAGGGCTGTTCGACACCCTGATGGCGCGCGTCGGCGAACTCGGGGGAGTCGAACTGGATCTACCCGCGCGCGAAACGACGGCTCGGGCAGCCAACCTCACGTCATGATCGTTCTCGACACCAATGTCATCTCAGAGCTGATGAAGCCAGCACCTTCGACGGTCGTTCGAGCCTGGGTCTCGAGTCAGTCATCGACGTCATTGTTCACGACCGCCGTGAACGTCGCCGTGATTCTGTACCGCATCGAACGACTTCCCCAGGGCCGTCGCAAACATCAACTTCGCGAACTCGTGGGAGACGTCTTCTCCGCCTTCGACGCTAAGGTGCTGGCCTTTGATCACGAGGCTGCTCGTGCCTACGCTTCGCTCGTGGACCGTAGGTCCCGACTCGGAAGGCCCGTCGACGGGTTTGACGCTCAGATCGCTGCAAACTGCGCCGTTCATGGCGCAACCCTGGCTACCCGAAATCTGAAGGACTTCGTCGACACTGGAATCCCGGCGGTCGACCCATGGTCGACGCCCTGAACTGGACCCGACGAGTCAGGTGGCACGGGAGTTGCGCGCCATCGATTCACGGGGCAGGCAGGGCCGCAATCGCCAGGCTGAGGAGCTCGTCGGTGACAGCGCCGGTGCATCCCCACAGCACCGTCCCGTCGCGCCGCACGATGCGCACCGAGACGTTCTCGCGTGAGGTGATTCCGAGCGGCTCACAGACGGCGTCGACCGAGCCGTAGATCGTGATCGGGCGAGCGAGCACGCGCGGGTCACGAATGCTCGCGGCCATGCCCCCGTCGATGAACCGACGCGCAATCTTGAATCGGCCGGAGAGGACGGGAATCTCGAGGATGACCTGGGCCAGTGGCCCGGCCTCGTAAGGGGTGTCGGGGATGCCAGCTCCTGCGAGGCGACCGATCCACTCATCGACCTGTCGCTGATGCCACTGCTGGAAGGCGATGACGACGATGCTCAAATCAGCCGGGAAGTCGGCAGGCAGATGGTGCTCGAATCCGAGCAAGCTGCGGCCAGTCACCTTCGGAAAGCGTTGCACCACCAATGGTTCTCCCTAAGACATGCGGGGTGGGCCAATCTGCAGAATCACGGCCAATTGGAGGGAAATTCCGCCGTCTGCCCCATGAGATGGGACAAACTGTGAAGTTAGGAGACGATGTCCTTGCGGTCGAAGCGGTAGACGGCATAGCCGATGCAGAGCGCGAAGGCCACTATCGAATAGGCCGCGCCCCGAGCCATGCTCGTCCAGTCGATATCGGTGGCGAGCGCCCCGAGCCAGGCGTTCGCGTAGTGGGTCGGGAGCCATTCGCGGATCGAGCCGAGGGCGCTGATGGCATCGAGGATGTTGCTCACGATGACGATGACAACTGCGGTGCCGACCGCGCCGAGGGGCACATCGGTCCAGACGCTCATGAGAAACGCGATACCGGCCGCGAAGAGCAGTGAGACGAAGACGAAGCCGGTGATGATCGCGACCCGGAAAAGGGCCTGCGAGTCGGTGAAGACCCCGCCGACCGGGCTGGCGAGGGCGCCGGAGCCGAACGCGATCAGCCCGATGACATACGACAGGACAACGAGCGCCACGATCGCGACGAGGGAAAGCAGAAGCCCGATGATGAGCTTCTGTCGCAGGAGTCGCCGCCTCGGCACGGGAGCCGCGAGCAGGTAGCGCAACGTGGACCACGAGGCCTCGCTGGCCACGGTGTCACCGCAAAAAAGAGCAACAATGATAAGGAGCAGGAAGCCGGATGCGAAGAAGATCATGGTGACGGTGAAGTTCCAGGCGCCGGACGTGGCGAGGCCGACGAGGTCAAGGCTCCCGCCACCGAACCGGCGACCACCGCTGTTGTTGCTCGGCTCGGCGGACGGACCGAACTTCACGGCAGCCACCACGATGAGGGGCAGGGCCACGATTAGGAGGTACGCGATGAGGGTTCGCCTACGCCGCAATTGCCGGATGAGTTCCACCCTCAGTGGGAGCGTGGCGCTCGCCCGGTAGCCCGTGTTCATGACTGCCCCACCGTGAGGTCGCTGCCGACGATCTCGAGGAAGACGTCCTCGAGCCGCTGGCCGGTGCGGCCGCTGAGGAGGTCGGCAACGCTGCCGGTCGCGACGAGACGCCCGCGGTGCATCACGACTACGTCGGTGCAGGTCTGCTCAACCTCGCTCAGCATGTGAGAGGAGATGATCACCGTTCGACCCCCTTCAACATACTCGTGCAGCACGTCGCGCATCGCCCTGATCTGGGGCGGGTCGAGGCCGTTCGTCGGCTCGTCAAGGACGAGGAGGTCTGGCTTGCCGAGCATGGCCTGCGCGATGCCCAGGCGCTGGCGCATGCCCTGGCTGTAGGCGCGGACCTTGCGGTCGATGGCGGTGCCGAGGTCGGCGATCTCGAGCACCTCGTCGAGGTAGGACTCCTCGTCGCCGCGGCCAGCAGCGCGCCAGTAGAGATCGAGGTTCTCCCGCCCGGATAGGTGTGGGAGGAAGCCTGCGCCTTCGACGAGTGCCCCGACCCGCGCGAGCACCGGGGAGCCGGGCCCAACTCGCTGCCCGAAGACGAACAGCTCGCCCTCTGTGGGCTTGATGAGCCCCATCATCATTCGCATGGTCGTCGTCTTTCCGGCACCGTTAGGCCCGAGGAGTCCGAGCACGACCCCCTGCGGCACCGTGAACGAGACATCGTCAACCGCTCGGTAGCCGCCCTTGTAGACCTTGCCGAGGCCTTCGATGGCGAGCGGGACAGCACCAAGGTCTGGGCGCTCGCTGGCGCCGGCGAGACGCGGACGCTTCCAGGCGAGCAGAGCCACGATGAGTGCGATGATCGGAAGGGTGCCGAGGAGCCACCAGTAGGCGGCCGCACCGGAGCGCACCTGCACCATGTCGACGAGTGGCACAGCTAGGGTCGGGGCCGCCAGCGCGATGTCGTAGAGCGCAGGTCGCTCGGGCAGCCGGTAGGCCGAATCTGTCGTGCTCACGACGAGCATGAGCCGGTCACCGGCGTTCGCTGTGGTGACGATGGCCGGCAGGTTGATGGTGATGTCGACCGGTTCAGTGCCGAGCCGGTCGAGGCGGATGGGCGCGACGAGCCCCTGCGGGAACGACTCGCGGCCCGACTCGGACACGACGCGAAGGCTGGCGAACAGCACGACATCGTCGACCGGCACGGTGCTCGATAGCCGAAGGCTCGCCGCTGTTGCACCGATGATCGTCAACGGCGCGACGAGAGGCTTTGACTCGAACATAGCCGACTGCCCAGGCAGGGGCATGGCGATGAGGCTTCCGAGGCTGCCGCCGAGACCGGGCAGCACCGTGATCGCCGCCGGGGTGCCGCCGGAGGGCGAAAGCACGCGCTGGGGCGGCCCAGCCAGCGCAACCTCTTGGCGACTCGAGCCGTTGATGCCCGGATAGGCGGGCGCCTGCAGCACGACCGGGTCGGCCGAGGAATCCTCGGTCGAGATGGCGCCGCCGCCGAGGGTGACCTCGAACGAGGTGTTGCTGCTCGCCCCGCCGGCGAGATACGTCTCGAACCAATCGGCCATGAGGCCCTGAATCCGGTCGGATTCATTGATGCCGCCGTCGTGCCCGCCGCCCTGCCACACCATCTTCACCGGGGTCTGCGGGTGCGCGGCGCGAATCTGCTCCGCCGTGGCATTCGCTTGGGCGATCGGGAACAGCGAGTCAGCCTCGCCCGCGCTGAGAAAGGTTGGGGCGGTGATCTGGTCGGTGACACTCACTGGCGACGATGCCCGCATGAGTTCCTGCGAGGCGGGTGACACCCGGCCGTAAGCCGTGGCATCGATGTACGCGCGGCACCAATCGGGCGAAAATCTTCCGCACTCGGTCACCCCGTTCACTGGATCGACGAGGCCAACGCTGAAGAACCAGCCGGTCCATAGTTTCTTGAAGGCCCCGAGAGCCGCCGGCTTGCCGAGAACGCTCTGCCCGAACAGCGAGGATTCGAGGTTGTTCCAGGTGATGTCAGCGGCGATGGCATCGGTCCGTGGGTCGTGGCCACCGAGGAGCAGCGACAGCGCACCGCCGTAGGACCCGCCGGCCGCACCGACCCGCGGGTCGCCGGGCGAATCCTGCACCACCTCGCTTCGCGTGCCGAGATAGTCGATGAGCGCGGAGGCGTCCGCAACCTCGAATTGGGGTGAGTTGACCGAGATCTGTCCGGACGATCGACCGAATCCGCGAGCCGAGTACGTGAGCACGACGAACCCGCGATCCGCGAGTTGCTGTGCCTGTGCGGAAAGGGACTCCTTGCTGCCTCCGAATCCATGGGCGAGGAGCACCGCAGGCGCCGGAGTGACGTCTGGCAGGAAGATTGACGTGTCGATCTGCACGGCAGTGGGGTCAGCTGCCGACATGGGCCCACCGGGCAGGAGGGTTCCCTCGACCGCTTGAGCGGATCCGGGCGCGGCGAGAGTGAAAACGGTGACAAGGGCGCCCACGACCACTGCGGCAAGCGGCCTTGGTCCACCCGTCCACATATGTCGAGCCTATGTTCTTTCGCGGAACATCGCTCGACCACAAGAGTTCATCTCAGGTGGCGTGGACGTCCATCCGGAGCACCTAGAATTCGTATTCCCCAAGCATCTCGCGGGGGCGGACAAGGAGTGAAGATGAGCGACAACAGCATCGAGGTCGGCGAAGACGTAGAAATCGACGTCGTCGTGGATGAGAACGGCAACGTTGTGGGGGCAGTCATTGACGATGTCATCGTGGCGACGAGCGAAGAGGGCACGATCGTCGACGAGACCATCGACGTGCTCGACGCGGACGGCAACGTTGTGGTCGAGGACGAGACGGTGTCGGTATATGACGCAGACGGCAACCTCGTGGCGCAGGCCGAGGAGATCACGGTCGTCTGATCTGACGTAACGGTCACGATCGAAGGCACGACCCTACGGGCCGGGCTACTCGGGCGGGACGATGTCGCTGTGGTCGCCGAACAGGTGTTCCGGAGCGACAACGTCCCGCCCCTCGTTACGCTCGGGGCATGCTTAAGGGAATTGACCCACTCCTCAGCGGCGACCTACTTAAGGTTCTCGACGACATGGGCCACGGTGACCGCCTCCTACTCGTCGACCGCAACTACCCCGCAGCAGCGTCCGGCAGGCAGGTCATTCGGCTAGGTGAGGCATCAATCCTGCGGGCCGCGAAGGCGATCTTCAGCGTGTTTCCGCTCGACAGTTTCATTGACCACCCTGTCGAGCGCATGGAGGTCGACGGGGATCCGCTCAAGACCACGTCCGCGCAGGACGCTCTCATCGCGCTGGCCTGCGAGTCGGAAGGCCGCTCGTTCGAGTATTCGATAGTCCCGCGGCTCGACTTCTATGATCGAGCCAAGGGGTCCTACGCGGTGGTTCACACCCTCGACGACCAGCCGTACGGCTGCTTCATCCTCCACAAGGGCGTCATCTTCTCGTGACACCCGCCTCGTCGGGCAGGGGTGTGCCGACGGTGAGCCCGATCGTCGTTGCCCTGGCGGCAGTGCTCGCGACCGCGCTCGGTTGCACCGTTGCGATGGCCACGCCTGCCGCGGCAGCCAATCGCCAACCGGCGGTCAAGGTGCTCTCGTCACTGCCGGTCTCGTCCGAGGTGGGATCTGGCTATTCGCGTGATCTCTTCAGGCATTGGATCGATGCGGGCGGCGACGGGTGCGACACACGGGAGGAGGTGCTCATTACTGAGCGCATCAGTGGAAGCGTGTCGGGGTGCCGGGTTGCCGGCGGACGATGGCGATCGCTCTATGACGGCGGGGTTACCTCGGACTCCAGCAGTTTCGACGTCGACCATATGGTTCCGCTCAAGGAGGCTTGGGATTCGGGAGCGTGGCGCTGGTCGGCGGGGACTCGCGAGGATTACGCGAACGACCTCGGCTACGCCAACTCGCTCATCGCCGTGACTGCTTCGTCCAACCGCATGAAATCTGACCGCGACCCGACCGAGTGGTTGCCGGCCTTGGCCCGGTGTTCATATGCGAAGTACTGGATCGGGGTTAAATACCGGTGGCGGCTCTCGGTCGATCCGGCCGAGAAGTCAACGCTCACCCGGATCTTGGCGAGTTGCCCACCGCTCATGGTCCTGCCGGCGCTGGCCTCTCGCGTGGAGAATTCTGGGGCGCAGAGCCCGGGGTCGAGTGCTACAGGAGGCGGCACCGCAACGGGTGGTGGCGCATCGAGCGGCAAGCTTGATCCGAGGTTCGACACCTGCGGCGCGGCGAATGCTGCCGGATACGGCCCCTATTCGCGTGGCCGGGATCCTGAGTACCGGTGGTACATCGACCGGGACAGCGACGGCCTCGCCTGCGAGCGGTAGAGCGTTCGCCGCTGAGTTCACCCTCGGAAGGGCTCTCAGTCTGGAGTAAACGGGTTTTTGTCCTTCTTGTTCCACTGTTCCACGCGATTGGTCTCTTGGGAGACGTATGCGCACCCAGCTTCGTTTCTTCCCGTAACGGTGAACCGGTAGCCGGTGTGCTTGCTGAGGCCACTCACGGTGATGACTCCACTTGCGTTCGACTGGCTGACCGTCGCGGTTTTCCTGGCATCCGTCGAGGTGGCGGTGAAGGTGCTCCATGGCGACTCGCTCGCCGGTGCAGTAAACGTCACCTCCGCGCGATCGGCGCTGACTCGCTTGCCCGATACCCTCCAAGATCCTAGGGGCAGGCAGCTCCACTTCGCGTACATCGTTTTGCTGCCCGGAGCAGGAATGGCAGCAAAGTCGTAGGTAAACCCGTCTCCAAAGGCGACAGCGCCTGTGGATGTGTTGGCCCACCCATCGAACTTGTAACCGGTGCGGGTGAACGGTTTGCTCGTCAGTTGGACAGAGGTGGTCGCTGCCTGCCGCTGGGTGCGCCCGCTCCCATCGTTCGCATCGAACAAGACGCTCGCCCAGAGGGCATAGAGTTTCACGTCCCCTGTGAGTGTCCAAGGCCCGCCATCCTCGGCAACCTTGAGCCCGGACGGGCTGGTAGACCAACCCAGAAACCCGATGCCATCCCTCGTGAATTGGTTGGGGTTCAGCGTGATCGAGGTTCCGCTTGATTCAAAGGTGGTGGCGAGTTGCTCCGACATTGCGCCGCTGCCGCCATTGCCGCTGTAGGTGACTCCTGCGTAGGCGGGGGTGGTGTACGTGTCGGTGCACCCTTGGGTGTCTGTCCCGGTCACGGTCCATCGAATGTTTGCGGTTGGGACCCTTCCGGTGAAGGTCGCGGTCCCGCTTCCGGTGGTGCTGTTCTGGCCCACCCAACCGCCGCCGCCCCATTGCTCGATCTCGAATTTCTTCCAGCCTGACGCGTTCTCCGGCGCCTCGAAGGTCACGACGCGAGTCGCCCCTCGCTGATCCGCTTTCACTGTCCAGTCATAGTCATAGAAGGTGGCGCACGAAGGCGCATTCCCTCGGATGATGGGCTCACTGCCGGCGGTGGTACTGCTGCCGGTGGTACTGCCTGCGCATGCCGTGAGGAGCGTGACTCCGCACGCAACCGCCGCGCCGGCGACGCTGGCGCCCCCCGACCGGGACCTGCGCGATTGTTGTCCGTATGCGTTCATCGGCTCTGTAATCCTTACGCGAGATGACCTATCAGGGCAGACTTCCTCTACGCCTCTAACGCCTAAAAATCATAGCGGCTACCCTGAAAACACGGTGGTCACGGCGATGACCGTCTGTAGGTGACCAATATCCTGCGGGGCTGCCACGAGTTCAACGTTGGGAATTCCGCCACCGCGTGGAACCGGGAGTTCGACCTGTTCGTGACCCCGGGTCTAGCCTTCGGGCATGGCACTTGTGGCAGGAGTCGACTCGTCGACGCAGTCGGTCAAGGTTGTGGTTCGTGACGCTGAGACAGGGGCGTGGGTTCGGGAGGCGCGAGCCTCGCACCCGGACGGCACCTCGGTTCACCCTGCTGCTTGGGTGAGCGCTCTCGACCTGGCTTTGGACGGCCTGCTTGAGGGCGTGCAGGCGATGTCGATCGCCGGTCAGCAGCACGGGATGGTGGTGCTCGACGATGCCGGCGAGGTGATCCGACCCGCGCTGCTGTGGAACGACACCCGCTCGGCGCCCGATGCCGAGGCTCTCGTCGATGAGTTGGGCGGCCCCGCCGCGTGGGCGCAGGCGGTGGGCAGTGTGCCGGTGGCGGCCTTCACGGTGTCGAAGGTTCGCTGGCTCGCGCGCAATGAGCCCGAGAACGCCCGTCGCGTCGCGTCGCTCATGCTCCCGCACGACTACCTGACCTGGCTGCTATCCAGCCGGCCCGAATCCGCCGTGACAGACCGGGGCGAGGCATCGGGAACGGGGTACTGGTCGCCTGCAGATGGTGCCTACCGCGAAGACCTCGTGCGGCTCGCGCTCGGCCATGTGCCGCGACTGCCGCGGGTCGCCGGCCCATCGGAGGCGATTGGCGAGACGCGTGCGGGGATCGTGCTGGGGCCGGGGACTGGCGACAACATGGGTGCAGCACTCGCACTAGATGTATCGCCGGGAGATGTCGTCGTCTCCCTTGGAACATCTGGCACCGCCTTCGCGGGCTCGAGCACCCCCACCTCAGACGATTCGGGGTTTGTGGCTGGGTTCGCTGATGCCACGGGCAATTTCCTTCCACTCGTCTGCACGCTCAATGCGGCCCGGGTGCTCACGTCGACCGCGGTGCTGCTGGGCGTTGACTTTGACGGGCTTGCCGAACTCGCGCTCGCGGCTGAGCCCGGGTCCGGGGGGCTGACCCTCCTCCCGTACTTCGATGGTGAGCGCACCCCGAACCTCCCCGACGCACGGGGGTCGCTGCACGGGATCACCCGCGAGAACCTCACTGCACAGAACATGGCGCGGGCCGCGATCGAGGGCATGTTCGGCGGCCTTGCCGATGCTGTTGACGCACTTGTCCGCGTCGGAGTCAGCCCGACCAGGATCCTTCTCGTGGGAGGGGCCGCTGCAAACCCGGCGGTTGGCGCGGTGGCTGCAACCCTCTTCGACGTGCCAGTCGTGGTGCCGCCACCGGGTGAGTACGTAGCGGACGGTGCGGCCCGGCAGGCGGCATGGGTTTTGTCCGGCGGAAATCGGCCGCCCGCCTGGCAGGAGTTGCGCGATGGACCGACCATTCATTTCGACCCGACCCCGGTGCCCGCTATCCGCGAGGCCTACGCCCGGGCGCGCACGGACCTTTTCGGGGGCTAGGTACGGCATCGTTGCCGAATTGTTATCGGACACTACAAATTGTGGCCGAAAGTCCCTTGTGCAGCCGTAGACTGCATGCATATGTTGTTGCAGACAACATTCCTTGCTCGTGAAACACGAGCGAATCCGTGTCACGCACCGTCAAGGAGAAGCCCACGTGTCAGACGACCTCACTCCGAAGCCCGAGCACAAGTTCGCGTTCGGCCTGTGGACGATCGGCAATCTCGGCCGCGACCCGTTCGGTGAGGCAACACGTCCTCCGATTGCCCCAGTCGACTTCGTCCGGGGTCTCGCTGAGATCGGCGCCTGGGGCGTCAGCTTCCATGACGATGACCTGATGTCCTTCGGGGCGCCCGAGTCACAGCGTCGCGCGGAGCTCGACCGATTCAAGAAGGGCCTCGACGAGACGGGCATCGTCTGCTCGATGGCCACCACAAACCTCTTCTGGCACCCGATGTTCAAGGATGGCGCATTCACCTCCAATGACCGCTCGGTCCGCAGAGTCGCGATTCAAAAGACGATGCGAAACATCGACGTCGCAGCTGAGCTTGGCGCACCGACCTATGTGTTCTGGGGCGGTCGAGAGGGCGTCGAGAGTGCCGCCAGCAAGGAGCCTGGCGATGCGCTCGACCGGTTCAAGGAGGCCCTCGACTTCCTCTGCGGGTACACCAAGGACAAGGGATACAACCTTCGCTTCGCCATCGAGCCAAAGCCAAATGAGCCTCGCGGCGACACCTTCCTCCCCACCATTGGGCACGCAATGGCCTTCATCCAGATGCTCGAGCACCCCGAGATGGTCGGGCTCAATCCGGAGGTCGCGCACGAAACCATGGCGGGCCTGAGCTTCTATCAGGGTGTGGCCCAGGCCCTGTGGCAGGGCAAGCTCTTTCACATTGACCTCAACGACCAGAAGATCGGTCGATACGACCAAGACCTCCGCTTTGGCTCTGAGGGCATCAAGGACGATTTCTTCCTCGTCCGCCTCCTGGAGTCGAGCGGCTACGACGGCCCCAAGCACTTTGATGCCCGCCCTTACCGAAGTGAGCAGGGCGAGGGCATCTGGGAGTTCGCACGCGGGTGCATGCGCACCTATCTCGCACTCGCGGCCAAGGCCCGCGAGTTCGACCAAGATCCCCGAGTTGCGGCGGCGCAGGCGAGAGCCAGTGTCCCGGAACTCGCGGAACCGACAGTGGGGCCTTACTCGGCCGACGCTGCTGCTCGGTTGCTCGAAGAGTCATTTGATCCCGCCAAGCTCGCGGATCGCGGGTACGGCAATGAAGCGCTCGACCAACTCGTCATCGATCGCATTCTCGGCATCTAGTCGGGGTGTGAGCGGGACAGGCGCACGGCACCACACCAAAGGCAAGACACCACACCACCAACAGCGCAAGGGAACTTGCGAGGAAGGGACATACACATGTCCAAGAAGATCTACGGAGTAGTTGCAGGCCTCGCGGCTGCGGCACTGCTCATCTCCGCCTGTGGCGGATCCAGCACCAGCACCGAGAGCTCGGCAGCCGCTGCGTCCTCGGCAGCCCCCGCTGCATCAGAGGCTGCACCTGCAACGACCGCCAAGGTCGGTGTCATCCTTCCGGACGCTGCATCGTCAGCTCGCTGGGAGACTGCAGACCGCAAGTTCCTCGGTGATGCCTTCACGGCAGCCGGCGTTGAGTTCGACATCCAGAACGCGAATGGCGACAAGGCCAAGTTCGCGACCATCGCCGACCAGATGCTGGCCAGCGGCGTCACGGCGCTCCTCATCGTCAACCTCGACAGCCCGTCGGCTGCCGCAGTTGTTGCCAAGGCAGCGGCGCAGGGCGTTCCGGTCATCGACTACGACCGTCTCACCCTCGGTGGCGGCTCCAACTACTACGTGTCCTTCGACAACGTGGCGGTCGGCACCAAGATCGGCGAGGGCCTCGTCAAGTGCATGCAGGACAACGGCACCATGGACGGCCCGGTTGCGCTCCTCAACGGCTCACCGACCGACAACAACGCCACGCTGTTCAAGCAGGGCTACGAGAAGGTCGTCACCGACGCTGGTTACACCATCGCTGACGATCAGGCTGTTCCGGACTGGGACAACACGAAGGCCGGCACCATCTTCGAGCAGATGTACACCAAGGCGAACGGCGACTTCGTCGGCGTTGCCTCGGCGAATGATGGCCTCGGTGGCGCGGCAATCGCCGTCCTCGATCGCAACGGCCAGGCCGGCAAGATCCCGGTCACCGGTCAGGATGCAACCGATGAGGGCCTGCAGCGCGTGCTCCTCGGCACCCAGTGCATGACGGTCTACAAGGCCATCAAGGCTGAGGCTGAGGCTGCTGCCGCACTTGCGATCGCGCTCAGCAATGGCGATCAGGCCAGCGCGGATGCACTCGCAACCGGCGTCACCGCCGACAGCGAGTCGGGCATGGATGTCCCCAGCGTGCTCCTCGTCCCGGTCGGCATCACTGCCGAGACGGTCAAGGATGTCATCGCTGACGGCTTCACCACCGCTGACAAGCTCTGCACGACCGATGAGCTCAAGGCTGCCTGCGAGAAGTACGGCGTTAAGTAATTCGATCGACGGAGGGGACGGGTGCGCGTCGCCCGTCCCCTCCGGCACATCCAAAGACAACGCACTTGGTGCATTTCCCCCCGCGTGCACCCGTACCTGCGAGAAAGTGACCCCATGACGAATCCTGAGCCCATCCTCGAACTGCGAGGGGTGAACAAGAGCTTCGGAGCGGTCCACGTCCTCCGCGATGTCGACCTCAACGCATACCCCGGTCAGGTCACGGCCCTCGTCGGCGACAACGGGGCTGGCAAGAGCACGTTGATCAAGGGGGTGGCAGGTATCCACTCCTTTGATTCGGGTGAATACCTATTCGAGGGCAAGTCCGCGAGTGTTCACGAACCGCGGCAGGCGAATGCCCTCGGTATCGAGGTCGTTTACCAGGATCTTGCCCTTTGCGACAACCTCGACGTCGTCCACAACATGTTCCTCGGACGCGAGGAAAAAAAGGGCGTCATTCTTGACGAGATCACCATGGAGCGCCGCGCGAAGGAGACCCTAGCCGGGTTGTCAGTCCGCACGCTGAAGTCCGTTCGCCAGCAGGTCTCGAGCCTGTCGGGGGGTCAGCGACAGACCGTCGCTATCGCCCGCGCCGTCCTCTGGAATTCCAAACTCGTCATTCTTGACGAGCCCACTGCAGCCCTCGGTGTTGCACAGACCGAACAGGTTCTCAACCTAGTCCGGCGTCTGGCCGACAACGGCCTCGCGGTCATCCTCATCTCGCACAATATGAACGATGTCTTCCAGGTCGCCGACAACATTGCCTGCCTCTACCTCGGAATGATGGCGGCCCAGGTCCATAAGAAGGACGTCACCCACGCTCAGGTCGTCGAACTCATCACCTCGGGCCGCAGCGGTGACCTCGGTGTGCAACCTGAGGTCCTCTCGAATGGAGCCGTCGCATGAGCGCGCCGCAGATTACCGACGTGGATGTCCCGGAGGCTGGCGACACCGCTGGTGTCGGCCGGGCGCTAGGCGACTATTTCCGCAGGGTGAAGGGCGGCGACGTCGGCTCTCTCCCCGCGGTCCTCGGTCTCATCGTCCTCGTCGCACTCTTCAGCGTGCTGGAAAGCGGCACCTTCTTCACCGCCCTCAACTTCGCGAATCTCCTCAACCAGGGCACGGCGATCATCGTGCTCGCCATGGGGCTGGTGTTCGTCCTTTTGCTCGGGGAGATCGACCTCTCAGCGGGTTTCGCCGCGGGAACCTCTGCTGCAGTGCTCGCGGTGACCTTGACGAAGTGGGGCCTGGCCTGGCCGCTGGCGCTCGGTGCGGGCCTCCTCACCGGGACGCTCATCGGCCTCCTTCTTGGTCTCCTCGTTGCCCGCTTGGGTATCCCTTCCTTTGTCGTGACGCTTGCTGCGTTCCTCGGCCTACAGGGCGTCATGCTCCTCATCATCGGTGAGGGTGGCACGATCCCGATTCAAAATGACTTCCTCCTCGCCATCATGAATCGCAACATGCCAGTTTGGACGGGCTGGCTCCTTGCGGCCGTCGTGGTGGTGGGCTATGGCGCGGTGACCCTACGGTCGATCAAGTCGCGACGATCCGCAGGCCTGGTGAGCTCGTCGACGACGGTGTGGGCCGCGAAGGTCATCTCCATCGCGATCATGCTCGGAGTCGCGGTCTACCTCCTCAACGGTGAACGCCAGATCGTCCGCACTGGCAAGCAGTCTTGCGTCGTTATGGGGCCACCGAATGAGCCAGTCGGGTGCATCCCGATCATTCAGGGTGTCCCGTGGGCGGTCCTCGTCGTGCTCGTGCTCCTCGTTGGGTTGACATTCCTCCTGAGTCGCACCTCCTTTGGCCGCCATGTTTACGCGGTGGGCGGCAACACGGAGGCTGCCCGACGAGCAGGTATCAAGGTGTCGAGTATCAAGATCACTTGCTTCATGATCTGCTCGACCCTCGCTGCGGTTGCGGGCGTCCTCCTCGCCTCGCGCGATAACTCCGTTTCGCCGACGACAGGCGGGGCCCAGACCCTGCTGTTTGCGGTTGGCGCTGCGGTCATCGGTGGCACCTCGCTGTTCGGCGGGCGAGGCCGGGTCGTTGATGCAATCGTGGGAGGCCTCGTCGTGGCGGTCATCGCGAATGGCCTGCCACTCATCACCTCCCAATCCGGAATCCAGTACGTCGTCACCGGCGGAGTGCTTCTCGTCGCCGCGAGCGTCGATGCACTGTCCCGTAGACGTTCGTCGGCATCAGGCAGGTAGCGACACTCGGATGGAGGCCCTCTCAGCGGCAACGCAGGACGAGGTCCGCCGCCACAATCTCGCACGGATTCTGCGACGGTTGCACGTCGGTGGTCCGACGAGCCGCTCGGACCTCGTGGCATTCACCGGGCTCAATCGGAGCACGGTTGGAGTTCTCGTTGCGGAACTTGCCGACGCTGGGCTCGTGATCGAGGGGGCTGGCGCCGCGGGCAGCGTCGGACGTCCGTCACTCGTCGTTGCACCAGTGCCCGAGTCGGCCGTGGCGATTGCCTTCGATGTTCGCGTCGAGCGGCTCGTGGGCGCTGTTGTCGGATTCGGTGGTCAGGTCCTCGCTCGTCAAGAGCAGGTGCACCGTCGCGCCGGGTTCAAGCCTTCGACCGGGGTGAAGCAAATGGTCTCGATGGCCCATGCCCTGGTAGCGGCGGTTCCGACAGGCGCACGCTGGATCGGGACCGGCGTTGGCGTACCCGGCATCGTCGATCTGAGCGACGGTCTGGTTCGTCTCGCACCCAACCTCGGATGGGTCGACGCGCCGTTGGGCGAACTGGTCACTGAAGCGCTGAGAGCTGATTTCGGCTCATCTCCTGCGACCGTGATCGGTAACGATGCCGACCTCGGCGCGGTCGCTGAGCATGTTCGAGGGGCAGCGGCTGGGTCGCGCAACGTCATCTACCTCTCCGGCGAAGTCGGGGTTGGTGGCGGAATCGTCCTCGACGGCCGCCTCATGTCGAGTGCGGGGGGTTACGGTGGCGAGGTCGGACACATGGTCATGAACCCGCTCGGTGAGGTGTGCAGGTGCGGTTCTCGCGGCTGCTGGGAGACCATGATCGGACGCGATGCCATCGTGCGGGGCTCGGGATTGGCGGCGGAGTCAGCCGAGGTGACCGATGTCGTGAGGGCGGCGGAACTCGGCGACACGCAGGCTAAGCAGTCCCTCGCGGATGCGGGTGACTGGCTTGGCACCGGGATCGGCAATCTCGTGAACATCTTCAACCCTGAGGTGATTGTGCTTGGCGGGCACCTTGCTGATCTCCTGCCTCAGGTGAGCGGTGTGCTCTTTGATCGCGTTGGCAACTCGATCCGACCGTCGCGCGAGCAGGTGACAGTGGTTGCACCGGGGCTCGGACGTGACTCCACCCTTATTGGTGCGGCCGAGGGAGTGTTCGCCTCCCTTCTCCCTGACCCTCTGGGCGCCCTGTCGCGGTCGATCACTCTCGGCTCTCGCTGACGAAGGAGAGTGATGCCCGACCTCGTCACACTCGCCGCGCCGGGCATGACCATCACACTGGATTTGGCCCTCGGTGGTCGGGCTTCCTCGTGGTTGGTTGATGGCTGTGAGATCCTCGGCTCCGGTTCGAGCGAGCCTGTTGAGCAGGGTATGTACCCGATGGCCCCCTGGGCTGGTCGTGTCCGCGACAACACCCTGCGTCATGGCGGAGGCACCCATCTGTTGCCGGCGAGCTACGGTGAATGGGCATTACACGGCACAGTGCTCGCCGCACCCTCACAGCTGCTGAGTTGCGCCTCGACCGATGATGGCGCGGAGGCGACCGTCGTCACCGACCTCGGTCCGGACTGGCCGTGGGCAGGTCGCCTCACGAGCCGGTGGCGGGTGAAGGCCCATCGGGTGGCAACAGTGCTCACGCTCGAGACTGAGAGTGAGGCATTCCCGGGGGTCGTTGGCTGGCACCCCTGGTTCAAGCGTCGAATGAGCAACGGCCCGCCGGCTCGCTGGCACCTACCGGATCCCCAACTTGCCGAGCGGTTTGAGGCGTTTCGGCTGTCGGGGAGGATGACCCCGGTTGATCTATCGAGTCGTTCCTTCGATGACGCATTCCGGGTGGAAGGACGGTCTGCTTGGATCGAGTGGCCTGGTCACCTACGAATCGAACTGTCGAGCTCGCACCCGTGGTTCGTCGTATTCGACGAGTTGCCTGACTACATCTGCATCGAGCCGCAAAGTGGGCCGCCGAATGGGATTAATGACGGGATCGTCGCCCCGGTGACCATCGTCGCGCCCGGTCAGCCCCTGGAACTCGTCAATGAGTGGCAGGTCATCCGTGCGCAGCCGGGGGGCTGAGGTGAACCGCTTCGCCGGGCCGTTCGAGATCATGTCCGAGGCCGCTATTGCGTGACTACACCAACCCAAATATTGTGGTCACATGTCTGAACGTATGCCGAAGCAGGTTGGGATTAGGGAGCTCAAGGCACACCTCTCTACCTACGTGAAGTGGGCTGAAGCTGGCCACGACATCACGATCACCGATCACGGGCGGCCCGCTGCTCGCCTCGTCGCGCCAGACCTGACCTCGGCAGACGTTATGCCAGCGAGCCTGCGGCTCGGAATTGCCGAGGGCTGGATCACTCCGGGGCGCACTCGACGACCCTTGCGCCCGATCGATCGCATCGCGTCATCGATGACCATCGAACGGTTGCTCGCCGACGACCGTGGCGCTGAGTGACCGCTTACGTCGACAGCAGCGCGCTGCTCAAGCGCTACCTGATCGAACCTGATTCGAAACTAGGCCAGAGCCTGCTCGACGATGAAGTCGACCTCGTCACCTCTCGAATCACCATTGTTGAAGTGCGACGTGCCCTCGGGTTACTCGCCAGCGCTGTGGAACGTGTGCTTGCCCGCGCGAACTTCGCCCGCGATCTCGAGTCGATTTCGATCATCGAGGTCGATGCGCTGGTCTGCGCGGACGCTGCATCAATCGCCGAAGAGACAGGGCTACGCAGCTTGGATTCGATTCACGTTGCATCTGCGCGCCGAATCTCTGACGTGGACATCACCTTCATCACCTTCGATGTCCGTCAGGCTGAGGTTGCCCGCTCCCTGGGGCTCACGGTGTTTGGCGCCTGACCGGCGCCGCGTGGCCCGATGAGGTCAGTTTTCGTTGGGCCTGACGTCGAGGCCGAGCGACTGTGCAACCTGCACCGCTTGATCCCAGGTGATCACGGCGCCTCGAAGCGAGACCGTCAAGGGATTGATGCCGGAAAGGTCTGAGCCCCGCAGGTCGGCGCCGGTGAAGTCGGCGCCGTCGGTCGTCGCGGCCGAGAGATCGACGTGGCGCAGGGTTGCCCCGGCCGCTTTCACTCCGGCCAGCCCCGCCTCGCGCAGCCTGGTGCCGTCGAAGCGTGCGCGAGATAGGTCAGCGCCGCTGAGGTCGACGAATGACCAGTCGCCTCCGGTGACCGCGAGCGTCGACAGGTCACAGCGCTCGAACGTGCTCCCCATGAGTTTGCAGTCGGTGAACGCGGCGTCGAAGAACGAGCAGCGATAAAAGGAGCAGTTGATGAAGGCCGAGCTCGTATGCCGCGAGGCGTTGAAGCGCACCCCGCGGAATGAGCACTCGGTGAACATCGCTGCAGCAGTGGTTGCCTCGGTGAGGTCGACGTCGATGAACGCGACTCTGCTGTGCTCGATGGTCCCGAGTTGTCGTCTGTCCCAGTCCTCGCCGCTTCTGCATGCGCGTTACTGTCGTGAAATCGCGCGCCGGGGTCGATTTGACGACAATAACGCGCACGTTCAGCCCTTGGAACTCGTGAAAGGGCAGCTCATTCGTGGGCGGCTGGGGGACTGAGGCGAACCGTATCGCCGGTATCTGCCGATCGCCTCGCGGCGTCCAGCACCCGTAGGTCTTCGACGACATCCGAACATGAAACCGGGGCGGGTGAACCGGTCGCGATTGAAGCGAGAACTGCCGGGTAGTAGGTGTTCCATCTGCCGGGGGCCAACTCGATCTCGGAGTCGACAAGCTCCCCGCTCGTCTCGCCGATGCGCAGGTGCGCGATGACGTGGCTGGGCTCGACCCCCCAGGATGGGTGAGTTGGCAGGGTCCCTGCCTTGAGAGCGGACTCCTGCGAATCCGATTCGTTGATCCGAACCCCGCCGGTCGTGCCGAGAAGGATGAACCTCGGATCTCCGAACGCAGCAGCCTGGCTGGCGGTGAGAATGCTCAGGGCGCCGTCGGCATGAGTGAGCATCATTTGCATGTCGTCGT
The DNA here is from genome assembly GCA_040398845.1 of Candidatus Nanopelagicales bacterium. Lineage (GTDB taxonomy): Bacteria > Actinomycetota > Actinomycetes > S36-B12 > S36-B12 > WLND01. The sequence continues at coordinate 54,292 of JBBATH010000013.1, read as the reverse complement.
TCGCGGCGTGAGGGTCGCGAACTGAGCGTGCGAAGGCGTTGACGGCGGTGACCGGACCCATGAGGGCGAGTGCCTGATCAACAAGATGGGCGCCGAAGTCCAGGAGCACGCCGCCGAGGTCCTCAGGATCGGACGACTCGCGCCAATTTCCCTTCGGGAGGGTGCGAAGGCGTCCGATCCTTGACTCGAAGCGATGGATACGCCCGAGCACGCCCTGTGCCAAGAGGGACCGAAGGGTGAGAAAGTCAGAATCCCAGCGCCGGTTCTGGAAGGGATGTACCCGAACGCCGGCGCTCTCGGCCGCGTGAACGATGAGCTGGGCCTGCGCTGCGGTGGCCGCAATCGGCTTGTCGATGACCATGTGCAACCCTCGTCGCGCCGCCTCGATGGCCAGCGGCACATGGGTTCGGTTGGCCGAGGCGATGACGATCAGACCGATATCGTCGAGCTCCTGCCAAGCTTCCTCGATCGTTGAATGCAGCCGGATGCCGGGCAGGTCGCCTGCTGCCTGCCCGCGGCGCTCGGGGTCGTTACTGACGACCGCACGCAGGGCAAGGCCCGGCGTTGATCGGATGAGAGGTGCGTGGAAGACGCGTCCGGCCAGGCCGTAACCGACGAGAAGGACCCCGCGCTCGTTGCTCATGCGCCAAGTAAAGCACGCGGTGCGATTGTGACGTACGCCGCAAATTGCTGAGAAAGTGTCAACAGCCCTGACACTGAGGGTCCCGGTGGTGCACACTAAAGACGCCGCCCGCCCCCCGGGTGGCTGGGCCTTCGGGTCCCGAAGGCCCGCGCGACAGCCCCCCAGCCGCGCGGGCCTTCACCTGTGAACGGGAGACATTGACGTCAGTAAACGTGGACGCGGGTGTTGAGCCTCACCTTGTTGAAGAGCCACTTCGCTTTCGCGAGGTCGCGCAAGTTCACACATCCGTGCGAAGCACCGTAGTACCCGTCGCGCTTGAAGTAAGCCGAGTAATGGACAGCCTGGCCGCCATGGAAGAAGAGCGAGAATGGCATTGCCGTTCCGTAAAGTGACGACACATGATCGCGGCTCTTTCGGGTGACCCGAAAGGTGCCGCGTGCGGTCGCGGCCCCGGGCAGTCCGAAGCGGGCGTCAGTGGTCATGGCCACCTTGCCGTTGTCGACCCAGCGCACCAGCTTCTGCTCGACGCTGATGCAGATGGAATCCGCGTTCGTGCAGGACTTCGGTAGGACATCGACCGGGCCGGCCAGTGTCCTGATGCGCGACCAGGTCTTGATCGTGACGTCACCATCAACTGGCAGCCAGAACTTCTTCTGGAGGCTCGCCAGTGCGCGAGCGGTCGAAGGCCCGTAGGTGTTGCTCGCAGCCTCGGAGTCGGAGATTGGGTAGCCGAGCCAGATCAGGCGTTCGTGTAGGACCTTGATCAGCGAGCCTTGATTGCCAAGCCGAAGTGGAAAACTGGGCGGAGCCGGCGCTGTGGTCGAGGGTGTTGGAATCGGCTCCTCTGCCGATGAGGTGCTCGCGCCGACAACCGTGAAACCCAGCATGACAAGGGTAAAAAAGGCGCCGAACACCACGGGGATGACACGACGGCGGCGGGGGATGACGGGCACTTCTACGCCCGCGACTCGAACATCCCGAGGACTGCCGCGATGCCGAGCACGGATCGGGGTGAGTATGCGGCGCGCCAGAGTCCGCCGTGATTGGCGCCCTGAACGAACAGGTCCATCGGATTGCTGAGTGCAGTGGTGGGGTTCGCTGCGGAGGCAGGATTCCGGAGGTCGTGAACGAGGAGTGCGGCCATGAGGGCGGTCGACGTGGCCGGCTCAAACACCTCGATCCCGAATCGACCTGCTCCCGCGTATGCCGCGGCAAGCAACCGGTTCTTGACGACGGACTGGGTTCGCGTGGGCGGTGCGAGGTTGAGCGAGACGGTAGTGCCCGAGGCCCTCGCGGTAAGGGCGCGCCACCGCTGGAGCCGCTTCGCCAGTGCATAGTTGGGCCCCTGCTGGGGCACGAGGGAGTCGTTAAGGCCGACTTCGACACCGTCGCTGGTGACAAGGGTCTCGGGGTTGTTCGGCTGAAACTGATTGAGGAGGCGAAGCGGTGACTGCAGCACCCCGCTGATGCCTCGGGTCTGCCACCTGCGGCGGGACTCTTCGACGGCACTCATCGGCACCATGAAGACGTCGGTCGGGGTGGCGAGGTAGGCGAGCATGACATCGTCGCGGCGCGCCAGAAGGTCGGTTGCGATGGCATCCGATGCCATCGATAACAGGACGTGCCCTGCGCCGTCGGCGTACACGTAGGTACCGAGAACGAGGGGACCATCGATCTCATCGAGCCAGGTGCGAATGTGCGGCGTATCGGAGAGGAGATCGGCTCCGGCAACCTCGGCAATTGCGGTGTCGTCATCAGGATGGACGAGGCCACCGGTAACGATCGGTGCGGCACCGTGCTCTCCGAGGCGGACCGGCACGCGTAGGGAACCGGCAGTGTTGCGGGCGATCTCGATGAGACGCCGCCAGCCATCGGGCCGAGGTAGGTCAACGGCATGGACGCGGGCCCCCCACCGAAGCAGTGACCGGGTTGGTGCCATCTCTGCCCCGGCGCCGAGGAGGGCAATGTTGACGTCGCGAAGATCAAGCCAATCGGGGTTGTCCATGAGGGTGTTGATGGCCTCGGCAAAACTCGGCTCGGTAATCCCGCCAGCGACCCAGCGGTCCACTTGGCGCCTGAGATCGTCACCGAAGAGTCGCTTGCCCGCGTAGGGGAGGGAGAAGTCGCGCTCCGCGGCTACCCGTCCTTCGATCGTGACGGAATCGAAACGGGGCTCAACAGCATCCGCCATGACCGTCGAGAGGGACTCTTCGATGCCCGACCTTGCGAAACGAAAGCGACGGTGTGCTGACTCGAGGCCATCTATTGAGACCCTCAGGGCTGCATCGGGGCTGGTCGCGGCGGCTGCGACGATGTCGCGTAACGGACGAAGGTACCCGGATCGCCAGTCGCGGGTGTGTTCGATGCGCTCAGCTAGGGCCGCATCGACGCCTCGCGCGCTGTCGGCGAAGATCGCCCGGCCCGTTGCTCCGGTGCTGCGGCGACCATCGCCCCCCTGCGGAAAGCACACGCCATCGCGTGTCGTTGACGCCAATGGTTGCGACATGTCAAGAGTTTACCCGTGATGTGAGCAGTCAGCGCCCTTGCTCGTGACGAGCAAGGAGTGCCTTTCGGTAGGGGGCCAGCTCGGCGGTGCGGTCGACGCCGACCACGCCGACGACGCCGGAGGCGTTGAAATACTCGATGATGCATGCGTCATCGACACTGCCGGATGTGACCTCAGCGTTGTCGGCTATCCCCGGCATGCCAAACGACTGCAGTTTGGTGTCGTACTGATCCGACCAGAACGCTGGCAAACCAAGGAATGGGGAGCGGTCGGGCTCCTCGCCGGCGAGGAGCGCTGCGAGGGTGGGACCCGCGCGGCGTGCCGTTTCGGTCGGGATGTTCCAGTGCTCGATTCGGCGCGGAACATGACCGAAGAGGCCGTTGGGGTGACGGGCGAGATCACCAACCGCGACGACCGGCGCAAGTGAGGTCGATACCTGCATGGCGCTGTCGGTGAGGAGTCCATCGGAGAGGTCGAGGTCGTTGCCCCCCAGCCATTCAGTGTTGGCGACCGATCCGACCGCCTCTATGACGACGTCAGCCTTGAGTTCTGTGCCGTCGCTTAGCGTTGCGGAGCTGACATCAGCGTCACCTGAGAAGGCAACGATCGTATGTCCGAGATGGAAACGGACCCCCTGAGCCTCGTGCCGGCGCCGCATTGCGGCCCCGAGTTCGAGTCCGAGCGGACGCACCATCGGTTCATCATCGAGGGCCACCACATGCACGCTGCATCCCAGCTTGATTGCGGTGGCCGCAACCTCGCAGCCGATGAACCCAGCGCCCATGATGATGATTGCGGCGCCCGGTGTCAGGTACTCGCGGACGGCGAGGGCGTCAGCCGCGGTTCGCAGGGCGTATCGACCGCCGGCTGGCCCGGGAATGGGGAGTCGTCTCGGCCGAATTCCTGACGCCACGACAAGGCCGTCGAATTCGAGGGTCGCACCGTCAGAGAGGGTGACCGTCCTGAGCGAAAGGTCGCACCCGGCCACCGGAGTCCCAAGGAGCCAGTCCACGTCGTCAACGCTCGCCTTGCGGCGAAACTCGAGCCCTTCAATGTCGATGCCCCCGGCGAGCGCCTCCTTCGACAGCGGTGGCCGGTTGTAGGGGAAAAACTCCTCGTCGCCGACGACCGTGATCGCGTCGGAGTATCCGGCTGATCGCAGTGACTCAGCGGCGCGCAGGCCGCCAAGACCGGCGCCCACGATGACCACACGTCGCATCGACTATTCGACCGTGATCGCTTGCATTGGGCAGACGTCGGCTGCGAGCAAAATATCGGCGCGACGCGACTCGGCGGCCTCCTTCGAGTAGACGAGTTTGCCGGACTCGTCCAATGCGAACACGTCCTCGGCCTCAAAGCAGCACTGCCCATAGTGCTGACACTTGTCCATGTCGACGGTCACCTTGACCACTGCTACTTCTCCTCTACTAGTGACGGGTACAGATCCTTCGACGGTGTTCGGATGCCACGGAATTCCCAATCGCCGCCCTTTGCGGTGGAGATGACCTCCTCGCTCTCGGTGGGCTGCGCGCCCACGTCGGTGCGAATGGGGGTGGGTCCTTGCACGATGTGGTTGCGGAGGGTCCCGAGACCCTCGACTTCAACCTCGACGACATCGCCGGGGTAGACGGTGCGCGAGGTCGCCGGGGTGCCGGAAAAGAGGATGTCGCCGGGCACGAGGGTGATGGTACGGGCAATGTCGGCGACGAGGTAGTGCATATCCCACTCCATACCATCGGTGGTGTCGTCTTGACGGACGACCCCGTTCACGATGGTTCGGATCTGCTTGCCCCGAAAGTCCCAATCGGTGATGAGGCCTGGTCCGATGGGGGCGAGGGTGTCGGCGCCCTTGACCCGCAGCATGGAGCCAGCGTCGGTGTCGCGGAAATCGTGGAGTCCGTAGTCGTTACCCACGGTGTAGCCCGCGATGTAGTCCGCGGCCTCGTCCGGGGCGATGTTGCGGCAGGTGCGTCCGATGACGATGACGATCTCACCCTCGTAGTTCAGCCACTTGCAGCGATCGGGCCTCACGACCGCGCCCTTGTGCGAGTTCAGGGCTGTGATGGGCTTGTGGAAGTAGGTCGGTGCTGCCGGCAGCCTCGTCATGAACTCTTGGGTGCGCGAGTCGTAGTTCAGATGCACGGCGATGATCTTCGTGGGCTCACACGGGGCGAGGTGGATCGCCTCGTCGATGCCGACGACGCGTCCGTCGCCCGCCACCAGCTCATCTCCTTGGCGAGTCGTGAGCACGGGTGCTCCCTCGAGGAGCACGCGTCGAAGCTCGGTCACTGTGGGCCCTTTCCGGAAGTCCAACCTGATGCCGGACGATCGAACCATACGTGCACTTGACCGGTTCCAATGGAGTTCTCGTACTCGCTGTACAGCACCCCGGGTGCGGTGAGCTCGGACTCTCCCATTGCGCCGGCCATCATGAGGTAGTGGGCGAACCTCGCCTCGGGCTTGACCTTGAGGAACTCCGGCATGGTGTCGAGCACGCGGGCGTGGTCACCGGCCTTGAACCATTCCAAGCGCAGGAGGTCGGCGGCGAGGGCTTCGGGGCTGAAGATATTCGATGGGTCGCTCGCCTCGTGGTCGCGCAGTTCTCGCAGTGGCCAGAAGGTGTGCGAGAGGGCACCGGATGCGATGACGAGCACCTTGCGGTGAGACTCCCTGATGGCCTGCCCGAGGGCGCGTCCGGCCCTGAGGAAATCCTCGGTGTCACCGGTCTGCGCGACGCTCATCGAGATCCAGCGCTTGTCCGGCAGGCCATCGCCGAGGAAGGTCCAGAGGTTCAGCGTGGCGTAGTAGAGCGGCAGGAAGTGGTCATCGATGGCCGTGATCCAGGTGCCGTTCTGCTCGCCGCACGCGGCGATGGCGTGGGCGAGTTCGGGGTCGCCGGGCCAGTCGTAGGGAATTCGGCACATCCCGCGCGGCAACTCCTCCGAGGTGAACAGCCCGGATCGGCGGTCTTGGGCCGTGACGACGAATTCAACGGTCGTCGCCCAGTGGGAGTCAAGGATAACGACGGTGTCGTAGTCGAGGGTGTCGAACTTGTCGCGGCGGAGGTCTCGAAGGCCCGGGACGAGCGAGATCTCCTTGCCGTCGTTGATCTCGAGCCGGATGGACTCCGGCAGCATGATGGTGGGTACGTGGGCAAGCAGCCCGGCCCCGACGATCTCACCCATGGTGACCCCTACTTCCATCCGGTCGGTGCGAACACGGTGTTCTTGACGTCGGCGTAGAAGTCGAAGGACCACAGGCCGCCCTCGCGGCCGATGCCCGACCGCTTCGACCCGCCGAAGGGAGCCGAAAGGTCGCGGACGAAGAAGCAGTTGACCCAGATGGTGCCGGCGACGAGGAACTTGGTGAAGGCCTCGGCGCGCTCGCGGTTGCCGCTGACCACGCATGCCGCAAGGCCGAACTCGGTTCCGTTCGCGAGGGCGAGGCCCTCCTCGTCGCTTGCGAAGGTCTGCATCGTGAGGACGGGACCGAAGACCTCCGCCGTGAGGATCTCGCTGCCCTCGGGCGCATCGACAACGAGCGTTGGCTGGATGTAGTGCGTGCCGAGGGCCGTGTTCACCTCACCCCCATACGCGACTGTGGCTCCGTCCGTGCGAGCGCGCTCGATGAAGCCGATGACCCGCTCGACGTGCGCGAGGTGGATATTCGGCCCGATCTGGGTTGCCTCATCGCGAGGATCACCCTGCGTGATTTGTGCAGCACGCTCGGTGAACTTGGCGGCGAAAGCGTCGGCGATGCCCTGCTGCACAAGCAGCCGGGTGCCGGCAAGACATACCTGGCCGGCGTTGTCGTACTGCTCGATCGCAAGATCGACGGCGAGGTCGAGGTCGGCGTCGTCGAGGATGACGGTCGGGCTCTTGCCGCCGAGTTCGAATGAGCAGGGGATGAGATTCTCGGCGGCGGCGCGAGCGACGGCCTTTGCAGTTGGGACGGAGCCGGTGAAGCAGATGCGCGAGACATCGGGATTCTCGGTGAGCGGAGCCCCGGCCTCGATGCCGAAGCCCTGCACGACATTGAAGACTCCGGCTGGCAGGCCTGCCTCATGGGCGAGTTGCGCGAAGTAGGAGGCGGTGAGTGGGGCCCACTCCGGTGGCTTGAGCACGACGGTGTCGCCTGACGCGAGCGCCGGGCCGATGCGCCAGGTGGCGAGCATGAGCGGCGCATTCCAGGGCGTGATGATGACGGCGACTCCGGAGGGATCCCAGGTCACGTGGTTGGTGTGGCCGCGTGTCTCGAAGTTTGGGTGCCTGAGGTCGTTCATCGCGAAGTCGGCGAAGTAGCGGATGTTCATCACGACGCGGGGCATGACGCCGCGTCGGTGCGAGCGCAGCAGCGAGCCGTTGTCGTGGGTCTCGAGCTGGGCGAGCTCCTCGATGTGCGCCTCGACGTTGTCGGCGACCCGGTGCAGGATCGTGCCGCGCTCGGCGGGGCTCAGCGCCGCCCAAGTTGGGAACGCAGCCTTGGCTGCAGCGACGGCGGCGTTAGCCTCCGCGCGGCCGCCCCGGCTCACATGTGCGAGCACTGCGCCGTCGATGGGTGAAACGGTCTCGAAGGTTTCGGCGGAGGCGATACGCCCGCCACCGATCCAGTGCCGGGTGTCGACCTCGACACCGGCCACTATTGCGGTCGACATCAGTGCTCGCCTTCGTCGATGGGAAACTATGCTGAACCGAATAATGAATCGTTCGGACCCTAACGGATATTTGGAAATCCCACCAGCCCTTGGAGCAGGATGACTCGGCCCCGTATCGCGATCCTCGGCCGTTTCACCGAGTCGGCCACCGCCCTGCGCTATCGCGGCCTCGTGAGCTCGCGGGCGCTTCTCGAATATGTCTGGGCAGCCGCCGGCGATCCGATGACCCTCCTGCCCGGCAGGGACCCGGATGCCCTCGATTGGGCGGCACGGCTGCGCGGCTTCGAGGGAGTCCTGCTGCCCGGCGGCGGCGACGTCCGTCCGACTCGATACGGCAAGGGCGACGACGACCCGAGCCTGTACGACATGGACGACATGCAGGACGAATCCGACATAACCCTCGCCCAATACTGCCTCGACCACGGCGTTCCGATGCTCGCCGTGTGCCGCGGCCTGCACGTGCTCAACATCGTTCGGGGCGGCACCTTGATCGTCGATATGCCGGAGAACCACCGACACCACGTCCATGAGGTCGCCCTGAGCGACGACGCCGGCCCGCTGGGCATCACAGGCGGTTCAGTGACGGCCTCCTGCTACCACCATCAGGCCATCGATCGAGTCGGCGACGGACTCACCGTTGTTGGCACCTCCGGAGACGGAGTCGTCGAAGCCGTGGTCGCGGATACGAAGGCGTGGACGGTCGGGGTGCAGTGGCACCCCGAGGACACCTATGCGCAGGATGCGCAGCAGCGCGAACTGATGGGCGCCCTCGTGCGTGCGGCCAGGCGCAACTAAGGCCGAACGAGGTCGATGACCAGTTGGATGATGACGAAAGCGCGGTTAGGGGCCGAGCGCGCCGACGGGGATCACGACCACGCCGTCGGGGCGCGTGTACCCGTAGCCCGTACCGGTGACCACGCCGAGCACGGCGGGAGAACCCATGCGACTGGTGTCGATCTTGTTCGCGAACGCGAGCAGCTTGGCGGCCGCCTCGTCGATCTGCGCGGTGCCAAGCTTCACCTCGAACGCGCCCCATCGGTCTGCGGTCGACACGATGACGTCGACTTCGAGGCTGTCGCTGTCGCGATAGTGCGTTACGGAGCCGTCGAGGGAATCCGAGAAGATCCGGATGTCCCGGATTACCAGCGACTCGAACAGGTACCCGAAGGCATTGAGGTCGCGAAGCAGCTGCGCCGGAGAGGCATCGAGGGCGGCAACCGCCAACGACGGATCGACGAAGTGCGTCCGAGGAGCGGTGCGCAGCCTCGCACGTGACCGTAGGTGCGTCGACCACGCCGGCTGTAGCTCAGTCACCATCAATCGCTCGAAGGCGCCCAAGTAGTCGTAGGCCGTCGTTCGCGCCAGTGGCGAGTCGTCTCCGTCGGCGCTGGAGGCCAGGCGGGCGACCTTGTGGTCCATGGCCACGTTGCGGGCCAAGGCGCGCAGCAAGCGGAGTGCCCGTGCTGGGTCGTTGCGAGCCGGGTCAACCCGAGTGATGTCGACCTCGGCGATGCTGCGCAGGTAGTCGCGGTTCGCGCGCGCTGCGTCGGCGATGTCCAGATCCAGACACAGGGGCCAGCCTCCGCGGACGGTCACGCCAACCAGGTCGTGAACGGTGAGCGCGCTGGCCGGGGAGGTTGGACGCCCACCGTCGAGGAGTGCCGACAGGGACATCGCACCAGTCGATTCACCACTCTCGTACAGGCTCATCGGCCTCATTCGCAGTCGGGCGAAGCGCCCCGCGCCAGTGTGGCGGGCGGCATCGTCATCGGGCACCGCTGAGCCGGTGAGCACGAACTGACCGGGCCTGGCCCGTCTGTTGACCTCGTTGCGAACGTGATTCCACACCGAAGTCGCCTCGAGTTGCCACTCGTCGATCAATTGGGGCGGCTCTCCGTTCAGCACCAGGGTGGGGTCGATGTGGAGAGCAGTCCGGGCTGCAGGATCGAGGTCCAGGTACACCTGACTGCCGGCCACCTGCTCGGCGGTGAACGTCTTGCCGCACGCCTTGGGTCCCTCCAAGAGCACCGCACCGGACGACCGAAGCCGGCGGGCGAGGATGGCATCCATGACCCGGGACCGGTAGTGCTGTGAGCGGTCAGGCCCGGACCCCACGGCTCCACCCCCTCGTCAACCTACACTTTGCTACGCTTTCAGCCTACACTGTGGAGCACCGTGAGGCTACACTCTGCGCCGCAATGTGTGTGAGGTGGCTCTGACCAACGAAGCCAATTCGCTAGCCATTTCGGGTCAATGAGTATCGGCCGCCCGCTCCCACCGTGAGGCAATCGACCGAAAGGAGGACGGCCTTAGCTCTCTCGGAACATTTGGTGCCCAGGTGTGCGTTGGTGGCCCCACGTGGAGCTGACCGAAGTCATGGTGCGTTCGCCGATATTCGGGTTCGGCCTGGCCGACGTCGGGGCGTCTCGTCCCAGACTCCGCCTGGGTCAGTGGATTGTGAGCTTGTACATCGCGGAGACGCTGACGAGTTCGGGATCCTCGAGGGAGACAGCCCTCTCTTCAGCCTGTCCCAAGCGCGTTCCGTCGAAAATGGCCCAGCATTCCCAGCCTCCGAGCTTCGACTCGTATCGGATTCCGCTGTAACGGGGGGTCCCGTCTTCGTTTTGCTGGACATACGCCCAGCGAGAGACGAGCCTCGGGACAAGCCTGTTGCGCCCACGTATCAGCGAGACGTCGAGCGGTTGGTCCATGTCGAGCGCGACCAAGTCCTTGGCGAGAAGTTCGCCCAGAGTCGCCAGCGTGCGCGGATCTTCAACGTCGACGAAGGGCAGCGGTTCCTGACAGATCACGCGCGTCGTCACACGTCGCAGGCGCCAGTCTGCGGGGACGCTGCCGACGTTCATGTATCCGTCAGTGTGCAGTCCAAGTGCAGCAATGATCCGTGGAGACGGCCGATATCGCGTCAGGGTCTCGGCGTAGCAGCCTTCGAGATCCGTGGCGCAATACAGAACGCCGCCACCGGACACGTCATACCTGTTGCCTGAGAGGGGCATCTCCGCGTCAGCAACGCTGATCCGCGAAAGAGCGAGCGGCGAATCACGTCGAGCTATCCGAAACACTCCCGCCTCGGGAATCTCCTTGCAGGCTACTTCGTGCGGCAGGTCAGCCTCGAAGCTGGTTTCCTCGCTCATCCGCCTGACGCAAACGCCCTCGCAGCCGACATGACGTCGCGGTACTGATCGTTCGCGATTGCCTCTGTCGGGGACACGTCATCAAGCTGCGGATTCATCCCCATGAACCAAGCACGAATGGTCGGAGACGCCTCAAAGCCCTCCAGCAGCCGGAACACCTGGTAGGCAGCGCGAAGCCGCTTCTCGGCACTCTCACGCGGGCAGCCTTCGCCCGCAGCCCAGCGGTTGACGGTGCGAACATCGACATCGGTCAGCAGCGCGGTCAGTTGCGCGCCCAGATGATCGCGCAGGAAGGCCGCAATCTCTGCGGTGCTGTCCTGGACCGCCCGAGCGTGGGCGCGAATGGATCCATCGACTTGGGAAGTCACGGCGCGGGTCCCTTCTTTGGTGTCCCCATCGTACGAGAGCGTCCGGGCAATGTCACCATTAACATCAAACGTGCGTCCCAGATATGGCGCTTCACGCCCTCTCCATCCCTCCTCATCACATCACCGGGTTCCGAGCCGGGCAGTCTTGTCTTGCGTGATCGAGTTGCTCACGCTTCACCGGAGCATCTCCTCAAGCACACGTTGACGATCTCCTTCGGGCAGGAGCCCGCCGAGAGGCGAGACCTCACGCATCTGGATGGAGTCGGTGTCCAGCCCTGTCATCACGAGGCGAAGACCGCGCACGTCTCCCGACGAGACCAGCCGTTGCCAGCGATCGAGGTTGCTCATGTGTGGCTCACCGCGGGTATCGCGACGCAACTGCCTGAGGTTGCGCCGAATAGTTGGGGTCCATTGCTTGAGAGTCTCGGGCGACAGTTGCGAAACCAGTAACTGATGCATTCGCCAGCGCCGCCGGCTTGAGCGGTCCAATTGCACGCGAACGGGCCTGCGCACCACTTCGAGCCGATAGCCCACACAGGAGAGGAGGCGGTCGAGCATCTCGTCGCTCATCTCGATGCGGCCGCTCAGCATCTGGCTCAAACTTGGCTGCTTAACCCCGCTCAGTCGTGATAGCTGCGATTGCGTCGTGCCCGTCTCGGATAAAGTCTTGCGCAGGACATCCGGTCGATCCACGAAAAAAATTATTCATCCAGTGCTAAGAATGTGCCGAATGGCATGTGCGTGGGGCACTGAGTCAACGAACACGCCGATTCGTCGCGGTCGCTTTCGTTGCGCTCGCTCAAGAACGTAGTGGACGTTGACCCACAGGCACGGGATGCCTTGGCTTGTCGTTCCCTTCACGGGCAATCAACACGTCAGTCGGCGGCGACAGTGAACATCGAGTTACCTGACGGCCAGCAGACGATTGACCGCAGCCTCGAGCGGACCAAGATCGCCCTGCACGGTTCGATGAATGATGGCAGGCACCGCTCGATCGTCGACGTTACGCGTCACAGTGGCATTGCCTCGGCTAGGGCTGATCTGCGAACCTCATCGCGCAGGAGACTTGTGGTTGTCACATCGACGTCACGCCCAATGATCGCTCGCACGTCGGCTGCGAAGCCCGCCAGCGGAAGCACACCGTGCTTGGCAGCATTGAATTCGACAAGGAGGTCGACGTCGGATGTGGGCGTTTCCTCACCACGGGCTGTTGAACCGAAGACTCGAATGCTGCGGATTCTGCGTTTTCGGGCCGCGTTTCGAATCTCGGTGCCATGTTCGCGAAGGTGCGCGAGAAGTTCACCGCGCGCGATAGGCCCAGCACGCAACCGCACGTCCAATGACGCGCCGGTTGCACGGACGATCCGGTCAAGTGTGCGCACTGAGGGGGATTTCGCACCGGACTCGTATGCAGACAGAGTTGGCTGTGACGTTCCGGCCGCATGCGCCAACTGGGCCTGAGTGAGGCCCGCTCGCCCGCGTGCCTCTTTGATGAGGGATGACGCGTCCACCCTGCAAATATATTTACACGGATATGTTGGTCGCAATGCTCGTCATGGCTTCCGGGTCCACGGCCAGTCGTGGGAGCCGCGAACTGGAGTTCCAGCTCGTGAATTCGCACCTTGATGCCGACCCAGGAGGCATCGGCTGGTGTCTCCAGTGCCGCGACTGAGCCAGGGTCTGCCCTTGTGCCCTCGATCTATTCAGCCGGCTTCGGCCCGTACTGGTTATCGCCCTGGGTGCTAGGCAGAATCCACAGGATGGTGAGCAGCTGGAAGATGACGGCGACGAGCCACGACCACAGGCCCAACCCCGCGACCGTAATGTCGTCTGCAACCATCGATCCGAGGATCGCACCGACGATGCGCTCGACGATGATCGATAAGCTGGACAAACGCAGGTTTCACCACCAGAAGGCCGAGCGTGATGAGCGTCCGCTGAAATTGGTGAGATTCGAAGCGCCGGACGAGATTGCGGTGCTGAAGGTCAAGGGCGTTTCGAGCGGCTTCGCCCCCGCCATCTGGCTAGTCTCTGGCCGCCTGCGTGATCTGGCGCAGGGCCTCGGCGATCGCGGGTAGTTGGGGGCGATCCAAGCCCCGGGTCACGTGCCGCTCCGCCTTGTTGAACTCGGGGAACAGCCCCTTCATGAGCCTCTTGCCGGCCGCTGTGAGTTCAACGGTGACGAGGCGCCCGTCGCGTTCGCCGCGCTTGCGCTCGAGGAGTCCTCGGCTCTCGAGCGTGGTAAGCACTCCACTGAGTGTTGCCTTCGAGACACCGGCCTCGGAGGCGATCTCACGGGTCTCGGCGGTCTCCCATATCCACGCCACCCAGAGAACGACGAAGCCGGTCCAGGTGAGGTTCGACTTCGCGAGGACGGTTCGCTCCATCTGGTTGCGGGCGGCGTTCGCGGCGCGGAAGAGGTTCGCGGTGACAGCCATGGCCTCGAAGTCGAGATCCATGCCGGCGAGCCGCGTGGCGACCTGGCTTTCGGTCTCGTCGAGCGTGTGCTGGCCGGGCATGTGGACCCATTCGCTAGGAAATATCAGGGGTAGTCTCGCAAGTCTTCACATCGAGCGCCACGGCGCTCTAAGGTACGCAGATAGTTTGGTCCCGAACGATCTTGAGCTCCGGAGGATTCATGAGCACCATGACCGACGTTACCCTTGCTGATATCAGCCTGTTCGCCGAAGGCGCGCCGCTTATGGTCTTCGAGGATCTCCGGCGCGATTCACCGGTGCACTGGAACGTCGAGGATGAGCCGAACTCGGGCTTCTGGTCCGTCACCCGCTACAACGACATCGTCGAGGTACTGCGCGACACCGAGATGTACTCGAGCGAGATCGGGGCAGCGAACCTCGAGGAGCTCGACCCCCGCCAGCTCGAGATCCGCAGGTCAATTCTCGAGACCGATGGCGTTCGGCACCGCACCCTGCGCCGGATGCTGCAGCCGCAGTTCACCCCGCGCGCGCTCGCGGGCTACGAGACCTTCCTGCGCGGCATCACCGCCACCACGCTCGACAAGGCACTCGTCCAGAGCGACTTCGACTTCGTCGCCGATGTTGCAGCAGACTTCCCGATCCGCGTACTCGCCCAACTGCTCGATGTCCCCGAATCCGATATCCCGAGTCTGATCAAGTGGGGCAACAAGCTCATCGGCAACACCGACCCGGAGCATGCCGACGTACTTCTCGGCAGCCCCGAGAGCGAGATGTACCGCGATCTGCCGTTCAGGTCGCCGGCGGCGCTCGAGGTGTTCAAGTACGGATACGAGCTCGCCTGGAGCCGCAAGGGCGGCAACGGCACAGACCTCGTCTCGGTGCTCGTGAACACTGAGCCGTCCGACGGCATCCCGATCGATGCGCGCGACTTCCGCAACTACTTCCTCCTCCTCGTCATCGCAGGCAACGAGACGACCCGCCACACGATCACGCACACGATGAACAACCTCATGGCGAACCCCGATCAGATCGCCATCCTCCGCGCCAACCCCGAGCTCATCCCGTGGGCGGTCGAGGAATTCCTGCGCGCAGCGAGCCCGGTGCACCATTTCCGTCGCACCGCCCGGCACAACACGGTGCTCAACGGCCAGGAGATCAAGGCCGGCGACAAGGTCGTGGTGTGGTTCAGCTCGGGCAATCGCGACGAGGAGGTGTTCGCTAACCCCAACGCCTTCGATGTTCAGCGGCACCCGAATGAGCACATGTCCTTCGGTCGCGGCGGACCTCACATGTGCTTGGGCAACTCACTTGCCAGACTTGAGATCCAGATCATGTTCGAGGACCTGCTCGCGCGCGATGTTGATCTCGTGCCGAATGGCAAGGCCGACTACGTCTACAGCAACTTCGTCCACGGCTTCAAGCGACTGCCGGTGCGCAAGGCGTAGCGCTTCAGCTTCTGACGAGGTGTCCGAGGCCTGCCACCTGGGTGAGGAAACTGTCAACGAGGGCGTGTGCTCTGATGCGCGCCTTAGGCTCTTCCGCGCGTGCGTAGGAGAGCAGGATGTCGGGATCTTGGCCGTCGATGACGATCAAGTCCCGGCCCTCGCCGGGCGAGTTGAGCCAGCCATGGAGCATGTCGCCGGTGAGTTCCGGATGGAACTGGAGGGCAAGGTTCTTGCGCAGGGTGAAGGCCTGCGAAGCCCGCGACGTGCGGGCGATCTCCGTTGCACCAGGGGGCAGTTCCCATCGGTCGTAGTGGAATGAGAACCAAGGACCGGGGGGGATGAGCGACTCGTTGTCGCTCCACACGCTTGTCCAGCCGATCTCGCAGTCCGGTGCCGGGCCGACGCTGCCGCCGTGGGCTCGGGCGAGCAATTGGCCACCGAAGCAGATTCCGAGGACGGGAACCCCGGCAGTATCGGCCGCGTGGAGCCAGTCGACTTCGGGCAGCAGCCACGAGCCGATCGTCGCGTCGTCCCAGGCTCCCCAAGGCGACCCCATCGGGACGATGACATCGAACTCGGACGGGTCCGGGAAATCGTAGGTGACGACACCGGGGGTGTTGTAGTGGGCTGCTTCGACGATCAGGCCCTCGACCACCTCGAAGCCGAGTTCCTCAAAGCGTTCGGAGACGAGTCGCGGGGGGCTGAAGGCGTCGTGCTGCATAAATAGGACCCGCATGCGGTAAATCCTCTCCGAAATCCTGCCCCAAGCGAGCAGGATTGACATACTATTCCGAGATCGTTGGGGGCCGAACGATCTTCGACAGGATAATCACGGCAGCAGAGAACTGAGGGACACACCATGCAGCAGGAACTTGCAGACGTTCGTCGCGATCTTGAGAACCAGAACATCGACATTCTCCGACTCGTCTGGCCGGATGTGTTGGGCCTCACCCGGTCCAAGGACATCACGGTCTCCCAACTCGAGCGCGCTGCTGGACACGGGCCCGCCTTCTGCCAGGCGACCTGGACCACCACGACCCGAGGTGATGTGCTCGATGGCCACGGCAGCCTGCAGGACGGCCTGTCCGACATGGTCTCGCGCCTTGACGCCTCGACCATCCGGCCGCTTCCGTGGGAGCCGGGCGTCGCCTACGCGATCGCTGACATCGATGAGCCTGATGGCACGCCGAATGCAATTTCGCCGCGATCGCTGCTGCGTCGGGTCATCGAGGAGTACAAGGCGCTCGGGCTACTGCCCGTCGTGGGACCCGAGCTTGAGTTCTACCTCGCGCATAAGCCGAATGGCACGTGGGAGCGAGTCCTGAACAAGACGGGCCGGGTCTACCAGACTGGCTCGCTTGTTGATCCTGACGGCACCTTCCTTCACCTGCTCCGGATGATTGACCGGCTGAACATCGGAGCCTTTGCGGGCAACCATGAGTTCTGCCCATCTCAGTACGAGATCAACCTCTGGCATGGCGACGCCCTCGATGCGGCTGATCGAACCTTCCTGTTCAAGACGGCCGTCAAGGATGTGACGAACCGTCAAGGAATCATGAGTACTTTTATTGGCAAGCCCTTTGGTGACGAGGGTGGGAGCGGCTTCCACCTCCACTTCTCGGTGACCGACGTCAACGGCACGAACATGATGGGCGAGCCGAACGGAGACCTGTCGATCATCGCTAAGCGAATGATGGCCGGCGTGCTCGAGCACGCACCGGCGCTCGTCGCGTTCTGCAACCCGACCATCAACGCGTATAAGCGTCTCGGTCCGGACACGATGGCTCCCTATCGGGCGAACTGGGGATATGACAATCGCACGACCTTTGTCCGGATTCCTCCGGAGCGCGGAGCGGGTGCCCGGATCGAAGTACGGATCGCTGACGGCGCGGCCAACCCCTACGTGATGATCGCTGCGATCCTGGGCGCAGCACTGGATGGGCTCACACGTCAACTCGAATGCCCCCCGCACTCCGAGGGTTGGTCGTATACCGATGAGAGCCAACCCGTGCTGCCGATGACGTTTACCGATGCACTCGATGCCATGCGTGCCGACACCTTCCTCGTGGGCATCCTCGGCGAGCCGTTTGTGCAGGCCTTCGAGACGCTCAAGCGCGATGAGGTGCGCCGATACGAGGAGGCGGTCGAGGATTCGGGCACCCGCGAGATCACCCAGTGGGAGATTGACGAGTACTTCGAGGACTTCTAACGGTCGTGGGGATCACGTCGGCGTGACCTCCTTGTAGCGTCGCTCTGCTCGGGTGAGGACTACCCAGCCGAGTGTGGCGATCACGCATGCGAGGACGGCATCGAGTCGCAAGCCCGCTGCGAGTTGGTCCAACTGCGCGGCGCTCACTGATCCGACCCCTCCTTCGACGCTTACCGCAGAAATGATGGGAGTGCCGAGAGCCGCGACGCCCAAGGCCCCGCCGATCGAACTGGCGGCAGCGCGGGAGGAGGAGACGGTGCCCGTACTCTCGCGAGGACCTTGGCCCATCACCTCGGCGTTGAGCACCGTCAGCGCAGCCATTCCCATACAGCTGAAGATCGCGGCGCACGAAATGAGATACCAGGCCGGGGTGTCCGACTGCATCGCGAGGAGTGGGAGCATCGTGATGGCAATCGCAATCATGAGGCGTCGAGCTGCCAGTGAGACCCCCCATCGATGCATTGCCCAGGCGGCAAGGAACTTGGCTCCAAACACTGCGCCTAACTGCGCGGGGACGAGCAGGATGGCTGCCCGGAGGGGAGCGAGGTCGTAGAGGTATTCGAGGGCGATGGTCACGTAGGTGAGCATCCCGACCAGTGACACGATCCCGACCCCGACGAGGAGGTTGCGCAGGAGCCCGCGTCTCAGGGGCTCAAGGGTGAATGTTGAACGAGTCGAATGCCTCATGGTGAGCGCGCAGCACACCACTGCCGTCACGGTCATGAGGAGCCCAATGATGACGACCGGGGATTCGAAGCGCTCGTGGCTCGTCTCGGCCAAGCTCCGAGCGCCGGCCGTGAGCGCTATTCCTGCGAGCAGCGGTGTGAGCCACTCGCCCATGGGTCGGGTCGACTCACTCGGGCGAAGGCGGCTGAAGGCGACCGTGCAGATCGCCACCCCGGACACCGCCCAGATGACCGGAACCCAGCGCCAGTTCGCGACCTCGAGGAGACCGGCGGTTGCCACTGGGAAAATCAGAAACCCCAGCGGAAAGACCATTCCGTAACTGGTGAAGGCAGAGACCCGGGCCTTGCCTTCGGGCACGGTCTTTTGGAGCAGCCCTATGGCCACGATTTGCATCGCTACTGCCATGCTCCCGCACATCGCGAGCCCAATTTGGACGGCTATGGGTCCCGGGGCCAGCGCGAGGAGGACAGATCCGAGGGCAAATCCCGTGCCCGACATGACGAGGGTCTTTCGGTGTCCGACTCGGTCTCCCGCCTGACCGGCAATGAAGATGACGAGCAGCGCAGACACACTGGGGATGACGAGGATGTTCTCGACTTCACTGTTGCTCAATCCAAGATCCTCGGACATCGGCGTGACGAGGAACGTCAAACCTGCGACGACGAGAAGGGATAGCCATGCAATCACGCAGACGGCGAACGTGATCCTTCGTTGGTCGCTGGTCACCTGCTGGACGCAGCGTGCAGGCGGAGGTCATCGGCATCAAGGAGCTGTGTGGCGCAGATGTAGTACACGCCGGCGAAGTCATCAGCGAACGTGATCGAGCCGAGGAACCTATGTCCCGAGGTGGCTCCGGCGAACACCTGCAAGGGGACTCGGATGTCGCTCAGTTGTTCAGCAGCGCCCTGAGTGGGGAGCTCCATCATGGCGGCGCGATTTCCCTGGCGGATCATTGCAACGAGATTTGTGTTGAATTCATCGGCCTGCGGGTGGAAGGAGCCTGGTGCCTTCTCAGTGCAACAGGCGCTGCCGTTGCCGAGGAGAAGGAGCCCGACTGATCGTTTCGTCGTTTCGAGGCCGCGCCCGACCTCTGCAGCGGCATCGGCTGACATGGTGCGCTCGAGGGCGTGAAAGGACGTGGTCCCAGTCCACCCCGCATCGCGAAGCATCGATGCGCCAATCGCTAGCGGCATTGTCAGGAGCTGATCGAAGACGGCTCCGGCTTCGCTGAAAAAGTGCAAGCCTCCGATTCGATGCAGGCCCCAGGGAGCTGTGCTGTCGAACAGGCCATCCCGAACTGCTTCGGCAAGCACGATCACTTCATCAACGCCCGCATCGATCATTCGCTGGATCGCGTCGAGGGCCGCCGAACGCACCTCTGGAGCCGGCATCGTGTGCCCGTTGAGGCCGGGCACGAGCAGAGGTGCTGCTGGCACAAGAGCCGCACTGACGATGCTCATGCCAAGCCTCGAACTGCGCGGGCGGGGGCTCGGGTCCCGAGGATCGAGGCCACCATGTCGAGCACCTCACGTGTCTCGGCAACCGCATGGACCCGGAAGATTCGTGCACCGGCGTGGGCTGTGACGGCCACCGAGGCGAGGCTGCCGAGCAGCCGCTGGTCGACCGGTCGGTCGAGGGTCTCGCCGATGAAGTCCTTATTGGACGTCGAGATGAGCACGGGCCATCCGGTAAGGACCATGTCACTGATGCGGCGGGTTGCTTCCAGTGAATGCCAGGTGTTCTTCCCGAAGTCGTGGCCCGGATCTATGACGATGCCCTCTCGAGGGACGCCGAGACTGCAGGCTCGATCTGCGAGTGCGGTCGTTCGGGTGAGAATGTCCTGCATCACGTCGTCGTAGGCAACTCGATGAGGTCTGGTTCTGGGCTCGGCCCCACCGGTGTGGGTGCAGACGATTCCGGCTGAGAACTCGGCCGCTACCTCGGCCAACTTGGGGTCGACACCTCCCCAAGCATCGTTCAGGACATCGGCACCCGCCTCGCAGGCCGCCCGGCCAACCTCATGCCGCCAGGTGTCGACGCTGATCACGATGTCGGGATAGGCGGCCCGGACAGCGGCGATGAAGGGCACGGTTCGGCGGGCTTCCTCCTCGGGTGACACATACTCACCCGGGCCAGCCTTGACCCCACCAATGTCGATGATGTCCGCGCCCTCAGCGATGACCGCATGGACCCGATCCATGGCCGCGTCATCTGCCCATGAGGCGCCCTTGTCGAAGAACGAGTCCGGCGTGCGGTTGACGATCGCCATGACGAGGAGGTCAGTGTCGGAAAACGAGCCCCTGCCCAGTTGTAAGGTCACTGCGCTCCCTCAGTTAGCTGCGTTCGCTCACGATCCGAGTTCAGGGAGGCTCGAGGGGGACGCTCAGCGAGGTTGATCGGGCGGGTCGTCCATTCGTCGGCGATGCCACCGGAGGACCTACCCACGTGCGAGATGCTCGCGTCCAAGGGCGAGGTGTCGTTGAACCGTCTGCTGGCTGCTGCGGCGACCACTTCTGCTGCCATGGCCCCTAGGCTTGCAAGATCCTGATGGACGTGACTGCGAACTCCAAGGTCAACCTGCGCAACGGCGTCAAGCCCGAGCTTCTCGTATGTGTCGATCAGGGCAGCGAACTCGATGCCGTACCCGGACGGGAAGTTAAGTGACTCCAGCAGGCCCCGCCTAGCTGACCACTCGCCCGCGAGCGGTTGGATCACTCCGGCCAGCTCGGGCCACCAAAGGCTTATGAGTGGTCGTGCGGTGAGCTCGGTGACACGCCCACCCTGAGACTTGCCGGCGCCATCGAGTGAGAGATCCCGATCGTAGAAGCCCTTCACCATGGAGATTTCTTCGTGGAAAAGCAGTGGGGCCACGAGACCGACGACGTACGCTGAAGAGAAATTCATGAGGTCGGCATCGACGAACACGATGACGTCGCCGGTGGTGACGAACAGTGACTTCCACATCGCCTCACCCTTGCCTGGTCGCCAGCCGAGTTCTGGCTCAATGCCGGCCGCTGAAAAGACGGTTGCTCCGGCGGCGCGAGCGACCGCTGCCGTCTCATCCACTGAGTCGCTATCGATCACGATGAGTTCGTCAACGAGTTTGGACTTGATTATGAGGTCCTCGCAAATCCGGGCGATGACGGCCTCGATGGTGGGCGCTTCATCGTGGGCGGGGATGACGACGCTGACGCGAGTGGTCGACTTCGCGTGCAGGACGTCCTCGAGGGAAACGTCGACGCAACGGAAGGTACGTCGTGGAAGCCACTGCGTTGCCCGCTCGTTCATGCGCGTTGCCACTCCGGAGGTCAAGCATTGGGGACTGTGCAAAGGTCGATCGACAACGGACATTACCGGTACATCTAGGACGATCATTCAGTGCGACGGACTTCTGACCAGGTGACACCCACCTGTCTGCTAATAATGGTGCATGGCGGGGTTGCAGGGTGCAGATAAGGCGGACGTTCCTTATGGTGACGGCCGCGAGGCACTGCTTCGAGCTGTGGTCACGGTTGTGGCAAGGGGCGGACTTCGCGCCCTGACCTACCGTGCAGTAGCGACCGCGGCCGGTGTCACGCACGGGTTGGTTCGTCACCACTTCGGGTCACGTGATGCCCTGATTGTAGCTGCCACTGAGTACTCGCTCGGCCCTGCGATTGAGGTGACGAACCTAGGTGAGAGCGGCTCGATTGACGATTGGGCGAAGGATGTGCCGCGAGTTCTCATTGATGAGGAGGAGCTCACCGCATTCCAGTTTGAGGTGATCCTCGAGTCTCGACGGCGCCCCGAACTCAAAGGGGCCGTACGTGACCTGTACGCCGGATTTCGTAAGGCCATGCTCGCTGACCTTCGTGCCCACGGCGTTGAGGCTGACAAGGCGCTGGCAACGTTGGTGTTCGCGGCTCTTGATGGATTGATCTTCGAGGGGCTTGCGCTCAATGAACCACAGACAACTCGTGCGGCAATCCGAAGGCTTCGGGAGTTGCTGAAGAGCGCTCAACTCACTGACTGACAAAGTTTCGTGATGTGCAAGACAAGCGGCGTCGTCCAACCTAGACTCCGACAACTAACCAAATGGATAGTTGTCGGAGGTGTGTGTGTCCAGTCCTTCAGGTCTTATGGCAACCCCGTTTGCCCACGGGTACCCCGAAGATCTCGAGACCGAATGGATCGATGTCATGGGTTACGCAGTCCCGCTATGGGTGAGTGACCCTGAGTCGGAGTACCGCGCGTTCAGAGAGGCGGTCGGGCTGCTTGAGTACTCGATGCTCTACCGATGGGAGATTCGAGGCCCGGGGGCGATGGCTGTGGCAAATGGCGTCCACAGCCGGAACATCATGGCGATGAGTGCAGGTGAGATCTGCTACGGGGTTGTCGTCGACACGGAGGGCTTGATGGTGGACGACCCGACTGTCTCCGTCTACGGCCCGGAACACGTGCTGTTCGTGGGTGGCACACCCGCTCTCGGCCCGATCATCGAACGGGAGCTTGAAGCGGAGACAACGCTGACCGAGGGGCGAAAAGAAGTTTGCGTTCTTTCAGTGCAGGGACCGCGTAGTAGGGAACTCCTTCAGGGCCTCACCGACTCCGATTTATCGAACGAGTCCTTTCCCTATTACACATTCAAGACGGGGATCGACCTCGCGGGCCGAGCGGTGCAGATCAATCGGATCGGTTTCACGGCGGAACTCGGGTTCGAGGTGGTGGCCCCGATTGCTGACGCTTCGGCACTCATGGCTGCAATTGCGGAGGCCGGTGCGCAATTTGATGCCAGAGCATGCGGTGCTGCCGCACTCATGATGTGCCGCATTGAGTCTGGGATGGTCATGGCCGAAGTTGAATACGACGGCACGCTGTCACCCTTCGAATGCCGACTGGGCTGGTCAGTTGATTTCGAGAAGGGGAACTTCATCGGACGTGAGTCCCTTCTCCAGAGGAGGGACTCCGCGATCGGAAGAGTGATGACGATTCGCATTGAAGGTGATTCAGAGGGCTTGGATGGGGCACCGATTCAGGTCGAGGGCCTTGGCGTGGGTCAGGTGACGATGGCGGTTCCCTCGCCCGCTCTCGGTGGCTCGACGATCGCAATGGCGCGTTTACACCGAGATGTTGCTCGTGTGGGTCAGCTTCTTACCGTCGAGGTGCCATCAGGGGTTCGTGAAGCTGAGGTCCTCAGGACACCGGTGTATGACCCAGACCGAATCCGAGTGAAGTCCTAGGAGTGTCATGAGCGTGCTTTCGGTGAATGTGGACCTCCTGCCCTTTGCAGACCCGGTCTATCAGGACAACCCGTACCCCTACTACCGAATCGTCCGTGATCTCACACCCTTGTACGAGAGTCCACTCGGCGTGTTCGCTGTCGTTCGTCATAACGACGTTGCGGCACTCCTCCGGGACAAGAGGCTGAGCGCCGCGCAACTTGACTTTGGCGTGGCGAACATCTTCCACGACTCGGTGCTCGGGATGGACTCGCCTGATCACGGCCGCCTTCGAGGCATCAGCGCGAAGTGGTTTACGGCTGAGCGCACGGCGGACTGGATTGTTGAGACTCGTCGAATTGTCGACAGGGCCCTCGATGAGGGGGAGTCCGTAGGTGGCCTTGATGCCTGTGATGATCTCTCGTTCGCCGCCACATTCGGCACGATGGCCTACATCCTGGGTGTCGGAACCCACGATGCAGCCGAGTGCCGTCAGAAGGTCATCGAGATGGGCAGGGCCTTGCGACCGGCTGCCACGGATGAAGACGTGGCCGGCGCACAAGCGGCCTTTACCTGGTATGTCGAGTACATCAGAGACCTCGTCGAGTTCAAGCGCCGTAACCCGGGCACCTCACTCCTCGATGCCTTTCTCGCGGCTCAGGAGGCGGGTGACATGAGCGAGGCCGAGATCATGGCCACGGTGACGCTTTTCTACGCGGTGGGGCATTTGGACAACTCGTTCCTGATTCAGAACGGGATCAGACTTCTGGCCGAAATCCCAGATAAGCGAGAACTCTTTCGATCGCACCCCGACGTGCGAAACGACATTATCTCCGAAATTCTTCGCCTCGACACCCCGGAGCAGTTTGTCACGCGATTCTCGACTGAAGACATCGACATCTCGGGGGAGACCCTCCCCGCAGGGTCGATCGTGCTCGGAATGATCGGCTCGGCGAACATGGACGAGCGGGTGTTTCCTGACCCCGAGACGTTCGATCACTCCCGTCCGGAGCTCACCCGACTGCAGATGGCCTTCGGGGCTGGGCAGCATGGATGCCATGGCCAACTCCTCGCCCGGGCGCAGGCCGAGTGTGCAATAAGCGCCCTTGTCGAGCGCTTCCCCGACTACCGCGTGAGTGGCACTGTCACGCACAAGCACACGGAGTTCATCCGAAACATCAGCAGCCTGCCGATTGAATTTCACTGAAAGTGCTTGACAGAACTATCCAAATGGACAACTCTGCGACAACTGGCCTTCGGGCCCCAAAAATCAGGAGACGGCATGGCCATGGAAGTGGAGCAGGTCAGTTCAACGAAACTTAAGGCGAACTCGCTCGGCACGATCGGGGTTGTCATCCTCGTGCTCTCAGCAGCGAGTCCCCTTATCGGTCTCACCGGCGCGATTCCGACCGCCATGGTCCTTGGCAACGGAATTGGCGCCCCGATGGCCTTCGTGCTCGTCGGCGCAATTTTGCTCATTTTCGCCTCGGGCTACATCGCGATGTCTCGTCAGGTGACGAATGCGGGAGCGCTCTATGCGTTTGTTGGGCGCGGTCTGGGTCTGCCCGTCGGACTGGGCGCTGCGGGCCTGGCGTGGTGGGCCTTCACGACCGTGCAATTGGCCGTGTATGGCTTTTTCGGCGTCGTCGCGAGCGGAACCCTCGCCAACTACACGGGGATTGAACTGCCATGGTGGGTCCTCACCCTTATTCTCATGGCCATCATCCAGGTCTTCGGATACCTCGGCGTTGAGATCGGAGCGAAGGTTCTGCTCGTTCTCATGGTGCTTGAGTGGGGAACGATGATCCTGCCTTCACTCGCCATCCTCTTCACGGGCGGCGCCGGCGAGGGGTTCGCCGCGGGTGAGGTGTGGAGCATAGGGAATCTCACGGCTGCTGGCATCTCGGTGGCGCTCATCTTCGCCTTCGCGTCGATGTTCGGCTTTGAGTCCTCCGCGCTCTACGGAGAGGAGACCCGAAACCCGAAGAAGACCGTCGGGCGGGCAACTCTCATCTCGATCTGCCTCATCACCCTCTTCTTTGCATTCACCGGGTGGATGCTCATCGTCGGCTACGGGCCGAGCAACGCCGTTGAGGCTGCCCTTGCGACCCTCGAGGGTGGCGACCCCGCACAGTACGTCTTTGCCTCGGGAGAGCAGTACCTCGGATCGTGGGCACCGGTGCTCATGAGTCTGTTCGTCATCACGTCGATGTTCGCGTGCAACCTGGCCTTTCATAACGGCATCGCCCGTTATCAGTACACCTTGGGTCGTGATGGCGTCCTGCCGAAGTCGCTGTCGCGAACGCGCGCAAGCGGGTCACCGTATGTGTCGTCCGTTGTGCAAACCATCACGGTGCTCATCTTCATTCTGATCGCTGTGGTGACGAACGCCGACCCGATCGCCGTGGTGTTCTACTGGTTTAGCGGTATTGCAGTCGTGGCGCTCGTGTCGCTCTACGTGCTCACTGCATTGGCCGTTCTCGTCTTCTTCGCGAAGAACAAGGGAACCGATGCTGGGCTCTGGGCTCGGCTCCTGTCGCCGATCCTTTCGATCATCCTCCTTGGATACTCGTTGTGGCTCATCGTCGGGAATTTCGAGTTACTCGTTGGAACCTCCAAGGAGCAGGCGCTCCTGCTCGCGGCCACCGCGATCGTGGCATTCGTCGTTGGGCTTGGGATCTTCCTCATCCGTCGTACGCGACTCAGCACCGATGCGATGGCAGACCTTGCGAACGAGGTGAGCTAGCCCCCTGCGCCACTGAGTACCCGGGCGGCCGGGACCACGACTCCTCCAAGGGGTGGTCCCGGCCGATCGGGCAGCCAACGTCGAAACGAATTCGGAATAGCCTTCTCCCATGACTGCATATGTCCTCACCTTCCGCTGCCCCGATGGTCCCGGCATCACCCACGCGATCACGGGAGCACTCCTCACGGTCGGGGCGAACATCCTCGAGCAGGCGCAGTTCACTGAGCCCACGACCGATCAGTTCTGCATGCGCACGCGATTCGAAACGTCCAATGATGATCTCGCTGCAGTCCGCGCCGCAGTCGTTGAGGCCACAGCCCATCTCGGCCCAATCATCACCCTTCGTCACGAGGATGATCGGCGCCGGGTGTTGCTCATGGTGTCGAAATTCGATCACTGCCTCGTCGATTTGCTCTACCGGCATCAACTCGGTGAACTTCAGATCGACATCCCACTCATCGTGTCAAACCACCCCGATTGCGCCGAGATCGCTGCCCGGTCGAGGATCCCCTATGTGCACCTGCCGGTCACCCCTGAGACGAAGTCGGCGCAAGAGGCACGCTTACTGGAGTTGATCAAGGAGCACAGCATCGACGTAGTTGTGCTCGCCCGCTACATGCAGGTGCTCTCGAACGATCTCTGCAGGGAGATCTCCGGCAGAGCCATCAACATCCACCACTCCTTCCTTCCCGGGTTTAAGGGTGCTCGCCCCTACCACCAAGCATTTGAACGAGGGGTGAAGCTCATCGGGGCAACCGCCCATTTCGTCACCGCTGATCTCGATGAGGGCCCAATCATTGAGCAGGATGTCCAGCGCGTCACTCACGCGCACTCAGCGGCAGCGCTCGCAGAGATGGGACGCGATGTTGAGCGAATGGTGCTGGCCAGAGCGGTGCGACTGTTCGCGGAGGATCGCATCCTCATGACCGGGAGCCGGACCGTCGTCTTCAGTTGATGGTGAGCTTCAGGTGAGCGCAGATACGCGCTGAACCACCTCGCGGCAGAACTTCGCGTGCTCTGCACGATCGTCGATGAAGATTGACGGCTTGATGCAAAAGGTGGTGAAGCCCATCGCCATCTGCGCCGGAATGCCCTCAAGGGCCCCCGGGAGGGGCGCCACAGAATGAGCGTCGGGGAACGCGACCCTCGTTCCGCCGACCATCTCGATCTCGTCCAGGGATCGTCCGGCTGCCTCGAGGGCCGCGCGGAGCTTGGCGACATCGTCAGGCTTGGGTCGCCCGAGCGGGTGGTAACCGCTGCCGTAGCGCACGAGACGCCGAAGCACGGGATCGGTCAGGCGTTCGCCGCCGAACCACATGGCGGGCCCTTGAGGGGTGAACGGCTTGGGATCGACGTAGACATCGGTGAAGTCGAAGAACTCCCCTTGGAATGAGGCAGGGGAGTGCGCCCATACCCGGGACCAGATTTCGAGGTCCTCGTCGAGGATGCGTCCACGCTTGTCGAACGGCACTCCGAGGGCGTCGTACTCATCCTTATGCCAACTCACGGTCGGCTGGATGACGAGGCGTCCCTCGGCGAGGAGGTCGAGGGTCGCGAGGTCCTTCGCGAGGGCGAGGGGGTGACGCAGTGGGGCGATGAGGGCGATGGCACCGACGCGAATGCGGGTGGTTGCGGCGGCGATGGCGCTCAGCATGACGATCGACGAAGGCCATTCGGTTGCCGGATCCTGGTTCCCCGGCATCGCATAGTCGCGCGGGTTCTCCATGCGACCCTGCGCGCCAGCCGATGGCCCGAGGAGTACGTGGTCGCTGATCATGATCATGTCGAATCCGGCATCCTCTGCCTCCTGGGCCATCCGGACGATGCCGCGAATATCTCGGGGATCCGCCATAGTCCAGTTTTCAGTGAGGACGCTCACCAGCCTCGGCGTCACGGGATTCTCCTAGATCGGTGCGGAGTTGTCGACGAGGAGCGTGCCGCCATTGAATGTTGTGCCGACCTCGCAGTAGTAGCCGGCGATGATCTCGTCGACCGGAAGTAGCGATGCCGGCTGATCCCATGGCGAGTCGTGCAGGGTTAGCTCAGCATCGCCGACCCAGGGCTGCCCGAGATCAAGATCGACCCCGCCCATGGTCGCCAGTTGGTTGAGCGACATTCCGGCTCCAGGAACGATCGACGGCATGACGCGATGGTGCAGCATCTTGTGACCGTTGACGAAGCCATTCGATGGAGCTGGCTCGCGAAGGGTGACCCTCGCGGTGGCGAGGCGATGGTCGTAGGCGGCGAGTGATGCGCCGAACGCACCGTCCTTCGCGATCCGCGGCGCTGCCGATCCGCGGTTGTAGGGGCGGGTGACGAATGCACTACCGAGCTTCTTGGGGTAGCCCTGGAACCAGCCGCGCGCGATGGCAAAATCCGTGGTGACCCAGATGAGGACGCATCGACTGTAGGTGACGCCTTCGTACTCGCATCGGACGACCACGAAAGCCTCGAGGTACTGGGACCGTGCCGGGTCAAGAAGCTCAGCCCCGCCGGTACTGCATGACTGCCAGTCGGCCCAGATGAAGGCGACGGCGCCTGGATCCTCGGAGGCAAGGCTGAGTTCCGGGGGGAGGATGGCGCGGACATTGACCGGATCGGTGCGGTATTCAACGGTCATGAGCGTGCCCGAGTAGTACCAGGGCATCTCGGGAATGATGGCGGAACCGCCGCCTGGCGTGAAGGGTGGGAGGAATCCGGATGAGGCTGGCATAGCTACAAAGCCTAGTGCAAATTCACAGATCGTTAGGGTCCAAACGTTCAAATCTGACGTGAGGCGCGCGATTGAAGGGGCCGAGCTCAGGTCGTCGTACTAGCCTTCGGAGCGTGCCAACAACGGAAGGAGCGCGGGCTCGACTCAATCGCGATGTCATCTGCAGGGCCGCCCAAGACCTCCTTGTTGAAGGTGACGCAGAATCCTTCAGCCTTCGCGCGCTAGGAGATCGCCTCGGGGTGGATCCGACTGCGTTCTACCGGCACTTCGAGGACAAGGAGGACCTGCTCCGCGAGGTCGGCGACCGTGCCCTGGCGCCCGCCACGAAGGGGTTCGTCTCGACTGACGATCCAGCAGATGACATTCGCCGCCTGTGCATCGGTGTGCGACGCGCCCTGCTGAAGAATCAGGTGGCGATCTCGATTACCTCGCGAGGTCCCACGCGTCACCTAAATGAGCTTCGCATTACTGAGATTCTGCTCGATGCGCTTCTACGCGCTGGGCTCGAGCACAAGGCTGCCGTACTCACGTACCACGTGTTCATTGAGTTCACGGTTGGCTCCGCGGCCCTCGATGCGCCGCTTGCAGTGAGCGCTGCGGTCCGCCGTGAGACCTACCAGCGCTGGCGCAGTGACTACCGGGCGCTCCCGGGGGATGAGTACCCCGCGATCAGCGCCCTGGGTCCCGGCCTCTATCCGTCGAGTGATGCTGTCTTTGAACTTGGGATCGACGCACTGATCGACAGACTCGTCATCGCGCCAAGCAAACGCTGATCCCGGGCTAGTACACGCGGGAGTACTCGGCCTGCTCCCAGTCTGTGACAGCCTGCTCCCATCGCTTCCACTCATCACGCTTGAGCCCGACGTACACCTCGACAAGGTCCGGTTCGAGGTAGGCGCACAGGGTCGTATCGGCCTCGAGGGCGTCGAGGGCGCCGGAGAGCGTGTGGGGAGTATGCCGATCGGTGTTCGGCTCACTGTCGGCGTCGCCCTGCTGAGGAATGGCAAGCTGCATCCCTTCCTCGACTCCGTGGAGGCCGGCGGCGAAGAGTGCTGCGCTCAGCAGGTGCGGGGATGCGGTGCCGTCGGCCATGCGGTGCTCAAGTCGAGTGGTTGCACCGCGCTGCCCGGGGACCCGCACGGTGCAGATCCGATTATCGAGGCCCCAGTTCGCCCAGTAGCCGCTGAGCATCCCAGGTGTCAGGCGTTTATAGGAGTTGACGGTCGGTGCTGCGAAGGCGGTAAGCGCCTCGTGATGATGGAGGAGTCCGGCGATGAACTGCCGTGCAAGCTCAGATATGCCGTCAGCGTCGGAGACGTCAGCAAACATGTTGTCGCCCGCGGAGTTTGCGAGGCTCATGTTCAGGTGCAGGCCGCTGCCGACGGCATCGGCGAACGGACGCGCCATGAAGGTTGCATCGACGCCGCGCTCGCGGGCAACCCCGTGGACGAGTTCGCGGAACAGCAGTGCCGCATCGGCAGCAGCTCCCGCAGGTTGGTAGTGCAGTGCGGCCTCGACCTGGCTCGGCGTGAACTCGGCATTGACACCCTCAACCTGCAGGCCAGCGAGTTCGGCGAGCTCGGCGATGACCTCGAGGGTCCCGGATGGATCGGCGCCGGCGCCGATGCCGTACACGCGGTGATCGGGAACGGGGAGCTTCACGAGAGGCTGGCGGGATGCGAGGAGGAAGAACTCCATCTCGAATCCGGCGATCGGGGTGAGGCCCCGGGCGGCCCAGCGGTTGCAGATGAGCTGGAGTTGGCGCCGAGAGTCGAGGGGCAGGGGTTCGCCATTGGTGCGGTAGAGGGAGGCCATTGCCGTGCGGCGACCGCCGATCCACGGGCGCAGTGTCTCGAGATCGACCCTCGCCTCCATGTCCGGGAAGCCGGAGCTCGTCGAGTAGGTGGGGACATCGAGGAACTCAAGGTCTAGTCCCTGCACCATTACCGTGATGGCGTAATGGGTCGGGTGGTCGAGGCGGCCTGGTGGCACGGTCTTGCCGTGGGTGAGCCCGAGGAGGTCAGGAAAAATGACGTCAATCTGGTCTGCCACGTCAGTTCGCCTCTCCTGCTGCTACGCCGACCAGGGTTCCCCGGTCGACGACCTGGTGGGTGTCAAGAAACACGCTGCAGTTTCGCATAGGGATGTCGAAATGGCAGACGCTGAAGCGCTCCGCGTTCTCGTTCGCACCCGTGCTGTACATGAAGTTGCCCTCGAAGGCCCGTGCCTCGGTTCCGTTCACCTGCGAGCGGTCATACAGCTCGAGATAGTCCCATCGGGCCGATGGATTCATGCCCCACCCGACATGTGAGGTGGCGTAGGCATCCTGGTCGAAGGCCGACATGTAGGACTTCAGCATCTCGGTCTGGTAGCCATCGCCCTCGATCGCAACGACGTAGTCGTCCTCGATGGTGAAGGTGATCGGCGACTGGACGTAGTGCTTGAAGGTGATGTTGACATCGCCGGGAGCGAGGACGACGGTGCCGTTCACTCGGTGACGGGCAGGGAATGCCAGAACAAGCCCGCCGGGCCAATGAGCGATTGACCCCGGCCCGGAGATGACGCCGGTTGAGCCCGCGGTGAAGGCGCCGTCGAGTTCGACATGCAGGTCGGTCCCATGAGCACTCGTCACCCGCATCGAGGTTGCCTTCGTCATCACCTCGTGCGACTCGAAGACCCGCTCGGCCATGCCGACATCGTGCGGGAGTCGTTCGAAGGTCTCGGGGTGTTCATTGCTGATCATCAGCACGCTCGTGCCGGAACCCAGAATGGTGCGCAGTTCCTTGGAGTGAAGGAGCCCTTCGACGGTGATGTCAATGACGAAGGAGACTGAGGTGAGTGCGGCCACTGCACCGGCCTGCCCATTGAGGGCCAGCGACGTACCGGTTGACCGGAGCGCAACAGGGGTGCTGCTCGCCGGGGTTCGCATGACGACCTCGAAGGGCTTGGCCCCGAGGGACTCCGCAGCGAGGATCGCGGTGGCTACCAGCTCAGCACGACTCGAGCTCTCAGACAGGATGACGCATTCGTCACCAGGGCCGAGTCCGTTGAGTCGGAACTGCTCGGCGAAACGTGCGATCCAGCGCCATTCGGTCGGTGCGTGTGATCCGCTCATGTGCTCTCCCAGTGTCGAAGGATGGCCTGATTGACGGCGTCGGGCGCCTCGAGGTTGAGCAGGTGTCCCGCGGCGGGGATAACGACAAGGTGGGCGTTGGGCATGAGGTCCACGATGGCTTGAGCGTATGACGGCGGGGTCTCATCGTCATCAGCGCCGACTAGCACGAGGGTCGGGATAGAGATGGTTGGGAGAATCGCCCGTGAGTCGTGGGTGGTGATCGTGGCGAGTGATGCCAGCAGGCCATCCATCGGCACTCGGGTCATGGCCTCGACGGCCTCGGGCACGACGTGTGCGGCATTTGGGCCGGCGAGCGAGGTGAGGATGGCTGGTGCCGCGGCGGCGGGGGACCCAAAGGTCTCAAGGCCCGCGAGGCGTGCTGCGCGCCATTCCACCGGGTCGGTGCCATCGAGGCCGAAGGCTGGGCTCGTACACAGCAGCGTGAGGGAGCGGACGAGTTGGGGGAATCGATGCGCGGTGTACTGGGCGATCATGCCGCCGAACGACGTACCGACGAGATCGACAGGCACAGACGGCGATACCTCGCTGATGAGGGCGGCCGCTCGATCTGAGTACGCGTCGAAGGTGGGTTCAGCAATGGGCTCGGAGGCCCCGTAGCCGGGTCCATCCCAGGCCACGACGCGGCGGTGCGCTGACAGTGGGCCAAGTTGCGGGCGCCAAACGATGCGGCTCCCACCGAGCCCGTGGAGGAGTACAGCGACGCGTCGTCCGGAGCCGGCCTCACGCCAGGCGGTCGGCGCGGAGTCGACGTCGAGCACGGACACTTCGTCTTCCATTCCCGAACGGTAGAGGCAGACGACCGAATAAGTCAACGATGTTGACATTTGAGATCGGGAACAGGCGGGAATGCGCTGACTCGGCTACTCCAAGCCACGAACCATGCCGTAGACGCGCGTGCGCAACTCGGCAAACCGATGGTCGTTGCGTGTGGCCATTTGCGAGCGAGGGAAGGGAATCTCGACCTTCACGACATCTCGAACAGCGGCAGGCTTGCCGTGCAGGACGACGATCTCATCGCTGAGGTAGACCGCTTCGTCGATGTCGTGGGTCACCATCACGGTCGTGATGCCGAAATCATCGCGCACCTTGAGCACGAGGTCCTCGAGGTCGAATCGGGTCTGTGCATCGACCGAGGCGAAGGGCTCGTCCATGACAAGGATGCTCGGCCGCACGGCGATCGCTCGCGCGATCGACACGCGCTGCTGCATGCCGCCCGAAAGCTGCCACGGGTACGAGCGGTCGGTGCCGGTGAGCCCGACCTCCGCGAGGGACTCCTCGACCCGTTCTCGCATAGCGGCCCGGGAAAGCTTCGCGTTGCGGAGGGGCAGGGCGATGTTCTTCTCGACGGTGAGCCAGGGCATGAGTGATCGGGTGTAGTCCTGCAGCACGACGGCGAGGCCTTCAGGCGAGGAGGTGAGCCGCTCCCCGCGCACCTGAATCTCGCCACCGGTCGGAGTGGCCAACCCGGTGAGGAGTCGAAGGAGGGTTGTCTTTCCAACCCCGGACGGCCCGACGATTGACACGAAATGACCCTCGGCAACGTCGTATGAGATGCCCGCCAGAACGTGGTTCACGCCGTCTGGGGTGGGGTAGTCCATTGTTACGTCTCGAATCGAGATGGCAGGGGTCGTCACAGTGGCTCCATCGCCTAGGAGAGTTTCTTCTGGCCGTAGTACCAGCGAAGTGAGATGCGCTCCACGAGGTCGAACACGAGGTTAAGCAGGTATCCGAGGATGCCGAGGAGTATCACTCCGGTCCATGCATCGACGATGAGGAATGAGTCGGTGGCGATGAGGGTGAAGGCGCCGAGGCCGAACCCGGACCCGAGTACCTCTGACGCAATCGTCACGACGAACGCGATCTGAAAGCCGACCTGCAAACCCGCGAACACTGTCGGCATGGCACCAGGCAGGCGCACCCGCCACAGGATGGCACTCCTCGATAGTCGGAAGGACTTCGCGGTGTCGAGGACGACGAGGTTGGTTGAGCGAACGCCCTCGATTGTCGCGAGAAGGATGGGGAACGATGCGGAGAAGGCGATGGACGTGATGCGCATCTGGGCATCGAGTCCGAGAAGCAGGATGAAGATCGGCACGAGTGCGACGGGCGGAATGGAACGGATGAAGTCGACGACGGGCTCGACGTAGCGGGTGCCACTCCGTGAGGCTCCGATGAGTGTGCCGGCCGGAATCGCGATGACGGCGGCAATGAGGAAGCCCACGAGCAGGTTGCGAATACTCGGAACGACGTGGACCGGAACGAGTTCGAAAATCCAATTGACCTTGAACTGCTCCCAGATGACCGAGAGGGGCGGGAAGTAGGGATTGGTTGATTCGGCACTTGCGTTCCACCACCAGGTGATGAACACGATCGGGAGCCAGGCTCCGATGATGATGGCGAGGATCCATCGCCAGACGCGCATCATCGTCCGGTCCAGAAGATGATGCGCCGTTGTGCCCTGACGATGAGTCGCGAGACGAGGATGCCGAAAATGCCGAGGGCGAGCAGCACCGCGTACGTCTTGTCGACCTGACCACCACTTTGGTAGCGCATGAGCAGGTTCCCGAGCCCCGGAGCCCCGCCAACGAGGCCTGCGACGACCGCGACGATGAGAGCAGCTGAGGCGGCGAGTCGGATGGCGACCGCGATCTGAGGGGCCGCGCTTGGCAGCCGCGCATGCAGGACCTGTTGGATCACATTGAAGCGATAGCAGCGCATGGTTTCCAGAAGCACGGGGTCGGTGTCGCGAACCCCATAGGCGGTCTGGATCGCAACGGCAAACACATTGGCGAAGATGACGAGAACGACGCCCATCGTGATGTTCGGTCCGATGGCGAGGATCGCGATCGGGATGATGACTATGGGCGGGATCACCTTGAAGAAGTCGAAGGTGAACTTCGACGAGCGGTAGGAGAAGCGGCTCAGTCCGATGAGGAGGCCCAGAGGTACGGCCACCGCGATGGAAATGATGAAACCGAGGATTGCCATGTGGAGGGTTTGTCCCACGGCAGCCCAGAACACCGAATCAGTCAAGAGGCCGGCGAGTGCGGTAATGGCCTCGGTTGCCGTTGCGAAGGAGTCGCCTGCCAGTGGGCCGAACGATCCGATGAACTGCCAGATGAGCAGTGCAACGATCGTCGAGATCACTCCGGCCGGTGTACGGCGGATGATCGCTGGCAAGGCGACTCCTTCGCTAGATACCTGGTTGGGTTACGGGCGGTACTGCTTGATGAGGAGACCCCTGATGTCGACCGGGGTCTTAAGGAACCCGAGCTTCAGCATCTTCTCAGCAGGTGCCTTCATGTCGCGGGCCACGATGGTCGACGGGAAATAGGACGGATTCGCGGCACGTGCCGTCGCTAGATCCACCTGAGTGAGTGGAAGCGACGCCTGAAGAATCTTGTCCCAGCCGGCCTTCGTCGCTGCGAACTTGTTCACCTCGTAAATCGACTTCTGGAAAGCAGCGATGGTCGCTGGGTTCTTGGCCGCGTAGTCGGCGGTGGTGACCCACATGCCGATGGCGGCCTCATCGTCGAAGAAGGCGATGCCAGGGGAACCAAGGTTGAGCATGCCAGCACCGGTGCAGGCGGAGGTGAACGGTTCGACGGTGAATCCCGCACTGGTCGTACCGTTCTTCACTGCGTCAACGACCTGAGGGAACGGCAGGGTGACGAAGTTGATCGTTGAGGGATCTCCGCCGGCGTTCTTCACCGCTTGAGCAATGGTGACCTCGCCCTGAGCGCCGCGTGCCGGGACCGAGACGGTCTTGCCGTTGAGGTCCTTGAACGACTTGATACCCGAGGTCGGTGAGATGCAGACACCAGTGTCATCGAGTTTCCTCGCGAGGACCGGATCCTTCTTGGCTGCCGCGAGTGTCGAGCGCTGGTAGCCGTCGGCGGGTGCCACGACCTTCAGGGCCATGCCGCCGTTGGCGTAGGCATTGAGGATCGGGATTGACGGTGCATAGACGAAGTTGACGGCGCCGGCAGCAAGAGCAGCAAGTGAGGGCGGCGGTGCCGGGAAGGTCTTGATCTCCGTGACGTTCAGCCCGTTCTTGGAGAAGATGGCGTTGTCTCGCGCGTAGGGGATTGTCCCCGCTGCGTTGATCGCCACAGTGCCGATGGTGATGTCTGTCGCTGCCAGAGCCGGCGTGGCGCCTGCGGCAATTGCGATGGATGCGGTGATCGCTCCCGCAGCACCTACAGCGGTGATGGCCTTGAGCCTCTTGATGTTCAATATTCCTCCAACGTTGGGTCGCTCCGCATGGATCGGACGACTAATGGTGGTGGAAGACTAGCGATGAACAATCAGGAAATAAAGTGATTCGCCAAACCAATGCCCGGGCGACGTTCTGATGAACGTGATCAAACCATCAATTCCGCCCGAGCGCAATGCCTACCGGAAAAGTGGGGATTGCCGTCACCAGGACTGAGCGATGATCGTGATGAGCGCAAGGATGCCGGCGAGGCTCGTGAGACCAGCGACGGCGATTGTGGGGGTCGCGGCACTCACGGCGGTATGGCGATGCATGTCGCGCTTGATGATGTCGAGCCTGCGTCGCGCGATGTGGGTGCTTCCGACGAGTACTGCGGCGGACATTGCGGTTGTCGCAAGTATGAGGGGCCGAGGCTGCGAGGTGACAAGCGCATGCACGCCGATGATGCCGAAGATCGCTGCGACGACCACGAGGGTCCGACTCCAGGCGAGCGATGTTCGCTCGGGCTGAAGGCCGGTACTCATGTCGCTCGGCAGTTCTGGCTCCGTGTTCACGAAACGGTGAGGATGACTGCGAGCGAGAGCACTGCCAGGACGGAAATGGCCAGGGCGAGGTAGATCGCAGTCCTTGAGGGAGGAATGCCGCGCCCCAAACGCATCGACCGCTCGACGTTGAGCCAGCGAAACCAGCTCAGGGTGCCCAGGATTCCCCCGAGAACGACGAGGATGGCCGCGACGAGCATCGAGAAGCCACGTGAGGCATTG
Source organism: Candidatus Nanopelagicales bacterium (assembly GCA_040398845.1). Classification (GTDB taxonomy): domain Bacteria; phylum Actinomycetota; class Actinomycetes; order S36-B12; family S36-B12; genus WLND01. Next base: position 17,417 of record JBBATH010000013.1, on the reverse strand, counting down.
GTCGACACGAAGGTCGCGATGCCGACCCCGAGGGCGATCATCCCCAGCGAGGTGCGAATCCAGGCAAGGAATGTGCGTTCATTTGCCAGCGAGAATCGCGGATCGGGGTCAACTCCGACCGAGAGCAGCCGTCGAGCCCAGCGTGGGCCGGGTGTGTCGGTGTGGCCGCTCACCGCTGAGAGGACTTCATGCGGCATGAAACGGGACGACTGACGCATCAGCGACCGACATGAGTTCATCAGCCATGACCGAGGTTGCCCGTGCGAGTAGTTCGGCAGCCTCCGGTGACTCGGCGATATTGACCTGCTCACCGGGGTCGAGGCCGAGGTCATACAACTCGGCGCGGGGCGAACCAGCGATGCGGGTGAGTCTCAGATCTTGGGTGACAACGGTTCGGATCCGAACGGGGCCCCCTAGGGTTCCGATGCCGAAGGGCTGATCCTCCTCGATGAGGACTGCCTCCCGCCAAGGTGCACCATCGCCATCCATGATGGTCCGCATTGAGCGGCCCTGGGCCTTGTACAAGGGCGGCGCCTGCGCAAGGTCGAGGAGTGTTGGGGCAATGTCTGCACTGCTCACCAGATTGTCATGGGAGCCCTGGCCTAGCCCGGCTCCGCTGATGATGAGCGGGACTTGGATGACGCCCTCGTAGTGGGTGAAGTGCTTGAGGATGAGCCCGTGATCGCCGAAGACGTCGCCGTGATCGGATGTGAAGACGATGAGTGTCTCGTCAGCGATCCCGAGCCGTTCAATCGTGCCGAGGATTCGCCCGACAGAGTCGTCAATGAATTCGATTGATCCGAGTTCGGCCGCGAGTGCATGACGGTATTGCTCCTCGGTCGGCGACCACAGCATCATCGGATCGCCGTCGGGTACGCCGCGACGGGAGATGATCTCGCGAATGTGGGGGGGTGAGGCGTCGTGGGAGTCGTGGAATGACGCCGGCATTGGCATGTCAGCCGGATCATGGCGATGGAAGTACTCAGCAGGCGGCGCAAATGGGTGGTGCGGGTCAGGGAAGGAGATGAGGAGCAGGAAGGGCTTGTCGTCAGCTGCGAACTTCTCGAGCCGGTTGCTCGCCTCCTCCGCTACGAAGGTTGTTGGGTGAAGGGCGGCCGGCGTGGCCGACTCATAGACGTGGTTCCAGCCGGAGAACTGCGAGAGTGCCCGCTTTCGGCCAGCCTGAGTCATCGGGTCGAAGCCTCGCTCGCGGGCCCACTTCACGTAGTTGCCCGACACGCGATCACCGTGGCCACTCACGAGCGCGACGTCATCGAATCCGTAGTAATCGTCGGGCATCGAGACGTCGCCGTCAGCATGTCGATCGAAGTCCTCCCATGAGACGAATCCCTCACCGAACCGATCCGCGACTGCTGCGTCCCACAGGTCGGGCAGGTGTGCACGGATCTCATCGAGTTGGTAGTCCTCGTACTCGTAACCCATCGGCTGGAAGTGAAGCTTTCCGACGGCTGATGTGCTCCAGCCACTTCGCCTGAGTGCGCGCGCAAACGTGTCGGAATCCGGATCGAGGGGTATTCCGTTCGTGCGCAGGCCGTGGGCGGATGGCCACCGTCCGGTCATGATCGTGGCGCGATTCGGCATGCACACCGGATTGGCGGCGTAGGCCCGGTTGAAGACGTGTCCGCCGGCGGCGAGTGCGTCAATATGTGGGGTGCGAACCGGGACCTGCCCGGCGAACCCAAGATGATCTCGACGAAGTTGATCGGCAATGATCACAACGATATTCATGGGCCCTCCTTGAAGCGGGGAGTCGCATGGTTAGTCCGCATGGAGATCGTTCCGGAGGGTAGCAGAGGGGCGGCTTACATGTACTTCCCGTGAACTAATTCGCCATCAACGACGGTCGCCGCGACGTTGGCACTCGTCAGCGACCAGGGTTTGCGCCAGTCGGCCGTGCGATCGAGCATGATGAAGTCGGCTGCCATTCCGGGGAGGATCGCGCCGCGCCATGTTTCGGCGTGGCTCTGCCAAGCGCCCGCTGCGGTGATCGACTGGAGTGCCTCCCGAGCGTCAACCCGTTGACCGTCGGTGTAGTCCGGGTCTGTTCGCAAGGCGCGTGTCATGGCGGATGCAACGATCATGCGCCAGTCCGGATCCATCACCGGTGCATCAGATGAAAACGCGAGTGGAACCCCTTCATTCAGGGCGGTGCGCAGCGGTTGACGTCGGACGTTGCGCTCGTCGCCGAGGATTGGTGAGACCGAACGCCCGACCATCCAGCGGATGCTCGGGTTGGTGTTGAGGGCCATCTGCATCGAGGCCATTCGCCCGAGGTCTCCTTGGTCGACAAGGTCTCCGTGGATGACATAGTGGCGACGTCCCTCCCACGCGGCGGACTGCTCTATGGCATCGAGGTAGGCGGTGATGGTTCGGTCGCCGATGCTGTGCGCACCGATTTGCCAGCCTCGGATGGCTGCTACGCGAACGATTGCCTGCAGCTCCGCGACGCGTTCGTCGTCGGTTTCGCCGGCCACCTGAAGGTGGCCACAACTGCAGTCGTCGTAGGGCTCGCTCAACCACGCCGTGCGACTACGCGGGATTCCGTCGGCGAAGACCTTCACCTGAGCGATGTCGAGATGTGAAAACGGACCCCCTCTCACCGGACCACCCCAGTCGTCGAGTCCGGCTTCTATGTCGATTGCTCGCGTGCCGCCGAGACCACCGAAGAGGAGCATGAGATTCACTCTGCTCGTGAGGAGTCCTTCACGATCGAGATGTTGATAGGCGCGGACAGCGTGCAGGTCGCCGGTTCCGTCCATAAGCGTGCGGGCGCCTGGGCCGAGTCCGGGATCGGTGAACGCGGTGATGCCTTGGGCGAGGAGGGACCGCTGGGCGGAGATGATGGCGCTTCGCTGCTCGTTCATGGTGAGGGGCGGGATGGCGTCATTGATGATTCCGACAGCTGACTCGTAGACCAGCCCGGTTGGGGTCCCGTGCTCATCACGGACGAATGAGCCGCCCGATGGATCTGGCGTCTGCGCATTCACCCCGGCGGCACGCAGCGCAGCGCTGTTGCAGACCGCCTGGTGTCCGGTGACATCGCCAAGGATCGATGGAATACCGGGTTGCGCGGCGTCGAGGTCGGCCGCGCTGATGGTGCCGGCAGGACCAGTTCCGGCTAAACTCGAATCGTCCCAGCCCACCCCGCGAATCCAGCCGTTGTCCTCGGGCCTTGCGGCCTTCAGTCGCTGCTGGAACTCCTCAAGTCCAACAGTGCCTCGGAAATCATGCGCGGTGAGTGACCGGCCGTATGAGTAGGCGTGCAGGTGCGAGTCATCAATCCCGGGAAGCACGGTGCGACCCTCGGCATCGATCACGTTGGCCCCGAGCAGGCTCACCTGACTGCGATCCTGCATGTCGAGGAGGGCGCTGAAGCGTCCGTCCTCGACGACGATCAGGCTCGCCGATTTGCCGAGCGGCATGAGGTCAGCATTGATGATGATGGTCTTCGACACGTCGCTATCGTCGTTTACGAGGTGGTGAAGGTCAACGCAGATGGAGTAAACCCGTCGAATAAATTTAGTCAACACTGTTGACATTTGCTCAGGCGGCTCTATTCTCGTCCCATGTCAACAACGATCACCGTCGCCCCGCACGAGGGCTCATCAGTCGCAACCGGCTCAACGGCAGGCCCCACAGGTCCGGTCGGCCAGCCCGACTCCCGCTTGTCTCGCGACGACATGGTTCAGGTCATCGCAGACCTCGGCCCTGTCTTCGACGCGCGTGCGGTCGTGACCGATCTCAATGCCGAGTTCCCGTGGGGAAACTTCAACGACCTGCGTGAGCGGGGTTTTCTGGCCCTGTGTGTCCCGAAGGAGTACGGAGGGATGGGCGCCAGTTACGCCGACTACATGCGGGTCTCCGAGGAGATCGGACGCCACTGCGGATCGACTGGCCTCACCTTCAATATGCACAATGCCACGATGCTGTGGGCCGGTCAGGTGGCCGACCTGCTCGACATGAGTCCCGAGGAGCGCGAGACCCACGAGCGCCGGCGCGCAGAGATGTTCCGCGGTGTGGTCGAGAACGGGGAGATCCACTCGCAGCCCTTCAGTGAGGGGCTCAACCCCGGTGCGCTCGCTGGCATCATGACCCGCGCCGTGCCGGTCGAGGGTGGGTATCTGGTCACCGGCCGTAAGATCTTTGCATCGCTTTCGGGTGCGGCCGACCGGTACAACGTCACCTGTCAGGTCGAGGGTGAGGAGTTCTTGCGACTGCTCTCCGTTCGGGCCAGCTCCGACGGCGTCGAGATCGTCGACGACTGGGATCCCCTGGGCATGCGCGGCACTGTCTCGCGCACCCTCCTGCTCAAGGACGCCTTCGTCCCGGCCGATGACGAGATCCTCCCCGGCGGCATGTACGACCAGGCGGCGAAGCGTTACCCATTCCTGTTCATGTCCCTCGCGCCGTCCTACCTTGGCCTCACGAAGGGCATCTTGGACTTCACCCGCTCGTATCTGCGTGGTGAGGTCGCCGGGGCAGCGAAGGGCACCGGTCGTCGTGACAACCCGATCAAGCAGTACGGGTGGGCCGAGATGAACATCAAGTACGAGCAGTCGCGCTCGATGCTCTACGGGGTGGTCGACTCGGCAACCCTTGACCCGACTGAGGATCAGATGGTCACGGCCTGGGCTGCCGTCTACACGGTGATGGAGCATGCAAACGCTGTGGCGGCTCTCGCGGTTCGGGTGTGCGGGGGCCAGTCGATGCTCAAGCACATGCCCCTCGAGCGCATGTACCGGGATTCGAGGCTGGGGTCGACGATGCTGCCCTGGAGTGCCGAGGTGGCACTCGAACGGATCGGAAAGGCCTACCTCTACGACAACTGATTGAGGGGTCAATGTCGGCAAAGTGGTTGCACAGCGGCCGATGTTGCCCAAGTATTCAGGAGTCGTTCGGTTCCGCACGATTTTTGGACACCCCTTGGAGGAGCAATGTCACAACGGGAACATCTCCCGCAGTCAGATCAGGCGCTCGGCGAGGGTGATCCGGAGACGAAGGGAACCTCGCTTAAGAAGGGCACCCTTGGTCTCTTCGGGATCATCTTCTTCGTCGTAGCGGCGGCGGCCCCTGTCGCGGGCATGACCGGTGCATTCCCTGTCGCCATCGGAATCGGCGACGGTGCGGGCGCAGCGGGCATGTATGTCGCCGTCGGCATCGTGCTCCTGCTCTTCTCAGTGGGCTACGCCACGATGAGCCACTACGTCACGAACACGGGCGCCTTCTTCGCCTATGTCGGTCGCGGCCTGGGCATCGTCCCGGGCGTTGGCTCAGCCTTCGTCTCGACGCTGGCCTACCTGACCGTGCAGTGGGGGGTCATCGGCTTCCTCTCCGGGCAGCTCGATTTCTACATGCAGGCGAAGTTCAGCATCGACATCGACTGGTGGATCTACGCCATCGTCCTGATCCTCATCGTTTGGGTACTGTCGGCGCTGAGCGTCGATATCGGAGCCAAGGTCCTCGGTGTCTTCCTCACCGTCGAGGTCGTGGCGCTCCTCATCCTCGCGGTAGCGATCCTGGCGCAGGGTGGTGCCTCGGGTATCGACTTCGGAGCGTCCTTCAACCCCTCGAACATCTTCGCGGGCGGTCTTTCGGGCGGTGCCGGCATCGCCTTCGCGTTCGCGCTTGCCTCCTTCATTGGTTTCGAGGCGACAGCGATCTACAGCGAGGAGTCGAAGGACCCGAAGCGCACTGTGCCGAGGGCGACCTACATGTCAGTTGTCTTCATCACGGTGCTCTTTGGCATCGTCGGTCTCGCGCTCGTGAGCGGGCTCGGTGCTGAAGGAATCTCGGACAAGGTCTTCGAGGTGACGGCAATTGATGGCGTTCCGCTGGCTGATCCGTCTGCGGTGCTCTTCAGCCTGTCGACGAGTTTCGTGGGCTCCTGGCTCACCGAGGTCTTCGCCGTCATCGTCCTGACATCGCTGTTCGCCGCGACCCTTGCCTTCCAGAACAGCGCCTCGCGCTACCTGTTCTCGATGGGCCGCGCCGGTGTGCTGCCGAAGGCCCTTGACAAGGTCAATGGGCGCCAGGCACCGATGGTCGCGACCTCGGTCGTGTCGGTGCTCGCCCTTGCCCTGGTGGCCATCTCGATCTTCTACGCCTGGGATCCGATTCTCAACCTGTTCTACTGGTTCGGTGCGGTCGCGGTTATCGCCATCGTGCTCACGGAAATCCTCGTGAGCATCTCGGTGATCGCGTACTTCCGTCGCACGAAGGAGGACACCAGGGTCTGGAACACGCTCATCGCGCCGGTCCTGTCGATTATCGGGCTCGTCGTCGGCGAGTACATGCTCATGAGTAACTTCAACCTGTTCTCCGGAACCGGATCGACCCCCGATGGCGGGGCTTGGCAGATGAACACCACCGGGTGGATCCTCGTGCTCTCCACCTTCGCGGTGTTCGTGGTGGGCCTGCTCGTAGGTCTCATCCGCAAGGGCAGGGAGAACTACGACTCCGTGCGCAACTTCGTTAGCTAGCCACCTCGAGGGAGGTAGGCGGTCATCAGGCCGCCTACCTCCCTCATGGGTTCGAGGAGTGGAATGACTGATCCGACGGCCCAGCGACTGTCGCCCTCTGGGCATGTCGACACCTTCGCCCGCGAGAACCTGCCCCCATTCGAGGATTGGCCAGTCCTCGTCGGCCTTGAAACCCTTGGTTACCCCGAGCGGCTCAATGCAGCAGTCGAACTCATCGACACCACGATGGCCGCATACGGCAGTGACCGACCCGCACTCATCGGCGTCGAGCAATCCTGGACCTACGGTGAACTCGCTGCGGTCGTGCAGCGCGCCGCGAATGTCCTCGTTGACGCTGGGGTCGTCCCCGGCAACAGGGTGCTGCTGCGCGGACCCAACAATCCTTGGCTAGCGATCGCCTGGCTCGCGGTCGTCCGGGTCGGCGGGGTGGTCGTCACGACGATGCCGATGCTTCGCGCTGTTGAACTTGAAAAGATCAGCGACATCGCCCGGGTCCAGTTCGCGCTCGTCGATCACCGGTACCTCGAGGAGTGGCAGGGGACCTGCTCATTCGACGTGGTGACAATTCCGTTCGGGGGAACATCGGACGAGGACCTCGTGGCGAGATGCCGGGTGGCACCCGCTATCAACGTGGCGGCGGATACTGCGGCTGACGATGTGTGCCTGCTCGCCTTCACCTCCGGAACGACCGGTAGGCCGAAGGCCACGATGCACTTCCATCGCGATGTGCTCGCCATCGCCGACACCTTCAGCGCTCGCATCGTCAAGCCCACCCCTGACGACGTGTTCGCTGGGAGCCCGCCCATCGCCTTCACCTTCGGTCTTGGCGCGGTCGTCATCTTCCCGCTCCGAGTCGGTGCCTCGACCGTGCTACTCGAGACGGCATCCCCGCCCGCGCTCCTCGAGGCGATCCCCGAGTACGGGATCACCTGCCTCTTCACCGCACCGACCGCGTACCGGGCCATGCTGCCCATGGTGCCGGTTGCCGACCTCTCATCCCTGCGACGCTGCATCTCCGCTGGTGAAACCCTGCCGGCCGCGACCTGGCAGGCGTGGTTCGACGCGACCGGAATCAGATTGATTGACGGGATCGGTGCGACCGAACTCCTCCACATTTTCATCTCAGCGAGCGACGATGACATTCGACCGGGTGCGACCGGCCGGCCAGTTCTGGGCTTCATCGCGGAGGTGGTCGACGAGCACCTCATGGCTCTCCCAGCGGGAACACCGGGCCTTCTCGCAGTGCGCGGGCCCATTGGCTGCAGGTACCTTGCCGATGATCGGCAGCGCGTGTACGTCCGGGGTGGTTGGAACATCACCGGCGACGTCTACGTCATGGATGAGGCCGGGTACTTCCACTACGTCTCTCGCGCTGACGACATGATCGTCTCGAGTGGCTACAACATTGCCGCACCGGAGGTGGAGGCCGCGCTCCTCACTCATGCGGCGGTTGCCGAGACGGCGGTCGTCGGTATCCCAGACATTGATCGGGGAATGCTCGTGAAGGCGTTCGTCGTCTTGCAGCCCGGGTTCACGGCAGATGCGTCATTGGCCCGCGAACTGCAGGATCATGTGAAGGCGACGATCGCGCCCTACAAGTACCCGAGGCAGATCGAGTTCGTCGATGAACTGCCGAAGACGGCAACCGGCAAACTGCAGCGCTTCCGTCTGAAGGAGATCACCAGCGACGCTGTCTGATCAATTGATCAGGTGATGAGCCGGGCGGGCAGGCTCGACACGCCATTGACGAAATTCGATCGGGTGCGGACGATGCTGCCGGCCGACTCGAATCGCACCCCGCGCCGCACGATCTCCTCGAGCAGGATCCGAATCTCGAGCCGGGCGAGCGGTGCACCGAGGCAGTTATGCGGGCCCTGTGCACCGAACGAGACCATCTTCGGCCGCACCGGCCGGGTGATGTCGAAGCGCAGGGGGTCATCGAACACCGTCTCGTCAAAGTTAGCTGAGGCGTACCAGATGACGACCTTGTCGCCCTCGCTGATCTCGACGCCCGCGAGCGTGGTGTCCTTGGTCGCGGTGCGGCGCATATGGAGCACCGGGGTCGCGTAGCGGATGATCTCCTCAACCGCCTGCTCAACGAGATCTGGGCTGGCATGCAGTAGTTCGAGTTGATCAGGGTTCTCGATGAACGCGTTGATGCCGTTGCTGATGGCCGTCCGGGTGGTCTCGTTTCCGGCGAAGACCAGCACCTGGAACATGTTTGCGTACTCGGTATCGCTCAGCCGGTCGCCGTCGACCTCCGACTGGATGAGGGTGGTGACGAGGTCGTCGTGCGGGTCAGCGCGGCGCTCCTCGCCGAGCTTGCGGCCGTACTCGAAGAGGCCGAAGGCGGCGGGGGAGTTGAACGGCAGGAGTTCAAGCGGGGTCGTGTTGCCGTAGGCGTTCGGCGAGAGGTTCTCGCCGCCGGAGACAAGGTGGTCGCTGAGCTCGACCAGGTAGTCGGCGTCCTCCTTGGGGACTCCGAGGATGTCGACGATGACCCGGATGGGGAGCGGGGCCGCAATGGCCGTGACGATGTCGATGTCGCGGGCGGTGATGGCATCGTCGAGCAACTCGACGGCGATCGCTCGGGTGACCTCCTCGTAATTGCGCACCTTGCGACCGGTGAACGCCGGGATGCCGAGTTTGCGCAGGCGCACATGCTCCGGCGGATCGGTATCGATGATCGAGCGGCGGGCGTCCATCGCCTCCTGGGGGAGGTCCCAGAGATTCGTCATGCCCGTCGCGCTGGAAAATGTCTCGGAGTCGCGGGTGACGGTGACGAGGTCCGCGTAGCGGGTAACGGCCCAGTACGGGCGGCCCTCATACATTCGCAGTGCAATCGGCTCGGTTCGCCGCATTGCCGCAAATGTGTCGTGCGGAATGCCCTGCTCGTAGGTATCAGGAACCGTGATGTCGGCGGACACCTCAGCTCCCATTGCCGGGCACGATGACGAATCGCCCCGAGACGTCGCCGGCATGGAGCCGATCATGGGCTCGCTGCGCGTCGGCGAGGCCGATGACCTCGATTGTCGAGTGCAGGGTGTGCTCCTGGGCGAGGGTGACGAGTTCCCCGAGCTGCGCCCTGGTGCCCCAGATCGAGGTCATGAATCGCGCCTCGTGGGGGACCTTGCCGAAGCCGAACGGGATGCTGCCGCCGTAGAGGCCCACAACGACGGCGATGCCCTGACGGGCCACATGCGTGGCGGCCGCCTCGAGGGTGGCGTCCGCTCCCACGAAATCAACGACGGCGGTGAAGAGCCCTTCCGCTTCACCGGGGGCAACCGCGAGATCGGCGCCGAGTTGTAACGCGAGGGCGCGCTTCTCGGCGGAGGAATCGACAACAACAACCTCGGCATTCGAGCGAATTTTGAGGAATTGCAGTCCGTATTGCCCGAGGCCACCTGCGCCGAGGACGAGGGCGCGGGGCTTGCTGGCCGAGGCGAGGTAGTCAAGGGTGTGATCGACCGCCCGGTAGGCGGTGAGCCCCCCGCAGGCGAGGGGCGCGGCATGGGCTGGGTCGAGATCGCCGAGCGGCACGAGGTAGTTGTCGTCGGGGATCGCCATGCGCTCGGCATAGCCGCCGTCCTTGAACAGGCCGGCCTCGGTCGCATTTGGGCAGATCATCTCCTGACCCGAGGAGCAGGCCCAGCAGTCGGGCTTGCGGCAGCCCCAGCAGGCGTAGACGAGAACCGGGCCGAGCGTTGGATGCATGCCGGCGACCTCGTGTCCGAGAATCACCGGCAGCACCGTTGTGTAGTCGCCATTGGCCGCGTGGAGATCGGAGTGACAGATCCCGCAGGCCAGCACGTCGATGACTGAGCCGCCCGGAGCCGCAATGGGATCAGGTACCTCGAGTTCGTCGAGTGGGGAGCCGGGAGTCGTGAGAACGACGGCGCGCATTGGATGTCCTTCCGTTCGGGCAGCCAGATCCGCGAAAACCTCGTCCTGACCCGCCATCGCAGACTACATTTATCAAGTATCTAAAGCTACGGTTTCTGGAGGATTCATGCATGCCCAGGTCATGGACAGAGCGGAATGGGATCGGGTTGCGGCGCTCTGCCGTGATCATGACATCCACACGGTTGAATGCGTGGTGCTCGACACGTGGGGCATCCCGAGGGGCAAGCGGATCCCGACCCGTCAGTTCCTGCGCGCGGCTGGCTATGCGATCGCAAACGTCATCTACACGTGGGACCCGACCTGCTTCATCTTCGCGACCCCGTGGGTGAACGAGGCCGATGGCTTCCCCGACATGCACGCCGTCCCAGACCTCGCGAGCTTCCGGATCGCCGGCTGGACAACCGGTGTGGCGATCGTCATGTGCGACACCGTGAACGTCTCGACCGGTGAGCCGATCGAGATGGACGCCCGCAACATGCTCAAGCGCCAACTCGCCCGGTTCGCGGCGATGGGGTTCGAGGTCAATGCCGCGACCGAACTCGAATGCCACTTCTTCAAAGAAGACTGGTCACCCCTCTACGACGACATCAACTGCTACTCCATCGCGCGCGGCGCCGAGATGGAGTCGTTCATGCTCGACATCCGCGAGGCACTGCGCAAAACCGGAATCGAGGTCGAGGCCTGCAACGTCGAATATGGTCCGGGCCAGACCGAGATCAACCTGCGTTACGGCCCCCTCATGGAGATGGCCGACGCAACCGTCTACTTCAAGTACATCGTCCGCACGGTCGCCAAGCGGCACGGCATCAACACGACCTTCATGGCGAAGCCCTTCCTGCTCGAGGCGGGCAATGGCATGCATGTGCACCAATCACTCACGCGCGATGGCGAGAACGTCTTCGCGGAGCGTGATGAAGAGTCGGTCATCGGCAACAGCCTCATGCGCAAGTACCTGACCGGATTGCTCGCTCACAATAAGGAGCTACAACTCGTCATGACCCCGACGATCAGTGGCTACAAGCGAGTGCAGGACTACTCGTTCTCGCCGACCCAGGTCACCTGGGGCCTTGATCACCGGCTTGTCGGGGTGCGATCGATCATCGGGGCGGGCGCGGGCAACCGGCTCGAATCACGGTGGGCAGCCGCCGACGCGAATCCCTACCTCGTTCTCGCGGGCGTGCTCGGCGCGGGCATGGACGGCATCGAGCACGACTACCCACTCATGGAGCAGGTCATTGGTGACCCCCATGTCGATGAGCGGTGGGAGCGTCTCCCCGTCGACATCGAGGGAGCGATCGCGAACTTCGATTCGGCGTTCACCCGCGATGTCTACGGCGACATCTTTGTCGATAACTTCATCATCATGCAGACCCGTGAAGCCGAGGAGTTCCGGCAGCACGCCGATCAGTCGAGTCCGGACATCACCGACTGGGAGATCAAGCGCTACCGGGGGGTCATCTAGATGGGTGAAGGTCGCTCAGTGCTCCTCATCAGCCATGAGCCCGAAGCAGCTCCGGGCATGATCGGTGCGATGTTGCGCGAGCGCGGCGTCGACGTCCATACCCACGTTGTTCTTGCCGACCCAGCGAACCCGAGTATCGACTTTCCAGAGCCGACCAACTTCGATGCTGTCATTGCCTTCGGATCCTTCTCGAACGCCTATGCGGAGCACTCGAGGCCATGGGTCGCGGCGGAAATCGACTACATAACGAGGGTGATGGAGTTAAGCGTGCCGTACCTCGGCGTGTGCTTCGGTGGCCAATTGCTCTCGGAGGCGCTCGGGGGCTCGGTCGAACGAGCACCTGCTGGACACGATGAGATTGGAATTGTCGCGATCAGCGACGCTTCGGACCTGCCGATCCCCTCAGGCCCCTGGTTCACGTGGCACGAGGATCGAATTCTGCTGCCCGAGGGGGTGGAGGTGCTCGCGAGCAATGACAATGCCGTGCAGCTGTTTCGGCGAGGCAATGCGGTTGGCACACAGTTCCATCCGGAGGCCGATGTCGAGCTCGTCTCGCAGTGGCTGCGAATCGGCCCTGACCACGTCCCGGCGCGCACGAGTGCCGCAGCGTTGATCGCTGATCTCTCGGATCAGGCCGAGGTGCTGCGACGCAACTGCGAGCAGCTCATCGACTGGTTCTTCACCGACGTAGCAGGGGCGCCGGTGTGACGGCACCGCTCGCCGGCGTTGTCGTCGTTTCCCTTGAGCAGGCGATTTCGGCACCCTTCGCGACTCGGCAGCTCGCCGATCTCGGCGCCACCGTCATCAAGATTGAGCGACCCGGCGGCGACTTCGCCCGCCACTACGACGCCGATGTGAAGGGTGAGTCTGCGTTCTTCGTGTGGGCCAATAGGGGCAAGCAGTCGGTGGTGCTCGACATCAAGAACGACGGCGATGCCGAAACCTTCTTCGCACTCATCGCTGGTGCTGACGTCTTCGTGCAGAACATTGCACCAGATGCTGCAGAACGGATGGGCATCGGCGCCGAGCAACTGCACGCACGGTTCCCCGGCCTGATCGCCTGCGAGATCTCCGGCTACGGCGCCGGCGGCCCGCGCAGCGCGGATAAGGCGTATGACTTGGCCGTTCAAGCCGAGGCGGGGGCCTTCTCGGTGACCGGCGACGAGACCATGTCGAAGGTTGGGTTTTCGGTCGCCGACATCTCGGCGGGCATGTACGCGATGAGCGGGATTCTCGCGGCGCTCGTGCGCCGGGAGCGCACCGGCGAGGGAGCGGCGATCTCCGTGTCAATGCTCGATTCCCTCGTCGAATGGATGTCAGCGCCGCTCTACGCCGCCGTGCACGGCAAGGGCCAGGCACCGCGGACGAGCCGGCGTCACCATGCGATTGCCCCGTATGGCACCTTCGCCCTCGCAAGCGGCAAGGTCATCCTCATTGCCATCCAGAATGACCGAGAGTGGCAGCGGATGGCCGAGATCGTCCTAGCCAACGTAGCCCTGGCGACCGATGAGCGGTTCGCGACAAACGCAGCCCGGATCGCGAACGTCGAAGAAACCGAGAGTCTGGTCAGTGAGGGTTTCCGATCAATTTCGGACGACGATGCGTTGGCTCGACTTGCCGATGCCGGCATTGCCATAGCGCGAGTGAACGACCTCGCCGATGTCTGGAAGCACGAGCAATTGCGGGCCCGCGGCCGATTTGTCGAGGTTGACACCCCTGGCGGCCCGCTCGAACTCCTTGCTGAGCCCTTCGAGATCAGCGAATGGTCGCCGGGCAGAAGCCGCATCCCGGCACTCGGAGAGCACGATCCCGCTGTCGTCGAAGGGATTATCGGGCGGAGGAAATCAAGCGATGACACGGGATTCATTCGAGGATAGGTTGGCCCCATGCGAAGCCCCTCACCAGTCATGCGTTCCGGTTCTGTAATTGAGCAGGCCGTCAAAGCCCAGTTGCATATGCACATTGCGCGAACTTCGACTCTGCTCGAACTTTCAGCCTTCGATTGTGGCCCCTTCATGCCGGGCATCGACCCACTTGACACATCCGCCCTCCTCGACGAGTTCGTGACGAGGGCAGCGCGGGCGTGAGTCTACGAATGAGGGAGCCGTCTTGTCGCCGCAGCTTTTGACTGCCTAATCGTGATTAGGCTAATCATGATTATGTTGACTCCATGCTGATGCGACTTCGTTTCTGCGGCGGATCTCCCCTACGACACATAGCCCACCGGAGTTAGCTCCAGCAGATCTAATACGACTTCGGCAGACCCATGACGTGCTGGCCGAGGTAGGCGAGCACGAGGTTGTTGTTGATCGGGGCAGTTTGGTACAGCCGGGTCTCGCGGAACTTGCGCTCGATGTCGTACTCGACCGCGAAGCCGAAACCGCCGTGCGCATCCAACGAGGCATTCGCCGCAGCCCACGAGGCCTCGGAGGCCAGGAGTTTGGCCATGTTCGCCTCCTCCGCGCACTTCTCCTTTGCGTCGTACAGGCGCGCGGCCTCGAAGCGGACGAGATCTGCGGCTCGTAGCGCTGCGTAGGCGCGGGCGAGCGGGAACTGCACTCCCTGGTTCGCGCCGATTGGTCCGCCGAATACCTCTCGAGTGTTTGCGTACTCCACCGCTCGCTCGAGCAGGAACCTGCCGTCGCCGAGGCACTCCGACGCAATGAGGATCCGCTCGGCGTTCATCCCGTCGAGGATGTAGCGAAAGCCCTTGCCGACCTCCCCGATGAGTGCTTCGTCGGGGATCACCACATTGTCGAAGAACACCTCGGTGGTGTTGTGGTTGATCATCGTGGCGATGGGCTTGATCGTGATGCCATCGACCTTGCGCATGTCGATGAGAAAGGTAGAGAGGCCGTCGGTCTTCTTCACGCAGTCGTCGTATGGCGTGGTGCGGGCAAGGAGCAGCATGAGGTCGGAGTAGAGGGCGCGTGACGTCCAGATCTTCTGGCCGTTGATCCGCCAGCCGCCGTCAACCTTCTCGGCCTTCGTGCGGATTCGTGTCGTCTCCGAGCCGGCGCCGGGCTCGGTGACCGCGAACGCCTGAAGTCGTAGGGTGCCGTCGGCGAGCTGGGGCAGATATTGCTGCTTTTGCGCATCTGAGCCATGGCGCAGCAGGGTTCCCATGATGTACATCTGCGCATGACAGGCGGAGGGGTTACCGCCCGAGGCTGCGACCTCTTCCAGGATGATCGATGCCTCGGTCAGCGTCGCCCCGCCGCCCCCGTATTCCTCAGGGATGAGGGCGCCAAGATACCCGGCAGCGGTGAGGGCCGCGACGAACTCCTCGGGATATCGGTCTGGCTCGAGGCCGCGCCAGTATTCGCCGGGGAACCGGTCGCAGACCCCACGGACCGCTGAACGGAGATCGTCATATTCGGAATTCGATGAAAGCCGCACATGGTGTTTGTATCATTTATCCAAGATTCGTGCTGACGATTCTGATGAAGAAGGGGTCCCTGTGACCGTCATCGATTGGCAAGCCCTTGCTGCACGTGTCACCCATCCGACCGGTCTGCTCATTGACGGCGCCTGGGTTGACGGTACGGGCGGTCGTCACTCGGTCATCAGTCCCATCGACGGGGCGACGATCGCCGAGGTCTCCTTCGCCTCGGAATCCGATGTCGATCGCGCCGTCGCATCGGCGCGACGTGCCTTCGATGACGGTCGCTGGTCGCACAAATCTCCGCTCGAGCGCAAGGAGATCCTCGTCAAGTGGTCGAAGCTGTGTGCTGAGCATTCGGACGAACTTGCCGTGCTCCAGACACTTGAGATGGGCAAACCGGCGCGCGAGGCTCAGGCGGTCGACAACCGGGCTGTTATCCGCACCTTGCGCTGGTTCGGCGAGGCCATCGACAAGGTCCTCGATGAGATCCCGAACACCGCGCGCAATTCACTCGCCCTGATCCAGCGTGAGCCCGCCGGGGTTGTCGCGGCGATCGTGCCTTGGAACTTCCCACTCACGATGGCGGTCTGGAAGGTCGCACCCGCGCTGGCCGTCGGCTGCTCCGTCGTCCTCAAGCCGGCTGAGGCGTCCCCCCTTTCAGCCTTGCTCTTTGCCGAACTGGCGCTGGAAGCCGGCATTCCTGATGGCGTCCTCAATGTCGTGAACGGACACGGGCAGGTTGCCGGCCAGGCCCTCGGGCGCCATATGGATGTCGACGTCGTGACCTTTACCGGTTCGACCGCGGTCGGCGCCAAATTCATGGAGTACGCCGCGCAGTCGAATCTCAAGCGGGTCTGGCCTGAGCTCGGTGGCAAGTCGGCGAATGTGATCTTCCCCGATGCCGACATCGCCAAGGCTGCCAGCGCGGCGGCAGGGTCGATCTTCTATAACGCGGGTCAGATGTGCACTGCGGGATCCCGTCTGCTCGTCCACGAATCGATCCACGACGAGGTCATGGAGCATGTGCTGAGGGTTGCTGCCGAGACTCAACCGGGCAACCCGCTGCTTGCCGACACCCCGATGGGAACGGTCGTGAGTGCAGCCCACCTCGCGAGGATCCACGCCATGGTCGAGCGGGCTCGTGGGGAGAACGGTGACCTGCTCACCGGGGGCGAAGCCGTGCTCCAGGAGACCGGCGGCAGCTACTACCCGCCGACAGTATTTGATCAGGTTGACCCCGCGTCGTCCCTTGCGCAGGAAGAGGTCTTCGGCCCGGTGCTCGCCGTGACGACCTTCGCTGATGAGGCGGAGGCGGTTCGGCTGGCGAACGGCACGCAGTACGGCCTCGCTTCCGCAGTATGGACGCGCGACCTTGATCGGGCCGTTCGGGTGAGCCGCGATCTTCGGGTGGGTGTCGTGTGGGTCAACTGCTACGAGGAGGGTGACCTCACCGTGCCCTTCGGCGGAGTGAAGCAGTCGGGATTCGGCCGTGACAAGAGCCTGCACGCACTCGATAAGTTCACCGACATCAAGACCACCTGGATAGAGCTCGCGTGAGCCCAAACCGACGTGGCAATCTCGCGGACGAGGTGGCAGATCACATCCGCGATGCCATCCTCACCGGGCGCCTTCGCCCGGGTACGCGCATCGACCAGGACGCCATTGCCAAGGACATGGGCGTGAGCAGGTTGCCGGTGCGCGAGGCGCTCATCTCCCTCGATCAGGAGGGCCTCATCCGCACCCTCCCGCGCCGAGGCGCCTACGTGGAACGGGTGCAGCGCGAGGACATCGCTGACCACTATCAGCTCTTCGGAACGGTGGCGGGCCTGGCAGCGGCACGGGCTGTCGCGCGCCTTGACGATGAAGGCCTCGCCCGACTTGAGGTCGTCCAAGAAGCGATGAGCCGGTCGGACAGCCCGCAGGAGCAAGAGCGCCTCAACTTCGAGTTCCACCGCATCATTAACACCGCATGCGGGAGCCGGCGGATATCGAGCCTGCTGAAGATGCTCACCAGGTCGCTGCCGATGCACTATTTCGAGTTCGTCCCGGAATGGCCCGAGCAGGCGCTGCACCAGCACGCCGACATCATCGAGGCCTTTCGCCGGCGCGATCCGGCGGGGGCGCAGCGGGCAATGGAGCAGCACCTGTTCGCGAGTGCGCGTCACGC
>JBBATH010000012.1:85497-121315 GCA_040398845.1 Candidatus Nanopelagicales bacterium | reverse complement strand
AATGTCTCTCTCCCTCCGCTGTAAACTTCAGTGCGGAGCCGCACTAGTGAACACCTGGTTGGGAAATGTCTCTCTCCCTCCGCTGTAAACTTCAGGTCATCCCAGACCGGGATGACCTGAAGTCGTTTTTCCAGTTGTTTTGCCCCATTTTAGACCTATTTTGAGGGAGTATTCGATAGTGCAAAGCGCCCGATTATGGGCATTCGCGTAGCGAAAATTGGGGTGGCAGGGCGCTAAACGGGATCTCAGAATACAGATTCTTGGTCGTTGTTGGCGTCCGTGAACAGGCCAAGTTGCTCAGGTTTGCCTTCCACGTCGATTTGAGCCGGCCCGTAAAACCGGTAGGTGGCAGCCCATTGCTCGTCGGTGAGACGCAGCATTCGCACTTCGCCGTGGGTGGGTACATTGGTCTTGACCCAAGGCAGGATGCTTCGGACCCCCGAGGCGTTAACTAGGTACTTTGAGTAGATGCTCAATTGCACCTGATTGAAACCCAGATCTAGCAGCATCTTGCGGTAAGAGGTGGCCAGGCGCCGTTGCTCCTTGGTCATGACTGGGAGATCAAACATGAGCAGGAGCCACACGGGGTCAGCCACTTGGCGCGACCCAGACGGGCACTGGAAGTTTAGTGATGTCCCCCTCGCAGTACATTGCGAACCTCTGAGCCAAGTCGTTTATAGCCGCCCCAACCGATTCGCCAGAAGCGCCCATGGTCCCCGTGACGATAGAAACCAGGTGCTTCTTTACGTCCTGGTCCGCCAAAGTTGCGGTTCTGGGCAAGATGGCAACCGAGTAGTCGACGGCCGGCCGGAAGGGTTCAATTAAGTCATCGGCAAGTCCAAAGGCATTTGAGCGATTGCGGTGGAAGATCCCAAGAGTCGGAATTAGCCCGGCGGTGCAGACCGCTCGTATAACAAAACCTCGCATTACTGTGTAACCGTAGTTCAGCAGCGCGTTTCGCCCCACCCCGTCAAGGTCGCGGCTGAAGCCTTCGTGAGGGAAGAACTTTGACCAATACATGCGGGCTGCCCGCGCTTCAAGGTTGTCCGGATCACCAGAGCGCACTGCTTTGGCGACTTCTTTGAGCCGGATTGAATCAGGTTCAGGCAAGTTGGCGGCCTGGCCAAGGATTTTGGCCCTGATCACCTGCATCCAAGCGTTCTTGGCTCTAGGGATTGATAAGGCGCACTGGGCATGGTGGCGCGTTGCTACCCGGCTATTACTGGACCAAGGCATGGTCATGGAATACGGGACGTATCGCCAATCGCAGGCCAGAATTGGTACCTCGAACTTTGCTGCTATCGACACCATGGAGCCGGACCACTTTGTTCGATCCCCAGTCAGTATGCAGGCGACATCACTTAGCGGGACCTCAACATCGCCAACAATTAGGCGACCAGTCTTCGTCGTGATTTCACTTGAGCACTCGATCAGGTCGAGCACCCGCCAGCGTTGGCTCATGACGAGAAAACTTGTTCGGCCGCCTCCCGGACATTCCAAGAGCGGGGGAGACCGTCACCGTGCCACCTAGGGGCGCCGGTGACGGTGCGGCGAATGATGACGCAATTGGGTGAACCCATGATTACATTCACCCCCATCGGAATTCTGTTGGCCTTGAGTACGCTGGCAACGATCTCCTGGGTGTTTTCGTCAACGCCCTCGCTGGCTAAGTATGACGGCGCAATACTAATTGTGTCAGATGCGAAGAAGCCGGTAAGCGTCCACCGATTTTCGGGGATAGCCCTCATGAAATCCCCCAACTTCGTGTCCTTCCCTTCGAAGGTTTCTGGTTCCAGTTCAAGTTCATCATCGGTAGCCAACCAGCCAATCTGCCGGGCATCGCCACTTTCAATGCGCTTTCGCAGCGTCGGATTAGCCGTCCGCATTGCGTGGCTGTAGGCAGGAAGCGGGGCGGTAAAGATATCGACGCCGGGGCCACTGAACCCGATCTTTGGGAACTCCCCGACATACATGCGGACCATGCCGTAGTCGAACCCGGTCTTGGTTCGCCAGGCATAGACGCGCGCGTGCTTAACGGTGCCGCCAATGGCCACCGCACCATGTCGCACGGCTAGGTATGCGGCGTTTGAGGGGAAAAGGTCAACATTTCTGTCTGGCGCCCAGCGAAGTGCTGCACTTCGACCCGGATCCGCATCTAGGTCACCATCGCCCGCGAGCGCACTCATTCGCATGAACAGGCTCCGGTTAACAATGCGAAGTACTTCATTCTGAGTGAACGCTTCGCTGATCTCCTTGCGGACTAGTGGTTCTATGGTCTCAGCGTGGACGGCACCAACTCTTGGTGATAAACGCAGTGGGCGCACCACCCGGATTTCGTCATCGGCGATTGCCTGCTTGATGAGCTCACCTAGGCCTCTCATGCGCTCATGCCACCTGCCGAAGGCCTCTTGCTCGCCTGGGCTGGCCCCGCGGTACTCCTTCCAGCCTGGGTCCTTGCCGGTGAACTTGTTATCACGGTGGAGGTTGGCTCGATCCTTGAGCGTCTTAGCCACCCCGAGTTTCATGCTGGTGAGCACGGTGGCATCAATCGCATGATGGCGACGATCAAACCTTGTCTTCTTGGTGAAGGACCGCAACATGATCATGTCGTCGATACCGCCGGCTTTACGCGCCTCACTAGTCACTATGCCGGAGAAGACGACTACTTCACCACGCTCGACCCCCAACGTCGCTGCCTGCTGATCGAGGAAGTTCTCGATTCGTGCTCGCATCTCCCGAGCGGCGTAGGCGGTCGATTCAATAGAGCGATCACCAAACTCGTCATCATTTGATGACATGGCAAGTCGATTCTTTACGTCGCTTTGTAGCATGCGGAAGGACTTGGCGGTCATGCCACTGCGCTGCCAATTTCGCACCCGCTCCTGCGCCGCAGGCACAGCAATATCTGGGTTCTTGGCGTGCTCCGCAAAAACCGAGAAGGGCATCTTGCCTTTGCTCTTGTTGCACACGATGCATACGGCTACCAGGTTGTCGCGCCGACTGCCACCGCCTCCAGCTCGAGGCACAATATGGTCCAATTCGCAGTTGAGCAAGGTGATGGTGGTTCCGCAATATAGGCAGATGCAGTTTTGCCGTTCGACACATTCGTTGCGCTTTATGCTTGAGTCATTCGGGTGCTCTATGCCTTGAGCCTTCAGTAGTTCGACCGTTTTCTCACGGCGCCAGGTATTGGACCTGATTTCACTCTTAATTTCGGCGAGCCCGGTTGGGCCAGCGAATGCGGCCCGCACGTGCTCAATGACAATCCGCTCAGGCATACCCCACTTATCAACGGCTGTGGATAAAAAGCGCCGCACGAGGGCATTAACCCGAGCGACCGTTGGGTGCTCAATCGGGTCGTCAAGGCTGGGGCGCTTTGGAGCCCAGTCATCAGCAACATCGAATGCAGCCTTGCGCGCGGTATGGACGTCACTTCGATGTTCACGCATCTGCTCATTTAGTTGGCGAAGGGTGTCGCGGCTATAGGAAGCGCGCCCAGTCTCGAGCATGCTATTTAACTTATCGAGGTCTTCCAAAACATCGTCAAGGGAGAGGAGGCCCGCAACCGAATCAGTGGCACTTTCCTGATCCTCACCAGATAGGTCGCAAATGGTGTCAATCAGCTCGCCATGCTCCATTGGGGTTGCCCCGATCCACCACGCACCGACCTTTGTGCTCTTTTTGAATTTCGCCACGACAGTCGATGAGGTGCGATCATATGGAGCATTGCTCCCACCTTGGCCGTCAAGGCTTGGGTCGGTGAGGTCACGTGCACTAACACCGAGCAACTCGGCGACGTCGCGCCAGCGGGGTTTGATTTCGTCGCGCCAAGTGAGCAGATACTCGACGGCTTGAACGTGCTCACCCTCGGTGAGTTGTCGCTTCTCACGACCGATTCGCAAGTTGCCCACCGCAGCACGAACTCGATATTCCTGAAACTCAAGTGTGGCCATAGGGGCGCGAATCTGATCGGGCTGTAGGTCGCATTTTCCGATTCGGTCCTTTGGAATCTTGGGCTTGGATTGGAAGAACACGGCTGCGCAAATGGCATCGGCGGCGTCCGGTGCAACCTTTTGGGTCTCGAAAATCAGGCGTAATTCGGCTAGGGAGTCCTCTTGTCTGACTTGATCGACGAGCAGTGCGCCGACCGTACTTCCCTCAGCTGCTCTCGTGTGTCTGATGGGCAGACCGGTTGCCGCGACCGTGTACACCAGCTGGCCGAGTGTCATGGTGGAAGTAATCTGTGCCCCGAACCGCTCTCCAGCTGCCGCGAGGGTGTTGGTCAGTTGTTCCGTTGGTGAGGTGGACTCGGTGAGGCGTTGGTAACTCCACCAAGGATTTCGCCAGCCTCGATGGTGGGCTATGTGTCTGGCCGCCAGCACAATTAGCTCATCACGTTCGCTGGCCTCATTGATGTAGCCGTTGACAAGTCTGGCTCGTGCCTGCCACGCCTCATGAGTTTGCGGAACTTCAGCACTTGGCACTGGGTAGCCATGCTTATTGAGCACCTCGTCAAGCAGCCTCAATCTCTTGCGTCGATTTCGCGTTAGGCGCCGAACTCGACGTGCTACCCCGGCGGTTGCGAGTCGACTTTTTGGGCTCTTGCTCGTGTCGGGGTCCATGCCTCCGTCATGAATATGGGAAACCGCGGCGAGAATTTGAATCGGCCCGTCATCATCGTCATATTCGACAGCGGCTAAGCCAACGGATCGTTCACCTACGTCAATCCCTATGCGAAGTTTCATGCATCCTCCAAAGCATAAATGACCTTGGAAAAAGACGATAGCAACAAAAGCGGTTTTAGGTTCAAAAAAGAACGAGCCCCTCGTGCAGGCACGAGGGGCTTAGAGTTCCACTCGATCCTGTGGATCGAACTTATTGGGAAATGTCTCTCTTTCCGCCTCAAAGTTACCGCACATCAATCGGATTGCCAATGGGAAGTTCAAAGAATTAACGTGGGAGCCCGCGCAGCAGCCATGGATGAATCATTTGAGAATGCGCGCGTAGCGGCGCATCTTCGGGGTCGTTGGGGCCGCCCACCGGCCCATGTTTCGGCACCTGGGTGCCCTGACGGAGCACCATGCTCACCTGGTCGACCTGACGGATGACATCGAGTTCGCGTGTGTGGACCAACATGCGAATCCCAATGATTGTTGTGTCAGCAAGATTTACACGGAACCACCGAGAACCACCTGGAAAGGGCTACCGAACAGGCGAGACAGCAGATCGGCGAGGCGCTGTTGGCGGCCTCAACCGGCCTTCTTGACGAACTGCTCCAGCGCCTCACGCGCGAGTGCCGACACGGTCGTTCCTCGGTCGGCCGCCAGACGCTCGGCGCGCTCACGCACTGTGGCAGACAGACGAAACGTCACCTGCGGCGAGGTTCCCTTCGCTCCGGTCAGCGAAGGGCGCCCTGCCTTGCGCGGGAACGTCACCTCGGCCCCGTCAAGAGCGGATTCGTCGGACTCGAAGTCTTCCGCTAGGCGGGCAGCTTCAACCTCGCAAAGTACCGTACCGTCTGGCGTCGACCACGTCACCGGCTTCGCTACCTTCTTGCCGCTCATCTCTTCCCCTCCTCGTATAGGTGTCGCCATTTCGGTCGCAGGTCCATCGCGTGGATCACCAGCAGGCCACGGTCCGTTCGGACCGCCATCACCTCCAGCGCCCGACCCGAGGCATCATCACCGAGAAACACCAGCCGCTCCTGCCGGTCGCCGCCAGCAGGCAGGGTCGCCTCTGCCACCGGATCCGCCAGAACCTATCGAACGCGCGCACGCCCAATCCGATGCTTACGCGCCGACTGGGTGAACTCAACCAACACGCCCCTATTTTGCACGACAAAACAATCCCTGTCCAGTGCGGGGAGGGGGCCACCCGACTTGGATCCAACCGCGAAGGAGGGTCGACGCAGCGATGTCCAGGCGCGTGAAACGCTCGGCCAAGGGTTGGGAAATGTCTCCCTCCCTCCGCTGTGGTCGTCTCATCCTTCCGCTCGAACGCCACTGAGTATGGACATCTGGTCGAATCGATGACCTCTCATGCGCGGCACGGACACGGGCCACCCGGTGATCAGTCGAGGAGTGAGAGTACTTGCAATTGCTGGGCGGTGAGGTCTGGTTGGAAGGTCTGCATTGGGGTGCCTCGGCGGTGGATTTGGTGGCGGGCGACGGTGCTGAAGATTTCTAGGATCCGTTGGGTCGAGGGGAACTTGCAGTCAAGTAGTTCGGGGTAGCTCTCGATGGCCTCCCAGTTCGACGCCCACGGCGTCGTTGCCGGCCTCGCCGAGGTTCTTGAGCGGCTGCCTGCCGATCTCGTCTCGCGCTGGACGGTTGCGTCGTGGCTGGTGAGCGATGACGCAGACCTTGGGGCAACGCCGATCGCCGTGCTCCTGACCGGCCGTCTGCGTCCTGTGATGGAGGCCGCGTCCCGCTGGGCGACGGCATTGGATACCTGATCGGCATGATCGGCGTTGATGTGAAGGGCCGGGAGGTCTTCAGGCTGTTCTTGAGCCGCGATCCGACGACAGGCGCGAAGCGCCAGCCGTTCATGCACTCGTCAGTGCCGGCGCCATCTGCGGATCACCCGGAGGGCGGCCGATTCGATCTGCGCTCACCGAGGGGTACCTGCTATCTGTCCAGCGCCCGTCTTGGCGCGTGGGTCGAGGTCTTCAGGGGAGCGCGCATGGTCGACCGTCGTGATGTCCGGTCACGCCGCATGCTGCATTCGCGGGTCCCGCGCCGGCTCGTCCTCGCCGATGCCACGAGCAGGTCAGCGATCGCCGACGGGGTGGCACTCGACCTGCACGCAGGGTCGAATCGGATCGACACTCAACGGTTCGCGTCCGCCATCGATGCGGATCCGGCATTTCGCGGCGTCCAAGCGCGGGCAAGGCATGACCCTTCGAAGTCGGCTCACACGATCGCGCTCTTCGATGACGTGGGCGAGCATGCGCCGTACGGGTGGCGCTGGAACGTCACGATGACCGATCCGCTCGATGACCTCGAACTGCTCACCGAGCTTGCCGCCTGCGGGCTCGGTGTGGCCGGGGTGCCACACGACCTGCCGGTGGTGAAGCCCGTGTCACGTCCTCGACGCTGACCCGAGTTCATCCATCCCTGTCGATCCTGGCTTCGCTGAGTATGGCTTCGACTTCATCCGCGGGAATGCTCACTCGTGGAAGTTCGTCCAGCACTGCGGACAATCGGGCGCCCAAGGACGATCGATCGGCGATCGCAAGTACCTCGCCGCGGAGAAACTGCTGGAGCGACTGGCGGCGAGCGGCAGCCATTGCCCTGAGTCGCTCACTCGCGTCGGCTGGAATGTCGTGGATGGTGATGTCGACCATCCGAGAATTCTGCCGGTGATGGCACGTGTTGGCGATTGGGCGCGGATCGCGTGCGATGTTCAGTCGGGGAGCAGGTAGGTCCACGACTCGAGGGATGGCTCGAAGCCCAGCCCCTCGTAGACGCGGAGGGCCGGGTTGCCGTCGGTGACTGCGATGCCGAGCGTCTCGAATCCATCCGCGCACAGCATGGCCAGCGCGCGTCCGATGAGGGCCGCACCGAGGCCGGGCGTCGGCGACGCCGGATCACGCCAGACCTCGGTGATCCACGGGCCGCCGAACGGCACCGGCTCAGGTCGCAGACTGATGACGATTGCCCCGACGACCCGCCCCTCGACGACGGCCAGCGTGGTCGACCGATGCACCGGCCCGAGCGTCTCACGCTCGACATAGGGCCGCAGCTCGGATTCGATGAGGTCCTCGTCGTCACCGGGCTCGTAGTCGGGGTGGCCCGGTGCGTACGCGGCCTTCCAACTCGGCAGGATCTCAGCCCATGCGAAGTCGGCAAAATCACGGAAGGCCAAGTGGTGACGTGCGGGCCTCGACGGCTCGTTCGAATCCGGATTCGGTCGAGTCCGCGCCACCATCACATGAACATGTCGTGTCGTGTCGGGGCGGCTCCGCTCGCTCTCAGGGCTGCCGCCAGCTGCGGATCAAGGGTCGACAGGTACCACCCCGGGCACTCGAGGGCCAGGGCGCGAGCCGCGTCATCGCCGGTTCGGCCGGGTGCCATCTTGGCAAGGTCGGCCTGTTGGCGATGGCCGCGCCTGTTTGCGACGTACGAGATGACGCCGCCGCGCTTGTCAGTCAGCATCGTCCGGTACATGACCGCAGATTACCGAGACCAGCGAGGACGGGTAGCTAACGAATGAGCTCTATGCTGCAACGCGGTCCGGACGCCCGCGCAAGGCGAGCATCCTTCGTGAGGAGTGTGGCATCGAGAACCTCCGCGAGGGCGACGTACACCGCGTCCCAGCCTCGAACGTTGTGACGCAGTTCCCAGGCGCGTTCGAGGAATGGACCAAAGGGCACCCTCTGGCACGGCCATTCCCGAAGATCCAACATGGCCCTGCGAGCAGTGGTTTCGTCGATCAGCCCCCTGCGACTGAATCCGATGAGGACCCCGAGCACCTCAACGTCGACGATGTGCGGTGCGATCTGCTCTGGGTCGGAAGAGAGCCGCTGGAGTACTCCGACCCGAAGTGGGCCGTCGATGAGCGCCTCGATGAGGCACGATGCATCAGGGACGAGCATTGAAATCTGGTGCGCTCTCGGTTGGCCAAGGACCACGAATCTCGTCGAGCGCAGCCACGACGTCGACAACTCCGGTGTGCAGTGGCTGTTGGGAGACGCGTCGGAGCCACTGGCTCATGCTTGGGCGGGAGGCAAGCCTCGTTGCTTCCCTCCTGAGAAGTTCGGGAACGGATATTCCGTCTTCAGCAGCCTGCTCAGAGAGCGACTGGTACACCGCATCATCGAGATCCCGAATCTGGACAGTCTTCGACATGACGCGAGACTAACATGCAGGGTCGCATCAACCGATGCGATTACGCATCTCCCCTTTGGGGGCTACACGCCGAGTGGGTGCCAGACGGTCTTCGTCTCGACGAAGCCTCGGATCCGCGAGAGCGTCGGGGGCACGCTCCAATCCTCATCCGGAGCAGCTCGCCGAACCCGCTTGACGGTGCCGGCCGCTGCGATCTCAAGTTCGACGGCGAGGGCCGGGTCGGTGATGCCGGTGAGGTCAAGGGCATTCACATCGGCATGGCTGGCGAGCCAAGGCATGATCTCTGCCGGGTCTCCGGTGAGCACGTTGATCACCCCGCCGATGACGTCGGACGTGGCGAGGACCTCGGTGAGGGTGATCGCGGGGAGCGGGCGCTCGGCGCTCGCGATGACGACGCAGGCATTGCCGGTGACGATGATCGGCGCGATAACGCTCACCAGCCCGAGGAGGCTTGATGCTTGCGGTGCGACAGCGACAACCACGCCCGTGGGCTCGGGGATCGAGAAGTTGAAATAGGGCCCGGCGACCGGGTTCGTCGTGCCGAGCACCTGCGCAACCTTGTCGGCCCAGCCGGCGTACCAGACCCATCGATCGATCGCGGCGTCGACGATACGCGGTGCGTCGAGGCCCCCGACTCCCTCGGCGGCTTGGATGTCGGCGATGAACTGGTCTCGGCGCCCCTCCATCACCTCGGCAATTCGGTAGAGCACCTGGCCGCGGTTGTAGGCGGTCGCGGCACTCCAGGCTCCGAAGGACTTACGGGCGGCCAGCACCGCGTCGCGTCCGTCCTTGCGACCGGCCTTCGCCGCATTCGCGAGGAAGGCGCCCTCGAAGTCGAGGACCTCGTAGGTGCGTCCGGACTCGCTGCGCGGAAAGGCGCCGCCGACGAAGAGCTTGTAGGTCTTGCGGACCTCGACCCGGTCGCTCATGCGCTTTGCCTTTCGTTCATGAACTCTGCCCTTCGTCATCGGTCTGCAGGTACGCGGCCAAGCCGGGGATCCCGCCCTCGCGGCCAAACCCGGATTCCTTGAATCCACCGAAGGGACTTGTCGGATCGAACCGGTTGAACGTATTCGCCCAGACGACACCAGCCCGCAACCGGTTTGCCATCCACAGGATGCGGCTGCCCTTTTCGCTCCAGATGCCGGCTGACAGGCCAAAGGGCGTGTTGTTCGCCTTCTCGATCGCCTCGTCGGGAGTCCGGAAGGTGAGGACGGACAGGACGGGGCCGAAGATCTCCTCGCGCGCAATGCGGTGCGCCTGCGTGACAGACGTGAAGATGGTGGGCGCGAACCAGTAGCCGCGGTCGGGCAGCGTGCACTCCGGGCTCCAGCGCTCGGCGCCCTCCTGCTCGCCCGACTCAACCAGCTCGGTTATTCGGGCCAACTGCTCGGCGGAGTTGATCGCGCCGATGTCGGTGTTCTTGTCGAGAGGATCGCCGAGGCGTAGCGTGCCGAGCCGGCGCTTGAGCGACTCGAGGACCTCTCCGGCGACCGACTCCTGGATGAGGAGTCGTGACCCGGCGCAGCACACGTGACCCTGGTTGAAGAAGATGCCGTTGACGACGCCCTCGACAGCCTCGTCGATAGGCGCGTCGTCGAACACAATGTTCGCGGCCTTGCCGCCGAGCTCGAGGGTCAGCCGCTTGCCCGTGCCCGCGACGGCCCGCTGGATCGACTTGCCGACCTCCGTCGAGCCGGTGAAGGCGACCTTATCGACCCCCGGGTGCTCGACGAGCATTCGGCCGGTGTCGCCGGCCCCGGTGATGATGTTCACGACGCCCGGCGGCAGATCGGCCTGCTGGCAGATAGCGGCAAACGCCAGCGCCGTGAGCGAGGTGGTCTCCGCCGGCTTCAGGACAACGGTGTTGCCGGCCGCGAGCGCAGGTGCGATCTTCCAGGCGAGCATGAGGAGCGGGAAGTTCCACGGGATGACCTGCGCCGCAACCCCGATGCTGCGCGGATTCGACCCGAGCCCGGCATGTTCGAGCTTGTCGGCCCAGCCGGCATAGTAGAAAAAGTGCGCGGCGACGAGCGGAAGGTCGACATCGCGCGACTCCCGGATCGGCTTGCCGTTGTCGAGGGTTTCGAGCACCGCGAGCTCGCGGGACCGCTCCTGAATGAGGCGGGCGATGCGGAACAGGTACTTGGCGCGGTCACGTCCGGCCATCGGCCCCCACACCTGGCTGTGGGCTCGGCGAGCGGCGCTGACTGCCGCATCGACGTCGGCTTGCCCAGCGATGGAGATCTCCGAGAGCACCTCCTCGGTCGCGGGGTTCACGGTCTTGAACGAGCCACCATCGACTGGTGCGGTGAACTCCCCGTTGATGAACAGCCCGTAGGACGACGCGATGTCGACGACGGCGCGGGATTCAGGCGCTGGCGCGTACTCAAAGGTCATTCGTGTGTCCTGTCAGTCGATCGTGACGTAATCGGGGCCTGAGTAATGGCCGGATGCCATTCGCTGACGCTGCTGGAGCAGGTCGTTCAGCAGGGTCGAGGCGCCGAACCTGAAGAGGTCGGGAGTGAGCCAACGATCGCCGACGGTCTCGTTCACGATGACGAGGTACTTGATGGCGTCCTTGCTCGTGCGGATGCCGCCGGCGGCCTTCACGCCGATGAGCCGGCCGGTCATTGACTCGAAATCGCGGACCGCCTCAAGCATGACGAGGGCCACCGGGGGAGTGGCTGCGGGCACGACCTTGCCGGTCGAGGTCTTGATGAAGTCGGCCCCGGCGAGCATTGCGAGCCAACTCGCTCGGCGCACGTTGTCGAGGGTTCGAAGCTCTCCGGTCTCGAGGATGACCTTGAGGTGCGCGCCGCCGCAGGCCTCCTTGACCGCAACGATCTCGTCGAACACCCGCTGGTATTCGCCGGAGAGAAAGGCACCGCGGTCGATGACCATGTCGATCTCATCAGCGCCGGCCGCGACGGCGTCACGGGTATCGAGGAGCTTGACGGCGAGACTGGCGCGTCCGCTCGGGAAAGCGGTCGCAACTGCAGCGACATGGACGCTGTCGCCGACCACTGATCGAGCCGTGCCCACGAGGTCGCCGTAGACACACACCGCAGCAACCGGCGGTGCGCTGGGGTCCGTCGGGTCGGGACGCAGGGCCTTCGCGCACATGGCCCGCACCTTGCCGGGTGAATCCATGCCCTCGAGGGTGGTGAGGTCGACCATGCGGATGGCGAGGTCGATCGCCCAGGCCTTGGACGCAGCCTTCACCGAACGCGTGCTGAGCGAAGCCGCACGGCCGGTGGCCCCCACCTCGTCGACACCGGGGAGGCCGTGGAGGAACTGCCGCAGCGATTCAGCGGAGGAGGTGGCCCCCGCGAGGGCGGCCGGGAACGTGACCGTCATGAGGGTCACTCTAGCCACGGGGCGACGGCGTGGCGCAGGGCTTCCATCCGTCGCGCCGCCGAGGCGCGAGCCGTTTGTAGGTCAGCGCCGTTCGGATATTCGATGACCTCGAAGTAGCACTTGATCTTCGGCTCAGTTCCGCTTGGTCGGACGATGATGCGCGCACCGCCCGCCAGGGAGAATCGAAGACCGTCGGTTGGCGGCAGGCCGTCGGTCGGCTCCTCGAGGTCCTCCATCCCCGAGACGTCGATGCCCGCGATGCTCGCCGGTGGGCTCGTGCGGAGTCGATGCATGATGTCGGTGATCCCCCCGAGATCACTCACGCGGACGGACACCTGCGATGTCGCATGAATGCCGTGCTCGCGGTCGAGATCGTCGAGGACATCGGTCAAGGATCGACCAGCCTCCTTGAGTGCGGACGCCATCTCGATGACGAGGAGGGCAGCGGAGATACCGTCCTTGTCTCGCACGTGGAGCGGGTCGACGCAGTAGCCGAGCGCCTCCTCGTACCCGTACTCGAGGCCGGGCACCCGGGCAATCCATTTGAACCCCGTGAGGGTCTGGGCGCTTGCCAGGCCGTAAGCAGCGGCGATCGCGTCAAGCATCGAAGACGAGACGAGCGACCGGGCGAAGACACCGCTTGTCGCGCCGCGATCGATCATCCACCAGCCGAGAAGGGAACCGACCTCGTCGCCGGTGAGCATTCGCCATTCGCCGGGCGACCCTGGCACGGGGACGGCGACCGCGCATCGGTCAGCGTCGGGATCATTCGCGATGACAAGATCAACACAGGCGCGCTTGGCTTCACCGATCGCGAGGTCGATGGCGCCGGGCTCCTCGGGATTGGGGAACGCGACTGTCGGAAAGTCGGGGTCGGGCTCAAACTGGGCCTCAACGCGCATCGCGAGCGGAAACTCAGCACGTTCGAGGACTCGCTCAAAGGTCTCGCCGCCGACTCCGTGGAGTGGGGTGTAGACAACGCGGGCCTGGCGCGGGGAGTGCCTGCCGACGAGGGTGGCGACCTGCGCGACGTAGTCATCGAGCACGTCATCGCCCAGGGTCGTCCAGACATCACCGAGGGAGATCGACGAGAGCGGTTGGCCTGCGACGGACGAGATGTGGGCGCTGATCTCGGCGTCCGCGGGCGGGACGATCTGGGAGCCATCGCCGAGGTACACCTTGTAGCCGTTGTCCTGCGGCGGATTGTGGCTCGCCGTGACCATGACGCCAGCCGCGCAGCCGAGATGCCGAACCGCATAGGCAAGGACCGGGGTCGGCAGCGGCCTTGGCAGCATGAGCGGGGTGAGGCCTGCGCCAGCGAAGACCATCGCCGAGTCGCGCGCGAACACATCGGAGTTGTGGCGGGCATCGAACCCGATCGCCACAGCGCCGCCGCCTCGCTCGCGCAGGTACTCGGCCAGGCCGGCCGCAGCCTGCATGACGACTACCCGGTTCATGCGATTGGGCCCTGGGCCAAGGCGCCCTCGTAGTCCTGCGGTGCCGAACTCGAGGCGGGAGCCGAAGGCGTCGGCGAGCTCCGCCTCGGCAGCCGGGTCGTGCGCCCGCGCCGCTTCGATGGTGCCCCGCAATTGAGACCGGGTGCGCTCATCAGGGTCCTCGCCCGCCCAGGCCAGCGCCTGATCGATGACGTGTGCGCGCCCTCGGGCGAGTGGGCCTGCGTCGCGGGCCATCAGACGTCCCGAAGCACCCGGGCCAGGAGATCACCCATGCGAGCCGCGGCTGCCTGGCCCGCCTCGAGCACTTCTGCGTGGTTCAGTGCCTTGCCGCTCATTCCGGCCGCGAGATTCGTCACGAGTGAAAGGCCGAGGATCTCCATTCCGAGCGACCGCGCGACGATCGCCTCGAGCGCCGTGCTCATGCCGACGAGGGTCCCGCCGATACTTCGCACCATCGTGATCTCGGCGGGTGTCTCGTACATCGGGCCGGGGAACTGGGCGTAGACCCCCTCTGGGAGTGAGGGTTCAATCTCGCGGCACAGCGCCCTCAGGCGCGGCGAGTAGAGGTCGGTGAGGTCGACGAAATGGGCGCCGTGGAGGGGGGACGCCCCAGTGAGGTTGATGTGGTCGCTGATGAGCACGGGTGTGCCGGGCGACCACGCGGGGTCTAGGCCACCGCAGCCATTCGTGAGGACCATCGTCGTGCAGCCGGCGGCGGCCGCCGTTCGCACCGCATGCGTCACGGTGTCAACACCGCGCTCCTCATACAGATGCGTCCGGCCGAGGAATACGAGGACTCGGCTGCCGCCGGCGTCGATGCTGCGAACCCGACCGGCATGGCCCTCAACGGCAGGCGGTGCAAAATGGGGCAGATCGGTCACCGCGAGGTCGGCGATGGTGGTGCCGAGTAGATCTGCTGCAGGGACCCAACCGGATCCGAGCACGACCGCAACGTCGTGTCGCTCGACTCCCGTCAGCGAGGCGATGGTGGCTGCGGACTCCGCGGCTCGGGACTGGGCGGCGATCGTGGCTGGATGGTTGGTCACCGGATGAACCTACTCCGCCGGGGGCCATCAATTCAGAACATGCTCCCGGCCGAATGCGATCCTTCGGGGATGTTCGCTACTCAGCGGCGATGTGTAGCCGTCGCGCCGCCTCAGCGATCGAGCCGGACAGGCTCGGGTACACGGTGAACGTGAGCGCGAGCTGGTCGACGGTGAGCCGTTGGTCGACCGCGACGGTGAGTGCGTGGATGAGTTCGCTTGCGTGTGGGCCGACGACCACGGCGCCGGCGACGATGCGCGTGCCCCGACGGCAGATGATCTTCACGAAGCCGACATCGATGTCTTGCATCTTGGCCCGCGCATTCGTCGCGAGGGGGAGAAGCACGACGTCGCCGCGGAGGGTCTCGTTGTCGAGGTCCTGTTGGGTGAACCCAACCGTGGCGATCTCGGGATCGGTGAACACCGTGCTCGACACCATGGTTCGATCGAGCGGGGTCACGGCGTCGCCGAGCGCGTGCCACATCGCGATCCGGCCCTGCATCGCCGCGACAGAGGCGAGCATGAGCACGCCGGTGCAGTCGCCTGCCGCGTAGATGCCTCGTGCCGAGGTCCGAGAGACGCGATCGACGGTGATGAACCCGGCGGTGTCGGTGGCGACCCCCGCCTCGTCCAGCCCGAGTTCACCGGTGTTCGGGAGGGATCCGACGGCCATGAGCACATGTGAGCCAGCGATGATGCGACCATCCGCGAGGGCAACGTCGACGCCTGTTTGAGTGCGAGTCGCACTCACCGCCCGAGACTGCCCAAGGATCTCAAGGCCGCGGCGCGCGTAGACCTCCTCAAGGACCCGTGCGGCATCGGGATCCTCGCCGGGGAGCACACGATCCCGCGACGACACGAGCACCACGTTGCTTCCAAGGGCGTGGTAAGCGCTCGCGAACTCCGCGCCGGTCACGCCAGACCCGACCACAATGAGCCGCTCAGGCAGTTGCGGCAGGTCGTACAGCTGCTCCCACGTGAGGATGCGCTCGCCATCTGGCATTGCATCGGGAAGGGTTCGGGGCCGAGCACCCGTCGCGATGAGAATGGTTTCCGCGGGGATCTCGCGATTGGATTCGCCCGAGACACGCACGGTCTCAGGACCGCTGAGCCGCGCCCGTCCGCGAAGGATGGTGACGCCCTCCCGCAGGAGGCGCTCACGAATGTCGTCGCTCTGCGCGTGGGCGAGCTCCTTCACGCGCCCATTGACGGTGGCGAGGTCGACAGAGATCGAAGCATCGCGCGATTCGCTGCCATTGATGAGGACCCCGAGAGCATGACTCTCCCTCGTGCGCGTGATGACGTCGGCGGTAGCGATAAGTGTCTTACTCGGCACGCAGTCGGTGAGAACGGCAGACCCGCCGATGCCGTCGCGCTCAATGAGTGTGACAACAGCGCCGAGTTGTCGGGCGACGAGGGCTGCCTCGTAGCCGGCGGGGCCGCCACCGATCACCACCACGTCAGTCATGTCCGCCATCCTTTCGCATCTCGGGCACGATTTCGACGGTGGTCCCGGTTGTGCGCTCAGCCATCCGTTCACGCGCGTACGCTGCCTGCATGTCGCTCTACGCCGCGTACGGGTCAAATCTGAACCCGCACCACATGGCCCAGCGGGCACCGGCCTCACCGGTGTTCGGCATTGGCTGGCTGCAGGGCTGGCGGCTCACCTTCGGTGGCGAGGATGTCGGTTGGGATGGCGCGCTAGCGACCGTGGTCGAGGATCCGACGGATCGGGTGTTCGTCATGCTCTATGACGTTCCGCATCAGGACGAGACCGCCCTCGACGCCTGGGAGGGCACGGACCTGGGTCTATGGACGAAGATTCGGGCCAGGATCCACACGATGGATGGTGAGCAACTCGCTTGGCTGTACGTCCTGGACGCATACGAGGGCGGAAACCCGTCGCGTCACTACCTTGAGGTCATCGCGGGGGCTGCACAGTCGGCCGGGGCGCCGCGGGACTATGTCGAACGACTGAGGAATCACCCGTGCACCACAACAATCGAAGACTGAGCGAAAGGCCCCCACTCAAGGCCCCCACTCAAGGCCCCCACCCGAGGCATTTCGTCCAGTATCCGGTTCAAATGACCGATTAATGTCCGAAATGTCCGAATTTATGGTCACTTCATCCGTGAAGATCCTCGGGACGGAGCTTAGAAATCGCCTCCGAAGTCCCCGCCCCCGAAGTCCCCGCCCCCGAAGTCCCCGCCCCCGAAGTCGCCGCCCCCGCCATCCCCGAATCCCCACCCATCCGAGCCACCGCCGATGCCAGCGGAATCTACGCCGGGGGCGCCGGACGTGATCCCAGGCATCGCCCACATACTACTGATCATCGTCCCCATCATGACGGCAGCCATGACGTTGCCAAAGGGCGAGTAATAGCCCTGGGCATACGGCGCGTACTGAGGACCGGCCTGCCAATAGGGCTGCCGTCCGCTCGGGCCATCAACCTCGCGCGCCATCGGGCTGTTTCCCGTCTCGACATCGGTTCGGCACGCGGCGCACATCGGGACATCACGGGTGGTGAGGCCAGGTGCCTGCCACTCGACATCACTCACACTCGGGCCATGTCGCGGATCGACGAAGCAGGGCGCTCGCCGCTCTGGGAGCGGGCGGCCATTCGCGCGGGCCTCAAGGCAGGCCACGGCGAAGCGCCCGTCCTCGAGCGAGGCGGTGATGGCTGCTGCGTCTCCAGGCGCGCGCATGGTAACGACGGACATCTTGGCGGTCTCATAGTCATCAAGTGCCCGCTGCAGATCATCGCGGCTCACTTCGTCCATAGTGCCGCCGCTCACATCGAATTTGGCGAGTCGCTCGCCGTACTCGGTGACGTCCTCATCGATCGTGCGCCTCACTTGAGCGAGTTGCAAGGCTTGCCGACGACGTCGCCGAATGACGACAACGACAAGAACTACCATCGCCCCGGCGAACAGGAGCAGGAGGAAACTGGTTTCGCCGGCACCGCCGCCTTCGCCCGACGACGTTTGGGTTGCGCCATTGAACTCGGTATCGGCAAGGCTCACGAATTCAGTGAGGACGGCTGCGAGGCCGTTCTCTTTCTGGGCCCGAAACGCGGACGTGGCAAGCCCCGAAACATCGCCTGAAGTGGAGCCGGCGCGAAAGTCATTTCCCACGACCACCCCGTAGATGCCGCCGATCCCGACCGCGTCCTTGAGTTCCACCAGGACCGAGCCGGGATCTGTACCCGCGGAGGAGGGGAGGACAGCAATGAAGATCGGCAAGCGGGTGGCGGAGATCTGGCTGGACAGCGCCGCGGCGTCGGCAGCAGAGAGGGGGAGTTCGGCCGCAGGATCGACATAGACCGAGGCACCGCCGCGTAGGTCGGCGGCGGCCGAATCGATGGAGCCTGCGGCGAGGGCGCTCGGAGCGCTGAAGCCGAGGGTGAGGGCGGTGGCAAGGAGCGTGGAGCGGATGAGTGTCATGGCTGGCATGGAAACCACCGTACGCCCTCAACGGACCCAGGATCGCACTGCGCAGCCGAACGCAATCGATGACTGGACAGGATGACCAGAAACCTATTCAAATGACCGGATTATTGGCCGTTTGAGCCGGAATCCGGCGCAAATGACGGGCGGTGGGGCGCACCTGACGGGCGGTGGGGTCCGTCCTTGAATTGGGGTCAGTCCTTTATCTCGCACAGGACGGTGCCTGATGAGACAGTCGCGCCCTTCTCCGCGGTGAGCCCGGTGACGGTGCCCGCCTTGTGGGCGGTGAGCGGCTGCTCCATCTTCATCGCCTCGAGGACCGCGATGAGGTCTCCGACGGCGACGACGTCACCGTCGCTCACCTCAACCTTGACGATCGTGCCCTGCATCGGGGCGGTGAGCGAATCCCCTGACGCAGCGCCAGTGGCCTTCTTTGCCGTCCGCTTCGCCGGACCTGCACCCTTTGTGGGCGCGGCGCTGCCGGCGCCGAGGCCCGCGGGCATCGTGACGGCGACGCGCTTGCCGTTGACTTCTAGCACGATCGTCTCGCGCTCGTGATCACCCTCATCTGCAGAGGCCGAACCGGAGTAAGCAGGAATCTGGTTGTCGAACTCAGTCTCGATCCAGCGGGTGTGAACGGTGAAGGCGTCGCCTGGGTTCGCGGGAGCGAAGGCTGGGTCACGTACGACCGCCCGGTGGAAGGTGAGCGCCGTCGCGATGCCGTCGACCTCGAACTCGTCGAGGGCGCGCCGCGACCGCTCGAGCGCTTCGGCACGATCCCGGCCTGTGACGATGAGCTTGGCGAGGAGCGAGTCGAAGTTGCCGCCGATGACGTCGCCCGACCGGAATCCCGAGTCGACTCGGATACCGGGTCCGCTCGGCGGCTTCCAGACAGTCAGGACGCCGGGGGCGGGGAGGAAGCCGCGGCCAGGATCCTCGCCATTGATGCGGAACTCGATCGAGTGACCCCGCAGGACTGGGTCGGCGTAGTCGATGACGCCTCCCTCCGCGATGCGGAACTGCTCTCGCACGAGGTCAATGCCTGCGACCTCCTCGGTGACTGGATGCTCGACCTGGAGTCGGGTGTTCACCTCAAGGAACGAGATGGTGCCATCGACGCCCACGAGGAACTCGCAGGTGCCGGCGTTGGTATAGCGCGCCTCCTTGAGAATCGCCTTGGAAGAGGTATAGAGCTCATCGAGTTGATGCTGGCTCAGGAACGGCGCAGGCGCCTCTTCGACGAGCTTTTGGTGCCTGCGCTGCAATGAGCAGTCGCGGGTGGAGACGACGACGACATTGCCGTGCTGGTCGGCAAGGCACTGGGTCTCGACGTGACGCGGATTGTCGAGGTAGCGCTCGACGAAGCATTCGCCTCTGCCGAACGCCGCGATGGCCTCGCGGACTGCTGAATCGAACAGTTCCGGGATCTCCTCGATCGTCCGCGCGACCTTGAGACCGCGCCCGCCGCCACCGAACGCTGCCTTGATCGCGACGGGGAGCCCATGCTCCTTGGCGAAGGCGATGATCTCCTCGGCACCCTTCACTGGGTCGGCAGTGCCGGGTACCTGCGGCGCGCCAGCCTTTTGGGCGATGTGGCGAGCCGACACCTTGTCGCCGAGTGACCTGATGGCGGCGGGCGGCGGCCCAATCCACGTGAGGCCTGCATCGATGACCGCCTGGGCGAAGTCGGCGTTCTCCGAGAGGAAGCCGTACCCGGGGTGGACGGCGTCGGCGCCTGAGCGCGCGGCCGCATCGATGATCTTGTCGATGACGAGGTATGACTCAGCCGCCGTGCTGCCGCCTAATGCGAAGGCCTGGTCGGCGAGTTGCACGTGGAGCGCATCTCTGTCGGGATCGGCGTACACAGCGACCGAAGCCAGACCTGCATCACGGCAGGCGCGGATAACTCGGATCGCGATCTCTCCGCGGTTGGCGATGAGGACGGTACGCACATGTGCTCCTTTGAGTCCGAGACCGGGCGCCAGCGACCTCGTTCGGTCAACATGCGCTAGGGCATGGTAGCGATTCGAGTTACGTGGACGTCCACAGGTCGGGCCAACTGAGCCCAAGATCACGCATGAGATCGCGCATCGTTGGCATGGAGATTCCGATGACGTTGCTCGGGTCGCCGACGATACGACGGATGAAGGGTGCGCTTCGCCCGTCGAGGGTGAAGGCACCGGCAACATTGAGCGGTTCGCCGGTCGCGACGTAGCCGTTGATTTCCTCATCGCTGAGTTCGGCAAAGGTCAGCCCGGTGGTGGTGGTGGTACCGGTCGAACGGTGGCCGCGTATCGCCCAGTGGCCGGTGTGAAGGTGACCGGTTCGCCCGGAAATCGAGCGGATCCTCTCGATGGCGACCTCGGTGGTGAGTGGCTTGCCATAGGCGACCCCGTCGAGGTCGAAGATGGAGTCGCAGCCGACGACGATCACGTCGTCGCGTCCGACGAAGTGAACCGCGACGTCCTGAGCCTTGGCGCGTGCAAGTGCCAAGGCCAGCTCGGCGGGTCCGATCGGTTGCAACTCGCTGGCGAGCGCATCCTCGTCGACCTGACTCACCTGGACGAGCGGAGTGATCCCGGCCTCGGTGAGCACCTTTCTCCGCGCGGGTGAGGCCGAGGCGAGGACGAGCGTGACGCCAGTCACCTCGGCAGGGTGGACGCGCGCCAAGCACCGAAGCCTGGGCGCTGGGCGGGGCGCACCTGCCTTGCCTTGCGCGCCCACAGGCTGAAGTGGGGAGCGGGCGACGCCGTACGGCGAGATCGAGTGCTCACGGCCGCGATGTTCACGGCAGCGATGATGGCGGCGAGCTCCTCCTCGGACGGGTCTCCCGAAATCACCCGCAGTAGGGGCGGGCGCGACTCAGCGGTCACAGTGGAATGTTTCCGTGCTTGCGCGGAAGGCGGCTCCCGCGCTTGTTCCGCAGTGACCGCAGCGCGCGCACGATGATTGATCGGGTCTCGTGCGGGAAGATGACGCGGTCGATGTAGCCGCGCTCGGCGGCGACATAGGGATTCGCAAGGGTGTCCTGGTACTCGTCAAGGAGCCGGGTCCGTTCAGCGGCGGGATCATCTGCAGCGGCGAGTTCCTTGCGGTACAAAATGTTCACGGCCCCCTGGCCGCCCATGACTGCGATCTCGGCGGTTGGCCAGGCAAGGTTGATGTCGGCTCCGAGGTGCTTTGAGCCCATGACGTCGTAGGCGCCGCCATATGCCTTGCGAGTGATGAGCGTGACGAGCGGCACGGTGGCCTCGGCGTAGGCGTAGATGAGCTTGGCGCCGCGGCGAATGATGCCGTCCCACTCCTGATCCGTGCCGGGCAGGAAGCCGGGGACATCGACGAGGGTGATGACGGGGATGTTGAATGCATCGCAGGTTCGGACGAACCGCGCGGCCTTCTCCGATGCGGAAATGTCCAAGGTGCCGGCGAATTGCATCGGCTGGTTCGCCACAACCCCGACCGAGTGGCCCTCGACTCGGCCGAATCCGCAGATGATGTTCGGCGCGAACAACGCCTGTGTCTCAAGGAACTCACCATCGTCCAAGAGATGCTCGATGAGACGGTGCATGTCATAGGGCTGGTTCGGGGAGTCCGGGATGAGGGTGTCGAGCTCGTAGTCGGCGTCGTTGAATTCGAGATCTGCCTCGCCGTCGAAGATAGGAGGGTCCTCGAGGTTGTTGCTCGGCAGGTACGAGAGCAGGGCCCGCAGGTACTCGAGGGCGTCGGCCTCGTCGGCGGCGTTGTAGTGCGCGACACCGGATTTCTGGTTGTGCGTGACGCCTCCGCCGAGCTCCTCCATCGCGACGTCCTCGCCGGTGACCGTCTTGATGACGTCGGGGCCGGTAATGAACATGTGCGAGGTCTTATCGACCATGACGATGAAGTCGGTGATCGCGGGGGAGTAGACAGCGCCACCGGCGCATGGGCCCATGATGAGGGAGATTTGAGGGATCACTCCAGAGGCCTGGACATTGCGGCGGAAGATCTCACCGTAAAGGCCGAGTGATGCGACCCCCTCCTGGATTCGTGCTCCACCGGAGTCGTTGAGTCCGATGAGCGGGCAGCCGGTCTTCAGCGCGAGATCCATCACCTTGACGATCTTCTCGCCGAAGACCTCGCCGAGTGAGCCGCCGAAGACGGTGAAATCCTGTGCAAAGATGCAAACCGGGCGCCCGTCGATCGTGCCGTACCCGGTGATGACGCCGTCACCGTAGGGACGATTCTTTTCCTGGCCGAAGTCGAAAGAGCGGTGCCGGGCGAGGCCGTCGAGCTGCTGAAACGACTCCGGATCAAGGAGGGCTTCGATCCGCTCCATCGCGGTCATCTTGCCCTTGGCATGCTGCTTATCGACTGCGGCGGCGCGGCGCCCGACGGCCTCGGCTCGCTTCTCGGCAAGGACTGCCGCCTTGCCCGCGGTCGATCGGCGATCCGGATCTGTCGGTCCGACTTGTTCGGTCACAGCACTCATGGTTCCTCCTAGGTCAGGCGTACTTTAGTGGCGTGACCATGTTGAGCGACCGTGCTGGGTCCATCGACCGTCCATGTTTGGATCGGGGTCGGATATACTCATTGCTCGCTGATGTCGGGTGGACGCGGCCGCTGCCGGTCATCCTCGAGACGACAACGTCGACGAATTCGGAGGTGGCCCTGCTCGTGCACGGCGGCGCCCCGGAGGGGTCTTGCGTCGTGTCGGAGGAGCAGACAGCAGGCCGGGGTCGGCAAGGCCGAGTGTGGGTGAGCCCGCCATCGGCCGGGCTGTGGATGTCGGTCCTCGTGCGGCCTGGTGAGGTACCGAGATCCCGCTGGGGCTGGCTCTCACTCCTCGCGGGCCTCGCCGCGCACGACGCGATCGTCGAGCTCGAACGAGTGCCGGTGGGCCTCAAGTGGCCGAATGATCTCCTGGCGACGGAATCCCAGCGAGGCATGCGCAAACTGGGCGGGATCCTTTCGGAGGCCTGCGGATCCTCGGATTCGCCGAGCGGTGAGGCCGTGATTATTGGCATCGGCATCAACGTGGCGCTCACCCCGGGAGAACTCCCCACCCCGCAGTCGACCTCGTTGCTCGTGGAGGACGGCTGCGTCGACCGGGAGGCGCTGCTCGTGGCTATTCTTCGCCACCTCTTCGCACGGCTTGAGCAGTGGCGCGTAGCTGCCCCGGCGCTCGCGGCCGACTATCGAGCCGCGTGCGTCACC
This sequence comes from Candidatus Nanopelagicales bacterium, assembly GCA_040398845.1. Classification (GTDB taxonomy): domain Bacteria; phylum Actinomycetota; class Actinomycetes; order S36-B12; family S36-B12; genus WLND01. Next base: position 97,967 of record JBBATH010000012.1, on the reverse strand, counting down.
CTGGGCCGAATCGTCGACGTCTCGATGCCGGGTGGCCGAGTCGTGCGCGGGGAGGCGACATCGATCGACGATGACGGTCACCTTGAAATCATTTCTCAGGGAAAACTCGTGTCTGTCACCGCTGGAGACGTCATTCATGCCACCATCTGACCATGGGATATCCAAGGAAGCTTCTGGCCGATGGCGAAACGATTCAGTTTGAGTTGAAGCCGCATTGGCGCGCACTGTTCGTGCCGATCGTGGTGCTGATCATCATCGTCTTTTTGGGCACATGGCTGTACTTCATCACGACGAACTCGATCCTGCGGTATGCGATTTTGGGTGCTGGCGTCATCGTCGTTGCTTGGTGGGCGGCCCTACCGTTCCTTCGCTGGCTCACGACCCAATTCGTCTTCACGAACCGCCGCGTCATCGTGCGCCGCGGCCTGCTCACCAAGCAGGGCCGCGATATGCCGCTCACCAAGGTGAACAACGTGTCGTTCAGCGTGCCGTTCATGGGGCGGATCCTGAACTATGGCCGCCTCGTCATCCAGTCTGCAGGTGACGACAGCGACCTCGACATCGACGATGTCCCGAACGTCGAGAAGATCCAGCGAGACGTTTACGCTCTCTACGAGCAGGACGACGCCCGCCGCCGCGGCGCGACGAACCCCGGCGATCAAGGTCCACCCTCTGACGGGATCTAGCCAGCGCGAGCCCCACAACGCCCCCCCCGAGTCATTTCATCCAGAATCCGGCTGAAATGACGATGAATTTGGTCATTTCATTGCAAAAGTGGTCATTTGATTGAACGGGCTCGAGCGCCGAGCGAGACACGCGGTGACCACTAGGGTGCAGACGAGCCTTCATGTCTGGCCAGTTGCATCTCAGCCAGTGGGTCGTCGACCTTCGGAAACACGAAGGTGCTGTACGACCAGAATCTGAACAGCGTCCCGAGTCCGAGGCCGATGACATTCGCACTGATGTTGTCTGCGAGTGGGGAATCGAATTTGAGAATGTAATGGCTGAGCCAGAGGCAGCCAATCGCGATGAGGAGTGCAACTCCATTGAACACAAAGAACAGCAGGTACTCGCGGCCCATGTTCGTGTGGCCCCGGTGGCGGAAGGTCCAGTAGCGGTTGCCAAAGTAGGCAACGGTGGTCGCTACCGCGACGCTCACGACCTTCGCGGAGATTGGCCGGTCATAGAACGGACCCTCGCCGCCGGCAAAGCGAAGCAGGTTAAAGGTGCCGATGTCGACAACGAGGGCGACGAGTCCGACGATCCCGAACTTTGCGAATTCGCGGACGACCGCACCGAACTTCTCGCGTAGCGCCTCAATGGCGCGTGAGATCGGGTTCGCCGCGGGAATGGACACCATGGGAGCCTACTCATCCCGCGACTCGTCACCCGCCATAACGTTGGGACAGTACGCTTCAACGGTGCCGAAGGATGAGCCGCCGCTCGTCGGCATGATCGGTGGTGGGCAACTCTCCCGAATGACGGCCGAAGCGGCCACCGCGCTGGGCATTGGCTTTCGAGTGCTGGCCGAGCGCCCGGATGACCCCGCCGCGCAGGTCGTCCGAGACACGCGAATCGGATCCCATCACGATGGCGATGCGGTGCTGGAGTTTGCGACCGGCTGTGACGTCATCACCTTCGATCACGAGCAGGTGCCAGCCGAAATCCTCGAGCGCCTCGTCGAGCGGGGGATCGCCGTGCGCCCTAGTCCGTCCGCCCTCCTCCATGCCCAGGACAAGGCGCACATGCGAGCGGCCCTCACCACACTAGGGGTGCCTTGTCCCGCTTGGTCGACCTGCTCGCGGGTAGAGGAGGTCGCCGCCTTCGGTGACGCGCATGGGTGGCCGGTGGTCCTCAAGACGACCCGCGGGGGCTACGACGGCAAGGGCGTCTGGGTCGTCTCGGACGTCGCGGGCGCTGCACGAGCATTCGCAACGGGGCACGGCCACGGGACCGAGTGGCTGGTCGAGGAGCACATCGCGTTCGTTCGGGAACTGTCGGCGCAGGTGGCGCGCTCGCCACAAGGACAGGCCGTCGCCTACCCCGTGGTGCAGACTCGCCAGATCGATGGCATTTGCGCAGAGGTCATCTCCCCGGCTCCCAGCCTGAGTGACGATCATGCGGTCCGCGCCCAGGAGATGGCGCTGCGCATCGCGGGAGACCTCGGCGTCGTCGGCATGCTCGCCGTTGAACTCTTCGACACTGGCGATGACCTGTTCGTCAATGAACTCGCGATGCGGCCGCACAACTCCGGCCACTGGACCATTGAGGGCGCGGTTACCAGCCAGTTCGAGAATCACCTGCGAGCTGTCCTCGATCTTCCGCTCGGAGACCCTCGGGCGCGCGCACCTCACGCGGTCATGGTGAATATCCTCGGAGGCGAGGTGGATGACTTGTATGCCGCCTACCGCCATGTGTTTGCTCATGACCCCGAGGTGAAGGTGCACCTCTACGGGAAAGAGGTTCGTCCGGGACGCAAAGTTGGGCACGTGACGCTTCTCGGAGATGACGCGGACGGCCTGCTCGCGCGTGGGCGTCACGCCGCCGACTATTTCACCGGCAACATTGATGAGTAGCAGAGTCAATGGGGAGAGAAGAGGTCGGCGATGAGTGAGCGTCCAGTGGTCGGGATCTGCATGGGCAGTGACTCTGACTGGCCGGTGATGAAGGCCGCCGCGACGGCGCTCGACGAGTTCGGCGTCTCGCATGAGGTCGGGGTGATCTCTGCCCACAGAATGCCGCGCGAGATGGTGGATTACGCGTCGTCTGCTGTCGAACGCGGGCTGCAAGTAATCATCGCTGGTGCGGGCGGTGCAGCGCACCTGCCCGGAATGGTCGCGGCACTCACGCCCCTGCCGGTGATCGGTGTGCCCGTCGTGACCGGTTCACTCGATGGTATGGATTCATTGCTGTCGATCGTGCAGATGCCGGCTGGGGTTCCGGTCGCCACCGTGGCAATCGGCAACGCTCGCAACGCTGGGCTGCTTGCGGTGCGGATCCTCTCGGTCGCGAATCCGAAGCTGCTCGATGCCATGGTGGAGTTCCAAGCGGAGTTGAACAGACAGGCAACGTTGAAGTCTGCGAATCTCACGTAGACCTCGAGTGCCGGACAGAATGACCAGATTCACCGCCAAATGACCAAATTCTTGGTCGTTTGAGCCGGATTGCGGACGAAATGACTGGGGGCGGGGTTAGTGGGAACTGCGGCGCCACTCGATGAGGGGGCAGGTGTCCATAATCATCGTGACCCCAGCATCGAGGACCCGCTGTGCGGCGTCCTCATCCACCACCCCGAGTTGGAACCACACGGCACCCGCCCCGGCTGCGATCGCCTCATCGGCGAACACTCCCGCGCGATCCGAGCGAACGAAGACATCGACGACATCAGGCACGCCAACAGCGGTGACGGCCTCGGCAATGGTCGCGTAGCCCTGCTCCCCGTGAACCACCTCGGCCCGCGGATGGATCGGGATCACGCGCTTGCCGCGCACCTGGATCGCTGCGGCCACCTCGTACGCAACCCGGTCAGGATTGTTGCCGAGCCCCACCACGAACCACAGCAACGTTTCGTCAAGGACGCGGGTGATGTCGTCGACACCCCCGTAGAGCGAGGTCATGCGTTTGGCCTGCCGAGCGCGCGGTAGGTCCAGCCGGCGGCCCGCCACAGGGCGGGGTCGAGGGTGTTGCGCGCGTCGATGACATGGCGCTGACGCGCGACGGATCCAACAGCCACCGGGTCGAGTTCTCGATAGAGCATCCACTCGGTGGCGTGGACGACGAGGTCGGCGCCGACGAGGGCCGCCATGACGTCGGGCTCATAGCGGAGTGTCGGGTAGACGCGGGCGGCGTTCGCGAGGCCCTTCGGATCGTGGACGACGACCACGGCGCCGGCATTGTTCATCGCAACCGCGACATCGAGCGCCGGTGAATCCCGCACATCGTCGCTGTTCGGTTTGAACGCGGCACCGAGGACCGTGACGTTCATGCCCGAGAACGAACCGCCGAGGGTCTTGCGCGCGAGATCGACCGTATGGGAACGGCGGCGCAGGTTGATCTGGTCAACCTCCCGCAGGAACATGAGCGCCTCGTCAGCGCCGAGTTCACCTGCCCGTGCCATGAACGCCCGAATGTCCTTGGGTAGGCAGCCGCCGCCGAACCCGAGTCCGGCGGCGAGGAAGCGGCTGCCGATCCGGGTGTCGTAGCCGATGGCCTCGGCGAGCTTCGTGACATCCGCGCCGGCCGCCTCGCAGACCTCGGCCATCGCGTTGATAAACGAAATCTTCGTCGCGAGGAACGAGTTGGCTGACACCTTCACGAGCTCCGCGGTCGGGAAGTCAGTGACAAGGAAGGGGATTCCCTCAGCGATCATCGGCGCGTAGACCTCGCGCAGGAGGTCCTCCGCGCGCTGGCTATTCGCTCCTACGACGAGCCGATCCGGATGGAGGGTGTCCTCAACGGCGAAGCCCTCGCGCAGGAACTCGGGATTCCAGGCGACTTCGACGCCGGGGGCAGCGATCTTTTGGAGCTGCTCCTCGATCATCGCCGCGGTGCCGACCGGCACCGTTGACTTTCCGACGACGAGGGCACCGGCCTGGAGGTGTGGCGCGAGCCCGTCGATCGACCCGAACACCTGCGACATGTCGGCTCGCTGTGAACCGGCCTGCTGTGGGGTGCCGACGCAGATGAAATGGATTGACGCGAATGCGGCGGCCTCCTCGAGCGAGGTCGTGAAGCGAAGACGTCCCGCCGCAATGTTCCGGGCGAGCACCTCGTCGAGCCCAGGCTCGTAGAACGGCACGGTGCCCGACTGAAGGATGGCCACCTTCGTGGGGTCGATGTCGACGCCAGTGACCTTGTAGCCGAGTTCAGCCATGCATGCGGCATGGGTTGCGCCGAGATAGCCGGTCCCGATGACGGAAAGTCGCAAGGTCATGGGCGACAGGGTATCGCCGACTCGGTGTGAGGTCCGCGATCCCTGCGGGTGCCGTCTACGCTGATGCTGTGGCATTGCCTTGGTCCGAGCGGATGCGCAGACGGGTTGGAGCCCTGCGCCTGTCCGTGACCGAGGTCCAGTCCTTGGCCGCCGTTGCGCTCGGCCTCGTCGGCGGTCCTGGAGTCACGAGTGTCACCGTGAAGGTGAAGACGTGGAATCCCCCCAAGGGCTGGATCGGTGCGCCCCGCCTGGCAGGTCTCAGTGCCTGTTCGGTGAGCCGCAGGAGGGGCGGTGCGCGTGTGAGCCTGCGCGTGATCGAGCCGGTCGATCCGGCGATCCTCGTTGCCGCTGTCATGCGGATTCTGCGACCAACCCATGTTGATGCCGGACCGCTCATGACGATCTGCCCGGGACTGCCTGAGCCTGCTGCCCCGCTCGCGGCGGCGATGACCGATGTCCTGTTGTCCGAGGAGAAGCCGAACCGCCATCTCCGGCGGACTGACGTGCTCGTCACGCCGGCAACGCCCGAGCCCGCACCTGAACCTTCGACTCGCGCTCGGGCCCTTGTCATCACCGAGCGTGGGTGGGAGATCGACGGGGCTGCCTTCGACATCGTCGTCGACCCCGCCGTTCACCGACCAGTCGGTCGGCGGTCGGTGGCGTCCGGCAACGTTGCCACCGCGTCGATCATTCGCGAATGCCTCGTCATCGAAACCCCTGGCGGCGAGGTTCGCGCTCAGGGTGACCTTTCGACGGCCGACATCCACCGTCTCAGGTCGGTCAACGGCGTGTGCGCAGGTGACCCACTGCCGGTGCGCTGGCGCGCCCAACTCGAGGCGGCCGGGGTTGTCGTGGTCACAGGGGCGGCCGCTCGAGACCTTCCGGTGAAGGGCGGTGACCTCGGTTGGCAATTAGCCTCCGTACGTGTTCGCCGAGATGCTCTTCGCACCCACTCTCCGGCAGCCGCTCTCGGTTCGTGGCCGACCGTCTCCGTCGTGCTCGTCACGCATCGTGACCGGTTTCTCTCACACACCCTCTCGCAGATCTCGCGGTTGGAGTACCCATCCCTGCAAGTGGTCATCGGCTTGCATGGGGTAGATCTGAGCGATGGCCGGATGACGGGCTTCCTTGAGCGCGCGGGCCTCGGTGTGGATGGGAGCCCCACCGTCGTCGTCCATCGAATCGATCAAGATGTGCCCTTCGGGCGGGCAATGCAGGAGACGTGCGACCGCGCGGATGGGCTGCTCATTACGAAGGTCGACGATGACGATTACTATGCGCCGGAGCATGTTTGGGATCTCGTGCTCGCCCGTATGTACTCGAGTGCGCAGCTCGTCGGCAAGGCACTCGACTGGATTCACGTCGAGGCAGCAGACATCACGGCGTTTCGCCCCACCTACCCGGCGGAGTCCTATGCGACCTTCGTGGCTGGCGGCACCATGCTCATTTCGAAGGCCGACCTGCTCGCAGCAGGCGGCTGGCGGCCCGTGCCGAAATCAATTGATCGCGCGCTGATCGAACAGGTGAAGAGAATGGGGGGCCTCGTCTACCGGACACACGGCCTCGGCTACGTCTATGTCCGTCATGGTGACGCTCACACCGCACTGGTGAGTGACGATCACTTCCTCACTGACAACGCGCAGCAGTGGCCGGGGCTCATCGCCCACGAGGCTTTCGGAACCTTGCCGACATGAGCGTCGAGCCTGTCGAGGTGTCGGTGATCATGCCGGTCATCAATGAGGAACGGCACCTGCGCGACTCGGTCGAGCGGATTCTCGCGCAGGATTACCCGGGGAGCCTTGAGGTCGTCATCGCGGTCGGACCGTCACGGGACGACACGCGCATGATCGCTGATGGCCTCGCGAGCGAGCACCCGAATGTGTATGTCGTCGACAACCCAACGGGGAAGACTCCATCCGGGCTCAATGCTGCGATGAGTAGATCGACCGGCGGCATTGTCGTCCGCGTCGACGGACATGCCATGATCCCCACCGACTACGTGAGTACTGGCGTCAAGGTGCTCAACGAAACCGGAGCCGACAACGTCGGAGGCATCATGGCGGCCGAGGGAACGACCGATCTGGAGTGTGCGGTGGCGCGGGCGATGACGTCGAAGTTCGGCGTTGGAGGCGCATCTTTCCACGTTGGCGGTGAGCCAGGCGCGACGCTGACCGTGTATCTCGGCTGCTTCCGGCGCGAGGCCCTCGAGCGAGTCGGCGGCTATGACGAGAGCATGGAGCGTGCGCAGGATTGGGAGATGAACCTTCGCATCAGGCAGACAGGTGGCATCGTCTGGTTCACACCCCGCATGCAGGTCACCTACCGGCCCCGGCCGACACTCTCGGCACTTGCTCGTCAATACCGCGACTACGGGCGATGGCGGCGCGAGGTTGCCCGCCGCCATCCTGACACCCTGTCGCTCCGCTATCTTGCGGCTCCGGTTGCTGTACTTGCGATCGCGAGCGGACTCCTGCTCGCAGGCGCGGGGCTGGTAACGGGGGTCGGATGGCTCGTCCTCCTCGGTCTTGCTGCGCCCAGCCTTTACCTACTGGCGAACCTGGCGGCCAGCGCCCAGTCGATGCGAGCCGCCCCGCGGCTGCCCTGGCGTGCGGCCCGATGGCTCCCTGCGGTCTACGCGACGATGCATGGCGCCTGGGGCGCCGGCTTCCTTCGTGGCGGAGCGGGCTCGTGAGCGAGCCTGAGCGATGAGGCTTCCCCGCCTGCCGGGGAGCCGGCGTGGGCTTCGATGGTCGGTGGTGACCTCAGCACCCGCAGGGGCTGCCGGCGAGCAGTGGGGGGACACCTGGTTTGCCCGTGATCTCGTTCGCGCCCTGCGGTCCCAAGGGCAACAGGCGAAGGTCGTCGCCCGCGGCGGCGCCGAATCCGAGGCGCGCGATTCCGACGACGTCGTCCTCGTCCTTCGGGGTCTGCGCAAGGTGACGCCGCGGGCGAGTTTGGCGACGTGGATGCTGTGGGTCATCTCTCACCCCGAGCTCGTCGACTCGCAGGAAGCCGCGACATACGACCTCGTCTTTGCCGCAAGCAGCCATTGGTCCCGCGCGGGTGAGTTCGGTGCGATCCCACTACTTCAGGCGACAAATCCCGAGCGCTTCTCCCCGGCGGTAGGTCGGCCGGATGCTGGGGACCGGATCCTGTTCGTTGGATCGACGCGTGGTGAGTACCGGCCGATTGTGCGCGACGCCGTTGCGAGTGGCGTTGACCTCGCCATCTACGGCGTCGGATGGGAGGCCTTTTTGCCACCTGAACGGATCCGGGGTGAGTTCCTCCCAAACGAGCAGTTGCCGGCTGCTTATGCCAGCGCTGGCATCGTGCTGAACGACCACTGGCCAGACATGGCGGCCGAGGGATTCCTGTCGAACCGGCTCTTCGACGCCGCCGCCTGTGGTGCCAGGATCGTGAGCGATCCCGCGGTGGGGCTTCGCGATACATTCGGTGACGTGGTTCGGACATATGGGAGCCCGCAGGAGCTCGCTACGATCCTTCGCGGGGCAACGACGACCGAGTTCTCAGACCTCGCCGCGAGGCGCGATCTCGCTAGGAGGATTGCCAAGGAGCACAGCTTCGATGTGCGCGCCGAGCAGCTGATCGCCCAAGCAGAGCGGGTGCGAAAGCGATGACTGACGGCGGCCCAGATATCGATGTCAGCATTATCCTCATTACCTTCAATGATGCAGCTCGTCTGCCTCGGGCTCTCGCATCGCTCAGCCGACAGACGCTGCGCAATCTCGAGATAATCGTCGTCGACGATGCCTCAACTGACACCACAGCCGGCGTCGTGGCCGCCGCAATGGCAGGTGACGCTCGCATCCGCTACGTCCGACTCGACGAGAACTCAGGTGGGTGCAGCGCACCACGCAACCGCGGAGTTCGCGAAGCGCGTGGTATCTGGGTGATGTTCTGCGACTCCGATGACGAGTACGAACGTCACGCGGCGAAGAACCTCCTTCTTGCCACCGAACGCGCGCAGGCAGATTTGGGTTGCGGAGTCGTTGAGCGGGTCGACGTAAAGACGGGCGCGGTGAAGCGTTGGCACGCAACCCTTCACGAGCCGGCGATCTTGGAGTCCATTGCCGAGCGCCCCGACCTCATTGCCGACACCGTCAGCGTGAACAAGATTTATCGCCGATCGTGGCTCATCGAGCGCGGGATCGATTTCCCTGAGGGCCTCCTTTACGAGGATCAGTTGTTCACCATGAAGGCTTTTGCGGAGGCGCGACGAATCTGCGTGATCGCGGAGTCGGTGTATTTCTGGTACGTCGAGCGGCTTGCCACCGAGCTATCGATCACGCAGCGACGCCAAGAGTTGCGCAATGTTCGAGGCCGGATCGAGGTGAATCGGCAGATCGACGACTACCTCGCTGCGCGTGGTCTGCATGAACTCGCCCGCACGAAGACACGCAAGTTCCTCGTCCATGACCTCTACCTCTACCTTGCGACCCTCCTCGAACTCGACGATGAGCGGGCCGCTGTTGTCGCGGGGGAACTCGTCCCGTACGTCGAATCCCTAGACCTCGTTGAGGCCGAAGTGCAGAAGGCAGCCCTACGGGTGGCGACGTATCACCTGCTCGCCGGTGACCTTGATGGCATCCGGCGGGCCATGCGTTATGTTCTCTGGTCTACGGCGGTTGACGTTCCGGTTGTCACCCGTCGCGACTCGGATGGCAATCGGACGGGTGTCTTCTGGGGCTGCGAGCACCTCGAGGCTGGTCCGAGGTTCGGGGGCCTCGAACCGCACTGGTGGCTCGATGTCAGTGGCCTTGGCATCGACCGTGCCACCAACTCGGAGCGCCGCTGGTGCCATCGGCTCGCGATCCTCGAAGGAGCGGGCGGACATTGGACGATCGCGGGCCGTACGGTCGACGCATTCGGTGATCTGGGTCGCGCGCGCTCCATTGAACTGGTGCTGGTGAGCGGGGCACGGGTCGTGGCGGCGATGCCCTTGACGATGTGCCGATCGGATCCGCGGTCGCCGGCTGCCTTTGACTGGAATGGCAGCGGAATGCGTCCGATCCTGGTTAGCTCCGCCATGCACCCCGGTGATCGGGGATTTCTTGCGGTGCGCCTGGTGATCGACGACGTGGCGAACGTCATGCCGGTGCGCGTGGACGAGTGGATCGATCCGGCAAGGCTGCTGCCGGGAATCGGTGGATTCCTGAAGGTGCGGTCTTACCGCGGTGAGCATGGGGTGGTTCGCTGGCACGCTGGCCGCTTCACAACGTTCTTGAAGCTTATGGGCCGAGTCGATGGAGCGTGGTCCGGGTTGCAGCGGTTCGCGGTCCGCGCGAAGCGTGCGATGGCGAGGCGAATAGGCGAGCAGCTTCCTGCGGCGCCGCTCGTGGTCTTCCTCGGAGCGCAGGACGACCCGGCGACATTTTCCGGTCAAGTCCGAGCGATTGCCTCGGGCCTGCAGCAACGCCGCCCTGAGATTCGGCAGGTGTGGGTTGGGTCCGGTGCCGCCTCGGTGCGTCGTGCGTGGCACCTAGCCCGTGCCCGCTGGTGGGTCCTCGATACGAACCCGCCCTTGACGTTGCGACCCCCGGCCCGTGCCCGAGTTCTCGCGACCACGCTGGCTGTGCCAGTCGCAAGGGTTGGCGTCGCGGATCCCGATTGGGACATCACTTCACCCGCGCAGCGACGGGTAGGTGCGGCTCTGCCACGGCGGTGGGACGTTCGTGAGGCGCCGAGTATCGAGACGGCTCGGGGTCACCTTGACCTGCCAAGAGACCGGATCAATGTTCTCTACGCCCCCTTGGGGGACGAGTGCCTCGTCGACTTGGGCGAGTTCGTCGCCGCGCTCGGTGATCGTGTTCATCTGCTGGTGGCGTCGGGAACAGGCCGGCCGGTGGAGATTCCCTCGGTACTGCGGACCTCGGTGCGCGATGTATCGGCGAGTGAGGTTCGCGAGTGGGCCTATGCCGGCTCTGATTTGCTCATCACGGACTTCTCCCCATTGATGGTTGAGTTCGCGGCGGCGGAGCGTCCGATCGTCATCTATTCGCCGGTCTTCGACCGTTTCGTGTCACGGACGAAGGGGACGATGATCGATCTGGTCGCGGCAGGCCCCGGCCCGATTGCGCGCACAATGCCGGAGCTCATCACCGAGGTATCGGGACTTGTCGCACAAGGCCTCGAGGTGCCCGAATCCTTTCGTGAGCAGCGCCGACGATTCGCCGAACAGAGCCCGCCGATGCCCGGTCCTCATGAATTCGTTGCCTTGATGCTCGAGGAGGGCTGAGATGCGTATCCTCCTCATGGCGAACAATGTCCAAGAGCTCGGCGGCGCCCAGCGTGTCGTGCACGTGCTCGCGCAGGGCCTCGCCGACCGCGGCCACGACGTCGTCATTGTCGGCATCACGCCACACCCGGTCCCGTACTGCTATCAGGTGAACCCGTCTTACCGCGAGGTGACTCTGCTCGACGGGCCCTATCCGAAGCCTTCTGCTGCGCGAATTCAACTCGAGGCGGTGGCGATGTCACGGCTGCAGTCACTCCTTGACGAGGGCCCACCCGGTGTGATCGTTACCGCGCAACTGTGGGCCATGGAGCATCTTGAACGCTGCCGTCGAAATGGCTGGGCGGTCATAGGTCAGTATCACTCGTCCTACGAGGCGGCTGCAGCCGGGCGCGATCTCGCGCGGGCGAAGGCGGTCTACCGGGATGTTGATGCCTTCGCGCTGCTTTGCGACGAGGACGCAGCGGCATTCCGGGCTCACGGATTCTGGAATACCGTGACGATGCCGAACCCGCTCGCAACCTGGCCCGAAGAGGTATCGCCGTCGGAAGAGCAGTCGGTGACCTACCTTGGGCGCTTCTCGCCGGAGAAGGGTCCCCGATTTCTGCTGGAGGCGTGGGGAATGTTGGCCGCGACTCACCCCGGGTGGCGACTGGAGATGATCGGGTCTGGTCCGCTCGAGGAGGAGCTTCGCGAGGGTCTGGGGGCTGGCCTCGCAAGCATGACCTTCCACCCGCCGACCGCGGAGCCCATGCGGGTGCTCATGAATACCGCCATTCTTGCGCTCCCGTCGCTCACCGAGGGGTTTCCGCTCGCACTCGCTGAGGCCATGGCATGCGGAGTGGCGTGTGTCGCGAGCGACTGCTCGTCTGGCGTGCTCGCCCTCGTTGATGATGGCCGCACCGGGCTCATCGCCCGCCGTGGTGATGCAGCCCACCTCGCTGAGCAACTCGCCAGGCTCATGGAGTCCGCTGACCTGCGCACAAGGCTGGGGCTTGCGGCGCGACTGTCGGTCGAGCGCCTGCAATTGCCAGCGGTCATCGATCGTTGGGAAGCCCTATTCACGGACGTGCTCCGCTAACCCCGCCCCCTCCGTTTGTCCCATAACAGGGGACAAACGGGGGAATCCGGACGGTTCTGGGCGCCATTGTGCTAAAGGTCCCAGGTTCATCCGCAGATCCTGCCTCGCAACTCGCGCCGGGGACAGATTGCAGAATCGGAGCGTATTGGCCATGAAATCCGCAGTTTGTCCCATGAAGTGGGACAAACGGGGAAGTGGGACAA
>JBBATH010000012.1:0-85397 GCA_040398845.1 Candidatus Nanopelagicales bacterium | reverse complement strand
GAAGTGGGACAAACGGGGAAGTGGGACAAGCGGGGAAGTGGGACAAGCGGGGAAGTGGGACAAGCGGGGAGCGGGTGGTCTTATAGGTGGGCGTTGGCCCTGGTGAGGTCTTCCTCGAAGTCGACTTCGACGGCGAACAGGTCAGTGATGTCAAGTGGCACGATCGATGTCCGGTCGCGCTCAATACAGATTTCGAGGCCGCGCTCGAAGTAGTCGCCGTCAGCGCACGATTCAAGGCCCCGAATGAGGTCGGCACGATCATGTGCCGCGATGAAGTTGATGCCCACCGCCTCGCCGAGCGCACCCTCGACCTGCTTGGAGAGTAGCGCCACCCGACCCCCGGCATCGACGGTGTACTTGACCTCCTCCTCGCCCACGACCGATGTGTTGACGCAAATGAACGAGGTGTCGGCGTCCATGAGGGGCCGAGCCCGCTCGAGAACTCCGTGGTCAAAGACGACGTCGCCGTTCATCCACAGGACCCCGCCGTCGGGGGCGATGCGCAGAGCCTTGAGCAGGCTGCGGTTGGTGTTGGTCTGGTCGTACGACTCGTTGTAGACGTAGGCGACATCAGGGAATGCCTCGAGGATCATCTCCAATTTGAAGCCGACGACGGTCATGACCCGTAGGTCGGCGCCGAACACGCGCTGGAGGTTGTCCATCTGCTGGCCCATGATCGTGCGACCGTCGGCGAGCGGGGTCAGTGGCTTGGGCCATGGCCGGCCGAGTCTGGTCCCCATACCGGCCGCGAGGATGACTGCCTGCATGCTCATGTGTTCACTCCTTTCGTGACGATGCGCCGGCGGCTGAGTTTGCCCAGTGCCGAGTCGTGCTGGGCGATTGCCTGGCGCAACTCGCTCCAGAATCGCTCCGTGCTCTGCCCGGGCTCGAGGTTGTCGAAGTAGTGATGGCGCAGCGCAGTTCGTGCCGACGCATCCGGATCGTCCGTGAGGAGGGTCCCGAGATCGGCTGCGAGCGAGGCGATTGAGTCGTCATCGATGACGGGAACGATCGCCGCGAGTGGTGTGTCGGCGATGATCTGCTCTCGGTCGGTACGGCGGTCGCACAGCATCATCGGCGCCGCGGGGCGCAGGTACAGGTGATCGAGGGTGACGCTCGAAACATCCGCGATAAGCAGGTCAGTTGATCGCAGAATGCCGAGGATATCGGCGTTCGGAAGGGCAGCATGGCCACGTGTTGGGTCTGCTTTCGCGGCTTGAGACAGGGCGCTCATGATCTGCCTGTGACCGGACCTGACGCCCGGATCAGTGGAGATGAGGACCCTCGGATGTGGCTTATAGATGACTCGGACCCCTGGCTGTGCAAGTGCTGCCTCGATGATTCGAATCCCGTAGCGGTCAACCGAGGTGTAGTTGTTGGCGGCGTCCTCACCCTCCCAGGTGGGCGCATAGGTGATCGTAGGGCCGTCTTGGTCAGCGAGGGGTGAGGTGACGGGGAGGTCGAGTTGCGGACGGCCGATGCGAACGAGGTGGCTGGTGTCAAACCACGCAATGGCTGATGCGTGACGCTGCACCGCAGCCTCGCCAGCGACGAAAACCTTGTCATAGGCCTTCGCCTGATTGCTCACCATGCAGATCTTGTCGCTCTCCCCGTGGTTCACGTGAATGTGCACGGCCTCTTGGAAGGCGAGGGACTGGAAGTTCGTCCAGCCGTTGTTCACGTAGATCACCGCGCGAAAATCGGCTCGGTCGTAGAGCGCCATGAGGTCCTCGTAGTTCGGGACGAGGAGGACGCGCAACGATGTCCTGCCTTGAAGTGCACTGTAAGCATCCATCTGACGGACGACGACAATTGTTCTAGCCTCCTCGCTCGCCTCGAAGACCGGCAGCCACTGGGTCAACTGGTAGAGCTTCGCCGCGCCATCCGGAAAGTAGAGCGCCAGCTCCGAACTTGGGATGTCATTGAGGGCATAGCCCGCAGGCTCCGCGTCGGAAAAATTACGAAGGCGGCGGGCGAGGCTCCCGACGGCGCGCCGCACGAACGGCTGCACCTTCGAGGAGGCTCTCGTCATCGCGTTTCGGTCCCAAGGTCGGTCGTGCCCGGTATTGACATGGCTGCTCGCCGGCTTGCTAGTTCGATAGAGGGCCTATCGTAACCGCGTGGGCATTGTCTGGAAGAACCGTCAGGTGCTGCGCATGCTCGTCCTTCGGGATCTTCACGGCAAGTACCGCAACTTCCGGTTGGGCTACCTCTGGTCGATCCTGGAGCCGCTCGGCATGACCTTCGTGCTGTGGTTCGTCTTCAGTGTGCTCCTCGGTGGGCGCAAGCTCGGTGAGCAGCCCTACTTCCTGTTCCTCTCGGTTGCGATCTTGCCCTGGTGGTGGTTCACGAAGGGCATTGCGGCATCGACACGGGTGTTCCGGGGGAACATGTCGCCGCTCACCATCAGCCTCCTGCCGACTGAGATCTCGGTCATTCGGGTTCTCCTCGTCTCGATGGCCGACTTTGCGCTGTCGCTGCCGATCATCGTGATCGCCATGATCGTGACATGGACGTTCCCGGGTCCACTCATCGTGCTGTTCCCGGTGGCGATCGTCGTGCAGATGATGCTCATGTACGGGGTTGGACTCTTCGTTGCATCGGTGTCGGCCCTCGTTCCAGATTTCGCCCGGATCGTGCGCATCGTGCTGCGTGCCATGTTCTATCTCACGCCGGTGCTGTACTCGATCGCCAATATCCCCGAGGGGGCGCGCGATATCTCGGCGTTGAACCCGCTGGTGAGCATTTTGGGTCTCTACCGCATTGGCTTTTGGCCGACCGAGACCGAAGGAGCGGCGCAACTCGCCGTGGGGCTCTGCGTGACCGTGGCGTTCGCCATCGTCGGCGTCATCACGTTCCGGCGCCTCGAGTCACGAATTCTTAAGGAGGCCTGACGCATGGCAAGCATCCGAATTCAGCCGGAGTTGTTCGCCGCTGTCGAGTTCGACGATGTATCGCTGTCGATGCCCCGCAGCAAGAGGCGGGGCGGGCAGGGGACCCGCAATCGCATACGCCGACTGGCCGGGGAGTCGAGCCGCCAGCAGGTGCCAGTGTTCACCGACCTGAGCATGTCGATTATGCCGGGCGAGTCTGTGGCAATCCTCGGTGGCGCTAAATCCGGACGTCATGAGTTCCTGCGGCTGGCCGCGGGCACCCTGCTCGCAGACTCCGGTCGAGTGCGCCGACAGGCGCGAGTCGTACCGATCCTCGACAACTCGCGCTGCCTCACCGCGGCCTACACGACCCGGCAGAACATCTATCTCACCGCGGGTCTCCTCGGGATGACGCCCGGTGAGACGGCGCAGCGCCTCGACTGGATCGTCGATATGGCGGAGGCCGGCAGATGGCTCGACACCTACCTCCGCGGGGCGCCACGCAACATGCGACAGCGACTTGTCTGGACCGTGTCGATGGCGACCGGAGCGCAGATCTTCGTGATCGAGAAGTCGCTGGTCGTCGGGCACGGTGAGTTCATGGAACGGTGCTGGTCACATGTCGAAGGACTTCGGGCTGCTGGCGTCACCTTCCTTGTCACCAGCGATGATCCGCATGACCTCGAACGCTTCTGCGATCGTGCCCTCGTCCTCAAGGGGGGAAGAATCCTCGCCGATACGAGCGTCAAGGAGGGTCTTGAACTTGTGCGTCCGACCCCGCGTACAGATCCGACGGATCAGCCCGAGGATCGTGACGACAACTAGACTGCGCCTATGAACTTTGGCTTGACCGACGGCCTTCTGCCACAAACGCCGGCCCTGCCTCCCTCATCGATCGCACTGCATGTCGGGGTGCATAAGACCGGCACCACAGCACTTCAGGCGGCCCTCGCCGACGCACGTCCAGATCTCATGCAGCGTGGCGTGCTGTATCCGGGTCGGAAGGCGGCCCACCACGGCGCGGCACTGGGCCTGATGGAGCGGTCGTGGGGCTGGAAGGACCGCGGTGGGGAGGCCAATAGTCGGGCGGCGTTCGACAGGTTGGCGCGGCAGGCGAGCGCATCGCCCGGACGGGTGGTCATCAGCAGCGAGCATTTCTGCGAGGTCGATAGCGATCGAGCGAGCCAAGCAGCCGACGCCCTCGGACGCGACCGCATCGAGGTCATCATCACCCTTCGCAACCTCGGACGCTTACTCCCCTCCTCGTGGCAGCAGTACCTGAAATACGGGGTCGCCGCCCCTTACGAAACTTGGCTGGAGAACACCTTCGCGACGGAGAGCAAGCGGACCGTCTCGCCGAGTTTCTGGCGTCGCAACAACCACCATGTGCTCGCGCAGCGGTGGGCCGACGTCGTCGGGAAAGACCGGGTCACCGTGATCGTGCTTGAGGATGTCGACCGCAGTGCGATGTTCCGGACCTTCGCCCAGCTACTCGACATCCCAGAGGAGATGCTTACCTCGCGGATGGACCTCACCTCGAATCGCTCCATGACGGCTGCGGAGTCCGAGTTGGTTCGCCGGCTGAACAAGGAGGTGAAGGCCTCACTCAACTGGGGTCAGTACCAGCGTCTTGTTCGTGTCGGAGTCGCGAAGAGCATCGTTGAGAGGCGTGAGCCAGCACCCGATGAGCCGCGACTGCACACCCCCGACTGGGCCCTGGACTCCGCGGCTGATCGGGGGGCTGCGATGGCGGCCGCCATCCGCGATTCCGGAGTGAAGGTGATCGGCACTCTTGACGCGCTGGCAGCGAGGATGTCGTCGCCACCGAAGGCGCCGGACTCCGCACTTGATTCAGTTCCGATGGACGCCGCGGTTGATGCGCTCGCGACGCTCGTCCTCCTCACTAAGGAGGAGCCCAGCAGCAAGGATCTCACCCGCGCCCTCGCGAAGAAGCTGCGCTCCGATGTCGGTGCGCGGCTGAAGCGACGGTCGAAGAAGGGCTCGTGATCGAGGTTTTGCGGCCACTCGGAGCTGACACCGCCCGCGGCCTGCGGCTCGTTGCGCACGCGTTGTCGGTGGCGACCGGCCCGACTGCGGTTGTTGCACCGGACCTTGTTGTCGCAGATGCCGCGCTCGCCCAGATCACCGCAGACCCGTTCGCCGGTACGGCCATGCTCGTTCGGCCATCGGCGGAGGGGGACACGAGGGTTCGTCACCACTTGGTGAATTCCGTTGGTTCGGCGTTCCATCGGGTGAGCGCTCCCGACCACTTGTTCGTCGGGGCCCTAGTCGTCGCACCAAGGGATGCGCGGACCGTGGGGGAGGCCATCAATGCCGCGGCAGATGCCCTCGAGTCAAGTGAACTCGAGTCAGGTGAGCTCGATACGAGTAGGCATGACGTGACTCAGCTCATCGCCGTCGCAATCGTGCGATCCGGTACGCCCTGCAAGGCGATCGAACTTGTTGATGTGCCGTGGTTTCGAAGCCCGGCGGATCCAGTGGGTGCAGCGCAGGCGGTTGCCGCGGTCTCCGATGCGCGTATCGCCCAACTGCAGGCGAACCGCATGGACGATGGCTTCTACTCGACATTCGTCGTGCGGCGGATGTCGAAGCCGCTGACAAGGCTGGCGCTGCGACTGAATATGAGCCCGAATGCGGTGACCCTCGTGTCGTTTGCGGTCGGCATCGGGGCTGCGGGCGCATTCGCGGCCGGATCGCGCTGGGCGCTTGTGCTCGGGGCGGTGCTCCTCCAGTTGAGCCTGGTTATCGACTGCGTCGATGGTGAAGTCGCTCGCGCGACGAGGCGGTTCTCGGCGCTCGGAGCCTGGCTCGATGCCTCGACCGATCGCGTGAAGGAGTACCTGGCCTACGCGGGCCTGGCGATCGGCGCCGCCGCCGTTACCGGCGTGAATATCTGGCCGCTGGCGATCCTGATGCTCGTTCTCCAGACCACGCGTCACATGACGGACTACGACTTCGCAAGGGTGCAACGAAGCCGGGAGGCGCGCGTTGAGCCCCGATCGATCACCGACCCGGATGACGGATCATCCGGCACGGCAGCTGGCTGGTCCGTGCAGGGCGCCATGGAGATGTCGTCCCGCATCAATCGGCGTAGCGGTGTGCGGTGGGCAAAACGAGCCATCCACCTGCCGATCGGCGAGCGGTGGCTCGTCATCAGCCTGGCGGCCGCGTTCCTCGGGGCAGCGTGGGCGCTTGGACTGCTGCTCGGGCTCGGACTCGTCGCCTTCGCATACGTGACAACCGGACGAATCCTGCGGACGCTCAGCTGGTCGGGCCAGGGCCCGGCCGATGCCGCACTGCTCCTCGCGCGCCAGTCAGATGCCGGACCCATTGCGTCGGTGCTCACGCGGGGCATATCCGCGGCGGCGTGGGAGCAGTTCTGGTCGTCGAGGGTTGCCTGGGCGGTGCCGGCGGCCCTGCGATTCCTGGAGCTTGGGGTCGTCGCGCTCCTGTGCCTTTCGGTCTTCCCCGCCCTCATGGTTCTCGGCTTTTGGTGGATGGCCATCATTGCCTTCCACCACTACGACACCCTCTACCGGGCGATAGCGGGGCAGGCGCCTCCGCGCTGGCTCGTCTGGTCCGGGCTCGGCTGGGACGGTCGCACGCTGCTCGTCGTTCTCGCAGCAGGAGGTGGGCTTGCAATCCTCGGTGGCCTGCTCATCGTCGGGATCGTTGTATGGTCGCTGCTGCTCGTCTTCATCGCATCCATTCAGTGGCTGGCGAGCTCCGGGGATCGGGATTGAAGGGATTGACGTGAGCCTCACCGAACGACCATCTCGACCGACCCTCGCCCAGATTCGAGCAGTGTGCCAGCCACCTGCGATCACCGGTCGACGAAACTCCGAGCACTGGGTGGCCGATGTCTACCTTCGTGCTCTCTCGCCCTATCTGACCCGATTACTCCTGCGCACCTCCATCACGGCCAACCAGGTGACCTGGCTCATGATCGCGACCGGAGCATCAGCGGCATTCGCGCTCCTCATCCCCGGCCTGCCCGGCGGGTTCCTCGCGGCCCTGCTCGGGCAGATGCAGATGCTCTGGGACTGCTCCGACGGCGAGGTCGCGCGGTGGCGGCAGACATCGTCGCCTGCCGGCGTGTTCTTGGACCGCGTCGGCCACTACACGGCCGAGGGACTTATCCCCATCGCGCTGGGGCTGCGGGCGGCGGGCTTCCCTGATGCTGGGTGGCTTGATTCGCCCTGGCCGCTCATGGGCGCCCTTCTTGCCGTCCTCGTCCTCTACAACAAGGCGCTCAATGACATGGTGCACGTCTCACGCGCCTACAACGACATGCCTCGACTCACTGAGAAAGCCGAGGTGGCTGCGCCTCGCAGCAGCGGCTTGCGAGGTCTGCGCTCCTTCGCTCGATTCGTCCCGTTCCATCGGGCCTACCACTCGGTGGAACTGACGCTGCTGGCACTTCTCGCCTCGATTGTTGACGTTGCCGCTGGCGACCTCATTGCGACGAGGGTGCTCGTTGCGGGACTCCTCGTGCTTGGGGTGGTGACGGTGGTCGGCCACCTCGCGTCGATCCTGTCCTCTAGTCGACTCCGATGACGATTCCGATGACGATTCCGGATGCGGGCCGCGCCTACGGAGTCGTCGTCCTCACGATGGGCAAGCGGCCGGCGGAACTGGCGGCGGGCATCAGGTCGCTGCAGGCTCAGCAGGGGGTGAATCTTGACATTGTCGTCGTCGGCAATGGGTGGCAGCCCGAAGGTGTGCCGGACGGAGTCCGGACGCTCGGTCTCGCGGAGAACGTAGGCATCCCCGCTGGGCGTAATGCCGGGGTTCCGCTCGTCCAGGGCGACCTGCTCTTCTTTCTCGATGACGACGCGAGCCTCCCGGACCGCCGGTTCCTACTTGCGATCGCCGAACGGTTTGAGGCGCACTCCAGGCTCGGACTCGTGCAGCCCCGCGTCGTCGATCCGACCGGTGCTGCAGCACCCGGCAGATGGGTGCCGCGCCTGCGCGTCGGGGATCCTGCTGAGCCTGGACCGGCCACCTCCCTGTGGGAGGGAGCGGTTGCCATGCGGCGCACGGTGTTTGACGCGGTGGGGGGTTGGCCCGATCCATTCTTCTATGCGCATGAGGGGATCGAGGTCGTATGGCGTACCTGGGACGAGGGCTTTGTGGCCTGGTACGCAGGAGACCTGTCCGTGAACCATCCGGTGATCGATCCGGCTAGGCACGATGTCTATTACCGATTGAACGCTCGCAATCGGGTCTGGCTGGCGCGCCGCAACCTGCCCCTCGTCCTAGAACCCATCTATGTCGGAGCCTGGGTTGCACTCACCGTCCTACGCATGCGCAACCGAGCTGCACTTCACTCGTGGTTCGCGGGGCTTTGGGAGGGGATGACGGTGAACCCGGGCGGACGCCGGCCGATGCGCTGGCGTACCGTTTGGGCCATGACCCGGGCCGGTCGGCCGCCGATAATCTAGCCGCCGGTGGGCGACCGAGAGGTTACGCCGCGCAGTAGGTTTCGTCGGCGGTGTTGAGATCCGCCGACTGGTCCCCCGCGATTTTCGAGATGGTCACGTCCTTGATCGAGGTGAAGTCCTCGCCGATGATGAGGATCATCCGTTCGCCCTGCTTGGGGACCGACTCGCCCTGTGCTCCCGCTGCAAAGATGATGGTCTTGGCGGAGGCATCCCACCTCGGGTCGTACTTGACGACGGTGTTGGCGAATATCTCCTTGCCCGGAGTGCTGCCGACCTCGACCACCCGGTAGCCGGCTTCCCGGAGTTCCTTGGCGACCTTCTTGGCCTTGCCTTTCGTCGACGTGCCATTGAGCACATCGACGTAGATCTGCCCCGGCTCTGTTTTGAGCAGTGGCTGGTCGGCGTCCTGTGCTGGTGGCCAGGTCGAGTCGAGCTTGATCGCCTCCCACAGGGGCGCGGCCCGCTTATCGTTTATGAGCACGTTTTCGCCGTCGCCTGCCGGCTTCCATGGCGCCGTGACGAAGGCGATGTCGCTGGGTCGAAGGTCCTTCATGCTGAGCGCAAGGGCTCGAAGGTTATCGATGTTTGCGAGTTGGGGATCGGCGGTGAGTGACTGGGTGGCGGCATCGAGGAGGCTCACGAGGGTCGCCGGGTTGAGGAGGGTCCCGCTGGAGAGCACCTTGCGCGTTAGGGAGGAGATGAAGGCCTGCTGACGTCGGATACGCGAGGTGTCCGAGCCATCGCCGAGGGTCTTGCGAGCGCGGACGAAGGCTAGGGCCTCCTCGCCCTCGACCGTGTGCTTCCCCTTACTCAGAACCAGGCCGCTCTTCTCGTCGTTGACGTCCTCCTTGAGGCAGATCTCCACCCCGCCGATCGCATCGACGATGCGCTTGAATCCGCCAAAGTCGACCATCATGAAGTTGTTGATGTTGAGACCGGTCATCTCCTCGACGGCCTTGATCGTGCAACCGGGGCCTGCGATGTCGAAGGCCGCATTGAACTTGCCCTCGTACCCGCCGACGGTCTTTCCATCGGACTTGCATTGGGGAAGGGTGATAACCGTGTCGCGTGGAATGCTTACCGCGATCGCGCTCTTCCGGTCGGCACTCACGTGCAGGAGGATTGTCGTGTCCGAACGGGCGCCGCCGAATTCGGACGCACTGCCGTAGCCGCGGTTGTCTTTGCCGGCGCGACTGTCACTTCCCATGAGAACGACCGTTAACGGCTCAATGTTGCCCGTCTCGTCGATGGCGATGGCTCCGTCGGGTGTGCCCCCGAGTTGATCGGAGACGTCCACCGCGGTGATATTGCCCTGCAGACGACCCATCATCGCATTGACGCCGACCCCGGCGAGGGTCACGGCAACGATCACTCCTGAGAGGGATGCTGCGAGAACTCGGGGCCATCGTCGCCGTGCGGGCTGGGTCATGCGGGCGGTTGTCCGTTCGTGAGGGGGAGTTCGGGGAAGGGCCAAGTCGTGCGCTGCCATCGTAAGCCGGACGCGCCCGTCAATCGGACTTTCAGGCATTGGACGCACCTGCGCGTCGGCAGGTTCCCCCAAGTTTCCTGCGATTTTCCCGCTGGGTGGGACCTGGTGACGCTCGCCGAGGGTGTATCGAAAGTGAACAATGTGTTCAGAGTGGTGCGTGGGGATTGTGATTATTGGGACTGATGTGGCACGGTGGTAGTCCGATCCGGGGGCGCAGGCCTGGATTTACGTCGTTGTGCCCCGGGTCCGTCAGGTACGGACGAGCAGCGTTGTGAGTGAAAAAGGAAGGAGGACCACGTGCCCAGTGCACGCCGCCGCATGAGCCGTCCGGTCCTCGCTTCGCTGGCCGCATCGATCCTCATCGCATCCTTTCTCGTTCCGATAACAAATCTCACTCCCTCGTCCAGTGACCGCCTCGCTGCACGCGGCCCCGTCACCCCGGTCCTGCAGTCCATCGCGCTGACGGGCGTCGATGCCGGCGCCGTAGCCGAGAGCGCCGTCTCGATGGCGTCGTGGAATGACCTGCTCGGTGACCCGCATGTCGATGCACTTGGCCTCGCGCCCTTACCCTCCCCTTCCGACGTGAGCCAGGTGGCAACTCGCGCCAGCGCGCCCCTGCGTCCGGCTATCGCGACCACCCCGACGACCACTGATGAGTTCGGGCTGGTGGGGGTGACGACGGCATCACCCCTGGACGCGACGTCGCGGATCCTCGTCCGTGTCCGGCAGGACGACGGATGGAGCAACTGGACCCCGCTTCCAGTCTCCGATCACGCACCGGACCCCGGATCCCTCGAGGCTCAGGGAGTTCGCTTCGGGACCGAACCGCTCATCACCGGTGATGCGGACGGAGTGCAGGTCCGTATCGACACGCCGGGAGGGGTGTCGCCCGCTGACCCGCAGGTGATGCTCATGAACAATCCGGTCGTCGCCGAGGATGCCGACCTGCCGCTCGGTCCGCAGCAGGCCAGCCTGCCGATCTCAACGGTGGCTGCCGCAACGCTCGGTGCCCCGATGCCCACGATCATCACCCGAGCACAGTGGGGCGCCAATGAGGCCCTTCGCCGGGCCGGCCCCACCTACTCGGGCACCATCAAGGCCGCATTCCTTCATCACACGGTGACGAGCAACTCGTACACGCCGGAGGAGGCTGCCCAGCAGGTGCGCAACCTCTACGGCTGGTTCGTGAAGGGCTTGCGGTACTCCGACCTCGCCTACAACTTCCTGGTCGACCGATTCGGGCGCCTGTACGAGGGGCGCGCTGGCGGTATGGACCAAGCGGTCATCGGGGGGCATACCGCGGGTTTCAATAGCGATACCTTCGCCGTCTCGGCCCTCGGAAACTTCCAGTCGAAGGATCTCCCCCCTGCGGAGATGGCGGCGATCGACGAGTCGGTGGCGCAACTCATGGCGTGGAAACTCTCAATGAACCACCGGGACCCGAATGGCAGCACCGTTCTCGTCTCGGATTCGAGTTCCGGTACCTCGCGCTACCAGCCGGGTGAGCAGGCGAACGCGCTTGTCATCGGTGGCCATCGCGACATCGGTCAGACCGCCTGCCCGGGTAGGTATTTGGAGCCCCAGATCCCGGTCATCAGGTCGATGGTCGCCTCGAAGATGGGCGTCACCGCCTTCAACCCCGTGATGTCCGCTCCGGCAGCATGGGGGGCCAGTGAGCCGCTCGTCATCAGCACCACCACGACCGCCCCGCTCGCCTGGACGGTTGCGGTGACCTCGCGCTGCGGTAACCAAGTACGCACCCTCAGCGGACAGCAGGCCGCGGGCGGCGCCCTGTCGATTGGCTGGGACAAACTCGATGATTCGGGTGCTCAGGTGCCGCCTGGCACCTACACCCTCACCCTCAATGGCTCGAGCAACGGCGACGCCATCTTCCCCTGGGTGGGGGCGGGAATCATCCCTGCAACCGCGTCGTCACCGATGGATCCATGCGGTCCCCCGGATGGATTCACCCTGAGTGGCAGTGGCTACGGCCACGGGATCGGCATGTCACAGTGGGGTGCCTACGGTATGGCTCTCGAGGGGCGTGATGCATCGGCCATCGTCAGCCACTACTACTCGGGCACGACCGTCGAGCCGACGAAGGACGACGTTGATATCCGGGTGAACCTGCTGTACCAGGTGCAGTCACTACAGGTCCGCTCCAAGGACCTCGAGCCGGGTGGTGGCGCCATCGAGGTGACAGTCGGCGAAACCGCGACCCTCGGCGGCCCAAGCGATGTGTTCGCATTCAATGTGAACGGATCTTCGGTAGGCGTGCGCCGTATTGCAGACGGTACGGCCACAGATCTCGGGGCAGCGCCCAGCGTGAAAATCCGGTGGGCCGGCACTAGGGATCCCGGGACTGCTGCAGGTCCACCGACCCTGCTCAACGTCATCGGACCCAGTGGAACCTTCGACTCCAGCGGTCATCGATACCGGTACGGGTCCGTCGACGTCACCGCCGTGAACACCTCCTCCGGCGTCCGACTGAACGCGGTCAACTCATTGAAGGTCCACGATGAGTATCTCTTTGGCATCTCCGAGGTCTCGAACTCGTGGCCGGAGGCGGCCATGCAGGCGCAGGCGATCGCTGCGCGGTCCTATGGGCTATCGAAGATGGACGACGGCCTGCGAAAGTCGTGCTCCTGCCATGTCGATGACGGCGGAGGTCCCTATTCGGACCAGACCTTCATCGGCTGGCTCAAGCAGAGCAGCCCCAAGGGCGGACGCTGGACCTCGGCCGTGAAGGCGACGAACCCATCCGACACCACTGGACTCGCGGTGCTCTACAAGGGCAAGCCAATCAAGGCGTTCTACACATCGTCCACTGGTGGTGCGACGACCTCGGTCAAAGACGTCTGGGGTGGTGACCTGCCGTACGCGGTGAGCGTGGATGATCGCTGGGGCCTTCATCCAGACAATACGAACCGCGAATGGACCGTGAAGGTGTCGCAGGCCGAGGCGGCTAAGGCATTCGGCGTGAACGATGTCTGGAAGCTCGCGGTGAGTGACCGGCTCTCGTCGGGAGCGGCCAAGACCCTCACCGCAACCCTTAAGGACGGTAGCCAGCGAACGATGTCGGCGACCGAGGCTCGAACGAACTTCGGACTGAAGTCGACCTACATCTCGGCGATCGACGGAGCAGGAGGCGCGTCGGGCGGTGCGGCTGCGAACCCTCCGTCAGGGCAGGCATCGTCAGGCAGTGAATCAACGGCGGATAATCCGGTCGCGTCTGTCGGCGGCATTCGCGTGACCATGAAGATCGGTCCGACACTGCGGCCCCGAGCCGGAACCTCCCTGACGTTTGCCGGACGAGTCCGGCCCAAGAAGGGAGCAAAGGGCCTGATCGTCGAGCGCCAGATGCTCGTCAACGGGGACTGGGTCGTCAAGGACCGGACGAGGACGAACAAGGCCG
Source organism: Candidatus Nanopelagicales bacterium (assembly GCA_040398845.1). GTDB lineage: Bacteria > Actinomycetota > Actinomycetes > S36-B12 > S36-B12 > WLND01. The sequence goes on along the minus strand of JBBATH010000012.1, from coordinate 72,155 downwards.
GGCGATACTCCTTCCGGATCAAGAAGGCGACACCGGCTGGCGCGACCTACTCCTACCGCGTCGTCGTCATGCAAAAGGGCGAAGTCGTGGCGAGCAGCGAGGAGCAGCAGATCACCGTGCGGCCTAAGCGCAAGCGCTAGGGAAGCGCTGATTTTCCTACCCCTCCTCATCCCCTCGGGGCTTACGTGAGTCAGATGCACCCTGCGTGGAAAACAGGCTGATGACCAGCGGTTCCCTAGTGCTCGTTGTCGAGCCGGTCGATCAACCGATGAGCCGAGCGGACTCTCTTCGGGTTATCACCCCGGTATCCAAGCCTTGGGCTGCCATGACGATTGAGGCATCGCAGGCGATTGGAACCAGCGTCCCCATGAGCCAACCCTCGAGTTCGTCGACCGGCAGACCGACCAAGGCAAACCTCTCGCCGGGATTGATCAGGTGCGTTTCACCGATCGCTTTCGCACGCTGAAGCAGGTCCTGCTGACCAAATGAGGTTCCGCTCGCGAAGCGAAGCGCGGACAACGCATCGTCGTCGGGAGCGAACGGGTCCGGGGCGAATGCATCCGGCTGGATACGTGCGATCGTCGCAGCGTCGAGACAGCCCTCGGGGAGCGATGGATTCGGAAGGCCGAAGGGGTGAAGGGAGACGACCCACACGTCTCCTTGGCCGGATGGCCCGAACTGCTCAGTCACGACTCCGGGCGCCTCACCCGGGCCGGCAATCACAAGATCGCATTGATCGGGGGATCCGCCCGGCACGACGGTCGCGCCTGTGAGCCAGGCGGCGAGCGTCCAGACGCAGCGCTGCCAATGCCAGGGGACGTGAAATGCCAGCCGCGAGCCGGACTCGAGGAACGCTTCGTCCCGAAGGGCATTCGCTGCCTTTGCCGCATTGTTCGCGAGGGTCTTCGCGGAGAGCTCCGTGCGCTGGCCGTCAGCATCGATGTACGTCACGACGGGATCGGCGGGTCTGCGACGGACCCGGTCCTCGAGGGCCTGCCAGATCGGATTGCTCATCAGCCCACGGTAGTGCAGGTGCGCAGACTTGCTGCGGCGTGCGAATGCTTGATGACCCCATGTGGCACGCTGGTCACGTGACTGAAGCCGTGCTCCTCGTGGGTGGTCAGGGAACTCGCCTGCGTCCGCTGACCATCAATACGCCCAAGCCGATGCTCCCGGTGGCGGGCGTGCCGTTCACGGTGCACCAGATCACCCGCGCACGCGATGCGGGAGTCACCCGAATCATCCTCGCAACGAGCTACCGGGCCGAGGTGTTTCGGGAGTTCGTCGATGGCAATGATCTCGGGGTCGAGATCGTCATTGCGACGGAGGATGAGCCCCTCGGTACCGGCGGCGCCATCAGGCACGCACTCCCGTACCTCACGAGCGGTCCCGACGAGCCCGTGCTCGTCTTCAATGGCGATATCCTGACCGGCCTCGATATCGCTGGTCTTGTTCGACATCACACCGAGACCGACAGCGACGTGTCGCTCTACCTCACCGCGGTCGATGACCCACGCGCCTACGGCCTCGTCCCGACCGACGACCAAGGCCGGGTGGTTTCCTTTCGCGAGAAGCCGCAGACGCAGGAGGAGATCATCACCGATCAGATCAATGCCGGCTGTTATGTGTTCCGCCGGAGCGTTATCGACGCGATCCCGTCAGGCCGGCCCGTGTCGGTCGAGCGTGAGACCTTCCCCGGCCTGCTGGATCAAGGGGCAGTGGTGAGCGGAGTCGTCGACAATGGCTACTGGCTTGACCTTGGCACGCCGCTTTCATTCGTCCGGGGTTCATGTGATCTCGTCCTCGGCCTAGCACCGAGCCCCGCCGTCGCCGCGATCGGCGAGTCGCTCGTCCTTGAAGGTGCCGTCATTGCGGACGATGCCTACCTAGGTTCGGGCACGACCGTAGGGGTTGGGGCGGTCATTGGGTCGGAGTCCGTTGTTGAGGGAGCGGTCGTCTTCGACGGTGCGGTCGTCGGTAGTGCCGTCCGGATCACGAACAGCATCATCGGCGTGGGCGCGCGCATCGGCGCCGGCTGTGTCATCGATGGCGCAGTCATTGGCGACGGCGCGGTGATCGGCGCGGACAACGAACTGCTCACCGGTGCGCGAGTGTGGCCGGGTGCGGTACTCGGGGACACTGCGGTGCGCTTCTCGAGTGATCGCAGCTAGCGAAGGGCCTCTTCCGCCGCAATGCTGGCATCCTCGCGTCGACTACGCCGTTCCTCACTCGTGAACCACTCGGCCGCCACGACCATCATCCAGGCGGAGTCGACGATCATGACGAGCGCCCACATGAGCGCACCGGCGAGTTGCTGGTCGGCGAGCGGATCAAGGCCGAAGGGCCGATCGGCTCCGAACGAGGGGTAGAGCACAACTGGAGCGAAGTAAATCACTGCCCCGACGAGCGCCTCGGGGATCATCATGAGCGCCATGGAGATGAGCCTGGTTGCGGGTGCAGGCCGGTGGGCCTGGAGGTTCGATCCGAGGATAGGGAAGTAGTACAAGAGGGCCACGACGAGGAAGAGTGGCTGCTCAATGAACATGCCGGCGTCATGGTTGGTGAGCGCCCAGTCGTAGAACCCGGTGAAATGCGTGCCGATGAGTACTGTCGCGAAGAGCACCCAGGTGAACACCGGATTTGTGAGGACTCCCACCGCTCGACTTCGCAAAAGAGGGACGACCAGACTGCGCCTTGTCAAGGCGCTACTGGCCCGGAATGCGAGGGTCACCGGCTCCCCAAGGACGAGAAGGGGCGCTGCGGCCATCATGACGATGAGGTGCTGGCTCATGTGCACCCAGAAGAAGGTGTGGGACCACGCGGCGAGTGGGCCGAGATAGGCGAGAGCGAGGAGGGCCATTCCGGCGTAGAAGCACGCGGAGTACGGCACTGGCCAGCGCGACCGATGGTCGGCTGCGTTCACCCGCCGGGTGGCCCACGCGTACCAAGCGGTCGCAGCGACGATGTTGAGCATGATGAAGAGATTGAGATCCCAGACAGCGAGGAACGAGGCCACTGTGACTCCTTGCCTTCAGTGAGTGTTCACGGGGACGACATCAGGAAATCTGGGGAATCACTCAGGTTTGGCCCCAGCCTGTCGGCTTGAACGATAATCTCTCCTTGGCCTGTTGGTTCTTGAGGATATTGACGATACTGGCTCGGAAACATAAGAGCGATGACATAAGGGTGGAATGGCATGGTGACGATCGGATGAAGCGGACCTTTTTCGCGGTCTTGACGGTATTGATCGGCGCCGCCGTGGTGGCGGGATCCGTGCTGCTGTTGGGGAAGGCTCAGGCTGAGCCGGCAGTGCTCGTGGCCAAGGTCGTCGGCACTGCTCAGGGACCCAACGGCGAGGTTCCGCACGCGACCATCGACCTCTCCATCTATCCGGAGCCCAGTGCGAGCGTTCCCGGGCCTAGGCACGCACTCGAAATCGGCAACGCAAGCGCCGGCTGGCCCTTCTACTGGCCGTCCACGACCCTGCAACTCCCAGCGAACTCGCTCATCACCATGACGATCCTCCAGTACGACGGCAGCACGACCGTCTGGAATGACTATTTCGCCAAGGTGCACGGCACCGTCGACGGCACCGCGACGTACAACGGCAAGGTTCAGCGCAACATTGAGGCAGACAACGTCGCGCACACCTTCACCCTTCATCAGTACTCGGAGTCCACGCAGCCGGAATTGTTCGTGAGCGTGCCGATGCTGGCGGTAGCGAACAATGCGAAGGACGAGGCGAACGGCTACCCGAAGCCGCAGGAGATCACCTTCTCGTTCATGACGGGTGATCCGGGGGAGTACATCTGGAATTGCGAGGATCCCTGCGGCAACGGCTACGTCGACTTCGGGGGCGTCATGAGTGAGCGTGGCTGGATGGCCGGAACGGTGACGGTGGTCTGATGTCAATAGTCGACGAACGTCCCACCGCCGAGGCTGACGAGCCCGAGGAGCCGACCAACCGGCCCGAACCGAGTTACCGGTTGCGCGAGTGGCTATCCCGCCCCTACGTGCGACACATTCTCATCCTCTTTGTGATCCTCACGCTTGCTGTCATTCCGGCGGCATGGCTCGTTCTCCACTTCATGAACCTGAGCGGTGCACCGGCATCGGCCGTGATGTACGAGATCGAACGCACGATGTTCGTGTTCACGCTCGCATCTGCGCCAGTTATGGCCATCACCGCCGCGATCCTCCTGTACAGCCTGCTCGGCTGGGGTCGGGTGCGCGGTGAAGAGCCGCCAATGCAGGAAAGCCCCGCCATCCGGTCGAACCCCATCGCAATCGTCGGCTGGATCAGTGCGACGAGCCTGCTCGCAGCCTTCCTTGTCATTTGGGGTCTGGTCGAACTCGCGAACATCACGGCTCTGTCGAACGGAACGACGTCGGCAAACGAGCAGCCGAACACCGCGAAGCCGCTCGACATTAACGTCACCGGCCAGCAATGGGTGTGGACGTTCGAGTACCCCGATCAGCAGTCGATCACGTCCGACGTCCTCGTCGTGCCGATCGATGTGCCCTTGTATTTCAACGTGACCTCAAAAGATGTGATCCACAATTTCTGGGTCGTAGAACTTGGCGTAAAGATTGATGCCAATCCGGGCGCGATCACCAACACCGGGGTGACTCCGAACAAGCTCGGCAATTTCAATATTAGGTGTGCTGAGCTCTGCGGACTCCACCACGCGTACATGGAGACCCAGATCAAGGTTGTCACCCAGGATCAATTTGACGCCTGGGTTCGCGAGATGGGCGGGAAGAAGTTCGTATGAGCACCGACGTGATCCTGACCACCGACATCCACGAGCAGATGGGCGTCCCACAGCCAAGGCAGCGCGGCAAGGCGGGTGGCTTCTTGCGCCACACGAACGTTCTTACGGGGAGCGCGCTGGGGATCATCCTCTCCGTCGTCACCTATGCCATCGGGTCGAAGTTGGTCCCGTGGGGAACGCAGAATGAAGATTATTCACAGGTGGGCTTGAACGCTCTCGTCGGAGCCACCTACGTCGCCTGGGTCATCGGCTTCATGATCGGTATCGGGGCCTTTGCCGGTCCGGTGCGCTGGATGATGGGCCACGACATCACGCACGATGATTCCGAGTACCTGGCCGGCAAGGGCCAGGGGAAGTGGAAGTACTGGAAGTACACGACCGACCATAAGGTCGTTGGCCTCCAGTACCTGGTCATGGCGCTCGTCCTACTCGGATTCGGGGGCTTCTTCGCGATGCTCATCCGCACCGAGCTCGGTGTGACGTGGTCTGAAGTCTTCGATCCCAACTTCTACAACTCGATCGTCGGCACCCATGGCATCGTGATGATCATCGCGATGATCATCGTGATCGCAGGCCCCCTCGGCAACTTCATCATGCCGCTCATGATCGGTGCCCGTGACATGGCGTTCCCCAGGCTCAACGCACTGAGCTTTTGGCTGCTGTTCGCCGCGGTTCCGCCGTTGCTCAGCAACCTGCTCCTCGGCGGTATCCGCGACGGCTGGACGGTGTATCAGCCACTGGGCACCCAGGCTCCGATCGGGATGATCGGTTACCAGATCTGCATCATCACATTCGCGTTCTCGACCGGAATAGCAGGCGTCAATCTCATCACCACGATCGTCACCATGCGAGCCCGAGGCATGACCTGGAATCGTGTCCCGATCTTTGTCATCGGCATTCTCGCCGCTGCGATCATGGGCCTCGTTTGGTTTCCGATGTTCCAGTACTCGCAGGTGCTCGCCTTCAGCGACAAGGTGGTCGGCTCGTCGTTCTTCATTCCGCAGGAGGGCGGTAGCGTCTGGCTGTACGAGAATCTTTTCTGGTTACTCGGCCACCCAGAGGTCTACGTCATCCTTGTGCCTGCAATGGCGGGGCTCCTCGAACTCATGGTCGTCTTCCTACGCAAGCCGCTGTTCTCCTACAAGGTCGCGGTGGCGGGAATTGCTGGAATCGTCGGCCTCAGTTCGGTCGTATGGGTGCATCACATGTACTTGACCGGTTGGGCTCCCTCGGCGGGATACCCCTTCATGCTGTCAACGGAGTTGATCTCCATTCCATTCGGCTTCCTGGTGCTCGTCATGCTCGGCACGATGTGGCGCGGCAAGGTCTGGAGCAGGCTGCCGATGATGACCGTCTACGCGGTGCTTTGGTGCAACATTATTGGCGGGATCACCGGGGTCTACCTCTCCGATGTCCCGGTGGACCAGTACATGCACGGCAGTATGTTCGTCGTCGCTCACTTCCACTTCATGCTCATGGGCGTGGGCCTCTTCGGCGCCATCGGTACCATCACCTACTGGTTCCCGAAGATGACCGGAAAGATGCTCAATGAGCGGATCGGTTCGATCGGGTTCTGGGTCGCCTTCTTCGGCTTCCAGGTGACGTTCGGATCGATGTTCATTGCCGGGCTTCAGGGCCAACCCCGTCGGGTGCTCCAGTTCGATAATGCCTTCGAGATCTCCAACTGGATCTCGACCATCGGCGCCTACACGATCGGTGTGGGCATGCTCATCTTCCTCTACGCCATCATCACCTCGTGGCGGATCGGAACCATCGCGCCGGCCAACCCGTGGGGATCCAAGACCCTCGAGTGGCAGACAGAAACTCCGGTGCCACTCGACAACTTCCCGGTATTGCCGGTCGTGACGAGCGACCCATACGGGTACGGGGTCCCCGACCCGTACGACGCGATCGAACGGAAGATGACGGACGAGAACGTGAAGGTAGGTGCCTGATGAGTACGACAACAACGTCCTCGCAGACGATTGTGAGGTCAGCCACGACGGGTGAACCGGTGACGACCACGGCGCGCCGTAATCGCTTGGGCATCTGGTTGTGCATCGTTTCGGACGCGACCGGAACGGTCGCACTGCTTATCTCGTACGTGTACCTCTGGTCGCTCAACGTGAATAGTGCATGGGCCCCGCCAAAGGATCGATTCGCACCGGACCTCCCCTTCTGGCTCATCGTCGCGGGGGTGGTCCTCGCGGCCGCCGCTATGTGGTGGGGCGTGCACGGAATGGGAAAGGGGGATCGCTGGCAGTTAATCCTCGCCTCGGCCCTGTCGTCGATCATCGTGCTCGTGACGTTCGTGGGACAAATTGTGCAACTGTCGACCTTTCCCTTTGCGATCACCGAGGGTGCCTATGCATCCGCGACCTTCTGGCTCGCTATCGGGACAGCGATTCACCTGTCGGTCGTGCTCTTTCTTACCGTCGCGATCATGAACCGCACCCGGGTCGGCCTCTTCACGCAGAACAATCACTCGCATGTGCGACTCGTCGCGATGTGGATGACGTGGGTGTGCGTCGCAGTTCTCCTCGGGGCGGTCGTGACGACGACCATGAAGGTCAGCCCGAACACGAACAGTCCGACATTCGGTACCTTTTCCGACTGAACGATTGGCTGAGCGATTCATTGAACGACTGAGGGACGTGACATGACGGCGGTTCAGCAGGCGCCGGGCGGCACGCCTTGGGGATCCCGACTCTGGTGGGGCCTGCCGATACTTATCGGCATCCTGTGGATCGGTGGACTGACCTCCGCGGTGAGGTATCCGGGGCTTCCGAGTCCGCCGGACATCACCTTTTGGCTGCTCCCGGCCACGCGATACGCCCGAGACATCGCCGCGGCGCTGACCGTTGGGGCTGTGGTGGTTGGCGCGATCCTCGTACCGGGGCGTTCGACGCGCGCACTCGGCTGGGCGATTCGATGGGCTGCCTGCTGGCTGGCGCTTGTTGTGCTCGGGCTCATCCTTACCCGCTCCGAGGTAGAGGCGCTATCGCCGCTCGAGGCGTTATCGCCCGGCAGCCTCTGGCCCCTGCTGCTGAACGAAATTGTCGGGCGGGTCTTCCTCGGTCAATGCCTCGCCCTAGTGGCTGTCATCGGCGTTGTATTCGCTTTGCGGGCCAACCGTGGGCGCGGGGCACTCATGTCATGGACCTGCGTCCTCCTTGCAGTGTCTGCGGCAGCGGCGCCGGCGTTCGTGGGTCACAGCGGCCTGCATGATTCGCACGTGGCCGCGAGCGTGAGCCTGCTGCTCCACATTGCGGCCGTGAGTCTGTGGGTTGGCGGACTCGTCGTCGTCGTCGCCCTCGTCCGCGCTGAACCGGACACGTCGATGGCCCTGCTCTCGCGATTCAGCACGATGGCGCTGTGGTGTGTGATCCTCATCGCGGAGACGGGCCTACTCAACGCCTCCCTACGACTCACATTGCCGAGCGAGTTTGTCGGAACCCTTTACGGGTCGCTCATCATCGCCAAGGCCACCCTCCTTGGTTGGCTCGTCGGCTTCGGCTACCTCCAGCGGCGTGTGTTGCTGGGAAAGCGTGTGTTGGCGGGGAACATGGCGGCACCCGGGCTGCTCACGCGCTATGCGGCCTCGGAGTTCCTTATCATGGGCGTAGCGATCGCCCTGTCGATCGTGCTCGCGAGGGTTGGGCCGGCCCCCGCCGGGGTGGCATCTGGACGCTACTCACCGATTGCCCTAGCACTGCTCGCCATCGCCCTGCCGATGCTCATCGCGCACCTGCTGGTCGTGCTGCGACATGCTGGCCTGCCCAGTTCTGAGCGAGCGGGGAGCAGGGCCGATGGATGGCTCGGTACGGCACTCGGGTGGCTTCGCGGGCACTCGGAGGTGCCGGCGGTGCTCCTCCTCGTTGCCGTGGCAGACATTGCCGGACTCCAGGCCCTGAATGCGGTGCTTGGACCCGAGTTTGGCACGATTGTGGGCGTGTTGGTCATCGTCGGCGTTGGCCTGCTCTGGGCGACGTGTCTGGTGTCCAAGCAGGCCGTTGCTGGGATCCTCGTGGTGATGGTGGGTTGGCCGCTGGTGATCTGGGTCAACGGTCTTGGCCAAGCGTCCGCAGGCGCTGCGGGACTCAGGATCACGATCGCCACCATTGTCGCCGTCGAAGCATTGCTGGGCGCCCGCCTCGTCAAGACGCTGCAGGCAGCCAACGTCGTCAGTTCCGGGGTTTCGTCATCACGCACGTTGGTGCCATGAGCGGCGACAGCGCGGCAGGCCCTCAGGCGCCAGAGCCACGACGCGTTCGCGGTGGATGGCGGGATGTTTGGCAACTTCACATCCCCCTGGTCCTTGTCCTCTCCCTGTGCACCGTGTTCACGATTATTGAGGCTCGGCGGGCGTCTGAGGGTGTCTGGCGGGCGTGGGCGTACATGTTTGAGTGGCCGCTCATCGGCCTTTTTACCATCTGGATTTGGCATCGCTATCGAACTGAGGGCAGCGTCACGAAGGGGCTCACCAAGCGCTGGCGTGAGCGGGTGGCTCGGCTGAGTGCCGCAGTGGATGACGAAGCCGATGCGGCTGCTCCAGCGGTGCCAGAGAAGCAACCTGAACCCGAAGACCCGGGACTAGACGCATGGAAGGCCTACGTCGAAGACCTGAGGCGCCGCGAGCCGCCAAGCCCCCTGTTACCTCCCGGGCCCAAGTCGTAGCAGGCTGAGCTCGACCGGTTCGCGGGGACTCGGGGATTGTGCGGGCCAGCCGACGGCCACTGCGCCGAGCGGCTCGCAGGAGTCGGGGAGCGAGAGGACCTGTCGTACGACATCGGCACAGAACATCGTCGATGAGATCCACCCGGTGCCCAGTCCGTTGGCTGAGAGGCTGATCATGAGGTTCTGGACGGCTGCGCCACCGGAGACCAGGAAAAGGTCGCGCTCGGCTGCGGTCCGAAGGGGGTCGGGATAGGCGTGTGCGCCGGCCGAGAGGTCAATGAACGGCAGAACGATGACGGGTGCTCGACGAAGGACATCTCCGCGGGCCAGCCGGCGCTTCACCGCGGCGTCATCCATTCCGGAGATCTGTCGAAGGTCGTGTGCCCAGCGATCGCGCATTGCATCGAGGAGGGTTGCCCGCTCCGGTTCATCGCGTAGGACGATGAATCGCCAGGGCGTGGAGTGGTGTGGTGCGGGCGCGGTCGACGCGGCCGAGAGCGCGGCGGTGATGACCTTCTCGTCGACCTTCGCGTCCGTGAAGGCGCGAACGGTGCGCCGGTGCGCGGGCGCGCTGCGACGTCCCTCTGCGATTGCCTCGTTCGTCCCCAGCCAGAAGAGATCCTCGCCACGCGGGCGCACGAGCGACCGAGCCCCGGGGCCGTCGGCGTCAGTCACGACACGAGATAGGCCTCGAACAATCGCCACCGGCATACTCCTGGACTTGCCCTTCACGAGGTCTGCGGCGCTCGCGACCTCGTCGGCCGTGGCGACGACGGTCATCTCAAGGGTGCGGCCGTGGGCATCCTGTCGGCCGGTATGGTCATCGAGAGCCTCGAGGCCAGCGGCTCCGATTGCGTTGTCTGTCAGTCCATTTCGCCAAGCCCGACCCATCGTGTCGGTGATGATGACCGCGACGCGAACGCCGAGTAGATCCTCCATCGCCATTCGAAGCCCGGAAGCCGACGCATCGGGGTCGAGGGGGAGAAGGACGACGAAGCCAGCGTCGACATTGCTCGCGTCGATGCCTGCCGCTGCCATGACGAGGCCGTGGGCAGTCTCCACGATCCTCGTCGTGTTCTTCTCGGTCACCTTGGTGGCCAAGGTGCGGACTGACTCCGAGTCGATGAGCTCGTCGCGGGAGGTAGCGGCGACGACGCGCCCCTCGGCCTTCGACACGATCTTGCTCGTCACGACGAAGATGTCGCCGTCAGCGACACCGGTGCTGCCATCGGGCCACGTGACGCTCCTCGCGCCATCAACGATGAGTTGCGCCAGGTCGTCGTCTTCCTTGATCACCGGTAAGCCGGGGACGCAGACAACCTGAAGTGCTGACTCGCCCATCAGGTGAGATCGGCGAGTGACAGGGCGTGGACCGCCATCGCTCGTGTTGCATCGAGGTCGGTCATCATGAGTGGCACGGCCCGGCAACGGATGCCCAGGGATTCAATGGCCGCGACACTCGCCGCATCGGTGGTGTCGATGAGCCAGCCATCGATGAGCCCGCCGCCGTGAGCCCGTGCGCCGTAGTGCCCTGCGACCGCGAGCGCCGTCGTTTCGAGTCCGATGGCCTTCAGGCAGGCGTTGGCCATTCCTCGTACCGGCGCGCCGCCGACGATGGGCGACACCCCAATCACGGGGGCGTTCGTGGATCTCAGGGCGTGAGTAATACCGGGAACCTGCAGGATTGTCCCGATCGACACGACAGGATTGCTCGGAGGAAGCAGCACGACGTCGGCCTGCTCGATTGCCTCGATCACGGCCGGGCCAGGACGAGCCTTATCGACCCCGACGAGGACGAAGCCGCGTGCCGGAATGTGTGCTCGGTACTTAATCCACCATTCCTGAAAGTGGATGGCAATCTGGAGTGGGCGTCCGTCGGCATCCGCTGCGCCGTCAGGGTCGTCGACGATGACGTTGGTCTCGGCCCGGTCGTCGGTCATGGGGATCAACCGGACTCCTGGCTGCCAGCGCTCGCACAGCGCGGCGGTGATGTCGGTGAGCGTGAACCCGGCTTGCAATGACTGGGTGCGGACGAGGTGGGTTGCGATGTCCTTATCGCCAAGGCCGAACCAAGTGGGCTCGACACCGTAGTCGGCAAGCTCGTCTTTCACCGTAAACGTCTCGCCCTCGCGACCCCAGCCACGCTCGGCGCTGATGCCGCCGCCGAGGGTGTACATCACGGTGTCGAGATCGGGGCAGACCCGAAGGCCGTGCACCCAGATATCGTCACCGGTATTCCCGATGACAGTGACCTCGGCGTCGGGCTTGGCCGCAAGTACGCCGCGCAAGAATCGCGCACCGCCGATCCCGCCGGCAAGTGCGGTGATCCTCATGGACGTCATCCTCTCATCGCTCATCGAGCGGTGTTTGGTCGAGTGCACATTGCTCGGGCCGACCCGTCAGAATTGCCTGAAACGGCGTGAAATCGTGAAAATTAGGTGATTTTTTTTGAAATATGCCCTGTTTGTCGGAATCTGGCTTGACGTGGTGGAATGACACGTCTGTAATACGGTGCAGGGGCATCGGTGGGCGGTCCCAGGGTCGAGGAGGAACTCGTGGCTGAAAGCCAGGAGGCGGACAATGTTCTGCTTCTAATGTTCGACGTTTTACCGACATCATGGCAGGAGCGTGCCCTGTGTGCGCAGACTGATCCCGAGGCGTTCTTTCCGGAGAAGGGCGGGAGCACTCGCGACGCGAAGCGCGTGTGCCAGTCCTGTGAAGTTCGAGTGGAATGCCTCGAGTACGCGATGGAGCAGGACGAACGATTTGGCATCTGGGGCGGCCTGTCTGAGCGTGAGCGCCGCCGTCTGAAGAAGGAAGACGTCTAGTTGGACCACACCGTTCAGCGGAGCACCGTAAGGTAGACCGGTGCCCGACAGAAAGAATGAAGAACACGAAGAATGGCTGGAATCCACTTCAGCGTTGTTGTTCACGGCCGAGGACAAGGCCGCATTTCGAGCGGCGAGCGGCGACCTTGATGCGTTCGTTGAATCCAGCGAAACCAGCCCCGCTGAGCGCCCGACCGAGTGGTTCGCCCTGCCCGCTGAGGGTGTTGAAGCCGCTGAGGCCCTTCCGCGCCGTCAACACCACGTCACCGTCGTCCTCGTCACGCACGATGGCGCAGCGTGGCTCCCATCCGTCCTCACCGGTCTGGCCAATCAGTCGCGCCCCCCAGACGCTGCCGTCGCGGTCGATACTGATTCTTCCGACCACAGCCCCACGCTCCTTCGGGCCTCATTCGGCGTCGAACGAGTCGTCACCGTGCCCGCGAAACAGGGCTTTGGCCGGGCTGTTCGGAGGGGACTTGAAAGCGTCGGCCGAATTGAGCCACCCGACAGCGACGAATCGGCTGGCCAGTTCACCCAGTGGGTCTGGCTCCTCCACGACGACAGTGCCCCGGACCCCACCTGCCTAGCCGCCCTGCTCAAGACTGCCGATCACCACCCGAGCGCTTCAGTGCTCGGCCCAAAGATCCTTGGCTGGCACGACCGAAGGCTCCTCCTCGAGGCCGGTGTGAGCATCTCAAACTCAGGCCGCCGGTTGACTGGACTCGAACGAGGCGAACACGATCAGGGTCAGCACGACGGAGTTCGCGATGTCCTCTCGGTGAGTTCGGCAGGCATGCTCGTCCGAAGGGAGATCTGGGACCTCCTCGGCGGGTTCGACCCCCAACTGAAGCTCTTCCGCGATGATCTCGACTTCTGCTGGCGCGCACAACGCGCCGGGGCGAGGGTGCTCATCGCCACCGATGCGGTCGTGCATCATCGTGAGGCCGCGACCCACGGATCGCGCTCAACCGACATAGCTGCACGTCCGCATCGAGCTGAGCGCGCGGCGTCAGTGCACGTGCTCCTCGCGCATTGCGCATTCTTCGCCGTTCCATTCGTCGCGCTCCGGCTTCTCTTCGGTAGCGCGCTGCGGTCCGTCGCCTATCTCCTCGGCAAGGATTTGCGTGCAGCCCGCGATGAAATCATTGCGGTGTTCATCGTCGCAATCCATCCGTGGAGTTTGTACCGATCCCGCAGACTAGTGAAGGCCACCGCAACGGAGCCGGCATCGATCGTCCGACACCTGCGACCACAACTAGCTTGGCAGTTGCGTCAAGGCCTTGAGGCCGTCGCTGGCATCATCACTACCTCGGGTTCCTCGACCGGTCCCGAGAGCTCCGCCCTCGACTCTGGGCCCATCGACGACGACGCAGCGTATCTCTCCGATCAAAGTGCCCGGTGGATCAGGCGAATGCTCCTGCGCCCGTCAACGGTGATCGTCACAATGCTTGGCATCTTTGCATTCGTGGCGCTCTGGGGCGTGTGGTGGGGCGAAGGGAGCCTCCAGGGTGGCGCCCTTCTCCCGAGTCCCGGGGGTGCGACTGACCTTTGGGATCGCTACGCACAGGCTTGGCACGATGTCGGGCCGGGCTCCGCTGTCCCGTCCGCCCCGTACCTCATGGTCATCTATCCACTCGCCGTCCTTCTCCTTGGCAAGGCTTGGCTTGCCGTTAATGTCCTGCTGCTGCTCGCCATTCCGATTGCCGGCTGGGCCGTCTACTTCACCCTGCGTGGTGTCGTTGCCAGCACGGCGATCCGGGTGTGGGCCGCCGTGGCCTACGCGCTGCTCCCGGCAATGACCGGCGCCATATCGTCCGGTCGAATCGGCACCACGATGGCGGCAATCCTCCTGCCGTTCTTCGTGCGCTCCTGCGCACGCATCTCGCTGCCGCAGGGGACCTTGCGTCGCGCTGCAGGCACTGCGCTTCTGCTCGCAGCGCTCACAGCCTGCGTCCCGGCAATGTGGGTGATAGCCCTGATCCTCGCCGCCGGCGCGACGGTCATCGGGCTCCTCAGGCACGGCCGCGCCGCATCGTGGATGATTCGTCGAGTCTGGTTTGCCGTGCTCACACCGGTCCTGCTGCTGTGGCCGTGGTCCGCCGAACTCTTCCTTCACCCCAGCCTGTTCCTGTTTGAACCCGGCGTGACCTCGCGAGGCCTCTCGGACAGCGAGGTCACCGCCGTCGACGTCCTGCTGCTTCACCCCGGTGGACCGGGCATGACGCCAGTCCTGCTCAGTGTCGGGCTGCTGCTGGCCGGACTCCTCGCGTTCATGCGGCGCGACCGAATTGGCGCAGTGGCCGTGGCCTGGGCCACCGGTCTTCTCGCGCTTGTCCTTGGGGTCCTCCAAACGGTCGTCCTCGTGACCCCGCCCGATTCGTCCGTGGCGCTGCGTCCATGGCCGGGTCCCGCGACGCTCCTCCTCGGCCTGTCCATGATTGGCGCGGCGGCGTACGCAGCCGATGGGCTGCGCGCCCGGGTGACGCGAGCCGATTTCAATCTCATGCAGCCGATCGGCTTCCTCGTTGCGATGCTCGCAATTGCTGCGCCAGCGGCATCGGCCGTTCTGTGGGCGCCGGTCGCAACCGGTGAATTGCGCAAGGCGCCGATAAATGCCGTGCCTGCATTCGTGGCCGCCGACGCCGTGAGCCCTCAGGCCCCTCGCACCTTGGTCATCCGGCAGGATTCGGCAGGGCGAGTGCGCTACAGCCTCATTGACGGTGCGGGTCCGAGGCTGGGCGACGCCGACGTGGCACCACCTGCGGCGGTGTGGGTTCCCATCGACGCCCTCGTCGCTGACCTCACCTCGGGACGCGGCGGTGATGAGGTGGTTGGACTCTCGGCCTACGGCGTTCGGTATGTCCTTCTCGCCGCCGGTACCTCGGCAGACCTCATCCCCGTCCTCGACGGCGAGCCGGGCCTTCGCCGCTTGTCGAGCGCCGATGGCGAGGTGCTCTGGCGCATCTCGGGCACGACCTCGCGCGCTCGGATTATCGCCGGGGCGGAACAGTTGGCGATCGGGGTAGCCAATGGCGCTGACCTCACCGGGTCGCCGTACCTTGACCAACCGCTGCCTGAAGGCTCGGGTCCACGAGCCGTTATCGTCGGAGCGATTCCGGATAGCCGATGGCGCGCCGTCTGGACCGATCCCGCAACCCAGGCGGTCACGGGCTTGCCGGCCGTCACGGTTGAGGGCGCGTCGGGATGGTCGCAGGCGTTCCTTGCACCAGAGGGGAGCCCTCAGGTAATGGTCGAATTCGACCACTCGAACAGGTCGCGGTGGTTGTGGATCCAGCTCGGTGTGCTGGTGATCCTCGTCATCTTGGCCCTGCCCGCCCGGAAGCGAACTGACTTCGATACCGAGGATGCAATCGGTGGCGACAGCATCGCGGCTGGCACTATGGCAACTGTGAACGTGTCGGGCGTAGGGGCATCGAGTTCCGCATTCATCGTGGCTGGTCCATCGGGAGATGACCAGTCGAGGCAATCCGAGCGGGATGAGACGCTTGATCCGGAGGTATCACTTGCTCTGGAGGTATCGCTTGACCCGGCGGTATCGCTTGACCCGGAGTCGCCAAACGAGCCCTCGGTAGCACCCGAGGCGGAGGAGACGACGTGAAGTCTGCGGTGTCGCTCAGGGGAATCTTGCTCGTCGGAGTCGTGACGGCTGCGATCGTCGGAGGCGGGCTTCTGGCGAAGCGAGAGATCCCAGCGCAACTCGTTGAAGGGGAGAGTGTCGTCCCCATCGGCTCGACCGTGCTGCTCTGCCCAGAGCCAGGTGCGGGCGCCGAACTTGGGGTGCGGGTGACAGCAGCGGTTGTCCCAGGTCAGGTTGGCCAAGATGGGCCGTCGGGAAGCGCAGCGATCGAAACACTCCTCGGCAAAAAGTCCGAGAGTGCCGAGATCGCGGGCCCGGGGGGACAGGCGGAGATCGCGGCGTTCGGCCGTACCTTGCCGCCCATCTCGGTGCGTGGCGTCGGATCCCTAGCACCAGGACTCATCGCAGACCAGTGGAGCCGTGATCCGCGCGGGCAGGGCAGGGGCATGGCGAGTACCGCTTGCGGTCCGGCTGCAACGGAGTTCTGGTTCGTGGGTGGCGGCGCCATTGCTGGACGTCAGACACGGGTCGTTCTCGTCAACCCAGATGAGAACTCGGCGGTCGTCGACATCATTGTTCACGGGCCCGACGGCATTATCGAGGCGCCAGCAGGGCGAGGCCTCGTCGTGAAGGGTGAGCGCCGCCTCGTCGTGAGACTTGATGCGCTCGTGCCGGGAACCAAGGCGACCGCTGTGCATGTCGTCGTGAGAACGGGACGCATCGGTGCCACGGTTGACGATGACCAGATGTCGGGCCTGCAATCGATCGGCACTGACTGGATCCCATCCGCAGCGATGCCGGCAACGACGGTGTACGTCCCTGGGGTCCTTCCCGGCAATGGCCCTCGGGTGCTCTCCGTAGTGGCTCCGGGCGACGACGACGCAAATGTCAAGGTTCGCATCCTTTCTGCCGCAGGCGCTTTCTCACCGGCAGACCGCGACTCAATTCGCGTAGTTGCGGGCACTGTTGCGAGCCTCGACATGTCGCTCGTCACCGAGCAGCAACCGGTGACCCTTGAACTCACATCGGATACTCCCATTGTCGCCGGGGTTCGACAGTTCATTGGTGGGAACAAGGCTCAGCAGGACACGACCTACAGTGCCGGAACGCAGCCTTACGCTGACACGAGCGCGGTGAGCGGCCTGCCGGTGCGTGCGGCCACAACCGTCAACCTGATGATCACGGCACCCACGCAGGACGCGGTGGTCGATGTCACGCTCCTCCCGTATCGCGCGGGCGAAAAGGTCTCAACTCCGACGAAACCCCGGCGGGTGAAGATCGCAGCCGGCTACGTCCAGTGGCTGGCAATGGAGCCCCCGGCTGGCATCGATTGGTTCACGGCAATCGTCACGCCGACTGACGCGTCCGGTCCGGTTCTCGTCGCCCATCGAGTTCGTGAAGTCTCCGAGTACGGCGACCTCGTGACCGGCTACCCGTGGTTGCCGCTGCGCGACAAGGTCACTGTTCCGGTGGCGGAGCAAGATCTCGGCCTGACGATCAGGTAGTCCAAGAGTGCGTGTCACTCGGCGAGCGATGGTCACTCGGCGAGTCCGCGTGCTCGGATGCCCTCGGAGCGTTACCGTGCAATCTATGTCTCGCCGACGTTGCTCCAAGCCCTCATGTCAAGGGATCGCCGTGTCGACGCTCACGTACGTCTATGCGGACTCAACTGCGGTGGTTGGGCCACTGGCGACTGCGGCCGAACCCCACTGCTATGACCTCTGCGACATGCACAGCATGCGGATGACGGCTCCACGCGGCTGGGAGATCGTGCGAATCAGTCCGAATCCCGATGCCCTGAAGCCGACGAGCGATGATCTGGCAGCGCTTGCCGATGCCGTCCGAGAGGCAGCTCGCCCGAGGTACTCCCCGGAGCAGGAGGGGCGGCAGCACCTGCCCAGTGGGTCGGTCGAAGTGGCGAGGAGAGGGCACCTACGGGTTCTTGAGAGTAGTGACAGCGACGTCGCTCGGTAGGTTATGCACGTGAGAACACTCGATGACATCATCAAGGCCTACGACGTTCGCGGGATCGTCCCAGATCAACTCGACGCAGACCTCGCTCATGAGGTGGGCGCGGCATTTGTCAGGGTTCTTGGGATTGCTGCAGAAGACGGTGGGCCGGGCGTGGTCGTCATCGGCCATGACATGCGCCCATCGGGGCCTGATCTCGTGGCTGCGTTCTCCGAGGGGGTTCGCGAGCAGGGATGCGATGTGATCCTTATCGGTCTCGCCAGCACTGATGGCTTGTACTTCGCCTCCGGGAACCTGAACATCCCCGGGGCAATGTTCACGGCGAGCCACAACCCGGCCCGGTACAACGGCATCAAGTTGTGTCGCGCGGGTGCTGCACCCGTTGGGCAGGACACCGGACTACGCGAGATCCGCGAACTGATTGAAGCGGGCCCGGTGCCTGTGCCGGCGAACCGGTCCCTCGGGGAGGTTCGGGAGCAGGACATGCTCGGGGATTACTCGGTTTTCCTGCGCTCACTCGTCGACGTGTCAGGCATTCGCCGTCTCAAGGTCGTCATCGATGCCGGTAACGGCATGGGTGGATACACGGTTCCGGCAGTGCTCGGCGAGGCGGCAGGACTCCCGGCGCTGCCGCTCGACATCATCGAGATGTACTTCGAACTTGACGGATCCTTTCCCAATCACGAAGCCAATCCGATCGAGCCAGCAAATGTGCTCGACCTTCAGGCACGGGTGCGTGCGACCGGTGCAGATCTAGGCCTCGCCTTCGATGGTGATGCCGATCGCTGCTTCGTTATCGATGAGCGCGGCGAGGCGGTGAGCCCCTCGACGCTGACTGCGCTCATTGCCACGCGCGAACTCGCGAAGCATCCGGGGTCAACCATCATTCACAATCTCATCACTTCCAAGGCGGTGCCGGAGGTCGTGCTCGAACACGGTGGCGTTCCGGTGCGCACTCGAGTTGGCCATTCGTTCATCAAGGCGACGATGGCCGAGACCGACGCTGTGTTCGGTGGCGAGCACTCAGGGCACTTCTATTTCAGGGACTTCTGGCGTGCGGACTCCGGGATGCTCGCGGCGCTGCACACGATCGCTGCCCTCGGTGAAACCCCATCAGGAACACCACTTTCGAGCCTGCTCAAGGCATTTGATCGGTATGTGTCGAGCGGGGAGATCAACACAAAGGTGACAGACCAGGCGAAGGGGACCGCCAGGATTCGAGAGGCGTATGGCAGTCGTGACGGCGTGAGCATTGATGATCTCGACGGGTTGACATTCACGGCGGCCACCTGGTGGTTCAATGTGCGATCGAGCAATACCGAGCCGCTACTCCGTCTGAATGCGGAGGCGTCTGACGCGGACACGATGGCGGAGATCCGCGACGGAGTGCTCGCCCTGATGCGGGAGGAAGGATGATCGACCCGGCGCTATGGGACCTCCTTGCCTGCCCTTGCCCCGCTCACGGCGACGTCACCCTCGACACAGACCGGGGCGAGATCGTTTGCACTGTGTGCGGGCTGAGGTTCCCGATCCGTGACGGCATCCCGGTGATGCTCCTCGACGAGGCGCGCAAGGGCTAGTACATGGTGACGGTCGTGCGGGGAGTGGTGAAGGATTACGGCTGGGGCATCGTCGATGGCCTCGCGCCGTGGTGCGGAGGTCCGACCGGACGCCCGCAGGCGGAGTTGTGGTTTGGCGCGCACCCGTCCGCACCTTCGCCGGTCGTGTTTCCGTCCGGACTCACCGCCGGGACCACCCTTGCCGAGATGTTCAATGACCACGAGATTCCCCTTCTCGTGAAGTTGCTCGCCGCAGCCCAGCCGCTTTCAGTGCAGGTCCATCCGAGGGCTGATCTCGCCCGTCGTCGCTGGAGCGACCAACAGGCAGATGGGGGGCCCCAGATCCTCGCGGATGGCAACGAGAAAACGGAACTGATCGTGGCGCTCGAGATGTTCGAGGCCTTCGTCGGATGGCGTCCCAATGAAGAGTCGGTGGCGGTGCTCTCGCGCATTCCGAGTGCAGCAGAGGGGGCGGAACTTCTCGCAAGCGGTGATCGCATTTCGGCGATTCGCGCGCTCGTGGCCGCCGAAGGCCTGCAGGGGGCCGTGGCGCTGCTGCCTGTGGCTTCGAGGCAGGCAGGGTTGCCCGCCATCGAATGTGCGGCCTACGAGACCGTCGCCTCGACATACCCCGGAGACAAAGGGGCTCTCCTCACTGCGCTGCTCGCGCACGTGAGCCTCGAGGTGGGATCGGCCGCCTACGTGCCTGCTGGCGTGCCCCACAGCTACATCAGGGGACTTGGACTAGAGGTCATGACGACATCGGACAATGTCCTGCGGCTGGGCCTCACGCCAAAGCCCATTTTCATCGATGAAGCGATCGAGGCGCTGGACCTGGAGGCCTCGCCCCAGGTGCTTCGACGGAGGGTCGGCGAGATCATCGCACCACAGGGGGCACCGTTTGAGGTACTCCTCGGACGTGGACTGACGGGAATGCAGGAGCAGGCCGCCCTAAGCATCCTGCGTCAGGGTCGCTTTCGACTGTGCCTCGCCATCGAGGGGGTGGCGACCGTCATGACCGATACCGGATCTGTTGTGCTGAATCCGGGGACGGCTGCGATCCTCCCGCAGGATGACTCGGCGGCTAGGGTGAGTTCCCCGGGCCTCGTCGCGTTGGTGGCCGGCGGCTGAAGCAGTGGGAATGGAAGTGTTGTTGTGAGTGCTGAAGGTGGCATGCGTGCGGTGTTCGCCGCCCTTCTCGCCAATATCGGGATAGCGATCAGCAAGTTCATCGCGTTTGCATTCACTGGTTCGTCATCGCTGCTCACCGAGGCTATTCACTCGGTCGCCGATTCCGGCAATCAGGTGCTCCTACTGATCGGCAATAAGCGCTCCAAGAAGGGCGCCGACGCCGCCCACAATTTCGGGTACGGACGCCGCAGGTTCATCTATGGCTTCATTGTGGCCGTCGTCCTGTTCCTCGTAGGTGGGCTCTTTTCCCTGTATGAGGGGCTGCACAAAATTCAGCACCCCGATGAAGTGAAGGATGCCTGGATCGCCTTCCTTGTGCTGGGTATCGCGATCGTCATGGAGTCCTTCTCCTTTCGAACTGCCCTGCATGAGGCGCGAAAGGCGAAGGGTCACCGCAGTTTTGCAAGATTCTTAAAGGACGCCCGACAGCCGGAACTCCCGGTGATCCTGCTCGAGGATGCCGGAGCCCTTGTCGGCCTGTTCTTCGCCCTCTGCGGCGTTTCCCTCGCAGTCCTCACAGGGAACGGCGTGTGGGATGGCATTGGTGCGATGGCAGTTGGTGGCCTGCTCGTGGTCATTGCGGTGTTCTTGGCAATGGAGATGGCAGCCATGCTGGTCGGGGAGGCGGCCCTTCCCGAGGAGGTTGAGGCCATCTGGGCGGCGCTTGAGGCGAGCGATGGGGTGCTGCGAGTCATTCACCTGAAAACACTTCACGTTGGCCCGGATGAGCTGCTCGTCGCTGCCAAGATCGCGGTAGCACACAGCGATACCGGTCTGCAGATTGCCGCCGATATCGATGCGGCGGAGGCCACTCTTCGGGCAGCCGTCCCGTCGGCTCGTTACATCTTCCTTGAGCCCGATATCGATCGCGGCGCGGCACTGTAGGACGCCGCACGCCCCCTGCCGGTCCGGCGGAGGTGCGCATTTTCACAACCTCTGGCAGTATGGGGTCCGCTGCGGACCATCGAAGCCTCGTGACGTCTGCCCACTTCCCGATCCATCCCCAGGAACAGACCTATTCACGAGGAGTTTCGAATGACTGTGTTCAAGTCCGATGGCACGCCCGACTTCAAGGTCGCCGATCTTGCGCTCGCCGAATTCGGCCGCGATGAGATCCGTCTCGCCGAGCATGAGATGCCGGGCCTGATGTCGATGCGTGCCGAGTTTGGCACCAGCAAGCCGCTCACTGGCGCTCGCATCACCGGTTCGCTGCACATGACTGTGCAGACGGCAGTGTTGATCGAGACACTTGTCGATCTCGGTGCGGATGTCCGCTGGGCGTCCTGCAACATCTTCTCGACCCAGGACCATGCAGCCGCGGCAGTTGTCGTCGGGCGCGAGGGCACGGTCGAGGCACCGAATGGCGTGCCAGTGTTTGCTTGGAAGGGCGAGAGCCTGACCGAGTACTGGTGGTGCACCGAGCAGATCCTCATGTGGCCGGACGGCACGGGTCCGAACATGATCCTTGACGACGGTGGCGATGCCACGATGCTCGTGCACAAGGGCACCGAGTTCGAGGCTGCCGGCGTGGTCCCGACTGCGGATGAGTCGACCTCCGAGGAGTATGCGGTTGTCCTCGAGACGCTGCGACGCACTCTCACCGAAGACGCGACCCGTTGGACCAAGATCGGCGCTGGCATCATTGGCGTCACGGAGGAGACGACGACCGGAGTTCATCGCCTCTACGAGATGTTGCGCGAGGGAAGCCTCATGTTCCCAGCGATCAACGTCAATGACTCGGTCACCAAGAGCAAGTTCGACAACAAGTACGGCTGCCGCCACTCGCTCATCGACGGCATCAATCGCGCGACCGACGTCATGATCGGCGGCAAGGTCGCCGTCGTGTGTGGCTTCGGCGATGTCGGAAAGGGCTCCGCGGATTCGCTTCGCGGCCAGGGCGCTCGTGTCATCGTCACTGAGATCGATCCGATCTGCGCACTTCAGGCGGCGATGGACGGCTACCAGGTCGCGCTTCTGGACGATGTGCTTGACGTCGCAGACATCTTCATCACGGCAACCGGCTGCTACGACGTCATCACGGCGGAGCAGATGTCGAAGATGAAGCATCAGGCGATCGTCGGCAACATCGGCCACTTCGACAACGAGATCGACATCGCGGGCCTCACGGCAACCCCGGGTGTTGTTCGCAAGACGATCAAGCCGCAGGTTGACGAATGGACCTTCGCCAATGGCAAGTCAATCATCATGCTGTCGGAGGGTCGCCTGCTGAACCTCGGCAATGCGACCGGGCATCCGTCCTTCGTGATGTCGGCCTCGTTCACCAATCAGGTCCTCGCCCAGATTGAGCTCTTCACGAAGATCGATGAGTACCCCTTGGGTGTTTACGTGCTGCCCAAGTTCCTCGATGAGAAGGTCGCGCGACTTCATATCGACGCTCTGGGCGTGCGCCTGACCGAGCTGGACAAAAAGCAGGCCGAGTACCTCGGTGTCGACGTTGCGGGTCCGTACAAGCCTGAGTTGTACCGCTACTAATTCACGAACTCGCAGATCGTCAAGGAGGGCCACTCCCGCGGGGGGTGGCCCTCCTTTGCGCAGGTGGTCTTGGTGCTCGAAGCGGCGTGAATGACAGACCCTGGGGGTAGCGTCTGGGCATGGACACGCCGGCGGACTATCAGGGATGCCCGACAACTGTCACCGAGGCCCTCGCCGATGGCCGCCAACTCCGGCCGCCGCGCTGGGGCCTCGGTGATGTGGCCATCACCCTTGGACTCACCGTGCTCCTCGCACTTGCCGTGGGTGGCATGTTAGGAGCAGTAGGCGCGTCGGCGGGGGTCACCGTCATCGCTGGTGGGCTCGCTGGGTGGGTGGGCTTGGCTGGCTGGCCGATCCTCATCACCAAATGGCGGGGCAATGGTGCCCGCATTGATCTGGGTCTGCGTCTCACCTGGGATGAGCTGGGCTGGGGTGTCGTGACCGGAATCATCGCACTGGTGCTCGCCGCAGTGCTGACCCTCATCAGCACGGCCATCTTCGGTGAATTCGACTCCGCGGCAGGTGAGGCCGCTCGATCTTTCGTGGCGGAGAGTAACCGCTTCGCACTCATCGGCTTCGGGCTGATGCTTGTGGTCGGTGCTCCGATTGCTGAGGAGTTGGCCTTTCGGGGGCTCCTCTTTGCCGGGCTGCGAAAGCGTGGCGTGCGTCCTGTGCTCACCGTGGTCATCACGGCTGTGGTGTTCGCCCTGTTTCACTTCGAGCCGGTTCGACTCGGGGTTCTCATCGTGATCGGCCTCGTTCTTGGCGTTGCGCGAGCACGCAGTGGGTCCCTTGGCGTGTCGATCGTCGCTCACGCGGTCAATAACGCTCCGGGAGCCATTTTCGTCATGCTTGGCCTCCCCGGGTGACAACATAAGACCATGAGCGTCTCCCCAGGCATGGCGACCCGTGGCCGGGTACTCGTCGTCGATGACGACCTCGCCCTCGCTGAGATGCTCGGCATCGTGCTGCGCGGCGAGGGTTTCGAGCCGGTGTTCTGCGCAGATGGTGCCGCCGCCGTCCAGGCATTTCGAGAGACCCAGCCCGATGTGATCCTCCTCGATCTCATGCTGCCGGGCATGGGTGGTATCGACGTCTGCCGAGCAATCCGTCTGGAGTCGGGGGTGCCTATTGTCATGCTCACGGCGAAGAGCGACACCGTCGATGTGGTCGTTGGGCTCGAATCCGGGGCCGACGACTACATCGTGAAACCGTTCAAGCCCAAGGAACTCGTGGCAAGGATCCGCGCTCGGGTGCGGAGGCATGATGATGCGCCAACCGCGGCGCTGACGATCGGCGATGTCACCATCGACGTCGTTGGGCATACCGTGTCGCGCGCCGGGAGGGTCCTCGCGCTGACCCCGCTTGAATTCGACCTCCTCGTCTGTCTCGCACGACGCCCCGGCCAGGTGTTCACCCGTGAGGTGCTGCTGCAGGAGGTCTGGGGCTATCGACACGCCGCAGACACCAGACTCGTCAACGTGCATGTGCAGCGACTCCGGGCGAAGATCGAGCATGATCCAGAGCGACCTGAAATCGTGCTGACGGTTCGGGGCGTCGGCTACAAGGCTGGCCCGACCTGAGAACTCCTCAATTGACGCCTTGGATGCACGCCGCGCTTGCGGGCCCTCGATGGGCGCGGCACCTGTGGCGGCGATCACTGCTCCTTCGGGTGACGTCGTCGACACTCGTGCTGTCAACGGTCGTGATGATGGTCCTCGGGTTCTCCCTCCTCTCCCGCGTCACCAACGGCCTGCTGAGCTCAAAGGACCGCATCGCGGTGGGGGAGGCGGCCGCTGGTCTCGGCGAAGCCCAGCGACTGCTCGACGCGGCTGATACCGGCCTCACGACTCCATCAGCGTCACGACTCGTAGATTCGGTGGTGAGTGCCCTCGCCGCCCGCGCCGGATCTCCTGGACAGTTCGATGTGCTGCTGCTCTCCTCGGGTGATGCCGCCGACGCCCCGGAGCGCGGAACGAACCTCGTCGCTGTCTCGAGTGTTCCGATTGAGCTGAGGGGTGCCGTGGTCTCGTCGCAGCGCCAGTCTTGGACCTACTCGGAGATTCGATTCCTTGACGGCCCCGGTGTACCCGGGCTGGTCGTCGGAGCCCCACTCGTGGTGCCGACCGTCGGACCCTATGAGCTCTACTACCTTTTTCCGCTCGCTCAGGAGCAGGACACCCTCGACCTCGTTCGTAGTGCGGTCATCCTCACGGGTGTCCTGCTCGTGGGACTGCTGGCTGTCGTGGCGTGGTTCGTCACGCGACAGGTGGTGGCTCCGGTGCGGGCTGCTGCCCAGACGGCGAGCAGGTTCTCGGCCGGATTCCTGTCAGAGCGGGTCCGGGTGAAGGGCGACGACGACCTCGCTCGGCTCGCCGCCTCATTCAACGACATGGCCGCAAGTCTTCAGCGGCAGATCAAGCAACTCGAGGGCTTGTCCCGGGTGCAACAACGCTTCGTTTCCGACGTCTCCCACGAACTTCGAACTCCGCTCACGACCATTCGAATGGCCGCGGACGTCATGTTCGAGAATCGTGCCGAATTTGACGCCCCGACCGCGAGGGCAGCGGAATTGCTGCAGACTCAGCTGGATCGATTTGAAGCGCTCCTCGTCGACCTTCTGGAGATCTCCAGGTTTGATGCGGGTGCCGCGGTACTCGAGGCAGATCACGTCGATGTGCGCGAACTCGTACGCCAGGCCATCGATCGCGCCCTCCCCCTTGCGCACCGACTGGGGACCGATATTCGACTCTTGGACGATCTCGTGGGGATAGGCGCCGCAATCCATGCTGGCGTGTCCTTTGATGCTGCATTCGCCAGTGCACGTGATTCAGCGCCCGACGATGACCTGCGCTTCGCGGTAAACGGTGATGCCCGTCGAATCAACCGCATCGTGCGCAATCTCATCGACAATGCAGTGGAGCATGGAGGTGAACGCGGCGTTGATGTTGAGGTTGGGTGCAACGCGAATGCCGTGGCCGTCACGGTTCGGGACTACGGGGTCGGGCTGCGGCCTGGGGAGTCTTCACTGGTATTCAATAGATTCTGGCGCGCTGATCCGGCGAGAGCGCGGACGACCGGCGGCACTGGCCTCGGCCTTTCAATCTCGCTCGAGGATGCCCGCCTCCATGGTGGTTGGCTCGAGGCTTGGGGTGAGCCGGGTAGAGGCGCCTGCTTTCGGCTCACTCTGCCGCGCCAGGTTCGCGGACAGATCGGCGAATCGCCACTGCTGCTGAGCCCCGCGGAGTCGGGGGGCACAGCGGCTGACCAGCACGTTGGGTCAACGACACGCAAGAATGCCGGGGTGGAAATCCCATCCGTCGCAGAATCTTCTGGGCGGGGACTCTCGCAAAAGGGCAGGTGGGGCATGCCGCACGGGACCGACCATGGCGTCACCCCGCGACGACTCGATCCTGGCCGGTGGTCGACAGCAGAGTCCGGTGGCGAATCCCCCGGGGAGTCCAGAGAATGAGGCACTCGTGGCCCAGGTGGCTGGGATGCGTGAGCGCCGGCGTACCCCTCCTCTTTCTCGTTGGGTGCGCCACAATGTCATCTTCCCTCGTTGCCCAGGTGCCGACCTCGGGACCGATCATGCAGGGTGATCAGATCTCGACGAATCGCGAGGACCAGTTCATTCGTGTCATTGCCCGGGGCCCGAGTCCTGGGATGGTGCCGTCGGCCATCGTCCAAGGCTTCCTCGACGCATCCGCATCATTCGACAATGACCACGCGGTCGCTCGTCTATACCTCACCGAGAGCGCGAATCGACTCTGGGACCCGTCCGATGGTGTCGCCGTGTACGAGGGCGCTGGTGCGGTGACGGCCTTCGGTGGAGAGGTGACCCTCTCTGCGAGCGAGGCCGGCAGAATCTCGTCCATCGGTCACTATGACGTCTCAGCGCCGGGAACAGAGCTGAGGAGCATCTTCACCCTTGTGCGAGAGCGTGATGAATGGCGAATCAGCCGAGCACCCGCCGGTCTTATCCTCTCCCTCGCTGACGTCGATCGCTCATTTCGCTCGCTCTCCGTCTACTTTTTCGATCCGACCTTCAGCACGCTCGTCCCGGATCCTCGGCTGGTCCCCATCCTCGGCCCAGGTCAAGCAACGACCCTGGTGAAGTACCTCGTTGAGGGGCCTAGTGAGTGGCTGCTTCCGGCAGTTCGTACCGGATTCCCCGACGGTGTCGGACTAGGGATCGAGTCGGTGCCGATCGAGTCGGGTATCGCGGTTGTTGATCTCACCCCGAATGCGCAACTCATCAGCGACAGCGGGCGCCAGGCCCTCTCGCAACAACTCGTCTGGACCCTGCGTCAGGTCCCGGACGTGGCGGCGGTGAGCATCACTTCCCTCGGCCAACCACTGAGTGTTCCAGGAGTCGTTTCCCCGCAGCCCCGTGATTCTTGGCCCGGGGTTGACCCGGGCGGTGTGCCGCCGGGTTCAAGCGGTTATGTCGCGAGATCGTCCTCGGTGGCGCGATTGTTCGCAGGAACGACGCGGCCAGTGCCCGGTGGTGCCGGCGACGGGCAGGTGTCCTTCGTCGATATTGCGGTGTCGAGAGCTTCTGACTTCATCGCGGGTATTGATGGCCAAGGCAGCCTTTGGCGCGGGCCGCTCGGATCCGGGCGGCCGCTGACCGAATTGGTCGCTGGGGCGCGCCTGTCTAACCCGGTCTTCGATCGGTCAGGGGTGCTGTGGGTAATCGATGCGGACGAGGGGCTCAGCCTCGTTCGACCTGATGGCACACGGTCGAGGATCAGAGTGACAGATCTTGCCAGCAAGACCCTCATTCGTTCGGCGACACCGTCGCGCGATGGCACGAGGGCTGCGCTCGTAGTTCAGAGTGGAGCGCGGACCTCGCTCCTCATCGGGCGAATCGTGCGATCCGGTCCGGGGGGCGAGATCAGCATCGATGACCCGATTCGGGTCGAGTCGAAGCTGACTGAGGTGGTCGATGTCGCGTGGTCGGGTGCAGATTCCGTCGCGGTGCTCGGCAGCGTTGAGGCGGGAGCGCTGGAAGTCTTCGACATTGACCTTGCGAGAGGCTTGGTGTCGGCCCTTGGCTCGCCAGAGGCCCCGGTATCAATTGCTGCTGCGCCGGGACTGCCGACGCTCGTCGCGGGCGCAGACGGTCAGATCTATGAGTTGAACGCAGGGTCGTGGCGAGGCCGCGCGAACGGGACTTCTCCGACCTATCCGAATTAACGAACCGCCGCATCTGATTCAGGTGAGGCCCGAGGGGATGAGGAGGAGTAGGAAAATCATCCCTTCCTCAGGCTCCGACGTATCCACAGGTGTTGCTGCGCCGCTGGTGGCGACTGTGGTGATTCCGCCATGCTCAGGCGATGGCGAGGTGGGGGGCAGCGGGAGCCGGCGGGCTTCGCCGGTGGATGGAAGAGCTCACAGCGGATGTCGCAGACCTCACGCTGTCGCGGGCTTGCGTTGCGTGCGGCGAGATTGGCTCGGTACTCTGCTGCGCCTGCGAGGTTTCGCTCATTCGAGTGCACAGGCACGAGATCCGGCGTTGGCAGACGCTGCCGTCTCACAGGCATGCGGGCGCCCGGCCAGTCGTCGTGGCGTCGACGTACGACGGGGCAGCCAAGCGAGTGATCATCGCGCACAAGGAGCACGGTGTCCTCGGTCTCACGCCGGTCCTTGGCTCGATGCTCGCGGTATCGATCGCGGCGCTGGGCGAAGGGCCGTTCGCGGTCGTCCCAATTCCTCCGCATCGCGATGCGATCAGGCGCCGGGGGATCGACACCCTCGGTGCCATCGCTGATCGGGCGACAGGGGAGCTCAGAGCGGCAGGGTGGTCTGCGCACGTTGTCCAAGCCCTACGCCGGTGTGCGGATGGTGGTCGCCACGTGGGGAGATCAGCGCACGAGCGCAGGGCCGCCGTCCAAGGGACGATGGCCGTCGATGCGCGAATGATGTCACGGTTGGCGCCCGGAGCGGGAGTCATCGTTGTTGATGACGTTGTGACAACTGGCGCGACCGTATGGGAGGCGGTGCGGACCCTTCATGCGTCAGGGCTGGCGGTCGAGGGGGTCGCGGCGGTCGCCGGAACTGAGCGACCCGCGGCGCCTAGCCGGGTTAATTGAGCGAGGTAAGACCCCCGTTCACCCCCTTGATCACGGCATCGACCCGAGAGGTCGCCTGCAGCTTCTCAAGGATCTTGCGCACATGGTTCTTCACGGTGTTCTCGCTGATACCAAGGGACAAGGAGATGGCTCGGTTGGACTGGCCCGCCGCGAGCCGGTCGAGCACCTCTCGCTCCCTCGGGGTGAGACTTGGTCCGGTAAACGGTGAGCGGCGAGCGGGCACCTCGACGAGGTCTGAAGGGAGCAGGTCACCGACCCAGGCATCACATCGCTCACCGCGCTGGACAAGACCGAGGCGCAGCACATCTCGGTGGACCCGAAACCCGACGTTCGTAGCAACCGTACGTGAGCTGTCATTGCCGACGCTTGCATACCACCTGATTACCTCGAGCCGAAGAGCCATGAAGGCCCAACCGCACGCCAGACGCAGCGCGCGGGTTGCCACCTGATTGCCGCGCAGCCAAGGGGCCACGAGGTAGCCCACCTCAGCGCCGCCCACACCGTCGAGCCGGAGGCCCACCGTGCCACCCCATCTGGTCTCACCGTTGGTGACGGCCCAGGTGGGAGCGGCCCACCACTGCTCGCCAGCCTCGTGGGCGGCGATCCAATGATGGGCGTCGTCGAGTGAGTACGGAGTTGGGATCGTGGTCCAGCGGACGATGTCCGGGTCTTGGCACGCTTCGGCGATGCTCGGGGCGTCTGCCGGCGTGGGGGGCCGCAGGAGGACGATGCCGTCGCTGAGGACAGGCGGAGTTTCGCCCTGCCACGCATGCGGCGAGCGGTTGTTCATGGGTGCAGTCTCCCAGCCCGTCTTTCGACGCCCCATGACCCCTCTACGATGGAGTGCTAGTTGGCGCGGCCGTCCCAGACAGCCGCCAAATGGCCCAAACCGAATGCCCCAACCGAAAGGTCGCCCGCTGTGGGACTCCTCGACAAGATCCTCCGCGCCGGAGAAGGCAAGATCCTGCGTCGGTTGCATGCGATCGCCCAAGCGGTCAATGCCATCGAAGAGGACTTCGCTTCGTTGACAGATACCGAGCTGCGAGAGCTCACCCAGGAGTACAAGGACCGCTATCAGGGTGGCGAATCCCTTGATGACCTCCTGCCTGAGGCGTTCGCGACGGTTCGTGAGGCGTCGCGGCGAACGCTGGGCCAGCGCCACTATGACGTCCAGATCATGGGTGGGGCGGCCCTGCACATGGGGAATATCGCCGAGATGCGCACGGGTGAGGGCAAGACCCTCGTTGCTACCCTGCCCGCCTATCTCAATGCGCTGTCCGGCAAGGGTGTCCATGTCGTCACGGTCAACGACTACCTCGCCGAGCGCGACTCAGAGTGGATGGGACGCATCCATCGGTTCCTCGGCCTTGAGGTGGGGGTCATCCTCTCGAATATGACACCCCCGGAGCGCCGTATCGCCTATGCCGCCGATATCACCTACGGCACGAACAACGAGTTTGGCTTCGACTACCTGCGCGACAACATGGCGTGGTCCCGTGATGAGCTGGTTCAGCGGGGCCATAACTTCGCGGTGGTCGACGAGGTCGACTCGATTCTCATCGACGAGGCGCGCACGCCGCTGATCATCAGTGGCCCGGCCGATCAGGCGACCAGCTGGTACGCCGAGTTCGCCCGGATCGTGAACCTGCTCAAGCGTGATGACGACTATGAGGTCGATGAGAAGAAGAAGACCATCGGCGTCCTAGAGTCGACGATTGACAAGGTCGAGGATCAACTCGGAATCGACAACCTCTACGACACCGTCAACACCCCGCTCGTCGGATTTCTCAATAACGCGATTCGGGCGAAGGAGCTGTTCAAGAAGGATCGCGACTACGTGGTGATGAACGGCGAGGTGCTTATCGTCGACGAGCACACCGGACGAATCCTCTCCGGTCGTCGTTATAACGAGGGCCTGCACCAGTCGATCGAGGCGAAGGAGGGCGTCGAGATCAAGGCGGAGAACCAGACGCTGGCCACCGTTACCCTTCAGAATTTCTTCCGTCTCTATTTACGCCTCGGCGGCATGACCGGCACCGCCATGACTGAGGCATCGGAGTTTTCGCAGATCTACAACCTTGGCGTTGTTCCGATCCCAACCAACCGACCGATGGTTCGCATCGATCATGCCGATCTTGTTTATCGAACCGAGAACGCGAAATACGACGCAGTGCTCGCTGACATTGTCGAGCGCCATGAGCTCGGGCAGCCGATCCTCGTCGGCACAACGAGTGTGGAGAAATCTGAGCACCTGAGCAAATTGCTCAAGCAGAACGGCGTGCCGCATGAAGTGCTCAACGCGAAGCACAACGATCGTGAGGCCGCGATCGTTGCGCAGGCCGGACGTCGCGGGGCCGTGACCGTGGCCACGAACATGGCGGGCCGAGGCACCGACATCATGCTCGGCGGGAACCCCGAATTCATGGCGGCGGCAGCCCTCGCCCAGCAAGGCCTGTCGCCGATCGATGAGCCAGATGAGTACGAGGCCGCGTGGCTGCCGGCTCTCGATCAGGCGAAGGTTGCGGTTCAGGGCGAGCATGATGAGGTCGTGGGCCTCGGGGGCCTGTACGTGCTCGCGACGGAGCGACATGAATCACGGCGTATCGACAACCAGTTGCGTGGGCGATCCGGTCGTCAGGGAGATCCCGGCGCAACCCAGTTCTACCTGTCCCTCGAGGACGACCTCATGCGATTGTTCAAGGCCGACATGGTCGATGCCTTCCTGCGGCGTTTCAATGTTCCGGACGATGTTCCGATCGAGGCCAAAATGGTGTCGAACGCGATCCGTTCAGCGCAGTCGCAGGTTGAGGCGCAGAACTTCGAGATCCGCAAGGACGTCTTGAAATACGACGACGTGCTCAACCGCCAGCGCTTGGTCATCTACGACGAGCGCCGGCGCGTGCTTGAGGGTGAGGACATTGAGGAGCAGGTGCGCGAGTTCATCGACTCGACGGTCGAGGGCTACGTTACCGCTGCCACGAAGGATGGCTACCCGGAGGACTGGGATCTCGACCGACTCTGGACCGCGCTGAAGCAGCTATACCCCGTTCGCGTCACGGTCGATGAACTCGAGGATTTCTCGGGCGGCGGTCGTAGTGGGCTCACCGGCGAGTATCTCGTCGCCGAACTCAAGGAAGATGTCCAGCGGGCCTACGACGTCCGCGAGGAAACGCTCGGCGAACAGGTGACGAGGGAACTAGAGCGCCGTGTCATCCTTTCCGTTCTGGACCGCAAGTGGCGCGAGCACCTTTATGAGATGGACTACCTGCGCGACGGCATCGGGCTGCGCGCGATGGCCCAGCGCGACCCGCTCATCGAATACCAGCGCGAGGGGTATGACCTCTTCACGGCGATGATGGATTCCATTAAGGAGGAGACCGTCGGGTACCTGTTCAATGTCGACGTTGAGGTGGCTCCGCAGGCCTCGCAGGAAGCCCAAGAGGCGGTCGAGGGTCTCATTGATGCGACCGAGGAGCCCTCATTGGCTGGGCTTGCGGCCGCGGCCCTGAACACTGTTCCGCCAGCACTGCTCGCTAAGGGCCTTGCCCCGTCACGGCCGGCTCATCTGGAGTATTCGGCGCCTGATGAGGCTGGCGGAGTGATCCGTGGCGAGATGGAACTCGAGGCTGGCGGCATCGTGGAGATCGACCCGAATGCCAGTCGTGCTGAGCGTCGGCGGCTCGAGCGCGAGAATCGGCGGCGGGGCGAATAGTCGTATGGTTCCTCGTGCGCCGCTGTCCCCCGCGCAGCGGCGCACGAAGTGCTAGCCGAGGCTGAAGGCGGTGAGCAGCCAACGCTCGGAGGTGAACTCGAATCGCATCGCCACGGCTCGGGCCCGCTCAGCCCCGACGAGGACCGCCGAGGTTTCGACGATGCCCGTCGAGATCGGGCAGAGGCGAATCGAACGAACCTGCTGCAAAGCCCGAGACTTGCTTTCCCCCGCAATGCGCCCCCTCGAACTTGGATGGCGTGACACCGCTGCGCCGCGGGCGGCGAGGAGCCGCAGTTGATCGCGCTCAACCCACCGAGTGAGCTGGCCGGGAGGCCGTTCACCCGACCCCACCTCGGACACGGCCCGAGCCATGCGGGCAACCCACTCGACCGCCGGCAGGTCGGCTCCTGTCGCCTCAGTGGTGTGCGATTCCGGCGTTTCGACGAGGTGAAGATGCCGTGGCACCGGTGGGACTGCGGGTACACCTGGTGAGACCTCCCAGGAGAGCGGGAGAGGAAGCTGGCGGGCCGATGCCGCATCATCGACGTGACGGGTGGTGTAGCGAGCAGGTGCGAGCGTGGAAATTGACACGGCGTACTCCTTGGAGGACGACCGCGGTCGGGGGGGCGCGGCGACGATGGAATGAACGGGCAGGTGAATCAATGCGTTTGCTTGTGTTTGCGTGCGAATGCATCGTACGTCCATCGGTGACTGCTTTGTCAAGGATGGGTGTGGACAACTGATTCCCCGAGCCGACATCGCCTCATCAATGTTCACAGCGACGGTATGGTCGGTCCTTAGTCGGGCCATACCTCCGGTCAACGTGATCTGGACCACCCTTCCGAAAGGCGAAACCGATGGCCAGCTACGACGAGGCACCGAATATCGAGAGCGGCCCAGAGGACCTTCTTGCAGAGGCCGCGGCCGGACTCCAATCTGATACCGATGCTGAGGTCCTCGCGGAGGCGGCGGAGATCCTTACCGCGGAACGCGTGAGCCTCGGGATAGTGGACCGATTGTCGGTGGCGCAGGGGCAGGTCACGATGACCCTGCGAAGTGGCTGCCGAGTGGAGGGCATCGCTTCGGATGTTGGCGACCAAGTTGTGGTGCTCGCCGGTGTGGATGGCGCTGAGCAGTGCATTGCGATCGCGAGCGTCGTCACCATCCGGGGGCTGCCTTCATCCCTTTCGAACGAGCACCGTTCAAACGAGCCGCGTTCGAGTGTGAGCCAGCGTGGTCAAGAGTTCAGGCGACCAGCGGTCGGAGCGCTCACTTGGGGTTTGTTCCTGCGAGCCGAACCAGCGTCCGAGGCCCACGTCATCCTCATCGACGGGACCGCGATCACGGGACGGTTGGCACTTGTGGGTGCTGATCACGTCGACCTACTAGTGGCTGACGGTTCGGTGACGACCTGTGCGCTCTCGGCGATCAGTCGAGTGATTCGACAGTCGTCTCGGAGCCAAAGGGGTGGGATGCAACGAACTCCCGAGTCTGGGCGTACATCCGGCTGATGTAGTTCTCGAGCTCCGCGCCCTCGACCCGCCATTGGCCTCGGCCGCCGACCTTGATGGCCGGTAGGTCGCCGCTGCGAACGAGGGCGTACGCCTGGGCGGCTGAGATCTGGAGCGTCTCTGAAACGTCGGCCAAGGTGAGAAAGCGTGATGTCACGCGTTGATCGTCCCAGCAGGGTGCCAGAAAGTGGACCCCGACCCCCAGCCTGTGGATAACCATTTGGCTGCTGAGCGGTCGTGGGTGATCCTTGGGCGGTGGCTCGAGAGGGGCACACGTCATCCATCCGCAGAACGAACGGAAAACCGGGGAGAGCCCATGAATGTCCTGACCAGACCACGTCCGAAGCAGGCGAGTCAATCGCCGGTCGTCAGCCCGCCACGAGCTGAGCGGATGCGCAGGATCAGGTGGCGTGACACCCGGCTGTGGCTTGGCCTCGGGTTCATGATCGTGGCGATGGTGTGGGGCGCGAGCCTCCTGTCCGGCTCCGAATCGACGATCACCGTCTGGCGCGCGAGCCGTGACCTGCTGCCTGGTGCCGTACCTGTGGTGGAACCGGTTGCCGTCTCCCTCGGGGCGGCGGCGACGAGCTATCTCACGGCTGATCGGCCCCTTGATGGGCTCATGCTGCTCCCGGTCACGGCCGGCTCGCTTGTTCCGGCTGCGGCGGTCGGTGGCGCGCCATCCTCGGGAGTCCGTCGAGTGACCTTCCCGGTTGATCCACTCCACGCGCCGGTTGACCTCGCGGCTGGCGACCGGGTGGATGTCTGGGCGACCGTGACCGACGGCGGCAGCACATCGGTGATCCCACCGGTGCTCGTTCTCCCCCGCGTGCTCGTCGTGTCGGCTGATCGCGAATCGCTGGGCGTTGGCGGTGAGATCGCCGTGGTGGTTGAGGTGCCGAAGTCCCAGGTGAGCGCCGCAGTATCGGCGATCCGCTCCGGCGTGATCGATCTCGCAGCGGTACCGATCACTGAAGCCTTGACCGACTCGGTTGACGCAGGAGCCTCTGGCACTGCTGGCCGTGGCAGCGACACGCGAATTGAGGGTGGCCAATGATCAACGTGATTCTCGCGGCCCCTGATCTGAGTGACGAGACCGGACTCGTTGCCGCCGCGGCCCTGCACGACCTCGTCATCTCGCGTCGTTCGCTCGATGCGGCGGATCTGCTGGCCGCCGCTGCGGCTGACACCACGATGGCTGTTGCGGTGAGCGCCGGTGTACCGAGGCTGAGCGGGGATCTCATCGGCCGGATCATCGCCGATGACCGCATCGTTGTTGGAATCGCAGCGACCGATGAAGATGAACAACGGCTGCGTGCGTGGAACGTCCCGAACATCATTCGGCATCGAGGCGACTCGGTGGCAACCATCGCAGCGATTGCCCAGGTCGTCGCCGGGCGGTCGCAGCATTCGGCGTTGGCATCGGTTGCGCGGGTCGGTCGTGACACGGCAGGTCGTGATCTGGGCCCACCCGCTGCGGCTCCAAAGGAGGCGGGCACCTCCTCAACACTTGTCGCGGTCTGGGGTCCGACAGGGGCCCCGGGACGCACCACGACGGCACTGTCGATCGCCGGGGCCCTTGCAGATCTGGGGCATTCGGTATGCATCGTCGACGCGGACACCTACGCACCATCGCTCGTGGCTCATGTTGGCGTCTCTGCCGACGCCAGTGGCCTCGTCGTTGCGTGTAGACAGGCAGATAACGGCACGCTCAATCCCCGCACGCTGGTCGCGGCCACGCGTCTTCTTTCGGACCGCCTCTCCATCCTCGGTGGTCTGGTGAGGTCGGAGCGGTGGCCTGACCTGCGCGAGGCGGCCCTGCGCACCGTATGGGCTGTTGCGAGGGAGGCCTTTGATGTCGTGGTGGTGGATATCGGCTCATGCATCGAACAGGAGGGAGCGATTGCCCACCTCGCGGGGAGTCCGCTGCTCGCATCGAGGCGCAATGCCGCTGCCGTCACGGCGCTCGAGTCAGCTAATCATGTGCTCGTGACGGCAAGATCCTCAACCCTCGGACTCACCCGGCTGCTCAATGAGCTTCCGGCAGTCAATTCGGTGAATGACGTCGCCGATCTCACGTTGGTCCTCACGGGCGCTGGTGGATTCATGGCACCAACCTCGATCAGCAACCGAATGATTCACCAACTCGGGTTAACGCCGGAAATCGTCCGGCTACCAGGTGATCCCGAGCGACTCGAGCGGGCCATCCGCGACGGTGTCACACCCTATGAGGCGGCTTCACGGCGCGAACGCCGGATGCTCCGGGCGCTCGCCAAGGGATTCGCGCCAGCCCCGGCAGGATTGCGTGCGTAGCCGACTATGTGCGGCCGTTCATCTAGGGTGTCAGGCGTGAGGCGAGGAACTCCGTCCGGAGTCGCGATGTCGTACCGGTCTGCAACGGTGAGGGAGTCATCCAAGTGAACGAAAGGGTGAGCGCCCTTGATGCGTCCTTGCTCTACCTTGACCATCCCACGACGCCGATGCACGTCGGGAGCGTCGCGATCTTCCAGACTCCCCATGAGGGCTTTGACCACGCTCATCTTGTGGAGCTGGTGTCCCAGCGGATCGCATTCGTGCCGCGCTACCGACAACGCATTCGGCAGGTGCCGTTCGGTATCGCCCGACCCGTCTGGGTTGATGACTCGAACTTTGACATCACATATCACGTGCGGCGATCGGCCCTGCCAAGGCCAGGTTCCCGGGAGCAGCTCAATGAGCTCGTGGGCAGGCTCATGGGTCGGGCGCTCGACAAGGACCGGCCGCTTTGGGAGATGTACCTCATCGAGGGGGTGGAGCACCAGCGCTTCGCGCTCGTGACGAAGACCCATCAGGCGCTTGTCGACGGGCTCGCGGCAATCGACCTCATGCAGGTCATCATGGATACCGATCCGGGTCGCCGGCCACCAACGGGTGGGAAGTGGTCGGCGCAGCCCGAGCCCTCGGCAATCGAGTTGGTATCGTCGGCGCTCACCGAGTCAATCGTCCACCCTGCCGTGGCACTTGAGGCCGTCAAAGCAGGCGCCGCGCAAGTGCTCTCGCTAGCAGGGGGTATCGGTGGACGCGTGCTCGGCATCGCAACCTCGGCGCTCTCGTTGGCAACACCAGCGTCGACGACACCGCTAAACGTCGAAATTGGCGCGAGTCGGCGCCTTGCCACGGTGGAGTACGGTCTCGAGGAATTTCGCAAACTGCACCAGACACTCGACTGTTCCGTGAACGATGTGCTGCTGTGCGCGCTCACTGGAGCATTGAGAATCTGGCTACTCGGGCGCGGCTCGTCAGTGTCGAGCCGGTCGAATTTGCGGGCCGTGGTGCCGTTCAGCACGGCCGATGCCGGATCACCCGTGTCGGCATTCCTCATCGACCTGCCGACGGGCGAGCCCGATCCGATCATTCGGCTGCGCCGCATCAACTACGAGACCTCGCGACTGAAGGACGTCGCCCAGTTGCTTGGCGCGGACGCCATCATCAGTGCGGCCGGTTTCGGACCACCGACCCTGCATGCCCTCGGTGCGAGGCTCGCATCCCGGCTCTCGAGCCGGGTTTACAACCTAGCCATCACCAACGTGCCAGGTCCTCAGGAGCCGCTGTTCCTCTCGGGCTCGCGACTTCTTGCGACATACCCGGTCATGCCGCTCACGAAGAATCAGGCGATCAGCATCGGCGTGACCTCGTACGACGGCCGTGTTTTTGTTGCGGTGAATGCCGACTTTGACTCCGTACCTGACCTTGCCGATCTCGTCGGAGGACTTGATGAGGCGCTTGAGGAGTTGAAGCAGGCGGTGCAGGTGGCCGGGGGCCGGCGCGGGCGAACTGCCACGTCGGCGCCGTAGTGCAAGGGGCGCCCCTCGTGCTCGATCACTCAGTGCCCAAAGCTAGGCGGGGCATCATCCTTGGCGGCGGAGGCGTCCTGGGCGGCACCTGGGCGGTCGGTGCCCTGCTCGCACTCGAGGAGGAGTTCGGGTTCGCTGCAGGTTCCGCGGATGTCCTCGTCGGCACGTCGGCCGGTTCGGTCCTCGCGGCCATGTTAGGAGCCGGGGTCACGTCGGAACAGTTGCGCCAGCGATACAACGACGAGGTGGTGCAAGGTGGCCCACTTGCTGGACTTTCGTGGAACCCGGACGCAGCGATCGGCGGGCATCGTCCGGGGCTGCCCAGAGCACTGGCACCGGGTTCGCTGCGGCTCATCGGCGAGAGCCTTCGTCATCCGGCGAGGGTGCAGGGGACGGCGCTAGTCGCTGCACTCATGCCCGAGGGCGCCAAAACCATGGCCGGGGTGGGCAGACTCATCGACGCAGTGTCACCGATGGATGGGTGGTCGCGTCATAAGGCGTGCTGGATCGTGGCGATGGACTACGAGACTGGCCGGCGCACCGTCTTCGGCAGGCCAGGGTCTGTCGTCGCCCCGCTTGCCAGCGCTGTCATGGCATCCTGTTCGATCCCCGGATGGTTCGCTCCCGTGAGCATCGGTGGGCGGCGGTTCGTCGACGGCGGGGCGATCTCGGCGACGTCGGTCGATGTTGTTGAGCACGCAGGGCTGGACGAGGTGTACGTCATTGCCCCGATGGTCTCTTTTCAGACGGATCATCCCTCGTCAGCGGCAGCGTGGCTGGAGCGTCGGTGGCGTGAGGCCGTTACCAAGGCATGTCTTGCTGAGGCGAACGACGTGGCCCGATCCGGGGCGACCGTGCGCATCATTGGTCCTGGCCCGGAGGACCTCGAGGCGATTGGCGCAAACATGATGGACACCTCGCAGCGACGAGCCGTGCTCGCCTGCTCGGTTCGAACGAGTCCGGTGGCGTGGCGCAACGGCGCGACAGTAATCGCGCCGACCGGTGAAATCTGGGCTAGCGCTCGCCGTTGAGCCAGCCGCGCCCGATCTCCTGCTCCTTGGTCAGATAGCGAATCGTCTGCTCCTTGGCCATCACCTCGACTTTTCCGCCCACGAACGGGACGCTCGCTTTGTAGTCGCCGAACGTGCGGACCGTGGTGACGCTGCCGTCGGTGGTGATCGACATTGAGCCGGTAAACGCGATAGGGGCGGACATCTCCGCGGTAGCGACGGCGGTGCCGGTGCCGTCAGCCGCAGGCACCGCCCACTCCTGACGCTCGGTGACGGTGAGGGTCTCACCGACAAATGACTTCGCGTACGAGGGCACATTTGCCGGCATGGTGCGGGTGACGACGACGGTCGTTCCGCCGCCGGGCTCCGCTTTCACCTCGGAATCAACCGTCGTCGCACCAGTCCTTGTTGCCCGCAGATTGATGAATGTGTCGTCGGTGATCATTGCGCGGACGGCAGCCGGGGGGGCGTTGTACGTCTGCGAGAAATCCAATGTCGTGGCCATGGCTACAACCTCCAAGTTTGCGGATAGCGTATCCGTGTGCAGCAGGTGGTGGAAAATCTGATCTCGGCACTTGACGGTGACAGGGACGAGGAACTCCGGTTCCTTCTGCCCCGCTTCTACAGATACGTCTCCATTGATGACGTCGCTGGTGTAAGCGTACCCGCACTCATCGGGCAGGTGTCGCTCGTGAGTGACCTTGCACGGCGACGCGCGGTTGGGGAATCCAATGTCCTGATCCGGCGTGATGATGACGGCCTCGCGACGATAGCTGCCATCGTGACCGACGACATGCCTTTCCTTGTCGACTCCGTGACGGCGGCGCTCACCAAGAATGGCCGAGCCATCAAGCTCGTCATGCACCCGCAACTCGTCGTCGAGCGCGGCGCTGGCGGCAACCTCATTCGAGTCCTGGATTCCGATGTCGGCGAGCCCATTCCCGCTGGGGCCGTCGCCGAATCGTGGATGTGTTTTCGGATGGACCGGGACTTCACTCATGACGACGACACACAGATGGCCGCGCATGTCTCGCGGGTGCTCGACGATGTGCGCGCGACCGTATCGGACTGGGGGCCAATGGCTGCCCAAGCCCGCAGGATTGCCAGGGAGCTCAGGGCGAGGCCGCCGGCCAGTGTTCCCGATATTGAGGTGCGCGAGTCGGCTGACCTCCTCGACTGGCTTTGCGACGATCATCTGACCTTCATCGGCTATCGCGAATACCTGCTCGTCAGCGGCCCAGATGGCACCGAGGCCCTCCAGGCGATCGCAGGGTCCGGGCTCGGGATTCTGCGGGACGCGCTCCCTGGCCAGGCGACGGTCAAGGGTTCACCGCACGCATCGTCCAGCTTTGCGAGCATGCCGACGGCCGTGCGGGCGCGGGCGCGGGATCCTCGGATTCTCGTGCTGAGCAAGGCAAATTCCCGCTCGACAGTCCACCGACCCTCGCACCTCGACTATATCGGCGTGAAGATGTTCGATGATCTCGGCGAAGTGATCGGCGAGCGTCGGTTCCTCGGACTGTTCACTGCTTCCGCCTATAACGAAAGTGTCACCGAGATCCCCGTTCTTCGCGAGCTCGTCCATCGGGTCACTGACAGTCTGGGCCTCGTTCCCGGGTCGCACAGTGCAAAGGACCTGCGGCAGTTCCTCGAGACCTATCCACGGGACGAGCTATTCCAGACTCACGCGGATCAGCTCATCGAGGTGGCTGAGTCCGTGATGCACCTGCTTGAGCGTCGTCAGACGAAGCTCTATATGCGGGTTGACGACTACGGACGATTCGTGTCGTGCATCGTCTACCTGCCACGCGACCGCTACACGACTCCGGTGCGACTTCGGGTTGAAGGGCTGCTGCGCGAGGTATTCGGCGGGGTGTCCGTCGACTACACGGCACTTGTCACTGAGTCGGTTCTGGCCCGACTCCACTACGTTGTTCATCTTGAGCCGGGTGCGTCGGTACCGCATGTTGATCATGCTGAGCTCGAGGGCATGCTGGCGCAGGCCACCCAGAGTTGGGAGGACCTGTTCACGGAGGCGGCGGTCGCGGCAGTCGGCGAGACCGAGGCACCGGCCTTCCTTGCGGAGTATGCGGCCGCCTTCCCTGAGGGTTACAAGGAGGAGTTCCGGGCTCCTATCGCCGTAAAGGATGCCCGGACAATCGAGAGGCTTCAGCCGTCCGAACTTGCACTTGAGTGGTATGACCATCATGGCGACGATGCAAACCGAACGCGATTCAAGGTAATCCGGGTCGGTTCTGCCATGTCCTTGTCTCGAATCCTCCCGACACTGCAGGTGATGGGGGTCGAGGTGCTCGACGAGCACCCGTACGTAATCGATCGAGCTGCCGGTGCACCCGCGTGGGTCTTGGACTTCGGACTGCTCCTCCCGGAGAGCTCAGTGGAGGAGCGTGATTCGCTGCCGGGCCGGGCGACCGAGGCTTTCCATGCCGCTTGGTTCGGTGAGTGCGAGACGGATCCGTTCAACACCCTCGTGGTCCGGGCCGGCCTTACGTGGCAGCAGGCGGTAATCGTCCGCGCTTACTCGCGCTATCTCAGGCAAATTGGATCCTCCTTCGGTCAGGAATACATCCAGCGGGTCATGACGGGAAATCCCGCGATCGTGCGACTGCTCGTCCTGCTCTTCGAGACGCAGTTCGACCCCCAGCTTGGGCTCGACGGAGCCGGCCGCGAAGGAGCTGCATCCAGCCTCGCTGAGAGGATTGAAGCCCAGCTTGAGTCTGTCCTCAGCCTCGACCACGACCGCATTTTTCGAGCATTTCTTGCTGCGATCCGCGCAACCCTTCGAACGAACTACTTTGCAGGTGGTCGTGAGGCGTGCCAGGCCCTCGCCTTCAAACTTGATCCGCGCGCGATCCCGGATATGCCCCTTCCTCGACCGCTGTTCGAGATCTGGGTGTACTCCCCGAGGGTTGAGGGCGTGCACATGAGGTTCGGTGCCGTTGCCCGGGGCGGTCTGCGATGGAGCGATCGACCGGAGGACTTCCGGACGGAGGTGCTCGGACTCGTCAAGGCTCAGGAGGTGAAGAACGCAGTCATTGTGCCGGTCGGGGCCAAGGGAGGGTTCTTTGCCCGCGGCCTACCCGATCCATCGGTTGATCGCGACGGTTGGTTGTCCGAGGGCAAGCGCGCATATCGTGAATTCGTGTCTGCGCTTCTCGACGTCACGGACAACCGTGTTGGCGGGAGCATCGTCCCACCCCCGGGCGTCGTTCGCCGGGATGGTGACGACTCGTACCTCGTCGTGGCTGCGGACAAAGGGACGGCCACGTTTTCCGATCTCGCGAACGGCATCTCTGCCGAGTACGGGTTCTGGCTCGGAGACGCCTTTGCATCCGGTGGATCGGTGGGGTACGACCACAAGGCGATGGGCATCACGGCCCGGGGAGCATGGGAGTCGGTCAAGCGGCATTTCCGCGATCTCGGACGTGACATTCAGCGCGTGCCGTTCACTGTGGTGGGGATCGGTGACATGAGCGGTGACGTGTTCGGCAACGGAATGCTGCTGAGTGAGCACATCCGACTCGTCGCGGCATTCGACCATCGCGACATCTTCATCGATCCGAATCCGGATGAGGCTGCCT
This sequence comes from Candidatus Nanopelagicales bacterium, assembly GCA_040398845.1. Classification (GTDB taxonomy): domain Bacteria; phylum Actinomycetota; class Actinomycetes; order S36-B12; family S36-B12; genus WLND01. The sequence goes on along the minus strand of JBBATH010000012.1, from coordinate 29,297 downwards.
CGTTCCGGGAGCGGCGCAGGCTGTTTGACCTGCCGCGCTCAAGCTGGGCGGATTACGAGATCGGGCTTCTCTCGCGGGGCGGAGGGGTATTCTCGCGGGCCGCGAAGGCGATAGAGCTTTCAGCTGAGGCACTGAATGCGCTGGGCCTGCCGGAGTCGACAGGTCCACTCACGCCGGCCGACGTGATCCGGGCGATCCTCGTCGCGCCGGTGGACCTGCTCTGGAACGGCGGTATCGGCACCTACGTCAAGGCCCAAACCCAATCGAATGCCGATGTTGGCGACAAGAGCAATGACGCCATCCGGGTCAACGGAGGGGATCTTCGCTGCCTGGTGGTGGGGGAGGGCGGAAATCTTGGACTGACTCAGCTCGGCCGGGTCGAGGCGGCCCTGGCCGGGGTGCGCTTGTCCACCGACGCGATCGACAACTCGGCTGGCGTCGACACGTCTGACCATGAGGTGAATATCAAGATTCTCCTCGACAAGTTCGTCACCGCAGGCACGATGTCGATGGACGACCGCAATGCCCTTCTTGCCGAGATGACCGAGGCGGTCGGCGAACAGGTGCTCGACGACAACTACGCCCAAAACGTAGTGCTCGGTATTGCGCGAGCCGGAGCGCCGAACCTCATCACCGTGCATCAACGCATGATCCGCGATCTCGAGCGACAGGGGTTGCTCAACCGAGCCCTTGAATTTCTCCCGGACGACGAGGAACTCAGGGTCCGTGGCGCGGCTGCCCAGGGACTGACCTCGCCGGAACTCGCCGTGCTCCTTGCGTACGCGAAGATTTCACTCACTGCGGCCCTCACCGCCGGGGGACTCGGCGAGGATCCGTGGTTCGAGGTGATGCTCCGTCGCTACTTTCCGGCCCCCCTCGCCGACCGATTCGGCGAATCGCTTTGGGATCACCCGCTCCGCGTAGAGATCATCAGTACCGTCACCTGCAACCAACTCCTCAACGTAGGTGGAATCACCTTCGCCTTCCGCGCGATGGAGGAAACCGGGGCCTCGGCCGTCGAGGTCGTGAAGGCCGCGACGGTGGCGCTTGAGGTGTTCGACATCCAGCGGATGTGGGACGACATCAACGCCCAGGACAACCTCGTGCCGTCGGCAGTGCAGGACGCTCTCCACCTCGAGACCCGACGACTCCTTGACCGAGGCACCCGGTGGCTCCTCCAAACTCGCGGCAGTGACCTCGATGTCGCCGCGCAGATCAGGGGATTCGAATCGGTGGTCCGAGAGTTTGCGGATCAGATTCCCGATGTACTGCGCGGCGCGGAGGCGGAGCGACTTGAGCTTTCCCGGGCGCACTTCGTGGAGCTCGGCGCTCCGCTAGAGCTGGCCGAGCGGGCGTCACAGGCGCTCGACGTCTTCGCCCTTCTCGACATCGGGGAGATTGCCGTCCGCACTGGGGAGGCCCCCGCAAGTCTCGTACCGCTCTACTTCGCGATCTCCGAACGCTACGACGTCGACCAAACGCTCATGCGCATCACGGCGCTACCCCGGGGCGACCGCTGGGGCGCGCTTGCGCGTCAGGCGCTGAGGAGCGACCTCTACGGAGTGATCGCCGGCCTCACTGCGAGGGTGAGCCGCGCGACGGACCCCAGCCTGGACCCGAGTGATCGAATCCTGCAGTGGGAGCAGGCACACGCTGCCGGACTCGGACGGGCGAGGGCGACTCTCGACGAGATAGCGAGCACCGAGAATGTCGATCTCGCCACCTTGTCGGTGGCCCTTCGGGTGCTGCGCAATCTCGTTGCTCAAGGTGCGGCATCGACCCTTGACTAGGCCTTCCGCCTTCGCAGGTTGACGGGTTGAACTGTTGCGAAGCTTGTGCAGGTGGAGGACGCGAGGAATGCCGATCGAGCCCCGGCGGTTAGCATGATCAGGTCTGCTTTACATCCTGCGACGTCCGATCTGGGACACCCCGCTACACCGGCCCTGACACTGGAGTGAACCGTGAGCCTGCCTCCCCTTGTGGAGCCCGCCGCTGAACTGACCGTCGATGAGGTCCGGCGCTACAGCCGCCATCTCATCATCCCCGATGTCGGAATGGCCGGTCAAAAACGGCTGAAGAACGCAAGGGTGCTCTGCGTCGGCGCGGGGGGCCTCGGTAGCCCAGCCCTCATGTACCTTGCCGCGGCAGGGGTTGGCACACTCGGAATCGTCGAATTTGACACTGTCGACGAATCCAATCTGCAGCGCCAGATCATTCATGGTCAGAGCGATATCGGACGATCGAAGGCAGAGAGCGCACGCGACAGCGTCCGCGAGATTAACCCCCTCGTGCACGTGAACGTTCACGAGGTGCGGCTCGACTCGAGCAACGTCATGGATCTCTTCGCGCAGTACGACCTCATTGTCGACGGCACCGACAACTTCGCCACCCGCTACCTTGTGAATGACGCGTGTGTGCTGCTCAAGAAGCCCTATGTCTGGGGCTCGATCTACCGGTTCGATGGGCAGGCGAGCGTGTTCTGGGCCGAGGTCGGCCCCTGCTACCGCTGCCTCTACCCGGAGCCCCCGCCACCCGGCATGGTGCCGAGCTGCGCCGAGGGCGGGGTACTCGGCGTCCTGTGCGCGTCGATCGGGTCGATTCAGGTGACCGAGGCGATCAAGCTGCTCGCAGGAATCGGCGAGCCACTCCTCGGGCGACTGATGATCTACGACGCGCTTGAGATGACGTACCGCCAGGTGAAGATTCGCAAGGACCCGAACTGCGCGGTATGCAGCGATCATCCGACCGTCACCGAACTCATCGACTACGAGGCGTTTTGTGGCTCGATCTCGGTTGAGGCGGCCGAGGCGGCGATGGATTCGACGATTTCGGTGAAGGATCTCAAGGTGCTGCTCGACGCCCGCGACCGCGGTGAGGATGACTTCGTGCTCATCGATGTCCGCGAGCCGGGTGAGTTCGAGATTGTGCAAATCCCGGGGGCGATACTCATCCCCAAGGGCAAGTTCTTGGACGGATCCGCGCTCGCCGACCTTCCGACAGACAAACGGGTCATCTTGACCTGCAAGGTAGGGGGACGCTCGGCCGAGGCGCTGGCCGTCGTTAAGGGTGCCGGGTTCACCGACGCGGTGCACGTGGGCGGTGGGGTCCTGGCCTGGGTGAATCAGATCGAGCCCCAGAAGCCGACCTACTGACCGGCGCCCCAACCCGCTGACCTGAACCTGCGCATTACTGTCGCGCAATCAAGCGTTTTTGGCGTTTTCGCGACAGTAGCGTGCATGCCGGTGGGGTTCGGGGACTCATGAGCGGCCTCGACGGCGGGGACGACGGCCGAGGGCCTCATTGATGCGGCCCACCATGATGGCCGGCTGGATAACGGCATCGAACCAGTTCCAGCGAATGACGTCCCAGCCGGCGCGCTCAAGGCAAGCCTGCCGCCGCTTCTCAGCGATCAGATCGTCACGGCACGCATACTTCGCCTCTCCATCGGCCTCCCCGATGACCTTGGCATCTGGCCAGAGAAAATCCGCCCAGTAGGTCTTGCCGTCGTCACCCGTCACTGGTACTCCGCAGCGCGGCGGGGGCACGTGACCTCGGTGCATTTGCCACCGCGAGAGGGATTCGAGGTGCGATTCGGACGCCGGCTCAGCAAACGGGAGGAGTCGTGACAGCCCGACAACCCCGCGTCGCCCACTCATCTCACCCAGAATCTGGGCGAGATGAGCAGTAGCGGCGGCGCGCGCCACTATCGATTGGGCTGCCTGACGCGCGTCGACGCCACGATTGGCCTCAAGAGTGAGCCGGCGGAGTCCGACGTCAAGGATGGCGATGGCCTGTGGTGACCGCATCTGCAGGGCCAGATCCAAGACCGTCCGTCCGGTCGAGGTCCCCGGCATTCCAAGTGAGTGCGCTCGCTGATCATCAGGCACGATCCCGGAATACAGGCGTAGTCGAGGCTGGCGGCGTCCGACGCCGGGCTGGGTGATCTCGACGATCGGGACGTAACCGAGTGTGGAGTCGAGGTAGGTGCCTACTGGGCTGTCGTTCCACGGCAGTTGCAGGAGTAGCGCCGCGGATCGATGACTGGCGATAGCCGATGGATGCCTGAGTAGGGCCGATTCGAGTGCGAGGAAATGTCGGCCGGATTCGTTCGACTCGAGCCAAACCTGCCGAGGCAGCAGGGTGCCTGGCTGAACGGTGACGAGACTGCCGGCCGCAAGCGCCGCGCGCACCTGACCCTCGGTGAGCCCGTGCGAAAATGCGGCGCCTCGCGTGATCGGCCCAAATGAGCCGAGGCGGGTGATCGCCTGCGACGTCGAGGCAATACGCCGGGGATCGGGCATGTGGGAATCATGCCTGCCACACGTCACTCCCGACAAAACCTTTGTCCACAGGCCTCGACCCCGCGCACCTGCTCATTACTGTCGTGAAGTCAGCCAATTTGGCGAAAATCACGACAGTAACGAGCACGTTCAGCGGGGGGGAGGGGCAGCGGGGCGTTATCCGCCGAGACCTGCGTCGACAAACCCCTCGCGCTTGTGGGCGCCATCGCAGAAGGGCTTGTTGGCGGAGTGACCGCAACGGCATAGATAGGCCTTGCTCGTCTCGCGCAGGACCGTTCCGTCGGCGGCGACGATCTCGACCGGCCCGGAGACCTCAAGAGGCCCATCGGCTCCGACCGTGATGGTGACGGATTCGCTACTTGCTTGACTCGTTGATTCGCTCATGCCTGCATTGTGCCGCTGCGTAAGTGCTCATGCACTCCCGGGGCGGGTGAGTCTTTTGCGGCGCTACAGCGCGCCCCTCTTTGTGAGCCAATTGAAGGACCAGTAGCCCGGCAGGGTCGGCAGCCAGAAGGTCACGAGTCGGTAGAGGAGCACGGCCGACACTGCCACGCCGCCGTCGAGCCCTGCTGCAGTGAGGCCGGCGGAAAGTGCCGCCTCGACGGCGCCGAGTCCGCCGGGGGTTGGTGCAGCCTGGCCGATGGTGGCTCCGGCGAGGTACACGACCGCGATGACGGCGATGCTCAACTCGCCCCCAAATGCGTGAACGCAAGCGATGAGGACGCCGATGTAGGCGAGGTTGAGGATAAGGATTCCACCAATGCCCTCGAGCAACTTGTATGGTCGCTGCGCCAGCGTGACAAGCCTGGGCACGACCTCGCGCAGCGTTGGACGCACGCGGTCGGTGATGAGGCGACGGATCCTAGGAACGGCGAGCAGTGCGAGGGCGATCACTGCGATTGCGGCGATGGCGATGACGACGAGGCGAGGGGGATTGAAGGTGAAATCGTGCTGGGTCCCGGCAGCGATGCCAAAAGCGAAGAGCAGGAGGATGTGGAAGACGAAGGCCATAACCTGTGACACCCCGACCGAGGCGGCTGCGAGCGCAGGGTGGAGACCGGCCCGCTGGAGAAAGCGCATGTTGATGGCGACCGCACCGAGGGTTGGTGGCGAGACCAAGGTTGCGAAGTCGCCTGCGAGCTGCGCCAGGATCGTTCGATGGAGCCTGAGCCGTTCCGGGACGAAGCCCGAGAGCGACCACGCCGCACCCACGTAAGTGATGAGGCTCAGGACAAGGGCGGCAAGGACCCACCAGCCGTTCGCGGAGGTGATGAGCGTCGCAAGATCGACCTGGGCAAGTTGGGAGAGCAGGACGTAGCCGGCAATGGACCCAACAAGGATCATGACGAGCGTGCGAAGTTTCACGCGTTCGAGGCGAATCTGCTCGACGGGCTCACCCGGTCGACTCTCGAGCAGGACATCCCTCAGGTTCACCATGAGTTGCTTGTTCTTGCGCATGGCTCGACGAGTGGCCGAGGAGAGAGCAACCGACTGAAGGGTGGGCAAGGCGCGCAAGAGGCCGCTCTCGCCGAGGACCAGCTGCCCGGACGCTACCGACCGCTCGACGCCCACTATAAGGGCGAGCGTGCATAGCAGCTCGGCGAGATCGATGCGCATCGAAACGTCGCCAGCGGCAACGGTTCCCCCGTCGTATCCGATGATCTGCACCCCGCCGCCGGTCGCCCTGATGAGGTGATCGGCCGAGAGTCGCCGGTGGCTGATCTGGTGGTCGTGCAGGATCTTCACGGCACGCCAGGCATCATCGAGATCGGTGTCGGTGAGATCGGTGGCATCTGAGAAGACCGTGCCCTCGACGTCCTCGAAGGCTAGGAGACTGGAATCGGGACCAACCTCGGATGCGAGAAGGAGTCGCGGCATCGGGGCTCCCGCGGCCGCTCCTGCGTAGGACATGAGTGCCGTATGGTCAAGCGACCGTCGCATATTGAATGCGCCCCCGCCTGTCTCGCTTCGAAGGCGCAATGCGGTCCAGAACGAACTGACGAGGCCCGCGCCCTCAAGGTCGCGGTCGAGCACAGCGACGCGCATCTGTTGGCCCGAGGATGTGTCCGCTCGATAGCGACGGCCTTGGCTGGTGGTAACTTCTGCGGACAGAGCTGCGATGGTGAACCCGCCACGGGTGAGGGCAGCGACAATCTCCGCGGAGCTAGGCCGGGTGGTTGGGGTGCCAAGCACATAACGGCAGATGAGCCCGAAGGCCCAGCCGATTGACAGTGAGACTCCGATGCCCGCGAGCGCGATCCCTGAGTTCAGGAACGTGACCGTGACGAGCGAGCCGATCACCAAAAGGCTGAGGATGTTCCAGGGTCGCCGGCCCATGAGTCGCGCCACCGTGATGAAGGCGATCAGGCCGCCGAGAATCGGCGCCGTAGCCATGCTGCTACTGCTCGCTGATCCGGCGAGGGCTGCGAGGAGTCGGGGAGAGTCGACAAGGGAGATGACGTTTGTGGCAATGGTGAGCGCGACGATCGTGACGAGCAGCGCGACGAGGGCGTCAAAGAGCTGTCGAATCCTCCGGCGGGCCACGAGGGCGATCGACGCGGCGATTGGCAACCCGAGGGTCCCGATGCCTCCGATGATGTTCAGGGCTAGGACGATGAGGCTTGGAAGAAGCTGTGCACCGGTGGAGAGGTCATTGCCGATGCCTTCGGTTGTGCTCGTCGCGAACCAGGCGATGAGGACAATGCTCGCGGTGAGAATGATCGACGCGGTGAACCGGGCGAGATCGAGCGGGCGACGAACGCGCCGAGGGAATTCGTCGGCGCCCAGAAGTGCGTCGGGCGCGGGAGCAGGGGAACGGGCGGCTGCCTCGAACCCAGATCTACTCTCCCCGGAGGTCACCAGAGCATCTTGTCAGACGTTGCTGGTACTCATGTCCTATGCAAACACGGGGAGCGCCCATGTCGTTTCGGCTCGACGCGTCGCCGCTGCCAACCACTGCGGCGCCGAGACTCGATGAGGAGCAGCAGCGGGTCGTCGATCATCGGGTTGGACCCCTCCTCGTGCTTGCCGGACCCGGCACCGGGAAGACAACGACCATCGTGGAGGCCATCGCCGCGCGGATCAATGATCCGGCTCATCCGCTCCCGGCGTCGTCCGTCCTCGCATTGACCTTTGGAAAGCGCGCTGCCGGAGAGTTGCGCGATCGGATTGTCACCCGACTCGGAGGCGGCTTGTTGCCGACCGTGGCGACCTTCCATTCGTTTGCCTATGGCCTCACGCTGCAGAATGGCACGCAGGAGGAATACCGGGAGCCGCCCAGACTGCTCTCCGGAGCGGAGGAGGATGTTCGGATTCGCGACCTCCTTCTCGGGGCGGTTGAGGATGGCGCTGTCGTGTGGCCGGAGGACCTATCAGGGGCCTTGCACACGCTCGGGCTAGCGAATGAGGTGCGTGCGGTTCTTGCTCGGGCGAAGGAACTCGGACTCGAACCGCTTCAACTGCAGCGCATCGGCGCCAAGTCGGGTCGGCCCGCGTGGGAGGCCCTCGGGGTCCTCGCCCGGCAGGAGAGCGAGGTCATGGTCCTTGAGAATGTTGTGGACTATGCAGAACTCCTCCATCGCGCGGTGATCTGGGCCAGGTCACCGCAGGGCCGCCTCGCCCTGCATGGCCAGTTCCGGGCGGTGTTCGTCGATGAATACCAGGACACCGATCCGCTTCAGGTGGCCTTGCTCGAGGCCCTCGTGGGTCCGCGGACCTCCATCGTCGCGGTCGGCGATCCAGATCAGTCGATCTTCGCATTCCGTGGGGCCGACGTCACCGGTATCTTCGACTTCCCCCACCGGTTCCGCGCCGCCGGCGGTGTGCCCGCTTCTATTGTCGTACTGCGCCGGACGAGGCGATTCGGCTCCGAAATCAGCGAAGCGGCATCCCTGGTCATTGGAAAGCGGCCTCTGCGCCAACTCGAAGCTGCAACCGCCAATGCGCACCGCAACCCGGTGTGCGATCCGTCATGTGAGGGGGAGGTTGTCGTTGGCTGTTTTGATACCGATTCGACACGCGCGGCGCACATTGCCCAGCAGGTTCAGTACGCCCACCTACGTGAGGGCCGTGCCTGGTCGAGCATGGCGGTCATCGTTCGGTCCTCCCAGTCGATTCCGCTCGTGCAGCGGGCGATGACCCAAGCGGGGGTCCCAGCCGCGGTTGCCGCCGATGAGATACCGCTGAGGCTCGAACCGGCAGTGGCCGTTCTTCTGAGCGCGCTTGAGGTCGCCTGCGATCCGGGCCATATGAGCGCTGCGGCGGCGATTGACCTCCTGCGTCCGCCACTCGGCGACCTCGACTCATGGCAACTCAGAAGACTGGGCAGACTCCTCCGCAACCAGGCTCGCGAAACGGATCCATCGGTCACGCCAGTTTCCTCGGATGAACTCATCCGAGATCTTCTTCGGGGCACTTTCGCGGTCGAGCGTGACGACCAGGATTCAGGGTTGTTCGCGAGTGTTGATCGCATACGACTGCTCATCCAGGCCGCCAGTGAGCAGGTTGCGCGGGGCGCCTCGCCCGCCGAAGTGCTCTGGACACTGTGGTCAGGAAGGGTCGGCGGGTCGACCCTTCACAGTTGGCCGGAACGACTTCGTCAGGCAGCACTTGGCGGTTCGTCCTCGGCTCATCACAACATCGATGCCGTGCTCGCCCTGTTCGAGACGGCCGAGCGCTCGTCGGCGCGATTTCGAGGGTTCGTCGGCATGAAGAATCTCTTGGTGTCCCTTCGTGACCAGCAGATTCCTGCGGAGCCGATCGCCGAGCGATCGATCAGCATCGACGCCGTTCGGATCATCACCGCCCACCGAGCCAAGGGCTTGGAGTGGGATGCCTGCTGGATCGTGGGGGCGGAGGAGGGTGTCTGGCCGGACCTTCGCACCCGAGGGTCGGTGCTCGAACCAGATCGACTTACCCGCGCCGGTGTTGGTGAATCCGTACGACCCGCTGACCTGCTCGCTGAGGAGCGCCGACTCTTCTTTGTGGCCCTTACCCGGGCTCGGCGTCGAGTCACCGTTGCCAGCCTCGCCTCGGATTCCGGTGGCGGCCTCCAGCCGAGTCGGTTCGTCGATGACCTAGGCATCGAGCCGGATCGAATCCACGGCCGGCCGGCGTTCGCTGCGTCGACCCATGGCCTCGTGGCTCACCTGCGAGTCGTCGCAGCAGACCCGAGTGCCTCGGAGGGCCTGCGCAGCGCAGCGATCGAGAGGCTGGCGAAACTCGCGAACGCGACTGGTGACCAAGGTGAGCCACTGGTGCGGGTGGCCGACCCCGACCACTGGTGGGGGGTGCGCGACGAAACTGTGAACGAGCGGCCCCTGCGACCATCCGATACGCCGATCACGCTCTCGGGCAGCGGGCTTGAGTCGATCCTCACCTGTCCGTTGAAGTGGTTTCTCGAGCACGACGCCCATGCCGATGTCCCAAGGCCGTCATCGACGAAGTTCGGCAGTGTCATCCACGCGGTTGCCGACTACGTGGCCAAGGGTGAGGTCCCCGCCGAACTCGAGAGCATGGACGCCCTCGTTGACCGAGTGTGGCGCGATCTTCGATTCGAGGCATCATGGCAGTCAGCGAGTGAACGAGCCGAGGCCCGGGACGCTTTGTCGCGCTTTCTTGTGTACCACCTGCGTGGCGATCGTGTCCTCCTTGGGACCGAGCGTGAGTACCGAGCCGAGATCTCCGTGCCCACAACGGGAGGTGGATCAGAGGCCGTGCGATTGCGGGGGTTCCTCGACCGCATCGAGCAGGACAGTGCAGGTCGCACGGTCGCGATCGACCTCAAGAACATCCGCAAGCCCGCTTCTGACACCACCGTTGGGTCGCATGCACAACTCGGCGTGTACCAACTGCTTCTCCGCGCCAATGGTGCGCAGGTGGGTGGCGCTGCCCTCGTGCAGTTGCGTGTGCCGGCCACCGCGGGTGCTGCAGATCCGAAGGTGCAGTTCCAAGAACCGCTCGCTTCCGAATCCCCAACCTGGGTCGAGATTGAGTTGGGTGAGGCGGCAGAACTCCTCCGGGGTGAGGGATTCGTGGCGAAGCCCAACTCAGGATGCCGATTCTGCGCGTACCAACTCGTGTGCCCGTCCCAACGTCAGGGTGAGCAGGTGGTGGTGTGATGGGCCACGGGCAGCAGATCAGTCGGGCTGATCTGGATCGAGCGATCGGCTTTCAGCTGAGCGATGAGCAATGGGACGTCGTGTCGGCCCCACTCGAGCCAGCCGTTGTCGTGGCGGGCGCAGGCTCGGGGAAGACCACTTCGATGGCGGTTCGGATCGCGTGGCTGGTGGGCAGCGGAATGGTGCGACCGGATGCGGTCATTGGTCTCACCTTCACCACAAAGGCGGCGGCGCAGTTGCTCGGATCAATGCGTACGGGCATGCGCAGCCTTGAGCGGGCCGGTCTCATGCCTGACCCGATGGCTCGCTTCTTGGATATCGACCTCCCTGGACCAGTGGGGGTGGCTGATGATGAGGAGGAGGTGCAGGGGGAGCCGCAGGTGCTCACCTACAACGCTTTCGCGGCCCGACTATTGAGCGAGCATTGCATTCGCCTGGGGCGTGAACCTGGAGCGCAGATCCTGGGCGCCGGTGCTCGGCATCAGCTTGCATACCGGGTTGTGTGCCGCACATCGTTGCCGCTCGCTGGCCTCGGCGCCTCGCCGATTTCTCTGACGAGCGAGGTTCTCGAACTCGACGATCAATTGAGTGAGCTCGACATTGCCCCATCTGCGGTCATTGAGTTTGACGACGCACTCATCGCCGAGCTCGATGCACATGGGTCGCTGCAGAAAATCGGGGTCAGCATGCGTGCGACGGCGCGTGCGAGGCGCGTGCTCGCGATGCTCGTCACAGAATGGCGTGCGGAAAAGCAATCCCGCGATCTCCTTGACTTCACTGACCAGACGAGACTGGCCCTCGAGATCGTTCGCGGGTTTCCTGAGGTCGCCGCGGCGGTCCGTGCCAGGCATGGGGTCGTGCTCCTTGACGAGTACCAGGACACCTCGATCGCCCAGCGGCATCTGCTCCAAGCCCTATTCAGCGATGGGCATCCGGTGACAGCAGTGGGTGATCCGTGTCAGGCGATCTATGGTTGGCGCGGGGCGAGCGTTGACAACATCGAGCGGTTCCCACAGCACTTCCCAGTCAGGCGATCCGGGGTGGCTGAGTCCTCCGCTCGCTATGCACTGACGTTCAACCGCAGATCGGGTCCGAGCATCCTCGATGTCGCGAATGATCTCTCGCGCGGCCTGCGCAGCCGTCACGCGGGCCTTGATCGACTCAAGGCGGGCGATATAGATATCAAGGGGACCGGCGACGTCCGAGTGGGACTCTTCGAGACAGCCGCCGCGGAAAAGGACTGGGTGGTCGATCAGATTGCCGGCTGGCGGTCGCGGGTGGAGTCATCGTTCGCCGATGATCAGTGGAGCGACATCGCCATTCTGGCAGCGACGGGCAAGGATCTCGCAGAGTTTGATCGCCTCCTTCGTGCGGCGGGTGTTCCCACTCAGCTCTACGGTGCGGCAGGCCTTTTGCGACAGCCGGTCGTCGTCGAGTTGCGAAGCATGCTAGAGATTCTGCACAACCCAATCGCGAATCCAGAGTTGGTTCGCATGCTTGCCGGACCGCGTCTGCGTCTGGGTCTGCGTGACATTGCGGCATTGGGTGCGCGCGCCGCCGAACTCGCTGGAGGTGGCCACCGATTCGAAACCGACGATGTGGAGGATGCCCTTGACGAGGCGGTGGCGGGTGCCGACCCGGTTGAGTCGGTCTCGCTGAGTGATGCCCTGTTCGATCTCGGCAACCCGGGCCGCTACTCACCCGATGCCTTGCGGCGCCTTACCGAATTTGCCGATGAGATCCGGGAACTGCGGCGCCACCTCGGGGAGCCGATGACCGAGCTGATCGCGCGGATCGGTCGGGTCACCGGGTTGGACGTGGAGTGCACGTTGGCGGCTGAGGCAGAGCAGCAGCAGTACGCGTGGTCATCATTCCTTGATCTTGCGGCCGACTTCACCGATTTCGATGGGACCTCGTCCCTCGGGGCCTTCCTTGGCCGGTTGCGGGATGCTGAGCGATTCGACGTCGAACTTCCGCTCGACTTGGCAGTGTTGGGAAATGCAGTCCAACTCATGACCATCCACAAGGCAAAGGGTCTTGAGTTCCCGCATGTGTTCGTGCCATCGGTCGCGCGGTCTGCCTTCCCCGGGGCCCCCGCGCGCTCGGAGTGGCCGACATCCGCTGCGACCGTGCCCTGGGCCTTGCGGGCTGACACCAACGACGAACTCGATTCGTTTCCGAACCCCGACGAGTCGCCGCGGGACAAGGAGTACAAGGCGTACAAAGCACTCCTTGCGGATCTCAAGACGGCTGACGATGAACGACTCGCCTACGTGGCCCTCACTCGGGCGGAGCGCACGCTTATCGTCACGGGGCACTGGTGGGGGCCGACCCAGTCAACGCTGCGCGGCCCCGAGCCGTACCTCTCGGTGATCAGGGAAACTGTCCTTGACGGCATGGGCACGATCGTGGCTTGGCACGCGAGGCCTGATGATGACGCCACGAATCCTTCTGCTGGCGCGGTCGAGCTTGAGTTCTGCTGGCCCGCACCGATTGAATCTTCCGCTGCGATCGCTGCTGTCGCGAACCGGGTGCGGAGCGCGATGGCGGGCAACGAACGAGAACTTACGCCCGCAGGACTGTCGGCCGCGGATCTCTCCACCATCGAGCGGTGGGACGCTGACACAGCGTCGCTCCTTGCCGAGGAGGCGCGCCGTCATCGTGAGTATGTGGTTGTCCCGCTCCCGAACTCGCTTTCGGCCAGTGCCCTCATCCGAGCGTTGCGGGACCCGGAGGGTCTGGCAATCGATCTTGCTCGACCGATGCCCCGTGAGCCGGCCTCAGCTGCCCGCCGGGGAACGGCCTTTCATGCCTGGGTCGAAAGTCGCTACGGCCAGCAGTCACTCCTCGACCCAGATGACCTGCCTGGTGCGGGCGACGATGGTATCGCCAGCGATGAGCAACTCACTGCGCTGAAGGCCGCATTCGAGTTGTCGGTTTTTGCAGGACTATCGCCGGTCGCAATTGAGGAGCCGTTCGCACTTGTCCTCGGCGGGCGAGTGGTTCGAGGGCGTATCGATGCGGTCTTCGAGCGGAATGGCCGCTATGACGTCATTGACTGGAAGACCGGCGGTTCGGGTGGAACTGACCCGTATCAATTGGCGATCTACTGCCTCGCCTGGTCCCAACTGAAGAACGTGCCGATCAGTGATGTCGATGCCGGGTTCTTTATGGTCTCGACGGGAGAACTCATCCGACCAGAGGCAGACCTCGATCTCGAAGTCTTGGCCGGAGGTCTGCGTCTCTAGGGTTTTGGGTGTTGTGCACGATGCCGTGAAGGGCTCTGGACTAGGGCGATGGGGATGTGCTTGGCAGAGTGACCGGGTCTGGACCGCTCCCGCTGCGCTCGGCGATAGCCTCGCCGGCCTCCTCTGTCGGCGTTCGTCGGACCCCTGCGAGACCGCGCATCCATTCGCGCGCCGGCTCCTCGACGAATCGCCACATGAGCCAGGCAACCACGAGGGCACCAGCGACGAGCAGGAGGAGCCCCGCGGCGTAGAGGAATCCACCATCGATGCCGGCGGCGCGCATGGCGGCTCGCCAGAGCCCGAATACCACAAGGTGGGTCATGTATAGGGAGTACGAGATGAAGCCGCCGAGGACGAGGGTCTTCGTGGCGAGGCCGCGTGACACCCGGCCGCGGGCGAGGGCGAGCGCCCCGAGCCAGGCGATGAGGAACGGCACGAGGAGCAGGTGGAAGTAGGGGGGCAGCGGCTCCGCGTCACCCGATGCATTCAGGTTGACAGGTGGTTGGGCGATCGCGAGGTGTGCGAGAAGTACCGCGCCCGATATGACGGCGAGGGGGAGCAGCCAGGAGAGGGCATTGGCCGCTTGAAGTGTGCGTCGACTCGGATCGTCGGAGCCTTCGGGAAGCAGGCGTCGAATGATGAGGTAGGTCACGGCACCGGCGGTGAACTCGGTGAGGATTCGGATCGTTGAACCCCAGTTGTCTGTGTAATACGAATCAGTTCGCGACAGGCCATAGCCGATGAGCGGAGCGATGCAGGCGACCCACAAGGCGATGAGCACAGGCAGGCCAAGTCGCTTATTGCAGCGCCAGATCACCAGGATGAGGATCGGGAAGATGAGATAGGCCAGCCACTCCATGGAGAGCGACCACGCCACAAAGTTCCAGCCCCGCTGCGGCTGGGGCCCCCACTCCTGAATGAGGAGGAGGTTGCGGATGAAGTCCAGCGGATTCAGCCAGTCTCGATCGAGTGCGTCGCCAGTGACCTTGGCTTGGGCGAACAGTGCGAGACCGGCGACGACGAGCATCACGAGATGGACGGGGTAGACGCGCGCGAGACGCAGCCACCAGAAATTCAGGGTCTCGCGGAGACGTGCGCGCTGCCCCATGCGGCTCAGGTAGGTGTGGGTGAGGATGAATCCGGAAAGTGCGAAGAACAGGTCCACGCCGAGGCGCCCGACGTTGAGGACGTCGGGCAGGACAGGAATGTCGAGGAGCCCGACCCTGTCGAGGGGGCCTTGCAGGTGGTAGAGAAGCACCCAGGCCGCTGCAACGAATCGGACTCCGGTCAACTGCCGAATGAACACGTTCACGTGGGCATCGTGTCACGCAATTACTCTTGCCATGTGACGAACCCCCGGCTCCTTGATGACCTCCTCCTGTCACGTGCGGCAATTGAGCGCGCGGCGCACCTGCGTGCCGACGCAGATTGGCAACGCTCGCGCACGGCCGACCCTCGCTCGCTCGTCGTCTGGGTCGAAGGCAGCGCGACCGCGGTCGCGTTAGGTACGGGAGCACCGGCCCTTCATCTCACGCCGGTCACGGAACTCGATGACCCGTCAGGGCTGTCATTTCTCGGTCTCGGCGCCGATGATCGCGCCTATTTTGCTGCGCATCCGGTGGGACGTGAGCATGTGTCGCTGCCGACAGACATCAAATGGTCGTCATTGCGAACCATTGGTGGCGGACTTTCGGATCTTGAGGCGGGCCTGACGGTGACTGCCGTAGCACTTGACAACTGGCGGGCGCGTACGCGCTGGTGCTCGGCGTGCGGAAGCGCGCTCGTGATTCGAAATGCCGGTTGGTCCCTAGGCTGCGAGGCCGACGGCATCGAGCACTTTCCGCGGACGGACCCTGCCGTGATTGTTCTCGTGCGCGATGAAGATGACCGAGCGCTGCTCGGCCGACACGTGAACTGGCCGGTAGGGCGAATGTCGACATTTGCGGGATTCGTCGAAGCTGGTGAGTCGGCGGAGGCTGCGGTTCGCAGGGAATTGACGGAGGAAACGGGTGTGGTGATCGGTCCTGAGCCCGACGACGTCGAGTACCTAGGGAGCCAGCCGTGGCCATTCCCCTGCTCCCTCATGCTCGGCTACCAGGCGCGGGCCTCCCAGACGGAGATCAAGGTGGATGGCGAGGAGATCGCCGAAGCGCAGTGGTATTCGCGGGCGGAGCTGCTTGCAGCGTGCGAGAGCGGGGAGGTGACGCTGCCCTCGCCCGTGTCAATTTCACGCAAGCTCATCGAGCGTTGGTACAACGCGGATGGTAGGCATGGAGAGGCGCTGCCCGGCGAGTGGTGACGCCAATTGACGATTGAGCGGTCAGGTGAGGCCGAGCTTGGCTTTCACCTGACCGATCGAAGGGTTGGTGGCCGCGCTGCCATCGTCGAACACGAGGGTCGGCACGGTTTGGTTCCCTCCGTTGACGGCCTCGACAAGGGCGGCGGCCTCGGGATCGTGCTCGATATCTATCTCCTCGAAGGCAATGCCCTCGCGGGTCATCTGCGCCTTCAGTCGCTGGCAGTAGCCGCACCACACGGTCGTGTACATCTTCATGGGCGTTGACGCTACCGTGCCCCAGTGACGATCCCTTCGGCCGAGGTGATTCTCGAGCAACTCGACGATGAGCAACGGGCGGTGGCCACCGCGCTCACCGGCCCGGTCGTCGTACTGGCGGGTGCAGGGACGGGGAAGACCCGGGCAATCACCCATCGGATCGCCCACGCGGTAGCGACGGGTGAGCACGAGGCAAGGCGGTCCCTTGCGGTGACGTTCACCGCGCGGGCTGCGGGTGAGATGCGGTCGCGGCTGCGAACCCTGGGCGTCACCGATGTGGCCGTGCGCACCTTCCATGCCGCAGCACTCCGACAACTGCGCTACTTCTGGCCCCGACTCTCGAGCGACCCCTTCCCCGAGCTGTTGCCGAGCAAGATTCGGCTCATCGGCGAGGCGGCAGCATCGTGCGGGGTATCGGTGAGTGCACCGGTTCTACGCGATCTGTCCGCCGATATCGAGTGGGCGAAGGTGTCGCAGTTGACCCCTGCTGAGATCCTCACCAGTGCGCATATGGCACGGCGTGACTGGTCGATCGAGGTGCGCGATGTTTCGCGCATCTATGCCGCCTACGACGACCTGAAAACGCGGCGGGGCAGACTCGACTTCGAGGATGTACTGCTCGTGACGGTTGGGGCGCTGCAGTCGCGGCCGGACATCGCTGACGAGGTCCGCAAGGCTTACCGCTGGTTCACGGTCGATGAGTTTCAGGACGTCAATCCACTGCAGCATCGACTCCTTGACCTCTGGCGCGGCGATCGTGACGATGTGTGCGTCGTCGGCGACGTCAGCCAGACGATCTATTCCTTCACCGGCGCAACGTCGACCTACCTTCTGGACTTTCCGAAGGCCTTTCCCGGTGCCACCGAGGTGCGGCTGATCAACTGCTACCGATGCAGCGGTCCGATCGTGGACCTCGCGAACTCTGTCGTTGCCCAGGCGCCGACGAAGGCAACATTGCGACTTCAGGCGGTCGCTGCTCAGGGCGGCACGCCGACCGTCGAGGCATTCACCGACGACGTGAACGAGGCAGAGCAGGTGGCGGCACGGGTGCGTGGGTACCTCGACCGCGGCGTGTCGGCCCGCGATATCGCGGTGTTGTTCCGAATCAACGCGCAATCGGCCGAGCTCGAGGCGGCCATGTCGGCGAGGGGGATTCCGGTGGTCATGCGCGGTACCGAGCGCTTCTTCGATCGTCCGGAGATTCGCGAGGCCATCACCAGGCTGAGGGGTGCTGCGCGTGCCGGCGAGGCGACCGGTCCGATCGGTGACGAGGTGAGGACCGTGCTTCGGGCTGCGGGGTGGAGCGAAGAACAGCCAAGGGGCGGTGGCGCCGTGCGGGAGCGCTGGGAGTCGCTTTCCGCTCTTGTCGGTCTTGCCGACGAACATGCCGGCATGGACGTCGCTGGGTTCATTGCCGAACTTGACCAGCGATCCGAGTCGCAGCATGCGCCAACGGCTGATGCTGTGACCTTGGCATCGCTTCACTCGGCGAAGGGCCTCGAGTGGGACACCGTATTCATCATTGGTTGCAGCGAGCGACTCCTTCCGTACGTCCAGGGATCGAGCAGCGAGCCGGTCGATGTTGATGAGGAGCGCCGGTTGTTCTACGTCGGCATCACGCGCGCCAAGCGCAACCTGCATGTGTCGTGGGCGAGGTCACGGGAGCCGGGGGGTAGGTCTTCGCGTTCGGCGAGTCGGTTCCTCGTTGCGGGTGATCCGAAGGGGTTGAGCGGCTCACTCGGAGCGACGGTCACCCGCGGGACGAGACCGGCAATGACGGAGCAGCGTCGCAAGGGCCCCGCAAAGTGCCGGGTCTGCGGCAAGGGGCTCGTTACAGCGCCCGAACGTACGCTCGGCCGGTGTCGAACCTGCCCGAGTGACTTCAGTATTGAGCGGTGGGAGGCATTGAAGCGATGGCGCCTGAGCCAGGCCAAGGTTCGCGAGGTGCCGGCGTACCTCGTCTTCACCGATGCGACCCTTATGGCCATCGTTGAGCGAGTGCCGTCGACGCTCGAGGAGCTCGAGGAGATTCCCGGTGTTGGGCCGGCAAAGATCGAGGCCTACGGCAGTGCGGTGCTTGGAATCCTCAAGGTGACCTGACGTTGCGAGTGGCTGGTGTGGCTACCGACGTTCGACGAATCCCGGGGCCCATTGCTCGAGTTCGGATCGCATCGGCACGGTGGCTCCTAGCTGGCACAGCACGCCAATCGTGCCGAGCCAGACTCGGTGAATGAGGGCATAGGAGGGCGGCAGGTTCAGCTTGAGCCCGACGGTGAAATCGGGGTTGCGGATGTCGTTGAGCCGGGTGAACTGGCCGCGCATCCAGTCGCGGGAGAACGTGAAGGTCTCTTGCCGTGCTGGTTCGACGAAGGGGTCGAGGTAGGACAGGACCTGCCCGGGGTCGATCTCGATGTGCGGACGGACGAAGTCCTCGTTGCGCAGGCCTTCGAGCACGGTGTCAGCGTCGCCCGACTGGGCGAGGCGCAGCAGGGTGCCCATGGCGAGGGGGAGGCCATCGGGCAGGTGTGCCACCGCGCCGAAGTCGAGAACGCACAGGCGTCCGTCGGGCGTCATGCGGAAGTTGCCGGGATGCGGATCGGCGTGCAAGAGACCGGCTCGCGCCGGACCGCACAGGAGGAACCGCTCGAGGAGGGTCCCGGCGAGATCCCGTTGCTCCTGAGTTCCTTCATTGATGATCACTGACAGTGGGGTGCCATCGACCCACTCGGTGATGATGACGTGCGGCGCTGCGGCGAGGACATGCGGAATGAGGAAGTCAGGGTCACCCTCGAAGGCAATCGCGTAGGTCCGTTGGTTCTGCGACTCGCGAAGGTAGTCGAGTTCCTCGGCGACACGGTCACGCAGTTCGTCGATGAGTGGCTTGATCTCGATACCGGGAATCCAGGCGGCAAACATCTTGCCCATTCGGGCGAGTTGGTTGAGGTCGGCCATGAGGGCCTTGTCGGCGCCCGGGTATTGGACCTTGACGGCGACGACCCGTCCATCGTGCCATGTTGCCTTGTGGACTTGTCCGATGGACGCGGCTGCCGCTGGAACATCGTTGAACTCAGCGAATCTGGACCGCCAATCCGCGCCGAGCTCCTCGCTGAGGATCTTGTGAATGCTTGAGGCTGCGAGGGGAGGGGCAGCGTCCTGCAGTTTGGTGAGGGTGGCTCGGTAGGGGGCGGCGAACTCCTCGGGCAGAGCCGCCTCGAAGACACTGAGCGCCTGTCCAACCTTCATGGCGCCGCCCTTGAGCTCGCCGAGCACCTTGAACATCTGCTCAGCAGTGCGCTGCTGAAGTTCGGCGGTCACGGCCTCGGCAGACTTACCGCCGACTCGCTTGCCGAAGCCGAGGGCGGTCCGGCCGGCGTACGAGACCGGGAGGGCGGCCATCTTGACGCCACGGGTGAGGGCATTGCGCGGGAGATCAACCACCTTTCTATTCTTCCGTGTTTGTCATGACGCCGCTCGGCCTGCGTCCGGCCAGCGGCACCCGCAGAGCGGATGAGGGGGCCGCGGCACCCGGCGCTGCTCCCCGGCGGGGAGTCGGATCTCGATTGCGAGGTTGGCCCAGCGCTCGACATCGGTTGGGTCATCGGCCCACTGCCGGATGAGCAGGGCTGCCGATGTCGCGACCAGGCGGGTGAGGAGCCGGTCGCGTGGCTGGACGGGCAGCCGCTTGGTGGCGCTGGCGATCTGCAGTGAGACTGCGGGCCAGTGAGGGTCTGCGTCACCGGCGTGAAGGTGGCTGCAGCGCAGGCAGGCGGTTGACCCGGGGACAACGAGTGGGCCGACGATCCCGGTGTTTCCGTAGAGGCCGGTGGCGAGGTGGGGATGCTCGTGGGCTGGGGTGTCGATGTCGTCGACGATCCTGGGATGGCTGCTGTCGGCCAGCACGTGAATATCGGCGGACGTGGCGACTTGTGGAACGAGGCTGAGTCCGCTCAGGGCTACTGCGGACGCGATCTCTTGGGCGAGGGGCCCGGTTCCGACGACGCTGACGAGGAGCGCATTCCGGCGGTCCATCAGGTCATTTGCCTGCAGTGAGTCTCGGAGGGTCAGGGCAGCCGCGGCGCGATCTGACCAGGCCTTCTCGCGGTCGACGAGGGCCAGCCAGCGCCAGTGGTTCGGCATTGCAGCCGCATCGTCGAGTGCGCCGGCGCGTGTGGCAACTCGCAGGGCTCGGCATGCCTCGTCGTACGTCACCGCGGAGGGCTCGTCCCCATGAGGTCGTGCGGCTTGCTCGGCTGAGATGAACTCAGCGTCGATCTGCTCCCAGGTTCGCAGGCCGTCGAGCCGGATGAGCCAACGGGCCAACCCGGGGGTCATGCGATCAAGGAGCGGCGCATCCTCGCCAGCGCCGAATTGGACTCGGTCGATGCCACGCCAGACGAGGGGACAGTCGCGACGAAGTTCGGGCCGTTCGATACCGGGAGCGTGCTCGGCGAGGCTGGGGTTCGTGGTCATGGTTGATGGTGGCCTACCGAGCCTGTGGACAGCATCTTGCAATGCACAGGGGAGTTGGGGTAGACGCCTCAGGCGCAGGTGCGCAGGATCATGGCAGTGAGGGCTCTTGCGCAGGTGATGACCTCGTCGACGGGCACGTACTCGTCGGGCGCGTGGGCGCGGGCGGCGTCGCCCGGTCCGTACTGCACCGTGGGGATTGCGCCGAGGCCGCTCAGGAGACGCAGGTCTGATCCGTAGGGGCCGCCGTAGATGAGCGGGTCTGCGCCGGTGAGTTCGCGGTGGATGTCCCCGAGTTCGGTGATGACGGGATGGGCGAGGTCAGTCCGGCCGGACGCGAACTGCCCGCCCCACCACTGCACCTCGACCGGGTGGTCACGCAGCCAAGGATCACGTGAGCAGGCGGCGGCGACGGCCTGCTCGAGTCGCGACCGGGCGTCGTCGATGTTTTCGTCGAGGGCGACGCCGAGGCGGCCCTCTGCGGTGAGGAGGTCTGGGACGGTGGAGGCCCAGTCGCCCGCGTGGACCGTTCCGATCGAAATCGGGTAGGCGAGCGGCCAGCGCGCCATGAGTGGGTCGACCTCGGAGTTTCGTTCGGCCTCGTAGACCTCGATCGCCTGCATGACCGGGATGAACTTCTCGATCGCGCTCACCCCCTCGGTGCGGCGGGATGCATGGGTGGCAGCGCCGCGGACGATGAGCCGGAAGGTGAGTGCGCCTCCGTTGGCGGGAATGAGGTCGAGGCTCGTGGGCTCAGGAACAATGCACATATCGGCGCTGACTCCGTGCCGAAGGAGGGCGAAGGTCCCGAGTCCGCCGTCCTCCTCGCCGACGACCGGCGCGATGATGACGTCACCACGAAGGCGGATGCCGCTGGCAGCGATGGCGCGGACCGCGGCCCAGCCGGCGACGAGGCCCGCCTTCATGTCACACGCGCCACGTCCGACGATGACGTCGACACCAACGCGTTGCTCGAGGCGTGGAGTGAACGGGTCGGCGGACCATGCTCCCCGATCGCCGGGGGGTACGACATCGGTGTGACCGTTGATGAGCAACGTTTGGCCGCCGCCGGTGCCGGCAAGAGTGGCGGTGACCCCGACGGCGTGTGTTCGGGCGACCTCCATTCCGGGGAACGACTGGTCGGCGGTGAGCTGTTCGAGGTCGATGTTCCATTCGTCGACGCGAAGGCCTTCTGACCGCCATTCCTTGGCGAGGTGACGCTGAATGTCGACTTCTGCTGCCGATCCACCGAGGGATGGCATGGACAGGAGAGTGTCGAGGTCGGCGAGCAGGCGGTTGGTATCCAGGCTGATCGTGGGGTCGGTCACGAGCGATGATTCTGGCGCACCCGGTCTCATTGAGCGAAATTTGAACGAAATGTCCCAAATGTCCGAAATTTTGCCCAAAATGCGACGCGCCACGACCGTGCATGGGGAATCCGACCCCTGACGTGCCCTATCGTGAGGGCGACCCGCTTCGGCGGGCGAGGTGGTATCAGCCACCGGCCGCGGTTTCCGCGGCGTGACCCAGTAAGTCAGGAGGGCCCCATGGCCGAGGAAAGCTATACCGGCGAGGCGTACTGCGTGAAGTGCAAGGCCAAGCGTGAGTTCACTGGCCACGTCGAGGAGACGAACGGCCGTCGTTTCGCCAAGGGCATCTGCCCGACCTGCGGAACCAAGGTGACCCGGATTCTGGGCAAGGCCTAACAGCGCGACACGCATTGTGTTCGCGCTGGCAAGACCAGCCACGCTGACAGCGAACAGGCGGGGCACCCTCATGGGTGTCCCGCCTTCGTTTGTCGGGCTACCGTTGACTCATGAGCGATCTCCCCTTTGGATTCGGTTTCGGCTCGGGAAACGACGGCCCGGGTAACAACAGCCCGAACAGCGGCGGCGCCGGACAAAACCCGTTCGACATGAACTCCATCGGGGCGGCGCTCCAACAGCTCGGTGCATTTCTCCAGAGCGCTGGCACGTCAGGGGAGACCGGGCCGGTGAACTGGCAGATGGTTCGTGACATCGCACGCCAACAGCTCGCCAATCCTGATAGTGGCGGCGACCCGGTCGTCGCTGATGCCCAGGCGCGCGCGGTCGTCGAGGCGGTGCACCTTGCGGATGTGTGGCTTGACGAGGCCACGGTGCTCCCGGCGACGTCGGGCACCCCTCTCGCTTGGAGCCGATCCGAATGGCTTGAGCAGACCCTGCCCATGTGGCAGCACTATGTCGAGCCGATCGCCGTTCACATGCAGCAGGTTGTGGGCGGAGCAATGCCAAAGCCCTCCGATTTGGGGAGCCTGGATTCCGAGGCGCTCAATGCGGCCTTGCCCGAGCAGTTCCGCGCCATGTTCCCCGGTGGGGTACCCGCCGAGATGATGTCGATGCTCCAGCCGATGCTTGGGATGGCCCAGCAGCTCGGTGCGGCGGCTTTCAGCATGCAGCTAGGACAGGCCCTCGCCGCGCTGGCAAAGGAGGTGGTCGGAGCTGGCGATATCGGCATCCCGCTGCTGCCCTCAGCGACATGCGCACTGCTCCCACGCAACATCGAGGAGCTCGGCAATGGCATCGGGGTGGATTCGAACGATGTGCGGCTGTACCTCGCCCTACGCGAGTCGGCGCACCAGCGGCTATTCGCGCACGTGCCGTGGTTGCGGGCGCGCATGATCGGTGCGATCGAGGAGTACGCGCGTGGCGTCCGCGTCGATCCCCAGCGACTCCAGGAGGTCATGGGGGATGTCGACCTGTCGAATCCGCAGGCCCTTCAGGAACTCATGTCCTCAGGTCTCCTGCAGCCCCAGGACACCGAGGAGCAACGGGCGGCCATCGCGCGGCTCGAGACCCTCCTAGCGCTCGTCGAGGGTTGGGTTGACGATGTCGTTTCGGTCGCGGCTGGCGAGCGACTCCCGACGGCCCGGGCGCTTCAAGAGACGATGCGACGTAGACGTGCGGCGGGAGGCCCGGCCGAGCGGACCTTCAGCTCCCTGGTCGGGATGGATCTGCGTCCGCGCGCCCTGCGGGAGGCGGCGACCCTTTTCGCGGCTGTGCGCGCTTCTGGCGGAGTCGAGGCCCGTGATGCCCTATGGGCGCACCCCGACATGCTCCCAGCCGCGGACGATCTTGCCGATCCCCTCGGCTTTATCGAGCGATCGAGTGGACCGCTGGACCTCGGGCCAGGCGATGCGGGCTGACGCAACCGCGGCGCTCGAATCATGGCTGCCCCCGGACGAGGGTCAGGCTCGGCTTCGCCAGGAGTACCTGCAATTCCTCGCGGAGCACGACGACGCCATGTGGCGCGAGTGTCGGATCGGTCACCTCACCGCGAGTGCTCTTGTCATGGATGAGCACCGGGAGCGGGTCCTGCTCACCCTTCATCCAAAGGTGGGCCGTTGGTTGCAACTCGGCGGCCACTGCGAGCCAGATGACCCGTCCCTTCGCGAGGCGGCACGGCGCGAGGCGATCGAGGAGAGCGGCATAGCCGACGTGCTCATCAGTACGGCCCCGATTCGGCTCGACCGCCACCCGGTGCCATGTGCCGGCACGATGAGCGAGCACCTCGACGTCCAATACCTCGCAACCGTCCGGGCCGATGCATGTGCGGTGAAAAGCGACGAGTCAGATGACCTGCGGTGGTTTCCACTGACGGGGCTTCCGGAGGATCTCGACGGGAGCGTGCTGGCGCTCCTTGAGGCGGCGATGAGCCCGCTTGGCTCCGGGGGCCGGATCCCCGTTTCGTGACGGGTACGTGCGAAGCAGCTACCCGCGGGTAGATGTAGTCGTGTCGCAGAATTTTCTCTTATCCACAGGAGATCTCGGGCGTTCTCCCCTAGCAGCGGTGGTTTCCCCCAGCATCATCCACAGGAGCGTGCACCGCCCATCCCCACCCAGCAGGACTCAATCCACAGCCTTTCCCCAGCGTCGTCAACAATGGAAGAAGCGACGAGGTGGTCATTCGTTGACGTGGGCGGGGCAGGACCGTAGGTTGCCTCATGACGAAGCCCCCGGGATAACAGGCTTCCGCTCGCTTGGGGAAGGCGAACGGAAACTCACAGACCTGGGGGCCTCGGCTTCGTCGGGGCAGGCGACGCCGGTAATGGGCGGGGCTGCCCCGGCATATCGGTGACGGGGTTACCCTTGACTTGTGTCTGCACTCATCTGGTGGTTGTTCCCCATCTCCGCGACCGTCATCGCCGTGCTCTGGGCGACGCTCCGTGCGCGGCCGGAAAAACCAACCGAGGCGACCAAGGGCATGGCGAACCTCCGACGGTTGGCCGATGCGATGGAGCGGCCGATGCCGCAGGAGCCGGGCGAACCTCGGCGCCGCAACGCCCCCCGGGACAACGAGTGACCGAACCGGCTGCGCCAGGAAGCGTTTCTTCGCGGGGCCGAGTACTCATCGTCAGTGCCTCAAGCCTGCTGGTCCTGCTCGCCATCGCCTTCCTGCTGCCGGTTCCGTTCGTGAAGATGGCGCCAGGGCCCACCTTCAATGTGATCGGGACCGTCGATGACAAGCCCGTCATCTCCATCGAAGGCACGACGACCTACCCGACGACCGGCAGCCTTGAGATGACCACCGTTATGGAGTCGGGCGGTCCGCGCGGCGGGTTGACCTTTGTCGATGCGATGGCCTCATGGTTCAACCCGGCTGACGCCGTGTTGCCACGCGAACTCATCTACCCCGACGAGGTGTCCGGCGAGGAGGTCAAGCGACGTCAGGCGGTGATGTTCAGCACCTCGGAATCCGATGCTGTCGGAGCGGCCCTCAACTACCTAAAGATGCCGGTGAATAAGGAACTGGTCGTCACCACGGTGTACGGGGAGTCGCCGTCCGAGGGCATTTTTGAGCCGACGGACCACATTCTGTCCATCGACGGGGTGAAGGTTGACCAGGCCCAACAGGTCGTCGAGACGATTCGTTCGAACCCGATCGGGACGAGTTTCGAATTCGAGGTCGTCCGGCGCATCGACGGCAAGGATGAAACGAAACGGCTCACCGTGACGTCGATCGCCAATCCTGACGATGAGTCACTCCCGATCATCGGGATTGGGGTGGGCATCTTCTACGCCCCCGACTTCAACATCGACTTCACCCTCGAGGATGTCGGCGGACCGAGCGCAGGGCTGATGTTCACCCTCGGCCTCATCGACAAATTGAGCCCACAAGACCTCGCGAAGGGCAGGACGATCGCGGGTACCGGCACCATTACACCAGAGGGTGAGATCGGGCCGATCGGCGGTATTCGCCAGAAACTTGCGGGGGCTCGAAATAACGGAGCCGAGTTGTTCTTGATGCCCGCCGTGCACTGTGAAGAGGCGAGCGGGCACGTGCCCGATGGCCTCACGGTTGCAGCGGTGAGCACGGTCTCTGGGGCCGTGACGGCTATCGAGGCGTGGACGACCGGAGGCAGCCCGGTTGGCTGCCCCGCCAACGAAGGCTGAGCGAAGTCCCGGATTGTGCACGCTCGGCAGGGGGGTGATGCGAAAAAGGCAACGGTGGCGTAGGTTCAATTTGTGACGTTTGAGATGCCAGAGGCAACCGACCAGCAGGCGACCATGCAGCGACGTGGTGGGGTGCTCTTGCCCACGCTCATCATCCTCGGGGTGATCGTCATCACCTTCGTAATCTTCACCGGTTATTACACCGACCTACTCTGGTTTGAGTCCGTCGACAAGACGGAGGTGTTCACGACGCAGATCGTGACCCGGGCCGTCATGTTCGTCGGTTTCGGTGGTCTCATGGTCGGCGGACTCTTCTCCATCATGTGGTGGGCTTGGCGCACGCGGCCGACCTTCCGCGGCATGACCCCCGAGCAAGCGAGCCTTGAGCGCTATCGCGCCTCCATCGAGCCCTACCGCGTTCGTCTCATGCTCGCTGTAGCCCTTGTCATGGGGCTCCTGGCGGGTCTCACTGCCTCAGGTGAGTGGGGCTCCTACCTGCTCTGGCGAAACGCCACCCCATTCGGGATCAACGACCCGCAGT
The DNA here is from genome assembly GCA_040398845.1 of Candidatus Nanopelagicales bacterium. Classification (GTDB taxonomy): domain Bacteria; phylum Actinomycetota; class Actinomycetes; order S36-B12; family S36-B12; genus WLND01. The sequence goes on along the minus strand of JBBATH010000012.1, from coordinate 2,635 downwards.
TCGGGCTGGACCTATCTTTCTACACGTTCACGCTCCCCTTCATTCGATTCCTCCTCGGTTTCGGGTTTGCGCTGCTATTCATCGCGATCATCGCGGCGGTCGTCATTCAGTATTTGTACGGGGGACTTCGGCTGCAGCCGAAGGGCGACCGCGCCTCGAAGGGTGCGCAAATCCAACTCTCAGTCCTCATTGCGCTGCTCTTGCTGCTCAAGGCGGTCTCGTACTGGTACGACCGATTCGGCCTCGCGATCAAGAGCGAGAGCCTCGTGACGGGCTTCACCGGCCTGAAGTACACGGATGTGAACGCGGTACTGCCCTCGCTCAACATTCTTACCTTCGTTGCCCTCATTGTGGCGGCGCTGTTCATCGTGAACGTGTTCCGCCAGTCCTGGGCGATCCCCATCATCGGCCTCGGCTTGATGATCCTCACGAGCGTCGTCGTGGGCACGATCTACCCGATCATCGTGCAGCAGTTCCAGGTCCGGCCTAGTGAGCTTGTCAAGGAAACTCCCTACATCCAGCGTAATATTGATGCCACCCGCGACGCCTATGCCATCGTGGATGCCGAAATCAAGGACTACCCGGGGACGGTCGATCCGCCGTCGAAGGAGGTCCTCGCCGCGAGCCAGGGAACGCTCTCGAATATTCGACTCCTCGACCCGGCGGTCGTGTCGCCCACTTATAACCAACTTCAGCAGATCCGTGGCTACTACTCGTTCAATAACAAGCTCGACGTCGACCGCTATCAGGTCAATGGCGAGCAGCGAGGCGCCGTTGTTGCAGTGCGCGAGATCAATCTCGCTGGTATCTCGGAGGGCCAGCGCAACTGGACCAACGACCGCGCGGTCTTCACCCACGGCTACGGATTCGTCTCGGCCTACGACAACACCGCGCTCACAAACGGGCAGCCAGACTTCTTCGAGAGCGATATCCCCCCGACGGGTGCGCTCGACGTCGTTGAACCACGCGTCTATTTCGGCGAACTATCGCCGGTCTACAGCATCGTCGGAGCGCCGGAGGGCTCGACACCCGTCGAACTCGACTATCCGGATGACGCAAGCCCAACTGGCCAAAAGACGAATACGTATCAGGGCACGGGCGGAGTGAGCATCGGTTCGGCGCTCAACCGCCTGCTGTTCGCGACGAAGTTCCAGGACACGAACATCCTGCTCTCAGATCTCGTGAATCCAGAGTCGCGCATCCTTTGGGATCGCGACCCGCTCACCCGCGTCGAAAAGGTCGCTCCCTGGCTCACGCTCGACCAGGATCCGTATCCCGTTGTCGTTGATGGCCGCATCAAGTGGATCATTGATGCCTATACGACGTCGAACGATTACCCCTACTCGAGTCGCGTGTCTCTGTCGGACGCGACGAGCGATGCGACGACGACCAGAACCCTCCCCGGAGGACTGCTCCCGCAGGACCAGCTCAACTACATGCGCAACGCCGTGAAGGCGGTCGTCGACGCCTACGACGGAACCGTCACGCTGTACGCCTGGGATCCCACAGACCCGGTGCTCCAGACCTGGATGAAGGCCTTCCCCGGGGTCGTGGTGCCGACGAGCGAAATGTCCGATGACCTCATGGCGCATGTTCGCTACCCGCAGGACATCTTCAAGGTGCAGCGCGTCGTGCTCAGCCGCTACCACGTCACGGATCCAGCGACCTTCTATAACGGCACCGATGTGTGGATCGTGCCCTTCGATCCGACGGTTTCGCCGGTTCAGGTGTTCCAGCCCCCCTACTACCTCACCCTCCAGATGCCGGGCCAGATCGAGCCAGCCTTCTCGCTCACGACGACCTTCGCCCCCCAACGCCGGCAGACCCTTGCCGCATTCATGGCCGTCGACTCGGCGCCGGGAGCGGACTACGGGAAGATTCGAGTCCTGCAGTTGCCAAGCAATACGACGATCCCAGGACCGCAGCAGGTCCAGAACAACTTCGAATCCGATCCACTCGTGAGTTCGCAGTTGAGCCTGCTGCGCCGCGGTGGCTCAGAGGTCGATCTCGGCAACCTGCTCTCGCTCCCATTCAATGGAGGCCTGCTCTATGTCGAGCCGGTGTTCTTGCGAGCGACGACCGATGGCTACCCACTGCTGCGCAAGGTGCTCGTCGGATACGGGTCCAATGTGGCGCTCGAAGATTCGCTGTCTGTCGCGCTTGCGAAGGTACTCGGCTCGTCGCCGATCGCAACGCCCGAGCCCATCCCCGATGAGGCCAATGAGGGCATCACGCCGATCCCAACTCCGGTGCCGATAGTTCCTGAGACGTCAACCGACCCTGCGATTGAACTCTCAATCGCGATCGCGCAGGCCCAGGCGGCATACGAAGCCGGACGGCTCGCACTCACGACCGGCGACTTCACGGCCTACGACGTCGCCCAAAAGCAGCTTGCAGCCGCCCTGCAAAGGGCTGCGGCTGCTGAGGCTGCGCTGACAGGCACTGCGGTGCCGGCGCCAAAGCCATCAACGACTGCCGAAGCCGGTGCAGCGGCCTAGTTGGTCTCGCTTTGTCATGGCGACGGATGCGCCGATTTGGTCATTTCGCCACGGGCACGTATTGTTTACCAAGCAATAAGGCAACGCGGGGTGGAGCAGCTCGGTAGCTCGCTGGGCTCATAACCCAGAGGTCACAG